>NZ_NEXX01000001.1 GCF_002174125.1 Acinetobacter populi
AGCTGATTCGCTAATGTTGGTTCTACACTCCAGTTACCATCAGCATCTGCTGTCGCTGTGCCTAACACATTACCATCAGTATCTTTTAAGGTAATCAGCGCATTTGACTCTGCTCCTGTACCATTGACTGTTGGGGTACGGTCATTGGTATAGCCACCTGCTGTAATTACTCCGGTGACAAACTCAACATCATCAATCACTTCTGTAATCGCCAGTTGGGTTGGTGCTGTGGTATCTACAATCACCACGATCGGATCACTTGGTGCACTTTCGTTGCCCGCTGGATCTGTCACGGTATAAGTGATGTCATGCTCACCTTCCGGTAACGGATTTACTGGGGTCAATGTACCTGTTTCTGGATCATAAACTGATTCGACTTCTTCTCCATCAACATACAATGTTGGGGTATCTTCGCCAACATCACCAATCACAATACCTGGTGTCGTGTCATCTGTTGATGTACCACCTGGGAAGGTACCTTGTTCGCTACCTTCATTATCTACAAAGCCTTCCGGTGTAGATGGTTTATCCGGTGCTGTGGTATCTACAATCACCACGATCGGATCACTTGGTGCACTTTCGTTGCCCGCTGGATCTGTCACGGTATAAGTGATGTCATGCTCACCTTCCGGTAACGGATTTACTGGGGTCAATGTACCTGTTTCTGGATCATAAACTGATTCGACTTCTTCTCCATCAACATACAATGTTGGGGTATCTTCGCCAACATCACCAATCACAATACCTGGTGTCGTGTCATCTGTTGATGTACCACCTGGGAAGGCACCTTGTTCGTTACCTTCATTATCTACAAAGCCTTCCGGTGTAGATGGTTTATCCGGTGGAGTCGTATCTTTAGCAAAATGATGATTATCATTATCTAGTAATTTTAAAGCCGCTACTGTTGCTAAAGGTGCAAGTGCCCATAATGGACTTATACCATCATGATAAAGTAAGGGCTCTATATTATCGATATAACCATAAACTGCGTTATCTAGCAAAGCCCCACTTTGATCAGTAAATTGAGCCCAAATCAGCTTATGGTTATCATCTTCGAGAACAAGACTATTATTTGATCCCTCATTGAAAAAGTTAACAATTATTATTGTTTCGCCAGATTTCAGAATAATAACTGCACTATTTCCATCTCTTTTTATTTCTAAAACATCATCTGGATTAATCTTTAATATAATTACTGAATCTTCATTCAAAGATACAGTATTCCCTTGTACTTCTTCTAAAGTTTTATGAGTATCTTTAGAAACAACTTTTATTTCTGCCATACCGACCTCTTAATTGGATATTTATCCATCAAAAATAAATTTTTTAAGCTTTAATTTAAGGTTCACTCCATGACAAAGATAAATAAAACAAATACCCAATTCAATGAAAAAATAACAACTTCATCACATATATTAAGAACAAAAATGTATAACGTTGAATAGTCACTTTTAAAATAAGATTAAGTTATTGTTTATAAATGTTTTTATTAAAAAACTAATTTTAAGGGTAAATTGAAATACTTATCAGAGAATACTTATTTTTAATAAAAATTTTAAATATATGTTTTAAATAATTGCAATATTAAAAACACATTATAAAACTATATTCTAAATCCAAACCAACAAATTATAATAATATAAAACCCCAATAACTGGGGTTTTATTATATAAGTTAATCTATATAGTTATATTATCGCTCACGCAAAGCCTCTTTTGCTTTATTAAATGGTTTAAGCAAGTAATCAAGTATCGTTTTTTGTCCTGTACGGATATCAACAGTTGCAACCATACCTGGTGTAATATTAAATGCTATACCTTCTTTATTATATAATTTATCAGAATCTGTACGGATATATACCCGATAGTAAAATTGGTCCTGTTTTACTTCATCACGGATTGTATCTGGTGAAATCACAGTGACTTTACCTTTTAAACCACCATAAATTGAGTAGTCATAGGCACTAATTTTTACTAAAGCTTCCTGACCTGGATGAATAAAGGCAATATCTCTTGGAGATATCCTTGCTTCTATTAGCAATTGCTCATCAAGTGGCACAATCGTCAAGAGTTTACCATTCTGAGGAACAACACCACCCACTGTAGTCACCGCAATCTCTTTAACAATACCTCGAACAGGGGCTTTAAAAACGGTTCTGCTTAATGTATCTGAACGTCCTTTCACAATTTGTTGTTGTTGACCAATATCAGTATTTGCTCTGGAAAGCTGCTCTCTAGCATCAACATAATATTTATTACGTGCATCATTTATTTGATTTCTTAAATCATTTGCTGAACGCTTCAATCTCAACACTTCAACTTCACTTGCTGCACCTTTTGCAACAAGTGGTTCTGTCATTGCCAATTCTTGCTCAACCAAACGCAATGCTTGTTGTAGACCCGATATGGTTTCTTGCAAATTGAAACGACGAGAATTATAGAGTCTTGTTTCCTCCTGAACCAAATTCGGATGCTGTTTCACAGCATCAGGAAAAACCAATGCTGTACCATTTACTTCCGCTGTTAATCGTGCAGCAGTTGCCTGAGCAGACAATAAAAGTGACTCCGACTCACCTACATTTGACGCAAAACGAGTTGGATCAAGTTGTGCCAGAACTTCACCTTTTTCAACAATATCGCCTTCATTTACGTACAAGTTGGTTAAAATACCACCATCAAGTGACTGAATAGTTTGCTCTTTAGAAGAAGGGATCACTTTACCCGTCCCAGTGGAAACCTCCTCAAGTTGAAATAACCATGCCCATAAAAGTAGCGTAAGCAGGCCTATTCCAATTAGCCATATCACCAGACTTGCACGAGGTAATGATGGTTCTTGGTAGGAGGTATGATTCGAGTGTTTTGGCATTTTTAATTTTTCACTCATGGATTCTCTCCCGTTTGAGACTGTTTAGGAATTGTGGGCTGACTAAGTACCTGATCCCTAGGACCATCCATGACAATTTGGCCATCATTAATAACAATAATACGATCTACTAGTTCAAGCACAGCACGCCGATGTGTTGCTACCACCAATGTCCGGTGCCCCAACCATTGTTTTAGATTATCAATTAATTGCTTTTCTGAAACGTCATCGATAGAGGCTGTTGGCTCATCAAGTAATAAGATATTAGGTTGACGAATTAATAATCGTGCAAGTAATAATGCCTGTCGTTGCCCACCAGAAAAACCTATCCCACCTTCGAGAATCAGATGATCCAGTCCTTCTTTCTTTTCTTCCACAAAACTTAAAGCACCCGTGAACTTAAGCACATTGATCACCTCCTCATCACTAGCCAAAGGTGCACCCAAGGTTATATTTTCACGAATTGTGCCATAAAATAGATGGGCGTTTTGATTCAAGAGTGCCATATCACGACGAACATCAGCAAGATCAATTAAGGAAAGATCAAGTCCATCAAGATTAATTTTCCCTTTCAACGGAAACTGCATTCCCGAAAGCAACTGCAATAGTGTAGTTTTACCTGCACCATTTCGACCTAAAATAGCAATTTTCTCGCCTGCTTTGATTTTTAGTTTCGAAATAATCAAAGTAGGCTTGGTATCCTCTTCACTATATTGAAAGGCCACACCTTTTAGCTCATAGTCACCATTAATCGCTGGCTTATGAATCAAATGACTATGATCAGGCTGATCAACAGATTTGCGCATTAATTCATCAAGACTATTTTTTGCAACTTTTGCTTGTTGGAATCGGCCTAATACGCCTGTTATTTGTGAAATTGGTGCCAACATACGTGAAGATAAAATTGAACAAGCAACCAATGCCCCTGTAGTCATATCACCCTTAATAACCGCAAAACATCCCACTAAAACTACAATGGCATAAGTAAGACCCTGTATTTTCTGTGTCCACGCAGTAAGTATTCCTACAATCTTACGTTGCTGCATACTAATATCAGCAGACACTTCATTCATGTGGTTCCATTGATTTTGAAAACGGGATTCTGCTCGCAACAATTTAATGTCCTCGATTCCCTGCACTGCTTCAACCAAAATAGCATTCCGTATTGAAGATTCGCGCATTCCTTCTTGTGCAAGTTTTGCCAGTTGTTTTTGTACCAACAATCCCGGAATAATCATTAATGGCACAACAAACACCATAACCCAGAACAGATTTCCACCAATCAACCAGAAAATTGCCAAGAACAAGAAGAAAAAAGGTAAATCTGCAAGCACCCCAATTGTTGTTGATGTTACCAACTCTCTGACGCCTTCAAGTTCACGAATTTGTGAAATAAATGTTCCTGTAGATTTTGAACGTTCATTATTCTTAATTCTTAGAGCATGGCCAAAAACACGATCAGAAATGCGTAAATCTGCACGCTTACCAATAATATCTGAGAGATAAATTCTAGATACACGTAATACAAATTCAAAAATTGCAGCAATCAATACGCCGCCAGCCAGTACCCATAATGTTGGAATCGACTGAGATGGAATGACCCGGTCATATACCTGCATGGAAAAAATAATCGTTGCAATTGCCAGTACATTGGCAATCAGAGAAGCGAACATAATATCGATATATCGTCGCCAATCTCTCAAGACAATCGACCAAAACCAGCTTTGCTGATAAGGCTTGATATATTCATCAACCCTTGCATCAGGAATAGAAGATTCCGGACGCAAAATATAAACCTGAAGAATCAAATCATGAAGTGTTTCAACATTATAGACTTGAGATAAACCATGCTCACCAGCAAATTGAATACTGATATTGCCCGATGTATCAGCCTTATCAATGACACCAACCTGTCCATCTTGAAATTCTACAATCACCGGAAGTCGCCATGGATTTAATACATCCTTGGTATATGCGACTTTCCTGAAACTTAAACCAATCTGACGACACATGAGCAGCATGACATCATCAACACTTTGATTTTTGTTCCAATCCAATTGTAAACGAATACGCTCTTCCGATGGTTCAATACGATAATGTTTGGCAATCGTGACTACGGCTTGCAACCAGGGTTGATAATTAAATGATGGGGTCATGGCTGCACCTCGAATCCCTGAATTGACATATTGTTAAGGTTATAAACCTGACGTGAACGTCCTGTTATACTGATATATTGTATTAGGCTGTTATAAATATCATATCTGGCATTTTCAAATTCACTGTTGGCAGAGTGAATCGCCATTTCTGCAGTTAATAAGTCCAGAATAGAGCGAGTACCTAATTTATATTGTTCCTGATACAACTCACGGGTTTTTACTGTGGTCATTTGTCTAGCGTTTAAAACCCTCATTTGAAGTTGTTTATTATCGATTAGTTCACGGGTAGTTCGTGTTTGTGCCAAAATATCTAGATAAGCAGCATTCACTTTTGCTTTTGCAGCTTCTTCTGCATAACTAGCAGAACGTGCCTGCGCTGCAATAGAACCACCCTGATAGAAATTACTGGATGCTTCAAGCATCACTGAACTATATAAACCATTATCTTTGTTGTTATTTGGATTCACGCCATTAACCGCCTGATTTAGAGAACCCTTTACAGAAACTGTTGGATAACGGCTTAAAGTTGTTTGCTTTTTTTGAGACTTGGCAACTTCAACGGAAGCCTGTGCAACCAACATCTGTGGAATAATATTAAATTTTGGTTCTTCATAAAGATCAGAAAGAATTGCCAGATTCTGAGGAATTTCCCATGCTTTACTTTCCACCTCAAAGCCAAGCAAAGTACGTAAATGTTGTTGGTATTGACGCAATAATGATTGTTGGGCAATTAGACTTGATTGTGCCGATTCAAGATAAGATTGTGCCTGAATTGGATCGGACTGACTACTGATACCGGCCCTTGCACGCAAATTGGCAATGGATAAAATATATTGAATTCCTTCGATTTGCTGCTCAGCAATTTGGACATTTTGTTTATAACGCTCAATATTAATAATCGAAGATGCCACATCATATGCAATATTATCTATCGCGACCAGAACATTTGCCTGTTCTACCTGCAACTGTGCTTCTTGAACAGATACACTTGATTTAACTTTGCCAAAATCGTAAAGCATCTGAGTCGCAGTTAAACCAATTAATTGGCGTCCCCTCTCCCCACTAGTGAAATCACCTGTGGTAATTCCGCCTGAAAGCTGAGGATAATAGCCAGCCTTTGCCACATCAATATTGGCATTTTGTGCAGCCAAAGAAGCTATTGTTTGCCCAATATCTGGACTACGCTGTATAGCAATTTTAATCGCATCAACCAGACTGATTTTTCCCGGCAGTGCAACTGTAGAATCAGAATAATCAGATGGTTGCGAAGTCGCCCCTACAACTGGTAATTCCTGAACTTTGCTTTGATCGAATTCAAAATCACTCAATTGTTGCAGTTGAACAGTCTTATAACGATCATCCGATGGTGGTGCCAATAAGCGCGCTACCTTTTCTTTATAAGTTAAAGTCGATTCGTTTGCATACGTTGTGGGCAGGTATAATATAGAGATACAAACCGAAAAAGAAAGACAAAAAAACTTTTTCTGATTCTTATCTGTCGATCCTTTAAAAGAATACAATTTCATTCAGCCACTTAACCCATATCAAATGTTATAAGAAATATATTTTTGCCTATAAATATTATTAATTTAAAATGTATACTTAGGCACAAAATATGCTGACAATGATAAACTTAAGACAGCTTTTATCATTATATTATTTACTTTACAAAAATTAAAACATTGAATTTATTAATCTTTTAAAATAAAAATAAAAAAATATGTTTTATTCACTATTAATATTTAAAACACAGTTTAATGATAAAAACTCTTATTGTTTCCTTTACCGAAAAAATACAATGTTAAATTTATTGACACAATATAGAACAAAGCAAAATATTAAGTTTAGGTACAATACTGACATTGTCACTATTAAAAGATAATAAACCATAATATTTGTGAGTAATGAAAAATAGTAAAACCTAAATGGATTAGCTATCGGTAAACAAATTCATTTGACTTAATATCAGTGAATTATCCACATTAAAACAAGACTTAGTTTGTCGAAATATGCCGAAAACAAAAAAGCCCACTTTTGCAGTGGGCTTTATGTTGCTGATTTAACAGCGATATTTGGTAGGCATATCCAGACTCGAACTGGAGACCTCTACGATGTCAACGTAGTTTTAATGCTTTAACTTCAATAGGTTAAACTCAATTGATGTCTATTTGGTGCTAATAATTATTATGTAACTAATTATTTCTCCATGAAATTAAAAATCTTAATGAATATAACAATTCTTCTAGTATGCACCTAACAAACCTAGATTTCCATGTAATCTTTCCAACTCTCATATTTCAAGCTATTCCGTATTATGGGGAAAATATGATTAGATATGGGTATCAAGATAAATTTAATGAATTGTATGCAAAATCAACAACTATCTGAACCCCCATTCCTACCTAAGTTGGACAATTTTGATTGTAAATCACTTAATAGTGTGTACCAAAAATGATACAATTTCTTTATCCAAATATGAGTTTGGCTAATGTATGAACTTCCAATAGAACCTACATTAATTGTCTTATTTTTCAAGAGTGAAGCTGGCAATGAACCTGTACGAGATTGGTTAAAAAACATGCCTGCTATTGATAAAAAGACAATAGGAACTGATATTAAGACGATACAGTTTGGATTCCCGATTGGAATGCCCCTTGTTCGTAAGATGGATGCTAACTTATGGAAAATACGAAGCCATATTTCTAATGGGATAGCACGTATATTTTTTACGGTGGATGGTAATTTTATGGTTCTATTTCATGGTTTTATCAAAAAAGTCAATCCACTCCAAAATCTGATTTGGAATTAAGTAAACAAAGGTCAAAGCAATTCAAGAACATGAGGATGCGCCATGATTAACGACAATATTCATCTTGGAAGTAATTTTGATGACTTCTTGGAGGAAGAAGGACTTTTAGATGAATCAACTGCTATTGCAATTAAGAGAGTTTTGGCGTGGCAAATATCAGAAGCAATGAAAGTCCAAAAAATCTCCAAAACAGAAATGGCAAGTAAGATGCATACTAGCCGTGCATCATTGAATAGACTGTTAGATGAGTCGGATACAAGTTTAACTCTTACAACACTTGCAAGGGCAGCAACAGCACTTGGTAAGAAGATAAATATATGTTTAGCTTAATGCAACAACATAGATATTTTATATCCAAGTAAAATAAGAACAGGTGTTCAGCTATAAATGAGAATAGCTGTTCATTTAAATAAGAATACACAAATTGTATCAGAGAAGCCTTTTATTCCATCCACACAGGCAATGAGGACAAACAACAATAGTGACTTATAGGACTGATCAAGCAATTTTGGCTAGAGTCAGGTGGAATCTACAGTTATCGCAAGATTCAGTGTGATTTAAAAGATATTAGTGAAAACTGTGGAATTAATCGAATCTATCGCCTCATGAAAGCCAATGGGCTTAAATCACAGCTAGGCTATCGTAGACCATGAGCTTCTACTGGAACTCCAGCTATTGTTGCTGCCAATACTCCACTCCAAATCGGCAATTTAAAGCGTTAGTGATCCGATGCGATAATGGCCCCAAGTTTATCAGTCACGAATTTGTACGCTAGGCTACTGAGCATGGTATTCATATTAAATATATTCAACCGGGTAAGCCACAGCAAAATGCGTATATTGAACGATATAATCGAACTATACGTTATAGTTGGCTGAGCAAGCATTTGTTTGATACGTTAGAAGAAGTTCAGGATTACGGAACGGATTGGCTGTGGCATTACAATCATGAAAGACCACACCAAGCTAACAAAGGAAAGCCTCCTCTACTGGCTACTTAACACCTACTTTTAACTTCGGTTATTTATGGGAGGATTACCTGGTTTTATAGAAATTGGGGATTTAGAATAGCAAAAAGTATCGATGGCTTAGTCACTATTTCAATATTTTTGTGAAAAAGCCAAATCTCTATATGCCACCTTTCTTCAGGCAACAAAAAAGCCCGCAGTTATGCGGGCTTTAAACAGAATTTTTCACGATAGAAAAAAGGCATCATAAATGAGGAATAGAATGCAACTACTATTAAAAGAAGGTGTCAGCAGATACGTTAAATCTATCCGAAAGTGCTTTAATGTGTTTAATGTTTAACTGACGCTTACCATTTAAAATTTCAGATATAATAGATTGAGTTGCAACTTCCGGTAAATCAGATTGTGACAAATGATGCTGTTCCATTAAAAAAGCTAATGCTGAACGACCATCACCTTGAGGCATTGGGATGTGTTCATTTTCATATTGAGAAACTAAATCACCCAACTGATAGATCAATCCCATTAATGGGTGTGATTCATCATCACCTACGACATCAAGTAGTTCATCTAATGCTTCAGTCAAAGCATCAAAGTCTTCCTGATTCTCCGGTTTACTCAGTAAGGGTGAAACAAAGTGCCAATGTTCCACAGCTTGTTTAATCATTGCATTCATGGCTAATCCTCTTTCCAACAACCTTTGTCATATTCACTATGTGAAAGTACATGGCGGATATACACTTTTTTCGCACGATACATTACAACAGCAATTAATCGAATTTTATTTCCACCAATATCAAATACATGAAACTTTCCAACCTTATCTACAGCAGGAAATAACTGTTTCATTACAGCAAAATCATTAGGCTCATTCGCTTTCATTAATGAAACAGCAACGCTTAAATATCCGTCATTAATGGTTTACTCCAGTACTAAATCAATCTTTCTTGTATAAAATAGCATTGATACTGGTATACCTGAATTATATAGACTTCTTGCAAAAGTCAAAATTTGTACAACTATAAACTATGATTTCTAAGAAGTTGTTAGAGCGTGTTCTCATTTCACTTAACGAAGCAAATCAGTCTACATTTTATTTAATAAAACAGCAATTTAGTCATTAAATATTCAATCTAAAGCATGTAGATAGTCATTTTTTAACTATTTTATCAAATGAGAACAGCCCATAGTACCCAAAATTATTAAAAATCATACTTTTGCAAGATGTCTTGTGTGTAGGAATACAAAATTGCTGTAAAAACCGATTTTTTTGCAAGCCAACTCATCTAACTCTTTTTATAAAAACAAATACGTTTTCAACTTAAAATTATTCTAGATCTAATAGTAAATTTAATTAAAGTAAACGTCCAAATAGAAAATACTAACGTCCTGTGATATGATCATTTGTGTTTAGGTTTCAATTAAAGTTGTAAAAGTATTATGGATGGCAATTGGTTCGAATTCGTTGCAATGCAAGGTTTACAGGCACGTTCAGCATTTTATGTCATAATGGTACCGCTCAAATTTGTGCCTAAATTTTTTAAATTCAATGATGAGTCATTACCTGCTCCACTCCGAGCTCAAAGAACACTCAATAAAGCTCGCATCCCACAAATAAGCCGATATATCACTGAAAATCCAAAGGAATATATCATGTCTTCCTTATGCGCATGTGTAGATGGTGATGTTAAATTTGAACCAAGCGAAATATCAAACAACATGGGAAAGCTTAAAATTTCCATGGACGCCACCGTACTTATTAATGATGGACAGCATAGACGCGCTGCAATTGAAGAAGCAATAAAAGTGACGCCTTACCTAGGTGATGAAACCATTTCAGTAGTAATTTATGCAGACACAGGTTTAAAACGTTCTCAGCAAATGTTTGCCGACCTTAATATGCATGCAGTAAGACCGGCTCAATCTATAAAATTACTTTTTAATCATAGGGATGAACAAACTTATATCACCAAAACAATGATTGATAAAATTCCTCTTTTTTCCGACTATACCGACTTTGAAAAATCAAGTATTTCACATCGATCATCAAAACTGTTTACATTCAGTTCATTGCATCAAGCGACCAAAGAATTACTAAATTTTAAGCAATCAGATATTTCAGCAGATGAAAAAATTAATATTTCAACCATATTCTGGAAAGAAGTTATACAATACATACCTGGTTGGCTAAATCTACTCGAGGGTAAAACCAGTACATTTCAGCTAAGACAAGATTACATTCATGCTCATGGTATAGCTTTACAGGCTATTGCTCGAGTGGGTAATATTCTCCTAGAGAACCATAGTAATAATTGGCAATCATATTTGAGTAAATTAATGCTAATTGACTGGTCTAGAAAAAATCTAGCCTTGTGGAGTGGTCGTGTTTTAGTAGCAGGTAAGATTAATAAATCACGTAATAATCTTGTATTAGTTACTAATCATCTTCAAAAAATCTTAGGGATACCATTGAGCACTGAATCACAAAGAATTGAAGATATTTATTTCGATTCTATCCAAGCAAGTCGCGATACATATAAAGAGGGTCTAAATGAGCATTTTTGAGACCAATACTCTAAAAGATATCTACAATTCTATTCAAGAAGTTTATTTATCTGACAATAGACCTTGGGTAGTAGGTTACTCAGGTGGTAAGGATTCAACTTGTGCATTACAACTAGTTTGGAATGCTTTAGCTAATCTTCCTAAAGAACAAAGACAAAAACCTGTTTATGTGATCAGCTCAGATACGCTAGTCGAAACACCTGTTATTGTTCGGTACATCGATAAGAATTTGGACAATATTCAAAAAAAATCAGATGAATTAGGTCTACCTTTTAAAGTCCAAAAAGTAAGTCCTCGTGTAGAACGTTCTTTTTGGGTGAACCTTCTTGGTCGTGGCTATCCAGCACCAAGTAACAAATTTCGTTGGTGTACAGAGCGTCTTAAAATTGAACCTGCAAATGAGTTCATTACTCAACGTGTTGCTGAGTTTGGAGAGGTTGTTGTTGTCTTAGGTGTTCGCTCTTCAGAAAGTGCTACGCGTGCTCAAGTCATTGCAATGCATAAAATTAAAGGTACAAAATTAGCTCGCCATTCATCTTTACTAAATGCATTTGTATTTGCACCGATAGAAACTTTTTCAACAGATGATGTTTGGAACTATCTATTACAGAACAAGTCACCTTGGAATAATGATAATCGTGAACTTGTCACCATGTATAGAAATGCTCAAGCAGGAGAATGTCCTCTCGTTGTTGATAAAACGACACCAAGCTGTGGTAATTCACGTTTTGGATGCTGGGTATGTACCGTTGTTCAACATGATAAGTCAATGGAAGCCATGGTCGAATCTGGTGAAGAATGGCTAGAACCTTTACTTGAATATCGTGATTTACTGTCATCAACTCAGGACCCTGAGAAAAAGTTCAACTATCGAGAATTTAAACGCCGTAATGGTCAAGTTGCCTTTAACCATGCAAATGGTAAACTCGTGCCAGGGCCTTATAAACTTGAATTCCGTAAAGTACTTCTAAGAAAACTTTTAGAAGTTCAAAAACTAGTTCAAGCAGAAGCTCCGATTGGTGAAGCTCCCATACTCATCCATCCTGAAGAACTACATGAAATTCGTAGAATATGGCGTTCAGAAAGTGGGGACTGGGCTGACTCTGTTCCACAGATCGTTAAAGAAACTTTAGGTATTGAACTAGATTGGCAGATTGAAGATAGTGTCTTATACAATACTCAGGACTTTGCACTACTTGATACGATTTGTAAGGAACATAAAATCCCTACAGAGCTCATGGTAAAATTAATTGGGGTAGAGAAAGCCTCCCATGGTCTTAAAAGACGCCACAACATCCATAACCAATTAAATAAAGTACTTAATGAAGAATGGCGTGATTTAGCAAGTATTCTAGCTGCTCGTAATTCCCAGCAAGACATTAATGAAATTATTGAAGTAGATGATGATGAATCCTCATTTACTGAAGAAGCTTCATCTGGGCAGTTAGATTTATTAAATAATGTTGGAGCTAAGCCATGATTATTAAATCATTAATACTTGATAATATTGGTTTATATGGTCAGCGCACAGAGTTTTTACTTGAGCCAAAGAACTCATCAACCTCAACTACTCAACCTATTATCTTAATTGGGGGGCGAAATGGTGCAGGTAAGACAACTTTCTTAGACTCGATCCGTTTAGCTCTTTATGGTAGACGTGCACTTGGTTTAGGTATTAGTCAAAAAGAATATCATCAATATCTTATAGGTAAGATAAATCATAACCATCCAGAACGTACATCTAGAGTTGAACTCAATTTTATTTATACGGAAGGAAGTATTCCTGCTGAATTTACTGTATGTCGTTCATGGGCCATTGGTTCAGATAACCAACTGCGAGAAAATCTAGATTTAAAAAAGAACGGGAAAACTGTTACTTCTGTACCAGAGCAAGAATGGGAAAACTTTCTATTAGAGTTGATCCCCTTTGGTATTTCACAGCTTTTCTTTTTTGATGGTGAGAAAATTCAAGATATTGCTGAAGATAATAATGCTATGTTATCAGATGCAATTAAAAACCTGCTTGGAATTGATCTAATTGAAAAACTACGTCTAGATCTGCATTCTTATCTAAATCGCAATAAATTGAATGATGCTAATCAAAATGATATTGAGGCTATTACCCAACGTTTAAATCATCTTACATCTCAAGAAGTAAATTTAAAAAATGAATGTGCTCAACTTAAATTTGAACACCAAGCCTTATTAAAAAATATTGAGCAAAAAAGACTACGATTTGTATCTGAAGGCGGTGCAATCGCATTGAAATATGATCAATTAAAAACAAAACTATCCCAACTGAATAAAGAAATTAATTTATGTAAGCAAGAGCTTACCAATTTAGCCAATAACTTACTTCCGTTTCTGTTTGCACCTAAACTTATTTCCAAATTCATGACACATTTAGAAGCCTCTTCTGCCGATCAATCTGCAAGTAGACACCTTATTGAGCAAACTTTGGCATCATTCCAAAGCAGCTCAGTACAAAAAGAAGAATTATGGACAGAAGATCACTGGGAAAACCTAGATCAATTCCTTAAAGGTTATTTTAATACACAATCAGAGATAAGTTTTCATCCTGCATTTAGTGAACTAACAAAACCTAAACAATCTCTGGCAAAATTAATTGATTTAGAATCAGAAACTAAAATACAAGTTCAAGCGCTTTATAGTCGTTTTGTACAGCTAACTCAGGAGAAAGAGGCAACAGAATTCTCTATTGCTCGGGCAGAAAATGCCGAGGATTCAAACGCGTATTTAGACGAATTAATGCAAAAAGAACGTAAATTAGGCGAACTTGATATAATTCTGGATCAGAAAGATGAAGAATATCGTAAACTCAGTTGGGACATTGTCACGGTAGAGCGTAGCCTAAAATCAGCCAACGAAGCTGTTGTTGATTTTGAACTTCAAAATCACAAAAACTCATTAGCAGCTAAAGGTATTAAAGCACTTATTGATTTTGAGACTGCATTACTTGAGCAAAAGATTATTCAGGTTCGTCAGAACTTTGTAGAAATTTTTAACTCTCTTCTACGCAAAAAGAACTTTATTACTGACCTTCATATTGATACGAAAAATTTCAGTACATGTTTGATCAAAAAAAATGGGCATTCTATTGAAAAATCAGCGTTATCTGCTGGCGAAAAACAGATTTATGCCATTGCAATGCTATGGGCACTAGCTAAAACCAGTGGTCGTCATTTACCAATGATTGTAGATACTCCATTAGGACGTTTAGATCGGGAACATCGTGATAACTTAATGAAGTTATATTTTCCTCATGTTAGTCATCAGGTCATTATTCTATCAACTGATACTGAAATTGATGATTCATATATTAATCAATTAGAAAAGTTCATTTCTGAAAGCTACTTACTTGAATATAATCATGAACTAGCTTCAACCCAAGTATTATCAGGGTACTTTACTGATCTGAAACGTACAAATACGGAGAAGAGAATTGCATTACAGCAAGCTTAAAATTTCATCTGAGGCAACTACTCGCCTTCGTATGCTAAAGCAACGTACTGGTTTAACTCCCAATCTACTTTGCCGTATTGCACTTATGATGTCTTTAGAAGAAGGACCTTTAGGTAATATCCCACTACCTAATGAAGATGGCTCTGAATTTAATGCTTATACTTTAACAGGTGAAAATACAGACCTTTTCTTATCTCTTCTTAGATATGTTGAGGACAATGCCGACGAACCTTTAGAAAACAAAGTTTTGCTTGATCGAATGCGTGGGCATATTCATAGAGGTGTTGGTGCTATGTCGGTTCGATATAAATCTTCTGAAGGTTTGATTGCAAATATATAAAATCAAAGGCAAGTCATTATAGACTTGCTTTTTAATCTTTTACAAAAAAATAATTTTCTAAATTTTATTTGATACAATTTAGAAAATTAATTAAATTAAACCTAGGATTTCTGATGTCTACACACTCTTTCAATGCATTAGTATGTACTCAAAATAAACAAGAATTTTATATAGCCGTTTTACCAACTGAAGTTTTAGAAAAAGTATGTTACGTATCATCAAGAGATCAAGACCCTAAAGAAGGCTTTCAAAGATCTTTAAACGAATCTCGAGCGAAAGATATTGCTAACTATATGAATAATAGAGATGGAATTATTCCATCCGCACTTATTTTAAGTGCCCAAGATGCTGTTCAATTTAGCTACAATAAAAAAGCTAATACTATTACCTTTAAAGAAAACGAACATGGTTTCATGGTTTTAGATGGACAACATAGACTTTATGGCTTATTTAAATCCGGTAAAAACTATCATATTCCTGTGGTAATTTTTAACAATCTAAACACCATGGATGAAGTTAATCTATTTATTGATATAAATACCACTCAAAAAGGTGTACCTACTAATCTTTTACTAGATATAAAAAATTTATCAGGAAGAGAAACTAAAAAAGAAGACAAGCAACGTAAAATTTTTGATTTACTTAATGAAGATAGTGTAATGACTGGTTTACTTTCTCCATCTAAAAGTATGGTTGGAAAAATTACACGTGTTACATTCAATCAAGCTACGAATGACATCTTTGAAAGTGGCTTTTTTAAAGATAAAGATATAGAAACTATTTATAAAGGTTTAAAAAATTATCTAGCGGCATTAGAAGTAACTTTAATAAAAAGTAAATCTAATAAAGCGAAAATAACTAACGGTCTTATTTTCAAAGCTTCATTAGCAATTTTTCACGATATCACTGATACTAGTTTAGAAAAATTTGGAGATTTAAAAGTAAAATCGTTAACAGCTTGCTTAGAACCTATTTCAAGAATTAACTACGACACGTATAAAGGAACTAGTAATGCAACATATTCTGCTATTTTAAATGACATGAAAGATGAACTCCGTAAAGAAAATAGTTCACAATATGGTGAAATAGATAAATCTAATTTGTTCTAATAAATATCTAGGCTATTTTTAAATGAGTGATTTTTTCAATACAGCTTTCATTTATACACGGAACAAATATATTCTCCCGAGGATTCAATATGGAGTTCCAGTTGAAAAATCAACCCACTGGCGATTAAAAAAAGTAATAAGCGACCGTTTACAAAATATCAGTTCGACTACTAATTTATGCTTTGATATTTCCTTGAAAAAAGAAGATTATTTTAAACTAATTTTTTGTGAATCTGAACTATTTCTTAACAAGTCATTTATCCAATTAAATGACTATCATAAATTGATTAATAAATCATCTGGAAGTTGGTCTTTTGTAACACTTTATTATTCATTATTTTTCAACCTAAGTTGTTTACTTCGTTTTTTTAATAAAGGCTATGTATATCTAACCCCAGAGTATGCAAAAAAGATCAATGATGCTTATTTAGCACTAAACTCATCACCAATAAAAATTGGTTATGGAAATTATTTTTTTGAAACTGATTGTATTGATGATGGATATGGAAATATTAAAATATCATTTAATAAAGTTGATACGACACATAAAGTAATTTGGGAGGAATTCAAAAAAATTTTACAAATATTAATTTCACAGGCAACGGATAGAGAGTTAGCTATCTATAAAATTATTTTATCTCACTTTAATATGTATCAAAGCTCTTACCCATCAGCTCTCAGAAATGAATTAAATTACAATGCAGAAACTATATTATTAGACTTTAATAAAGAAATAACCTGCCATGATTTACCTAAAATAGATGATAAATTTTATCAATCTTTTTTAAAAATTGACGAAAAAAATCCTTCAATTCCTAATAAAATTAAATCTATTACTTATATCTCCAGCTATATTTATAATCTTAATTTAAAATTAGCTGAAGAATTTTATAATAGAAGTGATTTTGGAAAAGATTTTATACAAATGAGAAAAAAGAGTTCATGATCTTTTGCTAGATACGCAGGCCAAAGCACACAGAGGACCTAATAAATCCAGATCACTACGCACAAAAGTAGCTTCTACAAATAGCCCATTATCTGCTTCATATAGTTCCGTGACTCTTTTTACTCCACGTTTATGCAGCTCCTTACCTAATCTGCCTAAATTAGAAAAATATTTAAAATATTCTTCTAACTCATATCCATGCACCGTTGAATCATACCACTCACGTAACGTCACAATTTCTGCTGCTTTTTTAGCAGTAGAAATTTGTTGCTTACGTAATTGGGCCTCACTTAATTTAGGTTCATCATTACTCATTTACTATTCCTCTCAAGAAACCTGTACCTGTTGACATAGCTCCCAAAAAGCCTTGTCTTTCATTTTCACAAGATTCTTGTGTCCATCAATATACAAGCTGTAATGCTTATCAAGCTTACGAATCGTTTCCATTAAGTGCTCTTGTTCAGATTTATCATCAACATTAAATATTGCTTTAATATCGCCATTACTAATCTGCGCTACACGATGAATTACCCACGTCAGAATATAAGCTGAGTAGTTATTTTCCCCAGTTTTAAAATGTGTAATGTCTTGTGTGGACAAGACCATACCTACCCCATATTCACGACCTTCTTTGAGAACCTTACGTAAACTTGGAAAGTCTTGAGACATAAAATTGTCAGCTTCATCAACAAGAATCATCTTAGTAATCTGCCTATAGTCTTCTTGAACTTGGGGTTTACCCTTTTTCTGCATTTGCGAGTAGAACAAATCCAAAGTCAAAGCAACAACAAGGTTCTGGACTTGAGCTGGATATCCAGCTAACTCAACGACTAATACACCATCTAGTAAGTCGTATAAGCTAGAACATAGATTATTATTCGACTCAAAAATTTCTAATTCATTTAAGCTTTCCAAAGCTGCATATAATGAATCAATAGAAGGCTCTGTAGCCTCAAATAGATTCCAAATATCTTTGATCGTTGGTGCTGGTAAACGCCATGTAGTGGTATCAGCTTTATCAATGCCTACTTGCTCATATGCATCTAAAACTAATTTACGTAATGTAGCCTGCTGCTTAACACCCAGACTAAATGCTTTTGCCATCGTATCCGAAAAACTACGAGCCGTATGTACTGGTAACATTGGGGTATCCCCAAAGAGACTTAAAGGGTTATAAGGTAATTTATAAAGCTTATGTGTTTGTACTGAATTAATTTCTATGAATGGATCATCTACATAATCAGACTTATAATCGAAGATTAAGATACCTATAGGGGCAGAATTTACATTCTTATCTTGATTCTGTATCAACTGAGTGATGAGTGATTTCGTAAATTGTGTTTTACCAGTCCCCATAGTACCGATGATACCTGTATTAGTATTCATGAATTTAGCTGTATTAGTTGGTTCCCAATATAGCTGTTCACTTGTAAAAGTATTTTCCCCTAAAAGCACACGCAATGGCCTATTACTTTTAACAAGTATTGGTACAATTTCTTCAGTTGCCTCAGTTGCCTCAGTTGCCTCAGTTGCCTCAGTTGCCTCAGTTGCCTCAGTTGCCTCAGTTGCCTCAGTTGCCTCAGTTGCCTCAGTTGCCTCAGGCTCTTCTAAACTAGAGAACAAGTCAAACTGATTGTGGCTGCTTTCATTTTGAAGTGAAGCTTGATCTTCCACTCCTTCAATATAATTCAACTCTTCAAGGATCCTTGCATCCGACTCTTCTATGATTTCTATATCAGTAAAATTAGTTTCACCTTTTAAAATAAAACTCTCAGGAATATGAACTAGACTCTTGCTCTCGCAATACGCCACTAGCTCGTTCAAAGGCTTAGAGATAAATTGATTCTGGCAAGCACCTGGTAGCTTAATAACAAGAATATCCTCGTCCAAAGTAAATTTTTCTTGGCAGAAAGTATTACTTTCAATAAATGCAAGGACAAACCCTTTTGGATAATTCTGAATATTTGCTAATTGATAGTCACCCTGTAACCACCACTCACGTTCTTTCAATAATTGATCAAAATAATTCTCAGAATAGGTCTGATATAGTTGATATTTTTCTACTTGCATCATGATTTGTCTTACAAACAAACCTCTATATAAATGCCCTGCTAAATCTCTTTTTCCAAATAAACAAGCTTCTAAGTATTGCTTTAATTTTTTAGCTTGTAGAATACCTTTATCATGTTTCTGTTTTTGTCCAACTTTAACTTCTAATGGAAGTAGATACATCCGTCCATTTTTAAAACCAACAAATAGAACATCATCTGAAATCACACCATACTTTTTACCCTGACAATATGTACTGAAATCAGACTCTCCCATTTTCAACCCAATGTTGCCCGATACTCGAATCATCTCAGCTACACTTAATGGCACCCAAATAATATCACTATTAAAAAGGAGGCAATTTATATACTTATATGCAGCAATAATGCTTTTCTTTTCGCGTCTATCTTTTTCCTGCATAGTCAACATTTTTAATAGCCATTCACCATTAAAAGCATTGAATTCATCAATTCTCCCAGGTTCTCCTTGACTAAGAATTTGATCATAAAGATCTCTACGCTTAGTTACCGTAATCGCATCATAATTTGCTGAATTGGTATAATTATCAGAATAATGAATTAATACAACATCTTGCTGAGTTTTAAAAAAATCTAACGTTACCTTTGGATCAATAATAACCGTCCATAAGCTGTCTTCATACGCACTATCAAGAAGAAGCTGTAGCTTATTAGATACTTTTAATGATAAGCCATTTGATTCATAGAAATTTTGATTCTTCCAAGCCGCATGGCTCAGCGCACTATAACGTTGCACAATCTGAATTGCAGGATTATTGTGATGAGGTAAACCTTTCAATCCTGCTGTTGTAAAGTAAGTGTTTTCTTGATGATAAGATGTCTCTCCAGCAAGTAACCCTCTACATGCAATTCCTGTTTTTTCAGCCTTTAAATCAACATTTGCAACTTCAACAGGAGTATTATTTCGAATAAAAGTTAGATGAGCATATTTAAACTTCATCTCACTCGTAATTTCAAATTTACTATATGTAATTCTTCTACGAATGAGATCGGCGACTTGATCTGAATTTAGATCTTTTATCGATAACTTACATAGTTTTTTCAGATCAGTTTGGCTTGTGGCATCAGCCACTACGTCAAAGTAGGTATTAACCAACTCATCATCATATAAATTGACGTGAATTTTTGGAACATCTTGGGCTTTGACTCTCTGAATAAAGTCAACTAAACCAAGGAATAGCTCTTGATTAAATTCATTATGGATTGAGTTTATTAATAAAGTATCTCTTTCACCTTGATTAAACAAAATTTTAAAAGCTTCAATAAATTCATTAGTTTTTTGTCGAACCAAAGGTTTAATATAGTCTAGCTTTGTCAACTTTTTGGGTATTACCTTAATCCACATAGGATGCTCGATTACGACCTGACTATAACTAAATTCATGATCAATATGCCAATTAAAAGGCAACAAGCCTTCAGCATTAAGCCTCCGAAGAGTAGTTGCATGTAATGTTTCAAAAGAATTTGTTTGATCTTCACGGCATGTTTTTATTAAATTTAAAAAATATGAGAGATTTAGTGGATGGATAGGACTTATATATTCACATCCATCCAATCTAAAGAAACCAATATTAACCAACATCTTAGCATCAGAAGAGAGCATCCTTTTTGTAGGAATTTCATGTATAAGTTTCACATATTCATTGACTATAGATTCAACTATACTCGTAAATTCAACTCCCCATGAAACCAAACTTATTACTGTATTTCGCTGTTCTAGATAGCTATACAGCTTTGTATAAGCATCTCCTAAAATAGGATAACTTGAAACAATATCATCAACAGTAATTTCATATCCAAAAGCAGTTTTATTAGAAACTATTTTCTCTTCTACTAGATGAACTTCCAAATCAAGTAACTTTCTATATTCATTTTTAATCTTGTATTCTCGCCCCAAGATTGAAATCCGTAAATTCCTTGCATTATAAACTCCAAAGACTTGGTCATTAAAAAAATGTTGATAAGCTTCAATATTAAAGATTAGTGGTAAGCTCAAACTCGAAACAGATAAAATACCCTGAACTTCAAAATTTAAAGTTTTCTCACCATTTCTAAGACTAAAATTAACCTGTTCTTCTGTATTGAGTAGCCTATCAAAATCTACAGCTCCAAAATCATTGATATCAATAATTTCACCACATTTTTCTAGAGTATAAATAGAGTCTATATTACTATTAAAGCTAAAATCAGATTGATCCGTTTCTAGTACCAACTGTTCTTTAGATGGTACTAGTAAAAATTTATTTGCAAAAGAATCAATTGGAAAAATATTTTCAGGAATTATGAGAATTTTAAATTTAAAACACTCTTTTGGTTTAGATCTTTTTATCTCAAAATCTAAATACTTAATTTCTCCGTCAAACTCTATCTCTACTTCTAATATGGTTCTTTTACTAGATCTATTATTAATTTTAAAATCAGCAGACTTCTTAAATTTTCTTGTTGGTTTAAAATCACCCTCAGCCAACTGACCTTTTACAAACGAAATATCTATGTTAATTAATGAAGTAAGCGGTGAGACCTCTAAAATTAAATGATGATCACGAACAGCAGCACTTCCTTTCTGAGAACCATCACCTCTAGTTCTATGATAAAACTTTTCAACAGAAGTAGTTAATCCTGAGAATTCAATGAAATCAATAGAATTTCTTTCTCGTTCTTGCTGACACTCACCGAAGTCTAAATTCTTTCTCCATGATTCTAGGTCATTCTTATCAAAATACTTCTCAATAAATTTCTCACTAAAATCCAAATCAACTAATTTTTCAACATATTCAGTTGGAAATTGCTCAACTATATATTCAATATCATCTTTTAATCTTTTATTTTCCCCTAACCGCTTCTCAATTTGGCTTATATTAGACCCGCTCCAGCTTTCTAATGCAGAATCATTTAAATAACCAAGCTCATTAAATTCAATTTTTCCATCTTGAACAGCATTAAAGAGCTCCCTAAAGCCGAACATCGTTGCGCCATCAGCAAGAATAAGTTCAAACTGATGTTTTAAAAGTTGTTTAGAAATTTGATGGTCTTTAAAAGGACTTTCATCAATAAAATTCATCAAAGATTGATAAATTTTCTTTGGATTCCAAATATTATCCGTTAATGTCAAGTCTCTGGAGGAATTATTCAATGTATCTAGAGAAGAGTTATGAATAATAAGTAAGATAGAATCTTTGAAATCCCCTGTTTGGCTTGAAACTAAATCTCTTAGACGAGAGATATAATTTTCAGAATAACCAATATCAAGGTCTGAATGAAGTACAGGAATGACTTTGTAACCATTTAATGTAAAATAGTAAAGACTATAACTTCCAAGTAAAAAAGAAGAAATAGCTTTTCGCTGGAATGCCTTAAACAGCTTTGAGCTGTTATTATCATCTGGAGATTTAAAGTGTAATTTTTCACCTATTTTCAAATGACTTTCAGCCCAGTCAAAAAAGAGTTCAACTAAAAAATCTTCATATTGTTTTTTTGACATAGATTGCATCCCCACTATCACTCATTTTTTCTACATTACCTAAGCGTTCATAAAACTCAACTAAGGCTTTCCTACTTTCCTTATCAAAAAATATTCCTCGTAGCTCTAGCTCTTTAATGACTTCATATAATCGAAGCTTTTCTCTTTTACCAATTACTAAATTAGTCAACAACAATAGATATTCTTGAGTAAGAACAAATACTGTTCCCGCACTTCCTCTAGATTGCGTAAAAGGTTTAAGAATTATATTTTTTATTGCTCGTACAACATTAACATTGCGGCTTGCTCGTGTTTCCCCTTTAGCGAATTGTGCTTTATATAACCGCTGTAATTCATCTAAAATTGATGATAAATCCAGTAAATCGCTATCAGAAATTGGTAGACCACGATCTTTAGAAAAGTCTTGGCAATATTTTTTTAAGGGTTCAATGTCTTGATCTGTTAAAGTTGTTCTTAGTTGCCATAAAGGGACTTTTTGTTCCACATTACTCTGTAAGCTTTCAGTTAATGCAAGTATAGGAAATATTGATTCGAGCCCTTTCTCCACCAATTTGTAACCACTTCGTTGTAATGATACACGTTCCCGACTAGCCCTTTCCGTATCCAAAATGAAATAACAATCTTTAATTTCGGGCTCTTTAGCTTCTCTCCAACTATTTATAACTATTGATAGTTGAGCTGTATAGATACAGATATAAATCTCTATAAACAATTGAATATTTTCTAAAAAATATTTTGAGTTAGTAGTTAAAAAAATTAAATCTTCTGAAAAAATAGTTGATAGCTTAGGCAAATAGGAGTTAATCCCCGAAATATCTAACGCATTGCTGGGAAACATTTTCTCAAATGATTCAAAAATTAGTTGTTCTATAAAATTTAAGTTATTTACTTCATCTTGATAGACATAACCTCTTTTTAGTAAGGTTTTAAGAAGGCTAACTATTCTTCTCTCAGCTGATAAGTTATGGGTATCATCCGATAATGAAAAAATACGCAATTTAGGAGATATCTTAGCAACACTTTTGTTTAAAAAATAAATATCTTCAATAACTTGCCAAGCTTGCCTATCAGATACTTGATGTTTAAACTTTTCTTCAAACTCCTGATGAAATATTTTCAATTCAGTTTCTATTTTATTTTCTGAGACTAACCCATAAAGTTCTTTTAGAAATAGGTTAGTTACAGTATCCCAATTGAAGTCATTACTATTCTCGTTAGTACTGATAGGATAAAATGTTGCCATACTATTACTAGCTGGCTTTAAGTTATTAATTAAGCTCATCCTCAGCCCCCAACCTCAATACAATTATCTTCTAAAATAAATTTAATTTCATTCGAACTACTTTTAAAATTAATTCGACTAGATTTATGTGCAAAGTTTATTAATCTATTTACAATTTCATTCAGAACAACTACTACACTTCTATCATTCTTGTTTGGCCTATATCCTAATCTTAATTTATTTAATAGCTCATACAAATTGATATCTATAGAAAAACTATCTCTTAGGTCTCTACTTTCTTCTGAAAAATCTTTAATTTTAATATAGACATTGAAGCTCCCACTTCCCTTTTTTTGCTGGGTGTTTTCTATTGCCGAAAAATCAGGAGTGAGTTTGAGGTGTGAAATTACTTGATAATTCTCATATTCAGTCATTAAAAATTGATCATCTTCCAAATATGGGGCTTTCTTATTTATATAACTTCTTAAAGCACTAAATAGCTCTTTATTATAGAAATTTCTTAAAACTTGTTTAGACTTAGCTGGATCATAGTATTTATGATTCCTATAAATATCTAAATAACTCAACAATAAATTTTCTGTAAAATCTTCCTCAAATTTCTTGTGAAAATTATTACCTAAGTCTATAAATTTCAACAAGTAAAATAGTCTTATATATGAACTAGAGCTATTTAAATTTTTAATCATTAACTCTGATAAAATTTGTTCACAGAATACTTGAAAGTCGTCAGAGAGGCCGCTTAATTCATATGCAATTACGAAACGATCAATTGTCTTGGTTCTCAATCTAGATGGATCAAATTCAATAGCTTTTTCTAAAATTTCATTATCACTGCAACTGAATAGATTATTAAAAAGATAGTCTTTCCCTGCTACAAGCTCATAAATTAAATCTAAAAATGTTCTGGCAGTAATAAACTGATTTCGGAATAATCTAATTTTCAGTAATAGCTCAACTAATACTCGTTGTATTTGTATATTACAAAGCAACTTGTAATTTACAAACTTTAAAAAGTCAGGACCACTTAATCCTTCAAATTCCTCTCTCTCGAATAATCTATAAAGTTCAGATGTAGGTGAAGTTATTCGATGAAGAATCTGTAGCAGGAACTCACTATCATAACCATCCTTAGTAATTTCAAATTTTGGATAGTTCTCAAAATTAATAAAATTAAAGTCCTCTGAGCTTTCTTGACACTCTAAGTATTTTTTCAGCTTTTGCCTAATTGAAGAATTTTGTGCTTCTTCAGCATAGTTTCCTAGCATCCCAATATTTATTCCGATGACTAAAGAATGATTCCCCTCTTCAAACTCACTAAAAATTTTGTCTAAAGTAACGATAGCCGTATCGTGTGGCTCAAAACTATGTGTAGCATCTAAATGGAACTTAATATAAGGGCTGTCATACTGCTGCTTAGCTCGCACTAATAATTCGGATTTACCATCCCCACTACTTCCACAAAGAAAAATAACTTTTTTTGACTTTTCTGTTATTCCTGCCAACAACTCCATGACATCGTGTTCAATGGGCATAGCAACATATAAACTTTCTTTTACTGTGGTTAAGTTCTCATCAAGTTCATTTTCTGTTGTAACCGCATATGATGAAGATTTTGATAATACACCTAATGCATTAATAAACTGCATAACACCCTCACTATGCTATTGATCAATATTCTAAATTTATTTAATTTACCATAAAATCAAGCTTATAATAGGCGGATTCAAGCAGCAAGTGCAATGGTATGATAACTAGCCATCATTTCACTGGGCGTAAGCCATCCTAAAGTTTTCCGTGGACGATGATTTAAGGCATCTTCTATTTCCTGAATCCGCTCGGCAGTCACGCCATCAAATGATGATGATTTTGGCAGATACTGTCGAATTAAACCATTACTATTTTCATTGCGTGCCCTTTGGTTTGATTTATAGGGATCAGCAAAATAGGTATCAATTCCTCGCTCTTGAAGCCGTTGATGCTCTGAAAACTCCTTACCATTATCAAATGTCACACTATAGGCTTGGCTGCTTTTTAAGCGCACTATACAGTGATCTATCGTCTTCGTTGACTGCCTTGTTATACCAAGATAGACAATATGAATAAATAAACTCTTGCGCTCAACCAAGGTTAAAATAGCGCCTTTATGATGCTTGCCAATCACAGTATCTGCTTCAAAGTCTCCTAGTCTTGTTCGATTATTTATTTCAACATCACGACAATGAATACTGGTTCTATTATTTATTTGACCTCGGTGATCATTATTCTTAATACCACGTTTTCTATAAGTTTTTTGGCTTCGTAAATGTAGATAGAGTTTACCGCCTTGAGCCTTGTCCCGATAGACATACTGATAAATCCATTCATAGCAAGGCACATCTGACCAACCACGATATCTTAATGCTCCCTCTATTTGCTCAGGCGACCATTTGCAGTGCAATAGATGGGCAACATAGGCATAGGCAAATTCTGAGAACTCAGATGATTTATGGTATCTACGTTGTTTTGAAAGCTGCTGAGCTTGTTTAGGCCTATAGCCACGTTGACCGGTATTTCGTTTAATTTTACGATGGGTTGTAGAGATTGAACGTCCTAATGAACGTGCAATCTGTGAAAGCGAAATATTGCTTTTCAAAGCTTCATAAATTTCGTATCTTTCATCTTGAGAAAGTTGGGTGTAGTGCTTCATTTTGTGCTTTCCAATTGCGAGTTGAAAAAAATCAGAATGATTGTAATACACCTAACTTTTTCAACTATATACAAATGTGTTGCACTTGATTATTGAATCTACGATATAAAATAACTTTCTATGATGATAAATAATGTAGGAGTCATACTACATTCCTCTCATGATAAGTATAACTTACCATAGTTGTTACCACTCACCTTAAATACGATACAAATATGTTGGCAATGAATTGTTCATATTGCGATGGCAATTGACCTAGAGAGCCTATCGATATACGAGGCAGGTACTCATACAATCATTGCTCAAATCATGAAAGCCTTTGGCAGTCTTAAACTACATTTCCTTAAAACAAATCTCGCTCTACTGGTATGTTTTGCTCTCGATCAACCATGAAGTTTTCAAGCCCTTGTAAATCACGAGTTTCATTGAAAAAATCTGCCCATGTGCGAGGCTTTTCGGACAAAACCACCTCCCCTTTGGCATTTTTACGGATGTAAACTACTTTACCTTTAAATTGGTATTCCTTGGGCAGTAGTACCACCTGACTTTGCCCATTCATAAAAACTTTAGCTGTATTACTCATCATCTCACCACTAACTATAAACATTCTATACTCAGATCTGAACCCAATTTTACGAAAATTCGATAAGTATCACCAACAGCTGTGCTTATTGTTTTCCTACTTCTTCAAACATACCATTTTTGTTCAGATTCATCTGTTTGATCGGCTGACCAGTCATTTGAGCAATCTCCAAAAGATTAAAAGCCATTTCTTGCCCTAGCTGTTCACGACGAACAGCTTCAACAATTTCCTGCATGTTTTGAAATTCTTCAAGACTCATAACAACAGCTTCAGGCTTATCGTTCGTGCAAACAAAAACTGGTTTATGGCTATCTTTAATACTTTGAACAATTTTACTCCAAGAGTTACAAAGATCAATCACTGAAACAACCGCACCATCAATAAAAGTTAATCTGTCCATATTTAAAACCTCATCCTATAGATATCAATATAGCCATTCTTTAAGATTGTCATTTCTGTTGGTAATCCTCACCATCTGGAGTATAAGTATAACGTAAAGTTCAATTGACTTTGATAATCCGATCATTATCATTCATATCAGTTCCCTGATACTGAGCTTCAATTGAATAAAATGGTTTTTCATTTTTAATCACTTTAATATTTGAGAAATAACCTATTCTGGTTCATCTGTCCTACCATAACCTTCTATAATGAAATCTAGAGCGATCTACTTACAATATTTCTTTTCCAGTATAGCTAAAGCCTGAACACCACCTGTTTTAAGCGTAGCCTCTTCCTGTTCTGTCGAGCTAGGAACATTTGCCCAGTTGAAAACATCATAGCCACTTTCATGATCATATAGTGATTCATGATAAGTATGTGCTAGATACATTTTACAAATGATTGGCTTGACCTGTTTTTCATAGGTTTTGGTATATGGTACGATCTTAGAACTGAGTTTACCGTTTTGGTAGATAGCTGATAACCGCTCATCATATTCAACCTCATTTTTTCCATCAGTATCGCGTGCTGGTCCAAACTGGACTAATTCAAGTCCCTGTGGGCTAATCACAAATGCCTGTGCATTATAGGTCAAACCCTCCAGGTTTCCTTTAACTGATGCAATACCATTCTTGATACTGATGAGTGATAAACCAAATGGCTGATAAAAATACATGCCAAAATTACGAGGGCTAGCAGATAAAATAATAACCAGTTCATCATTATTTAGTAAAAATACTTGAGCAATACGAGAAACATCATTGGCAAAGTATTTAGAATAATCGTCATGCGGATCCTGATAATAAGGTGCATAAATTTGCTTTAAGGAATATTGTTTACCATTAAACTCTATCACTGAATTCTGGTAATCTGCGTCATCTGCTTTAATATAGAGCTGATTACTTTGATTCTGAAAGATATATTCAGTGATAGTCATTCTTTCTGTAAAGGTCTGCTTACGGTAAACCTCTATGGATTGTGGAATAGTTTGTTGTACGGTATGAGCAGGGACAATATATCCTGGTTGTGTAGTAGGGGTTGCGACTACTTGCTTGGCAGATAGTCGGACTACATCATCTTTAGCAGAAGATAAATTTTGTTGAGCGGCTTTTTGATACCAGATTAATGCCTGCTGTAAATTTTTTTCAGTTCCCCAGCCCTGTTCATACATCACACCAACGTTTCTTTGAGCGATTGCCAAACCCTTAGATCCTGCCTTAACATACCACTCAAAGGCTTTTTTATAATCCTGTTTTGTTCCTTCACCCAAGGCATATTTTGTTGCCAATTCATTTTGTGAAGCTGCATGTCCTAATCTGGCAGCAACCTGCAAATCTATAAATTTTGCCTTTAGATCAACGAAATTAGGTTGCTGGGCGAAACTTGTCAGTGGCATTATACAGGTTAAAGATAATCCCATAATTATTAAATATTGATTTAATTTCATATTCCCTCCCAAATAGATATTCTTAAATATGACTATTATTTAAGATAATAACCGAGAGTATCGTCTTTTAAATCACCCCAACCGGTCCATATCTGAGTAAGTTGCACGTAGTCCTTATTAATGCTTTTGACTTTATATAAAAAGCTACGTGGTGATGACATATTACTAATTCTGACTTTTTCGATTAAAATAAAAGTCTTATCATCTAACCATCTGACTCTGAGTGGTAAAGGATCCTGACATTGCCCCAGTTCTGCATACATTGCAGCATCTTTACCATTTTTAGAAAAAGATAATCCTGCACATTCTACATCTGGTAAGTCTAAGACTAAACGCTTTCCGACAAGGCTTTCTTTTACCCCTGCACTGGCCAAAGTTGAAAGACTTAAGCATAAACCAGCTAAAAATAGTTTTTTCATTTTATTAAACTCGCTACTAAATAAATTAATTTGATTTAAATATGACATTTAGATTATTAATAATAATCATCACTATAACCACATTCCATAATATGTTGTGAAGAATTCATAGGATTATCATATAGAATCAGATAAGCAATACTCCCCATTCCATATGGAGTTTTACTTTTATATGACTTAGTAACAATAAAAATATTTTTTGGAGAGTATAACTTTCCATTTTTATATTCATAACCCTTGAATACTTTTAGATCAGGATATTGTTGATAGAGCTTTAAACTATACGCACGTAAATCAGTTCCTTCAGGAAGATTTTGTGTATTGGATAAAGTTCTAAATTTTTTATATTGCTGCTCGGTATAGGCATTAAATTTAATATTGGCATTTTTTTCGAGCATTTGTTTGGTGGTTTGTAAATCTCCATTACGATAGATTTTCGTATTCATTCCTATAGCACTAACCTGCATCAGGGTTTCAATACGATTAATCGAGTTATTTTTCTTTTTAGGCAAATAAACAACTGTTTCAGGGCAATCATCGCAGAAGTTTTCATCATCCGGATCATTCACCACTTTCGATTTTTGCTTACTATATTGCTGTTTAAACTGCTGATTAATGGAGGCCATACCATATTGTGCCATATTGCCCCGCTCACCCATTGCCAATTGATTGGTAAAAGATTGTTCTTTTTTAGTCCAGTCTAGACAATTTAATCCTTGTTGCAGTGTTAAGCTATTAGATACTGTTTTTGCTGTAGTGATATTCATTGCCAGTAAGGCGGTACTGGCAATCATTACAGTTTTAAGTTGTATATTCATATTGTTGTACTCTTCTTAATCTTAGAAATGGTATTTCAAACCAAGTTGAAGCTGATAATTTTTTGAATTATCTGCTTCACCTGCAATATCACCAAAGACATTCCACTGTTGATTAGGTGTGATGTAATCAAAGCCCACGCCGTAGAAAGTATAATCTTTGCTAAATTCAGGAGACTTGTAAGTCACAGTCGCTGATTCGTCAAGATTTGACTTGATTACCACATCTGCAAGGTTACGATTGAAAGCATTTGCATATTCTGCAAAAGCATTCACTGTGAAGTCATGCGTAACTTGATAGTTAAAACGGAAACCAATATGACCTTTCAATTCTTCTGTTTTACTATCAGAAATTGATAAACCATATTCATTGCTTTCTTTAAGGTCATCCATATCAATCGAGTTATAGCTCAAACCTAAGTATGGAGTAAGTGACCAAAGGTACGTGCGACCAAACGGATAAGCGATCTCACCATAAGCCCCTAGATTAGTCATATCAGCCTCAACATTACTTTGATGCGAATTTTCGCCATCAAAGATGTTCCGCTTAAATTTGTTATCACCTTTGCCGTAATGAACATTAGCTGCCGTATATAGGCCTGTGTCTGCTGTCCATTTACCGTATAAACCAAGTGTGATTAAATCAACATCATTTTTGCCATCCAATTCGTTGAAATCGGACTTGCTAATGTAGTTTGAAACATAACCACCAATCACATTTTTTTCATCATTGCCGAATGCATAATCAGCACCTAACGTAGTCACATAGGTTTTAGAATCAACAGCATTCCAACCATCTGCTTCTAATCGATTTTCGGTATAACTAGCTGTTCCCCAAGCACCACTCTTAGCATGACTGGTAACGGCATGAGTACGGCGGGCAATTTGATTGTTGATCACAGATTCATTGCGCAGTAATACAGATGGAGCTTCTACAAATAATGCACCAGAGTTACTATTCAATACAGCTTGAGCAGCTTCATTGGTTGTGACACTTTGTAAGCCTGCAACATATTCTGTCAATTTACTGGCTTGACCAGTTTCAAGCATGCTGTTATTTGCATTGCTCATAAGCTGATTCGTCAATGAACCTGCAACTTCACTGACACCACCTTTAATTGTTCCTGCTTCTTTACTATCGGCATAATCAATTTTTGCAAACACGCTGTTTGTATCGTAACTAACAGCCGAGATTTTCAGGAATGGGCTAATTGAGCTGTAATCAGCAAATTGTCCAGTTAAACCGCCATTTACTTTTAATACCGTATGATCACCTGTAGTGATCAAGTTTTGGTCTTGAGCGTAAACCTGCAAAGAACCATTTAAGTCAGCTTTTCCAGTTACATTCAATGTATTGCCAAGACTATAAACATATTTACCAGAAGCAGATTGCGTGTAGTTGCCATTAACTGTTAAAGCACCACTGGCAGTAGATACAGTACCGTTATTGGTCAATGAGCCTACTTGACCTTTACCTGTAAGTGTACCATCATTATTAACGGTTGTTTTAGACGTTACTTTGCCATCGACCTGCAAGATACCGCCATCAACTGTAGTTTCCCCCGTAAAGGTGTTTTGACCACTTAGAATCAGCGTACCTGCACCATCTTTAATTAGTCCACCATCCCCGGAAATGTTGTTGCCAAAGGTACTAATATCATCCGCACCCAAAGTAGCTTCAAAGTTATCACCAAAGATTTTGCTAAACAATGCCGGGCCTTTAAGTGCTGATTCAGTATTAAAGTAACCCCAACCATAAATTTCATTGAACAACTGGTCAGTCCCTGTACCATCATCAACATAGGTCGCTGTAGTTAAAACTGCTTGACGAACCTGTGCAGCAGTCATCCAAGAGTATTTACTCCAAACCTGTGCAATTTCGGCTGTAACTTGAGGTGCTGCACCCGAAGTACCCATAAAATAATACAGGCCAGAAGTACCATCTTTTTCAATACCAACAGGGCCATTCACATAATCTGCGGCTAAACACCAACGTGCGGCTTTACCACATGCATTTGCCTGTTCATGTAGACCGGATTTGTCCTCATTCATACCTGTTACAGCAAGGAAACCCTTTTCAAGAGATTCTTGGGTTACAGGCATATAAGATTCCATCGAAGCATCCGTAGAACCTTTGTTCCCGGTTGACAGGATAATCACGCCACCGTTATCCACCACTTTTTGAGCATCAACAAATGCGCTAGAACGTGGATCTAAATAACCTTCAGCAGCAAAAGAACCATTAAAGACATTTACGCCATACTTTTCTTGCAATTGTGCCATTGCGCTAAAGTTGACATTGGTTGAGCCAGTCCCCTCTGCATCAATTGTTACTTGACCTGCATAAATTTCAGCAATACCGTTTGCAGCACCTTTAGTTGAGCCTTCAACTTCATTACCCGCAATGATAGTTGATACCACACTACCATGTTTACGAATCGACATATCCTGTTCACTTGAACCTGCCGATGTAATATCTTTCGCTACAATTTCGCCAGTTGCTGACTCACTGTAATTAACAACCTTTTGTACCTGTCCTGTTAAGAACTTACTGGAAGCATCAGCACCACTATCAATAACACCAACTTTCACCTTGTTTACCGGCGTAGGTGTCGGGTCTGTTGGTTTGGGGTCAACTGGCGTTGGATCAGTTGGAATTGGTGTAGGTGTTGGATTACTTTTTACAGAATCACCTCCACCGCCCCCACAACCTACCATCAAACTACCAACAGAAATTGCAAGCAATGTTGGTAAAATAATTTTATGCGTCATACGTTATCCTATATATTCAAAATTTTATTCAGATATTTTTTCAAATGGAAGATTTAAACTTAATTACCCATTGATCAACGCATCGATGCGAGCAATCCACATACTTGCATCTCTGTCGCTATAAGCAATAAATCGTACTTCAGGATATTCCGGATCAGCGAGACGGACGACGATATGAATAAAATGAGTTTTTGATTTTGAACCTGCATAGGCATTTTCATGATTACGGTATTGAGTTGTCTCAACAAATGCATCTTTATGCCATGAGCGGACATCTGAGAAATCACAAATAACTGTTTTAGAATTGGTACTACCAATAAAAGCCATCTTTCTTTGATCTGTATCAATACAAATACCAATGCCAGAATACTTAATATTAAAGCCAAGCTTTGTTAAAGCTTCCTCACATTTTTTCTGATTCTTTTTAATAAAACCTATCCCAAATCTTATACAAAATAAAATATAAAATGCTGTAACACCCAAAATAGGTATACCCAATAGTATAAAACATAGAAAAAATATCCCTACAAAAGAACCTTCACTTAATACACTCACAATAAAACAAAGTATAAAAATTAAAATAAAAGAATTTTTATAAATTCCTTTCAAAGTTTTTATTTTTGGTGTTTCTAAATCAATAACTTCAACAGACATAACATTTACCCACGCATGCAATAAAAGAAATAACTGATCAATCTTTTTTTAAATACAGTAGCATCTAGTAACTCATTTATTCATTGAGTTATCTATTTTTAGATTTTTCAGTTAATCATTATGTTTAATAATACATTTTTAAAATAAAACCTATGTTCTATTAGCAGATAACACAATAAAATGAAACGGCGGGGAGGCGCAAATAAAAAAATATAGATATGACATAACAAACTCCTTGAATCTTAAGAAGTTCTGCCAATTACTGCTAAATAATGGTGGCAGAACAAAAGAGGGTTAGCAGACTGGGATCCAAGGAACCAGCACGTCAAAGACGTCCCCCTTCTGCCCTACCATAAAAAAGATAAAAGAGGGACGAGAAGGTCCACAAAAAATAGACAGGCTATTCTTTGTGCTGGATCAACGGTCTGCTAAAACCGACTGACAATGTAGGTCAGCAAGTGCATGATAAAATTAACTCAATATTGAGTCAATGAGAGAAGTCTTACTTCCATAAAGTATTTTTCTTTAAAAAATAAATTAACCATAATTGTAACTTTTTATATCAAAACGCTGAACCATTTTACAGCTATCTCTCTAATCTTTAATATAAAATTCAAATTAGAATAAATTTTTATTCTATTTTTATCAAATACTTAATATGTTATTTTCTTTTTTGTCTTAGCAGACTGGGGTCACCTGACTCGAATGTAGATTCGAGTTTTTGGCTTCTTCAAACATTTATAATAGCCACGTTTTGGAATGATGATGAGTATGCGCATCATCATTCTACTTTCAAATTACTCCAGATGACTTCAGATAGCTTTCGTTGTATATGCACAACATAACTAGCCATTCCTATTAAATATATACATAAAGTAGCTGCTGATCAGATTGAATAATTCATAGTATTGTACTAAAGCAGATACAATAATTATTACTTGAATAAGGCGTGTATATGAAAGTTGTTACTTATTCTGATCTACGAAATAACTTAGCAAAGGTACTGGATGGTGTCATAGATGATCACTCTCCAGTACTTGTCACTAGACAGAATAACCAAATAGCTGTGTTAATTAGCTTAGATGATTTCAATGCCTATGAAGAAACGGCTCATCTACTTAAAAGCCCTGTAAATGCGAAAAGATTACGTGATTCAATTGCTCAGATAGAAACAGATAGAATAATTAACCATGAGCTGATTGAAGAATGATTTTAAGTTGGACTGATGAGGCTTGGGAAGATTACTTATACTGGCAATATACAGATAAGCTAACACTTAAAAGAATTAATGCCCTGATTAAAGACAAAACGATCACCATTTGATGGTATTGGTAAGCCAGAACATCTTAAACGGATTTATCAGGATACTCGTCAAGACGTATCCACAAGGGAGATCACATCGTTTATAAGGTTACATCCGATTCAATTATCACTGCCATGTCTTGATTATAATCAAGCAACATACAACAAAAATAAAGGTACATGAACCCTTATCGTATTGCCAGTTGGATAAAATATCCTGCTAAGTCTCTGATATTTCTGATAAGCTCAAATTAACTCTATCCATTTGCTCATTTTGTCCTAGTGGATAAGCCTAAAATGGACTATTCTTCTTTATTAAAATTAAAGAATAAAATGAATCAATAAATCTAACAGACCGAAAAAATAAAGTGATGAAAAATTTTCTATCAACTTTGATGTTCTTTTGGCAGCCATATTGATTTTCCGTTATAATATACTGAATATTAAATAAAATATGGCAGCACAATATGATAAAACGCCTTAACGACTTTGAAGTTGCGGACCCAAAAGATCGCCCAAGCAGCAAAACAGTGTCTGTTTTACCTATGCAATTTGGTGATGGTGAAGCAACTAAACGTATTGTTCTTCAGGCGGCTAAACGTGTAATTGAAAAACACAAAGATGAACTACTAGCACTTGCTTAAAAATAAGACCAATATTTAATGTCATTACCTTGAGTAGTAAGTACTTTTAATAACAAATTTCTTGGCCGTCCATAATCTAAAATATCTTCAGAATAATCAAAGTATTATTTAATGTTGTGTTTTGTAAAAATATTGAATTTGATCGTTGACAGATTAAGGTATACCCAGCTAATCTAGTCTTACACAGCAAAATCTGTGTTCGGGCGTAGGAAACCTGATATCATCTAGGTGCAAATTAAACGTCGCACTAGCGGCTATTTTTTTGCTTACTGTTTCAAGCAGTCGTTATGGCAGTTTGACAGGACAACCGCAAGGTTGGCTGAGCCTAGATTCAGTATTTCCTACTCCTGTTGAGCTGCCACCATCACCGTAGGAAAGTGATGCTGGTAAGTATTTAAAACTTATCTAGGACGACAACTATGAACGCAATTTTTCATGGTGCAAACACTTGCACACCTAAAAAACAAACCTCGCAACTCATTGTTGAACTTGGTAAATCCATTTCGAATCCACACCGTCAAAATTTAGCAAACATTTATATTGCACTTGATACCGCAAGCTCTGTATTACAAGAGCTTGAATATGCGCATCAAATTATTCGTCACTGCTTGCGTGAAATGAGTGATAAGCAGATACTTGAAGTTGCCAAACTCAATCAAGATAACAACCTCTGCTCTCTGTGGGCATTTCGTACACACCAACGTCAAAAAATGATTGAACGTGCTGGGCGTGTTCTTGGAGTACGCTATGTCCAAGGCTAGTAAGAATAACCTTCTTATTTCAGGAGACTATCCCTTAATTGCTTCGCCGACGCTTGCCAAAGCGTACGGCGTGGCAGCCGCTACATTCTTGCAAAAACTACATTATTGTTTACAAAGTAATGAAGTCAAAATTCATCAAAATAAAAAGTACTGGTTTCATAGCTATGAACAGTGGGTAGATACGCTTGGTTTATATAGTGTCTCTACGATCAAGCGAGTCGTGTCAAAATTAAAACATGCAGGTATTCTAATTACACATAAATTGGCAAAGAATAAATGGGTACAAACTAACTTTTATACGATCGACTATAAAAAGTTAAAACAATTAATGACAGTAAAGAATGGACCTAAAAATCAACCTGTAGAACCAACTCCTATTCCAACAATAACAGTTACATCATTAGTTAATTCAGTTCAAGCAATCCAGCCTTCTATGCCATCTAACTCGATTCAACAAATATTACAGCCAGTCAATGTTGAATCAACACCATCACACTCATCATTAAAAGTTGCAAGAGAATCTCATCCGCACTCTAATCTTGTAATTACCGAAAATAAAGCAATACAGGGATTGAGTCAGCCGCTCTACCCTATCGCACCTGATGAAGTGTTAAAAAATATGAGCATGGATTACCGCTATTTTTATCAAGCACTGCGGCAACAAAAAGTCGATATTCATTATGATGATCAGCGTATTCAACAATTACTGAAATATCAAAAATTTATTATTCGGCATATTGTGTATATTAAACAGTCTTTTTGGGGGCAAGAGCGTTATCAGTGGCATACTTTTGAGCAACTGCAAATGGAAAGATATTTACGGAAGAAATAGCAACATCATCTGATAATAAACAAGTAGTCAACTTATATAGTTATTCGCATATTTCAATACTCGGTAAGTCATATGAGTTCAACTAAGAATATTACTGGATCACAAGCGACAATCCAAAGGGTCATAATAATTTCTGCATAGAGCCTAGCGTTGGATTGCTATCTTCCTGTTCCATTTTTTGAATGGTTTGTGATGCTAGACGAGTGAGCTTTGCCATTTCCTGTAATGTCAGATGCAGTTCCGTCCGTAAGTAACGAGCGACTTGATAAAAAGGCCATTCGGGATGCTTCATAATTGTAACAAATGCGTGTTGACGGTAAGCCACTTCCTCACTTCCTGTTCTTGGACGATAACGTTTATCCATGACTCATATTCTCGAGTTGCTGCATATAGTGAATCAGTTGCCGATATTTAGGTAAGAGATTCACAAGTTCGGCTTGCAATGCTGACGGGTCAATACCTGTCACCGTATAAATCTGTTGTAAGACTGATGCCCAATTCGGTGAACCACCCTTATCATCCTGTTCCCAGCGAGTAGTTCTGGCAATGCTGTCAGGATGTAACCACATCGGCGCAAAATCAAAAAGTGGCGTTAAGGCAATACGTCCATCAGCATATCGTTGAATTGCCGTATTTCGACTATGGTTATCTTTATTTCCCAAAGCCACATTAGCAATATCACGCTGTAAATATTCAAGGATTTCCTGTTTGGGATCAGTACACACTTTAGCAAGCAACTCACAGACTCGATTATGCGTTAACCTAACGTTTTACGGATTTAGTAATAATACGTGCATCTCGTATCCCAGCCATAGCCTTATTCTTATATCAATGACTCAATTATTCTTATTCATGGAAGATTGGTTTAAATTTTTTAAAGTTAACTATATAGCTAATATAGTTAATACATCATATAATGTTAGCTATAGGGCTAATATGATATGGTAAGATGCTATGGCAAGTAGGCTAGAAATTGGTAAAAAAGTAAGCAGAGAGAGGAAAGCTCTCGGCTATACACAACAAAAGCTATCAGAATTGACACGGATAAATAAAACAACGATTTCCGAGATTGAGAATGGCCGTTTTACTGGGTCATTTGATATATTTGAACGTGTACTGGCTGCTGTTGGCTTACAATTTGAAGCCACCCCAAAGAAACATACTCTACCCGACTGGGATGAGATTGAAGATATGTTCTCCGAGGATGAAAAATGAACACGAACGTCAATCTACCTCGTAAAATCAATACAATTACGATTTGTACGAATCAAATGGAATTAGGGGTATTGACCTATGGTTCTGTACACCACTATCAACCGACCCAAGAGAAGCATCCCGTATCACTCACAATGACCAGAAAAGGTATGGATGGCTATTCATCTGGTTCACTTCATCCTATATTTTCCCAGAATCTCCCAGAAGGGTTTAATCGCCGATTTATTGCTGAAAAACTGGCAAGATATGCCAAAGTCAATGATATGTATTTACTGGCTCTACAAGGGAGTCAGGGAATAGGAATGCTCTCCTATAAAAGTGAGTTGAATTTACCCGAAGCTGAATCTTTAAGTCTAGGTGAAATTCTGTCCTATAGCAACAATGAGCCACTGTTCCCACAATTATTAGAAAAATATTATCTTAGAAATTCCTTGGCAGGGATGCAACCTAAAGTCAGCATACCCAATGCAACAACGATCCAGACCGATAGAACGGTTCAGCAAAAGGATTTAATTGTAAAAACCTTTGATTCGGAGTTTCCATTACTGACGGTCAATGAATTTGTTTGTATGGAAGCTGCCCGCTATTGTGGACTTGAGCCACCAAAAACGTATCTTTCTGAAAATTTAGAAACTTATGTGGTTGAGCGTTTTGATAAAAGTCATGATGGTACAAGACTTGGATATGAAGACTTTAGCACCTTAATGAAGAAATCTAATGATCCTGACGCAAAATATACAGGAAGCTATGAAGCTTTGTTAAAAGCAACTTATCTCTATACAGACAATCCAAACGAAGTTGAAAAAATGTATCGGTATATTGTTTTTAACTGTTTAATTGGTAATGGTGATGCACATCTTAAAAACTTTGCACTGCAATATTCCCCTGATATGCAGAATATTTTTGTTTCACCGCCATTCGATATTACCCACACGCTCATCTATCAAACGATTGATCATAAAATGGCACTTAAACTCGATGGCAGCAAAGAATTTCCAAATATATCAGACCTGATTAAGTTGGCTAAAAGTTCCCAATTTAGGATTAGAAATCCGAAAGAAATCATAGAACACCTAAGCGACAATATTACGGATTATCTTAAATCTTCCAACCAAGTTCAGGTTTTTAATGGTTTACGTGAGTCTATCGAATCTTCAATATCGAATATCATGACTTCAAATCTTTCAGCCAAAAATTATCGCCATGACAAAAATAAAAAATTTGAATAGATAAGACTCAATCCCAAACATTTTTAATCCTTGCTGCCAGCGAGTTGCAAATGACTTGTGATTAATCAGGATCAGTAAGTCTATAGCCATTTTACATCTCCAAAGTTAACGTTAAGTTATCTTTAGAGGGACTACGTGTCCATTATTTTGTCTAGGATCAAAATCGTACTAAGACTAATTTCAAATGATCCGTCTATAGAAAGTGCATAGACGGATCATTCGATTAAAATCAAAGGTTGAATAAAGACTGATTAAATCCATTGAACTGGCTCATCAGAGATAACCGACCTTGGTTTTTTAATGTATATATATTAAAAATCATAATCTAGATTTTTCGATTGAACAATATGATGTATATTCGCATTTTCCTGTTCACGTTTTTTAGCCAACGCTAACTCATACTCTTTTTTATAGAGTTCACACAGGTTATTTTGACGAATTTCCCGAATCTCCTTTCTATAATTTGCCACTTTGTCTTGATCTTCAGGACCGGCGCTATACAGTAATTGCCGAGAAATTTGAGGAACATCCTTTAATTTAGTTCCATATTTTTTATTATAATCTTCATTTGATAAGCACGATACTGCACTACTCACTTCTAATTGAATACCATGAATTTCTACAATTTTTGTTGGCGCATATTTTTCTAAAAACTCATTTATTATTTTCTCAGTTTTTGTTCGGTAGTGAAATAATATATTACGACCAAATCCAAGCACATCAGCCGTTATTTTTAATGCACCACCTTTATCAGGATTTTTTTGACGATATTGCTTGAAGAACTGCTCTGGGGAACGTTGAATATTATCCAACATACATTTTTCTGAAAATAATAAATGTAAATGTGGTTGTTCTGAATGACCATCCAGTGCAGCAATATGATTATGAATTGCAATTGTTGATGGCATTTTATATTGACCGCAAAATTCATGCATTAATCTTTCAGACAATTCAATACGGCGATTTTTATTCAACTCTTTTGGTAAAGCGATTGTAATATGTGATGAGGTTCGTCGGGTCTCACTTGTATATTGATCTGCTGCATACCAAAACTGATCAGGATGATTTTCAGCCCAAATTGGCATATGATATGAAGCACAATATTCAAGCTCTTCAATTTCATTTTTATGCTTAGAAAAATATAAAGTACGAGTAATATAGTGATATGCACTTTTTGACAATCGATACTTTGAATGACCATCACTCAATTTCTTTTGACTATTGCCTTTAACATTGTGACTTAAATGAAAATAATACATTTCTATCTCCGATCTTGATTTATTTGCAATATCGGATCCTACGAAATTTTAAAAATTCATGATTCGTTTCGTGAAGAAAAATGAAAAAAACTTAAATTATGATCAAAAAATACACACTCAAAAAAACTGCATGAGTAACAAACCCCCTAAATTAAGAATAACAAACTAAAAAAGTTAAAAAATATAAATTTTTATCAATAAAAACAAATGCATAAGATGTTTATAAAAAACGTGTAACAGCTTAACTAAATAAGAGTAACACTATTTAAATATACGAGTAACGCCGATAGCGCTTAAGAGTAACACCATATAATCATTAATAATCATAGACTTAAAAATTAAAAGGGCTGCGCAGCACGAGGAGAAGTGTCTTTTAAATTAGAGCGAAGCGATAATTTAAAAGACACGGATACGAGATATAAAAAATCTTTTTTGCATTCGCAAAAAAGATTTTTTATCTGTCCCACTATTAACAGCCATAAATTAACAAAAGAGTAGTATTTTTTGAAAAACTCAACTTATGACGATTTTTTTTGAGACTCTGTGATATACCAACATTTTCTTAATTAGATATGGTTTAAAAATGGCTAGAGTTAAATTAACAGTGAATGATATTACTTTAAGGGTTGAAAAACACTTAAGACAGATAGCAAGACGTACTCATTCAGATGAGTTAGTATTACAATTGATTCAATCGAAAACAGCAAATCAATTTACAACAGAAGACATCAAAAAACTGAAAAATAAATATCAGAGAATTTTAGCATTAGACAGATTAGAAAAATCAATGGAATCTATCTGTGCAATAGGAAAGAGAAATCGCTCTTATATTGAAAATGATATCGTTGATTTTAGTGGATATGAAGACCCTTCCTCTCAGACTGATGACAGATTAAAAATAGCAATAAAAATGCTAAAAAATTACAATAGAAAAATTCCAGATCAAATTAAACAAAAAGCACATAATGAGATTAAAAACTCTTTCAGCAATTCATATAAGCAAAGAAATCAGAAGATAAAAGACAAGAAGAAAGAAAATCATGAAAAATTTTTTATAGGAAGTGTGTTTATATCATTTTTAAAATCTCAAGATATTGAAATGAATTATCTTGATATTACACTTAAGATGATAGAGCTTTATCAAACTAAAAATTATTTTAGAAAAGAGTTATTTTTAGAATCAGAAACTAAAGAATTTAAATTCTCAGAAGAAGGAAGAAAGTTCAATAATAAGAAAAACTCTATTTTATCTGATCCAAGAAATCCTTTTAAAACTAAATCATAAAATTAAAAGATAAGGCAGTATACGTTATTAGCTCATTTATTTTAAATGAGCTGAGTAGTTAACGTTGCTATAATTTAGAACTAACAAAAGATTATTTACTGATATAATAAAAAAATAAGTCTTTTTTTTGATTTTTTGCATAAAACTCATCTTTTTTAAAATTAATTTGCTAAAGTTCATTTTAAATTAGTTGTATTGCTGACCCTCTGCAATTATTTTAAAATCAATTTCTAACGGAGAATAATGTGGGAATTATAAAAAAATATGTAATGGTAATTGAATCTGATCAAGCTCCACAAGTTTTTTTAAACGATACAATCCCCAATGTGGGTACTGTGATCGAATTAAAAACAGAGCAACTACCCAACCGTGTAGATGCATCATGGCTACAAGAGCGGTTCAATATTTCACGCAAAGCACTCATAGAGAAATTGCGTATTTTCAATAAAGGCTCGGATACCAAGCACCTATATGACCCCAAAGAAGTCATACCAATTTTAGAAAATCTTAGTGTAACGGTAAAACGTGGTGCAAGACGTAAAAATTAAGGGAGCAACAGCTCCCTTTTCTTTTAAGCGTTCATCATTTTAGCAATGTCCGATGCATTAGGATTGTAATAAGTGTTGATCAAAGTCTTAATATCTCTATGCCCTGTCACTTTTGCCAATATCTCAACTGGCAATTTCCGCTTATTTACAAAATTGGTAATAGCAACATGTCTTGTATCATGAAAATGAATTAATCCTGATAAGCCTGTTTTCTTCAAAGTGCGTTGCCAGCATAGGCGAAACGAATTGTCATTGTGAGGTATCAGCTTGACTCTATCTTTATGTGGCACCAAGTCTAATAATGCTCTAGCCTCCTTAGATAAAGGTACATCTCTTGAATCACCATTTTTAGTAATCGGTAAATGGATATAATCTTTATATATGTTATTACAGGTTACTCCAATAATTTCACCACGACGCATGGCAGTTTCCATAGCGAATAGAAACGCCCAAGCAACGTATTGCCCTGGTGTCGATGGCGTCGTTCCTGACTTATAATTGGATGCGGCTAGAATTTTATTAATTTCATCTGCACTAATTAATCGGTTACGAGGTTTAGGCTTTAAGGGCTTGGCCACTTTTGCAAATGGATTTTCAGCAATGAGAAACAATTCATTTTTTGCATAATTGAATATTGAACAGTATAGGCACATTTGACGCTGCACAGTACCCGACGAAACTTCCTTCAACCTATCGTTGCGCCATTTTGTCACTTTTTGCGGTGTAATATCATGGATAGACATTTGTGTCATATCGCCAAAGTATCGATCAAATGCACTTAACTGTTGTTTGATGTAAGTGTAACCACGCTTATGTCTCCCAACTTCAAGATAATACTTTTCAAATAAAGATCGGAAAGGATACGGCGGTTTTTCTTGTAATGTAATTAAATTGCTGTACTGTGCTTTCAATTCAAGAAGACGAGTAGCTGCCCATTGCTCACACTCACGGGCTGTATCTCTTGTGGCTGTATCACGGAGATCTTTGTAGCGGACTTGAATCCGATATGAATTGCCGCGCTTCACTGGTTTTTGCATAAAATCACCTTGGTGTCGTAGCAGCACCAAACACGAAAACCAAGATAAATACTTGGTGTCGAAATGGTGCTAAAACGGAAATGATAAGGTGTTTTTGACGCAAATTTTGAGTATTTTGCACCCTCAAGCTGACCAATTTAGCATTAAAAACTGAGGTTCTTTTCCAACTTTAGCAGCTTAAGCAATTGATATTTAAGCATTAAAACTTGGTAGGCATATCCAGACTCGAACTGGAGACCTCTACGATGTCAACGTAGCGCTCTAACCAACTGAGCTATACGCCTAAGTGCGTGCATCATAGCATTTTTTGGAAAACAGACAAGTGATTTTCTTTTAATTTCTATGCAAATGTATATTTTCCAATCAAATCAATCAACTGCCTTAATTCTGCCTTGGATAAATTGTTGATATAAGTATGCTGTGTATAAAGTTGCATAATCTTGGTCAGTCGTTCATCCACACCATTATGCTGTTGAATGCGTTTCAACCAGCTTAAAACAGGTTCATTTTCCAGACGTTGTAATTTGATATGATTGAGCCGTTTAGACAGTTGTTGCAATGCGCGATCGAGTTTGGATTGTGGCACACGCTGACTTCGTGACAAATACCAGATCACAGTGCCAATAATACTGATGATCGCCAATAATAGAAGCATAAGCTGTTGAGATAAATGTTCTATAGAGAATCGTTGTAACCAGTTACGCTGCTTATTTTGATCAAATCCAACCACCTTGCTTTGCCATTGATAATTGACATAATCCGCCCAGATTCTGGCCTGTGTCAGCCACTGACTTTGCAATCGATTGAAATGAGCATCGCCAAACAAGCTAGTATTTTGGGCATAGTTTTGCATGCCCTGCTCAATACGTTCTGCCGCAATCGCAGCTGTAGGATCAATACGCACCCACCCCTGATCTTTAAACCAGACTTCAGTCCATGCATGAGCATCGAGTTGGCGCACTTCCCATGTTTGTCCATCCGGTGCAGCTTGCCCACCTTGGTAGCCAACCACCACACGGGCAGGAATCCCAGCCATCCGCATTAAATTTACAAAAGCAGAAGCATAATGCTCACAGAATCCCGCACGGGTGCGAAACAGGAAATCATCGATTCGATCACCATTTAATAAAGGTGGTGACAAGGTATAAGAAAAATTCTCTTGACCAATCCAGTTTAAAATGCGTTGTGCATATCGCTGCGGATTTTCTCCCGACTGATGCCATAACTGTGCGGAAAATGCTTTGGTTTGCGGATTGGCTTGTGCGGGTAAAGCTAAATTACGTTTTCGGAGTTCTTCTGAAATCTCAAGATTTGCAACCGGATTCGGTTGTAATAATTTAAACTCAAACTGGCGGCGGCGAGTCAAGGGAAAAGGCAATTGTATACTTAAATCCGGCTTTAGCTGTAAGGGCTGTGCAGCAATACTATAGTCCAAAGCATAGGTCCAGTTTTGAAAGGTTGGCTCAATGATCATTTGATAATCTATTACCTGAAAACGCGAAGTACTCTCAGGCAGTTGATACCAAACTGGCAGAATGGATTGCGGATTGCTCAGGTCTTTTTGCTGTACAAATGCTGCATATTTGTTACGATCATTCTGCGTCCATTTCAGCCCATTAAAGTCTTCCAGAACCATAGCACGCCAATAGAGTTGTGATTTTGGTGGCAAAGAGTGTGGCATAGGGAAAATGACACGAAATGCCAGTTCACTAGATTGACTTAATCTGGCAATATCCCCCGGAGACATTTCATCACTGACGCCGGTTTTGGCTTGCTGATTCGAGGTTGGCATACTCCATAATGGCGGTAAGCGCGGGAAAAATAAAAATAATACCACCATGATTGGCATTGCAATTAACAGCAGCTTGCCTACTGTTTTAAATGCCTGTTGACGTAACTGTTTGGAAGAAACCTCCTGAATAAGCACTTCTTCGTAAGCAGCATGATAGCTTTGCAATTGATACATGCCATAAAAACATGCAAATACCCCGATTAGTGCAGCAACTGCCAGTATTAATCCTTGTCCATACAAAAATAAGCTTGCCACAACAAATAAAGCAAAATTCAATTGGATAATGGCATCACGATAATTTTTAACCTCAAATGCTTTGCCTAATAGAATCAAGGCCAATGCTGCACAACCAGCTTCGACGTCAAAAAAAGTTTTGTACTGCAAAAAAATAATACCAAGTCCCACAACTACAACGGTATATTGCAGCCATCTGGATTGTGCCTGCCGGAAATTACCTTTGCGATATAATAAAACTTGCCATATGACCAATAACGCAGCCATTAACAGACTTAAGCCGACAGGCATATAAAAAAAATGTGGAATCAATACAGCAAACAATGCCAATAATATGGATTGATAGTTTTTCTGATGGAGGCTAGTTTGGGCCAGTGTTTTTGCTTTATTTTTTTTGAATAGCATCATGGCTCCTGTGCCAGTATTAATCTGGCCTGATCATAATGCTGCTCGCCCATGCCAAAAGGCAAACTTTGACTCGGTAAAGTCAGACTAAAACCAGCCTGATGCAAATGAGCTTGTTCCACCAGATACATGAGCTGCCCCAATTTTTCTTCATGTAAACTTGCGGGCATCTGCTCATAATAAAAATTTAAGGCATGATGGGGGACTTCTTCAAATTGTTTAACCAGCAATCCTCGTCCTTTGGCATATTGTTGCCATGCAATCCGGTTTAAAGCATCACCAGATTGGAACTCTCGTAAGTGACTAAAATCTTCTGTCCCCTGCTGCTGTTGCTGTAAAAATGATTTAAAGCCAAACTGGGTCAAGTTTACTTCTATTGGCCGCGGTGCAATCCAGATCTGTTTTTGAGGATAGACAAAACTCCACGCACGGATAATCCCAAAAGGATAGACACTATAAAAATATAAAGGTGTCAGTTGATACAGTCCCCGCTTGGAAACGATATGATCAAACTGCACAACGAGGGGAGATTTTAAAATGGTGATTTTTTTTGCCTGTTGTAGATACTCACAGCGCAAATGTAAATGAATTTGATTTTTCTGCGGTATAAATTTGAATTTAATCGTAAAAGGCTGTCCCGCTTGTCCTAGCTCTGCGACTTCATAAGCAATGTTTAACCCATATAACTGTCGAAATGCCAGATAAAAGCTCAACAGTAAAATACTTGATAGCAAAAAGCATAGGGCTAAAACCAGATTATTGCCGTAGTTAATACCTGCAATAAAAGTAATTAACAGTAATACCAGATAAAGATAGCCTTCACGATTAAAAAATACCAACACATCTCGCTGTGCCAGCGTTTTAGAACCTTTTAACTGAAAGCGTCTGCTCAGCCAATTTTGCCAATACTTTTCTAACAAAGACATAGAGCGTGCCAGATTCTATAAGGGAACGTGTTTAAGTGCTTGTTGCACTTCGGCTTCTGATAAATGAATACGATGGGCAACCACAGCAGCAAAGACAGCCTGTACATCTTCATGAATGACATAATAGCGTCCCTCAACGATCGCATATGCCTGTGCAGCACGTTTTAAAGCCAGCAATCCTCGAGTAGACAACCCCACCACCTTGCTTCTGCTCCAAGCAGCCAACGCTTGTAAATAATCAATCATTTGATCGGAAATCAGCACTTGTGCTCTCAGATGCTGTAATTGCAGAACAGTATGTACTGTCAAAATTGGCTCAATATGCGCCAGTAATTTTCGGCGATCTTCACCTTTTAATAAAATTCTTTCCGCTTCAGCTGAAGGATAGCCCATCGATAAACGCATCAAAAACCGGTCCAGTTGGGATTCTGGTAAAGGATAGGTGCCTGATTGTTGCAGGGGATTCTGTGTAGCCAGCACCCAAAATGGTTTCGGCAATACATGACGTACCCCTTCAATCGATACCGCGCCCTCCTCCATTGCTTCAAGCAAGGCACTTTGGGTTTTCGGACTACTGCGGTTAATTTCATCGGCCAACAGTATCTGACTAAAAATTGCACCGGGATTAAACTCAAATTGGGCTTTTTCAGGATGAAAAATATTACTCCCCAAAATATCACTGGGTAATAAATCATTGGTAAATTGAATACGCTGATAATGTAAACCTGAAAGTGTTGCCAAAGCCTGTGCCAGCGTGGTTTTACCTAATCCGGGTAAATCCTCGAATAAGACATGTCCGCCGGCAATCAGTGCACAGACAGAAAGTTTAATTTGCTGGGATTTGTCTAGAACGATTTGATTTAAACTATCCAAATATTGCAAAAGATTCGGATAAATTGCAGCAATTTGGTCTGCAAGTTCATGATTTGCAAGTTCATGATTTGCAATATGGTCGTCGTTTAACTGATGATCTGGTTTAGCTGTTTGGTTTTCTGCTCTGGACAAAAGCATCGTTCTTCCAAAAAAATAGTGCACTCAGTTAGAGTACACTATTTTTTATCGATGACTAATTGAAAATTAGCACTTATTTAACACGGACATTTCTTCATATTACCGCCCTTACTCGGATAACGTGCATCCACACAGTAACGATGAAAAGTCTTTTCATCCATGGGAGTTAAATCTGGATGATGAATTTGCATATGAGTCAAATAGGTTTGATAATCAGGCACCCCAACCATCAACCGAAAACTTTGTTGCAAGCGCTGCCATAATACTGCAACACGTGACCAGTTCTTTGGCGACAGCAATAGATTCTTTTGCGACATAATCGTGAATTTAATAATTTTCACAATAATTGTCTTACCTTGTAGCGCCATTTTAAAATTCATACTTACTCTCCCTTGACACTGTTTGCAGTCATAGGAACATCGGTATAAATCGCTTCCGATTCATTAACTGTTGGTACAGGGCTTTTTAATGCACGACGAATGACACCTATGGACGCAATCAACATTACCACCGCAACAATCATAAAGAATGCACATAACACCGCATTAATCTGATTGGATAAAATCACGGTTTGCATTTCCGCAACAGTTTTTGCGGGTGCAAGTAATTCACCGCGGCTTAATGCATCAGAAAAACGATTGGCCTGCGCCAGAAAACCGATTTTGGGGTTTTCATGGAAAATCTTTTGCCAGCCAGCCGTCATACATGTAATGAACAGAAAAACTGTCGGAACAATAGTCACCCATACATATTTCTGTTTTTTCATTTTAAATAAAATGACTGTGCCTAGAATCAATGCCATGGCTGCAAGCATCTGGTTACCGATACCGAATAACGGCCATAATGAATTGATCCCGCCCAATGGATCAACCACGCCTTGATAGACAAAGAAGCCCCAACCTGCCACTGCAACAGCTGTACCTAGTAAATTACCAAAGAAATTATGTGAATTTTTTACTGCGGGAATCACAATACCAACCGTATCTTGCACCATAAAACGACAAGCACGTGTACCAGCATCTACCGCAGTCAAAATAAATAATGCTTCAAATAAAATGGCAAAATGATACCAGAATGACATCATGGCACGACTATTAAAAATCTCGGAAATAATATGCGCCATACCAATCGCAAAAGTCGGTGCTCCACCTGTACGTGACAAGATCGTTTCTTCACCCACTTCTTTTGCCAGTACCGTCAACATTTCCGGTGTTACCACAAAGCCCAGATTTCGTACTGCCTCGGCAGCACTTTCTACAGTTGTTCCCAAAACAGCTGCGGGCGCATTAATGGCAAAATAAATACCTGGATCAAGTACTGTGGCACAAATCATCGCCATCACTGCCACAAACGATTCCATCAACATCCCACCATAACCAATCATACGAATATTTGATTCGTTATCGACCAGTTTGGGTGTGGTACCACTTGAAACCAACGCATGGAATCCAGAAATCGCACCGCAAGCAATGGTAATAAATAAGAACGGGAACATTGAACCCGAAAATACCGGACCTGTACCATCGATAAAATGCGTTACCGCAGGCATTTTCATTTCCGGCAATGCCACCACAATACCGATAGCCAAGCCAGCAATTACGCCAATTTTCAGGAAGGTCGAAAGATAATCACGCGGTGCCAGTAACAACCAGACAGGCAAGGCCGAAGCAACAAATCCATAGATGATCAGTGCCCAAGTTAACTGTGTACCTGAAAGCGTAAAAAATGGTCCCCAATAAGGATCAGCAGCGATATGTCCACCATATACAATGCCAAGCATCATCAGGACAAAACCGATGATAGAAACTTCTGCGATTTTACCCGGACGGATATAACGCATATAAACACCCATAAACAGGGCAATTGGAATGGTTACTGCAATACTAAACACGCCCCATGGGCTATGTGCCAGTGCCTTGACCACCACCAGTGCCAGTACAGCAAGGATAATGATCATTACCCCCAGCGCACCGAGCATGACAATAATACCGGCAAAGGAACCCAGTTCCTGTTTTGCCATTTCACCCAATGATTTCCCATCACGCCGGGTCGAAATAAACAACACCAGAAAATCTTGAACAGCACCTGCCAATACCACACCGACCAATAGCCAGATGGTCCCGGGCAGATAACCCATTTGGGCAGCAAGAATCGGCCCAACCAAAGGGCCTGCACCGGCAATGGCAGCAAAATGATGTCCGAACAAAACATATTTATTGGTCGGCACATAATCCAGACCATCAGCTAAACGATGCGCTGGTGTCAGACGATTAGGATTTAACTCAAATACTTTCTGTGCAATAAATAAACTGTAAAAACGATACGCTATGCTATAAATACAAATGGCGGCGAGTACCAGCCATACTGCATTGACATGCTCACCTCGACTGACTGCCAGCACCCCAAAAGATACTGCGCCTACAATTGCCACCAAGCTCCAGATAATTTTAGACTGTAGCGTAGATTTTGTCTGAATCGCATCCATGTTTAACCTCATCAATTGATTCTACAAGCTTTAGACTTGTTGATATCTCATCCTTGATCTTGACAATTAAGCTAAACTCAACCTAAGCGTGTTGTTTTTACATCTGATCAAACATCAGATTCGCAATGTCTAGGCAAAATTTAGATCTTGTCACGATTGTGCTCACTTAGCCCTACGGTTACCCATTTTCCATATTGATCGTGGTAAAAGTTGATAAAGATAGATGTATTGATCTTTCATTATCAAGTTTTATAACGCCTTTATGTCAGCCAAATTACAACACGACTCAATCATGAAATATCAATGGACTTAGTTTACTGTATTTAGTATTTGTATTCTTGTGACTTTATCCCTGTTTCACTATTCTTTTCTACGACTTTGGCATTAAAAAAGGACGATTTCCATCGTCCTTTTAACAAATTGCACAAAAAATGGCAATTAAGCACGTTCCAGATATTCACCTGTACGTGTATCCACACGAATGCTTTCGTCTTGTTGTACAAATAATGGTACACGTACCACCGCACCAGTTTCCAGTTTTGCCGGTTTACCACCTGTACCAGCAGTATCACCTTTAACACCCGGATCGGTTTCAACAATCTTTAATACCACGAAATTTGGTGCACTTACATTTAAAGGCACACCATTAAACAACATGATGCTGCATTTTTCGTTGGAATCATCTTTTAACCATTTCACTGCATCACCCATTGCAGTTTTATCTGCGGCAAGCTGTTCAAAGTTTTCAGGATTCATGAAATGCCACATTTCGCCATCGTTATATAGATAGTCCATTTCGACTTCTACGATATCGGCTGCTTCCAGAGAATCACCTGATTTAAAGGTTTTTTCCAATACTTTACCAGTTCTAAGATTACGCAATTTCACACGGTTAAAGGCTTGTCCTTTACCTGGTTTTACGTATTCATTTTCCATGATTGAACATGGGTTACCATCAAGCATCAATTTTAAGCCTTGCTTGAATTCATTTGTAGAATAATAGGCCATAACTGGCACACTCCAAACTTAATAAACTATCACTATGTTAGAGTCTGTTGATATTTCATCGATGGTTGCGATATGCGCCATGTACAGCACAAGACTTTTAACCAACAACGCTACCTATTTATCAAATGTCAACAGACCCTATATAATGCCCTATCGCATTATCCAAATCGTGTCGAATGATAAACTATTTATTCCAAGAGAAAAACTGGCAATCGCAACTGAGTGATCTAATTACCGATCCTTTTGAGCTAATTTCCTGTTTAAATCTCTCCCCCGATGATCTAAATTCTCAGGCGCTACTTGCCCATCAGCAATTTAAACTGCGTGTTCCAAGACAATTCGTACAAAAGATGCAGATTGGAAATGCTTATGATCCCCTATTTTTACAAGTTTTTCCTCATCATCTGGAAATGCAGGAAAATAGTGAGTTTAGTCTGGACCCTTTAGGTGAACGCGATGCCAATGCCTTACCGGGCATGTTACATAAATATAAATCCCGAATTTTGATGACACTCACTGGTGCCTGTGCCATCCATTGCCGCTATTGTTTTCGCCGGCATTTCCCCTATCAGGAAAATTTACCCAAAGATAAAGACTGGCTGGCAATTAAACCCTATATTCTAGCCCATCCTGACATCAACGAAATTATTCTAAGTGGGGGCGATCCGCTATCTATATCCAATGAAAAGCTGGCAAAATGGGTAGGTTATTTTGAACAACTGCCCCAGATCAAGACTCTAAGAATCCACACACGGCTGCCTGTGGTAATTCCACAACGTATTGATGATGCGTTATTGCATATTCTGTCATCAAGTCGTTTAAACAATATCATGGTCGTCCACAGTAATCATGCCAATGAACTCGACTCGAATTTTGACACGGCAATGCAAAAACTTATCCAACATGACGTGACAATTTTCAACCAATCTGTACTTTTAAAGGGAATAAATGACAATTATGTTAGCTTGACCGAACTCAGCTATCGACTGTTTCAAGCACGTGTGTTACCTTATTATCTACATGTTTTGGATAAAGTAAGTGGTGCTTCACACTTTCTGATTTCAGATCAAAAGGCACAAAATATATACCAAGACCTATTAAAAGAATTACCGGGTTATTTGATGCCAAAGTTGGTGAGAGAGATTCATGGGGAGCAGCATAAGACTCCATTAAATATTTATTAGGATGTAGGTAAACAGGTTTTACTAGGGGTGCAAAGAATGGTGGTAAAGCTAGACAAATTGTTTCGTGAAGTTATTGTATTAGATCTTGATCATTTGACCTATATCACCAATCTTAAAACAGATGTTGATGTCTGGACCGCATCGTTAGCAGAGCTTGAACTGGGTGAAGCCGCAAAACAAATCTTTATTACCTTACTTGAATTGCGGCGCTTCAATTGCCATGATTTTGTCCGTTTTCAGATCATTCAGCAAATCGAACCGAATCTATCTCATCTGTTATTGTCTCTGGAACAACATTATCTAAGTAATTCATTGCTAGATACCAAACGTGATCAACAAATTTCCGAACTGGTGCTGGAAATTAAAAGCAATCATGCTTTGTTATATATCGAGTTATTTAAACGTACCCAGGCAACATTAGAAACCCATAAATTTTCTTTCTTCGATTTTAATTTAAAGAAGAAATTAAATATATTCCGTAAACAGACCGCAATTTTAGCCATCAACCATCTGACCAATCTACTCTATTCCTTACAATTGCTCTATCTTGATGTCCCTAAAAACTTCTGGACATCGGCATATCGTATTTATCAGATCGCCTGTGAATATCACTTTAATCTCGATAAAGTTGAAAAAATAACTGAGCAACCTAGCAACATTGACTCTACCGAAAAAGCTTTTGCACAGTTAATTCTGCTATTTTTATTGAATAGCCACAAACTACGCCAGTCTGAAATCAAGGAGTTAATGCTATGTATTTCTTATTGGACCTCACTGATTCATTTTTCTAAAAATCAAGGCACACAAAGCCACTATTATCTTGATATTCAATCCGATATTGGTCCAAAATTAAATTTACATAAAGATGTACAGGATAAAAACTTTTATTATATCAATACAATGGAGCTGGCTTCCTATATAGAATCCACCTTACGTCCAAATGCACATTATTATTCCAAGACAGAAGAAAAATCTTTAACGCATGTTTTAAAACGCCATATTGTCACCACACTTAATCTAAATCCAACCCGAATTCGGCCTAGATATGAAGATCAAGGCACCCTTGAAGTCACACTCGGCATTACCTCGGCACATTTCTTTTTATCGCATGCGAAACATTTTAAGGAAACGCTGGATTTAGACATCGACTTTTCGCTGCAAAGTAACAATCAGGTTCTTTCTCAAATTACGGGCGATAGAGAAATTCAGCTCTCTTCACGTACCTATGAACAACGATTTAATGCCGAAATTACCAAAATCTATCATGCCGAAATTACCAACCGCAGTGAAAGAGGTTATGGATTACAATGGCATAATCAGGTCATCCGAAATTTAAGAACAGGCGAATTTATTCTAATTAAAGAAAATCCAGAGGCGCTCTGGACTGGTGCGCTGATTCGCTGGATGAAACAGACCAATCACCAGACACTGGAATTTGGTATTGAGTTAATTACCAAATCCATGTGCCCTGTAGCCGTTTCTATTCCAAAGCAAAATACTGCACAAACCATTTATCATCCTGCAATTTTATATAAAAATGATGAACAGGATTACGCCATCATCTTACCGAGTGCGCAAGTATTTTATGAAAATCAGAACTTGTTGCTACGCATGGGGCAAAATGAGTTTAAAATCTTTTTAAAGCAAAGCAGCATATTGACACAGAGCTGTGCCAGCTTTAGTTTTGATTTACTCGAAAGATCAAAACAGCCCCTGATGGATCGATATTTTCAGCATCAACTTACATCGTTACAAACACAAGATTTGTGGGAATCTCTTAAATGAAATTAACAACCACTGATAAAAAGCTCCAAAGTCATGTCATTCGTTTTTTAATGGTTGATAATCAGCAAATCACCTTTAATAAAATTACTGAAACTTTGGAACAGCACCTAAATGGGGTACAAGGTAAATTACTGGACGATCAGAAGTCGTTTGAAAAGATGCTCAACCTACAGTGGGATGTGATTATTTTTCATGCAGCCTATGACTTTAATTTTGAACAAGCACTTAGCATTATTCATGGCAAAAATAAAAAAATTCCGGTGATTTTGCTTAGTGACATGAATACCAAAAGTTCTGAAGCACTGAAAATCTTAAAATTGGGTATTTATGACATCATTGATCACACACATCTGGATCATCTCACCTTAAGTTTATATCGTGCCTCAATTTATAGTCGTCTGGTTCGCCGTGAACTACAACTCAATCTGGAAATTGATAAATTACAACAGCAAACCCAAAGTCTGGTTGAAACCACTGAACATGCTGTGGCTATTTTTCAAGAAGGCATACACTTATCAGTAAACCCACAATATGCAAAGTTATTCGGTGCCAACGACCCGGAAGAATTTTCAGGTTTACCTATTCTTGATATTCTGCAACCACAAGATATCACTGAATTTAAGCAATTCTTTAAAAAACTTTCAAAGGGTGATTTAAGTCAACCTGTTTTAGAGATTACTAGTCGCAATCCACATTTAAAAGATCATACCCTGCGTCTACAATTTTCTAATGCCGAATTTGACGATGAACCTGCCTTACAACTCATTATTGTAACTGAAAATGAGTTGTCTACAGCAAAGATTGGACAGCAGGGATCGGGTTTTGCCTCAGTACAGGACGTATACGATCTACTAAACTTTGCATTTATCCAAAATTCAAAATTGGCAGTCATTCTGTATATTGTAGATCAACTACCACAACAGGTCATTGCGCAAACATGGAATAGTAGTCGGGCTTATTTTGCCGAATTAGAGAAAAATCTGGCATCGCTGACCGAAAATGAATTTTTAAGATTATCAGAAACTGTATTTTTAACCACTCAGGCAGTGAATGATCAAGCCACCTTGGCACAAAATCTTAAAAAACTTTCTGTACAGCTTCCGACACAACTCAATATTTTGCAGCAAACTTATCCTGTCAATGTTCATTTATCAGCGCAATTACTGGATCATTTACCACAAGAAAATGAGATTACTGCATTACTGCAACAAACCTTTAAACAAAGCTTTGACCCCAAAGCTGTGATTCTGGAAACTAAATTAACCAGTTCAGCTGAAGCTGTACCAGAAAAAATACAAATCAATTTTGGCGTACCAATTACCGAACAGGTAACGCCCGAACCGGCCTTATCCTATAACGTGCCCAGTGACGCCACACAAAAAGCACTTTCTGAGCAAATTGATCAAAATACCATTCAGTTATCTTTTCAACAGTTGTATGACAAAGAAGATATCGACACCCATATTTATGAAGTGACCGCCAGTTTTCAATATGAGAATAAGGCTGTTTCACTGGAGACTTTTGCAGGTTTAGCGGCCAATCCAGAACTGGCCATCAAAGCCGATCGCTGGGTCTTGGTAGAAGCGTCAAAACGCCTGCATCAATTCCTGACCACTTGCCCTAAAAGTCGTATCGTGGTCAATCTCCATGCAATTAGCCTGAGTGATCCCAACCTCATTCCCTTGCTATCGAAACTGGTTAATCTAATTAATTCAAAATATACCCGCCCATTGATTCTTCAATTTGAAGAACAGGATATTTTGGCCAATATCAGTGGCACTGCGAAATTTATTCAGGCGATTCAGGATTATAATATTGGCATTGCCGTTACCAATTTTGGTCAATCCATCTATTGCGTTAATATCTTGCAACAACTCAAGATTTCATTTGCAAAATTGGCACCTGAGTTTACGGTACAACTCCTTCATGATGACAGTCTGGTTGAACTTCAGGAGAAACTGGATTCATTTAAACAATATGATCATGATGTTAAATTCCTAATCAGCGAACTTAATGACATGACCCTATTTGCCAATGCTTGGAATATTGATGTACGTTATTTACAAGGCGATTATTTTCAGGCAAAACAAAATCATTTCCTTGATAGTGCAGGTTAAACTGCACTTTTCCAACTTTTTATGTGACACAAAAAAACGGGCAAATTGCCCGTTTTTATCATTTTGACGATGTATCTTAGCGTTTGATGCTACGAGACATACCAGCAAAACGTTGTTTAAATTTATCAATACGACCACCAGTATCTACAGATTTTTGTTTACCTGTATAGAATGGGTGACATGCTGAACAAACGTCCAGATAAATTGTATCTTTACCTAATGCAGATTGTGTTTCAATCACGTTACCGCATGAGCAGGTTGCAACTAATGTTTGGTATTTTGGGTGAATATCGGCACGCATGGTCGATGACTCCTAAATGAAGAAAGGCTTAAGCTGCCATCGCAATTCATCACTCTCAAAACTTGAGGAAAAGGCTAAATTTTGCAAAAGCTCAACTCAGCAGACAAACACGACAACAGACCATTTCTTTTGGCCCACCGAGACTGCAAGTGTCAGAGCAAGGCACAACAAGTGCGCGTATTATAGCGAAACTTTGTCAGAATAGCTAATCCTTCTCGTGTTTTATTCTTCCTGCTGCTGTGCCTGTTTTGACCATTTTGCAGCAATCACACCACAGACCATCAACTGGATCTGATGGAAAATCATAATCGGCAACACAATCATACCCAGCGGTTGTCCAATAAATAAAATCTGAGCCATAGGAACACCACTGGCCAGTGTTTTTTTCGAACTACAGAAAAAGATAGTGACCTGATCCTCACGATTAAAGCCTAACCATTTCGGTAAATAATAGGCCAATAGCATAATAATGGTTAATAAAACCGAACAGGCCAAGGTGAGATAGAATAAGGTCCAGCCATTAACCTGATGCCACAACCCGGCGACCACAGCGCTACTAAATGCGCCATAAACCACCATCAAAATACTGCCCTGATCAAATGCCTTGACGATACTGGGGGCTTTACTCATCAATGGAAATACATAAGGTCTGAGGATTTGCCCCAAAATAAAAGGCACCAGCAACAGTAATAAAATTTTGATAATAGAAGCGGTTGGATCGAAATCATGCTGGGTTTTACCCAGAATAAAAAAGCTCACCAGAATCGGGGTGATAAACATACCAACAATATTAGAAAATGAAGCACTACATACTGCACCAGCCACATTGCCCTTTGCTACCGAAGTAAAAGCAATCGAAGATTGCACCGTTGAGGGCAAAAAGCACATGAACAGGAAGCCCCAATACAGTTGCTGTCCCAATAAAGGCAGTAAAACAGGTTTAGCCATTAAACCAATAATGGGAAAAATTGCAAAAGTAAATGCAAACACCAGCGCATGCAATTTCCAGTGCATAATTCCCTGCACCACTGCTTCACGAGAGAGTTTCGCCCCATGTAAAAAGAATAAAATGGCAATTGCAATGGTGGTGAGTGTATTAAAGATCTGTGCAGGCTGACCACTGATCGGCACAATGGTTGCCAGAATGACCATCAATACCAATAATATTGTAAAACGGTCTATGGCTAATAATTTAAACATAACGTCCCTATTTGGCAAAAAAGCCCAGTCGAATCGCAAACTTTCGCTATCATACTGAGCTTTATTGATAAAGCAAATCTACGAAAGAGATTTATTTATTCCCTTCTAACCTGTTTTTATCTGTTCAAATCTATATAGGATAAATTCAACATAACGGTATTAGTTATTTCGTGCATTCTGATCTTGTTGAATTAATTCAATTTTATAGCCATCTGGGTCTTCAACAAAAGCGATTACCGTCACACCACCTTTCATCGGCCCTGCCTCACGTACGACTTTCCCCCCACGTGCCTTGATCTCGGCACAGGCCTGATAAGCATCATCCACACCTATGGCAATATGTCCATAAGCATTGCCCAAATCGTAATGATCAGTGTCCCAGTTATGGGTCAGCTCGAGTACAGTATGATGTTCTTCATCACCATAACCAACAAAAGCAAGGGTAAAACGTCCTTCTTCATAATCACGTTTACGCAATAATTGCATACCGAGCACTTCAGTATAGAACTTGAGAGACTGTTCCAGATTGCCTACTCGTAGCATGGTATGTAGCATTCGCATAGTTACTATTCCTAAGGTTTAACATTAAACAACATCATTGCTAATATAAAGTTTTCTTGTATAAACATCAAATTGCAGGATTATTTTATTAAATTCTGCCAATATCAACAGAATTAAAGTGGCGCGTGATTTTAAATCAACACCTCCAAAAATATCATCAAGTTAATTTTATTTGGGGATATTATTTTGGCTGGTAATCATAAAGGCCTGATTAATGTATAGCTTAATCAATCGTTCACGGGAGCCAATTGATTTCTGATAATGTGTTGAATTTAACAATAATGAAGCACCATAAGTTAATGACCACACATAAGACAAATAATCACGTATTGAAATTGAACTATTTTGCGTATTCAGATAGTCCTGCGTGATATCCTTAATCAATAAAATTCTTTCATCCCGAATTTGATACAGCTCATTAAACAATTGATTGAGTTTTTTCTCTTTATTGGTTAAATCTTCCTCAATAATATGTAACATGATGGTTCTATTGGAATTCAACATATTAAATAACATATATTTCGAGATATATAAGCCAATACTACTATTATATTTTTTTGATATTTCCAGTAACCGCTTTTCATTTAAAATAATCAGTTCCAAAAATAACTGATTTTTACTTTTAAAATAACGATAGATCGTGCCCTTGGCAATATCCAACTCAAAGGCCAGTTCCTCCAGTGTAATTTCCTGATTATTTTCCAACAATAATTTTTCTGCCATAAATAAGATTTTTTCTTTACGGGAAAGAAAATGATCTTTAGCTTGCATATTCATTGCCAATACCTAAAAATAACATCAGGAGATAATTTCATATCCCGAATTACATCCTACAAATTTACGTAAAATCTGTATGCAATCCAAAATATGAGATGTCTTTTATCGTGAAGAGATCAAAATAATGCACTGATCAAAAATGCATTACATGCCTATTTAAAATAATCCCATTAGCTTACAAAATTCAAGTCTTAATGATGTTTTGAACATAATTTAATCATTCATAGTATTTTTTAGCAAATAAATACAATCATTTATCAAATTACTATACGACTAAAGTAGTTGATAAGCTTTAATTTTATCAAAAAACAAATTTTAAGTTCATAGTTTTACAAAAAAGTCAATGATTGGGAACCGACAAGTTCAGAACAAAGTGCAAAAATTCCTTTTTTGCCGGATTTATTCTATTGTTTTCGCCATTGATCGTGACCGAACTGAACTCGGTATATGTTCTATCTCCCTCTTTGATCAACTGCCATTGATGCGTTGGTCAATTGCAAAAGGATTTTAAAATGGCAATTTATAATGCGCCTCTGGCCGACATGCACTTTATTTTGAATGATGTATTCAAAGCAGACCAATTCTGGCAAAACAATGAAAAATTAAACCATATTGATATTGCAACGGCAGATGCAATTTTAGAAGAAATGTCCAAATTTGCCAAAAATGTGATTCTGGATTTAAACCGTAATGCCGATGAAGAAGGTGCCCATTTTAATCAAGGTACAGTCACGACACCAAAAGGCTTCAAAGAGGCATTTGCCCAATATGCCGAAGGTGGCTGGATTGGTTTGGGTGCCGATGAGGAATGGGGCGGTCAGAACATGCCGAAAATGTTAACCGTACTGGCCGATGAAATGATTTTTGCCACCAATCCTGCATTTATGCTCTACCCGCTATTAACAGTCGGTGCAGGCATGGCGCTAAATAACTGCGCTTCTCAACAGCAAAAAGAAACGTATTTGCCAAAAATGTACACTGGGGAATGGTCAGGCACCATGTGTTTAACCGAACCCCATTCCGGTACAGATTTAGGAATTATCAAAACCAAAGCAGAACCAAATACTGATGGTTCTTATAATATCACTGGTACAAAAATCTTTATTACCAGTGGCGAGCATGATTTAAGCCAGAATATTATCCATCTTGTTCTGGCAAAAACTCCAGATGCACCGGCAGGTTCTCGTGGGATTTCGTTATTTATCGTGCCTAAATTTCTAGTCAATGAAGATGGTTCTCTGGGCGAACGTAATCCGGTGAGTGCAGGTTCAATCGAACATAAAATGGGGATTAAAGGTTCTGCAACTTGTGTTATGAACTTTGATGCGGCCAAAGGTTTCTTGGTGGGTAAAGAGAACGAAGGTCTGGCAGCCATGTTTGTGATGATGAACTATGAACGTCTGTCCATGGGGATTCAAGGCATTGGCGCATCTGAATTTGCGTATCAAAATGCCGCACAATATGCCACAGACCGTTTACAGGGTCGTAGCGTGACTGGTGCCCAATCACCGGAAAAACCAGCAGACAGTATTCTGGTGCATGCCGATGTACGCCGTATGTTGCTTAATGTCCGTACCAATAATGAAGCATCTCGTGCATTTGCCGTGTATGTTGGTCAACAACTCGACATCACCAAATTCTCAACGAATGCCGAAGCAGTGAAGAAAGCCAATGATCGTGTTGCTTTATTAACGCCGATTGCCAAGGCATTTTTAACAGATATGGCATTCCAGTCTACACTTGATGCACAAATGTGCTTTGGTGGCCATGGCTATATCCGGGAATGGGGCATGGAACAATGTATTCGTGATCTGCGTATTTCCCAAATCTATGAGGGTACCAATGGTGTGCAGGCACAGGATTTAATTGGTCGTAAAACCATTAAAAATAATGGTCAGTTTATCGCAGAATATATTGCCGAAATCCGTGACTTCAGTCATACACTTGATACAGATTTAAACTTGCTTAAAGATAAAACGCTGGCTGCATGTAATGAAGTCGAAGGCGTAACACAATATATTATTGAACAAGCCAAAGTTGAAGCAAATTTCTCAAATGCAGTTGCAGTAGATTATCTACATGCGGTTGGTTTACTCAGCTTTAGTTATATGTTTGCCAAAATTGCCAATGCTGCCAAAGACCAGCAAGGCGAGTTTTATCAAAACAAACTGGTACTTGCAGAATATTTTGCAACCAAATTCTTGCCGAATCTGACTGCCCGAATTGCAAATATTCAGGCAGGTTCAAACCTGATCATGAAGTTTTCTCAGGATTATTTCACTGCACAATCTTAAATGATTGGCTTAAATCATTAAACCCAAGTATTGCCAATGGGTATACCATCATCATGGGCAATACTTGTTTTAGCCCAATAAAGCAATGGAAAAATCAAAATGATCGTTATTGTAAATGCAGCACGAACTGCAATGGGAAGTTTTCAAGGGACGGTATCCGGATTGACTGCACCAAATCTGGGGGCAGTTGCCATCAAGGCAGCAGTTGAACGGGCCAATCTTAGCCCAAATGATATTGATGAAGTGATTTTTGGCTGTGTTTTACCCGCAGGCGTTAAGCAAGGTCCTGCCCGTCAAGCCATGCGTGAAGCTGGATTACCTGATTCTACCGGTGCTGTCACCATCAATAAAATTTGCGGTTCCGGTATGAAGGCTGTGATGCAGGCAGCAGACATGATTAAAGCTGGCAGCGCCAATATTGTGGTGGCTGGTGGTATGGAATCCATGAGCAATGCCCCATATCTGTTACCCAAAGCTCGCACAGGCTATCGTATGGGTCATGGCGAGATCAAGGATCATATGTTCCTTGAAGGTCTGGAAGATGCCGAAACCGGGTTGTCTATGGGTGTGCTGGCACAGCAAATGGCCGATCAAAAAGGCTATAGCCGTGAGCAAATGGATCAGTTTGCCATTCGCTCACTGACTCGTGCCCAGACAGCCATTGGCGAAGGTTACTTTAAAGACGAAATTGCACCGATCACGGTTAAAACCCGCAAAGGTGAGGTGATTTTTGCACAAGACGAACAACCAGCCAAAGGCAATATCGAAAAAATCCCGACACTGAAACCTGCATTTGCCAAAGACGGTACCATTACTGCGGCAAATTCAAGTTCCATCAGTGATGGTGCATCTGCATTGGTCATCATGTCTGAAGAGCAAGCACAGCAACGTCATTTGCAACCCTTGGCAAAAGTGCTGGCCTATGCATCCCATTCACAGCATCCGTCAGAGTTTACCATTGCGCCCGTTGGTGCCATTGAAAAAGTATTAAAACAGACTGGCTGGCAAGCAAGTGATGTGGATTTATGGGAAATCAATGAAGCCTTTGCCATGGTGACTATGGCTGCAATTGATGCTTTTGCGCTTGATGCAGAAAAAGTCAATATCAATGGCGGGGCCTGTGCATTGGGTCATCCATTGGGTTCATCCGGTTCACGCATTATTGTCACGCTGATCCATGCCTTAAAACGCACAGGTGGTAAAAAAGGTATTGCGGCATTATGTATCGGTGGTGGTGAAGCAACTGCTATCGCGATTGAACTCTATTAATTCCAGCACATTAAATGATGAATACAAGCCATTGCGTATTCCTCATTTAATTTAAAAATTTTACAGACTGAAATTTTCATTTTCCTCGTTTTGCAACGTAGGGACAGGATTTTTCATGCTTCAAATCTAGGTGAGTAAACACGATGTCTACAAATCGTATTCGTTTAGCTGCTGTACAAGATAAAGTCATGCCAGTTGAACAGGCTGTACAACTGATTAAAAATGGCATGGTTGTGGGTATGAGTGGCTTTGGCGGTGCAGGCGATGCCAAAAGTTTGCCTTTGGCACTGGCAGAACACACCAAGACCCATCCGCTTAAAATTTCCTTTGTCACAGGGGCCAGTCTAGGTAATCAGATTGATGGCAAGCTTGCCGCTGCCCATGCCCTGTCACGTCGTATGCCCTTTCAGGCAGATCCCGTATTACGTAAAGCCATTAACAGTGGCGAAGTGATGTTTATCGATCAGCATTTATCTGAAACATTAGATCAAATGCGCCATCATATGATTGCGAAACCTGATATTGCCATTATTTCTGCGGTTGCCATTACCGAAGAAGGCTATATCATTCCAACCTCATCAGTTGGTAATTCTGCGGGTTTTGTCGATATGGCAAAACAAGTGATTGTAGAAATTGATCACACCCTGCCTGTAACGTTGGAAGGTGTGCATGATGTCTATGCACCTGCTACCCGTCCTCATCGCGGCCCTATTCCACTGATTGAAGTAAATGATCGGATTGGTACAATTGGCATTAAAGTTGATCCAGCAAAAATCGTGGCAATTGTGGAGAATCATATTCCCGATACGCCAGCATTAATGACAGATCCTGATGCAGACACGCAAATTATTGCCAATCATCTGATTCATTTCTTTGAGCAGGAAGTTGCCGCAGGTCGTCTGCCTGAAAATCTGGGGCCATTGCAATCCGGTGTAGGTTCCATTGCCAATGCGGTACTGGCTGGTTTTGAAACCTCAAACTTCAAAAATCTGGAAATGTATTCAGAAGTATTACAGGATTGTACCTTTCATCTGATTGATACGGGCAAAATGACTTTTGCTTCCGGTTGTTCATTAACCGTCAGCCCAAAATATGCAGAACGTGTTATTGCGCATATGGATCAGTACAAAGATAAAATTGTGCTGCGTCCACAGGAAATTTCCAATAATCCGGAACTGATTCGTCGGCTAGGGATCATCGCCATTAATACAGCGATTGAATTTGATATTTATGGCAATGTTAATTCAACCCATGTTAGCGGTACACGCATGATGAACGGTATTGGCGGTTCTGGTGACTTTGCCCGTAATGCACATATTTCTATTTTTGTGACCAAATCCATTGCCAAAGGCGGTGCAATTTCCTCCGTTGTGCCGATGGTAAGTCATGTTGATCATACCGAACATGATGTGGATATTCTGGTCACAGAACAAGGTTTGGCAGATTTACGCGGTCTTGCGCCACGGGAACGTGCCCGCGTTATCATCGACAACTGTGTACATCCTGATTATCAGGCAGCACTGAATGATTATTTTGATCGAGCCTGTGCGATTGGTGGTCACACACCACATATTTTAAGGGAAGCCTTATCTTGGCATGACAAGCTGGAACAAACCGGTCATATGTAATAGATTATAATCAGGCTGTTGCTTAACAACAGCCTAGATTTACCATAATTCTTAATTATCACTATGATTTTATCTGAATCACAATTTTACCTTGACTACGTCCGGAACGACTACGTTCATATGCGGCTTGACTATCAACCAAAGGATAAATACTGTCGATAATCACCTTGACTTGACTGGCCGCGATCCATTGTGAAATTTGATCCAGATCCTCTTTATAGGACTCAACTTTAATCAAAGCGGTATGTTTTGCGCGATGGAAAAATGTTCCCAATACCGCTGTTGCATTCCCACCTGTAGAAATAAAGTAGCCATTGTCTCCTCGTAACTTTTTACAACTTTTTGCTGTTTCATGAGAAGTCACGTCAAAAACCAGATCAAATGTTCCTGCACTGGCTCTAAAATCTCCCAAAGTATAGTCAATAATCTCATCCGCACCCAATGACTTAACCAACTCAATATTACGGGTGCTACAGACTGCCGTGACCTGACAACCGAGTGCTTTTGCAATCTGTACAGCAAAGGTTCCTACTCCACCTGATGCGCCAATAATAAGAACTGAACTGCCAGCTTTAGCACCACCCTTTCTTAATCCCTGTAACGCAGTTTGTGCGGCAAGCGGTACACATGCTGCTTCCTGAAAACTCAAATGTTCAGGTATATGCGTAATCCGACCTTGATTGATTGAGGTGTATTCTGCCAATGATGCAGTACGTAAACGCATGTCCATACCATAAACCCGATCACCAAGATCAAATTGACTGACATTTTTGCCTTTACTCACCACAATGCCAGCCAGATCATCGCCAAATAATGGCGGAAGAAACTTTGTCGTGACAGGAGTAAGTAATACAGACAAATGATAATTTAATTTCCAATCTTTGGGGTTAACCGAGGCTGCATGTACCTCTACTAGCACATCATCATCGGATAAATGCGGCGATTTAACCTGTGCTAAAGATAATTTTGCATTTAAACCCCAGCCTTTTGTTGTAATTGCTTCCATTGATATCAATCCTGTTATATAGCGAGAAAGGTGTGGATCATGAATTGTGCTTAAAAATAATAAAACATAAACCTTCACATATAGGTGTATTTATATACAACTCTATTACACTTGACAATACATATTGTCAAATATACATTAAACGGCAACACTCGCTGGAAAACAATCAAGGTATTAAAATGAAAATAGCGACAATAAGTACTTCCATCCGTGATATAGATGTTGAAATCTATAGCCCAAAACAGCCCGAACAAGCACCGGGCATTTTATTGTTACATGAGCTTTTTGGCATACTGGATTTTTATCGTGAAGATGCACAGGCATTAGCTGATATGGGCTATCTGGTTTACTTGCCAAATTTATTTACAGGCGGTGCTGTGCGTTATTGTGTACGTGCCATGGTGTCGAAAGCCGGACGAACGAATAGTATAAATAGTGATACCAATCAAGAAATCAATGAATTACTAGACATATTAAAAAATGATCCACAATGCAATGGACGTTTAGGCATGTTAGGTCAATGCTTGACAGGAGGTTATGTGATCCAAATGGCAAAACGTCCAGATCTATTAGCCCCTGTGGTCTATCATCATTCTCTGGGAATGGAAGGTAGTGGAATTCCCAATAATGAAACACTAGATGGAATTCGCCTACTCCAAGGGCATTGGTCCAATATAGATCCTATTTGTCCTGCCTCAAAACGTAATAGATTAATCACTGCTTTAGGTGATCGAGTGGAAGCTTATACCTACAATATGCCACATGGTTTTCGCAGTTTAAGCCGTGGTTTAGCTGATGCCAAAATTGTCTGGCAACGCACGCTGGATTTTTTTGAGCGGGAATTAAAACATTAAAATCCATTGATCAAGCGATTTACCATCTTCATATACCTCAATTGTATTTTATTAGCGACATTGGCCGTGAAGTATATAATGATAAGAAACTGATGCCTTGCTCAGTAGACAAGGCATCAATATTATCACTGCATTATCCAAGCAATGCTGATCATCCAGCTAAAATTGGAAATATACACTGTCGACATTGGCAACCAAATACTCATCTAAGCATGTTTCCTAAAATGTAATCACCCACCCTTTAGGAAATATTCTGTTCATGTTGCCGCAACAACCTTGCCACCCAAACCACTAGAACTAGAATCGGAATACCAATCAAAGTGGTCATCAAAAAGAAATTTGGATAGCCGATATTGGTCACAATTGTACCCGAATACCCACCCAAAATTTTTGGTGTTAAGGTCATCAAGGAGCTAAAAATTGCATACTGTACTGCGGTAAATGACACACTGGTTAAACTGGACAGAAAAGCAATAAATGCTGCACCCGCCAAACCCGATGCCAGATTATCCATCACAATGGCAAGATAGAGCCATAATTTGCTATATTCTTTCACCACTTTACCCGATACGGTATAACTTGCCTGATGAGGATCAATTAACGGTAAAGGATCAAGTAAATTATTCAATTGATAGCTTTGCGAATGGCTTGCTGTATCAACCTGATAACTGGTCAGGGCTTGTAATTCCTGTGTGCCGAGTGCATAACGTGCACTGATCTGATGGCGATTGGCTTTCGCTAAGGTGTCGCCTGGAATTGCTACACTAAAGCTGCCATTTTGATCAATTTTGGCTTCAAAATTTTGACCATCCAATGCCAATGTCACCACACTTTTTTGCGCCAGCTGCTCTGCATTTAAGCCCAAGATTTGTCCGTCCACCACCAGACTTTGGCCCAGTTCATCTTTTTGTAAAACACCATCACCAGTTAAAGGTAAAAATTGTATTTGTATCGGTTGGTCGGGCTGTGTATGTAGAAAAGGCAATTGACGTTGCACCTGATAATCCCGATTTTGATAGGCAACGCTGGTAACAATTTCCTTGTCATTCATTAAAACACTGCTAGGGACTTCTACTTTCCAGAATCCGACTTCATCGGTACTGGCCTGATACTGCTGTCCACCGACACTGACCGTCACATCTGAAGTGGCAGCACCAGACTTGACCAATCCGATAAAAATCAGATTGGTACTACTGGCAAGTACCGCACCGATAAACATCACTTTCATGATATTAAAACGCTGCGATAACAATCCACCGAGAAAACCGCCAATTAAGGTAAATAACACCCCATAAATTTTGACCGCCTCGGCAATTTGCTCTTTACTAAAGTTCATGTCCTGATAAAAGACATTGGAAATCACCCCGGCAATAATATCGGAAATACGGAAAAAACCAATCAACAGTAATAGTACCAGTGCCAGTTTGACCCCGTAGCGTTTAAAGAAATCTGCAATTGGGGCAACCCAAGTTTCAACGGCCATCTGTTTATTGACTGCACCGGCTTTGACCAATAAGGTGCCAACCACAAAAGCAATGACACCAGAACCAATAAATCGCACGGCTTCCAAAGCAAAAGATAAAAATGGATCGGCGACAGCAATCTGTCCAATCACCTGTCCTAGCACAATAAATGCTGTCACAAAACTGGCAACTGCACATAAAAATACTATCACCAGACGTAAATAATCAGATTTTTGATAATTTTTATAGACCCGGTTAACCTGTGGCTCGCGGACCAGCAACGTGGTAATCAAACCAATTACCATCACAGTTGCCATGATGAAATAGGTACTCTGCCATGCTTCATAAATATAATTGCCTTTGGCTGTCCCCAAACCAGAGGCAATAAATAAAGCACCTGCCCCTGCCACAATCATGCCAATACGGTAGCCAGCATTATAAGTTGATGCCAGTACAGTCTGCATCTCGGTTTCAGCCAGTTCAATCCGGTAGGCATCAATTACAATGTCCTGTGTAGCCGAAGCAAACCCTAACAACACTGCCCCGACTGCCATTTGTATTAAAGCACTTTGTCCCAGTGCCGGATTAGACATCGCCATGACACAGATCGCACAAATAATCAGACACTGGGCAATCAATAGCCATGCCCGGCGGCGTCCCAGTTTCTTGGTCATATACGGTACTGGAATTTCATCGATTAATGGTGCCCAGACAAATTTAAAGGAATAACCAAGAGCAGCCCAGCTAAACATGGTCACTGCACTTTTATTGATGCCTGCTTCACCTAGCCACAAGGACAAACTGGAAAAAATCAAAAGAATGGGAATCCCTGCCGAGAAGCCCAAAAACAGCATAATGATGGCACGACGGTCCAAAAATGCTGAAAATGCATTGGCCCAGTTTTTTGATTTACTGCTCATCTATGATTATTTTCCTATCAACCGATAAAGATATCTGCAAGCAGTAATCTGTTTTTCTAACAAGTTTTTACTGACGAAGCAAACGAAGAGATGTAATCTTAGAATTACACTTGAATTAAAGCAATAAAACTGTCACCTTTATATACACTGTTTATACGACCCAATACCTCGTTTTATGGAAAATTCTGTGATTTCAAACCAAAATGCTGTCCACAATGCTATTACCGAAACACAATCTCATGCTCAGCCTTTTCAACTTGAACAAAATCAATCGAGTGCCTTAAACAATCCACACATTGGTCAGACCATTTCGCAAACCAGATTGCAAACGCAACAACTGACCCATATTCCCGACCTAGAAAAAATTCCAAGTTCGACCAAACGCATTAAGCCCCTAAACAATTTTTTAGGGCAAGACCGTGCCAAGGCTTCAGTAGAAGCAGGCATTAGCCTACCTTACTCCGGCTATAATATTTTTGCTGTCGGTACCGCAGGTCTGGGTAAACGCACCATGATCAAGCGTTTACTGCAACAACATGCCAAAGAATTGCCAACACCACCAGATTGGGTGTATGTCAATAATTTTGAAGATGCCCGTCAGCCAATTGCCTTGCAACTAACCGCAGGACAAGCACCAAAATTCCAAAAAGCCATACATGACATGTGGATTGCGATTTTGCAACAACTGGAACGTCGTTTTGGCGCAGAAGTGTATCAAAAGCAAATTGAAGCCATCCGTGGGCAAATCAGTCAACAACAACAAAATGCCCTGATTGAACTGACACAAGAAGGTGAAACCCTGTCCTTAAAACTGGTGTCCAAAAATGAAGAACACTGTTTTGTGCCCTATGATGCCAGCACTACAGAAGCGCCGGAACTGACACAAGAAGATATTGACGCCTTGAGTTCCAAAGAGCGGATCAAAATTGCTTCCAATATGCGCTATATGGACAAAAAACTCGAGCGTCTAGGTTCCAAGCTGGGAAGTTTGGAAGATATCGCGCGAGATAAAGTGGTTGATCTCAATCATGATATCGCCAAACAAGTGGTTGAACCAAAAATCAAAGCCATTTTAAATCGCTTTGAACACGTAGAAGGTCTGGAACGCTATCTGACACTGTATGCAAAGGATATTATCAATCATGTTGAATTGATTCTGGATCGTGAAGAAGAAGATTTTAGCCCGACCACATTTAACCGTGTCCCTGCCCGTTATCAGGTCAATGTGATTACCACACACAAGCTTAATTCTGGCGCACCGGTTATTTTTGAGGATTTTCCAACCCATTACAACCTATTGGGTCATGTGGAACAGCTCACGCAAATGGGTACCATCACTACCGATTTTACTTTGATCCGTTCTGGTTCATTACATCGTGCCAATGGTGGCTTCTTGATTCTAGAAGCAGAACAACTGCTGGAACATGCCTATGCTTGGCAAGGTTTAAAACGTGCCTTGAAATCGGGACAATTGAAGCTCTCATCACTGGAACATATGCTGACCTTGACCGGCAGTATTTCCATCGAACCTCAAGCCATTCCCCTGCACGTCAAAGTGATTTTGCTGGCAGAGCCACAAATTTATTATGAAATTCTGGAATATGAACCGGAACTCGGCAGCGTCTTTAAAATCCGTGCCGATTTCACCGACACCCTGACCCGCAATGAAGAAAATGAGCAGGCCTACATTCATCTCATTGTCGACTATGTACAGGCAGATAAATTACTGCCTTTTGACCGTTCTGCTTTGGCAGCATTACTGACCGATTCCAGCCGTCAGGCCGAAGATCAGAAATCGCTTTCTTTACACGCCTCTACACTAGGGGATTTAATCAGAGAAGCCAATCATCATGCGGTTCAAAAAAATGAAACAATTGTCACTGCCGAGCATATTGGTCTTGCTTTAAAGCATCGTCAATATCGTCTGGGTTATCTGCGTGAATTGTACTGGCAGGATTTATCGCGTGGTACACAATTAATTGAAACCAAAGGCTATCGTCTGGGGCAAATCAATGCCTTATCGGTGATTCATTATGCCGATGTCGAGTTTGGTTTGCCCTCTCGTCTGACTGCCTCGGTATATCAGGGCGGCGGCGATATTCTGGATATTGAACGCAGCGTAGAGCTAGGCGGTTCGTTACATGCCAAAGGCGTGTTATTGATGGCAAGCTTCCTGAAAGCCCATTTTGGACGCACCCAAACCCTCCATTTCTCTGCGGCACTGGCGTTTGAACAAAGTTATGGTGCAGTCGATGGCGATAGTGCAACTGTTGCCGAACTGTCTGCTCTCATCTCTGCCATCAGCCAGATTCCGATTGATCAATCCTGGGCTATCACTGGTTCCATGAACCAATTGGGACAAGTCCAGCCGATTGGCGGTGTGAATGCCAAGATTGAAGGCTTCTTTGATGCCTGCAAATTACAAGGCTTTACCGGTAAACAAGGCGTCATCATTCCACGACAAAACATGCAACATTTGATGCTGCGTCAGGATGTAATTGATGCAGTTGAACAAGGACAATTCCATATTCATGCCATCGATACCATTGAACAGGCACTGGAAATCCTGATGTCGCGTGCAGTGGGTACACTGGACAAAAAAGGTCGTTATAGCAAGGATTCTATTTTTGCTGCGGTAATGGAACAGTTGGAATATTGGCAAGCCGTCGAAGATGGTGATATTGAAGAGGAACAAAAGAAGAAAAAGAAAAAAACCAAGAAAAAAGCCAAACTAAAAGATGAGCAGCCTGTTGTAGATGAACTGGAAAAAACCGCTGCCAATCCTAAATCATCATAACTTAAAGTGGTTACGACTACTGTGATCATGATGTGAGCCCATAAAAACTAGCCTGATATTTTTATCAGGCTAGTTTTTTATCATCATGCTAAAACGAATTTTGTAATTCGTTAATTGCCTGCCCATGTCGACTTAACCATTGCTCTCGTCGTCTAAACAACTCCGGTGCAGCCAAATTGACCTGATCAATTAAATCCTGCAAGTCGGCATGTAATAACTTGCCATTTTTTACAACCACTTCACCATTGACCATGGTCATTCGCACATCCTGCCCCTGTACTGCATGCACCAGATTGGTGTGGAGATTAAATAACTTGCCCTGATCAATCAAAGGGGTCATACGGGGCGTTGCAATATCAACGGCAATCATATCGGCATACTTACCGACTTCAATTGAACCAATGGATTTTTCCATGCCTAATGCCCGTGCGCCCACACTGGTCGCCATCTGACAAACCGACCATGAATCCAGTGCCGCAGCATCTAATTGGGAAAATTTCGCTAATAACGAGGCTGTTTTCATTTCTTCAAACATATCCAGATTATTGTTTTCTTTTTCTCCATCTGTACCCAGTCCAACAGCCACACCTTGCGCCAACATATCGACAATCGGTGCTGCGCCGGAAGCAAGTTTCATATTGGAAATCGGATTATGTGCCACACCAACCTGATGATCTCGTAGAATCTTAATTTCTTCGGCATCCGTCCAGACACAATGTGCCAGTAGACAATGCGGTACATCAAGCAATCCAAGCTTTTCAAGTGTTTGAATCGGGCGCATACCATAACGCTTTAGATTTTCTGCAACATCATAGCGGCTTTCATTACTATGGGTATGAAAACCGGTTTGATAGTCATTACTCAGCTTTAAAATGCGTTGCAACGCTGCTGGTTCTGCATAAAATAAATGCTCCAGCCCTACCCAGACATTAATCCGACCATTCGCTTGTTGATGCCAACGCTGAATCAAGGCTTCATTACTATCCAAAGTTTCAAAATAGTCATGATCTGGATGTTCTGCAACATAAGGGACCAAGACTGCACGTATTCCCAGATTTTTTGCAGCTTCGGCACTGCCATCCATATAACGCCACATATCTACTATTGTGGTTGTACCGGACAATAACGCTTCTGCATAACATAAATAAGAAGCAACTTTTGCGTCATTCGCCTGCAATACCCGATGCATTGGATCAATATATTGCTGCAACCAATCCCATACCGGCAATCCTTCGGCTGTTCCCCGCAACAATCCGGAATGACAATGGCTATTGATCAATCCCGGCATTAATACAGCATCGGCATAATGCTGTATTTCTACCTCAGGATAGCGTTGTGTCAACTTATGTAGCGAATCAACCGCCTGAATAATACTGCCATCAATCAATACCGCTCCTTGGGCAATACAGTCCAGCGCAGCATTCATGGTCAATACATAGTCAGCACTGATAATCTTCATTCCATCACCAAACTTCATTTACAATTTAAAAGAAACAACGCTTAGATCAAGGCACAAAAGTTTTACCCAGTGAAGCTGGCAAGTTCATTTTCAATAATTTTTTATCACGAGAAATAATCACCAATACAATAATGGTTGCAACATACGGTAAGGCAGCTAAAAACTCATTCGGAACATTAATACCCAGTGCCTGTGCATGAAATTGCAAGATGGTTACGCCACCGAACAAATAAGCACCCAACATCAAACGGGTTGGTTTCCATGCAGCAAATACCACCAGTGCAATGGCAATCCAGCCACGCCCTGCCACCATATTTTCAATCCACATTGGCGTATAAACTGTCGATAAAAATGCACCACCAATGCCTGCCATCAAACCACCAAACAACACTGCACCATAACGAATTGCCAACACGTTATATCCCATAGCATGTGCACTCTCTGGCGATTCACCTACCGCTTTTAACAACAAGCCCAGACGTGTTTTTGCCAGTACCCACCAAACAATGAAAAAGGCCAGAATAGACAAATACACGACATAGTTTTGCTGGAATAAAATCGGCCCAATGAAAGGAATCTCTGACAATAATGGAATATTTAAACTACCCAAACCCGGCAAAGCAGTACTGACATAATTTTGCCCGATAAAGGCAGAAATCCCGATACCAAAAATCGTCAATGCCAAACCACAGGCCGATTGATTGGTACTTAAAGATAACGTAAAAAAAGCAAACATCAGTGCCATGATCATACCTGCCAGCCCACCAACCAGTAAGGCACTGGCGACACTGGCTTCGTATTGTGCGGCAAAGGCAAAACCGGCAATTGCACCCACCAGCATCATGCCTTCTACCCCCAGATTAATCACTCCGGTACGTTCGGAAACCAATTCACCTAAACCGGCAAAAATCAGTGGTGTTGCTGCTGCCACAGTTCCTGCCAAAATTGCTGTAATATCTAAAACCATTTTGTGCGTCCTCTTACTGTTGACAACAAGTTATTGACTGGCTAAAGCATCAGCTGCTTTAACTTTTTTCTTGGCAAAACGATAGCGGTTTTCAATCAGGGCATCAGACGCCAACAGGAAAAATAGTAATAAGCCCTGAAAAATCCCGGTAATTGCAACAGGTAGTTGTAATTGCATTTGTGCCATTTCACCACCCAGATAAATCAGTGCCATAAACAGACCAGATAACACGATGCCCAGCGGATTCAATCGTCCCAAATACGCCACGATAATGGCTGCATAACCATAACCCGGAGAAAGATTTGGATTGAGCTGACCAATCGGGCCTGCCACTTCACAAATCCCTGCAATGCCCGCCATCATTCCGGAAATAATCAAACTGGTCCATACTGCATGTTTGGCAGAAAAACCCGCATATCGAGCCGCAAGAGGTGCCTGTCCGCTGACTTCCAATTTATAGGAGCTCATGCTTTTTTTCACAAATATCCAAAAGACGATGACTGCGATGATGGCAATAAAGATTGATGCGTTGACCCGTGTTCCTTCAAAAATAATCGGCAAGGTTGCACTTTCACTAAACATAATGGTTTGTGGAAAATTCATGCCATCTGGATCACGCCACGGCCCATTGATCAAATACAGTAAAATAAACATCGCCACATAATTCAGCATCAATGTGGTCAGGGTTTCTTCGGCATTAAAATGGGTTTTTAAGATTGCCGGGATACCACCCCAGATTGCACCGCCTAATGCACCCATGATGATCATCAAAGGTAGAATCCAGAAACCGACCTGATTCTGAAATAAAATGGCTACACCACCACCAAAAATTGCACCCATGATGAGCTGACCTTCGGCACCGATATTAAATAACTTGGCACGAAAGCCAACGGCCAGTCCCAACGCAATCAGAATCAATGGACTGGCTTTAATCACCAGCTCACTCCAGCCATAGGACGTAGTAATCGGCTCAATAAAAAAAACATACAATGCCTGTAGAGGATCCACACCCAACAGCATGAATAAAATACTGCCTACAATCAGCATTGCCAGTAATGCAACAACTGGAGAGAGCCACTTCATTAAGCGAGAAGGATGTTCTCGAGGTTCTAATAAATGCATTTTGTCACCTAGTTTTAGTCAACACTTCTCATCACACATGTGCTGATGGGGCTTGGGAATCTTTCATTTCCGTATGCTGTTCACGATGAATGCCGGACATTAACAAACCAATTTGTTCGGCATTGGTTTCCCGTGTCACAATGGATTGCGATAATTCCCCACTGGCAAGCACACAAATACGGTCACTGATTTCAAAAAGTTCTTCCAATTCTTCAGAAATCACCAAAATAGCGACACCCTGTCGGGACAAATCAATTAAGGTTTGACGAATAAACATGGAAGCACCGACATCAACGCCCCAGGTCGGCTGCGAAACAATTAAAAATTTCGGCTGTTGCAGGATTTCCCGTCCCACAATAAATTTTTGTAAATTACCACCAGACAAGGAACGGGCTTCGGCATCTGCCCCACTGGCCTTCACACTGAATTTGGCAATACACTGCTCGGCAAATTGTCTAGTTTTGGCAAAATCAATCAGGCCCAGTTTGGTTAAACCATGTCGAAATGCAGTCAATAAGGCATTTTGTGACAAGCTCATATTCGGCACAGCACCACGTCCAAGACGCTCTTCCGGAACAAAGCCCAGACCCAGATTACGACGTTCACCTGCCTTTAAACTGCTAATATCACGACCTTCCAGACTGATCTTGCCAGTCTTGCCAATGGTTTCACCTGAAAGCAAAGACAGCAATTCGGCCTGACCATTGCCGGAAATCCCGGCAATACCAATGATCTCACCAGTTTTGACTTCCAGATTGATGTCCTTAAGTGAAACGCCAAATGGATCATCCGAAAGATAATCAAGATGTTCTACCTGAAATAATGCAGTTTGTTCACCAGCATAGTCACTACGCACATAAGTCGGCAATTCCCGTCCAATCATCAGCCGAGCCAAATCACTGGTACTTTGCTCCCGCGGATCGACATTTCCTGTAACCCGGCCATTACGCAAAATTGTGGCCTCATCACACAGGTCTTTAATCTCATGTAATTTATGACTGATATACAGAATAGAAACACCCTGTGCCGAGAGTTGACGCAAGGTTTTAAACAACTGCTGTACCGCCTGTGGAGTCAACACGGAAGTTGGTTCATCCAAAATAATCAAGGATGGACTCTGCAATAAACAACGAATAATTTCGACCCGTTGCCGTTCGCCCACGGACAAGGAATACACTTCACGACGTGGATCCACGGGTAAGCCATATTGTTCGGAAACTTCAATAATTTTTTTACTCAATTCGGCAAGGTCAATTTTGTCATCCAGACCGAGTGAAATATTTTCAACGACAGTAAGCGTTTCAAATAAGGAAAAATGCTGATAAACCATGCCAATACCCAGCTTTCTTGCCATTGCCGGGCTATCAATCCGAACTTCCTTGCCATTCCAGGCAATTTGACCGGTATCTGCTTTGGTCGCACCATAAATGATTTTCATGAGCGTGCTTTTGCCAGCCCCGTTCTCACCTAAAATGGCGTGAATCTGACCCGGTTTGACTTTTAAATTTATACTGTCATTGGCTTTAAGCGAATTATAGCTTTTACTGATATTGATCAATTCCAGACGCGGAATTGACGTCATTGCAAGAGGTTTATCCGCCGATGTTGTATTTAATAAATCTTCAGATACATTCATCATTCATGCTCTATTTTATGGCCACGTCTAGCATCATCTACACGCTAATGAAAATTGGAGATTGTGGTTCGTAAACCACAATCCGGATTCATAATATCGATCCATTATTTTGGTAAAGAACCTTCTACACCTTTAACGTAATAGTTCATTTTGCTTAATGAAGCATCAGTCAGATATTTACCTTGAGCAATCACAAGCCCACCAGCCTGATTGTAGATCGGTCCAGTAAATGGATGGAATTTGCCACTTTGAATGGCATCACGTACTGCCAATGCTTTGGTTTTTGCAGCTGCTGAAACGCCCGGACCAAAGTTTTCAATATTGACTGCACCCTGACGCACGCCATACCAGATTGAACTTGGTTTCCATGTTTTATTGGCAACCTGTGTCATCACAGGCGTATACACTTTTTCCCAATGTAGAACCGAAGCTGCCAAATGTGCTTTGGGACCGAATTTACTCATATCTGAATCCCAACCAAAGGCAAATTTGCCTTTTTGTTCAGCTGCCTGTACCACCGCTGGAGAATCGGTATTTTGCATAAGTACATCCGCACCTTGTGAAATCAAAGCCAGCGCAGCATCACGCTCTTTACCCGGGTTAAACCATGAATTAACCCAAATCACTTTGGTTTTGATTTTAGGATTAACACTTTGTGCACCCAGCGTATAGGCATTGATATTACGTACTACTTCCGGAATTGGGAAAGAAGCCACAACACCAAGTACATTGCTTGTGGTTTTCTGACCTGCAACCACACCAAGCATGTAGGCACCTTCATAGGTTCTTACATCATACACACCCAGATTTTTTGCTGTTTTATAGCCAGTTGCATGCATAAACACGACATTTGGGAATTGTTTTGCCACTTTCTCCATGGCATTCATATAACCAAACGATGTCGCAAAAATAACTTTATTGCCTTGTTGAGCAAGTTGACGAATCACACGTTCGGCATCGGCTGTTTCCGGTACATTTTCAATATAAGAAGTCTTAAATTTACCTGCCAACTGTTGTTCTGCCTTGATTCGGCCCTGATCATGAGAATAAGTCCAACCATGGTCACTGGTTGGTCCGATATAGACAAATGCGGCTTTATCCACTGCATATGCCTGCCCCAGACTGAACAGTCCTACAGTACCTGATGCAATTAATACTCCGGCTAATTTTTTTAATCCGGTTTTAAGCTGGCGAATATGTTGCATTTGATTTTCTCCAAAATATATGTCATGGCAAAATATTTATAGTTCTATTCTGGATTAACCCAATCCGGTATAAAACGACATATAAATATTTCTACTTCAATCATTATTGCAATAACTGTTCCAACTTTTATTTTTTATTTAAAATGACCGAAAAAATATTAAAAAAAATATCCAAGTGAGATTTATTCCAACTTGGATAGAAATAAAAAATGATGAATGTATAATTTTAGTGCATAATTTTTTTATTTATAATGCTACGTGTTTCATTTTAACGCACTTGCCAGAAGTCCATTTGCATTTTTGCAGTTTCTTCTTCTACTTCGGGCACTGGTCCAATTAAATCGACATCTTTCTGGCAATGATCAAACACATATTTTGAATCCACACTCATGGTCGGATTTTCGGCATGATTCCCTGTACATTCTAGTAAGCGCTTCTCTGTCATGCCATAAACCACTCGACCAATATTGGCCCAATAGATGGTGCCAGAGCACATACAGCAAGGCTCCACCGCAGTATATAAAGTACATTGCCATAAATAATCCGCCGGATAATTGGTTGCTGCCACCCGTGCCAAGGTCGCTTCTGCATGGTTGACCGTATCAATATTACATTGTGTGAGCAACACTGTTTCATGATCAGGAGCCACTAGAACTGCACCAAAAGGGTGATGACCTAATGAAATTGCACGACGACCGACCTCATTGGACAGACGCAGGAAACGAAGAATTTGGGTATGGCTTGGTCGACTCATGATTTTACTCGCTTAAAACAGGATCAATTTAAAATGTTCTTATTATAAATAGCATATAATTTTATTTATTCGCAATATAAATCAATATTAACTTTTCCTCTTAATTTTAGAATCAATAATTTTTAGAAAAATAAAGTCACCATTAAAATAGAATACACATATTTTAATTAACTAAAAAAACACCTAATCCATTTAATATCTGGATTAGGTATAAATTAACTTCAATCTATTTACACTTTAGAATTTTGGGAGAAAAGAATAAATAGCGAAGTCTAAATTTAGATGATATATCGTTTACTTAAACCCCATTCGGCAAGAATACGACGATAGGTCGTTGAGGAGCGATCTGCTTCAAAATGAGCTTCCATACTGATATCCAGCGGTAACTCTTCCGGTTTTTGACTTTCCACCAGATCCTGATCTTCAGCAAAAATTTGTGCATTAAAATCATAAACCGCTTGTAAATCCCCAGTGGTATCAAAGTTACGGGTCAACGGTACAAATAAACGGGTTTTATTGTGTGATACCGGACAGCAAGCATTTAAAATTTTCAAAATACCGTCTTGTGGAAAATGAACGGTGAGTATTGCAGAAAATGGCGGATAAACATCAAACACCCGTTTCCATAGAAAATCTGCTGGGGCAAGATGCTGCAAGCCATGTGGATAGTTACTGACATTACTGACATATTCGGTATGTAAACCATAAGAGGTACGTTCGGTCGAATATTTCGGTACCACAGGATTATCACGATCAGCAAAGGCATGATGATGAACCCAGGCAAAATGTGCCACATCAATAAAGCCTTCTAACTGACGACCACTGGAACCACCAATATCGACAAAAGGTGGCAAGATAGATTGATGGCCTTCGCTTTCCCAAGTATCCAGATCCGGAAAGTTCGCAGTAGCCGGATCACGACTTTGAATGCTGGTCCAGACCAAACCATATTTCAGCACCACTGGAAACTTAGTTAAAGAAAAACGATCAGAAATTTTGGTCAGTTCCGGTTGAGCTGGAATTTTTGTACATTTTCCTTCCGAGTTATAACGCAGGCCATGATAAGGACAGACAATCTCCTCACCCTCTACCCAGCCTTTGGTCAAAGGTACGCCACGATGCGGACAAATATCACGTACCAGATGAATATCACCACTTTCGGTTTGATACAACGCCATTTTGACATCAAGTAAGGTAACCTGCTGCGGTGTGGTGCTAACATCTTCAATGCGCGCAACCGGATACCAATGCAAAGATAAAATATCCCAGTCACTGGCATCAAAATCGCTATAACAGGGTTTATTAACTAAATTTGTTACTGGGATTGCGTTCATACGCACCTCGTATCTAAAAATACAAAAACAGACTCAATTAAAGATCAATTTCTAAAACTGCACTTTTGGCTCGTGAACAACATAATGCAATATATTGCTCACTGGCATTTTTTTCACTTTCAGTTTGAACCGTATCCTGATGATCCACTTCACCCTGACATACTCGGGTTAAACATGCACCGCACATACCCATTTCACAAGACAAGGGAATAGAAAGCTGCTGTTCGACCAAAACTTGTGCGATGGTTTTGTCAGGTGGAATGATAAATTCCTGTCCGGTCGAATTTAAGCGCACGATAAAACCCTGTTGTTGCTCATCGACAACTTTTTGTTTCAACGGAGCAAATGCTTCAAAATGAATTTGCTCCGCTTGCCAAGCCTTGCTCAGGCAAGCATCCTGACAAAACAACATGAATGCTTCGGGACCACATAGATAAATCTGTGTGCCTGCCTGTACCGTATCAAACACATCAGGCAACCCCTTACGAATTGACTGACCTTCAGCACTACATAGCACATGGCATTGTCCATACTGAAAACCTTTTAACCAGCGTTTGGTAAATGCCACATCCATGCTATGTTTGACATAATAAAACAATTCAAAACTTTTTTGCTGTGCTTCAAGCTCTTCTGCCATCGCCAATAATGGAGTGATACCAATACCCGCAGCCAATAGCAAATAGTGCTCTGCATCAAGCAAAGGAAAAGCACTGCGTGGTGCAGAAATTTCCAGTGTTTGACCAATACGCAATTGTTCATGGAGATAACGTGATCCACCACGGGATTGACGTTCTTTTTTCACACAGATGCAATATTCATCCTGATCACGTGGACTACCGGTTAAGGAATACTGACGAATCACCTGATTAGGCAAATATAGATCAATATGATCTCCCGCATGCCATTGCGGTAAAGTCTGCTGATCCTGAGCCACCAATGAAATCTCAAGATTATCTTTACCCTGTCTTGCCAGACGATCAACCACCACTGCCAAATTTGCCATTTTCATCACCACGTATTTACCAAATCAACAATCACCATGCAAAAACACACCTGTATTTACACAATCTTGCTGATGTTTCCAGTATCTATATAAACATCTTTCTTGTCTATTAGAATGATTTGTACATATTGTTCTAAAAAACAGAACACACTATATTTCTGATTTTAATGCCCTAACTTAGACCAAAAAGAAATCACCAAAACCAGCTTTTTTTAAGCAACGACGTAACATAATTGAACTACGATCGGCAGGAATATGTGCCTCCAGCGTTAAATCCAGTGGCAAACGCTCAGGTTTTTGTGTTTCCACCATTAAACGGTCTTCTTCAAAAATTTTCAGGTTATAGTCGATGATTTCCTGTTCATCATCCTGCAAATCATAATTTTTAACGATCGGTGCAAATAACCGTGTTTCTCGTGCCGAAACCGGACTGGCAGCATTCATGATCACCATTCTGGCACCATTACGCAGATGAATGGTCAACGTCGCAGTAAATGGTACATGCAGTTCAAAATGCCGTAATACACTAAAGTCTTCTTCTTTTTTAAAATCATCACTGGCTGGATAATCACCTACCGTACTGTAATAATCCGCCATAAAACCATAAGCAGTTTCTTGTGGTGTATACGCAGGTACCAGTTGATTGTTAGGATCGGCAAATGTACCGGTGTGTACCCAGGCAAAATGTGCAACATCCAGAAAACCTTCCACTTGTCGGCCGGCAAAGGCATGGATATCGACAGGTGGACAAACCACACGCTGAACCTGATCCTCATCCCACAAAGGCATATGTGGTACTGCATCTTCTGTGGACTGTAAAGATGTCCACACCAGTCCATAACGTAATACCACCGGATAAGTCAACAAATTCAGTTTATTTGGAATCGGTTGATCCGGGCTGGAGGGAATACGATTGCATCGCCCCTGTGAACCGAAACGCAAGCCATGATAGGGACAAACTACACCTTCACCATCATGCTTGCCTAATGTCAAAGGAACCCCACGATGCGGACAAACATCTTTGGCCACCACAATTTCATCTGCAATACGGTAAATCACCAGAGGTTCGTCCAGTAACATTGCCTTGACTGGCGCATTTTGGATATCTTCAATACGGGCAACGGGATACCAGTATTTTGCCAACAAATCCCAATCCTGGGACATAAAACTGCAATGATCCGGTAAGCTTAAATTATGGGTTGCGATAGATATATTCATATCCTTGACTGCCTCTATGGAATTAGAAATAACGATATTGATCTGTTGTGATTAATTTGCTGTATTTCTAACATTCTGTCTATTATAATGATCTGAAGTTTTCATTCTGTTTTTTAGAACACCATAAACTTGGTAGCCAGTTATGAATATTCCATTTTCCCGATTCTCCGAATATTTTTTGGCAGTGGCCAAAAATGGTAGCTTACGTAAAGCTGCCGATAGCCTGTATATTTCGGTTTCTGCGGTACATCGACAGATTGTACTGGCGGAAGAAGAGCTGGGCGTGCAATTATTTGAACGAATTCCAAATGGCTTAAAATTAACACTGGCAGGTGAATTGTTATATGCCGATATTTTACGCTGGCAAAAAGATTTCAAACAGACCTGTACCAGATTTGATGAGATTCAAGGCTTAAAGCGTGGTTCGATTGAATTTGGTTTGATTACTGCTTTGAGTGAAGGCTTTATCGTAGAGTGTATTGCGGAAATTAATGAAAAATTTCCCTGGATTAATTTTCAAATTCAAATTCATGATAGTGACCGAATTGCCGCAAAAATTGTCAATACGGAAATTGATTTTGGTTTGATTCTGGACCCATTACAGCATTCGCATCTGGATGTGATTTCATTTATGGAAATTCCGCTCGGCTTTGTTATGTCGCCCGAACATCCATTGGCACAGCGCGACAAAATTCAACTTTCCGAAACCATCGATTATCACCATATCATTGCCGATGCCCCCTTAGTGATTCATGATCGGGTCACATCCATCTACAAACGTCATCAATTTGTACCGCAAAGGCAAACACAATGCAATGACATTAGAATGATCAGCTCGCTACTCCAACAGCATTTGGGTATCTCAATTATGTGTTATCTTGATGCCTATACCCTGCTGCAACAAAAGAAATTAAAATTTATTCCAATTCATGAAAAAGGTGTGCAACCCTTGACACTGGCTTTATGTACGGCACCCAAACGCCAAGTATCCAGAGCTGCACAGATCATGATGAACCAAATCATTGAAAAAATGGAACAGCTTAAAACTTCAAAATTCATCTAAATGATCAATTAAATTCGGTTGATACTTTACTCGGCCAACTGTGACGCAGAAATGATATGAACACCCGGTTTGGCCTCAACCACACTCTTTAACAGTGCCTTGGCAATATTTTGAGCAGGACTTGGCTGTAAAACCTTGGGTAAAATGGGCTTAATTTTTTCCAGTATATTGAGCGTCCATTGTTCTACCGGACGTGATTCCTTGCGTTCACCTGCAATAATACCGGGACGTACCAAAGTCAAGGATACAAAGTTTAAATCCGTAAGTGCCTGTTCTAGCTCACCTTTGACCTTACTATAAAATATTGGTGAGTTGGCACTGGCCCCCATAGCAGAATTCAGGGCAAAAATTTTTGCCCCATGTTGCTGGGCTTTTTTGGCAAAAATTAGAGGATAATCATAATCGACATGACGAAATGCTGCTTTGGAACCTGCTTTTTTCATGGTACTGCCCAGAGCACTGATAACTGCATCGACCTGCCAGAAAGCATCGTCTTCCGGTAAATGCTCAAAATCCACTTCAACCACCTGAAGTTTTTCATAATCCAGTGCAAGCGGCTTTCTTACAGGTACAATAATCTGGGTAATGACCGGATTCAATAAGGCTTGCTGTAATACATATTCACCGACCAAACCAGTGGCACCAAGTATCATCAGTTTCATGTTTTTTATCCTTATATTCTCTGTGCTCGCATTACCCTAACACAATTCAGATCTAATCTGTGATGTCTTTGCTTAACGACAACATACTTTGACTAAAAGGCCTCCAGCACAATTTTACCTTTTACCCGCCCTTGTTCCAACAAAGCATGTACAGCTTTCAGATTGGCTGCATTAATTGCTCCATAAATCTCTGTGACTGTAGTTTGTATCACACCCTGATCTACCAGCTCGGCAAGCGATTGCAACAAATCGCCCTGTTTTTGAATATCAGGTGTAGTAAATAAAGATCGGGTGAACATGAATTCCCAATGCACAGAGACAGATTTACGCTTTAATACATTAATATCAAAACTATCTGGATCATCAATCAATCCCAAACGACCCTGCGGTGCAATCAATTCGGCAATTTGTGATAAATATTGCTGGCTATGGCTGGTAGAAAAAACAAATTGTGGCGCATCGATACCAAGTTGCTTAATTTGCGCTGGCATTGCCTGTTGATGATTAATCACAAAATCCGCACCGAGCTGTTTTACCCATGCTTCTGTTTCAAGTCGAGAGGCTGTGGCAATAATTTTTAAATCAGTTCTGGCCTTTAATAACTGGATTGCAATAGAACCTACCCCACCGGCTGCACCAATAATTAAAATACTTGGTTTATTTTGATCATGGCTTGAGTCATTATTTTGGTAAATAGGTGATTGTACCTGTAACCGCTCAAATAGCATTTCCCATGCAGTAATCGCCGTTAAGGGTAATGCCGCACTGTGTGCAAAATTCAGACTTTTAGGTTTGTGTGCCACAATACGCTCATCAACTGCCTGTAATTGTGCATTGCTGCCCTGCCGATTAATCGCCCCCGCATACCAGACCTCATCACCGACTTTAAAATTTTGTACCTGATCACCTACAGCTCGAACAATCCCTGCTGCATCCCAGCCTAAAATTTTCCATTGTCCGGCATCTGCTGCAACATTCTGTCTGATTTTATAATCAACCGGATTCACCGAAATGGCTTTTACTTCTACCAATAAATCTCGGGGCTGAACAACGGGTTCAGCAATTTCAATATCGACTAAGGCATCATCACGATCAATCGAACCATTTTGTTGATAGGCAACTGCTTTCATGGTCATACACTCCTGTTGAGAATATTGATAGCCTACACTACTATTACAATTAGGTTATACAGACAAATTTCATACATAGTGTCAAAAAGGATACCATTATGGCCAAACTTAAACATTCACGTTTTGATTGTGTTCCCGGCTGTTCTGTCGAAGCAGCCATTGGCTTGATTGATGGAAAATGGAAGTGCATTATTCTATGGCATCTGCTCGAAGAAAAAATTCTGCGCTTTAATCAACTGAAAAAGCATATACCCAACGTGACCCAACGTACGTTGACCAATCAACTCAGAGAACTAGAACAAGATGGACTGATTATTCGTACCGTTTATCCGCAAGTCCCACCCAAAGTCGAATATCAACTCTCACAATTAGGCCAGACATTAGCACCAATTTTAATCGCACTTAAAGACTGGGGAGATGCACATATTAGCCTGTATGGTAAACCTTTAGAATTAGAATCCAGTTTGCCTTTATGAGACATAATTTATCCTTTTGTTTTACCGTATCGTCGGCTTATAAATCTTATTCCAAAACTCGTAACTCTTCATAAGATAACATGACATGCTGCTGAAATGCGGCACGTTGGGTTAGCGATTGATAATATCGCCAGAGTGCAGGCCGGGTTGTACGAACAATCGGAATGTCAAAATAACGAAATAAAACATGACCGAACTGGATATCAGCCAGTGTAAAAAATTCACCAGCAAGAAAAGGATGTTGTGTTAACTGTACTTCTGCAATATCAAGAAAATGATCCAAAGCAGCGATAGCCTGTTGTATTGCAGCTGGATCACGTTTGGATGGCGCAGTCCGTATAACACGCCAGAATACAGGTCCGGTAAAATTCAAGGCGATATTCAATTTTGACCATTCTGCCCATTTATCGATTTGAGCACGGACATGGCTGGTTTTAGGCCAAAATGTATCGCTACCATACTGATCCGCCAGATAACGTAATATTGCGCCCGTTTCCCACAATGGCTCCGCATCACCATCTTGTAACACTGGTACTGTGCCATTCGGGTTCATTGCCAGAAATTCAGGCCGATCATTTCCGCCATAGCGATGCCCAACATCATGACGGATATAAGCCAAATTCAATTCTGCAACACACCACATCAAGGCCTGTACATTTGATGATGTTTGTCTTCCCCATATTTCAAGTTGTGCCATTTTTGTCTGCTTGTTCAATAAATTGGTCATTAATTCTGCTTAACCCTACAATATAGAAGCATAACAAAAGCCAGAGCTATCCCAATTGAATTATGCTGCAATACTTATTAATTTATTTACAATTGATAAGGAGCATGATGGTATAGATCAAAGTATGATCTATAATAAGTTTTTCCCATGATTAATATGCTGAAAAAAACTGTGACACCCGTTCAAAAAAACCATTCTTCATCGTATGATAGACAAACAAGAACGGTAAATAATTTTTTGATACAACTTCATATCCACGAGGATTAAACATGAATAAAATATTGATCACTTTAGGTTTAGCTACAACCGTTGCAATGGTAGGCTGTGCTAAAAAAGACGAAGCCGCTGTAGAAGCAAAAACAGATCAAGTTGAGCAACATGTAGACCATGATGCACAAGAAGCAGAAGTAAAACTGGATGAAGCGAAAACCGATGCTGAAGCTGCTGCCGATCATGCTACCAACAAAGTAGAACAAGCTGGCGAAGCAACTGCGGATGCAACCAAAGAAGCCGCAGAATCAACCAAGCAAGCAGCTAAAGATGCAGCGGATGCGACTGCAACAGCGGCTAAAGATGCTACAGCAAAAGTTGCTGGCGCAATCGAGAAAACTGCTGGAGATGTTAAAGAAGCAGCACAACACTAAGCTTTAACTATGCAATATTAAGCCATGCAAATTTGCATGGCTCTTTTATATCTACTTCAAAACCTTAACTTAATTTATTGACCCATTTTAATGGCAATACCTTCATGGCCAGACCCACTGGCAACCATGGCCATTGCGGTACATAGGCCTTAACCGGTTGTTTTTCAATAGCCTTAACCAGCGCCTGACAACCCGTTTTTTCATCGACTTCAAAAGGTAGTTTTTTTGCCCCTTCATTGAGCTCAGTCCGAATATACCCCGGAAAAATCGTGGATACCTTGATCGGTGTATTGATCAACTCTGCCCGAATACCTTCTGCCAGATGGGCAACTGCTGCTTTACTTGCAGCATAGGTCGACAAATGTTTAGGTAAGCCACGTACAGCACTCATAGAGGAAATCACCACTAGATGCCCTGAATTTTGGGCACGAAAAATTTCGACTGCCGCTTCACACTGCGCTAATGCAGAAATAAAATTGGTTTCAGCCGTCGCACGGTTAATCTCAAAATTTCCTTTACCAATGCGTCGTCCATCACCCACACCAGCATTCACAATAATCCGATCAATCGTCCCAAAATCCTGCTGAAATGCCTTAAATACGGTAAACACATCCTCATAATGAGTCACGTCTAGCGTTCTCACTTCGACCCGGACCGCATACTGCTGCTGAATTTCCTGCTGTAATGCTTGTAATCTTTCCAAGCGACGGGCGCAAAGCGCTAGATTATAGCCTTTGGCAGCAAATTCCCGTGCCATCCCTGCACCGAGTCCGGAGCTTGCACCTGTAATTAAAATCGTTTTGCTCATGCCATGCTTCCTTTTATATCCATGTCAGTAAATCAGAACGTGCTGCCTTGATAAAATGATGTTCATTCAGGCTAAGTAATTGTGGTTCACTGCCGACCAAACGCAAGGTGGTCAAACTACTATTGGCAATGGCCCAATTGAGTGCAAAGGTATGTTTGGCGTCCAGTCCCAAAATTTTACCTGCCACCACAGAAATTACGCCACCTGAGGTAAATACAATGGCATAACGTAGCTGCGTTTGTGCCAGTTGGACACATAAATTTTGCAGAGCCTGCTCAACCCGATCTTTAAAATGTTGCCAAGTTTCTTCATATTCATGATCGAACTCGGCACTGATCCAGCGATCAATTGCGCCATCAAAAATCTTTGCCAGATAAGCTCGGGGATTACTTTCCTGTGCCACATCCTGCTTCAACAATTCCGGCTGCAAAAAACGTGGTTCATATTGGGCAAAAACTTGTTGATGATTAAATTCATTCCAGACGCTGTCTGTCAGTATTTCTGTTTCTGGAAAACACTGTGCCAATGCAAGTGCTGCTGTTTCCTGATGACGTACCATACTGCCTGCAACCACCACAGGCTGCTGTTTTAAAATCTGTTTGAAAAACTGACCCAGTAGCACTGCTTGCTGCTCACCGGTACTGGACAATTTGTCATAACTTTCTGCACCAAAAGACGCTTGTCCATGACGAACAAAATAAATCGTGGTCATTGTTTTAATATGTCCTGCAATTTTGCCGAAAATTCCTGAATCAGTGTATTGGCTTCACTATCCTGTTGAGCAATCAATTGTAAAGCTCGAATATGCAAGGCATGAATCACGATCCAGAAATCTTTAAAGGCGGGATTATCGGTTTGTTGATGATAATAGCGATAATAAATTTGCTGGGCGATGCCTGCCAGACGAAATAATCCAAATACCTCATAAAAAGACCAGTTTTCAGGCTGTAATCCTGTTTTACTCAGATAGTAATCTACCACCTGCTGACGGGTAAGCATGCCTTTTAAATTGGTGGGCTGGCGACGTGTAGACTTCATCAAGGCATCATCATCTTGCTGTACCCAATAGGCCAAAGCACTACCCAAATCCATTAAAGGATCGCCGAGTGTTGCCATTTCCCAGTCCAGTACACCAATCACTTTGGTTGGCTGTGCCGGATCAAGTACGATGTTGTCAAAACGCCAATCATTGTGAATTACACAGGTGCTAGAATCAGCCGGAATATTATCCAGCAGCCATTGCCGCACAAAAGCAAAGTCGGGTACGTTCGGCGTATGTGCTTTGGCATAGCGACTGTCCCAGCCTTCAACCTGACGGCGACAATAGCCCTCACCCTTGCCAAGTTTTTCCAGCGCAGTGCCCTGATATGGCACCTGATGTAATTCAATCAGTTTATCCAGCACATTGATACACAATTCATGCACCTGTGCTTCGTCAAGTTGTAACTCCTTCGGTAAATTAGCACGGGGAATAATGCCCTCTATACGTTTCATCACATAGAAATCGCAACCAATCACGCCCTCATCCTGACACAATACCACCATCTCCGGCAGCACTGGATAAAATGGGGTGAGTTCTTTTTGCACGGTATATTCCCGTACCATATCATGTGCCGATTTGGCTTTGGTACCTTTAGGTGGGCGACGTAAAATTAAATCGACATTGTCATATTGCAGCCGATAAGTCCAGTTTGATGCACCACCGGAATATTGTGTGACCTGTGCCGTTCCTTGTAGTTGCACACCCTGTTGTGTTAACCATGTTTCAACAGCCTGAATATCCAGTTCTTCGCCTTTGCGGACTTGACCGCCAATATCAATCACTGACATATGAATTCCCTTCTTATTGTTCAGATGGCTTTTTGCGGCCATAGCCGCGTTTTTTCAATTCCAGTTTGGCAATCATGCTCTTATGTACTTCATCAGGACCATCCGCCAGACGTAAGCTACGTGCCTGATTAAAAAAAGCAGTTAAAGGTGTATCACGGGATACACCTGCACCGCCATGAATCTGGATTGCCATATCCACCACCTGTTGCAATACATTTGGTGCCACCACTTTAATCGCAGAAATTTCTGTTAAGGCCGCCATATTGCCGACAGTATCCATTTTGTAGGCAGCATACAAGGTCAATAATCTGGCCTGATCAATCGCTACTCTTGCATCCGCAACCCGTTCCAAGTTACCACCTAATTTCAGAATTTCTTTGCCAAATGCATGACGTGACATACCACGGTCAATCATCAATTCCAGTGCTTTTTCTGCCGCACCGATACAACGCATACAATGATGAATACGTCCCGGTCCCAAACGTCCCTGTGCAATTTCAAAGCCCTGACCGGCACCACCAATAAAATTGCTGACAGGCACACGCACATTGTCAAAATTCATCTGTCCATGCCCATGTGGAGCATCATAGTCGCCAAATACAGGCAACATACGTTCAATCGTTACTCCTTCGCTATCCACCGGTACCAACACCATCGAATGCTGATGATGACGATCTTTACTTGGATCAGGTGTATGCGCCATAAAAATAATGATTTTGGCATTCGGATCACCCAAACCTGACGACCACCATTTGCGGCCATTCAAAACAATTTCATCCCCTTCTACCACTGCGGTGGCCTGCATATTGGTCGCATCACTAGAAGCAACTTCAGGTTCAGTCATACCAAACACGGAACGGATTTTACCTTCCAGCAAAGGCATCAGCCATTGCTGTTTTTGGGCATCTGTACCATAGCGCCAAAGGACTTCCATATTGCCACTATCAGGCGCATTACAGTTAAATACAGTCGGTGCAATCAGGCTACGACCAGTCAGTTCGGCAATATGCGCATATTCCTGTACCGACAATCCGGCACCTAATACCGGATCAGGCAAAAACATGTTCCATAATCCGGCAGCTTTGGCTTTGGCTTTTAATTGTTCAAGTTGTGCCGGCCATGACCATTTGGTCCAGTCGCCATCAACATTTAAATGATGAACGTCATGCCAAAATTGTGTTTCAACCGGTTCGATTTCCTGCTGTATAAATGCTTTGCTGCGTACAATAAAATCCTGAGCACGTTCGGATAGGACAAACATAAAATATCCTTTTTATCTGATTTTTACTTTACAACAGCATAGTGCAAAAATTAATATGAATGAAATGATTTTAATCTATAGCCAATCATGAACAATATTCATAACCTTATGTCTAAAAACAGCAATCTTGACCTACCCCAGTTTTATCGTATAGATGCCAATCTATATCCCTTATTTATTGCCATTTTCGAACAACAAAGTATTTCCAAAGCGGCCCATCTGTTATGTATCAGCCAATCAGCCGTAAGTCATGCCTTACAGCGTTTAAGGCTACAGTTGCACGATGATCTATTTATTCGTACAGGCAATAAAATGTTGCCCACAGCTTTTGCACAGCAGATCTATCTCCCCATTAAACAGGCACTGATCAGTCTGCAAAATATTAGCCTGCAACAACAGTCATTTGATCCAAAAACCTTACAACAATTAAAAATCGCTGTACATGATGAAATCGAACCCTTGATCTTCCCCAAACTGATTGCACATTTCCAGCAATTCAATCCGGAAATCCAGTTCTTGAGTTCAAAACTGGATCGTAAAAATATGCGCGCCGATCTGGCCTCACAACAAATTGATTTTGTCATTGATCTGGCGCAGCATAACGATGAAAAATTACAATTTCAGTGTCTGGTTGAAGATTTTTTTGTGGTGTGTACCGCACAACAACAGATGAATAAAGAGATTTATTTGTCAGCACCGCATATTGGTGTATCTTCACGCCGCACCGGACAACTGGTTGAAGATATTTATCTTCATCGCCAACAACAGCTTCAACAAAAACAGTCAAGACAGATTTTTTTACGCTGCCAGCACTATGCCACAGCCTTACAAGTACTCACCCAACATCCGACTGCGATTTTGACCATACCGCAAAGTATTTTAAAACATCTGCATTATGATCAAAGCTTACGCATTTTTGAATTGCCGATTGAACTGCCACATATTCGTATGGGCATGTTCTGGCATCAGGATTTACAAGATAATCCCCGCCATAATTTTTTAAGACAGGAGATTTTAAAAATCTTTTGTTAATCTTTGAAAGGAATGATTTAAAATCTCATGACAATAAATCATCTCATATACTTAACCACCATACTGCTGTTTCAGATACAGTGTAATCGCTTCTGATTCAAACATTTTCATGCTCTACATAACTTTTTCATACTTGCCATTTGATCATCGTACATTTTCACTCATCAAACAAAATTTGTTGAGTATTTAATCATATTTATTGTTTTTCAAGATTTTCAATTTCTTCAGACAGTATAAATCTAGATGGAAGTGTTTGGTAAAATTCAAGTTTTTTTTGATTTGACCAATTACTAAATTGATTTATTATTGATTTTAAATAATATTTGTCCACAGCATTATCTTTACATTCAATAAATCTTTTTATAACATCTACACCAATTTCACAATCAAGAATGTTCAATGCTTCGATATATAATGTACTGAAACCATTGTGTAATTTTTCTTTTTGAATAAAATAATCTTTTAAAATTTTTTCAATGTATGGGTCATTAATTTTCACTGGAAGTATTTCCACAAATAACTCATCAAAAGATTCATAAAATACCCCACTACGATTATATGCTTGTAATGTAACCTTTCCTTGATTATTTTGAGTGAAAAGCAAATACCATCTTTCATCTAAATTTTCACATAAAGGTCTGGAAAATGCAAAACGAGAATCTATTTCACCATATTTATATTGTCCCCAAAATAACAGTCCAGCATGCTGTTTAATTTCTTTATCAAAAAATAAAGCGCCAAATGTATCATACAAATATTTTGACTTTTCTGTGTCATGTAAATTATCGGAAAAATCATCAAAAACAGCATGCGCAGGCTGCATCAAAAGATTAGAGAGAAAAACCGGAGATAGCCAATTTTCACTATACTTTTCATTTAATTCATTTGCTAATTGAATCAATCTGTTATCCATACCCTTTAAAATGGACATTGATAAAATAGCGGGAAAAATTCTTTTTATATCATCTGCTGTTGGATTATAAAAATGTAAATAATCATTTATAAACAAATCTTTTGAATTTAGATTAAAATTAAAGGTACTTAATTTATCAGAATTTTGAGCGACAAATCTATATACCTCCTGCATTTTCTCACTTCCTTTCCCCAACATTATTGATATAAATGTTTTAAAGTTAGATAACTGACTTTCCGAAAGAATATAACCTTTTTTTTGCTCAATCAATTGCACTAAAAATATAAGAAATTCATTCGCAATAATGTCTGAAATAGAGTCGGAATTTGATCCGATAAATATTTTTTCTCCTTTGCTTTTACTTTTGATCAACTTTAGCCAAGTTGAGTACGCTGGTTCATAATCAAAACTAGCTAATGCCTGCATAGCAGCCTGTTTCGCATTGCCTTTTTCTCATTGAATCAATGAAAAAAGGAACTCAGCATTTTTAATATCAGATGATAGAGAATATATAACCTGAACTTTTTTCTCCCCTTTTAATTTACTTAAATCCATATTATCCACCATACTGCTGTTTCAGATACAGTGTAATCGCTTCTGATTCAAACATTTTTACGCCAGTATTGGGGTCTTCCAGATAAGGTAACTGGATTTTGCCACCCAAACGTTGCATCGCCTTTTCCCGTTTTCCACCTTTTAAAGGCGTATATTTGCCCGGTTTTAAGCGTAAACTGGCAAGTCCCTGATCTTGCCAGCGTTCCTTGGGAAGATTATGCAGAATATAAGGAAGTTCCAGTTCGGTTAGTTTTGCTCGGACCACACGGGAATAGGGACTGGCTTCAAAACTCCATAATTCCAGTAATTTTTCCGGTGCTGCATGCTTCTTATTATGACCATTGGCGACAATGCCATATAAGCCGCTAATCAATACACCAACACCAGCCACAACGGGAAGTTTGGAATAGTTCAGGTAAGCCAGCGGGACTTTGCCATCTGCACTATAGTATTTGAATAAATGCGCAATAATTGCTTCTGACTGGTACAGCCGATCTCCGGTATTTTCATCAATCAGAAATGGAAATTGCAACTTACCGCCGAGTTCTTTTACCAAAGGACGAAAACGGGTGCCATTTTTGGGACAGGGATAAATTTCCACATCCAGATTTAAAAAGGTCAATACTTCCCTGACTCGACGGCAATATGGGCATCCTTCAAACTCATAGAGTTTTAAGGCTTTTTCCGGTTGCTTGGGAAATGGCGTTCCCATAATGCCACGCCCCATTTCGGTCACGCTTGATGCCAACGCCTGTATGATCTGTACCTGATGTGCAATTTTCCGCATAATGATTCCTACAGCTTAATCAAAGTTATAATTGCACCAGAGCTTCTTTTGCAACCACAATACCATTATTATCTGCATAAATATAATCGTCCTGTGCAATTTCCACACCACCGAAATACAAAGTCACACCTGTTTCACCAATCCCTTTACGCGTACTTTTTTGTGGAATAGCTGCCAGTGCATGAACCCCTAGATCCAGTTCGGCAATGGCATCAACATCACGCACACAACCATAAATAATCACGCCATTCCAATTATTTTTGACCGCAGATTCGGCAATTAAATCACCCATTAATGCACAGCGAATTGATGCGCCACCATCGACCACCAACACTTTACCTGTGCCATCAGTCGCCAATAATTCCTTAACCCGGGAATTATCCTCAAAACACTTTACTGTAACCACCTGACCGCCAAAAGTTTTACGTGCACCATAGCTTTTAAAGCTTTTCCCATCAATCGAAGGTGATACCACCTGTAAATCCTTAGCTTCATTATCATCCAACAGATCACACGTAACGAATGCCACACTCATTTTGATTACTCCATGATTGCTCAATTATTTTATGTCAATGTTTTAACCTTTCTTTGCTCGCTTGTACAGTTTTTTACATCGCCTTTCGACCAATGACTCGATTTTCACTAGCCATTTACAGATGCAAAAATGAGTTAAAAAGCATATAAATAATGTTTAAATCCTTTTCGGACTTTCTTTTTTAATAAATTTAAATGATAATTACTTTTATTTATCCTGCTACTTGATATGAAATCTTTTGGTATTCTCATGAGTTTTCTGGGATGCATCAGCCTGTATCTTTGCCATCCCAATCAAACCTTATTAAAACAGCATCTGGCTGCATGGATGCGCTATATCGGCGCTTTTATTCTTATTTTTGGTTTGCTGATTCTACTCTATGCTTTACCAAAACACGTTGCAGTTTTCGTCTGGATGGCGATCATTACAGTCATGTGGTGTTTACTGCCTTTTATTGCACTTTTTAAACGGTACACTGCACATGAAATCGAAAAATAATCAAAAGATACAACCTGATTGGTGGAGTAAAACATTTGCCGGATTATTCCTTGGACTGGCTTTCGGTATTGCCATGGGTAGTCTGGTTTCATTGTTAACCTTGGGACACTTCGAGCGTTCACTGGTACCACAATTTGGTATGTGGACCATTCCGTGGGTGTGGATGGCATTATTTTTTCTGGCTTATTTATTTCCCAAAGGCTGGCAGGCAGTTGTCACCTATAGCATCGCCAATCTAATTGCCTATGCCTGCGTCTTCTGGCTACGAGGTTAAATCATGAAAATACGTGCCGATTTAATCAAAATTGCCAAAAATCTTCATACATGGGTTGGTATTAGCGCAGGCATTTTCCTATTTATTTGCTTCTTTGCTGCCGGTTTAACCATGTTTCAACACGATCTAAGCAAATGGGCCGCACCACCGCAACAACAACTGCCAGCAATTGAGACCAATCAATACAATCAGCTGGTGGAAAAAGTCCAGCAGCAATATCCAGAAACCCTCAAGGGCTTTACATTAAGTTTTCACGCTAAAGAAGGCTTTAATGCACCGATGTTTTGGGATGTACCGCATGAAGAGGCAGAACAAGATCATCATTTTGACAGCGCCCAAACCACTATGCTGGCATCGCTGGATAAGCAAGGTAATTTAATCGTTCAGCGGGAAAATGTTTCCAAAATTGGCTGGCTAATTGAGCAACTCCATGAAACAGCTGGGATTCCGGGCATGCTCGGACACCATACACTGGGTGTTTATGTCATGGGTGTTGTGGCTGTTTTATATTTTCTGGCGATTCTGTCAGGTCTAATTGTCCTGCTACCAACCCTAGTAAAAGACTATTTTGCGATCCGTCCCGGTAAAAACAAAAAACGCTTTTGGCTAGATACCCATAATGTGATTGGGATTACCAGTCTGCCCTTTCATATTATTATTGCCATTTCGGTGATTGTTTTTGCATTTCATGATTTATTTTATGGTGCATTGGGACAATTAGCATTTAAAGACAAGCCACTGTTTGAACGCCCTGCGCCAATGGTGCTTGCCGAAACACAGCCTAAACTTGATGTCGAAAATATTTATCATCGATTACAGCAGTCCGCACCTGATTATCGTATTGATGGCATGCGCCTGAATAATCTGGATACACCGGAAAAAGCCAGTGGATTTGCAGCCTTATATAGCCCGAACCAAATGTTACGGGGTGATAATTTCGATTATATGAGCTTTAATCCTTATCAGACTGAAGCCTTTAAAACCAACACACTGGATACGCAAAGCTCGGTCGCTGAAAAAGTCATTAAATCCATGTTTAGCCTACATTTTGGTAACTTTGGCGGGGATATCACACGCTGGATTTATCTACTGTTTGGCATTGGCGGTGCCTATTTATTCTATTCCGGCAATATTTTATGGGTAGAAACTCGCCTGAAAAAACAAAAAACCGCAAATATGCCCATTCCGCAACAACGTAATGACGTTAAATTCATGGCTAATCTTACCATTGGCGCATGTCTGGGTTGTGTTCTGGGTATCTTTGGCAGTTTATCTGCCATACGCTGGTTTTATGTGATCAGCCCAAATCCTGATAATATCAATCTGTTGATGATGTACAGTTATTATGCTATTTTCATCATCAGTATTGTCTATGCGTTTGTCGCTGGTGCTGCCAAAGCACTACCACATCTATTACTGGCGATCGCCATCATACTGTTCTCTATTCCAGTCACCAGCTTGATTGCATGGGCATGGCCGGATTTAGGGTTATGGTATGCAAAAGGCACTCTGCTATGGATTGATATTTTTGCGCTCATCTTTGCCGTGTGTTTCCTGCGCTTTTATCAACAAGCCAATGCCAGAAGAAAAATTGCGCCTGTGGGTTCAATCTGGACAACACAACAGCCTGTTCATCCAGAAGCATGATCCAGCATTAAAACATCAAGTCTGAATGATTCAGACTTGATGTGCTCATACATTTTTATCCACTCTTCTTAAAGTACGATATTCATTAACCAATCGTCTTAATCGTTACTTGAATCGCAAGACATAACATCAAAGTCGTCTATTAATTAAAGCAACAAATGATGGATTAAAATCAGGCGAATCAATAAAATTGCAATGGAAGTATGAATAAATTGCAAGTATAATACTGCGCTATTAGTCGAGGGATGCTGCGACAATATGATCGATACATGCCTGTATCAGAATCAATTTGCCAGGCTCGACTTTTCGGTTATCTATTCAAACAAATAACCAACAACGGCATCCGCGAACAGAACGATCATCAATATTTTCAGGAGATCCTAATGAACGCGGTTAATGCTTCATTCACAGATTATAAAGTTGCCGACATTTCCCTTGCCGATTACGGTCGTAAAGAAATCAAACTTGCCGAAGCAGAAATGCCTGCCTTAATCGGTTTGCGTAAGCGCTATGCTGCTGCAAAACCATTGGCAGGCGCAAAAATTCTCGGCTGTATCCACATGACCATTCAAACTGCAGTGTTAATCGAAACACTGGTTGAATTGGGCGCAGAGGTACGCTGGACATCATGTAATATTTTTTCCACTCAGGATCATGCAGCCGCAGCGATTGCAGCAAGTGGTATTCCAGTATTTGCATGGAAAGGCGAAACCGAAGAAGAATATAACTGGTGTCTGGAACAGCAAATCAATGTGAATGGTACCCCTTGGGATGCCAATATGATTCTGGATGATGGTGGTGACTTAACTGCTCTCGTTCACGACAAATATCCAGAACTATTAAACCATATTCACGGGATTACCGAAGAAACCACGACTGGTGTTGCCCGTCTACACGAAATGTGGAAAGATGGTTCACTCAAAGTCCCTGCCATCAATGTCAATGACTCCGTGACCAAATCCAAAAATGACAATAAATATGGTTGTCGTCACTCTTTGAACGATGCCATTAAACGTGGTACAGACATGTTGTTGTCTGGTCGTCGTGCGCTAGTGATTGGCTATGGTGATGTGGGTAAAGGTTCTGCACAATCTTTACGTCAAGAAGGCATGATTGTACGTGTTACCGAAGTCGATCCAATCTGTGCTATGCAAGCCTGCATGGACGGCTACGAAGTGGTTTCACCGTATAAAAATGGTGTGCAAACCGGTAAAAAAGAAGACATTAACTTAGAACTTTTACAAAATACCGATTTGATTGTCACTACCACAGGTAACTATCACGTTTGTGATTCAGTGATGCTAGATAACTTAAAATCTGGTGCAGTGGTATGTAACATTGGTCACTTTGATACAGAGATTGATACCAACTATCTGCGTGGTTACAAATGGGTTGAAGTTAAACCTCAAGTCCATCAGGTCTATCGTTCAGAAAACGAAAATGACTATTTAATTCTGCTTTCCGAAGGTCGTCTGGTCAATCTTGGTAATGCTACCGGTCACCCTTCACGTGTGATGGACGGTTCTTTTGCCAATCAGGTTCTGGCTCAAATGCATCTATTTGCAGAAAAATTTGCCGATCTTCCTGCTGAAGAAAAAACCAAACATATTCGCGTCGAACTTTTACCGAAAAAACTGGATGAAGAAGTTGCCGCAGCCATGGTTGTAGGTTTTGGTGGAGTATTGACCCAGTTAACACAGGTACAGGCAGATTATCTGGGTGTGCCGGTTGAAGGTCCGTTTAAATCTGACGCTTATAAATACTAATCATGTAAGTCTTGAGCCCAGTAGTATCGAATAAATAACAGAATTTTCAACGATATTCGGTACTAAAAAAGACGTTCTGAATGCTGGTCATTGAGGGCGTCTTTTCAGGTAAAGATTTTCATAAAAGGATTTTCCATGTCTAAACACATTCCGATTTCATTTGAATTTTTTCCACCGAAAACTGATGTAGGTGCCGAAAAACTTAAAGTTGTACACCAACAATTACAATTACTACAACCAGAATTCTTTTCAATTACCTATGGTGCGGGTGGTTCAACACGTGAACGCACGTTAGCAGCGATTGAAGAATTTAATGGCAAAGGTGCACCCGTCGCACCACATCTATCCTGTATTGGTGATGACAAGGCCCGTATTGCCGAACTGCTAGATTTATATAAGTCTCAAGGAATCAATCGTATCGTTGCCCTGCGCGGTGACTTGCCTTCCGGTCAGGTGGGCTTAGGTGAATTGCCTTACGCGCAGGATCTGGTGCGTTTTATCCGTGAACATGCTGGTGATCACTTCCAGATTGAAGTTGCAGCCTATCCGGAAATGCATCCACAGGCAGACAGTTTTGATCAGGATATTCAGCGCTTTATTGAAAAAGTACAAGCAGGTGCCAATGCGGCGATCACACAGTTCTTTTTCAATCCAGATGCTTACTTCTACTTTATTGACCGTCTGCAAAAAGCAGGCATCACGATTCCGGTAGCACCGGGTATCATGCCAATTACCAATGCCAGCAATCTGATTCGCTTTGCAGATGGTACTGGTGCAGAAATTCCACGCTGGATTCGTAAACAATTGGCTGCCTATGGTGATGACAGCAAAAGCATTCAGGCCTTTGGTCATGAAGTTGTGCTTAAACTGTGTGAGCGTTTAATTGCTGGTGGCGCACCAAGTCTGCATTTCTATTCCATGAATCATACCGAACCAACCCGACAACTGGTGGTTGATTTGGGTCTGGCTTAAATTCCCAGGAACTTGTCCATGAACCGCTTCTATATCGATACAGAACTGCAAGCAGGCACAACAGTCGCCTTATCAGAAGCGGTTTTTCATCACTGGTGCCGAGTATTACGGGCACAAATTGATGATCAGGCCATCTTATTTAATGGAAAAGGCGGTGAATATCAGGTTCATCTTGTCGAAATTAATAAGAAAAATGCCTTTGTATTAGTTGATGTATTTCATCCACAGGATCATACGCCAGCTTTTCAAGTCACCCTCGGACAAGTGATGAGTAAAGGCGACCGCATGGATTATGCCATTCAAAAAGCCACTGAACTTGGCGTTCATGCAATCCAGCTTCTCACCAGCGAACGTTGTGAAATGCGCCTTAAATACGAGCGTGACCAAAAGAAAATTGAACACTGGCAAGGTATTGCCATTGCTGCGTGTGAACAATGTGGCATGAACCGTATTCCACAGATTCTTGCGCCCCTCACTGTACAGGACTGGGTTAGCCAGAATCAGGCTGATCTAAAACTGGTCATGGCACTGAGTCAGGAAAAAATCCAGTTACGGCAACCCTTACCTGCACAAATTGCCGTATTGGTTGGACCGGAAGGTGGCTTGAGTCAAAGTGAAATTGATTTTGCCAATCAGCAGGGTTTTGCCTCGTGGACCATTGGGGATCGAATATTGCGTACCGAAACTGCGCCAGTAGTTGCTTTGAGTATTTTTAATTCACTTTAAATATATAATAATGCAATTAGTATAAGAAACATTCATCAGGCGCTTGCTTTTGTAACAGGCACACTGTATTTTAAACATAATAAAATTAGCATGATCTAAACAAAATACCTGAATTAGGTCAATGATTTTTAGTTGGGTAACACTTATTATTAAACACGTATAAATTGTGTACTTTCCTATCAAAGGAAAACTATGTTGAATATGGATACTCAAAATAGTCATTACCTCAAACGACTGAAAAGTTTGCAGCTTGACGAGTCAATTAAAAATTTCAGGACACAATTGTTCTTTCTCGGTTTTTTCTTAATTATCATTTTTACCACTTATGCATTAAATACACATTATATAAAATCGTCCATTCTACTTTGGGCAAGTATATCCGTTATATTACTGATTATTGGCATTATTATCACCCAATTAATGATTTTAGAACGAACCATATCCAACAAGACTAAAACCATATTTCTATATTTTTCAACAATACTCAGTGGCATATTTATCGCATTAGGCATACAACTGACTAATACACATCTAGGACAACGTATTAATACAGGAGAAATGCTATTTATTGGACTTTTCGTCTTATGTCATATTACCGTACAAATCACTGCCCTATTTTTTCTGACCTATCACTATAAATTATTTCTGGCATTTATTATTCCTACGCTGTTTCCCATCTTAAAAGTCCACTTTGTTGATATCGCCTCGGAAAACAAGTTTCTATATGTTATTTGTATCTATGCCTACACAGTCGTCATTCTCTATATTGGTTATCTCATTTCAGAATCACGTATTAACCTGATGAAAACCAAAATTTTAAATGAAGCATTAAGACAAGAAAATTTAAAAGAACAACAACAAATCTATCAACTTTCACTTGAACTTGAAGAAGAAAAAAACCGTTCGGAACTCATTAAACAGGAACTTCAACGCAATAACAGCCTACTCGAAGAAAAAGTACAGGAACGAACATTTGATATTGAAAGAATGAATGCACGACTGGAACGATCTCATCAAAACCTGGAAATGGTTCACGAAACCGCAGGGATTGCATCATGGGATTGGGATATCCACAATCGGCTGATTGATACCAGTAATTTCTTAAAAATATTCGGATATAACATTAAAAATATGGACCATTATATCCATCATTTAAGTAGTTTTATTCACTGTGATGATATTGAACAGGTTAAATATGAAATGCGTCAACATCTGCGCGGTTTTAGCTCGCGCTATGAGGCAGTGTATCGACTATTTCATCAAACTGAACAATGGATCTGGGTGCATGATATGGGGCGCGTGGTTCAGCGTGATCCCAAAACCAATAAACCCATTCGTATGGTCGGTATTCGGCGTAATATTAACAGTGAAAAAAAAGCAGAAGAACGATTAAAACTTTCTGCCAGTGTATTTAAAAAAGCAGCACAGGGTATTTTTATACTGGATGAAAAATTAAATTATGTTGATGTGAACCCTTATTATCTTACTTTAATTAATCTAACCGAAAAACAATTATTAGGTCGTCATGTTTTTGATATCACTCAAAGTAATAAACCAGAACTTCAGCAAATTCATTTATCTATTTTAAGACAATTGATGAATAAAGGTGAGTTTGAAGGTGAAATCATTGAAGAATTAAGCGATGGCAAAGAATTACCTTTATGGATGCATATTAATGCAATTTATGATGCGCAAAATAAAATTAGCCAGTATATTGGGATTGTAACGGATTTAACCGAACGAAAAACCTCAGAAAAACGCCTTTCCTATTTACAAACTTATGATACTTTAACCGACTTGCCCAATCGTTATTATTTTAATCATCAACTACACAATTATTTAACCAACAGTTTAAAATTTTTAACCCAATTTGCCATTATTCGTATTAATCTCGATCGTTTTCGTTATTATAATGAGTTACTTAGCCATCATGGTGGTGATGAATTATTACGACAGGTTGCCAATCGTTTACGTCAAGCCAATGCCGAAGCAGTGGTGGTTGCTAGGCTGAATGCCGATGATTTTTCGGTAATTCTGGAATGTGGAAAAATGGCAAATCAGGTCACATTGCATTGTGAAAAACTGATCGCCGCATTTGACGAGCCTTTTAAGATTAATCATCAGGAATTGATCATGACCATTTCAATCGGGGTGGCAATTTTCCCTGAACATGGTCGTCAGATGGACAGTTTAAATAACCATGCCGAACTTGCCTTACTTGAAGCAAAACGCATTGGTGGAAATACCATTCGGATTTACCATAATGAAAAACGCTTGTCTTCGGCTTCCCGGGTCAATCTTGAAAACGAATTACGTCGTGCCATTCAGCAAAATGAGCTAACCGTCTATTATCAGCCAAAATTCAATGCAAAAACCAAAACCATTGATGGTTTTGAAGCATTGGTACGCTGGGATCATCCCGAACATGGCATCATTCCCCCTGCACAATTTATTCCGCTGGCCGAAGAAACCAGCCTGATCTCTACTATTGGTAAAATTGTGCTGAATCTATCCTGCGCCCAAATAAAAAAATGGTCGGATTTGGGTTTTAAAAATATCAGTGTATCAGTCAATATCGTTGCGCAGCAAATTCAACGTGGAAACTTTATTGAAGAAATTGATTGTACCCTTAAAAAACATGGCATTTCTTCACGTCAATTGGAGCTGGAAATTACCGAAACTTCCATCATGGAAAATACAGACGATGTAAAACACTTTATGCATCAGCTTAGACAGCGGGAAATCAAGGTATCTTTAGACGATTTTGGGACAGGTTATTCTTCTTTGGCTTATTTGGCACAATTTTCATTTGACATCATCAAAATTGACCGCAGTTTTGTCTCAAAAATTGGCACAGCCAATCAAGATGCCATTGTCCGGGCAATCATTGCCATGACCAAAACCATGGAGAAAAAAGTGGTTGCTGAAGGTGTTGAAACACAAGCACAATATGACTTTTTAATGCGGGAAGGCTGTGATTTTCTACAAGGCTATTTAATCGGTAAGCCCTTGCCCCCACAGCAGGCAACTGATTTTTTAACGAATTACAAAAACTGCCCGTTTCTCATCACAGATGTCATGTAATTTCGCCCCTTAAAATAAACACTTGGTACTATTGTATATGTCTATAAAATGCTATAGTAGCTCACCAAAAATTTTATTGATCTTGCTTAATTTATAGTATTTAAGTGCTTAACGTAATAGAGAGTAAAATGGACGATCAATCTTTAAAGCAACAGGCTTTGTATTACCACGAATTTCCGCGCCCAGGTAAAATCAGCGTCACTCCTAGTAAACAACTCGTTAATCAACATGATTTAGCACTTGCCTATTCTCCTGGTGTTGCTGTTCCTTGTCTTGAAATAGAACGTGATCCAACTTTGGCAGCAAAATATACTGCCCGTGGAAATCTTGTTGCTGTTGTGAGTAATGGTACTGCGGTACTGGGTCTAGGTAATATTGGACCGCTTGCTTCTAAACCTGTCATGGAAGGTAAAGGCGTATTATTTAAAAAATTCGCTGGCGTTGATGTTTTTGATATTGAAATTGCAGAAAACGATCCAGATAAAATTGTAGATATTGTTGCCGCATTGGAACCTACATTTGGCGGTATTAACCTAGAAGATATCAAAGCGCCAGAATGTTTTTATATTGAGAAAAAACTACGTGAACGCATGAATATTCCGGTATTCCATGACGATCAACATGGTACCAGTATTATCGTTGGTTCTGCTTTGCTCAATGCCTTGCAAATCGTAAATAAAAAAATTGATGAAATTAAAATTGTCGCATCTGGTGCAGGTGCCGCAGCGTTATCCTGTTTAGATTTGTTATGTGCGTTGGGTGCAAAAAAAGAAAATATTATCGTTGCCGATTCCCGCGGTCTGATTACGACTTCGCGTGAAGGTCTGGACGAATCCAAAAAACGCTATATGCAGGATATTCCTGAAACCAAACTGCATGAAGTGATTGCTGGTTCAGATATGTTCCTTGGCTTATCAGCGGCTGGTATTCTGACCAAAGAAATGGTCAAGGATATGGCAAAAGATCCAATTATCTTTGCGCTCGCCAATCCTGATCCGGAAATTTTACCAGAACATGCACATGAAGTTCGTCCGGATGCCATCATGGCGACAGGTCGTTCTGACTATCCAAATCAGGTCAATAACGCGCTGTGTTTCCCTTATATCTTCCGTGGTGCATTAGACGTTGGTGCAACCACCATTAATGAAGACATGAAAATTGCCTGTGTTCATGCCATTGCACGCATGGCGCATGTAGAAGCAGATGCAGCAACCTATGGTGAAAAATCTGCATCGTTTGGTCGTGATTATTTAATCCCTCGCCCACTTGATCAACGCCTGATTCTGGAAATTGCCCCTGCCGTTGCACAAGCTGCGATGGATTCCGGTGTCGCAACCCGTCCAATCGAAGACTTTTCTGTCTATCGTCAACGCTTATCAGAATTTGTCTACAACTCTGCATTTATCATGAAACCGATTTTTGCACAGGCTAAAAGCGATCCAAAACGAATTGCTTATGCCGAAGGTGAAGATCAACGTGTATTGCGTGCAGCACAAATTGCAGTTGATGATGGTGTGGCCAAACCAATTTTGGTGGGACGTACTGCAATCATTGAAGACAATATCAAAAAACTCGGTTTACGTTTACAAAATGGTGTAAACATCGAGATTGTCGATCAAGAAAAGAATCCGTTCTATGAAGAATTCTGGAAAGATTATTATCAAGCCAATCAACGTAACGGTATTACAGTAGAATATGCACAGCGTGAAACACGTCGTCGTTCAACTTTAATTGCTGCCATGCTGGTTAAGTTTGGTAAAGCCGATGGGATGCTATGTGGCACATATTCCAGCTATGACATTCATTTAGACTTTGTACGTAATGTGATTGGTCTGAAAGAAGGTCGCAGCAACTTCTTTACCTTAAATGCGCTGATGCTTGAAGATCGCAATGTCTTTATCGCAGATACCTATGTGAATACCAACCCGACTGCGGAACAATTGGCAGAGATGACCATTCTGGCAGCAGAAGAAGTGCGTCGTTTTGGCATGACACCACGTATTGCACTGCTCTCTCACTCCAGTTTTGGTAGTGATGCACATGATCCAAGCGCACAAAAAATGCGTGAAGTGTATCGTATCTTATCCGAAATCGCGCCTGAGCTGGAAGTTGAAGGTGAAATGCATGCTGATGCAGCACTGGATGAAAATATTCGTCATTTTGCATTCCCGAATTCACGCTTTAAAGGTTCTGCCAACTTATTGATTATGCCGAATCTGGATGCTGCCAACATTTCATTTAACTTATTGAAATCAACTTCTGGTAATAACGTCACAATCGGACCGATTCTGTTGGGTGCAGCTAAACCTGTACATATTCTGACACCAACTGCGACGACACGTCGTGTCATCAACATGACCGCATTGACCGTTGCAGAAATTCAACAGGCAGAACAGTAATCATCTATTGTTCATTTATAAGTTTGAACTACAGTTTTAACTTGTAAATTTTTAAAAAGCCTCTATCGTATTCCTAACGATAGAGGTTTTTTTCATGCAAATTTACTTGGTAGGTGGCGCAGTCCGTGACCATTTATTACAGCGTCCAATCACCGAACGAGATTATGTGGTGGTGGGTGCAACCCCAGAACAATTAATACAACAGGGTTTCCAGCCCGTGGGTAAGGATTTTCCGGTTTTTTTACATCCGGACACTAAAGATGAATATGCCCTAGCCCGTACCGAACGGAAAAATGGCCATGGCTATGGCGGCTTTGATTTTTACACTTCTCCTGAAATTACACTAGAACAAGACCTTTATCGTCGAGATCTCACCATCAATGCCATGGCAATGAACGAAGCCGGTGATATTTTTGATCCTTATCATGGGCAACAAGATCTAGATCAGCGTATCCTACGCCATGTCTCCGATGCATTTATTGAAGATCCGTTACGGGTTTTACGCGTGGCACGTTTTACCGCACGTTACCACGCCTACGGATTTAAAATTGCAGATGAAACCTTGGCATTGATGCAGCGCATCTCCCAATCGGGTGAGTTGGAACATTTAACTGCCGAGCGGGTCTGGAAAGAAACCGTACGTGCATTAGCAGAAGACCATGCCGATGTTTATTTTCAGGTATTAAAAGATTGCGATGCCTTAAAAATTCTTTTTCCGGAAATCGATGCCTTGTTTGGCGTCCCGCAACGCCCTGAGTATCATCCCGAAATCGACTGCGGCATTCATACCTTAATGTCGTTACAACAAGCCTGTCAGAATCAATTTAGCACAATGGTGCGTTTTGCTGTGTTATGCCACGACTTGGGTAAGGCACTCACCCCTGCTAATGTCCTACCACGCCATATCATGCATGAACAACGTGGTATTGAACCAGTCAAGACGCTCTGCCAACGGCTCAAAGTACCTACCGAATATCAACAATTGGCCTTAAAAGTTTGCGAGTTTCATTTACTGTGCCATCAACTGTTTACATTAAAAGCAAGTACTATCTGGAAATTACTAAAAAATCTTGATGTATTACGCAAACCGGAATTTGTGGTCTGGTTTAGTCAGGCTTGTTTATGTGATGCCCGTGGCCGCTTAAATTTCGAAGATAAAGCCTATCCACAGGCAGATGTATTGCAAGAATTAGCCAAGCAGATTCGTGAATTAAAAATCGACATTCCTGCCGATTTAAAAGGTGCAGAAATTGGTGAGCATCTTACCGAACAACGTATGATCTTTATTCGTAGTTTTATGAAGAATAAATAATTTTGCTCTGGTATAAGACCTTTTAAATATTCTTATTTCTCAATAGTCTCACTTTGTAATAATAATTTACTTAAAGGTGACTCCGAACTATAGGGGACCAAACCCGATGGTACTATTTTTGAAGCACTTTTTAAATGGACAGCTTGATCATCAAAAAATATATGGGCACCAAAGGCTTTCAATATCTTATCTTTGGATAATCCTCCTAAAAAATAGGCCTCATCTACATATACTCCCCACTTACGTAAAGTTTTTATCACTCGCATATGAGAAGGTGCATTTCTGGCAGTAACAATAGCTAATCTTAAAGGAGAAAGCTCAATGGTAGATGGTAACTCATCTTGTATTTTAGAAAGTTTTATAAGCAATTTTGCAAAAGGCCCTTCGGCTAGAGGTTCATCTTCATGTTCTCTTTCATATTGATGAAATGCTTCCATACCCTCTGTTTTATAGCGATGCTCTGATTCATCTGAAAATAATACAGCATCTGCATCAAAAGCGATTTTTACGCGATGATCTAAAGGCCTAAATTCGTGTGGCGGATCAAATATAAATGCTGCGGCACAAGTTTTAGAATCTATAACTGACTGAACATCTTTTTGGTCTTTACTTAAAAATAAATCCACATCAAAAGCATCAATGTAAGATGCTAATGGTTCACCACCACTAAAAGCCATCCTAGTAATATCCAAACCATGCTGCCTTACAGAATTCATGATTCTTACGCCTGTTTCTGGACTATTTCTTGACATCACAACTACTTCAACAATTCTTTTTTTCGCATTTATATTTAGATGTAGTAAATTTTGAACTAAATAAAAAGCAGTGCCTGGCGCTAAAATTTCATCTTCATGACTTTGCTGATATTCACGATATCCTGAAATACCTTGTAAAGTAAACAGCTCATTTTCTTTCTCAAGATCAAATAATGCCCTACTTGAAACCCCTATGACTAAAATTTCTGATAAATCTAATGACATGGTTTTAATTTCTCATTATCGTCAAATGACTTGTATCTTCATAATATAAGTTACTACACTCTTAACAAGATTATGATCATATTAAATTGTAATTAAATTATTCACATATCTTTCCTAAACAATAAACAACAGTGCCAATCTCACCTGTTCATAACTCAAACGGGTGGCTTCGACCAATGGACGCAATTTAATGCTGCCATCATCATTCATGTCTTCGGCATTATTGCGCTTTTGCAATTTTTTATAGGCTGCGCGAATCGGTTCTAAATCTTCTTCATCAGGTTTAATCCGTTCTATATTTAAATTTTGTTCACGCGATAAACGTGCCAGATGATTGATAATTGTAGATTTTGTCAATTTTCGTTCGGCAGCAATATCTTCAATTTCATAGTCCGCCTCAAATAAAGCCTTGGTTTCCTCAAGCGTATTGGTGCTATAACTTTCTTTTATTTTTTTGCCGATTTTTTTCTCATTACGTTCAATCTCAAGCAAATTCAGCGTTCCACCACAACGACGAATAAAGGCATCATGCTGCTTACTCAAATCCATCTCGGCAAAATGCTGTTCTGCCTCAGAGGACAACTCCTGAAAACGGCTATCGGCTTTCATGGCAAGCCGATCCAGTTCAAGTGCCTGAGGGTTAAAATCAACCAGTTTTAAACCTTCCAGAGATTTTAGCCGCGACAATGCCACATAGCCCTGACCTTTTTCAAAGGTATTGGCCAGATTAATTTCTGCACTTTCCAGCGTCATGCCCTGACTTTTGTGAATGGTAATTGCCCATGCAAGACGAAGCGGAATCTGGGTAAGACTGGCCAAGACCTGTCCCTGTTCATTTTCAATTGACCAAGTTTCAGGCTCAACAACAATGGTCGAGCCATCTTTCATCAGCACCTGTGGCAAGATGCCTTGTTCTTCATCTTCGACAAATCCCTTAATTTCCCCAATACTGCCATTCACATACCCCATGTCAAAATTATTTTTAACAAACATGACTTTGGCACCTTTTTTTAATTCAAGCTGCTGCGGTGCACGAACCGAAGATTTTAAGGTTTCAATCAATTTTTCATTACCATCAACAATGGCATCAAAACGTTTTATCTTGCCATCAATCTGTTCCAGATGTTGATGGTTCAAATTATCCACATCCATATTATGCGTATAAAGACGGGTAACAATTTCATTTTGATGCGCTTGATGCTTGGTCTGAAGCAAATGCTGGATATGCTGCTCGGAAATGTCCTGCCGACGAATTGCATTAAGAATTTGATCCAAAACACTGTCTGATTGACGGTGCTGTTCCGTCAGATAACAGACCCGAAATTTGGCTTCAACCCAGGCATCCGACATAAAAGCAAATTTATCTCGGTTTAATTCACCATTTCGTCCAACCGGTGGTAACTGGAAAAAATCACCCGATACAATGACCTGAATTCCACCAAATGGCTCATCTGAATCCTTAAAAAATTTTAATACCTGATTGACCAAATTCAGCTGTTTGGCATGTAACATGGAAATTTCATCAATTACCAATACTTGCGTTTTTTCAATATGTTCGCGTAAATATTTACGTTCGTACATACGCTTTAATTCAGATTCAGTTAAAGTATCTTTAATGCCAATCCCTGCCCAGGTATGGATAGTCATGCCATTCATATGTGTTGCAGCAATCCCGGTCGATGCTGTCACGGCAACCGTAACTTTCCTGGCTTTTAGATATTGAATATATTGATTTAAGGTATACGTTTTCCCCGCACCTGCCGATCCGGTTAAAAATATATTTTCACCAGCTTTTAATAATTTCAGGGCAGTTTCTTGTTTCATAAATACAATCGTATGGCTTAAATTCAGGCCTAAGTTTAGCGGAAAAACTTGATGCAATAAAATATTCTTTTATTCTGCCTTGTTTCACGGACTTAACCTAAGCCTTTTGGATCAAATACGATAATGTAAAGCCTCTCCACAATAAATCACTACAAATGGTAGGTGTTTTGTAGGTAGCGAAAAATTATAGATTTTCTCATACTCCGCTTATATCGATAGGCAAAGTATCCATTTGAAAATCGAACACATATTTTTTAATGCTATTTGATTGAGTTATTGAAATTATAAAAGTCACATCTAACTTGATGACTTAAATACTTAATTCCCGTTCCCAACTTTGGGGATATTGTTCACTAGCAATATCCCTTTTTTTTATTTTGCTATTTTCAATAGCTTTATCAAATTCAGCTTTATCAACCAAACACGATCGTATTCTCATTAAAATCCTTCAATTTTATATCGCTTATCCATCAATTTTTACTGATAACGTTTAAATAAACGATGAACAGGATGATCCTGTGGCATAAGTTCAATTAACCGCTCAACCGCATCCAACGCATCCGGAAAATAAGCAATATGCTTGAGCAATAAATCCTTTTCTTCGATTTTAAAAATTGCTTCACTTAACCGAGATTCAATACAATCCCGCCAAGCGGTTAGAAAAGGACTTTCTGTTTTAGACAAAAAAACACCCGTATAAAACTGTAAGGCTGATTGGACATAATCCGCATCCAGTGCCGTTTCCAGTTCCAGAAAATCGGCATGAACATCCAGTAGTAACCGATATGGCCGAGACCCCAGCATGCCGCCCAATAGCTCACGTAATTGTGACATTTCCGCTTTTAAGGTACCAAGACTGACCTTTCTTTCCCCATATAAGGCATGGTGCAATTGATCCAGCGTCATACCCTGCTTGCATAAAGTCAAGATGGTCACGATTTCAATTTGTCGTGGTGTAAGCGAAATGGTTCGTCCCTGATACTGCACTTGTGGGGCACCAAAACATTTGAGTTTTAGTTGAGCCTGCTGCACCAATTCCAGCGCACTCTGAATAATCCCAGCGCAACGCTCTGCGGCAAGAACACCCAAGCTATTATGATTTTTCCATTTGGTGGATAAATCGACTACACCAATCAATTGCTTGGTATTGTCATAAATCGGGGCCGCATAACATACCCAGTCATGGATTGAACTCATGTAATGCTCATTGGAAAAAACACAGCTTGATTGACGTGTTCTCAACGAAAGTGCCAGTGCATTGGTTCCAACAAAATCTTCGCGCCATTGCCCACCTTTGACAAAATGGACTCTTTCAGCCGCATTACGCATATGACAACTTGCACCCACCCAGCGGATCAATGAGGTGGTATCGGCAACTGCAATCACCATTGAGGAACTGTCTGCAACATGCCTTAAATCATCGGCACACAGATTCATGGCACGATCAAGCACAGATTCAAATTGTGTATTTTTTGTAATCGGCGCTGCCACACGATCTTCGGGAATTTTTGCTTCTTTTGAGCGTTGCCAAGAGCTGGCAATCGATTGCCCCAAACAGGCACTTTCGCCGGCATTAATGATTGCCTTATTCTTTAACCGCTCAATTTCTTTACGTTGTTGATTTACATCATTATTTAGTAGCATTGTAACATCCTTATCCAAAGTAAAGGAATTCCAACCTTTTGCCAACCTTATATTGCTATGCTATTTCAACAATACTACATTGTATCTGCGCCATCAGCGATATGTTAAGTATATATGTATCATGTCGTGGATACATTTAACTATGTTACTTAGACAAAAGGATGTCAATATGCGCTATGCAGACCCAAATACTGAAGGATCAAAAATTCAGTTTAAAGCACAGTATGAAAACTTTATTGGTGGCAAATGGATTGCGCCAGTTAAAGGACAATACTTTGATAATGTTTCTCCGGTCAATGGCGAAATATTTACAAAAGCACCTCGCTCCACTGTAGAAGATATCGAACTTGCCTTAGATGCTGCGCACGCAGCAAAAGAAAAATGGGGCAATGCTTCTCCAACCGAACGCTCCAATATTTTATTAAAAATTGCTGATCGTCTGGAAGAAAATTTAGAAACACTAGCAGTTGCGGAAACTTGGGATAATGGTAAACCTGTTCGTGAAACGCTGGCAGCGGACATTCCACTTGCCATCGACCATTTCCGTTATTTTGCCGGTTGTATTCGTGCACAGGAAGGCGGAATCTCAGAAATTGATCACGATACTATTGCCTATCACTTCCATGAACCATTAGGTGTCGTTGGACAGATCATTCCATGGAACTTCCCGATTCTGATGGCAGCATGGAAAATTGCACCAGCACTGGCGGCAGGTAACTGTATCGTCCTTAAACCAGCAGAACAAACACCAGTCAGCATTCTGGTATTGGCTGAATTGATTCAAGATATTTTACCAGCTGGTATTCTGAACATTGTCAACGGTTTTGGTGCAGAAGTGGGTCGCCCATTGGCAACTAGTCCACGTATTTCCAAAATTGCATTTACCGGTTCAACTCAAGTTGGTCAGTTGATCATGCAATATGCAACTGAAAACATTATTCCTGTAACCCTTGAACTGGGTGGTAAATCACCAAACATCTTCTTTGAAGATATTCTTGATCGTGAAGATGATTATCTGGAAAAAGCCCTTGAAGGCTTCGCCATGTTTGCCTTGAATCAGGGTGAAATCTGTACCTGTCCTTCCCGTGCGCTAGTACAGGAAAGCATTGCAGATCGATTCCTGGAAAAAGCAGTAGAACGTGTAAAACGCATTAAAACGGGTCATCCGCTCGACACCGACACCATGATTGGCGCGCAAGCATCACAAGAACAACAGGACAAAATCCTTGGCTGTATCGCAACTGGTCGCGAAGAAGGTGCACAGGTATTGACCGGTGGTGAAGCACGTCATGATGTAGGTCAAGGTTTCTATATCGAACCAACGATCTTTAAAGGCGACAATAGCATGAAGATTTTCCAAGAAGAAATTTTTGGACCAGTATTGTCAGTCACTACCTTTAAAGATTTTGATGATGCCATCAAAATTGCCAATGATACAATTTATGGTCTGGGTGCTGGTGTATGGTCGCGTTCTGCACATACCACCTATCGCGCTGGTCGTGCAATTCAGGCAGGTCGTGTATGGACCAACTGTTATCACCTCTACCCTGCCCATGCTGCATTTGGCGGCTATAAAAAATCAGGTATTGGTCGTGAAAACCACAAAGACATGTTGAACCATTACCAACAAACCAAAAACTTGTTGGTCAGTTACTCAACCAAACCAATGGGCTTTTTCTAACTCCCATTTACCCCTTCTCTCCCACCCAGATCTTCGGATCTGGGTTTTTTATGCCTCTACTTTTTACTCTTCAAATCAGATACGATTTAATTCTTAACACGCCCTAACAGTCATGATTAAATTTAGTTATCATTAAATCAGCTATCGGTATCTTCCCACTGGCCTTATTCTATAGATCACTTCCTATCCATCAGGTGTATTATGAATTTTCTTGATTTAGCGCAATCCCGTTATACTAGCAAAGCCTACGATGCAAATAAAAAAATTCCAGAAGAAACACTAACGCAATTGCTTGAGATTCTACGTTTAACGCCTTCATCGATTAATATTCAGCCATGGCAATTTATTGTGGCACAAAGTCAGGGTGCCAAAGAAAAAATTGCCGAAGCCATGCCCGATAACTTTGCTTATAATATTCCCAAGGTTTTAAATGCTTCCGAAGTCATTATTTTTACTGTTCGATCCGATATTGATCAAACCCACCTAGATAAAATTCTGGATGCCGAAGACAAGGCAGGACGCTTTAGAACACCTGAATCAAAAGAAACGCAAAAAACAGCTCGTCAGGGTTATATTAATCTCTATAAACAGCAAAATAAGATCAACGACTGGGTCGAGAACCAGACGCATATTGCATTGGGTAGTGCCCTGTTTGCTGCCAAGGCAGCCAATATTGATGCAACCCCAATTGGCGGTTTCAGTCATGAAATTCTGGATCAAGTATTTGACTTTCAGGCACAAGGCTTACGCAGTGTGGTTTTACTTGCACTAGGCTATCATAGTGATGCAGATTTCAATGCAGATTTACCCAAAGGGCGTTTAAAAACAGAAGATGTGATTAAAATTATTTAAGTCTTCCCAATGGAAAAATATCCATTCGCGTAAACATTAGTCACTTTTTTAAACAGTTAACAGCAATGCGAGACTGTTTGAATCCGCATCTCTCTGTTATGCTTAGATTCAAACGCTTTGTTGCATATTTCAGGATTTCTATTACATGACTGTTCGCATTGGTACGCCGTTACAATCATCTGCTACACGAGTATTATTTTTAGGCTCTGGAGAACTGGGCAAGGAAGTTGTGATCTCATTACAACGTCTGGGTGTCGAAGTCATTGCCGCAGACCGCTATGATCATGCACCAGCCATGCAGGTTGCCCATCGTAGTTATACGCTGGATATGAGTAATGCTGAGGCATTAAAAAAACTCATCGATGACGTTAAACCTCATTTAATCGTTCCTGAAATTGAAGCCATTGCAACAGAAGTATTGTTGGAAATTGAAGCGGAAAATATCGCTACTGTGATTCCTTCGGCCAAAGCAGTCAACCTCACCATGAATCGTGAGGGCATTCGCCGTCTTGCCGCCGAAGAACTTGGTTTACCTACATCAACCTATCGTTTTGCCGATAGTCTGGAAAGTTTCCGCGCTGCCTGTGATGACATTGGTTATCCGAACTTTGTCAAACCAATCATGTCATCTTCAGGTAAAGGGCAATCCCGTGTCACCAGTTTTGAGGAAGTGGATGCGGCATGGAATTATGCCATGCAAGGCGGACGGGTGAATCAGGGTAAAGTCATTGTCGAATCACAAATTGATTTTGATTTTGAAATCACCCTACTGACAGTACGGGCAAAAAATCCTGAAACAGGTGCCATCGAAACCCACTTTTGTGATCCAATCGGACACCGTCAGGACTCTGGCGATTATGTTGAAAGCTGGCAACCACAATTAATGACAGATGCAGCATTGGCAGAATCAAAACGTATTGCCGATAAAGTCACTACAGCACTGGGTGGTTGCGGTATTTTTGGGGTGGAATTATTTATCAATGGTGATCAGGTTTGGTTTAGTGAAGTTTCACCACGCCCACATGATACGGGTTTGGTAACCTTAGCCAGTCAGTTCCAGAGCGAGTTTGAATTACATGCCCGTGCCATTCTTGGCCTACCAGTCAACACCATCCGACATAGTGTGGCTGCAAGTGCGGTAATCTATGCTGGTCAGGATGCGACCAATCTAACCTATGCCAATCTGGACAAAGCACTGGCTTATCCGGAGAGTGATTTGCGCCTGTTTGGCAAACCGGAAGGCTTTCGCCGTCGTCGTATGGGGGTTGCCACTGCCCGGGCAGAAACCACGGATCAGGCCCGTAAACATGCAGTCACCACGGCCCAGCTCGTGGTTGTAGAGAAATTCACAGATTAATCACCAAATCAGCCCAAATTGTCTTGGGCTTTTTTATGTAGAGAAATGATGTATATGGCCAAGCTTGCCCCGCTTTCCGATTTCGTCACTTTAGGACAGGATCTTAAAGGCATTAATGACTGGCGTAGCCTGATTGAAGAGCAACTCGATGCAGCCTTTAATTCGGGTACCTCCATTCGTGAAATTGTCACCGAACGTTCCAATCAGATTGATCTGGTCTTGCGTTTTTTATGGAAAAATGCCGGACTGGAACAGACAGACCTTGGTCTTTTTGCCGTAGGCGGCTATGGTCGGCGGGAAATGTTGCCGTATTCCGATGTCGATGTCCTGATTCTTTCGGAAGATGAGATTGATCCCGTAACAGAAGAAAAAATCAAAACCTTTGTTTCTTCTCTATGGGATGTTGGCAATTTTAAACCAGGCATCAGTGTACGCACTTTAAAATCGTGTTTTGAGCAAGCCAAGGCCGATCTTACCATTGCAACCTCACTCATCGAATCTCGCTTGTTGACTGGCAAAGAAAGCCTGAGTAAATGGCCACGCCGCATCGTATCCGAAGGCTGGTCGGATAAAACCTTTTTTGATGCAAAAATGCAGGAACAACGCCAGCGTCACGAACAACACAATAATACCGAAAGCAATCTGGAACCGGATATCAAAAATGCACCCGGTGGCTTACGGGATATGAATCAAATTGGCTGGATTGCCAAACGGCACTTTCGGGTGCAACGGATTTATGATCTGGTACATTTAGGCTTTATCAGTGAATTTGAACTGGGTTTATTAGAAGAAGCCGAAATCTTCCTATGGGAAATTCGTCATCATTTGCATCGATTAAGAAAGCGTGATGAAAATCGCCTGCTGTTTGATTATCAACGTGAAATTGCAGCAAAAATGGGCTATGTTCGCCAAGAAGGTCAACACCCAAATCATGCCATCGAACAATTTATGAAGCGTTATTATCGTACTGCACAGACGGTTTCCACGCTGAATGAATTATTGCTCAATTATTTTAATGAAGCGGTGATTACCCCACGTTTGCCGGATTATGAACGCAAAATTATCGATCTGAATCAGAATTTCAAACTGGTTGATGACAAGCTTGCCGTCACCCATCACAAAGTATTTTCAGAAAGTCCAAGCGCCATTCTGGAAGTCTTTTATTTGATGGCAAACCGTACTGATATTCAAGGCATTCGTGCCAGAACCTTACGTCTATTGATTCTGGCTGCCAAAAAAATTAATCAGAACTTTCGGGATAATCCGGTTCATCAAGCCTTATTTATGGCTATTATCCGCTCGCCATATCGTCTATACGAAACTTTAGTCGCAATGAAACGCTATGGTGTACTGGGACATTATATTCCGGCCTTTGGTCAAATCATGGGCTTGATGCAATACGACCTTTTCCATATTTATACCGTAGATGCACATACCTTATTGCTGATTCGTAACTTAAACCGCTTTGCCGAACCTGAGTTTAGCAAGCAATATCCTATGGTCAGTAGTGTATTCCAGCGTTTAAACCGCAAAGATATTATTTATCTGGCAGCATTATTCCACGATATTGCCAAAGGACGTGGTGGCGATCATAGTGAATTAGGTGCAGAAGATGCCATTGAGTTCTGCCGTCAGCATGGTTTGACCGAACGTGAAGGAAAAATGGTGGCGTGGCTCACCCGTAACCATCTGATCATGTCACTCACTGCTCAGAAGAAAGACATTTCCGATCCGGATGTGGTACAGGGTTTTGCCGAACAGATGGGCGACATGGAACATCTGGATTATTTATATTGCCTTACTGTTGCCGATATCAACGCCACCAACCCAACCTTGTGGACCAACTGGAAAGCCTCACTGTTACGCCAACTCTATTCACAGGCACGGGAAATTATTCGTGCTGGTATTGACCGTCCTGTCGATCATCAAATGTTGATCGAAGATACCAAATTTGCAGCGATTGATATTCTGGCTGATGAATTCCCCACCACGGAAATTGAGGAAGTCTGGCAAGAATTGGGCGATGACTATTTCCTCAAAGAAAGTGCTGATGAAATCGTCTGGCATACCAGCGCAATTCTACGACATGGTGACAATCCTGATCCACTGGTATTGATCCGTGAACATCGTAAAGCGGTACAGTTATTTATCTACACTCGTGATACACCAAACCTGTTTGCCACCACGGTTGCTGTACTGGATCGCATGAATCTGGATGTACAAGACGCCCGTATTATCACAGCAGCCACCAACTTTTCACTAGATACCTATGTGATTCATGATCGCCTTGGCAGTATTATGTCTGATCCGGAACGCATACATCAGGTCACTGGTGCATTGGTGCAGGCATTACGCCATGCCGATCAATATCCTGGAGTGATGCAACGTATTATTCCACGACAACTTCGTCATTTTGAAGTCGAAAATACCGTGGATATCCGACTGAATCATGCCTTAAACCAGAATATGGTGGAAATTTCCACACTTGACCAACCCGGTTTACTGGCGCGCGTCGGCGGTTTATTTATGATGCAAGGACTAGATATTCATTCTGCGAGAATTGCCACACTCGGTGAAAAAGCAGAAGATATTTTCTTCGTCACCAAACAGGATGGTATGCCGCTAAATGAAGAGGAATCCAGTGATTTTGCCGAGAAATTGAAATTGGCATTAGATGAAGCATCGAATCGGGTCACCATTCAACATGGATGATGCCCCCATACTGATGAATGTATTTTTAACCAACATATTTTTTAACTAGAGTGTTTGCAATGAATCCAGATTTGGCGTTACTCCATCCTTATCCTTTTGAAAAACTCAATGCACTGTTTGCCGATGTTGTGCCAGCAAACTTGCCATTGATTCCCCTTTCAATCGGAGAGCCAAAGCACCCTGCACCTGAATTTGTAAAAACAGTCATCAGTGAAAATTTTAATCATCTTTCCACCTATCCCAATAGCAAAGGCCTGCCCGAATTACGCCAAAGCATTGCCAACTGGTTAAAACAGCGTTTTCAGCTCAACAGCATTGATGCAGAAACTCAGATTTTACCGGTCAGCGGCACCCGTGAGGCTATTTTTTCCTTTGTACAAGCATCGATTGATCGCAGCAAAACCCCTTATGTGGTGATGCCAAATCCTTTTTATCAGATTTATGAAGGTGCTGCGCTACTTGCTGGTGCCAAGCCCTATTTCGTCAATTGCACGATTGCCAATGATTATAAAGGTGATTTTGATCAGGTACCCAGTGAAGTCTGGCAAAATACCGCCATTCTGTTTGTCTGCACACCGGGTAATCCAACCGGCGCGGTGTTATCCAGAGACGATTTTAAAAAGCTGATTCAATTGTCGGATCAATACGGTTTTATTATTGCATCTGATGAATGCTATTCCGAACTGTGGTTTGATCAGGCACCCGTGGGCTTGCTTGAAGTCTGTGCAGAAATTGGCCGTGATGATTATAAAAACTGTATCGTTTTTCACTCTCTGTCCAAGCGCTCCAATTTACCTGGCATGCGTTCCGGCTTTGTCGCAGGTGATGCCGCTCTACTGGCACCCTATCTTAAATATCGTACCTATCACGGTGCAGCCATGCCGGTACAGCATCAACTTGCTTCGATTGCAGCATGGAATGATGAAACGCATGTTGAAGAAAACCGTAAAGCCTATCGGAAAAAATTTGATTTATTCCAGCAGGAATTAGGCAATTTACTACCGCTTAAGAAACCAGATGCCGGTTTTTATTACTGGTTACAAGTCAATGATGATGAAGCCTTTGCCAAAAAATTATTGAGTGAAGCTAACATCAAGGTGTTACCGGGTCGCTATCTTTCCCGCACCACAGATCAAGGAAATCCAGGCGAGAACCATGTGCGTATGGCATTGGTTGCAAGCATTGAACAATGCGAAGAAGTTATTAAACGCTTAAAACAGATTCTTTGATGCTTTTTTGTGTATAAGAAACTATCTAAACGCATTGCTTGTTGGGAAGTAATGCGTTTTTAAATCATTATTATCGTGCATTTGCTCAGTCGTTCAAATATGCATCTTGGACATGCAATTGGAGCAAAAATATATTCTAATGACACCGCAATTGGTAGGCATTTCAAAAAAAGAACTTGGTTCTTCCGTAACTGTATTTGATCAACATCGGGAAATCATTATCAATGCGTTAGATTTTTTAATTAGCGGTATATAATCATAAAAAAAACCGCATCACGAATGATACGGCGCGCTAAACTGGATATTATTATTTTTGAGCTTATACAGTGGCTTTTTTAGCTTCTAATTCCGCACGTACTGTTTTTGCCATTTTCACCATTTCGCTCAATGCTGCACGGGTTTCATCCCAGTTACGGGTTTTTAAACCACAGTCTGGATTCACCCAAAGGCGTTCGGCAGGAACGGTTTTTAATGCACCATCAATCACTACACGCATATTATCTGCGCTTGGCGTCCGTGGACTATGAATATCATATACACCCGGTCCAATCGCATTTGGATAACCTTGTTGATGGAACACTTCGAGTAACTGTAAACCAGAACGTGAGGTTTCAATCGTGATCACATCGGCATCCATCGCAGTGATTTGCGGTAAACAATCTTTAAAATCTGAATAGCACATATGAGTATGAATCTGTGTATCCACTTTGGCACTGCTTGAGCAATGTTTAAATGATTTCACCGTCCAGTCCCAATAATCGGCACGATCTGCGGTACGCAGCGGTAAAGCTTCACGGAATGCGGCTTCATCAATCTGGATAATTTCCACGCCTGCATCTTGCAAATCGGATACTTCCTGACGAATCGCTTCTGCCAACTGCAAGCACACTTCACGACGGCTACGATGTGCGGGTGGAAATGACCAGTTCAAAATGGTAACAGGACCTGTCAACATGCCTTTTACGATTTTGTCGGTTAAGGAATTGGCATAAGTAATCCATTTTACTGTCATTGCATTTGGACGCGTGATATCACCAACAATGATCGGTGGACGGACACAACGCGAGCCATAAGATTGTACCCAGCCAAATTTAGACAACCAGAAACCATCCAATAAACCTGCAAAGTATTCCACCATATCGGTACGTTCTGCTTCGCCATGCACAAACACATCGATATCAAGCTGTTCCTGTTGCTCAATGGCATAGGCGATTTCTTTTTTCATTGCTACTTCATAGTCGGCATCAGACAAATTGCCTTTATTCCATGCTGCACGCGCGGCACGAATTTCCGCAGTTTGTGGGAATGAACCGATAGTTGTGGTTGGCAATAATGGGAAGTTAAATTTTGCCTGTTGTGCTGCATAACGCTCAGTAAATGATTCCTGACGTGCCTGCCCCTGTAAGTCAAACGCTGCCTGTGAAGCAAAGTTTAATGCTGGATTTCCGCTAATATTGCCATTGGCTAATGCCACCAATTCATCCAGCTTTTGACGGGCAAATGCCAACTTACCCTCAATTTCCGCAGGCACTTGCTCAGAACGTAAATCCACAGGTACATGGAGTAATGAGCTACCTGTAGACAACCATAAACGCTCACCTAAAGATTTTTTCGCTGTGGCAATGATATCATTCAGTTGTACCAAATCACTTGCCCAGACACTACGACCATTGATTAAGCCCAATGACAGGATTTTATGCGCAGGTAACTGGTCAATGACTTTTTTCCAGAAAAATTCGCCTGCTTTTTCACGGGTAATGTCAATGTGTAAGCCTGCAACGGGTAAATTCACTGCAAGATTTAAATTTTCACCCAAGGTTTCAAAATAAGTGCTGATGATCAGCTTTAAACCATCACGACGTTGTAATAAATTATAGGTACGTTCAAATGCAGCTTGCCATTCTGGGGCAAGATCAAGCACTAAAATGGGTTCATCAACCTGTATATAATCCACACCACGGGCTTTTAAATCATCAAATAACTTGGTATAAACAGGTACCAAAGCATCTATAAATTTTAATGTGGCATGATTTGCAATATAGCCTGCTGCCGCTTCTGTATGTTCAGAACCACAACCACAGGCTGTTGCTGCTTTTTCTGCTTTGCCATCGACAATACGCGATAAATACAGGAATGTCAGCAAACCAGGAACAACTACTTTTAAAGGCTGATTGAATGCTTTGGCACGATCGACTTGCGCCAATAAATCGGAGAAATCCGCATTAAATTCCTGATTTAAAGTGAATTCTGGCACTAAATAATGATAGTTGGTATCAAACCATTTGGTCATTTCCAGTGCAGCCACATCGCTACAACCTGGCGCACGACCCCGAGCTAGATAAAATTGCTGATCGACCTGATTCAATTTTGCACTTTCTGCAAAACGTGCTGGAATCACGCCCAAACGTACAGCTTGCGTCAGAATCGCATCATAAAAAACAAAATCACCGACAGTCAGTAATGAAAGCCCTGCATCCACTTGTGCTTGCCAATTTGCAACTTCGACTGCTTGTGCTTGTTCCAGAAACTCCGCTTGTGTACTTTCACCTTTCCAATATGCTTCTTCAGCAAACTTCAGTTCACGTTTCACACCGATACGGGGATAACCCAAAATATGCGTTTGAATACCCATCAGATCTGCCTCAATATTAAAATTAATAAAATTCATTTGATAGAACAATAATCAAATAAAATTCATTTTGAAGCAAACTCATTATTTTCATGTTATATTGAATTATATTCACAAATTATGTATTTATATGCTGGAACTCCGCCACCTTAGAACATTACAAGCTTTGCGCGAACATGGTTCACTGGTTTCTGCCGCAGCAGATTTAAACCTGACGCCTTCTGCCATCTCACATCAACTCAAAGAACTTGAGCACTGGTATGACGTAGAAATTGTCAATCGGCGGAGTCGTCCTTTACAATTTTCCAATGTCGGTCTGCGTTTACTCAAGCTGGCTGATGATATTCTGCCGCAAGTTCAGTTGGCTCAATCCGATATTGTGAGATTGGTACATGGTCAAACCGGGCGAATTATTTTTTCTTCGGAATGTCATAGCTGCTTTGACTGGTTGATGCCGCTGCTCAATCAATATCGCCAGCAATATCCTGATGTCGATCTGGATTTTGCTTCCGGTTTTGAAATGAACCCGCATGAATTATTACAAAATTCAGAATTTGATTTACTGATTACTGCCGATCCGATTGCACTTAAAGGCATTGAATACTTTCCTATTTTTCAATATGAATCTCGTCTGGTCTTATCAAACACACATGCACTGGTACGAGATGAGCACCTTACAATTGAAAAACTGGCAGAAGAAACTTTAATCACTTATCCCGTAGATAAACACCGTCTGGACATCATGGCCCATGTATTCATTCCTGCGAATATTCAGCCGAAACAGATTCGCACCACAGAATTGACACAAATGCTGATTCAACTGGTCGCCAGTGGTCGGGGAATTTCGGCTTTACCGGATTGGGTGGTGTATGAATATGAACAAAAAGGCTGGGTCACCAGTCGTCGTCTGGACTGTATCTCTCCTGAAGGTTTACGCAGAACTTTATATGCAGGGTTTAGAACAGAAGATAAAGACAAAGATTATTTCCACGGTTTCTTAAAACAATTACAGAAATTTTCCAATAAACGGCAAAGTTATTATTCTGACTAGATACATTAATAAAATATCGATAACTGTCAGATCAGGTTTGAGCTAGTACAAGTTATCATACATCGCACCTCACCTTTGACTATAATGAAAATTCCGGGATTTAGCCAATATGCACTATGTTAATGGCTAAATCCCTTCGTTCATATTAAACCTTCAAGCCAAATCTAAAAGTAAAGAACATCACCAACTAAAACCAAAACCTGCGCTAATCGTCTGCTGATCACTGGCAAAAGCAGCTCCCAGTGAAGCACTGGTATTTGCAGTAGGAACAATCTGATAACCCACTGCAACAGCTTGTTCACCACGTTGAGACCCTAAACCGACTGCAACCCGGTTTCGTCCGGATAAACTTGCCGCATTCATAGACATTCCATTCAATGCCCCACCAATTGCGCCAAGCTGATTAATTTTTTTATCCTGTTCATAAAAACGTGCATCTACTTGACGTTGATATTGCGTTAAGTTTTCACTTAATGCATTCACTTTACTATCTGTATAACTTTGTGCTTTGCTCACTGCAACCTCACTTTGCTGTGATGCATGTGTTTTTGCTTGTTCCAAAATCACTTGATCGGCAGCAATGAGATCTGAACGTACCGCTATTTCTCTTTGATCAGTATAAGTTTTAGCATGGGTTAATGTCGCAACATCACCATCAATAATTGCCTGATTCACCCGTACAGTTTCTATTGCTGCTTCACTACGTAGTGTTATGACAGTGGTATCAGTATAGGTTTTCGCTGCACTGAGTGTAAGCGCATTCCCCTCTGTTAGTTGTTTAACATTGATAGCATCAGTATCTGCCGTACCTGCCTTGACATGAATAATCTGACGTTCCTGATCAGTTGTACCGACAGACACTGTATAATCACGATCTGTTGCTGCCCCATTTCCCAATACCACACTATTATCAGCAGTTATCGTAATATTACTCCCTATTACAACACTATTATCAGCTGAAACTATATTATGATGACCAAGGCTAGAACTGTTATTTGCAGTCACTATACTGGTATCACCGATCCCAACAGAATGGTCACCTGAGACTGCATTGTCCTGACCAATGCTGATGGACTGTTTACCAGTGGCAACTATGCTTTGACCAATTGCAATAGATGCTTCGCCTTGTGCTTGTGCATGTTGAGTTTCATCGTTATTCACATCGTTTTGTACAGCAAAATACGGATGATCTCCTGTACCATTAAGTGAATCCAGCCACTCCTGTTCTGTCCCATTAAATCCTTTTTCCAATGCAAGTTTAAACGCATCTTTACCATCCTGACCATTAAGTCCATTTAAACCTGTATCTCCTTTATCGCCCTTATCACCTTTTAAACCTTGTAATCCCTGTTCGCCCCGATCTCCCTTATCTCCTTTTGCGCCATCTTTACCATTGAGTCCATTTAAACCTGCATCTCCTTTATCGCCCTTATCGCCTTTTAAACCTTGTAATCCCTGTTCGCCTTGATCTCCTTTATCTCCTTTAGCGCCATCTTGACCATTTAAACCATCAATCCCATCTTTACCATTGAGTCCATTTAAACCTGTATCTCCTTTATCACCCTTATCGCCTTTTAAACCTTGTAATCCCTGTTCGCCTTGATCTCCATTATCTCCTTTTGCGCCTTGCTCACCTTTAAGTGAAGTCAACCATTCTAATTCTGTGCCTGCAAAACCATTATTCACTGCAACCTGATACGCACTATCCCCCTGTACTCCCAGACCACCGCCAGCATTATTTTCTACTGTAGTCAAACGGCTATCTAAACTTGTCAATTTACTATCTACAGCAGTAAAGGCACTGCCAACATTTTGATAATTATTATTCTGAATTACATAGGTGGGGGCAGTAAATACACCATTATTAAAGTTTGCTCCACCACCAAAGCCATTTGTTAGCATTTTGATTTGGGACAGATTGACTGCATCAGTATCAAATACACCTGCGGCAACATTGGCAATTTGTTTTTCTGCACCAGCTTTCCCCACTGAAACAGTATTGGTCCGATCTGCCACAGCAGCATAACCAATGGCAGTACTGTTTTCAGCAATTGCTGCACTTTGCACACCAAATACACTACTATTTTTTGCCAATGCCACATTTGCACCCTGAGTCAATTCATTGATCAGAATGCCACGCTGGGTATAATCCAAAGCAACACCATTAACATGAGTAATGCTAAAAATATCATTACTTGTTGCAGTCACTGGAATACCATTTACTGCAATTAACACATCATTTTCAATCGTCAATTGAGGTGGCTGTCCAGAAGCACTCCCTACTGCAACCGAACTTTCAGCGAAAGCAATATTATGATTACCCACTGCACTGGCACCATTAGAAAAAACATGATTGCCAATTCCCAATGCACTACCAAATTCACCTGTAATCCGATTGCCAATACCAATTGCAGCAGCTGAATCTGCCAGCACATTATTCTGATTACCAAGCACTGTGCTTTGCTGACCAGCAGTATGGTTATGATTCCCTATAGCACTGCTGTTTTCAGCAAGCACACTATTATTTTTACCGACTGCACTGGATGCTTCGCCCGATACATCATTTTGATAACCTAAGGCAGTACTTGCTGTGGCTGATGCCGTATTCCAATAACCAACTGTACTGCTACTCTCACCTGATGCTTTATTACCATAACCTACGGCACTCGCTGTATGACCAATAGCATTGTTTTCTACACCTAACGCACTACTATTCGATCCAAAAGCAACATTACCGCCATTTTCAATCGCATAGATAAATGCTTCTCGCTGTGTCGCATCTATTTCCAAACCCTGAATATGAGTAATATCCTCCAGACTCTCTCCCGTTGCAGTGACAGCAATACCATTTACATGCGTAATGATACTGTGAGGATCATTGATATCGTCGTAAATGACACTAACTATCTGACCAGATGCACTCCCTACTGCTGCCGAGCCTGAACCAACCGCCGCATTAAAACTACCCAATGCACTAGAACGATTATTTAAGGCACGATTGGCTATCCCTACTGCATTACTTCCATTGCCGAAAGATGTATTCAAATAACCAATCGCACTGCTATAATGACCTGATGCGCTATTTTCAAAACCCACTGCACTACTTTCTAGACCTGATGCTTTATTCTCACTGCCTAACGCACTACTTCGATTACCATTTGCCAGATTATTAGCACCAAATGCATTACTACCAGAACCTGATGCAGTATTTTGATAACCTACTGCACTACTATTGGTACTTTCTGCTATATTATTTGCCCCCAATGCACTGCTTAATTCATCGGAAGTTTTATTGTTATAGCCTATGGCACTATTTCTTCCTCCTGATGCTTCATTTATATAACCCACAGCACTACTTCTTGCTTCGGATACCTTATTGCTATAACCCAAGGCACTACTGCCATCTCCACTCGCCTGATTATTAGCACCAAATGCATTACTTGCTACACCCACCGCCATATTTATATTGCCCAAAGCACTACTCTGAAAACCTGATGCGAAATTTTTATAACCCAATGCACTTGATTCATTTGATGCTTTGTTCATAAAGCCCACTGCACTACTATATCTTCCTGCCTCATTGCTATAACCTAACGCACTACTGGCATTTCCTGATGCTTCATTGCCAGCACCCACTGCACTACCCAAAAGCCCTGATGCTTCATTGCTCATACCACAAGCAAATGCACCTAAACCCGCTGTACTCGCTCCATTACCACTATCTAAAGTACAGGTATCTGCCCACGCCACACGACTCCCCATAACTCCTGACAGTGCCACCACCATTACAGATAGCTTCAAAATGGGGGCTGTGAAGGATGTAACTGGAATCACGGTTGTCTTTGAACAGACAGTAGTATGACCACTTTTGGCAAGCTCTGATGCCACCACCATACAACCCAACGTTTTATTCCATATTGTTTTAAAGATACGATTCATTGGTAAATTCTCATTTAGATATTTACTGTTATTGCACCTGAAAAAAAATGCTTTGTATGTCCTCTAAATGAATGACAAAACATAAATATTTGAAGATAAATTTCGACTAAAATAAGACTAATGACGATGTTTTATTAATAAGCACATTGAACTGATTTAAACAAAGCGATTCTCTAACATACAAGCCTTGTTACCACAAGCTAACAAGGCCTCTTCAATCTATTTCCATTGCCAGCCAATAGAGGCCCCCCCTCCAAAATCCCCCTGAGTATTGGCAGTACTTGCAGCTTTGAAAATAAATTTATTATTCTCTGTAACACCACTCACACCAATAGAAATACCTTGCTCACCTTTCCATGTACCAGCACCTATACTGACCATTTTATATCCTGCACTACTTGGTTGAGGTAAAGAAGCAATTGCTATACTGGATGCTACGGCCGCATAAGTATCTTGTTTAAACTCCTTAAAGTTCTGATTAAGGTGATTAATACGACTATCCGTATAACGTTGTGCACTTTGTAAAGTTGTGGCATTACCATGATCGGCATAACTCTGAGCTGATTTTAAAGTTGCAGTATCCGCATCTTTCATCTGTTTTACATTGACTGCATCGGTGTCCTGTGTGCCTGCTGCAACATGGATAATTTGGCGTTCACTATCAACAGCACCCACCGAAACAGTATTATCACGGTTTGATGTAGAATTATTGCCAAGTACTACAGCGTTCTTAGCTTGAGTATTAATGTTATTTCCGAGTACAAATGTGTTATCCCCTGCAACGCTATTATTATTCCCCACTGCATAACTATCATTACCACTGACCATATTCGGATCGCCAATTGCGCCTGCATTATGACCTGTCACTTTATTACCAACACCGATACTGATCGATTGGTTACCCTGAGCAATTGCTCCCGCGCCAAGTGCAATCGCATCTGTTCCTGTCGCTTGTGGCTTGCTTTGCGTTTTTGAAATATTAGATTGAATTGCAAGATAAGGATTGGTTTGACTATCAAGCCATTGTTGTTCAGTTCCCTGAAAACCATTTTGCACTGCAATTTCAAAGGTACTCTTGCCCTCTAAACCCTGATCACCTTTTGCACCATCTTTGCCATTTAACCCTGCTATTCCTTGATCACCCTTGTCACCTTTATCTCCTTTTGCGCCATCTTTGCCATTTAAACCATCAAGCCCGTCTTTACCATCCTGACCATTGAGTCCATTTAAACCCTGCAAGCCTTGATCACCTTTTAACCCCTGATCGCCTTGTAAGCCCTGCAATCCTTGTTCGCCTTTATCCCCTTTTAAACCTTGTAACCCTTGATCACCCTTGTCACCTTTATCTCCTTTTGCACCATCTTTGCCATTTAACCCTGCTATTCCTTGATCACCTTTGTCACCTTTATCGCCCTGATCTCCTTTTAGACCCTGTAAGCCTTGCTCACCTTTAAGTGAAGTCAACCATTCTGGTTCTGTGCCTGCAAAACCATTATTCACCGCAACCTGATACGCACTATCCCCCTGTGCGCCCTGACCACCGCCAGCATTATTTTCTACTGTAGTCAAACGGCTATCTAAACTTGTCAATTTACTATCTACAGCAGTAAAGGCACTGCCAATATTCTGATAATTATTATTCTGAATCACATAGGTGGGAGCAGTAAATACACCATTATTAAAGTTTGCTCCACCCCCAAAGCCATTTGTTAGCATTTTTATTTGGGATAGATTGACGGCATCAGTATCAAATACACCTGCGGCAACATGGGTGATCTGACGTTCATTCCCTACCGAACCCACCGAAAGGGTATATTCACGATCTGCAATCGCCTGATAACCGATTGCGGTACTTCCTATAGCTTGTGCTTCACTTTGATAACCTATTGCGATACTTTCGTCTGCTAATGCCGTATTGCCATAACCTATTGCACTACTATAGCCACCTGATGCTATATTGCCAAAACCCATCGCACTACTTTCTATTCCTGATGCGGTATTTTCAGACCCTAAGGCACTACTACCATCTCCACTCGCCTGATTCGCTGCACCAAAGGCATTACTGCCTGAACCTGATGCAGTATTTTGATAACCCACAGCACTACTATTAGTACTTTCTGCTGTATTATTTGCACCCAATGCACTGCTTAATTCATCGAAAGTTTTATTGTTATATCCAACAGCACTATTTCTTTCCCCTAATGCCTCATTCATATAACCTACAGCATTACTTCTTGCCTCGGATACCTTATTGCTATAACCTAATGCACTACTGTAATCCTCTGATGCCAGATTAAAAGAACCCACGGCATTACTTGCTACACCCACCGCCATATTTATATTGCCCAAAGCACTACTCTGAAAACCTGATGCTGTATTGACATACCCTACTGCACTTGCTTCATTTGACGCTTTGTTCCTAAACCCCACTGCACTACTATTTTTTCCAGCCTCATTGCTATAACCTAATGCACTACTGGCATCCCTTGATGCTGTATTTCCAGAACCAAAAGCATTACTATCTCGACCTAAGGCTTTATTTGCATAACCAACGGCATTACCAGCATAACCAGATACTTCATTAGAATAACCTATCGCATTACTTGCCTCATTTTCTGCTTTATTATAAGAACCTATCGCATTACTCAAGTGAACTGATGCTTTATTATTCGTACCTATAGAACTACTCTCGCTACCTGATGCTTCATTACTAGCGCCTATCGCATTACTAAAAACCCCAGTTGCTTTATTAGAGTAACCTATCGCATTACTTGCCGCACTTTCTGCAGTATTACCAACACCTATCGCATTACTTGATTTATTTTCCGCTTTATTACCAAAACCTATTGCATTACTTGATTCACCTGCTGCATTATTATTTACACCGATTGCACTTCCAAAAGCGCCTGATATATTGTTTGAATGGCCACAAGCAATAGAAAAGCCAGTATTGGCAACACTTCCCCCATTACCACCACCATTTAACGTACAAGTACTTGCCCAAACCACACTATTTGCAATCACTCCCGACAGTGCCAGTACAAATATAGACAACTTAAAAATGGGTGCTATAGATGATGTAGCAGGAATCACCGTTGTCTTTGAATGAGCAGTAGCATGACCACTTTTAGCAAGCTCTGATGCCACCACCATACAACCTAATGTTTTATTCCATATTGTTTTAAAAATACGATTCATGGGTAAATTCTCATTTAGATATTTACCGTTATTGCACCTGAAAAAAAACGCTTTGTATGTCCTCTAAATGAATGACAAAATGCACAAATCTAAATTTTTATGATGAAAAACAGGACAAAGACAGGATTTGTACCAATAGGGCAATGAGTTGATTCTGATTATAGGTGTTGGTTTTTCTAAAAATTCGAGCCAGATGTGTTCTAGCGGTGGTAATACTGATCTCTTCTTGCATTGCGGCTTCTTTTAGCGATTGCCCATTCAATAAATAACTCGCAATTAATGCCTCTTTGGGACTCAGTCCTAATAACTGTTGTATTTTTAAATGATTAGACATGGTTTGATCAAAACCCAATTGTCGAATAAATATTCCCACCACACTATGATTCACAGGTAAAGATAATGTCTGTTGGTCATAAACCGGAACAACTGACACCACAAATTTTAATAAAGGCATCAATGGATTGCTTAAAATAAGCTCTTGGTTACCCACCAATACATGATGTATTCGACTCACATTCAACATAAACTGATGCAATTGTTTTTGTTGCTGTGCAATAACCGTCGTGATATGACCTTTCTTTATCCAAATAGGTGAATTAGCTAACGTTAAAAATCGCTCTGCAAGTTGATTAGCATATAATAATTTACCCTGTGCTGTGGTTAAAACAAAACCAATATTGGCATGATCAAAATTTTGCCCTTTTTGTGTCAACAATAATTCACCAAATTGCTGTCGCAACTTTGCCGCCTGTACCAATATCGGTGCAATATATTGCATTTTTTGTAAATCTATCTGGTCAAAATCGGGTTGCAACCCGCCACGATTAATTACAAAATAGCCAGAACCTTGCTGATTTTCTGCAACTTTAATATTTAATGCACTATGTTCATCCTGTGGACGATACCATTCATTATAAAATATAGAATTCTTAAATTGCTGTTTCGGCAGAATCATTTGATCGGTATAAATTGTGCCAATCTTGTCCTGTTGCATTGAGCGCCATAAAATATTATGCGATACAATTTCATGTTGATATAAATCCGCATAATAAGGATCACAATTCCCTGCAATGACCTGTGTTGTATTATTCTCATATTCATAACAAAAACAGGCGGCAGACCCTGAAAAGATATCCTGTATTTTTAAAATTACATCTTTCCAAGGCAACAATGCAGATGCAGCATCAAATAATTGATGTTGTAGATCTAACACGCGTTTTTCGCATAGCATATCAGACATCAATTTCCCCTTGGCAATTGGGTCAGCGTTATTATTTTTTCCTTATCGATATATTTATAGCGCAAATTTTGACATAAATACTAGTTTTTATAAATTCCGTTACAATGTGAGGCAACGGAAAATACTCAGCAATCATTCAATCCTTTTTTAAATCAAAAAGATTTGTATAGGATCGTTCTACTCATCCCGAGTAAGCACTTCAAATAATTCTATTTCAAAGATTAAATCCGAATTGGCTGGAATCATTTGACCAATTTGACGTTCACCATAGGCAAGATGCGCAGGTACAATAAGTTTTCGTTTACCTCCCACTTTCATGCCCATAATTCCCTGATCCCAGCCTTTGATTACCCGACCTGTACCAATCACGCACTGGAATAATTGACCGCGGTCATGGGAGGAATCAAATTTTGTTCCATCATTTAACCAGCCAGTATAGTGGGTTTTAATCAATGCACCTTTGACTGCTGCCTTCCCCTCACCCACGATTAAGTCTATGATTTCCAACTGTTCTGTCATGATTTTGATGTCCCATACTGATGAACATATGATAAACTGTTTCTAACAAACAATAAAAGCAAAGATTACACCTTGATTTTGCTTTTTTAATCGCCATATTAATAAACAAGATTGATAGATAAGAATCATGCCCAATGATCAATTTTAAGGTAATCTGTTCTCCAGGCAGATTATCGTATTTGCAGTCCTTGTTCCCCTTTGGACTGCATTTTTTTATTTTTGGGAAGATCATTGATGAATCTTAATCAGGAACTTTTACTGGTATTCAAAACCGCGATAGAAACCGGATCATTTTCTGCCACCGCGCGAAAACTGGGTAAAGCCCCCTCAGCTGTGAGTATGGCGATTTCCCAACTCGAAGATGAATTGGCATTAAGTCTGTTTGATCGCTCCAAACGCGAACCACAACCAACACCGGCTGCTTTAAGTCTTTACCGATCCACCTTACAAACACTAGCCGTGATGCAACAATGGCAGAACCACGCTCTACAACTTGCCGATCATGTTGAACCAGTCTTGAGTATTGCCTTTGCCACAGAATTGGAAAGCCTGATCTGGACCAATATATTTCGGCAACTTAGTGAATATTATCCTTTATTAAAATTAGAAATTTTAACCTTACCGCAACAGGAAGCACTGGAATCGGTATTGTCGGGTCGCGTCAATTTTGCCATTTTACTGGAACGTCAAAGCCTAAATGGGATTGAACAATTTATCGAAATTGGTAAAGAAAATATGGTGGCTGTAGTTGCGCCTAATCACCCCTTATACCATCAAAAAGCCAGTTATGATGATTTATTACAGCATCGCCAGATCGTGTTTAATAGCCGTGAAAATCAATCCACCTCAGTTTTGCAATTGTCTTATCATAGTTGGCAAACAGATAATCAATATTTTGCTGTGGATATTATTCATGCTGGTCTTGCTTGGGGCTTTTTACCGCAATCCTATATTGAAGATCATTTAAAAAATCAAACGCTGGCACTCATTGATGTAGAAGATTTCTGTCCAAGTATTACCTTATGTATCGATCTGGTCTGGAGTCGGGAAAGACCCTTGGGTAAAGCTGCACAGCACTTTATCGAGCTGGTCAAACAATCAAGACATAAAGCATAAAAAAGACCTCAAATTTGAAGTCTTTTTTAGATCCGCTGAATAAAATAACCGTGACTTATTTAGGTGCTTTAAAGCTGTCTCTTAAATCTAGAATACGGTTAAATACTGGTTTTTCATATAAATGATCATAGCGATCTGCGACAAAATAACCTTCCCGTTCAAACTGGAAACGCTGCTCTTTTTCTGCCAGAGCCAATGCTGGTTCAACCACAGCCTGCACCACTTTGAGAGAATCTGGATTTAAATTTTCCAGAAAATCTTCACCCTGTTCCGGATCGGCTACAGTAAATAAACGCTCATAAATACGCACTTCGGCAGGAATACCTTTGGAAGCAGAGACCCAGTGAATTACACCTTTGACTTTACGGCCTTCCGGATTTTTACCCAGTGTGTCCGGATCAATTGAGCATTTCAATTCGATCACTTCGCCATTGGCATCTTTAATCACTTCATCACATTTAATCACATAGGCATGACGTAAACGTACTTCCCCCTGTGGAATCAACCGTTTAAAGCCTTTTGGTGGAACTTCTTCAAAATCCTTACGATCAATATAGATTTCCTTGGTCAAAGGAATAATCCGTTCTCCCATGTCCACATTTGGATGACGCGCATGACTTAAGTCCAGTTCTTCAGGCAAATTGGTTAAGGTGACTTTTAATGGATTTAACACAGCCATACCACGTGCAGCAGTATTTTCCAGTGATTGACGAATACAAAATTCCAGCATCGCCACATCGACGATACCATCCGTTTTGGATACACCAACACGTTTACAGAAATCTTTTAAGCCTTCTGCGGTAAAACCACGACGGCGCATACCGACCACAGTTGGCATACGCGGATCATCCCAGCCATTGACAAAGCCACCTTCAACCAGACGACGTAATTTCCGTTTTGAGGTAATGGTGTAGTCAATATTTAAACGGGAAGACTCATACTGACGTGGCACAGCCTGTGAATGAACTTTTTCAATCACCCAATCATAGAATGGACGATGATCCTGAAACTCCAATGTACACAAGGAATGTGTCACCCCTTCAATGGCATCGGATAACGGATGAGCATAATCATACATCGGATAAATTTTCCAGGTATCCCCTGTTTGATGATGGTCGGAATGCAACACACGATATAAAATCGGATCACGCATATGGACATTTGCGCTGGCCATATCAATTTTGGCACGCAATACCGCTTCGCCTTCGCCCAATTCGCCATTACGCATTTGCTCGAATCGTGCCAGATTTTCATCTACACTGGCATCACGATACGGTGAATTTTTACCCGCCTCATTAAAATTACCACGGTTGATACGAATTTCTTCCGGAGTTTGTAAATCCACATAGGCATCGCCCTGTTGTATCAATTGCAATGCCCATTGATACAATTGCTCAAAATAGCTGGAAGCATAACGTGGCTGATCTTGCCACTGAAATCCCAGCCATTTGACATCATTGGCAATACCATCAACATATTCCTGCTCTTCGGCATCCGGATTGGTATCATCAAACCGCAAATTACAATAACCGTTATATTCTTCTGCTATTCCAAAATTCAGACAAATGGCTTTGACATGGCCAATATGTAAATAACCATTTGGTTCAGGTGGAAAGCGTGTTACCACATGTTGTGTACGACCACTGTCCAGATCATCGGTAATCACCTGACGGATGAAATCTAAACCCGGCTGTTGCTGTACTTGCTGTTCGCTTGCAACATCAGAATTTGTTGAAGGAATATTCGGCACATGAGTTACAGCATCTTTTGAGTTCATAGTCATACATCACTAAAATTAGGTTAAAGTTAAACAACAAAGTACAAATTTTCGGGAATCCTGCTCAAAATAGCAATTTTCTATATGGAAAATTTGTTTTTTTACTTGCCATGCAGTTTACAGTTTGCTTATCCTTCTCTCAACTAAAAACACATGGCTTTTTACAGTCCATGATCAGGAGATGTATCAATGAGTTTTCCTCAAGTTGAATTAAACACCAATAAAGGTCGTATTGTACTAGAGTTAAACAGTGAAAAAGCGCCTAAAACTGTAGAGAACTTTTTACAGTATGTTCGTGATGGTTTCTATGATGGTGTGATTTTTCACCGTGTGATTGATGGTTTTATGATCCAAGGTGGCGGTATGGATGAAAACTTCAAGGAAAAAGCAACCCGCGATTCAATTGAAAATGAAGCTGATAATGGCTTAACCAATGATGAAGGGACTGTGGCAATGGCGCGTACACAAGCGCCACATTCTGCATCTGCACAATTTTTTATCAATGTGAAAAATAATGCGTTCCTTAACCATACCGGTAAAACCGCACAAGGTTGGGGCTATGCTGTATTTGGTAAAGTTGTTGAAGGTATGGATGTAGTGAATGCCATCAAAAACGTACGCACTGGCAGCCGTGGCTACCATCAAGATGTGCCATTAGAAAATGTTGTGATTGAATCTGCAAAAATCATTGCTGAATAATCCATCTTCTTTCCCTCCTTTTCATAAGGAGGGAAGCTGATACTTATGCAACAATTATTTATTTCGGATTTACACCTCTCAGAAGATCACCCCCGACTGGTTCACGGGTTTTTATCATTACTACAACATTATCAACAGCAACCCACTGCACTCTATATTCTAGGTGACTGGTTTAATGCCTGGTTATCCGATGGCGATCCCGGAGAATGGTTATTGCCGATTGTCAAACAACTCAGAGCCTTTACTGCAACTGGAAACACGGTTTATTTTCTGTGTGGCAATCGTGATTTTGTTCTGGGGCAACAATTTCTGGACCGTTTTGGCGGACAACTATTAATTGAACCTTATATCTATCAATGGCAAGGTTTACACATCCGGCTGGAACATGGCGATGCTTTATGTACTGATGATGTAGCTTATCAACGCTTTAAAAAAATTATTCGTAATCCGCTATTACTTGGCATATTGAAATTATTACCTTTTTATTTAAAAAAACGTTTAGGCGATTTTTTCCGTAAAAAAAGTCAGGCTCGGCAAACAACTCAGCATTATCAACCCATTGATGTCAATCAGGCAGAAGTATTGCGACAAATTCAGGGAATCAATCTGCTGATTCATGGACATACCCATCGTCCTGCAATTCATGAGATTTCACCGACACAACAGCGTATCGTATTAGGTGACTGGCGTGAAAAAGATGGGCAAGCGCAGCATGGTTGTGCTAAAGTTTTGTTATTGCGCTCTGCAACTGATATAGAATTTTTTGACTGGCAATTTTAAATGTCCGAACTTCATGTTAACCAGCTTGTCGATGCCCGGCAACAACCCTGCCCGATGCCAATTTTAATGTTAAAACGTACCTTAAAAACCCTGCCATCAGGTCAAATTATTTTGGTTAAAAGTACCGATCCCCATAGTCAGCAGGATCTGGTGCATTTTTGTCAGGTACAACAACTTAAATTACTGAAAACTGAAATTCAAAATGATGAATTTCATTATTATATTGAAAATTAACCAATACATCTTCGGTGATCGATAAAGCGATTGCCAAGCGCTTAAACTCACTTTAAAATTATTTATTTACATATTTAAACGCATTCTCACTTACATATTATTGGGCTTCTCTTTAAGATAAAGCTTTGGGAATTCCATACCCTATCAAGGAGTTTACATGACTACTGACAGTAGCAACCAATTGATGCCCCTGTCGTTGTCTGCGCCAGGTGTAAATCTCGGTGCCTATATCAGTACGGTGAATCAAATTCCGATTCTAACCGCAGAGCAAGAAAAAGAACTTGCCGAACGCTATTATTATGATCAGGATCTTGATGCTGCCAAAATGCTGGTAATGTCACATTTACGTTTTGTGGTTCATATCGCACGCAGTTACGCAGGTTATGGTTTACCACAGGGGGATCTAATTCAGGAAGGCAATTTAGGCCTGATGAAAGCAGTAAAACGCTTCGACCCGACCATGGGCGTGCGTCTAGTTTCCTTTGCAGTCCATTGGATTAAAGCCGAAATTCACGAATATGTAATTCGTAACTGGCGTATCGTTAAAGTTGCCACCACCAAAGCACAGCGCAAATTGTTCTTTAATCTACGCAGTCTAAAAAAATCCAGTAAAAAACTCACACTGGAAGAAGCACAGGCAATTGCCAATGATTTAAACGTGACCCCGGAACAAGTTCTGGAAATGGAAGGTCGCCTCACTGCCTATGATGCTGCATTTGAAGCACAAAATGATGATGACGATGACAGTCATTACACTGCGCCAGCATTATATCTGGAAGATAACCGCTACGATCCTGCCCGCCTAATTGAAGAAGAAGACTGGGAAGACCAAAATACCCATGCGTTACATGAAGCCATGGAACAACTGGATGATCGCTCACGTAATATTCTGCAACGTCGCTGGTTGGATGATAATAAATCCACTTTACACGAACTTGCAGCAGAATATAATGTATCCGCAGAGCGTATCCGTCAGCTCGAAAAAAATGCAATGGAAAAAATCAAAGTTGCCATGTCTGCGGGCTAAAAATCAGGTTACACTTAGGCATCATTTAGATGCCTTTTTATTGGTTACAAAAAAATAGGAGCACGATATGTGGCTGGGTATCGCTGCAATAAATTTAGCACTTGCCGTTATGTTGGGTGCATTCGGGGCGCATGGTTTAAAAAAAGTTGCCTCTCCTGAGCAACTGGTCTGGTGGCAAACGGCTACAGATTACTTTTTTTATCATGCTTTGGGTTTACTGGCTTTAGGCATTATCGCCAGGACCTTACCGCAACTGGCAATCAAAACACCCTTCTGGTTGATTCAAATTGGTATTGTCTTTTTCTGTGGTTCACTCTATATCATGGCACTCGGCCTACCCAGAGGTTTGGGTGCAATCACACCAATTGGCGGTTTATTCATGATTCTGGGCTGGCTCACACTGGCATGGCAAGCATTTAAAACAGCACACTAGATACGATATGACCATCTCCATTATTTTAAATGGCGAAAGCCAACAAACAACCCACCTTGACCTGTTAGCATTGGTTCAGGACCTTCATCTGGAAGGTAAACGGTTTGCAGTCGAATTGAATGAGCAAATCATTCCCAAAAGTCGTTTGGCCGAAACACCAATTGCGCCAAATGATCGTATAGAAATCATCCATGCAGTGGGTGGCGGTTAAATATGGAGGTTATAGCTAAAAACATTATGCAAGATTCAAGCTTTAAAATAGGACAACGCGAATTTAACTCACGCTTATTGGTTGGAACAGGTAAATATAAGGATTTACAAGAAACTGGCGCAGCGATACAAGCCAGTGGAGCAGAAATTGTTACCGTAGCCATTCGCCGGGTAAATATCGGACAAGACCCAAACCAGCCCAATCTGCTTTCGGTGATTCCGCCAGAAAAATATACCATTCTTCCCAATACTGCTGGCTGTTTTGATGCAAAAAGTGCAATACGTACCTGTCAACTGGCGCGCGAATTACTTGATGGGCACAATCTGGTCAAACTTGAAGTGCTGGGGAATCAGGAATCTCTTTATCCCAATGTAGTGGAAACCTTAAAAGCAGCGCAAGTTTTGATTGATGACGGTTTTGATGTCATGGTCTATACCTCGGATGATCCTATTGTGGCCCAGGAACTTGAATCCATGGGTTGTGTAGCGATCATGCCTTTAGGCAGCCTAATTGGTTCTGGTCTGGGTATTTTAAATCCGCACACGTTATCCTTAATTATCGAAAATGCCAAAGTCCCTGTTTTAGTCGATGCCGGTGTCGGTACTGCAAGTGATGCTGCAATTGCGATGGAACTGGGTTGTGATGGTGTGTTAATGAATACCGCGATTGCACAGGCACAACACCCTATCCTAATGGCAAGTGCCATGAAAAAAGCCATAGAAGCTGGTCGTGAAGCTTATCTTGCTGGTCGTATGCCACGCAAACGTCTGGCACATGCTAGCTCACCAGAAACGGGATATTTCTTTAAGTAATATTCTTTCTTGCTTTATTCTGCCCTATTGATGATATATGTCATGGATAGGGTTTTTGCTTTTCTAATTTAACTTTCTATAAAAAATCCATCATCTTTTTGCGGGCTAAAAGGATTATAAGTCACCATGGCCTGATTGAGTGTGGTAAAAATTTTTTCAATACTAAAATCGGTTAAATCATTCTGAATATGGAATAAAATCGGTAATAAATTAATGCCATTTTCACCATTACTAAATGCGTAATATGTTTCACACCCTTGAATGGACATGAGATTTTCATCCTGAATCATCACACAATATTTTTTGTATTGTCTGGGTATAAACAATAAATCCTGATATGCCATTTTCTTTAACAGCATTGCATCATGAAATAAGTCACCATAGCTTTTCTGTACTTTCTGTTTCGGTAAAAACGCACTAAACATACCACCATTTGAACGTTTGACTCGAGTGCGTTCAACCTCTTTCAATTCGAGCTGTAAAGCCAGATATTGTTCCAGTTTATGTTGAATTGCATGATACAGCGCCTCAATCGGAGCCTGTGCCCGACGATTGACAATTTTATATTCCTCTGCCGATAAAGGGACAAACAACTCATCCCGACGACGTTCCAATAACTTTAAGTAACTGAGCAATCTATAGCCAAATTCTTGTATTTTATGATTAAAAATTAATAAAGGTTGTTGTTTAAAAACATCAAAACAGTTCAGCATTTCTTGAAACATATTACGCAGACTATGAAAGACAAAATCATATTCATCCTGATGGGTTAAATCCTGTTCCAGTGCTCTTTTCAATGGCGTCAAAATTTTTTCTACAATGACATTTTCAATATTGAGAATATGATTAGAAATCACCAAATCAAGATTTTTTTCTGTCAATGCAATAGGTTCTATAAATAATGGGGTAATTTCCTGACTAAAGCTAAACTCCATTTGTGCCACTATATCAATCACAGTCTTATGCACTTTATATTCAATGGTCACCATTTTTTCCATCAGTGACTTGAACCAGTCGATATAGCTTTTTTCGGCAGCTGGATTGAGGGGTAGAACCAAACCAAAAATATAAGTTTTATTATTATATTCAATTACTTGTTCGGTCAAAAAACGACGAATTGAATAAATATTCTCTTCAACTTTTTTCCCAGGCGCCAAAAAGAAATAATATCGGCTCGTTTTAACTACGGCAAATTTACGAATTTTTTGTTCTTTACGAATATAATATTTAAAGAAAAAATGTTTTTCCTGCTGCACCTCAAATGAACTTAAAGGTCGATACCAATAACCGAGAATTTGATGCTTAATATATACTTCAAGAATAAAATTTTTCACTTGATCGGCAGTGAGATGTCGAATGTTATCAACAATCACCAGCTCTTTTTTACGAATAATTTTGGCAATATGATATAAAAAAACCTTACGAATTGATTCTTTCTCCTCAAGGAGTTTCAAATCATCTTCAACCACAATTTCATCAATTTGTTTTAAAACATTTTCAATATAGTCTGCAAAAAATAATACGTTATTGTTTTGATGAATAAATTGTAAAGAATCCAGTATATTACTGACCACTTCTCGCATACGTGGATTTTCTAATTTAAACTTTAACACCTGAAGTGAAGTGTCGACCTTGCTTTCAAAGGTATTAGAAATACGATGCCAAATGATTTGTTTGGGACGTAAAATTTGTTTATCAATTTCTATTTTCACATCCATATCAAGAGATGCAAAAATGTTTTCGAGCTGCATTTGCCAATCTATATCTAACAACGGATCGATTTGAATCAGTTCAGATCTCAATAGATAAGGGATATAAATCATAAATGCACACTTTTTAATTGTGAGATATAAAACTAAATAAAAAAATATTTTGATGATTTTAACATTTTTTATTATTTTTGTATAAAAAAACAAACACTATTTTTGATGCTTAATTCATTTTCCCTTCTAGTCTCATCTTCTTAAGCCTTTATTAATATTTGCATTTGTTATTGGTACGTTGAGGTTTTATCTATATTGAAATCACATAACGAGTACAAACGATAATAAGTAAAATACCACAAGATAAATATAAAATTTTATTTTACAATGCGGTATTTTATTTTAAATTAATCCAAAAAACATTAAAATAAAGGAAATCGCAAAAAAGGAAGTATTCATAGATGTCTAAGGTCGAATATACAGGTTTAGAATTTTTAACCGCTGTTAAAAATGGTGAAATCCCGCACGCACCCATGGCCAAGATTATTCCAATGAAACTGGTTGAAGTACAACAAGGTTATATTGTCTATGAAGTAACTCCGGAAGATACACATATCAATCTACAAGGTGGCATCCATGGTGGGTTTGGTGCAACGGTTCTGGATAGCGTCACTGGCGCTGCTGCACATACCATGATGGAAAAAGGGGTTAATTTTGTCACCACCGATCTGAATATTAAAATGATCCGTCCCATGCAATCCGGAAAGACCTATCGTGGTGTCGGACAGTTGATTAATTTAGGACGAACACTGGTGATCACCGAAGGCCGTATTATTGATGAAAACAATAAAATCTATGCTCATGCAACAGCCACATTGATGATTATCCGTAAATAGCAACTAAATTGATATGATGGGCAAGTTTCCTGTGGAAGCTTGCTTCTGAATGCTTCTTGGATCGGCCCAGACTATTCCCTTTCCTTAACCAACTTCATTGCGGATATTGTTAACCATATGTAATAAGCGTGGCGCAATATCATCTTCTAGCTTTTCACGATTGAGAATAAAACTTGGTCCTCCACAGTTAAAGACCAATAATCCATGTTGCTCATGATAATACGGTACAGCAACGGAGTTTACATCTTTATGCCATTCACCAATCGAAAAACAATAACCAAAATCCTGATAATCTTTAAATGCCTTATCTAATTCACGATTAATTTTGATCCAGTCATCTTTATGTCGGGCTCGAATGGCATTAAGTAAAAATTCACGTTCATCAACAGGAATGGCTGCCAAACAGGCACGTCCGACTGAGCTTAAATGAATCGGTAAATAAGTACCCACCTGCCGTCGCATGGTGATATTGCCTTTACCTTGCACAACATCCAGATAAATCATGTTAAGACGATCACGAGTTGTCATGGCAACTGCAGCGCCTGCATAATCCGCCAACTCTTTCATATACGGATGAGCAATAGAACGAATCGACAAATTGGATAACATCGAATAACCAAAAGCAAGCACGCCCACCGAAAGCTGAAATTTACTTGAATTGGGTACTTGTTTTAAATAACCCAGACGTGACAGCGTATGTGTTAAACGGGTAATAGTCGGTTTGGGTAAACCTGTCATATGGGATAATTCCTGATTACCCAGATGTGGATGCTTGGGCGAAAAACAACGTAATAATTCTAATCCACGAGCAAGCGCCGTAATATATTGACGATCATTTTCATCTTGCATATCTTCAATGGGATGCAAAAGTTCATGTCTTAATGGAGCAAGTAGCTTCTCTGCCTGTTCAGCCTCGGTTACTTCTGTCATTTAATTCGCCTAAACTCTTTAATTTTGTTTCGCATGGCGAAAATTATAATATAAATCTTGTATTGATGGCAAAGAAGCAACCGATTAAAAGTTGCTTCTTCAAGATAACTGCGAATAATTATCCAACGATACCTTTATCACGTAGTGCTGCCAGTTTTTCGCGATCAACGATTCGAGCCAAGATTTCATCAGTATGCTCGCCCAGCATTGGCGGTGCTTTCTTGTATTCTACCGGTGTACGTGAAAGTTTAATCGGCGAACCAATCACTTGCAGTTTATCTTTTAATGGATGCTTCATTTCAATTAGCATATTGCGCGCCTGAACTTGAGGTTCTGCAAATGCCTGTTGTAAATTGTTGATCAAACCCACAGGAACTTTGGCTGCATGAATTACTTCAACCCAATGTTTTGCCGTATTGGTCATAAAATGTGCTGCTAGCAGTTCACCAATTTCGGTACGATGTTTGATCCGTAAAGTATTGGTGGCAAAACGTGGGTCTTTGGGCAAGTCAGCCAATCCAATGGCCTGACTTAAGGCAACAAACTGTTTATCATTACCACAGGCAATAATAAACTCCTGATCTACAGCTTTAAAGACTTGATAAGGTACGATATTCGCATGTGCATTGCCGTATCGTCCCGGCACTTTACCCGATGCCAAATAATTCATACCCTGATTTGCCAGTGTCGCAACTTGTACATCCAGCAAAGCCATATCAATATATTGTCCCAGCCCCGTGATCGTACGATTCAGTAAGGCAGCCTGAATTGCAATGGTTGAATACAAGCCTGTGGCTAAATCGGCAAATGCGACCCCGACTTTTTGTGGACCACCACCCGGCAAATCATCTTTTTCTCCGGTCACAGACATTAAACCGCCCATTCCCTGAATAATAAAATCATACCCCGGCTCTGCTGCCCGTGGTCCAGTCTGACCAAAGCCAGTAATGGAGCAATACACCAGTTTGTCATTAATTTCTTTTAATGTATCGTAGTCTAGACCATAATTTTTAAGCGAACCTGCTTTATAGTTCTCAATTAGCACGTCAGATTCAGCCACCAGCGCACGCACCAGCTCTTGACCTTCAACTGTCGAAATATCAATTGCAATAGACAGTTTATTACGGTTTGTCGACTGATAATATGCAGCTTCGTGAGTATCTTCACCCTGATCATCTTTCATCCACGGCGGTCCCCACAAACGTGTGTCATCACCTGTTTTTGGACGTTCAATCTTGATCACCTCTGCGCCCAGATCGGCAAGGATTTGACCACACCACGGACCAGCCAGCACTCGACTTAAATCCAGTACACGTATTCCCTCTAATGCACCCATGTCTTTTCTCTTTTATATCCGTTCAATAACCATTGCGAGACCTTGCCCCACACCTATACACAAGCTGATCACAGCATATTTTTTGCCACTACGCTGTAACTCACGCGCTGTCGATAATGCCAAACGAGCACCCGAAGCACCCAGCGGATGACCAACTGCAATCGCACCACCATTCGGGTTCACTCGTGGATCATCAAACGCAATATCCAGTCCCTTTAAACAGGCCAGCACTTGTGAGGCAAAGGCTTCATTAATTTCAATAATATCCATATCATCTAGCGTTAGCTTGGCACGTTTCAATGCCAGTTTAATGGCTTCAATCGGGCCTGCACCCATGATACGTGGTTCTATACCGGCAGCCGCAGAGGAAAGAATTTTTGCCATGGGCTTAATACCCAGAGTCTGTTCGGCCTGTGCAGAACCAATCAATAATGCCGCTGCACCATCATTCACGCCAGAAGCATTGCCTGCTGTCACCACACCACCTTCAAACAATGGTCGAAGCTTTTGTAAGGTTTCAAGATTAGAAGAAGGACGTGGATGCTCATCTGTGTTCACCAGTTTAGGCGGCAATTTACGCCCCTGTGCCACTTCTACTGCGACAATTTCACCGTCAAAAAAACCGGATTGTCGTGCGACTTCATATTTGGCTTGTGATGCTGCTGCAAAAATATCTGCCGCTTCACGACTGATACCATATTCAACCGCAACGTTATCTCCTGTTTTTGGCATGGTGTCATCGCCAAATTGTTTTTCTAGCAACGGATTTGGAAAACGTGCGCCGATGGTTGAATCAAATACAGTAAAGTCACGACTAAAAGGTGCTTCAGATTTAGCAAATACAAAAGGCGCACGAGACATAGACTCCACTCCGCCCGCTATAAAAATATCTCCTTCATCACAGGTAATCGCGCGGGCTGCATCAATAACCGCAGCTAAACCGGAAGCACATAAACGATTGACCGTTTGTGCCGGCGTCTTAACATCCAGCCCGGCAAGCAAAGTGGCATGACGAGCAATATTACGGCTGTCTTCACCTGCCTGATTGGTATTACCCAAAATTACATCGGCAAAAATATCATTGGGAAGCTGATGTTTTTCAAGTAATGCTTTAATCACATGTGCCGCTAGGTTATCAGGCCGAACCGTCGCCAGACAACCAGCGTGACGGCCAAATGGTGTACGCACACCGTCATAAATATAGGCATTTAACATTTCATCATTCCTTAAATGGTAGAGCTGTGAAGTAAAGACAGGTTTAGCGCTGAACGGCGTTTTAACCAAGGACTTGGTCGATAGCGCTGATCGCCCGTATTGCTATACATACGTTCCAGAATCAGTAAAATACGCTCACTTCCAAGCACATCTCCCCATGAAATCGGTCCATAGGGATACCCCAATCCTAATTTCACTGCTTTATCAATATCTGTGACTGTGGCGATTTTTTGTTGAGCAATATCACAGGCCAAATTCACAACCATTGCCAGCACACGTTGTGCAATAAAGCCAACACTTTCTGCAATGATGCTGACCCCATGACCATCTCTGGCAAAAATCGCATGTGCCTGATCAATATAAGATTGTTGTGTCACAATGGATGGCATCAATGTACGATGTTTATCAAAGTCTGTCAGCAGATCAATATTGACCGCCCTCGTTGCATCAACACCAAAACGTAATGCCGCAGTGGTGGTATCTTCACCATAAGTTGCCAACAGAATTAAACTCTCAGATGCAGGTTGTTCGGCATTGTCACAAACCAGCCCTTGCATCTGAATAAACTGGCGTAGGATTACAGCATCCTGTTCCCGATCTGCCTTAATCCAGACTGACGAATAAGCCGCAACTTGTGGTACAGTCTGTCTTGGTGCTTCGTTTGTCTTAGCGCCATCGACATATTTATAGAAGCCTTCACCTACTTTCCGTCCGACTTTTTTACCAGCTAACATTTGGCGAGTTAATGGATGTGGACGATAGCGGTCTTCCTGATAAAACTGGTTAAAAATTGATTCCATAACAGGGTGTGACACATCTAGACCTGTCAAATCAAACAACTCCAGTGGTCCCATGCGAAATCCTGCACCTTCACGTAAAATACGATCGATTTCACTGACTGTAGTCACACCTTCCCCTAATATTTTCAGGGCTTCTGTACCGTAAGCACGACCAGCATGATTGACAATAAATCCAGGTGTATCTTTGGTACGGACACCACAATGTCCAATGTGTGAAGCAAAGGCAAGCAGCTCGGTTATCACATCTTCTTTTGTTGCAAATCCAGCAATCACTTCCACCACTTTCATCAGTGGTACAGGATTAAAAAAATGTAGTCCAGCCATACGCCCCTGATGTTCCAGCACCGAAGCAATCGCAGTGACGGAAAGTGAAGACGTATTTGTTGCCAAAATGGTGCTGTCCGAGACAATTGATTCAAGCTGTTTAAACAAATTTTGCTTAATTTCCAGATTCTCGATGATAGCTTCAACCACCAAATCGACCCCGGCAATTGCTTCAATATTTTCTACAATATGTAAATGAGCAAGTGTATCGGTAAATTGCTGTTGGCTAATTTTCCCTTTCGCCTGTAACTTTTCCAAGGTAAGTTTGAGTTTTGCCAAACCCTGCTCAGCCGCATCAGCTCTGGCATCAAACAAACGTACATCAATGCCGGCTTGCGCTGCGATTTGTGCAATCCCCATTCCCATAACACCTGTACCAATCAGTGCCATTATTTGAATTGCCATGATTATTCTCCCTGATATCGAGCTGGACGTTTTTCAAAAAAAGCATTCACACCTTCTTTTTGATCTTTGGTATCAAATAAAATCTGGAATGCTTTACGCTCTAGACTCAACGCCGCTTGCAAGGACATATCCTGTCCTAGATTGGTAACTTCCTTGATTTGCTGTACTGCAATAGGAGAAAAACCGGCAATCGTTTTTGCCAGTTCCACTGCATGTTCAATCGTGTTTGCATCCTCAACCACTTCGGAAACCAGTCCCATTTGTTTGGCCTCCTCAGCACCAATAAATTTACCAGTCAGTACCAGCAGCATGGTCTGAAATTTGCCAATCGCCCGAAGTAACCGCTGAGTGCCACCTGCGCCAGGCATCAAGCCTAGTTTCACTTCGGGCTGTCCAAACTGGGCCGAACGACCAGCAATAATCATGTCGGCATGCATAGCAAGCTCGCAACCACCACCCAGCGCATAACCATTGACAGCAGCAATAATCGGCTTGGTACAGTCAATAATACTTTGCCAGTATTGTTCGGTATGACGTAAATACATCTGGGCAGTACTGGCAGTGGCAAAATCCTTGATATCAGCGCCAGCAGCAAAAACCTTTTCACCACCGGTCAATACAATGGCGCGAACAGAAGCATCATGATTCAATTGCCGAAAGGTCTCGGAGAGCGCTTGGCGCAAAGCAAGATTCAAAGCATTTCTCGCTTCGGGACGATGTATTTCAATGATTGCTACACCATCTTCACGGATATCTAATTTCAAAATTTGTTGACTTTCCATAGTAATCTCATTTCGCACTGCGATACTTAAAACATAATATACTTGTTATTTGATGCTGTAAATTCCAAAAATAACGTATAAAATATTTACAAATTCTGCCAATTACTAAAAATAAAATATAAACAGATCATTAATATTGATTTAAAAACGATAAATATATCGCATTGCGAAATTTATTTTCATATATATTGATTATTGTATCAAAGTTGAATTAGTATGCATGAAAATTTGTTGAGTCGATCAAACTCAACCAAGCTACAGATATGCCACTAAGCTCATCAATTCTAAAATGGAGTTAGAACATGGTTCGTGATCAGGAAACCTTAGACCAGTTGATCGATATGATTCATCAGTTTGTTGAGGGTGTATTAATCCCAAATGAAGAACTCATTGCAGAAACAGATGAAATTCCATCGGAAATCATTCAGCAAATGAAGGCGTTAGGATTGTTTGGTTTAACAATTCCTGAAGAATATGAAGGCCTTGGCCTGACCATGGAAGAAGAAGTTTATGTTGCATTTGAGCTGGGCCGTACTTCCCCTGCTTTTCGTTCACTGATCGGTACCAACAATGGTATTGGTGCTTCTGGTTTGATCATTGATGGTACAGAAGAGCAAAAACAATATTTTCTACCACGCTTGGCCAGTGGTGAAATCATCAGTTCATTCTGTTTAACCGAACCAGATTCCGGTTCTGATGCTGCCTCATTAAAAACAACAGCAGTAAAAGATGGTGATGAATATATTCTCAATGGTACCAAACGATTTATTACCAATGCACCACATGCAGGTGTATTTACAGTTATGGCACGTACCAATCCAGACATAAAAGGCTCTTCTGCAATTTCGGCTTTTATTGTCGATAGTAAAACTCCTGGTATTTCACTGGGTAAACGTGACAAAAAAATGGGACAAAAAGGTGCGCATACCTGTGATGTCATCTTTGAAAATTGTCGTATTCCGGCATCTGCCTTAATTGGTGGTGTAGAAGGTATTGGCTTTAAAACCGCAATGAAGGTGCTGGATAAAGGACGTATTCATATTGCGGCACTGAGTGTTGGAGCAGCAACGCGTATGCTCGATGACTCCTTAAAATATGCGATTGAACGTAAACAATTTAATCAGCCAATTGCCAACTTTCAATTGATTCAAGGCATGTTGGCAGACTCCAAGGCAGAAATTTATGCTGCAAAATGTATGGTACTGGATGCAGCCCGTTTGCGTGATGCAGGCAAAAATGTAAGCACTGAAGCCTCATGTGCAAAAATGTTTGCAACCGAAATGTGTGGTCGTGTTGCAGATCGTGGTGTGCAAATTCATGGTGGTGCAGGATATATCAGTGAATATGCCATTGAGCGTTTCTACCGTGATGTACGTCTATTCCGTTTATATGAAGGTACAACACAAATTCAACAGGTCATTATTGCTCGTAATATGATCCGTGAAGCAACTCGTTAACAGTTTGGACCAGTCATCATTCCCTTATGACTGGTCCTTTTTTTAGGTAATGGATTATGACTGTAACAAATACACTCGCTAGGATTGGCCCACATACGTGGAAAATAGCTTTCTTCTTTGCCTTTCTGGCATTACTGGTAGATGGTGCAGATCTAATGCTGCTTTCATATAGCTTGAATAGCATTAAAGCAGATTTTGGACTGAGTTCTGTAGAAGCCGGCATGCTGGGTAGTTTTACACTTGCGGGTATGGCAATCGGCGGCATTTTTGGTGGCTGGGCATGTGATCAGTTTGGTCGTGTGCGGGTCGTGGTCATTTCGATTCTGACCTTCTCAATTCTCACCTGTGGTCTTGGATTTACCCATAGTTTTTGGGAATTTGGTATTTTACGTTTCTTCGCATCATTAGGTTTAGGTTCTTTATATATCGCCAGTAATACATTGATGGCTGAATACGTCCCAACAAAATATCGCACCACAATCCTCGGTACGCTCCAAGCTGGATGGACGGTTGGTTATATTGTCGCAACATTGCTTGCAGGCTGGATCATTCCGGATCATGGCTGGCGCATGCTGTTTTATGTTGCAGCTATTCCAATTATCATGGCGATTCTTATGCACTTTTTGGTACCAGAACCTGCATCATGGCAAGAAAATCGTTTCAAAAAAGTTGATCTCAACCCAGCAGAAAAAGCAGAATCGACCTGGAAAACTATTTTTCAGGACAAGAAAAATCGCAACATGTTTATCTTGTGGGCTTTAACTGCTGGTTTTCTGCAATTCGGTTACTATGGTGTCAACAACTGGATGCCAACCTATCTGGAAAGCGAACTGGGGATGAAGTTCAAAGAAATGACGTCCTATATGGTAGGCACATATACTGCAATGATCTTAGGTAAAGTTCTGGCCGGATTTATGGCGGATAAATTAGGTCGTCGTTTTACTTATGCTTTTGGTGCAATGGGTACTGCAATTTTTCTGCCCCTGATTGTATTTTATAACTCCCCTGCAAATATCCTATATTTATTGGTGGCTTTTGGATTCCTATATGGTATTCCTTATGGTGTAAATGCAACCTATATGACAGAAAGCTTTCCAACCATTATCCGTGGTACAGCCATTGGCGGCGCATATAATGTGGGGCGTTTAGGCGCGGCCATTGCCCCTGCAACCATTGGCTATCTTGCCAGTGGCGGTTCGATTGGTATGGGCTTTGTGGTAATGGGTGCGGCCTACTTTATTTGCGGTCTAATCCCTGCATTATTCATCAAAGAAAAACTCTATGATCCGCAAAAAGCTGCATAAGAATAAGATCAATAGAGATCATTCCTTAGAAATTTAATAGCGGATGACTACGGCATGTTTATAACTTAAACATGCCGTATGTCTTATTTAAAGGGGATAAATACATGTCTTATGAATCGAAAAAATCAGCTGTACCAAAACATTAAATCTACAATATAAAAGATCCATTATGCTTGTTTGTTCGGTTACGATTTCTATGTTCCTTCATTTTTAAATCATTTATTTCAACAATTAAAAGGCCTATTGATAGATCATCAATAGGCCTAAACATGATAATACTTTTACTTTCCAGTTCAGAATATAACTGTGAAATTAAATCTCATTCATGCTTTAATCAAATAAGTTTTAATCAATTAAACCTTCATCCCGCATCGCAATTTGTACAGATTGACGTTGCGACACCACATCTCGAAGATCATTAATTTCTTTAAATTTAGACAAATCGTGTCCTATACCCTTAGACCAGTTTGTCAACACAAAAAGATACGCATCTGCCGGACCGAAATTATCATCAACCAGATAATCCGTATCAACTTCTGCCAAATAATCCTCTACATATTGTAATAAACGATCAATTTCGACATAAGCTCGTTGTTTAGTCTCGTCATCCATGGGTTGAGCAAAAAAGACTGCATAGGCATCATGTAATTCGGAATTTAAATATCCTAGCCATTCGAGTACTTTGGCTCGTCCCAAACCTGATGGCGGGATAAGATCCTGTTTTGGATCATGCTGTGCTAGAAATGGTAAGACCGCAACATTTTCGGTAAGAATCAGCCCCGGATTAATTTCCAGTGCAGGGACATAACCTTTTGGGTTAATCGTATAATAATCCTGCCCTTTTTCTGTGGTATGTGTTTTAAGATCAACACGTTCCAAATCAAAATCAACATTAATTTCATTTAAAATAATATGTGATGCAAGAGAACATGCACCTGGCGCATAATACAGCTTCATTGTGTTTCCCTGTTATGAACTCTTGTTAGTTTTAATATGTTATTGAGAAACTTGCAAGTATTAAAAGGTTTTATCTTGCGACAACTTATGTATCAAATTACTACTAGGATGAAACACAAATCCTATATACAAAAAAGCGAGCCGAAGCTCGCTTTTATCAATGGATTACTTGACTAAAAATTAGAAGCGGAAGCTTACACCAACTTTAGCAACTGGAGCCCATTTGTATTTGTCGTCATTTGCAATTTTATGCGCTTCACGATCAACAGCAGCTTGAGCAGAAGTCGTATTACCAGAAACAGGAGCTAAGTTATATTGAGCCAACTCAACTTCTGGATTACCAGTATAGTACGCACCAACTTCACCAAATAAACCCCAACGATTAGTAATTGCTGGAGAGAAACCAAGACCTAAGTAAGGTGCAAACTCATTATTATATTGCAAATTACCTTTAACACCACCTTCTTGACCAGCTACAGCTAATTGATAGTTTTTACCATCAATGCTTAATGTATTACCATTACCGATACGTTTTTGAAGATCGTATGTATTATCTAAATAACCCACACCAGCAGCAACATAGAACCAGTTGGCAAATGGGCGAATTTCTGCATTTAAATAAGCAGTTTTATTGTCCATATCTAAATCGTATTTGGTACCATTGACTTTGATATCATCAGACCAAGAAATATCGCCACCGTTATAACCAGCTGTTAAACCAACATATGGATTAACACTCCAGCTTAAAGCACCACCGTAACCAGTTGTGCCCACTTCGGCACGAACAGATGCTGGTTTAAAAGTAGAGAAAGATGCAATCCCTTCTTCAGTGATGACTTGTTCATCTGCCATTGCAAAAGTTGCAGAACTTGCCAAGGCAGCTACAGCTAAAACACGTAACATTTTCATTTTATACTCCTCAAGATACCCAAACGACATTGTTGTTTGAATTATGGGTAATTTTACGTGAAAAACGAGATAAAGTGACTGTTTTTTTGTTTTTTCTTTGTAATCTTTTGATACATTTCATATAACATATTGATTCTATAATTTTTATTTCAAAAAATTACAAAATACTGTGCAACTTTAACCAATCGTGTAGAATATTGCAAAATTTTATTTTCGGAACAAGATTATGTCCCAGCTCGCTCAAATTATCGAACAAGCCTTTGAAGATCGTGCCCAATTATCCAGTAGCAACTGTCCTCAGGACATCCGTGACGCAGTAGAACAAGCCCTAGCAGGTTTGGATAATGGTTCTTTAAGAGTAGCAGAAAAACAAGGTGGTGAGTGGGTTGTTAATCAATGGTTAAAAAAAGCCGTTTTATTGTCATTTAAATTAAATGATAACCAAGTGATTGAATCTTGCGACTTACGTTTCTTTGACAAAGTAGATACAAAATTTACTGCTTGGACTGAACAACAATTTAAAGATGCTGGCATCCGTGTAGTTCCTCCTGCTGTTGCACGTAAAGGCAGCTACATCGCAAAAAATGTCGTATTAATGCCATCTTATGTCAATATCGGTGCCTATGTTGATGAAAGTACCATGGTAGATACTTGGGCTACAGTTGGTTCATGTGCACAAATTGGTAAAAATGTACATTTATCAGGTGGTGTTGGTATTGGCGGTGTATTGGAACCGTTACAAGCAGGTCCGACGATTATTGAAGACAATTGTTTTATTGGCGCACGTTCAGAAATCGTTGAAGGTGTCATTATCGAAGAAGGTTCCGTGATTTCAATGGGTGTTTATATTGGTCAATCAACCCGTATCTATGATCGCGAAACTGGCGAAATTTATTATGGTCGTGTACCAGCAGGTTCAGTTGTTGTACCTGGAAGCTTACCATCGAAAGACGGTAAATATAGCTTATATGCAGCAATCATTGTAAAACGCGTAGATGCACAGACCCGTGCCAAAACTAGCTTAAATGATTTATTACGTGCTGATTAAGTCAAAGCAGTATTAACCAAAATAAAAAATAAGCCCTCACATAAATGTAGAGGGCTTTTTTATTTAATTTAGGGTAAAATCATCGGCCTTCTATTTCTGTCTGATATTTTATTTGTGTCTATGCGCAACCAGTTTATTCCTGTTACCGATCCTGCGGCAGGTTTAAAAATTACCGAAATTTTTTATTCCCTGCAAGGCGAAGCAAACGAAGCCGGCAGCCCGACGGTTTTTGTTCGATTAACTGGATGCCCTTTGCGTTGTCATTATTGTGATACCACCTATTCTTTTGAAGGCGGTAAACGCATGACACTCGAAGACATTTATCAGCAAATTGCTTCCTATCAAGCAAAATTTGTCTGTGTAACCGGTGGTGAACCCCTCGCCCAACCCAATTGCCTAACCTTATTAAGTGCACTATGTAATAAAGGTTATCGTGTTTCTCTGGAAACCAGCGGTGCGTTGGATATTTCTAGGGTTGATACACGTGTGTCCCGTATTGTCGACGTAAAAACTCCTTCCAGTGGTGAAGAACATCGCAATCTGATTGACAACTATCAGCATCTTACACAACATGATCAAATCAAATTCGTCATTAGCGATGAAGATGATTATCAATGGGCAAAAGATTTTCTTGCTCGACATCAATTGGCTCAAAAAGTAGGGACAGTATGGTTTTCTCCTGCTTTTGCGATAGAAGGTGATGTTAGATTACCCGCTTTTGCCCGCCAACTTGCCGGATGGATTTTACAAGACCATCTGCCAGTCAAATTTCAATTGCAATTACACAAACTGCTCTGGCAGGATGAAAAGGGTCGTTAGATCGATTTTTATCCTAGACCTGTCAAGTTGATGCCTCCTTGAGATGTGACTGTGATAAAATTCAAGCGCTGCAATTTTTGATATAGGTTGGTTCAATGCGCCCTAAAGCTGTTGTTTTATTATCAGGTGGTTTAGATTCCAGTACATGTCTGGCATGGGCTGCTGCACATTATGATTGTTATGCCATTAGTTTTATGTATGGTCAACGCTCAACCAGCGAGCTTAAAGCGGCCCAAATCCTGGCACAACAATTTGCACTTGAACACCGTATTATCAATATTGATCTGGGCAATATTGGTGGGTCTGCTCTCACCGATCATAATCTAGATGTACCAGAACAATTACAAGATGGTATTCCCATTACCTATGTTCCTGCGCGTAATACCATCTTTTTATCCTATGCGCTGGCACTGGCCGAAGTTAAGGAAGCTGAAGCCATTGTGATTGGCGTGAATGCGGTGGATTATTCCGGTTATCCCGATTGTCGTCCGGAATATATCGATGCCTTTACAAAAATGGCAAATTTGGCGACAAAAGCCGGCATCGAAGGCCATCCTATTAAAATTGAAACACCTCTGTTACATTTATCCAAAGCGAATATCATACAGCTCGGATTAAAACATGGGTTAGACTATTCCCAAACCGTATCGTGTTATCAAGCCGACGATCAGGGCCGGGCTTGTGGGAAATGTGATAGCTGCCGATTACGCCATCAAGGCTTTATCGAGGCAAATGTTGCAGATCCAACACGCTATATCATGTGATTTTTAGGAACTGATAAAATATTATGAATATCAAATTACTTACAGCTGGTGTTATTGCCTGTTCAACCCTATTTGGTTCAGCCGCTTTTGCAGCCGATGCCAATAGTTCACAAGCAGAATTTGAAGCATTAAAAGCGGAATATCAAAAAAGTCTAGAAACTGCGGCAAAAAGCTCGGATATTCGTGGTGGTTTGGTCAAAGCCTGTAGCGTTAAATATAAAACAGCCGTAGCCAATAAAGCATTAACACAAGCTGATGTTAATAAATTATGTTCATGTAGTGTGACTGCCGAAGGTCAAGTGACTACAGCAGAAACATGGGAATTACAAAGTGCAGCCAATGCAAAAAATAAAACCAAGTTTGAACAACTACAAGTTTCCTTAATGAAAAAACAAGGTGACAGCATTAAAAAATGTGTAGGAACGGATTTGGATCAGAAATTAACCAAATTAACGCAACAAGCTCAAGCTGCTGCGAAAAAATAATCTTGACTGGGATAAAATTATAATGGATACACAAGAAGATATTCGCTTACCTGATTTTAGTGTGCCTTCGACACAAGGCGACATCAATCTAAGTCAGCTCAAACAGAATTGGCTTGTGCTTTATTTTTATCCCAAGGATTCAACGCCGGGCTGTACCACACAAGCCAATGAGTTTACACAGTTTAATGATGCGTTTAAGGCACTGGATATCCAAGTTGTAGGCATATCGCGTGATTCCCTTAAAAGTCATGAGCGTTTTATCGAGAAACAAGGCATTAATTTCACTTTGATCAGTGATGCTGACGAAAAACTCTGTCAACATTTTGATGTGATTAAAGAGAAAAATATGTATGGGAAAAAAGTAATGGGCATAGAACGCTCTACTTTTATTTTCCATCAAGGCAAACTCATTAAAAGTTTCCGTAAAGTAAAAGCTGCTGGTCATGCCGAAATCGTTTTGGCAGAAATTAAAAATTTACAACAACAAGAAGCTTAGGCTTCTTGTTGATTCACAACGGACAAATCCTGTTTTAAATAATATTGTTGTAGCTTTGGATACCATTCACTGTTTTTAAATTGTTGTAAGAATTGCTGTACGTTCTCAGGAAAATGTTCGCGATCAATCTCACCTTGATAATATTTCTCCCGTAATGGAGTTGCCGATAAGGCATTTTTTAGATTATCCAGTTCTACCAATTCCCATTCTGGAAATAATCTCAAATAATACGAACTTTCATCCTTAAAATGGCCAATCAAACCAACTTTGTGCCCCTCTCCTGTCACCGCCGCAACCCCATCTGTCACTGCCTTTACCCATTTTTTATCATTATATAAATCAATAATCGGAACAAAAAATAAATGCTGTTGCACCTCAGAATTAAAATTCCCCAGAATCATCTGTTCACGTTCCGCAATAGAAAATGGATTTTTAATGGTACGTTCATTTTGTGCAGAGCCTAAAACCAGAATAACGTTTTCACTCATGCCAAATGCAATATCAATCACTTCCTTATGGGCAAAGTGAAAAGGCTGAAAACGCCCAATAAACACGAGATAATCAAATTTTTTTTGTGTGCCTAACATAAGCTCATCCATTTGTGTGAACTGTACAGTTTTCCCAAACTTTGCTAAAACTATATTCACCTTAAACCCATGATATTTCCTCTTGGATAGAAAAAATGAGCTTAGATTGTTTAAATACTCAGATTCCCCATCTTCAGGCCCAATTACAAAATGGCGTTTTAACTCTAGCAATTGATCGCCCTGAAGCCAAAAATGCAATATATGGTGAATTATACCTTGCAATCGAGCAGGCATTATATCAGGCTGATGCTGCAAACGAAGTAAGAAGTGTCATTTTACGTGGCGCCAATGCAGATTTTAGTGCCGGTAATGACATGCAGGACTTTGCCAAAAACATCAACAATACTCAAGTGATTACCAGTGATACGCTTCATCCCTCATTTTTACTGTTACAAGCTGCAGCCAAATTCTCCAAACCACTGATTATTGCGGTAAAAGGTGTTGCAATTGGTATTGGTGCAACTTTACTTTTACATGCCGACTTTGTTTATGCTGATAAAAAAAGTATTTTCCAGTTCCCATTTACCAGCCTAGGCTTATCCCCTGAAGGTTGCTCAAGCAAATTATTGCAGCAACAGGCAGGTTATTTACTGGCAGCAGATTTATTATTTTCTGCCCGTAAATTTGATGCACAAACAGCATTACAGGCGCGATTAATTTCACAAATTAGTGAAGATTCCTATTTACAAGCAGAACAAACAGCGCAACATCTTGCACAGCTTCCTTTAGCATCGCTTAAACAAGCAAAAGCATTAATGAAAGCCAATCTTGATGAGATTGTAGAATGGATTGATTATGAAGCCAGAATTTTTATGAAACGGGTACAATCACCAGAAATGCTGGAAGCACTGACTGCATTTAAAGAAAAACGTAAACCTGATTTTTCTCAATTCAATTAACATTGAAATAATTAAATGTCGATTATTTGAATAAATTCAAAAGCAGGCTCTTCATAAGGATGACTATGTTGAAGAGCTTGTTTTACAGCAAATGCATCGTGTTCATGCACAATCGTTTCTACTCGCCATTCTTCCACGCATTCCAGTTTTCCGACTTCACCAATAAACGGTGTTGCCTGATTCATCGGTTTAAATTGTCCAATCCCTTTCACTTGCCATGCACATTCGCAATAATCGCCAATACCGCCTGCACCCGCTTGAAAGATCGCGGTTTTGGTGGCCTCCAGATGCGATTCTGGCACATAGTAAATCAGTTTTAGCATAAGCCTCTATCTCAAGCATTCAAAATACAATGCATTAAAATTCCTTGTATGCCATCAATTCCTGTATGTCAAAATCAAAATATCCAGAATCCTGAACAATCATCAGCATCGCTTCGGCAATATAATCGGCAGCAATATCATCAATAGCACATTCCCGTTCTTCAAATACAGGTTTTAAGCGATTGATCTTTTGTACTACCTCATTGGCAAATATGTAAATATCTTCTGGCTTAGCTGTTTTCTGTACACGCTGAGAAAAATCGATAAGTACAGCTTTGATTTGATCAACCAAATCATCCGCATAATAATCATCTTCATACATTGGCAACAATAGATCATCATTCATTTATTTTTCACCTCAACATTTTGGTCATCATCATTTGTCATTCTCTCAATTTTCTAATTGAGTATGTCTTTGTTAATTTAGATGGTTTGTATTGCTTGCCACATTTTAATCGCATCTGCTGTAGCTTTAACATTATGGGTACGAACAATTGATGCGCCTTGTTGAATTGAAAATAGATGTCCTGCAACACTCGCAATATCGCGATCCATGGGTGCTGCACCATCTAATACTTCACCAATAAAGCGTTTACGCGATAGTGCTGATAAAATCGGATAGCCCAACTCATTAAGCTGCCATAATTCGCGTAATAATGTTAAATTTTGGCTGGCATTTTTGGCAAAACCAAATCCGGGATCAATGATAATATTTTTGGTTTGAATACCCACTGCCAATGCCTGTTCAACGCGTTCCAGCAATTCGTGCTTTACTTCCAAAGTGACATGATCATAATTTGCCAAATCATTCATGGTATCTGGTTCACCACGCATATGCATCAACACCACAGGAATATTCAGTGCCGCTGCGGTTTCTAAAGCCTGGGGACGTTTTAATGCCCGAACATCATTCCAGATATGAGCACCCGCCTGTACAGCTGCATTCATCACCTCCGGCTGACTAGTGTCAATCGACAAAATAACATCATGTTTCGCCAGTGCCTCTACAACTGGCACTACACGCTGTAATTCCTCCTCAATCGACACGACAGCAGCATGTGGGCGGGTTGACTCCCCACCAATATCAATAATGCTTGCACCATCGTCAATCATGCTTAAAGCATATTCTATGGCCTGAGCTTTATCGAAATACAATCCACCATCACTGAAAGAATCCGGTGTGACATTTAGTATTCCCATAATATGTGGTACGGATAAATCCAATTGTTGTTTTCCACAATCTAAAACTTTTGATGGCAATGGGATTAAATGCATAATATTAAAAATCCTAAATGATACAATGCTATTGTACTCATTTTTTGTATTTACAAGCGTACAATTTATAAAAGTTATTCATCTGCTAATTATCGGTTACTGGGTCCTTTATCCGACTAAACTTCAACAATAGCTAGAGCTTATACTCAGCTTTTTTGTAGGCATATCTTTTTATCTAGCAATTCGATTTATTGTGAGTTATTTACACTTCGAAGTTTTCAAATTTACAAAATAAAACCACCCGAAGGTGGTTTCTGCAATCTTAAGCTTTAGGTAAAGACGGCAATGGTGGCGGGGTGGTTGGATCAGTTGAAATACTGACCTCAGCCAAAGGCACCGGATTATCCGAAACATAGACTTTTGGTGGCTGCGGATCACGACCTTCCATGATGTCACGAATCTGATCGCGATCAATGGTTTCCCATTCCATCAAGGCTTTTACCATCGCATGTGCAACATCTTTATGTGATTCAATGATGTCACGGGCAACCTTATATTGCTCATCCAAAATACGACGGATTTCACTATCGACTTGTTGTTGGGTTGCTTCGGAAATCGTACGATTACCGACATTACCAAAGAAGCCCTGTGTATTCTCGTCTTCATAAACCATCACACCCAGTTTATCCGACATACCGTATTTGGTAACCATTGCACGTGCCATTTTAGTTGCACGTTCAAAATCGTTGGAAGCACCAGTCGATTGCTGATTAATAAAGACTTCTTCAGCAATACGACCACCAAACAGAATCGAGATTTCATTGAGCATTTTGCTCTTGTAATTACTGATCGCATCCTGTTCCGGTAATTGCCAAGTCACACCCAATGCCCAACCACGTGGCATGATAGTGACCTTATGTACTGGATCTGTACCAGGAAGAATTTCTGCAACAATCGCATGGCCAGATTCATGATAAGCCGTCGCACGACGCTCTTCGTCACGAATCACCATGGATTTACGTTCTGGTCCCATATAGATCTTGTCTTTTGCATCTTCAAAGTCATGCATATCGACGGTATTTTTATTACGACGAGCTGCAAACAATGCTGCCTCGTTGACAAGATTGGCAAGCTGTGCACCAGAAAAGCCCGGTGTACCTCGTGCCAGAACAGGAACATCAACACCTGTTACAGACGGCAATTTTTTCAGGTGGACATTCAAAATCTGTTCACGACCTTTAATGTCAGGCAGACCGACCATCACTTGACGGTCAAAACGTCCCGGACGCAACAATGCTTTATCCAGTACATCAACACGGTTGGTTGCTGCAATGACGATGATCCCTTCATTGCCTTCAAAACCGTCCATTTCTACCAACATCTGGTTCAAGGTCTGTTCACGTTCATCATGACCACCACCTGTACCAGAACCACGATGACGACCTACCGCATCAATCTCATCAATAAAAATGATACAAGGCGCATGACGTTTTGCCTGCTCGAACATGTCACGAACACGGGAAGCACCCACACCGACAAACATCTCGACAAAGTCAGAACCGGAAATACTAAAGAAAGGAACTTTTGCTTCACCGGCAATGGCTTTTGCTAATAAGGTTTTACCTGTACCAGGAGGCCCTACCATCAATACGCCTTTTGGAATAGATGCACCCAGACGTTTAAATTTGGCAGGATCTTTGAGGAAATCAACGATCTCAACCACTTCCTGTTTGGCTTCATCACATCCTGCAACATCGGTAAATGTCACTTTAATTTGATCTTCAGATAACATTTTGGCTTTAGACTTACCAAAGCTCATTGGTCCGCCTTTACCACCGGCACCGCCACCCATGTTCCGCATAAAGAACATAAACAGCAGAATGATCAGTAATACTGGAAAACTGGCAATTAACAATTGCATCAATAAGCCTTGGCGATGTGGTGCAGTTCCTTGAACTTCCACACCATTTTGCAACAAGTTTGGTACAAATTGTGGATCAAAAACATCTGGACGAATCGTTTCGAACTCAGTGCCATTCGCTTTGGTACCAGTTATACGTTCGCCATCAATTGTGACCTGTTTGATCTGTTTCGCTTCAACAGCCGTCACGAATTGAGAGTAATTTAAGGTATCAGTCTTATTCTGGCCGCTGAAATTACTAAAGACTAGTATCAGAACACCGATGATAATCAGCCACAATACGGCATTCTTGAAGATATCGCTCAAAGCATTATTCCCATATTTATTAAACTGAGTAGATGTGATTTCAAACTGAAAACTCTACCTAACCAAAATGCTAAACACAAATTCTAACAGCTTTACAGCTCATAAGCATGTCTATAAATAGACAATTTGCTACTGAGCTTGTAACGCTTTTTTCCGTCCCTGTCCAATCAAAAATACCTCTTTTGATCTGGCACGAGAAGCCTCAGGTTTTGCAGTTTTCAAAACATCAAAACTGTCTACCATCTGTTTACGGAACTCATCAAATCCAGTTCCCTGAAACACTTTCACCACCATTTGTCCATGTGAACCCAGTACTTTTTGTGCAAAATCCAGTGCCAGCTCACATAAATAAATTTGTCGTGGTTGATCGACAGCCCTATTACCTGATGTATTGGGTGCCATATCGGAAATTACAAGGTCTACCGTGCGTCCATTTAAAATATTTAACAATTTTTCGAAAACTTCCTGCTCACGAAAATCACCCTGTAAAAAGGTCACATCAGGCAAAGCATCCATTTCCAAAATATCTGAGGCAATCACCAGCCCTTTATTTCCAACCAGTTTACCTGCGATCTGAGACCAGCTACCCGGTGCAGCGCCCAAGTCAACCACAGTCATACCGGGTTTGATCAGCTTATATTTATCCTGAATTTCTAGTAACTTATATGCAGCTCTAGCACGATAACCTTCTTTTTGAGCTTTTTTTACAAAAGGGTCATCTAAATACTCACGCATCCAGGCTCGACTACTTTTGGATAATTTTTGATTGGTAATTTTGGTTGCCATGATAGTTCATTGAAGAAATCGATAAAACATTGAACATTGTACGTGAAAAAAAATCCAATTGCAGTAAGTGATTGTCGCTTTAAAGCTGAATTTCTTTAAAAGAAAACTCTAATATAAAATAAAATCATCTGATTGATTAGTTTTATCATAAAAAAAAGATTAGAATAAAGCGTTTTTATAAGTGGTTTGCAATGATGTCTGCATTAAAAATTCAAGAACGTAAGCGTTTACGTCAAATTGGTCACTCTTTACAACCTGTAGTCATGATTGGTAACCATGGTTTGACAGATAATGTCATCGAAGAAACCTTGCGCGCCTTAAATGACCATGAACTGATCAAGGTAAAAATTGGCGGAGAAGATCGTGAGTTACGCAATCAACTCATTGCCGAATTAATTGAACGTACTCAGGCACAGAACGTCCAACAAATTGGTAAAATTGTATTGCTTTATAAAAAAGCACCGCAACAAAATCAGAAACTTTCCAATCTTGTGCGCTACGCACATTTAATCAATTCCTGATTGGTTAATTATGGCAACTTTCGATTTAATTTCTTTTGAACCAACACATGATATACAGTTGATTGGTGCCATAGAAACACCCGGTACAGGCATCATTCAGGTCGGGTTTTGGGTCAATGATCCCAACCAGCTGATTATCTGGGATGATAAAGTGGCAGGTTTCCCCCGTCGGGACTATCTCTGGGAAAAAACCTGTTTTGAACTTTTTATTGGCGTGAAAGATCAGGATATCTATCGGGAAATTAACCTTTCCTCCTCAAATGCATGGCAAGCCTATCAATTTGAAGAATATCGTTATCCTGAAAGTATGCCCCCTCAAACTGCCAATGATATAGAACTGGTTGATCTGCAACGAACCAAGTTTGGCATGACAGCCACTCTGGATATCAATCCTTTCTTATATCAGCAGCAACTCAAAAGTCGGGATATCTTTTTAGGATTATCAGCGGTTATCCTTACTGCCAAGCAACAACATTTGTTTGCCATGCAACACAGTGGTCGCCAAGCAGATTTTCATAATAAAAGAGACTGGCTACATCAACTTTAAAAGACATAAAAAAAGAACATGCCAATCTAAATTTGCCTGTTCTTTTTCTTACTTTATATCGCTGATCAGGATTCAGTCTGATCACTCTTTTCCTTTGGTTGTGATAGGTTAATTTTATTTAAGGCTTCCACCGTATGCTGTTTTGAACGTTTAAAGATTTCTGCCAGTTGTTCCTTATGTTTTGCAGAAATATCGCTTATTTCCTGCTTAATTTCTTTGGAGACCTGATTCACATCTTCTATTACAGTTGAAAACTCTTCTTTCACCACATCTTTGAGTTCCAGCAAATCTGCCTGAGAAAGCGGAAACTGCGCCTTGATTGATTCAATTCTATTTAGAAAATCCTGTTTTAACTCGATAATTTGTGCTTGAACAAGTTCTGCAAAATCCTGTTTTGTTGTTTGTTCAGCAGTTTCCGCTTTCTGTGTTTCTGCTGTAACTTTTTCTGCTGTCACGGGTTCTTGAGGTTTTGGCGTATGTTCTGTCATGATAAAAGTCCTTCTATCAATGGATTTTAATTGATCATTATTTAACTATGTTTTGAATTAAACAGTGATAAGAATTGTCTGACAATTTATGTTTGAGGAAACTTTCCGATGAATAGCAGCAAAATACTTTTGGTGTAAAAAAAACCATACAGTTTCTATTGTTTGATAAGGTGGTCGAATATCGAAAATAATGTTTAAATTATGTACAACCTCCAATGCTATCTATATAGAATAGGACACTTTATTTTTAAGCAGCTTAAATCCCAAAACGCAAATAACGATCAGCCACTTCTACACTTTATCTGATTATTTTATGCTGTATTTTCATAAACTATATTCCACCAAGTTTTAGCTATTTTTAAATGGACTTTTCACTACTTCATGCGTACAATACGTTTTTAAGTTACAAGCGAGTAGACCAAAGGTGGACGTACACACGTTTCCTTCTTTTTTTTAGTCTTCTCGCTTTTTTACAGCTTAAAATTCAGGAGCTTTGGTTTGAGCACCCCCGCCATTTTAGCCCTTGCTGATGGAACGATCTTTAAAGGAACGTCTATCGGTGCAATGGGATTCACCACTGGTGAAGTCGTTTTTAATACTGCCATGACAGGCTATCAAGAAATTTTAACTGATCCAAGTTATGCACAACAACTTGTGACATTGACTTATCCACATATTGGCAACACTGGTTGCAATGAAGAAGATACTGAGTCTGTCCGTATTCATAAAGTCTGGGCAAATGGTCTGATTATTCGTGACTTACCCCTTTTACACAGCAATTTCCGTGCAACACAATCTTTAGGTGACTATTTAAAACAACATAACGTGGTTGCCATTGCCGATATTGATACACGTAAATTAACCCGTATTTTACGTGATAAAGGTGCACAAAACGGCTGTATTCTGGCTGGTGAAAATATTTCGGAAGAAGAAGCCCTTGCCAAAGCACGCGCATTCGGTGGCTTAAATGGTCTAGACCTTGCCAAAGAATGCTGTGATCCAGAAGGTTTTGAATGGACAGAAGGTTCATGGCAATTAGGTCAGGGTTTTAGCAAACCTGAGCTTAAATACCATGTAGTAGCGTACGACTATGGTGTCAAAACCAACATCTTGCGTATGCTTGCAGATCGCAGCTGTAAATTAACTGTGGTACCGGCTCAAACACCAATCGAAAAGGTTCTGGCACTCAATCCAGATGGCGTATTCCTGTCCAATGGTCCAGGCGATCCAGCAGCATGTGATTATGCTATTGCAGCGGTAAAAACATTGATTGAAACAACGACTCTGCCTGTATTCGGTATTTGTCTGGGTCATCAGATTCTGGCACTTGCTTCTGGTGCCAAGACACTTAAGATGGGTCACGGGCATCATGGTGCCAACCATCCGGTTCAAAACATTGAAGATGGTACGGTAATGATCACATCACAAAACCATGGTTTTGCCGTTGATGAAAGCACCTTGCCTGCGACTTTAAAAGTCACTCATCGTTCCCTATTTGACGGGACAAATCAGGGCATTCATCGTACCGACAAACCTGCTTTTAGCTTTCAGGGTCATCCCGAAGCCAGCCCAGGTCCGCACGATTGTGCCCCATTGTTCGATCACTTTATCGAACTGATTGAAGCAGCAAAACAGTAATTCAAGAGCGAGTAAATCATGCCTAAACGTACGGATATTAAAAGCATCTTAATTATTGGTGCTGGTCCAATTGTGATTGGTCAAGCCTGTGAGTTTGACTATTCTGGCGCACAAGCCTGTAAAGCCCTTCGTGAAGAAGGCTATCGTGTCATTTTGGTTAACTCTAACCCAGCAACCATCATGACCGATCCTGCCATGGCTGATGCAACCTACATTGAGCCAATCACTTGGCAAACAGTTGCACAGATCATTGAAAAAGAACGTCCCGATGCAGTTTTGCCAACCATGGGTGGACAAACCGCACTTAACTGTGCGCTTGCCCTTGATGAACATGGTGTATTGGCACAATATGGCGTGGAATTGATCGGCGCAAGCAAAGATGCCATCGAAAAAGCCGAAGACCGTAAATTATTCGATCAGGCAATGCGTAAAATCGGACTGGAATGTCCAAAAGCTGCCATCGCAGAAACTATGGAAGAAGCCTTAGCAATTCAGGCAGGTTTCGGTTTCCCTGTGATTATCCGCCCATCATTTACCATGGGTGGTTCTGGTGGTGGTATCGCTTATAACCGCGAAGAATTTCTGGAAATTTGTGAGCGTGGCTTTGACCTTTCTCCAACCCATCAATTATTGATCGATGAATCATTGATTGGCTGGAAAGAATACGAGATGGAAGTTGTCCGTGACAAAAAAGACAACTGTATCATCGTCTGTGCCATTGAAAACTTTGATCCAATGGGTGTCCATACTGGCGACTCAATTACCGTTGCACCAGCTCAAACTCTGACCGATAAAGAATATCAAATCATGCGGAATGCATCGATTGCAGTATTGCGTGAAATCGGTGTGGAAACTGGTGGTTCTAACGTACAATTCGGGATCAACCCGAAAGATGGACGTATGGTGGTAATCGAGATGAACCCTCGTGTTTCTCGTTCCTCTGCCCTCGCCTCTAAAGCCACAGGTTTCCCGATTGCAAAAGTTGCGGCAAAACTTGCTGTAGGTTATACCCTTGATGAATTAAAAAATGACATCACAGGTGGTATTACACCAGCATCATTTGAACCATCTATCGACTATGTGGTCACCAAAATTCCTCGCTTTAACTTTGAGAAATTCCCACAAGCCGAACCCGTGCTCACCACACAGATGAAATCTGTCGGTGAAGTCATGGCGATTGGCCGTAATTTCCAAGAATCGGTACAAAAAGCCTTACGCGGTCTGGAAGTTGGCGTGAGTGGTTTTGATGAAAAAATTACCGATGATGTTGAAAATATCAAAGATAAAATCAAAGTTGAGCTAAAAGTTCCCGGTCCAGAACGGATCTGGTACGTTGCTGATGCATTCCGTCATGGTTTTAGTCTGGACGATGTATTTGAAGCCACCAAAATTGACCGCTGGTTCCTGATTCAGATTGAAGATATTGTCAAAACTGAAGCAGAAATCAAAACATTAGGCTTTGGTGATCTTACTGCCGAAAATATTCGCAGTTTTAAACGCAAAGGTTTGTCTGATCTTCGTATTGCAGATTTGATGGGAATTTCACAAAAGCAGTTCCGCAAACAACGCTGGAATCTGGGTGTTTATCCTGTCTACAAACGTGTCGATACTTGTGCAGCAGAATTTGCGTCTAGCACAGCCTATATGTATTCGACTTATGACGAAGAATGTGAAGCCAATCCATCAAATCGTGAAAAAATCATGGTGATTGGTGGTGGACCAAACCGTATTGGTCAAGGTATCGAGTTTGATTACTGTTGTGTGCATGCTGCACTGGCGATGCGTGATGATGGTTATGAAACCATCATGGTCAACTGTAACCCAGAAACAGTATCAACCGATTATGATACCTCAGACCGTTTGTATTTCGAGCCAATTACACTCGAAGATGTACTGGAAATCGTCCGTACCGAAAAACCAAAAGGTATCATCGTGCAATATGGTGGTCAAACACCATTGAAACTGGCACGTGCCTTAGAAGAAGCTGGTGCACCAATTATCGGGACCTCTCCTGATGCGATTGACCGTGCTGAAGATCGTGAACGCTTCCAGCAAATGATTCAGAAACTCGGTCTGCGTCAGCCAAGTAACAGTATTGTTAAATCTGCTGAAGAAGGCATTGCCGAAGCAGCAAAAGTGGGCTTCCCACTGGTTGTACGTCCTTCCTATGTTTTAGGTGGTCGTGCGATGGAAATCGTCTATAACGAAGAAGAGCTGAAACGTTATCTGCGTGAAGCGGTACAAGCATCAAATGAAGCACCAGTATTACTGGATCATTTCCTTGATGATGCAACCGAAGTCGATGTCGATTGCGTTTCTGACGGCAAAGATGTGGTGATTGGCGGTATTATGCAGCATATCGAACAAGCAGGGATTCACTCTGGTGACTCGGCATGTTCTATCCCGCCTTATTCATTGTCTGCCGAAATTCAGGATGAAATGCGCCGCCAAACTGTTGCCATGGCAAAAGAATTGGGCGTAGTTGGCCTTATGAATGTCCAGTTTGCTGTTAAAGGCAATGATGTGTATATTCTGGAAGTGAATCCTCGTGCATCTCGTACGGTACCATTCGTATCGAAATGTATTGGTGAATCGCTGGCTAAGGTTGCTGCACGCTGTATGGCGGGTCAATCGCTGGCATCCCAAGGCTTTACCACTGAAATTATCCCAACTTACTACTCGGTAAAAGAAGCAGTCTTCCCATTTGCCAAGTTCCCGGGTGTAGACCCTGTACTTGGGCCAGAAATGAAATCAACTGGTGAAGTCATGGGTGTGGGTAAAACTTTCGGTGAGGCCTTCTACAAAGCAGTATTGGGTTCCAATGATCGCTTACCTGGTAAGCCAACTGAAGGCGAAACCAAATATGTGTTCCTATCAGTCCGTGATTCGGATAAGCCACATGTTGCACGAATTGCCAAACAACTGGTCGAACATGGCTTCAAACTGGTTGCAACAGGTGGTACGTTTGATGTGATTAATGAGGCTGGCATCGCCTGTGAACGTGTAAATAAAGTCACAGAAGGTCGCCCTCATATTGTTGACCGCTTGAAAAATGGCGAGATACACCTCATTATTAATACCACTGAAGGTAAACAAGCACAGCAAGACTCGTTCTCGATTCGCCGCTCTGCATTACAAGGCAAAGTGTATTACACCACGACATTGAATGGTGCTGATGCAGTCTGCCAAGCATTAGGAATCAAATTACCAATGGATGTATATCGCTTACAGGATTTACAAACAGTAGGTTAATCATATTCGACACTTCCGTCACCTTTACGGAGGTGGCGGAAGTTTTTTTTTGGTACTTAAGAAACTTGCTGAACCTAGCATTTTTAATGTTTAGCAAATTCTATATGTATTATTTATCATAACTCTCTGGATGTGAGGGAAAATTATGCAACGCTACCCAATGACACCCGAAGGCAAAATAGCTTTGGAAAAAGAATTACAGCAGTTAAAAACTGTAGATCGTCCACGTATTACTCAAGCGATTGCAGAAGCACGTGAACATGGTGATCTGAAAGAAAATGCCGAATATCATGCTGCACGTGAACAACAAGGCTTCTGCGAAGGTCGTATCCAGGATATCGAGGGGAAACTTGGCGCTGCACAAGTGATCGATGTCAAAGACCTTGAACAAAATGGCCGAGTGGTCTTTGGTGTAACAGTGACCATTGAAAATCTGGATACCGAAGAACAAAAAACCTATAAAATTGTAGGTGATGATGAAGCAGACTTTAGAATTAATAAAATTTCTGTGAACTCCCCTATTGCCCGTGGTCTGCTAGGCAAAAACGAAGGTGATGATGCAAAAATCACTACCCCACAGGGTGAAGTTGAATACGAAGTTGTTAAAGTTGAATATTTGTAAAAAATTTAGCCCCTCAATATGAGGGGTTAAGTTTTTTATGACATCAATTTTTTCAAATCAACCTTATTTTTTATCACATCTAATATAGTCTAGCTGAAATATTATTATTGAAACGGTATCACCACTTTTTTGCTTTTCTGCACTTGCTTATGGCTTTCCGGCTCGAATGCAGGCCAATCATATTCTAAAAAATTGAGTGTCCATTGATAATATTTTTGACCAATGTCCTTAAACTCAATCTGTAAAATGCCCCACACTTCATCATGGCAATGCGGCGATGTTTTATATTCCTGTTCGCTAAAACAAGCCCGGATCATTTGAGAATAAGAAAATGGAATATCTTTTAATCCCACTTGATATTTGCCTTTGGCTTCAAGTCTAACAAAATCAGCAACATTCTCATGTGCGCCACCACCAGAATAACCGATAAAATATCGATTTAATATTGCAATTGCCCTCTCTGTTTTATTCAAGGGATAAAGTGCTGGATAAATTGATAATCCTTCAGGTGCCATATCATAATCGTGGATAGGTGCCTGATTCGAATGCTGATAATCCTTAAAATTCCAATGGTCTAGTACTTTATATTGTCCATCAAATTTCTGTAGTTTGATCATTTGCGGTGTATTATCAATCAGATAATAGGCTGTCGGATCATTTTTTAATTGCCATAAACCCAGTGCATCATTACGACAGTTGATTTGAATAGAGAGACAAATATTTTGTAGGGCATCTTGCGTCATTTTGACAGCAATAAATGGCAAAGCCGTCACTTTTTGCTGCTGTGCAGCCATTGTAATTTGCATCGTAGACATCGAAGACAATGCCAGGATCATCGGAATAATTTTTATCTTTGCCAAATTTTTCTGCATTATTATCACCATTCAAAATATTTTAACGCTATCCTATTATTTTTAAACGTAACTCCTTCCTCCAGCAACATTAATTTTTGAATATTTTCTCCTTTTGCATTAACACCAGTGGTTCGGATTTGTCCTTGGGCATTGACCACTCTATGCCATGGAATCTCACTATTATCATCCGTGTGTTGTAGCACTTTGGCAACCATACGTGCATGTCTAGGCAGACCTGCCAGCCTTGCGACTTGACCATAGCTGGCAACCCGTCCATATGGAATCAAATCAACTACAGCAAGAATCTGCCGGGCGAGTTCAATATTCTGCAAAATTTAATATCCCGATAAACGCTGAACTAAAATCTGAAAATAATTTATATAAAAAAAGCGTACTGTATTTGTACGCTTTTTTAAATCGAATCACATCATTACATTGGAGATTATTTTTTCTTTAAAGCTTCCTGACATTCCGGACTATCGCAATAGCCATACAGATTTAAAGAGTGACCAGTTAAAGTAAATCCATGTTGTTCTGCAATGGTATGTTGTTCTTCTTCAATCGTATCATTGGTAAATTCAACGACTTTATTACAACTTTGACAGACCAGATGATCGTGATGATCTTCCTGCATGATTTCAAATACAGAATGATTATTATCAAAATGATGACGTTGAATAATGCCTGCTGCCTCAAACTGAGTCAAAACACGGTAAACCGTTGCCAAGCCAACATCTTCACCTTGTTCTAGGAGTGTTTTATAAATATCTTCCGCACTTAAATGGTGTTGCTTTGAATTTTCCAATAATTCTAAAATCTTAATACGTGGTAAGGTGACTTTAAGGCCAGCTTTACGTAAATCTTGATTTGTAATCGCCATGTAAATAAATCTCTCAACAAAATTAAGTGGTCATATGCAAGCACAATAAGATAAAGTATGATCTAACTTTTAACTCTGCGCATTAAAAATCTGTGGGATAGTGTAGCAAAATGCAAAAATTTATGTTGTCCATGTTCTTAACCCTTCTCGTTTCTGGCTGTGTCTATAAAATAGATATTCCGCAGGGAACGCCTCTTATTCAATCACAAGCCGCTCAGGTCAAAGTTGGTATGACACCACAACAAGTGCGCTTTTTGCTCGGTAGTCCAACGATTAGCGATCCTTTAAACCCTTTACGCTGGGACTATATATACAACTATATCCCTGGTACATACGCCAAAAAAGCAAAAATACCTGAGTCAAAAGGTCAACATTTAAAGATATACTTTAACCAATCTGGCGTCGTTTCGCAAATAGAAGGTTTAGAAACTATTCCAGAAAGCCAACCAGGTCTTCCAGGCTCTAAAGAAGCGATCTTAACCGCTCCACCTCTTTAAATCATCATTCTCCATATTGAAGAGATGAAAATACGAGGAACAAAAACCAGTCATTTGAAATGACTGGTTTTTTATATATTTTGCAACGAAACGATTCTGATAAAAATAAGGCATCCAAAGACACCTTATTCCTACTTAAACCTGTATAAGACTAATCTTCCTCGTTTGAAGCCTGAGGATCTGATCCTTCCGGATCATTGTCTAATACATCTTCACTTCGTCCATCAGCAACGTCATTTACCGGCTCTTCTTCCTCATCATCAATCGACAAGTCCTGTAATGCCGCCAAACCGACCAGAACCTCATCTTCTGCAAGACGAATCAGACGAACACCTTGTGCATTACGACCCGTTGTGGCAATCTCTACCGCACGCGTACGCACCATGGTGCCACCATCAGAAATCAACAATAATTCCTTATGTTCATCAATTGCGACGGCACCCACCAGTTCACCATTACGTTCACTGGTCTTAATGGCAATCACTCCTTTACCACCACGTTTTTTGGTCGGGAAATCACCTACAGGTGTACGTTTACCATAACCATTGGCACAGGCACATAAAACTTCACCAGTTTCAGGCACAACCACCAAGGAAACGATACGACTGCTAGAATTGCTCTCGCTATCATCATTATCGTCCTGATCATCATTCAATTCGGTATCTTCATCAACCAGAGCACTGCCTGCAAAGTTAACCCGCATACCACGGACACCTTTTGCAATACGGCCCATTGAACGTACATCAGTTTCGGCAAAACGAATCGCTTTACCTTCATTACTGAACAACATGATTTGTTGTAAACCATCAGTAATGGCAACACCAATCAAGGTGTCATCATCGCTCAATTCAATCGCACGCAAGCCATTGGCACGAATATTACTAAACTGCTCTAGGTCAACACGTTTTACCGTACCTGATGCGGTTGCCATAAAGATATACTGATTTTCAGCAAACTCTTTTAACGGCAGAATTGCTGTGATGCTTTCGTTGGCTTCCAGTGGCAATAAATTGACCATCGGACGACCTTTGGCACCACGAGAAGCAATCGGTACTTCAAATGTTCTCAAGCGGTACACTTTACCGCGCGTAGTAAAGAACAATACCGTTGCATGATTGGACGTCACCAGTAAATGCTGAATGTAATCATCGTCTTTCATGCTGGTTGCAGATTTACCACGACCACCACGACGTTGTGCTTCATAATCCGAAAGTGGCTGTGTCTTGGCATAACCCGTTTGAGAAACAGTCAATACCACCTGTTCCTCTGGAATCAAGTCTTCACGGCAGAAGTCCACACCCGATTCAATAATTTCGGTACGACGTGCATCACCATACTGTTGCAATACCGCAGCAAGCTCTTCACGAATAACATTCATCAATAAATTAAAATCGTTCAAAATCGCTGTTAATTCGGCAATTTGCCCCAAAATCTCACTGTATTCGGCATGCAGTTTATCCTGTTCCAGACCGGTTAAACGGTGCAAACGCAATTCCAGAATAGCACTGACCTGAGCCGGCGATAAACGATAGTTTTCACCATTTAGACCAAATGGATGCTCGGAATCTTCACCTTCAATTTCATCTGGACGAACTGATACCGAACCAGCTTTTTCCAGTAATGCAATGACACCACCTGACTGCCACTGACTTGCCAATAATCGTTCACGTGCCTCACCCGGATTGGCCGAGGTTTTGATGGTTTCAATGATCTCGTCAATATTGGCTAAAGCAACTGTCAAACCTTCCAGAATATGTCCACGTTCACGTGCCTTACGCAACTCAAACATGGTACGACGAGTCACAACTTCCTGACGATGACGGATAAATGCAGCAACAATATCTTTCAAATTCATTAATTTGGGTTGACCATTGTCCAGACAAACCATATTAATGCTGAAGGAATTTTGTAATTGTGTATTTAAAAATAGATTATTAACCAGGATTTCTGCATTTTCACCACGTTTTAAATCAATGGCGATTCGCATACCTTCCTTATCAGATTCATCACGTATTTCACTGATGCCTTCCAGCTTTTTCTCTTTAACCAGTTCGGCAATACGCTCAATGACTTTGGCCTTGTTGACCTGATATGGAATCTCGGTAAATACAATGGTGCTGCGATCAGTTTTCTCATTGGTTTCAATATGATATTTACCACGGATATGCAAACGACCTTTACCGGTACGATAAGCATCATAAATCCCTGATTTACCATAGATGATTCCGCCAGTCGGGAAATCCGGCCCAGTGACATGCGTCATCAGACCTTCGATGGAAATATTGGGATTATCCACATAGGCAAGGCAGGCATGAATCGCTTCTGTGATGTTGTGAGGTGCCATATTGGTTGCCATCCCCACAGCAATCCCTGCAGCACCATTGATCAGCAGGTTGGGAATACGGGTTGGCAATACATCGGGAATACGTTCTGAGCCATCATAGTTATCGACCCAGTCAACCGTATCCTTTTCCAAATCGGCAAGTAGTTCATGCGTGAGTTTGGTCATCCGGATTTCGGTATAACGCATTGCTGCGGCACTATCACCATCGACCGAACCGAAATTACCCTGACCATCGACCAGTAAATAACGTAAACTAAAATCCTGTGCCATACGAACAATCGTTTCATAGACTGCGCTATCACCATGCGGATGATATTTACCGATGACATCACCTACCACACGTGCAGATTTTTTATAGGCTTTGTTATAGTCGTTACCCAATTCGTGCATCGCAAACAGTACACGACGGTGTACTGGTTTCAAGCCATCACGTACATCAGGTAAAGCACGTGACACAATGACGCTCATTGCATAATCAAGATAAGAATTCTTTAACTCATCTTCAATCGCAATCGGTCGGATTTCCGATACGCTCATGCAAACTCCTTATTTACAGATAGAGTGTTCTATCTGTTTTTATGTCTTCAATCCTGCAAAAATTTAGCTCAAAAACCTGAACCAAAAAATAAAAATACAGCCCTGAATTATAGCATAAAGGACCTATTAACTGGGAGTTTAACCATCTAAAAATAGTATTTTTTTATAGTAAAAAATTAATTAAAATGAATAAGTTAAAAACAGAGTTTTAAGTTTCTAAATCTATCTGAAAAATCCTTACGATTTGGTTAAAATACACGCTGTATAAACACTGTTCTTTTCGCATATTGTTTGGCTTTCATTGAAAAATAATTACTGTTCAAATATGGACATTGCATGGCTATTTTTCATCTTTATCAATAGCAGCATATGTACAAGATTACTTTATTACCCGATATTGCGCAGGAACCCACCGGTAGCCTATTACATTTTCACCAATATGCCCAATGCCCGGAAAAGCAATATGTGCCGCACCAATCCACCATTTTTTCCGATATGCCTGTTCAAAAATATTCTTACGTGCTAATACTGCACGATCAGAATCTGTATCCGGTTTATATATCGCATCAGGATAAGGAAATTGAACCGCAGCATAATGCACAATATCACCTAGACCTAGAAACTTCTGTCCATTTTTCCCATCAACCAAATAAGATGAATGCCCTTCGGTATGCCCCGGAGTAGCCAAAAGTTGAACATTGGGTACATTAAAAGAAGTTTTAGTAAATACCACCAACTGCCCCGCTTGTTGGTAAGGTTTTAATGCATCTCGAGTCATTTTAAATAATGGCTTAAAAAAATGGCTGGCTTCTGCTTCGTTATGCGCTGATGTCCAATATTCAGCATCTTGCTTAGCTAAATAAACTTTGGCATTCGGATAAGCCATTTTTCCATCTACAGTAATGCCACAAAGATGATCAGGATGTGCATGTGTGATTAAAATTGTATCAATTTGCTCTGGTTGTATGCCAGCATGCTTTAAATTCTCTAGCACATGCCCGAGCGTTGGACCAAAACATTTTGCTGTACCGGCATCTATTAAAATATTTTGTGTAGGTGTTTGTACAAGAAATGCTGAAAAATCCGTCACAATCTGATTTTGATCATCTATAGGAACAAAATTTTCTGCAAAAAGTTGATCAGCCTGTTCACTGGAAATACGCAACAAATCACTACGCGGCAACCCAAATTCGCCATCAAATAACGCAGTGACTTTCAAATTCCCAATATTTTGCACAAAATAACCATCGACTTGTTGAACTGCTCTGACTTGTTGAGCTGGTATAATGGGCTGAGCAGATGCAATATTTGCACTGAGCAAAACTGCCAATGCCAAAAACTTAAAACGATTCATGTAGATTTTACCCATTGATTGCCTGATGTATATTCACTGTAATCAGTTCGAGCAGATAAAATCGCTCAATTCAATGTACAAACTGCTCAAGTTTGAGTTAATTCATGGACAGAACTTGTGGATCAAAACCGTATCTCTGATAAAACCGATGTTTAAACACAGCAACCGAGTGATATCCAGATTTTGCTGCGATACTTTTCAAAGGCAGGTTCTTTGAATATAAAAGGCTTAATGCATAAGCCAATCTGGCATGGGTAATAGTTTCTCTTAGAGTCGTGCCTTCTGCACTTAATTTTCTTCGTAAGGTTGCACCACTTAAAGCCATTTGCATTTCTATATCTCGTGATTGCCAGTCCCGTTGCGGTTCGTTCATCACCGATTGATAAATTTTTTTGGAAAGATTTGGAGCTGGAATCACCAAAATATCTGCATGTCCAGACTGACATAATTTAAGCAAAATACCCACAATGCACAATCTTGCCTGCGCCAGATCATGATTAAATAATGCTGCCTGCCATGTGGACAGTTCCAAAGCAAAATCCCGAATCGAAAATTTAAAAATGTCATTACTTTTATCTGTAATCGGTTTTGCCCAGATCAACTGGGTCGCCTGAATCACTTCCTCGCAAACAGGCACAAGTATTGTAAGATATTCGCCTGTATGTTGATCTGGAATATTCACTGCATCAATAATTGCATCAGCTTTCATAATCAAGATGTCACCAGCAAGCAATGACATTTTTAGATTCTGCATATTGACTTTCTTTTCACCAGATACAATGATGCCCAAATGCAGTTGGTTGACCTTAACGCTGGACAGACCATGTTGATTTTTAGCACGAATACATAAGTAATCCCGTGCAACATCTGCCTTGGCTAATGCCACTAATGACGAATATAAATCGCTGATTTCATGCTGCATATTCATAAAATATTTCCAATAAAAAACGCTCTTTGGATAGCCAAAGAGCGTCTTCAATACGTGTTACAGCGTAGGAGCGTAAATTACAGTTTAGATACCAATTCTGGTACAACAGTATTTAAATCGCCAACTAACCAGTAGTCTGCAACACTATTAATCGGTGCTTCTTCATCCTTGTTGATCGCTACGATCACTTTGGAATCTTTCATACCTGCCAAGTGCTGAATTGCACCGGAAATACCCACTGCAACATACAGATCAGGCGCAACGATTTTACCAGTTTGTCCCACCTGAAAATCATTTGGTACAAAGCCAGCATCTACCGCAGCACGTGATGCACCTTGAGCAGCACCCAGTTTGTCTGCCAATGGATCAAGTACTTTGTGATAGTTTTCACCAGAACCAACACCACGACCACCAGAAACAACGATACGTGCAGCAGCCAGTTCAGGACGATCCAGTTTCACGATTTCTTCATTGATAAAGGTAGAAATACCCGCATCTTTGACTTCGCTTACAGTTTCAATTGTGGCAGAACCACCTTCTGCTGCAACTGCATCAAATGCAGTCGTACGTACTGTACCAATAATGATGGCTTCATCAGATTGAACAGTCGCAATCGCATTACCTGCATAAATCGGACGTTTAAATGTATTGGCATTTTCAACAGCAATAATATCGGTAATTTGACTGACATCAAGCAATGCAGCAACACGAGGCAAAATATTTTTGCCAGTTGTGGTTGATGCAGCCAGTACATATTTATAACCACCTTTGGCAATATCAGCGACTAAGCCAGCCACATTTTCAGCCAATTGATGTGCATATGCAGCATTGTCAGCAAGTAATACTTTGCTTACACCAGCAACTTTGGCAGCTTGTTCTGCAACTACTTGTGCAGCTTCACCTGCCACTAATACAGTAATATCACCACCGATTTTTTGAGCTGCCGCAACAACGTTTAAAGTTGCGCCATTTAATGTTTTATTGTCGTGCTCAGCGAGAACTAAAATACTCATGATTATTATCCCTATCTTAGATGACTTTCGCTTCGTTTTTAAGTTTGTCGATTAATTCATCAACAGACTTCACTTGTACACCGGCTTTACGTTCCGCCGGTGCTTCAACTTTAACAGTTTTCAGCTTGGTACCTGTCGCAACGCCATAATCTGCCGGAGTTTTTGTTTCAAGTGGTTTTTTACGTGCTTTCATGATGTTAGGCAAAGCAGCATAACGTGGTTCATTTAAACGTAAATCCGTAGTGATAATCGCTGGAAGCGATAATTCTACAGTTTGTAAACCACCGTCAATTTCACGTGTTACTTGAACTTTACCACCATCAACTTTAACTTCTGATGCAAAAGTACCTTGACCTGCACCCAGTAAAGCACCCAACATTTGACCGACCTGATTAGAGTCATCATCAATCGCTTGTTTACCAAGAAGGATAAGTTCCGGTTTTTCTTGTTCTACAATGCCTTTTAAAATTTTGGCAACTTCCAAAGCACCAATTTCATCTGTGGTTTCAACTAAAATACCACGATCTGCACCCAATGCCATCGCAGAACGAATTTGTTCCTGCGCTTCTTTAGGGCCAATAGAAACAACCACGATTTCCGAAACGACGCCTTTTTCCTTTAAACGTACAGCTTCTTCAACAGCAATTTCACAAAATGGGTTAATTGACATTTTAACGTTGGTTAAATCAACCCCAGTATTATCCGCTTTCACACGTACTTTAACGTTGGCATCCACCACACGTTTTACAGCGACAAGAGCCTTCATGTAATTCCTCGGCTGTTTTTACAAATGAATATGGAAGAGTTTATACAACTCTTATGCTTAAAATTATAGTGCACTATCTTGCATTGCATTGGGCATTTCGGTCAAGTCAGATTCGTGAACTTGATGTAAAAAGACGTAAATAAAAATCTTTATCAAGATCAAGCCACCTGATTTAACAATGTATTTTATTACTTTATAGCAGTATAGTTTATGAAAATATCGAATGAGTCTTATCAAACTTTTTCACATTAAAAAGTATCATTTCCTTCTCGATCTTTAAAGATCAAAATAACAAAGAATTTAAAATAACTATTTAATTTTCAAATATATTTATATAAATGTACTTTTAGAAAAATAGCTCTTATAAATGCTCACATCACAATATCCAAAACAACTACCGACTATCTTTCAAACGATCCAAACCAGTTAAAAATAGATACTGGGAAACCGACTCATCAACATCCAGCAATGCAGTTCAACGCTTACAATGGCAATGACTAATCGGTCACCTGATGCTTTTTTAAAATGTTATTTTTTCGCCCGTGGATGAGCCTGATCGTAAATTTTGGCTAAATGGTCAAAATCCAGATGGGTATAGACTTGCGTCGTGGTTAAATTACTATGACCCAGCATTTCCTGTACGGTTCGTAATTCGCCACTATTCGATAATAAATGACTGGCAAAACAATGTCGTAATAAATGCGGATGTAAATCGGCACTTAATCCCGCCCGTTTGGCCTGTTGTTTGATCCGATTCTGAACTTGTCGGTCAGAAATCTTTTGTCCGGAACGTGAAATAAAAATAAAATCGTGATCCAGCGTTTTTACTATACGCAAGCTTAACCAGTGACGCAAAGCCTGTTCTGCTTTTCCTCCAAAGGGAATAATCCGTGTTTTATTGCCCTTACCTTTTACTCTGACCAAGTGTTGTGACCAGTCGATATCTGACAGTTTTAGGTTGACCAGTTCATTTAAACGTAATCCACTGGAATACAGGAGTTCCAGCATGGCTTTATCCCGTGCCCATAACCATTGATCATTTTCCGATTGTGGTGCCGCCTGATCCAGTAATTGATTGAGTGTTTCAGGCGATAACATCCCCGGTAAAGGTCGAGGTTGGCGTTTAATATTAAAATCTTTAAAGTTGGCATCAACCTGTGTACCGTGTTGCTGTAACCACTGCATAAATTGACGAATTGCAGATAGAGCCCGTTGCACACTCTGGTTCGACCATTGTTTCTGTTCGATGCAATAGCCCATATACTGTCGTAAATCACTGATTTGTAATTGCTGTGGTTGTAAATTTTGTTGTTCACAGTAGCTTAAAAATGCCACCAGATCTCGATGATAGGCTGCAATAGTATGTTGTGAATGTTGTTGTATGGCAAGTTGATCGAGCCAGTCTGGGAGAGCATTGTGTAAAACTGGATTGATGGTCTGATTCATTTAAGTTCCTATGTGACCCTTCTTTATTCTAAACCTAGATCCCCACGGTAAAACTATTTCATTTGTATCTTTCATCTATGTGCTTAGATGTATGGAGTATGCGTAAAATAAATACCTGTTTTTTATTTTCATCAATTAAAATAATTGCCCGATAAGGGGTATCCAAAATCAATTTCTCACGCGTATTGAATCGTCTAGCTTTGGTACGATAAGGGAAAAAATATAAAGTTTCCAATTGCCCAGTAATTTTTACATACATTTCTTCGGCTAACTGTTCACCCCATCTTTCTATACCATATGCCAGAATCTCAATTAAATCTTGTTCGGCTTCTGGTGAATATAGAACGATATAATTCATTTTTGCCGACTTGCAACCAATTCACGTGCTTTTTCTAATGCGGTCAAATGAACTGTTTGCATCGATTTTACTTGCGTGGCATCTTTTTCGATGGTAGCGATTGCCTGTAAAATTTTTGCTTTTTCCCAATCCGCATAATCGTCTTCCCCAGTGTAAAACAGTTGCTCTAAGTGTGTACCTTGTACATCTTTTAAGGAAACAAATACACCTACTGGACGATTATTTTTGGTCACTAAAACAGGTTCACGTTGCATGGTATCCAATAATTCACCAAAACGTAATTTTGCATCTTTTGCACTGATAACCTGCATAATACACCCTATTAAAAAAAGTAGTCACTTTAATCATTTTAACTACTACAATGCAATACACAAGTCTTTTTAATTTAATTCCATAAAAAAACCTATCTTACATTGCGTAGATAGGTTTTAAGATTTCAATGATTAACCTTGAAAATATCTTAAATCAAAGCGTCCATCATAAACTTTCGCTGTCGGACCAGTCATCCACACCACATCGCCTTCCTGCCATGCAATATTCAACATACCACCTGCCAGTTCAATATTGACATTATTGTCCAGTAAACCACGACGAATGCCGCTGACAACCGCAGCACATGCCCCTGTACCACATGCCAGTGTTTCACCTACTCCACGTTCATAAACACGTAAACGTGCCTGATTGCGTGAAATAACCTGCAAAAATCCTGCATTAACGTGTTCCGGAAAACGTACATGGGATTCTACTTGTGGTCCAATTGCTGCGACATTGGCTTTAAGTACATCATCCACCAAAATCACGGCATGGGGATTGCCCATATTCACTACGTCGACTTTAATTTCTAAATCTTTTAACTGTAACGGATAAAGCGCTTGGACATCGTCAGCAACAAAAGGAATTTGTTCGGGTAAAAATTTTGGTTCGCCCATATTGACCCGCACCCAGCCATTTGCACCCAGTTCAGGCTCCACAATGCCCGATTTGGTCTGCACCCGGATTTTGGTTTTATAAGTCAATTGATGCTCGTAGACAAAACGGGCAAAACAACGCACGCCATTACCACATTGTTCTACTTCGGAACCATCAGCATTAAAAATTCTGTACTTAAAATCAACTGTCGGATCTTCCGGTGGTTCAATAATCAATAGTTGATCAAAACCAATCCCGAAATGGCGATCTGCCATACGCTGAATCGTCAAACTATCCAGATAAGCACGTTGACGAACTAGATCAATCACCACAAAGTCATTGCCCAAACCATGCATTTTGGTAAATTCCAATAGCATCTCAATTTACTCCTGTGGTAATAACTGTTCGTTGGCCCAAAGCGATTCAATGGTTTCACGCTTGCGAATCAGATATGCCTGATCACCATCGACCATGACTTCTGCCGCACGGCCACGTGAATTATAATTTGAACTCATCACAAAACCATATGCACCAGCCCCAAGAACTGCAAGGGTGTCATTTTCCTTGATCGCAAGATCACGATCTTTACCGAGGAAATCTCCGGTTTCGCAAATGGCACCGACCACATCCCAAGTTTTGACTTCGGTATTTTTACGTGGCGTAACCGAAACAATATCCATCCAGGCTTCATATAAAGACGGACGAATTAGATCATTCATTGCTGCATCAACAATGGCAAAGTTACGATGCGAAGTCGGTTTGAGCAAATCCACTTTGGTCAATAACACCCCAGCATTGGCACTGATACTGCGACCAGGCTCCATATAGACTTTTAAACCCAGTTGTTCCAGTTGCGGACGCATGGCATTTGCATACTCTGCAACAGTTGGGGGTGTTTCATCTTTGTAGGTAACACCCAGACCACCGCCAATATCAATATGTTTTAAGGTGATCCCTAACTGTTTAAGTTGTTCAATCATCACTTGTACCCGTTCAAGCGCATCAACAAATGGCTTGGTTTCGGTCAGTTGGGAACCGATATGACAGTCAATTCCAATGATGTCCAAATTCGGCAAACTCGCAGCATATTGATAGGTATCGAATACACTGTCACTCGGAATACCAAATTTATTTTCTTTTAAACCTGTTGAAATATAAGGATGGGTTTTGGCATCGACATCCGGATTAACCCGCAAGGAAATCGGTGCTTTTTTATTTAAACCTGCTGCAACTTTTTGAATACGATCCAGTTCTGCATGAGATTCCACATTAAAACATGCAATACCAACGATCAGTGCTTTGGCGATATCGGCTTCAGATTTGCCCAAACCGGAAAATACAATTTTCGATGGATCACCACCTGCTGCAAGCACACGTGCCAGTTCGCCACCGGTCACAATATCAAAACCGGCTCCCAATTTTGCCAATACATTCAGCACAGCAATATTGGAATTGGATTTCACAGCAAAACAAATCTGATGATCAATAAATGCAAAAGCTTCATCCATATCCAGATAATGCTTGCAAAAAGCAGCTTTGGAATACACGTACAAAGGTGTAGAAAATTGCTGAGCTAAATCTTCAAGGGAACAATTTTCAGCGTGTAAAACGCCTTGTTGACGTGTAAAACTCATTGTTGACTACCTAAATCCTGATCTGAGGGCTGTGACGATGATTGTGTTTCCTGAACGGTCTGTTTGTCTTTTTTGTAGAGCAAATATTCCGAGCGCTTGTCATAATTTGGATCGGAAGGCAGCATCAATGCGCCAGATTGACCACAAGCAACAAGGCCACATAGAGAAGAAAGACATAAACCGATAAGACACAAAGTACGCATAATCAAAATGCTCATTATTGATTATTGTTGAGTATAGCTTGATTTATAAAGTGACCAAAGCATTTCATGTGCTTAAAGCATCTTGAGGTATAAAAAAACGCCAGTATCAACTGACGTTTTGTATTGACCGTGATTAACCGACCTATTTTCTTCCTTTAAGATATTTCGGCTTATAGAAAACATAATAGCCAATTGCCAGAATCACCAACCACAATGGACTGACTTTTAATGCTTTAAAAGTATCGGCTTCAAGTGACAGGATATACACAGTCCCAATAAAGAAAATGATCACCACCCAACAGGTAAATACACCACCCGGAAGTTTGAAAGTTGATGCTGCATGTAGCTCTGGACGTTGCTTTCTATAATTGATATAGCTCCACATAATGATGATCCAGACACAGATAAACAAAATCGTGGACAAAGTGGTTGCCAGCGTAAATGCTTCAACAGTATTTGGCACAAGGTACTGTAATCCTGCACCTGCCAGTAAGCATACAGTTGAAAAATACAAGGCATTTGCCGGTACTGCGGATTTAGACAATTTACCAAAGCCCTGAGGCGCCTGATGATCTTTTGCCAGACCAAATAGCATACGACTGGTAGAGAAAACCCCACTATTCATCGAAGACATCACCGAAGACAATACCACTAGATTCATGATAATTGCAGCTGCGGCAATACCTGCTTGTGAAAATAGATTTACAAATGGACTGACTTTAGGATCAATCTGATTCCATGGCGTAACTGACATCACGATAAACAATGCCAATACATAGAAAATAATGATACGAATTGGAATAGAGTTTACAGCTTTAGGTAGATTACGCTCTGGATCATGTGTTTCTGCTGCGGTGGTTCCCACCAGCTCAACGCCCACAAACGCAAAAATCGCAATCTGGAATCCGGCTAAAAACCCATCAAAACCAGTCGGAAAGAATCCGCCATTTGACCATAAATTGCTAAATTGAGCGACTGTTCCTGCATCGGTGGTAAATCCAGTGAAGATCATCCAAAAACCCACGAGAATCAATACAATAATCGCTGTAATCTTGACCATGGCAAACCAGAATTCCATTTCACCAAACAGCCGTACAGTGACCAGATTGAGCCCCATAATAAACAAGATCGCTGCGATACTGATCAATGCCCCTTCGGTCGGACTAAACTCCTGTCCTCCGTTGAAAAACTGCAAGTAATAAATAATCGCAGATAAATCGGCAATCCCGATGGTAATCCAACATAGCCAATAGGTCCACCCGACAAAATAACCAGCCCATGGACCAATCAAATCGGTAGAGAAATCGATAAAGGATTTATATTGCAAGTTCGAAAGTAATAATTCACCCAGTGCTCGCATAACCAAGAACACCATCAATCCGATAATCATATAGATAAACAGAATCGAAGGACCTGCTAGGCTAATGGTTTTACCGGAACCCATAAACAAACCTGTTCCAATTGCCCCACCAATTGCAATCAATTGCAAATGGCGGTTGGATAGGCTGCGTTGCAGACTTTCTGGATCCCCTTGCGGTAAATCGTGTGGATATGACATTTTTTTAATACACCTACTATATTTCTTCCTGCTAAAAATATTCCAATTCATATAGAGAGAAAAGCACTAACTGAATTATTTTTGATTATTTTTATACTTTTTATACTTTTGCACGAATTACAGGCATTCCTAATTACCTGCACCAAAATATTTTGAGTAATTTGCATTATATCCGTGCAGCAAACCTTATATCCATACGACATAGTTTGTCGTAATAATCCAAATAAAGCGCATGCGCTGCCTTTACTTTTACAAAACAAGTCACTACATTGTTTTTCATCAAAGTATATTTAGCATCCAATCCAAGATCATCATTATGAGTAAAGCCAAAACTGTTTATCGTTGCGAACATTGTGGAACAGACCATCCCAAATGGGTAGGACAATGTCCCGATTGTGGAGAATGGAACAGTTTGGTCGAAGCACGTTTAGAAAATGTCACCCCTCACCGAGCAAAATCCGGGATTAAAACCGGCGGTTATGCTGGTCAAACCAGTCAAATTACCACGCTGGATCAAATCCAGCTAAGCCGTGAATCCCGTACCTCTACTGGTATTAGTGAGTTTGATCGGGTACTCGGTGGTGGGCTAGTAATGGGATCAGTGGTGTTAATTGGTGGTGATCCCGGTATTGGTAAATCTACCATTCTGCTCCAGACAGCAACCTATATGGCAAGCCAACAACCTGCGCTCTATATTACAGGTGAAGAATCATTGTCTCAGGTGGCAATGCGGGCGAAACGTCTGGACTTGCCTCTAAATGCCCTGAAAGTCATGGCAGAAACCTGTGTCGAACGCATTTGCGAAGTTCTGGCCCACGAACGTCCACAAATGGCTGTGCTAGACTCAATTCAAACACTCTATACTGAAACCATTCAGTCTGCGCCCGGAGGTGTTTCCCAGATTCGTGAATCTGCTGCCATCCTGACCCGATTTGCCAAACACACTGGCACATCACTGTTTATCGTCGGTCATGTCACCAAAGAAGGTGCGCTTGCCGGCCCTCGTGTACTGGAACATATGGTGGATTGTGTACTTTATTTCGAAGGACAATCCGACTCTCGTTACCGCATGATTCGCGCTGTTAAAAACCGCTTTGGTGCAGTGAATGAACTTGGCGTGTTCGGAATGACCGATAAGGGACTAAAAGAAGTCGCCAATCCTTCGGCCATTTTTTTAAGCCGTTATGATGAAGCCATTCCCGGATCTGTGGTGATGATTAGCCGTGAAGGTACGCGTCCCTTACTGGTGGAAGTTCAGGCACTGGTCGATGATGCACATGGACAACCGCGTCGGGTTGCATTGGGACTGGAGCAAAATCGTTTATCCATGTTGCTTGCAGTCATGCATCGGCACGGTGGTGTACAAACCGTAGGCCAAGATGTCTATGTCAATATCGTTGGTGGTTTAAAAATTACCGAAACAGGCTCAGACTTGGCAGTATTACTGGCCTGTGCATCAAGTTTAAGGGGCAAGGCACTTCCGCAGCATCTTGCGGTCTTTGGTGAAGTGGGACTTTCCGGGGAAATCCGCCCTGTTCCCAATGGTCAGGAACGCTTAAAAGAAGCACATAAACATGGTTTTAAAACCATTATTTTACCGCGCGCCAATGCACCACAAAATCCAATCAAAGGCTTAAACGTCATTTCAGTGGCACGACTGCATGAAGCACTACAAGCGGCTATGGATATCTGTGATGAATAAACTATGCGCCATGCAGCATTAAGTTTAACGTTGTCCCTACTTTTTATACATTCCATAGATCGGCTGATTAAGTGAAAAAGTATTTTGCAAATCATGCCTTTAACAGGAATCATGCAAGCAATTTATTAAATTTTCTAACAAAAATCACAAACTTAGCCTTGAAATTTGATATAAAACCCGCATTATTGAGGGTAAGAAGTTTTATTGATCATAGGAATATTAAAACAATGCAAAATAAAGCACGCGGTGCTGTTGTCGCATTAATGATGGCAAGTTTATTGGCTGCGCCCCTTGCAGAAGCCAAACGTGCAGGCGGTGGTAAAAGTGTCGGGATGTCCCGCGCTCCAAGCTCTAGCCAAAGTTATAACCAAAACCAGAATACTCAATATCGTAATCAAGCACCTGCTACAGCACAACAACAACCGCAGCGTAGTGGTTCAAATGTTGGCGGTATGGTAGCGGCTGGTGTTGCTGGTGCGGCATTAGGTGCAGTGGCTGCAAATGCAATGGCTGATGATGGCCAAAAAGCCAATCCGAATGAACAAGCCGCTAACTGGCAAAATGGTGAACAGGCTGCTCAAGAGAAAAAAAGTGGTTTTAGCTGGTTCTGGTTGATTATTCTTGCTGCCGCTGCTTTCTTCCTGTTTCGTAAATTTTCTGCGAAAAAACAATTCGCAGGTACAGGTAATCCCTATGCACCCAATAACAGTGGTGCAAGCACACGTAATCAAACCTCATCACCTTTTGGTACAACACCTCCAGCAGGAAATACCAATATCTTTGGTCAACCTGTGAATGGTGGTCAAGCACCAGTACAAGCGCCTTTTGGTGGTGCAACAACCAATAGCGGCAACCAATTACCTGATGGTAGCGAACCGGCAACCTTCCTGCGTTTCGCACGTCAACGCTTTAACCATATTCAAGCGATGAACAATGCCACCAATATCGAAGAAATTCGTAAATATTTCACTCCTGACATGTATCAGGCGATTTATTCGGATGTTGCCAATAATACCGATGTTGCAGAATTTAGTAATCTGACTGCAAACGTGATTGATCAAAGTACTGAAAATGGTCAATACGTGGTTAGTGTGCGTTTTACTGGAACAGTAAGTGAAGATTTAAATGCCTTACCACAACCATTTACCGAAATCTGGCATTTTGTAAAACCAGTCGGTAGCTCTACTGAGTGGTTAGTTGCAGGAATTCAACAAGTTTAATATCTGAGAAATCAAAAAATGGCAACTTTAATAGTTGCCATTTTTATATCCATCTTTCATGGAAAGAAATTATTTTGCAGCAATCATTTTTATTTGTTTAAACTGATCATTTTCAACGAGGTAATATACGGTTTCGCACTTTTCCTGATCACCATAACGACTACCCACTGCAATGACTAGATGGCTATCTTTTTGATAAAAAATGTCATTTTGGGTAAAACCTTTTTGTACGCTATAACAATCGGCAAAAGTATCCGGCAATATAAAGCTCTGTCCCGTTTTGGCATTAAAGGCTAAAGCAAAGCTACATCCACCACCACAACCTACTGTTTCCATGACATACTGCCCTGCAAAGTTTGGCTTTTGCTGTGACATTTGTGTGAATAACGTCCGATATTTTTTGCTTTGTGCATTCAGTTTTAATGGCTGATTTTTCCCAACAAACGTTTTTGCAGGATAATCCTGAAATTGTGGGGGATTTTTGGCATATAAAGAACATGGAATAAATACCAACAATGATAAAGAAAGATAAGTTTTTTTCATTTATTTGTCCTAAATAGATTTTCATCCCCATCTTTATAATAAATAACCCGATTCAAGTTTTTCAACCATTTATCCGATATATTTTAAGGTCAGGACAGTTTATAATTTTGCAATTACTTATGGATCATTTTTTATGTCAAACAACTCCAGATCGCTATCACCTGAATTATCAGAAAAATTACATGATTTAAAGAAAGTCAGACTATCAACATTATCCAATAAAGTCATTCAACGTGGCGGTAAAACCCAGCGTCAGGAGAGTTTTAAACATGCTTTAGTTGAGCTTAATCAGAGTTTTGAAGATTATCTTTCACAGGCAATCACCTTACGGTTTCAGCTTCACCCGGGGCAAGCCAAAAAGGTACGCTTTAAAAAAGACCGTATTCGTATTTTAAAACAGCATGGTATTGATTATTTACAGATTGATGGTGCAGAAACTGCACAAGTGCTGCTACTCATTACACAAAGTATTGTATTTGAAGATGCAGTGGTAACACCTGATCTAAATGATGTTTTTCCATTCTGGAAAGAAGGCTATCCGATGGTACAGTTTGATAATACGTACACGATATTGGCAGAAGATATCCAATTGCATTTTGAAGCGTTGATTGATACTTTGTTGGCACATTAAAATCAACAAAGCACGATCAATATAAGTCATCTTGGGTATATTGAGTTATACCCAAATACTTTAAAACAATTAGCAAACATCCTATCCAAAAATTAGGCTTAACCAATCAAGCACGATCGGCTGGAAAAGCAATCACCTGTTCCAGTTTTAACCGATTCATGGCAATCATCAATAAACGATCCAATCCCAATGCAATCCCGGAACAGGCTGGCATATGCGGCAAAGCAGCCAGTAAGTGTTCGTCAATTGGCATCTGTTCAATCCCCTGTTGCTGACGTGCCTGATTATCTTCAATAAAGCGTTGTCTTAACACTTCGGCATCAACCAGTTCATCATAGGCATTGGCCAGTTCAAGACCTTCAATATAGACTTCAAAACGTGCGGCAACAGCTTCGCCATCCTCATCAATTTGGACTTTGGCAAGGGAAGCCATTTCAGGTGGAAAATCAGTTAAAAATATGGGTGTATCAAACCCGAGACTTGGCTCCACAAAATGTGAAAAGAGCAAATCCATATAGGCCAGCCGATCTTCGCCCAAATCAATATTCAAACCGACCCGATCAGCACATGTTTTTAAATCTTTTAGACTGGCTTGTAACGGATTAATCTCCAACCTGTCCTGAAAAGCATGTTTATAACTGAGAATCATTGGACGTACCGTATCAAAGCGATCCTGCAAGCATATGTTTAATAGATCAGTGGTTTCAAACATCAGATCTTTTAAGGAAAAATCCGGACGATACCACTCCAACATAGAAAATTCGCTATTATGCTTACGACCATGTTCATCATCACGAAAAACTTTACAAATCTGATAAATCGCTCCACTACCATTGGCCAACAACCGTTTCATGGCAAATTCAGGTGAGGTCTGTAAATAATGGGTCTGTAATTGTCCGTTAACATGGCGCTGTGCCGCAACCGAAGCAAGATGAACATCGGTCACAGCAGCACCTGATAAAATTGGTGTTTCAACTTCCAGCACGTCCCGTTCGGCAAAAAACTGGCGGATACGTGCATACATTTTTGCACGGGTTTTTAGTGCTTCTAGGTCACAAGTCGGTTGGCTAGTATTCTTAAAATCCATCATCAATTAGGCCCCAAAAGCCGACCATTCACGTCGTAAAGGATAGGTTTTGCGCAAAAGATCAAAGGCTTTTTGATCCACAAAACCATGATTTAAACAGGCGCGAACATTGGCATCATCCTGACGAATATCGTATAAGGATTGCAGATGTTGCATTAAAATATTTTTAAAATCCCGACCTTGAAAAAGCTGTGGACAAGCCTCTAACTGGCTTTCAAAGCGTTTATGCGCATCAAAGCCAAAGGTCTGGCAAAAAGCTTGATAAATCATTTGTGTACCTCTTGCCTTACCCTCTAAGCTATAACCGGCAATATGCGGCGTTGCCAAACTTAATAAACTTAATAATTTTTCTGAAATCACTGGCTCATGTTCGAACACATCCAATACCACTTGTCGCCCAGTCTGTTCTATATCTGCAATCAAGGCATCTTCGGCAATCACAGGTCCTCTGGCACTATTGATTAAGATTGTATCTGGGGGTAATTGTTGCAATGTCTGTGCATCAAATAAATGTTGTGTGGCATGTTCGCCGGTCTTGGTTAATGGCACATGAATAGAAATGGCATGACTGGTTTGTAATAAGGTCTGAAAATCAACTTGTTCTATCTGCTGATGCTGCGTAAATGGATCGGAACCGATCACACGCCAGCCAATATGTTGCGCCAAAGCTGCCAGACGTGTTCCCACATTACCCAAACCAACAATACCCAGACAAAATGACTGCCCTGCTTCAATCAATTCAGGTTTAAGCGTTAATAAAGCTGTCACCACATATTCTGCAACCGCTTGGGCGTTACAGCCTGGCGCATTGGCCCAGTGAATCTGCCGCTGATCCAATTCTGCAATATCCAGATGATCGGTGCCAATGGTAGCACTACCTACAAATTGAATCGGTGTATCATGAATCAGCGTGGCATTTACTTGCGTCACGGAACGTACCAGCAAGGCCTCACAATCCACCAAATCCTGCTGCTGTAAAGTACGCCCTGCATGTTGCCGAATAGTGCCAAAATCAGCAAAAAAATAATCTGTAAATGCCAGATTTTCATCAGCAACGATATTCATAAACTTACCTATAAAAGATTTTGACCAGTTACTCAAGCCAACAACCGAATTTAAAATGCCTAGATTAACGGGAGATATGGTATTTGGCAAAACATTGTAGCGCTAAGACCAACCCGTTCCTATAAAAATAGCGTGTTAAAACTCAGGTGTCAGATTGTGTCGCTTAAATCAAGCCACAATCTATAAAAATCATGCACGATTGTCTAAGATCATAAAAAAATGTAGAGCAAAAAATATGGAACAACTTAATCCATCAGATCTAAAAGCAATATTACATTCCAAACGTGCCAATCTTTACTATCTTGAACATTGTCGGGTCATGCAAAAAGATGGTCGGGTGTTGTACTTAACCGAAGCGAAAAATGAAAATCAATACTGGAATATTCCGATTGCCAATACCACAGTGATTTTACTTGGTACAGGCACCTCGATTACGCAAGCTGCGATGCGTATGTTGTGTAGTGCCGGCGTTTTAGTCGGATTTTGTGGTGGCGGTGGGACACCATTATTTAACGGTGCAGAAGTTGAATGGTTAACACCGCAAAGTGAATATCGCCCGACCGAATATGTACAAGGCTGGCTATCGTTCTGGTTTGACGATGGCAAAAGACTGGAAGTTGCCAAGCAATTTCAACTGGCACGAATTGAGTTTATCCGTAAAGTGTGGGCAAAAGATCAAGACCTCAAAAATGAAGGTTTTTATCTGGAGGATCAGGATATACAACAAGCCTTAAATGGTTTTGAAAAGAAAATTCCAATGCAAAATAAAGTTGGTGATTTACTCCTTGCTGAAGCGCAGACCACCAAGCAACTTTATAAAATTGCAGCGACACGCTGTAAATTGAGTTTTGAACGAAATCCTGAACAAGGTGATTTAGCCAATGATTTTCTCAATCATGGTAATTATCTGGCATACGGCTTAGCTGCAACTACGCTTTGGGTGTTAGGCATTCCTCACGGTTTTGCCGTGATGCATGGTAAAACCCGACGGGGTGCATTGGTGTTTGATGTTGCTGATCTAATCAAAGACGCGGTAATCCTACCCTATGCATTTATCTGTGCAAAAGAAGGCATGTCCGAGCAAGAGTTCCGCCAACAAGTGCTGCAAAAATTTACTGAACATCGATGTTTGGATTGGATGTTTGATCAGGTAAAAGCGCAAGCTTGCAAAAACTTCTCAAATCAAGGGGATGAATTATGATTGTCACGTTCATCTCCCAATGCGAGAAAAAAGCCCTGCCCCGTACTCGTCGTGTGTTAGATGCTTTTGCAGATCGAATTGGTGATAACACTTGGCAAACGGTGATCACTGAAGATGGGTTATTGGCAGTAAAACGGTTGTTACGTAAAACTGTTACGAAAAATACTGCTGTTTCATGTCACTGGATACGTAGCCGTCGTCGCAGCGAACTCATGTGGATTGTTGGTAATCGTAATAAATTTAATTGTGAAGGGATTGTGCCTGTTAACTCAACTCAGAAAAAACTTTCGCAAAATAAATGGGAAAACGATTGGCACTATTTGCCTTTGATTAAAGCTTTGGTGGCTATGTCTGCCCTTTTACATGACTGGGGCAAAGCCAGTGTTTTATTTCAGCAGAAATTAAACGATAACTCCAAAAAAGGAGATCCTCTACGACATGAATGGATTTCATGTTTATTGCTGCATGCCTTAGTTCAACATTCGGGTGATACTAAAAACGACCAGACTTGGTTGAATTTACTTATTCAACAAAATTGGGAAGAAGATGCTTTAAAGGCGACGATTACAAAAGGATTAGACCAAACTCATGCCCTAGATCAACTTCCACCAATTGCTCAATTGGTTGCATGGCTGATTGTTTCACATCATCGCCTACCAGATTTAAAAAATGAAGATGAAAGGAAACATTATAGTGATGAAGAAAAATCTGAACTATCAAGTTTACTAAAAATTATTTCTGCACAATGGGGCTATCAAAATAAGCAAGATGAAACAGATTATCAAAAAAGATTAAAAAAATGTTTCGAGTTTCAACAAGGTTTACTAAGTCAATCGAGCGAATGGAAAAAACAAACAACGAAATGGGCAAATCGCTTACTACAAGAAACAGATAATGCTTATCAAACATTACAAGATGGTAGTTGGCGAATCGTTTTGCATCATGCACGCTTATGTTTAATGTTAGGAGACCATTATTATTCCTCTTGTGATGCCGATTTAAAATGGAAAACATCATTAACATTAATTGCCAATACAGATTCAAAAACCAGACAGCCGAAACAAAAACTGGATGAGCATCTCGTTCGGGTTAGTGATAATGCTTTAAAAGTGTCACAATCATTGAGTCGCTTAGCCGAAGAAATGCAGTCTGCTTACGATTTACAAAAGTTGAAGAAAAAAAGTCCTCAAGAATTTGAATGGCAAGATCAAGCCGTCAAAGCAATTCAGCAATTCGATATTAAGAATGAAAATTCGAAAAACCAAGGTTGGTTTATTGTCAATATGGCAAGTACAGGTAAAGGGAAAACCATTGCCAATGCCAAGATTATGCAGGCCTTATCCGAAGGAGGAAACTCCCTCCGATATATCCTTGCACTTGGCTTAAGAACACTTACCTTACAAACCGGTGATTCATATACTCATGATATTGGTTTATCCAAGGATGAACTAGCCGTTTTGATTGGCTCTAAAGCCGTACAAGAATTACATCATCAAAAAACTAACCATAAAGAAGATGAAGACGATAATATCGAAGAACTTGGCTCAGAATCATTAGAAGAATTACTAGACAATGAATTACTCTATGAAGACATGCCACAAGCAGAGTTTATGGATGCACTTTTTCCGACAAACCCTTCAATGAAAAGCAAGTCAGAAAAGAATAAAGCATTCTTATATAAACCTGTTTTAGCTTGTACCATTGATCACATCATGACAGCAACAGAAACCAAACGTGGTGGAAAATATATTCTGCCAAGTTTACGCCTATCATCTTCTGACTTGGTTATTGATGAAGTGGATGATTTTAATGGTCAGGATTTAATTGCAATTGCTCGTTTGATTCATTTAACAGGCATGTTGGGACGAAAAGTCATGATTTCGTCAGCCACTATTCCACCCGCATTGGCAGAAGGTTTTTTTAATGCTTATCAACATGGATGGCAACTGTATTGTGCATTTAAGAAAATTAAAAATAATGATGTCATCAGTATGTGGGTGGATGAGTTTAAAACAAAAGTTCAGACTGTTCATTTATCTCGTGATGAACAAATTATTAAGCAATATCAAAATTTTCATTATAGCTTTGTACAAGTACGTTCAGATTATCTACAAAAACAGATTGTTAAGCATAAAGCCTATATCGTAGAGTGCGAGGATTTGGTGATAGAAAAAACCAAAGATAAATTGGATCAAAGTATCCAAAATCAATATTTTGAACGAATAAAACGAGAAGCGGAAACCCTACATCAAGCACATCATACGATTGATCTAAAAACAGGTAAAAAAGTTTCGTTTGGCGTAATTCGTATTGCCAATATTCCACCTTGCGTCGCGCTCACCCAATATTTACTTAATGCTGAATGGTCAGACAATATCGCGCCTCGTATCATGGCATATCACAGTCGACAAGTGTTGTTGCTACGCAGTGAACAAGAGCATCATTTAGATGACGTCCTAAAACGCAAAGAAAAGCAAGGTGAGCAAGCAAAAGCTTTTTCTGACCTAATAATTCGTCAGCATTTAGACCATACAGATTGTGAAAATATTATTTTTATTCTAGTGGCAACACCTGTGGAGGAAGTCGGACGAGATCATGATTTTGATTGGGCGATTATAGAACCATCTTCTTATCGTTCTATTATTCAACTCTCTGGACGAGTTTTACGCCATCGTAAATTAGAACAAAATATTAAACAACCGAATATTGCGCTAATGCAATATAACATAAGGGCATTACGCAAAGCTAAAGTTGCCTTTGAAAAACCAGGTTTTGAACAAAATAACCGTTTTAGACTAGATACAAAGGATTTAAAGCAACTCTTAGACATTACAAATATTGGAAATGGTATTAATGCAATTCCACGTATTCAAACAAATCAACCTTTAGAGTTTAAGAAAAAATTGGCTGACCTTGAACATGCAGTGACTGCCTATCAATTAACCTCTTATGATAACCATGGTGCTAAATTTCTTAGTGCTTGGCTGAATGAAACATGGTATTTGACAGCTTTGTCACAACGTTTTAATCCATTTCGGCAAAGCTCACCTAACATTCAACTTTTTAGAGTTTTTAAAAATCGTAAGCTTACGATGTGTATCAAAGATGATTTTGGTGAGTATCTTGATCGAACAAGTTGGTACAGCATTAAAAATTTTGAATTGAATAGGTTGGAAACTGAACGACTTTGGCTAAATCGTAATTATTACGACATTCTATGTCGTTTAGCTATTGCACGAAATCCTGATATAGATGATATTGATCAAGAGGTTGAAAAATTATCAAAACAATATGGGGAAATCATGTTGCCAGAATATCTTGAGGGCAAAAACTTAATATATTCGGATCAATTTGGTCTAATAGTTTTGGATAAAGAATAATCGAGGAAATTCAGTATGACAGAAAATATAAAGATATTTTTAAATGATCGTAAAGTCCTATGGCTCAAAAATCGTTTAAAAAAAGCAAAAGATGATTATGAGATTGCTGATTTACAACAGCAAGCAGCAAGCAAATTTAGTCTGGCAGAATGGTTACCTGATGCTGCCAACCGAGTTAAACAACTTTCTATGGTAAGTCATCCGAGTAAATTTAGTCATCCTAGTGCTAAAACATCAAGCATTATTGCCAATAGTAAAAAAAGTGGTGATGGTTATTTACGTAGTGGTAATGTGGATTATCCATTGGATGTTTTTGGTAATGCTGCGGCAATGGACGTATTTAAATTTTTAAGTATCCAATTATCAAATGGCAAAACCCTTTTGGATAATCTAGAACAAAATGATGAAAAATTAAAAAAAATTATTAGTACTCCAACTGCAAATTTTGAAAATTTACGTTCTGATTTTCTAAAAATCAAAGCTGCTGATACAACATCAAGAACAGATCACTTAATTAAGCAAGTTTATTTTCCAATTAAAAACAAAGATTACCATTTATTGTCTATTTTAACACCCTCCGGATTAATCACAGAATTAAAACAGCGTATTGATCATCTACGTTTCTCCGAACAGACTAAACAAGCCAAAGAGTATCGTAAAAAAAATGAATTAGATGATGTTGGTTATGCTGATATTTATGATTTAACCGTAACCGCTTTTGGTGGAACACAACCACAAAATGTGAGTGTATTAAATAGCCAAAATGCTGGACGTGCTTATTTGTTATCAAGCTGCCCACCAAAACTAGAAAAGCGTTCTATTCATTTGCCTAAAACAGATTTTTTTATACAGTGTCTGTATCGTAATAATTTTCAAGAAAGTTTTACTCAATTGCATAAATTTATGCAGATTGAACTAAATAATAATGATATTCGTGAAGCTATTCGCAACATTATTCACTTTATAATTGATCGCATTTTATTAGAAGCTTTTAAAATTCGTAAGCATTATGAGGAAGGCTGGTCTAATCAAGACTATTATGAAACTTTACCTAAATTACAACGTATTTGGTTGGACGATGCTTATCAAAATGAACGAGATAATGAATGGCGTAATGAACTCGCAAAAGTCATTGCAAGTTGGATTTTAAAAAGTTATGAAAAAGTGATTCAAGATGCCTTTAAACTAGGGGATGGTGAGCTTTTACACGTCAAAACGGTGGTAAATGAAGCTGTGAAAAAAGATAAGGAGTTTTTTTAATGCGTCGTTTTATTTTAATTCCTCATCTTAAAATCCATAATGCCAATGCTATGAGCAGCCCCTTTACCATTGGTTTTCCTGCGATGACAGCTTGGCTAGGTGCCATCCATGCTTTGCAACGTAAGCTACAAGCACTAAATTTTGCTGACATTACTTTAGATAAAATTGCTGTAAGTTGCCATGAGTTCAATTTGCAAACCTACAAAGGTCATGGTGATTTTGTGTCTTCGATTGTTGGCACAGCAAATCCGTTGGATAAAGATGGTAATCGCCCTGCTTTTATTGAGGAAGCACGATGTCATTTAGAAGTTTCACTTTTAATTGAATATAAAAATATCAGTCCAGATCAGATTGAACAACTTTTACAGACAGTCAAACAACTTGTATTAACAATGAAATTTGCTAGTGGTGATGTACTTTCACTAAAAAACTGCCAAATTCTAAGTTTTGATGAAGATGAGGATGAAGATCAAGAACTTAGAAAAATTTCTAATAAACTCATGCTAGGTCATGTTCTTATTGAGCGTCGTGATTTAGTCAAGCATGCAATGGAAAATGAGCAAAAAGATGCCTTAGATGCTGTATTAGATTATTTAAAAGTAACGCATAACTCAGCACTTGATGAACATGGCAAAGTAGCGTGGTCAAGTAGCCGTAAAGAAAAAGGTTGGCTTGTACCAATTGCTGTTGGTTTTCAAGGAATTTCTGAACTTGGACAAGCCACAAACCAAAGAGATGCAAATACACCACACCGTTTTACTGAAGCCATAATCACACTTGGTGAGTTTGTCATGCCCTATCGTATTGAAAATATTGATCAACTATTATGGCAATATTATGTTGATCTTGATAACAACCTCTACCTTTGCCAAAACCAATCTATCTAATTATATATTAAGGAGTTTTAATCATGGCTAAAAAAGAAAATACAATTGCGAGTGTTTTAGCATTTGAAAAAAAACTAGTACCATCAGATGGTTATTTCTATGGAACTAATTGGGATAATCGCACCGAACAAAGTGCATTAAAACTTATTCCAAAGTCTGTTCGAGGAACAATCTCCAATCGTCTAAAACCTGCGGTTGCTGGAGACCCAACAAAATTAAATGCAGAAGTTGAGAAAGCAAATTTACAAACTGTAGATGCTTGTGCTTTAGGTGAAAATCAAGATACGTTAAAAGTTTCTTTTACATTAAAAGTATTAGGTGGTATAGAAAATCCATCTGCATGTAATAACGAAACATTTTTACAATCCTACAATCAAATTGCTAAAAACTATATCTCTACATACGGCTTTACTGAACTGGCAAAACGTTACGCATTAAATATCGCCAATGCTCGTTTCTTATGGCGTAACCGAGTCGGTGCTGAAAAAGTGGAAGTCATTGTGACATTGACAGGTGAAGAAAAACCGCTTACATTCGATGCCAAGCAATATAAACTCAACGAATTTAATAAAATTAACGATAATATTCAATTACTTACAGATAAAATAGCACAAGCACTTAAAGGTGAATTACCCTATTTATTGATTAACATTGAAGCTTATGCTCTTGTTGGCAATGGACAAGAAGTTTATCCAAGTGAAGAACTTGTACTAGATAAAGGCAAAGGTGAAAAAAGCAAAATTCTTTATCACGTCAATGATGTTGCAGCAATGCACTCACAAAAGATCGGTAATGCTTTACGTACAATTGATACTTGGTATCCAGAGTTTGATAATAAGCAAATGGCTATAGCCATTGAACCGTATGGAGCCGTAACTAATTTGGGTAAAGCCTATCGCACACCTAAAGACAAAAAAGATTTCTTTAGTTTATTTGATAAATATGCATTAGGTGAAAGTTTAGAAAATCCTGAACAAGAACATTATGTGATGGCTGTTCTAGTTCGTGGTGGTGTTTTTGGCCAAAGTGGTAAGGAGTAATTATGCTCTATTACCAAGAAATCACCCTCATTGAGCAAACTGAAATATCTTTATATTTCATCTGGTCCAAACTTTATACTCAACTCCACCTCGCTTTTGTCGAACATAAAGACGAGCAGGAACAGATTCCCTATGGGGTTTCTTTTCCCCAATATCGGATTAATGAACAAAAACATATTGGTTTTTTAGGTTCAAAAATTCGTATATTTGCTAACTCTGAAAATGAACTGATACAGCTTAATCTCAATAAATGGCTTGATCGTTTAACAGATTATGTACATACCACAAGCCCAAGAGAAGTCCCACAAGGGAAAATCACAGGATATGCGTGTTACTTTAAAGCAAATCCTAAATTGACGATTGAACAACGGATTGTGCATCAGGCAGCTCGAAGGAATATTTCATTAAATGAAGCAGAATCCCATTTTAAAGATTTAATCCAACAGCCTAATGCTGAACCTTATATCAATTTAAAGAGTTTAAGCCATGATAGAAAGTTTAGACTTTATATCGGGAAAACCCTCGCTGATGAAGCGAATAATAAAAAATTTGGGACATATGGACTCAGCCGAACAGCGACAGTTCCTGAGTTTTAACCCAATATTTTTTTGATCTCTTTAACAGCTTAATAAAATCAATAAGTTATAACTTTGCTTAAAACTTTGGGTATTTATTACTTTTTAGAGTTAAAGCACTGTTATAACTTTATTTTTTGCTTTATGATTACAGTTCACGGTGGCATACACCGCTTAGAAAGTGATGACGTTTTGGGATTTAGGTGTTTCGGAGTTCACGGTGGCATACACCGCTTAGAAAAATCAATCCATCAGGGCTATAACCAAATTTTTGTTCACGGTGGCATACACCGCTTAGAAAAAGCTACCAAAGTTCCAATCGCAAATTCTGTAGTTCACGGTGGCATACACCGCTTAGAAAATCAACTGGTGACTATGGCGCAGCATCATCAAGTTCACGGTGGCATACACCGCTTAGAAAGGGTGAGCAAGAAATCTATTCTATTGATGAATGTTCACGGTGGCATACACCGCTTAGAAATAAAGATAACTATTCAGGTTTTCATACAGAGCGTTCACGGTGGCATACACCGCTTAGAAAATTCGGAAAGCATTCGATGTCCTCGCATACCGGTTCACGGTGGCATACACCGCTTAGAAAAAAAAAATCTTCCTTGGACATTGTTGGCTTTTGTTCACGGTGGCATACACCGCTTAGAAATTTTTTGCAAGAAGCCAGAAAAAAGAAGAAAGGTTCACGGTGGCATACACCGCTTAGAAATAAAGTGCATTTTTTCATGAAGTTGCCTCGCTGTTCACGGTGGCATACACCGCTTAGAAAGATGATTGATCCCCATACCTTCATAGTATCTGGTTCACGGTGGCATACACCGCTTAGAAAACAGCATAATTACAGTTGTTACGATGTGCGAAGTTCACGGTGGCATACACCGCTTAGAAATACATTCAACGTGCTGGCGAACAGCTCACTACGTTCACGGTGGCATACACCGCTTAGAAATTTTGGCCTAATGATATTGAGCGATTACCAGTGTTCACGGTGGCATACACCGCTTAGAAAATCCAAGTCTACAACGATAGTGTGCACATCTTGTTCACGGTGGCATACACCGCTTAGAAAATGGTGCGTGCTGTATCTGTTTGCCATAATGCGTTCACGGTGGCATACACCGCTTAGAAAAGTCTTCTAAGCGGCGTCGCTGTATATACATCGTTCACGGTGGCATACACCGCTTAGAAACTTGATGGACGCATAGGATTGTCGCCAATCTCGTTCACGGTGGCATACACCGCTTAGAAATTGAACACATTACAGTGATGCGGTTTTGAATAGTTCACGGTGGCATACACCGCTTAGAAATATGCTGCCGACATCGCGGCATGGGAGCAGGCGTTCACGGTGGCATACACCGCTTAGAAAAGTCTACTTCTGGGTTACCTGTTGGGGTGAATGTTCACGGTGGCATACACCGCTTAGAAATTAAAAGAAAAACAACAGATGTCTCTATCAATGTTCACGGTGGCATACACCGCTTAGAAATGTTTTGTCCGCATTTCCGAAAAACGTGTGCGGTTCACGGTGGCATACACCGCTTAGAAAGATAATAGAGCGTACTGGGGCGGATTGGCACAGTTCACGGTGGCATACACCGCTTAGAAAATACCTGTTAGCGGATAGTTCACGCTCATTTAGTTCACGGTGGCATACACCGCTTAGAAAATTTCATCAGTCATTAAAGTGTATTGCTGGATGTTCACGGTGGCATACACCGCTTAGAAAACAACATAACTACAGTTGTTATGATGTGCGAAGTTCACGGTGGCATACACCGTTTAGAAACATCGGGGCAAGTTATACAGATCGAAGTTTAGGTTCACGGTGGCATACACCGCTTAGAAAACGTCCGCCATTGTCACGCTGCAACACGTCAAGTTCACGGTGGCATACACCGCTTAGAAAGATTGCGTTCGATTAAATGTTTTGCTGAATAAGTTCACGGTGGCATACACCGCTTAGAAAATCTATATACACGTGCGTATGCGTTGCTATATAGTTCACGGTGGCATACACCGCTTAGAAAAGCTTGAAGCCCCCATGCGATACGTGAATTTTGTTCACGGTGGCATACACCGCTTAGAAAATGCCAGCTTATATTTTTTTCTTGACAGTATTGTTCACGGTGGCATACACCGCTTAGAAACATGCAAAGCCATTGCTTACACTTAAATATGCGTTCACGGTGGCATACACCGCTTAGAAAAAAGATCATAAGCTGTTGCAAAATTTTCTTTGGTTCACGGTGGCATACACCGCTTAGAAATTCATTGAACCATTTTTGTGCCTTGGTCTGTTGTTCACGGTGGCATACACCGCTTAGAAACTTCACACTATTAACAACATGGTTGTATGCCTGTTCACGGTGGCATACACCGCTTAGAAATAAACCATATCGTATTTCGCACAGAATGCCCCGTTCACGGTGGCATACACCGCTTAGAAACCTTAAAAATTCTTTACTCTACCGCATAGGTCGCTTAAAAAGATATAAAACCTCATCAAGACAGCCTATAGTCCTTAAAATCATCGGCTGTCTTGATGTTATCAAACAAAAATTACTTAATACTTAAAGTTTCATGCTTACCCCAATTTGAAATCCACGCCCGGGAAGTGGTGCAATATATTTTAATGGTGAATTTTGTGGTCGAGCATCTTCATCTAACAAATTTGAACCATTTAAAAATACATCAAAATCTGCATTATGTAGTTTTAAATGTTTACGAATTTGTAGATCAACCATATTATATGCAGGTAAAGGAATTTCCTGAGATACATTTTTACCCAGATACTGAGGTTTATCATAATAAATACTGGATAATCGGGCCGACCAATCATTTTTCTCCCATTCAATATTTGCCCCATAACGGTTGGTTGGCATATTCGGCAAATAATTGCCGTCATTAAACAGGCTATATTCATTCGGATTCAGGTTCTTGTTTTTGACTAAATCTGCAAAAGCAGAAAGAACCAAATTGCCATAATAATTTAAATCAACTTTTTGTTTGACATCAATTTCAAAACCAGTAATTTCAGTATCTGTCTGCGTCCAATATTTGAGCGGCAAACGATTTGCTGTTTGTAAACCTGAATGGGTCAGATATAGATAATTATCATATTTCATCTTATAAACAGTCGCCTCAAAATCGAAATCCTTATAATGAATCAATCCTGTTAATTCTAGATTCTTGGATTTTTCTTCTTTAAGATTTTGATTCCCTTCTTCTTGTAGCATAATGGAATAATGCGCATTACTTGCATATAACTCATTAATTTCCGGCGCTCTTTCCGAAACTGAATAACGTAATTTTAGTCCGATTAAATCATTAAATTTTAGATATGATCCGACATTAAAACTATCCAGATTTAATTTACGATCCTTTAATTCTACATTGGGTGAATTTCTGGATGTCTTAAAATCACTGTCCTGAACTTTATGCTCTACCCGCTCTGTACGATAGCCTGCATCTAATTCTAACCAGTTAAAATCCAACTTTTCTTTAATAAATATTGCCTGTGTTTGTGTGTTGAGATCAGGTAGATAACGTAACTCGCCCTGCCCTTTAACTTTGCGATCGACGTAATTCAATCCAACAAAACCACTTAACAATTTCATCGGTTGATGTTTGAGTAATAATTCTGCCTGTTGCGTATCAAATTTATAGCGATTGGCAATTTCTGCCCCTAAATATTCACCAGAAGTGTTGATCAATTTATTGGTATTAAACTGGATTTGGTTTAAAAAAGGTGATTCAAAATTTAACTGGCTTTGTAGCGTATATTTTCGTTGATCAGTTTTGACACCAACGGGCAATCCATCATCATAATTGGCTTGGAATGATTTATTTTCCAGCGAAAATCCCGGTACACCATATTCACTTTTTTTCGAATCTGCACTGATACCAATATAGCCGCGATCAAATAAATAAGTGCTCCCAATGGCATAATGCTGATTCTCAAAATAACTATTGCCCAGTTTATTTTTGTAGTCCGGTGTCACATCTCTATTGATTTTATTTTGAGTATATTTGGGTGTATCTGGAACATAATCAGGGTTTTCCGGATTGATATAGGTTTTACCACTCCAAACTGAAGTGGGTTGATCGGTATAAAATGAAAATGTACCATCTGCCCAATCTGGATTTTCTGTCATAAATTGATCAATATAAGGCTGTGAAGCAGTGTTATATACCTGTTGAATCCGTGCTTCTTTTTGGCAGGCATCAGCTAATGCAGTATTGGTGCCCCCACTGGCAGGAAATAAAGCAGTATTACATACGCTTGCTTTGCTATTTCCGTGAATTTTATAAGAAGAAATATCCTGCGTAGAAAACAGAAAATTGGTCGAAAAATTATGCTGATTATTTAAATTAAGCTTAAACCCCTTGGCATTAAAATCGTTCCAACCTTTTTTTGCCACCACTTCCAGATTGGCATTTTTATCCGGCATATCCTGATCAATCAAGCCTGTATCAACATTGACACTTCCACCAATGGCATTACCGCCATAACGTACACTATCTGACGATTTATTGACTGTGATGGTTTGGCTAAACAAAGGATCAAAAGGAATACTAATATCACCGCTGATGGCATTCATACCATAGATTGATGCGCCATCTTCCAGAATTTGTACACGATTCCCACTTAAACTTCGGATTACCGGTGCTCCCGCATTTGGACCAAAAGCACTGCTTTGTACGCCAGAGATATGTTTTAGTGCATCTCCCAAAGTCTTATTATCTGCATTCTGGTTTTCCACCTTTACCACATTGTCCACCAAAGTAAGTTGTTCTGCATCGACCTGAATCAGCGGTAGAGAAATAATTTCTTCTGTTTCAGAAGCATGTGCATGATGGATAGACAGTAAAATTGCAATGGATAAAGCATGAGGGCGCACAGTAATCTCCTATTTATGTTAATTGTTATGTTATAGTATTACATTATGTTATACAACTGTTATTCTACTGTATAGCAGGGATCGACCGTTGACGTTACAGATACACTTGCTTACTACGGCTACTTTACATGCCTATTCAGGCGAACGGCATATTTATAAAAGACGGATGCAAAATAATACGAACGTTTATTGATATTTATTTTCTTGCAATATTTATAAACTGATTGGGACCAAATTTTCATTTTAGATCATTGGTCCCATCATTTTTATAGATATATGAAACTAAATACTGTAGAAATAAGAGATATTCCCATACGCTATCTATTATTGATTATCCATTTACAATCGTTCCACCATTGACATGAATGACCTGTCCACTAATATAGCTAGCATCATCGGAACATAAAAATAAATAGGCAGGTGCAACTTCACTGGGTTGTCCCATTCTTCCCATCGGAGTATCTTTCCCAAATTGTGCAACAGTCTCGGCATCAAAACTACTCGGAATTAATGGTGTCCAGATCGGACCTGGAGCAACCGCATTGACTCGTATGCCTTTTTTCTGCTTGAGCAAATTATTGGATAGACTACGGGTAAAAGTCGTAATTGCACCCTTTGTACTGGCATAATCAATTAACTCATCATGCCCCTGATAACTGGTAATGCTAGTTGTATTAACAATACTATCACCGGGATGTAAATGCGGCAGAACCTGTCTAGTTAAATAAAATATGGCAAAAATATTGGTATGAAATGTTTTGGCCAATTGTTCATCACTAATATCGGTTAGCGCAGATTGAGGATATTGCACCCCAGCATTATTAATTAAAATATTAATCTTGCCAAAAGTTTTAAGTACTTCATCTACATGCTTGGCTGTGGTTTGACTCTCACTCAAGTCCCCTTTTAGCAGTAAACATGTTCTACCTTCTTGTTCTACCCATTGTTTGGTTTTTTCTGCATCATCCTGCTCTTCTAGATAAATGATTGCAATATCTGCACCTTCCCGAGCAAAGAGAACTGCAATGGAACGACCAATGCCACTATCACCACCACTGATCAGCACCACCTTATCTTTTAATTTGTCACTGCCTTGGTGAGTGGCTTTAATAATCTCTGGCTCAGGATGCATTTTTTCCTGTTGACCCGGCTGATGAGATTGATGTTGTTTGGGTGGAACAGAAGGATATTGTTGTTCATGATTGACATTTACCATTTTATTTACCTTGATATGTAAAATCAGATGATATTAAATTAACAAATAATTTGGCATGCTGTTTTTTTATAATTGTTTTATCCCGTAAATCAATATAGATAAAATATAATAATATGTAGCATAAATAATTTTTTTGAAATTTTATAATTTATGATCACCGCAATGGAATAGAAAAACCATTAATTTTCAATATCACATTAAATTGGAATATTATTCAGTTTTACATTGTATAATTTTATAACATATATTTAGTAACATCTCCTATGAATAACCAACAACACATTTGACATATATTCACCTAAAAAAATATTCACATCTCATAACGTAACAACATCTACGTTTATATTTATAAAAATACCTTCTAAAGTAAATCTCATTGAGCAACTTAATTATCGTTCAATTTTAATAAATCAAGGAGTAAAGACATGACTGACAATCACATTCATTCCAATAAATTAAATCCAAATTCAGACAAAGAAGCATTAACCCCGGAACAGCGTGATGCTTTAAATGCAGATCCAATTACCGATGAACCCGGCTCTCATCCAGTCGGAACTGGTATAGGGACTGCTTTTGGTGCGTCAGCAGGCGCAGCAATAGGCTTGGCTGGCGGTCCTGTAGGTGCAGTGATTGGCGGTATTGCCGGTGGTATTGCAGGCGCATTGGCAGGACATAATACTGCGGAGAAGTTCAATCCGACTATTGAAGAAGCCTATTGGCGAGATACCTATACCACAACCCCATATTATCAATCTGCTACGGATAAATACGGTGCACTGGATTATGATCAGGATTATGGTTCGGCCTATCGCTTGGGTTATGAATCCAGAATCCATTCCCCAGATTATACCTTTGAGGATATCGAACCTGAGCTTGCCACAAAATGGGAACAGGCAAAAAATAATTCCCATTTAAAATGGGAAGAAGCGCGTGAAGCTACTCGCGATAGCTGGAATCGAGTCAACGGTTATCTGAATACTGCCGATGGTGATCCAGAAGATATTTATTGGCGGGAAAATTATATTTATACGCCTTATTATCATAATAATCAGGAAGTATATGGTGATTTAGATTATGATCGGGATTATCGCAATGCCTATCAATTCGGTTATAAAAATCGTCCGAATTATGATAAGAGTAAAAAGTTTGAAGATGTAGAAGATGATTTATCCAGCAAATGGGAACAATTTAAAGGTGAATCACGATTAAAATGGGAACATGCAAAATATGCAGTTCGTGATGCGTGGAATCGCTGGACCAATTAATATACAAATCATTTAATATTAAAGATAAAAAATACCCTGAAAATTAATGTTCAGGGTATTTTTATTGAATTACAAAATTCATTTAAGCCGGAATACTTTTAACCACTGCCTCTCTTGACCAGATACGATGATGCCGAATACGCTCCGTCAATTCTTTTTTAACAGCAGTAAATTTATCCGCACTCAACACCCCATCATCCACCTCTAAATCCAAAATTTCAGTTAAGCCAGATTTATCACCCAGCAAAATAATTGGCTTAAGATGTTTATAGGCTTCAAGAATATAATGCTTGGCAACCCCATCTTTTTCTACTTTGTCCAGATTATCACCATCCACAACAATCACGGCATCATAGGCAATCGAAGGTTCAGCCTTTTGCATCCCATCTGATGCAACCTGTTGATCTTTTGCATCTTTTACTGGCGCAGCTAAAGGTGTTAATACATGAACGACGGCTTGCTCCTGTGCTGCCCAGTCTTTAATCGCTGCAATATTGTCTGGATTTACACCATCATGTACCAATACTGCAATTTTTTTGGCGACAATATCTTCCGGTATAAACGCCAGCATGGAAAGTTTTTTGGATTTTTCGGCAGCTTTAGGCAAAGTCTGGTCAGTCGCAATCTCAATTCCCAAATTATCCCCGACCTGTTTGGCCAAATCCAGATCAATCTGCGCCAAAACCTCCTGCACTTCTCTTTCCCGGATATGTTGACGCTGCACTTTACTCAATTCAAAAGTATAGGCATCGACAACATGGCCTTGTTCATGCGGTGCTAGACTTTGATAATACAAACGTGCCTGAGAAAAATGATCGGCAAAAGATTCACTTCTCTGACGAATTTTATGACCATCAATGCGTTCCTGATAACTTTCAAAACCGCCATTTTTCTCGGCTGGTGGGGTTTCAACCGGCCAGTTATTATCAATCGAATTTGGTTGATAAGATGCTTGTCCTTTGTGAATGGTAGTTTGATGCATGGCATCACGTTGTTGATTATGAAATGGACATACTGGTTTATTGATTGGAAGTTGATGAAAATTCGGGCCACCCAATCGACTGATTTGTGTATCTGTATAGGAAAATAAACGTGCCTGTAATAAAGGATCATTACTAAAATCGATCCCCGGAACGATATGTCCTGGACAAAATGCTATCTGTTCAATTTCGGCAAAGAAATTATCGACGTTACGATTCAGCACAAACTTCCCGATTGGAATCACTGGCACCAATTCTTCCGGAATAATTTTGGTCGGATCAAGGATGTCAAAATCAAAATCCATTTCGTTTTCTTCTTCAACAATCTGTATTCCGAGTTCCCATTCCGGATAAAAGCCATTTTCAATCGCTTCATACAAATCACGACGATGGAAGTCCGGATCTTTTCCTGCCAGTTTTTGTGCCTCATCCCAGACCAAGGCAGCCAATCCCTGTTTTGGCGTCCAATGAAATTTTACAAAACGACCTTTACCTTGTGCATCAATCAAACGAAAGGTATGGACCCCGAAACCTTGAATCGAACGCAAATTTCGTGGAATCGCACGATCAGACATCGCCCACATTACTGCATGTGCAGATTCCGGCACCAAAGAGACAAAATCCCAAAAGGTATCATGTGCAGAAGCACCAGTAGGCACTTCAGTATGAGGTTCCGGTTTAACTGCATGGACAAAGTCTGGAAATTTAATCCCATCCTGAATAAAAAATACTGGTGCATTATTTCCGACCAGATCGAAATTTCCTTCCTGTGTATAGAATTTAATGGCAAAACCACGGATATCCCGAACCGTATCAGCAGAACCGCGTGGTCCTTGTACTGTAGAAAAACGAACAAAAACCGGTGTTTGAATATCTGGGTCGGTTAAAAATCCGGCTTTGCTATATTTCTCATTACCGGCATAAGCTTGAAAATATCCATGTGCGCCGACACCACGCGCATGTACGATACGTTCTGGAATACGTTCGTGATCAAAATGTGTAATTTTTTCTCTTAAAATAAAATCTTCAAGTAGCGTTGAGCCACGAACCCCTGCCCTTAAACTATTTTGATTATCAGAAATCTTGACGCCTTGGTTGGTGGTCAATGCCTGATGCGAAGCATCACTACGAAATTGATCCAACTGATCCGATTTCAAACTATGGTTGTCTTTATCCGGAGAATCTGTTCCAGCAACTTCACTTGCGTTGTTGTGTTTTGACTGATGCTTATTCATATGGCTACCTTCATAATTGGCTATATGTTAAAAATTTGAATTCAAGGCTGTAACACGTAAGGAAAGAGTAATTGGGTATAAACATGGGTACTCCATAAACCCATTTTCTGGTGATGTAAATGTGGTGCAAGATAGGGAATCAACTGGTTCATCTTGTCTGAAATATCAGGCGAATGATGAATCACTGATTGCAGCTTCTCATGTTCAAGTTGCGCGAGATAATCTAAAGTAAAGCGATCTGTATCGTGTAGATAAGGAATAGGATGGGTATGTGATATCCTGAATCGACTAGGAAACTCACCACGAATCCAGTCATAAATAATTTGTCTTTCAGCCAAATTAAATACACCAAACATTCGCCCACTTTCACTATGGATTAATTTCCAGAAACGGCTTTCTTCCGGATCTGTGCCAAACTTAATCCATTCTGATTCGACTAAATAGGCAATGAACAATTCGACTTGCTCCGGACTGGAAAGCCACTGATTGACCGTCTTATGATTAAAAACACATCGATTATTATGAATAAGTGACCCAGTTATGGCTTTTTTCTTTAAAATTTTATGAACGAAATAATCGAGATTTAACTCACGAATAATTTGCACACTACCAACTCCCAATTGATTGAGTGCATAACCCTGCTTTAATTTATGGTAGAAATTGTCTTTGTCCTGATATTTTGTTGCAAACTTTTCCACCATTTTAATGGAACGATGTGCATGGCCATTATCCTGATTATCAATGGTAATATGCAGATTAAAATAAGAAGCATCCACACCGAGTTCAGCAAGCTCAAAATTGGTAATCAATAAATGTAAGGGTAATTGCTCATACTCAAGATTATATCCCATGATTTCCGGTAAAAATTCCGGTGGTGCATAACCTAATGCCAGCTGTATTGCTGCCTGTTGATAATATTCATCTTCAAGATATAAATTCCATTCATCCAAACCCAAGTTTTTTAAAAGATGATGATATAAACATACATGATTGGCAGTCGCTTTCCCGGTTCCCAGTTCTTCCAGATAAATCAGGATTAAGTCATGTAAATCCGTATTATTCCAGTAATTTACCGTGCTATATAGCCAAGCACCATCCACCTGTTTAAGCGGTGCAACTTTGGTTAAAAACTCAAATGCCTGCCCCAGATTGCTAAAATATTGTCTTTTTCCACCCTGTTTACGCATTACAAGATAATTTTGATATTCTTCCCGAGTGGATTTATTTTCTTGTTCAAGCCATGCTCTTAATTGGTTTAGTTGCGGAAATTGTAAATTTTCTATATTTAATTTATCAATTTCTCGTTGCAGGAAAGTTTTTGACTTTATATTTTTATCAGCAATCGAAATATCTGCATCGAGAAAAAAATTGACCAACTCATAGTAATTTTCAGGAACTTCGTGCAATAGCTTTAACAATCTTTCCTTGGCAATTATTGGCATTTGTTTTCCTTATATATTCATGTTTAACTTCATTATTAATATAAAAATCTCTTTCTTTTATTGATACTCCACCTTTGTAAATTTAAGTATCCAAAATTACATCAAAATAATAAATATAGAGCTTTTTCAATAATTTATAAAATATAAATTTACAGTGAAACATTTGGAATCATTTGAGAAAAATGATATATACAACATTTTGTCCATGTTTTTCAAAATAACTTAATAAAATTAAAATTATTTAAGTAAAGTTAAATTTATATTTATAAGCTTGCTATAATTTGATTGAGAATCAGTATATAAAAGAGAATTTATGCAATTAAATATATAAAATTATTTCTAATGAAGGATACAACAAAACTCATTAAATCTCTTATTATATCGATTGTAAAAAAACACCTCAACTTTGTAATGATATGATATAAACCCATGCTTAATTTATCAAATAAAAATAATATTAAATTATATTTCAATCACTTAATTTTTCATTGCTTACAAAAAAATATCATGCAACATTTATTACATTTCACTTTTATTTTTTCCTGCTTTAATAAAATGATTGAAATATACCAGATAGTTGTAAATCAACACATTACAATGAGGAAATATGATGAGTCATTCAAATCAAAATCACCAAAAGAAACCTATTCCAAATCAACATGGTGAAGAACCGCGTAGTCCAGATCATTCTGGTCATCATTTACAGCCGGATAGACAAAAATTACCTCAACCAGATCATGAACAAAAAAATTCAAAACATATCGATGCAAATCAACATACCCAACAACAAAATTAAATATGAAATTCATATTATCCTTTTAGCGTCTTATAAAAATTCAATCAAGAAAAAAATATCCTATAAAATACTTAAGAACTAAAATTTTACAGAGGTCTAATCTTAAAATTAAAAGATTAGACCTTTATTTTTTTATTCGATTTATCTATGCTAATCACAAACAATATTGAGCAATGATTAAATGGATTTATTTAAAATATTTATTTATGACACTTCTTTTGATTTTATGCTGGAAATACTGCTTCGTTGTACAGCAATGTATATTCTTGTTTTGATATTCTTGCGTATTTCAGGTAAACGCGGTATTCGGCAACTGTCTATATTCGAACTCGCTATTATTTTGTGTTTAGGTTCTGCGGCTGGCGATCCGATGTTTGTAGAAGATGTGCCAATTATTCAGGCCTTTTTGGTGATGTGCACCATTATTATATTATATCGTATGACCACTTGGCTGATGATGAAAAATAAGAAAATCGAAAAATTATTAGAAGGTGAACCATTATATATTGTAGAACATGGCATGTTAGTCATTTCAGATATCAAAAAAGAAAAATATTCCCATGATGAGTTTTTTGCAGAAATGCGCCAACAACATATCGAACATTTGGGTCAGGTGAAAAGCGCACTACTTGAAACGGATGGATGTTTAAGTATTCTTTTTTATTCACCGCAAGATACGCGCTGGGGCTTACCTTTATTTCCCAAGTCGTATATCACCGCAACAGTTTATGAAACAGACAGGTTTTATTCCTGCATGTATTGTGGAATGACTCAACATTTACAACATCTAGATCAGGTCTGTTCACGCTGCGACCACATAGGCTGGGCCAAGTCATTTAATTCTCCACATGCCTAGAAATCCATTATTCTAGGCATAGAATCGAATGAATTAGCTCACTTTTCCATTAACAAAATACTCTACGATTTTCTCGGCATGATTTATACTTGGCGCAGATGATAATTCTTTATTTACATCTTCTGGCAATTTATTCTCCGTCACGAGGGGCGGTAATCTGCGCTTTCCCCCAGTCGTGATTTTCTCTATAAAACCAGCAAGCCATAAAATAAATTCCTGCGAGTTTTTAATTTTAGGAATCAAGCTTAAATCCAGCTTGATTTTACTTTGTGTTCCACACATCATTAGACTATCAAAATCTATGCGATGGTACAGCAATTTTAACTCTGTGCCTTTAATCTCGTTTTTTATTTCAATCATCAATGTATTGAGATCTGCATTGGTCTCTCCTATAAAACCCTTATTTTTTTCAAGCTTCTTATAAACTTTTTCTGCAACTCTTAAATATTGTGGCATTTCCTCAACCCTTAGAATTATCGACTCAAAATGAAGTATGAATGACTTTTGGTAATTAAATGTTGATATTTTTGTAATAATTGTTCTAAAAAAATAATATATTTACATATCATTGACAATTCAACTTATTAAAGATGATTTATATCACATTTTATTTAAGTAATTGTTCGTTATTGAACATAAATGCCTGAATATTATTTTAAACTAGAATAAGAATAAAGATGGTTTTTAAAGTAAAAACCATCTTTATCTAATTTTTATGCCCAAATCACATGCTTTAATTAACGTGCTGGATTCGTGGAAGTCGTCCCTGTGGATGATGTATCATCATGCAAAGTGGTAGGTGAAACTTCATCTCCCATTTCAGCAGCCCGAGGTGCGTCATTGTTAACTGGGGCTGGAATATTAGGAGAATTCGCATCAGGACCTGGTTCAGACTGAAAGGTATGTGGGGTGGTCGTTTCTGGTGCTGTATCATTAACCGGATCATGATTTTTTCTGTCCTGACAAGCAGTTAGACCGAAAATAAACCCAATACTTAATATAGAAATAATTTTAAACATATGAAACCTCACAAAAATATAAATAAGTCATTATTTTCAATTTAGAAACAGGTTTATTCTTCAATTTGATGATTACCTCAGTCAAAGCGATCACCAGCCTTTGTCCAGATATATCTTTATTACAGCTCGAAGAATAAACCATGATTTTTAATCAGTCAGACCTTAGCGTGTAAATCGCCCATGTTCATCGCGTTTTTGATGATTAGAGTTATTCCTCCGCCCATCAGAACGATTACTACCACGATCGTCATAATCATCGTCGTCATTACGACTGCGACCGCGTCCATTAGAACGATTGCTGCCTCGATCATCATAATCGTCATCATTGCGGCTACGGCCACGTTCACCTGAACGGTTACTGCCTCGATCATTATAATCGTCGTCGTCATTGCGACTGCGACCGCGTCCATTGGAACGGTTGCTACCGCGATCATCATAATCATCGTCATCATTACGACCGCGTCCATTGGAACGGTTACTGCCACGGTCATCATAATCGTCGTCGTCATTGCGACTACGGCCGCGTCCATTGGAACGATTGCTGCCACGATCGTCATAATCATCGTCGTCATTACGACTGCGACCACGGCCATTAGAACGATTGCTGCCACGGTCATCATAATCGTCGTCGTCATTGCGACTGCGGCCACGTTCACCTGAACGATTGCTGCCTCGATCATCATAATCGTCGTCATTGCGACTACGGCCGCGTCCATTGGAACGATTGCTGCCTCGATCGTCATAATCATCGTCGTCATTACGACTGCGACCACGGCCATTGGAACGATTGCTGCCTCGATCGTCATAATCGTCGTCGTCATTGCGACTACGGCCGCGTCCATTGGAACGATTGCTGCCTCGATCGTCATAATCGTCGTCGTCATTACGACTGCGACCACGGCCATTGGAACGATTGCTGCCATGATCGTCATAATCGTCGTCGTCATTGCGACTACGGCCGCGTCCATTGGAACGATTGCTGCCACGATCGTCATAATCGTCGTCGTCATTGCGACTGCGACCACGACTATTTACACGATGACGATCTCGATCATCCTCATCGCTACGACGATGATCATTTTTATGGCTTAATGCACCTGCTTCACGTGCTTCTTCAGATGTAAATTCATGTGCATTACCACTCGCATGTGCAGCTCGTCCAGCTTGCCGGGCTTCCTCTGAGCTAAACTCATGCGCATTGCCACTGGCATGTGCAGCCTGCCCACCCTTACTGGCAATTTCTCTTACTCTTTCGGTATCCATACTGGCAAATCCACGATTTGAAGTATTAGATCGATTCTCTCTATCTTGATCATGATTTTCTTGAGTAGCCATGATTTTATCTTCCTATGATTAGATTAATAGATTCACGTCATTGTTAACGACCTATTCAACTTAAAATAGATTTTCAGATTAAGACACCAAGCAGATGTTTCAAGTTTTTATAATGTACCGAACATATTTTCATTTAATCATAACAGACTGTTTTTTATTGCAATATTAAAAATTTATAATTACCATTTAGACCAAAGCAATTACAGCAACTTACCTTTTTAAATACATTATTAATATGATTTTTTAATCAATAATTTTAAATAAAAGATTAAAATCTACTTTAACAACATGAATAACTTAATAAATAAAACTTGATCCCACTTCACTTCATATAGATTAATACCAAAAATTATTTTTTCAGCTTACATATCATCATTTAATTTACAAATTACTCTATCTATCACCAAAATTATTTACCAAGCTAATGTTATGTATCGATAATATAAAATAGGTATATTTGATAATCACTCTTTTTTACTTCATAAAATGTATTCTAAAATAATATGAGAGCTTAAATGATAAATTTTGAAACGATACTAGCTGATTTTGAGCAAGAGCAGTGTTTTTCTGCCTCGCGCCTTTCCACGACTTTAAAACAGTTGGTTTTACAATCAACACATGTTCCTTATCCTGCCAGTGGTCAGACCTATCAACGCTGGCAAATCCTGGCAAATGTTGCAGCCACAGATCTTACGCTGGCAAAATGGTTTGAGTCTCATCTCGATGCCTTAAGTATTCTGCATGAATTGGAATATGAAGCTGATCCGCATAAGTTATGGGCCGTCTGGGCAGCCGAAGGTGGTTCCAATCCAGTCAAGTATCGTGATGGATATTGTTCTGGAATAAAACCATGGTGTTCTGGGGCAGCACTGGTGGATTATGGCTTAATGACTTATCGGGACCACAATGATCAGTCCCAGTTATGTATTCTCGACATGCAGCAGTCCACCATCAATATTAATGATGAAGATTGGCATGCCGTAGGAATGCAGGCCACCCAAACAGCAAAAATCAGCTTGCAACATACTGCGGTAAAAAATATCGGACAACCGCAACAATATTTAACTCGAGCTGGTTTCTGGCATGGCGCTGCCGGTGTAGCAGCCTGTTGGTATGGTGCAACTATACGTTTGGCAAGCTTTCTACAGCAGGCCTGTCAGGAAAAATCGAACCCATTTCGCATGATGTATTTGGGTAAAGTCAGCCATACACTGGCGGTAACCCGACAATACTTTAAAGATATTGCCGAGCAAATCGATCAATCCCCCGATGAAAATCACGAATTAAAAATCCGAATCTTACGCGCTCAGACCGAACTTGCAGCACATACTGTACTGGAACAAGTCGGACAGGCATTAGGGGCAAAACCCTATTGTGAAAATGCTATTTTTGCCAGATTAGCTGCGGATTTACCGGTTTTTATTCGCCAAAGTCATGCTGCTTTCGATCTGGAACGTATCGGTCAACTTGCCTTAGAGGAGACATCTACATGGACACTATAAAACATGAGATTGTTGATGACCGTATCATTTATGGTAATGGCACGGATAAACAAAGCTGGCTCGACTGGAAAAACCTGTCTGAATTACCCAAACTTGATATTAGCCAGTGGGTATCTGAATATAAAAGAGTGGTTATTGTCGCCCCACATCCTGATGATGAAATTCTAGGCTGTGCAGGATTATTACAACAACTTGCGACATTCAATATAGAGATTCTTTTACTGGCCGTGACCAATGGAACGCAGAGCCATCCACAATCCAGTCGCTATTCCGCACAAGACTTAAATCATATACGTCCACAGGAATCATTGGCTGCGTTAAATGTACTGGGTCTAGGAAATCGTGTACAACGCATCGCCCTGAATTTAGAAGATGGACAAGTGCATGCACAGCAAAAGCTGCTCTATGAGGCTTTAACAACACAGATCAGCAATGAGGATTTACTGATCTGTACCTATGCAAAAGATGGCCACCCTGATCATGAAACCACAGGACACGTAGTACAAAGTTTTGCCGATCAACAAGGTTTGCCTTGTTATCAGGTGTTGATCTGGGCTTGGCATTGGGCCAGTCCAAATGATCCCCGCATTAACTGGCAGCAGGCATGGCAACTTATCCTTACTCCAGCTCAACTTGCGTTAAAACGTCAGGCCATTGCTTGTTTTAAAAGCCAGACCGAAGCAGATCGCAGCACAGGCCAACCGCCTATTTTGTCAGCCTCCACCATCGAACGTATTTTACAGCCACGTGAGGTCTATCTTTATGCAGGATAAATTAGCTTATTTTGATCGCCTGTATCATGAGAATACAGACCCATGGGGTTATGCCCAGCGCTGGTATGAACAGCGTAAACGGCAAATTTGTCTGGCTTTACTGTTAAAGCCAATGTACCACCATATTCTGGAAATTGGCTGTTCTAATGGTTTTTTTAGTCAATATCTGGCTGCACATGGTCAACAACTGACTTGTATTGATGCCAATACCACTGCCATTCAACTTGCCAGCGATCGGCTGAAATCTTTTAACCATGTACAGATTTTACAAAAACAAATGCCCGAACAGTATCCGACACAAGCTTTTGATCTGATTGTTCTAAGCGAAATGGCTTATTATTTGTCGGAATCAGAATTGATTCTACTGATTAAAAAAATTCAGGCCAGTATGCAGCAGACACAAGGTACCCTTTTATGTTGTCACTGGCGACACCCTATTGCAGGTTTTGAACTCAATGGTGATCGGGTACATAAACTGATCCATCAACATTTAAAGATGCCGCATTATTTAAATTTAAATGATCCTGATTTTCTGGTGGATATCTGGACATATGAGCAAAACAGTCTGGCACAACAAGAGGAATTAATATGATAGGTATCGTGATTCCTGCCCATAATGAAGAAACAGATTTACCCGCTTGTCTACACGCCATGCAAATCGCCATTGATGAAATTGGCTCACTTGCCATAGACGTCCGTATTCTGGTGGTATTAGATAATTGTACCGATCAATCCTTAAATATTATTCAACAGGCGGGGATAGACTATCTACAATGTGATGCGCAATGCGTCGGTATCGCCCGTGATCTTGGTATACGTCAATTGATTGCAACAGGCGCACAATGGATTGCCTGTACCGATGCTGATAGTCGTGTCGATCGATACTGGCTGCAACAGCAATTGCAGCATCAACCTGCCGATGTCATCTGTGGCGTGATAGAACTGGATTGCTGGCAACACTTGAGTCAAACAGCCAGAAAAAAATATTTATCCCATTATCAGGACCGTATGGATCATCGTCATATTCATGGTGCAAATTTAAGTTTTAGCGCGGCAGCCTATTTACAGGTCGGTGGTTTTGAAGCACTCACCTGTCATGAAGATGTAGGATTGATTCAACGCTTTTTAGATTTTGAATATCAAATCATCTGGAGCAATCTGGTTCGTGTCACCACAAGCAGCCGTTTAAATGCACGTGCACCCAATGGATTATCTTCTTTTTTAAAGCAACTTGAAGCATAGCATTATCCACATTTCTTTCATCCTCTCTACAAGTTAAAATTAAATTTTCTATTTCTGGAATAAATACTGTTATCAATACAAAAAATATTTTACTGTTCTGAAATCCATAAATTCCAAATATCAAAATAAACCATTGTTTTTAAAATAAATTTTTAATTATTTTCAACAAAATAATATATTACTAAAACGAATTATTTTCTATCCATGACTGCGCATTTAATGATCATTTTCACAGTTACAAAATTATTTTATTGCGTGCCAAAAAAGTGATGTACAACCCTGCAAATTGTGTATAATTCCGCCAAATAAAGCCTCTGTAGATTTGTAGATAGTTCTATAAACATACAGGGGTTTTTTCTATGGATAACGCTTTGGAATGGGATGCCCTGTACGTTTAATGTGGTGGGACACAGATGATTTTTTCCAAAACAGCATTTTTTGATACTTCAACCGATCTCAATGCACAATGTTTATCAACCCGTCTGAGCTTTTTCAGTCTGGGACTCGGTACTGCTGCCTGGGCCCCACTCATTCCATTTGCACAGCAAAGATTACATCTTAATCATGCCGACTTTGGTCTATTGCTGCTGTGTATGGGCATCGGTTCCATGCTGGCTATGCCTGTGACCGGAAAATTAATCAAATACGTTGGTTGTAAAGCGATTATTGGTCTGGCAATCCTTGCGATTGCGCTTATTCTACCTTTATTAACGCTTTTTAATACTGCCTTACTGATGGCTGCCCTGTTGTTTGTCTTTGGTGTTGTGGTTGGTAGTCTGGGCGTTGCCATTAATTTACAGGCCGTCATGGTAGAAAAAAATAGTCCCACCAGTCTGATGTCTGGTTTTCATGGCATGTGCAGTCTAGGCGGGCTGGCGGGTGTGATGTTGGTCACTGCCTTATTGTCGATCAGCATCTCACCATTGATCAGTGCCATTGCCATCAGCGCAATGTTATTGGGTATTGGTATGATGGCAGTACCACATTGCCTGACAGAACTTGCAGATGAAACGCCAGCAAATTCAGTAACTGAAACAAAACCGGCTCAGCGTCTGCCTAGTCCCTATATTATTTTAATGGGTATCGTGTGTTTTATTGCCTTTCTGTCCGAAGGTGCAGCAATGGACTGGAGTGGGATTTATTTAATCAGCGAATTTGGTATCAATGCCTCTTTTGCCGGTTTAGCCTACACTTTTTTTGCCATCACCATGACCATTGGACGTTTTACCGGGCAATACTGGCTAAAATTGCTGGGTGAAAAGAATATCATTAGCTATAGTGCAGCAGGCGCAGCATTAGGTCTTGGAATCATCATTGCTGCACCGCACTGGAGTGTGGCACTTCTAGGCTATGCGGTACTGGGTTTTGGCTGTTCCAATATTGTGCCAGTGATGTTTTCCCGTGTAGGTCGGCAAAACATTATGCCAAAAGCTGTGGCCTTATCTGTGGTGTCTACCATTGCCTATAGTGGTTCACTGAGTGGCCCTGCGCTTGTCGGCTTTTTAAGCGAAATGATTGGTCTAGGTACCGTATTTATGTTGATGGCAGTTCTACTGGTCAGCATTACTTTTTTAAATCGTTTTACGCAAGTAAAAGCCTAAAAATTATACTTAATTACCCCTTAAATTTAAAAAACCAGTAACTCAACAGTTACTGGTTTAAGTATAAATACAATAACGATCTGAATGATGGTGATGATGTCCTTTCAGATAACGGACAAATTTTAAATGCCACGACATCCTTAGAACACCATATGTGCTGCACGATGTGTAGGCTGTTTAATACAATGTTCAAACAATTGATGATGATGCATTAGATCCCACAGGAACTGATTTCGCCAGTCATTAATATCATACTGATACAACCCTTTAATTAATTGCTGATAGCGTTGTAATCGCTCTGACTTTGGTATCTCCATGGCTGTTTTTAATGCTTCGCGCATCTCCACAGCATCAAGCGGATCGACAATCAGTGCAGCTGACATCTGCTCGGCAGCACCTGCATATTTCGACAAAATCAATACACCAGGATCCAAAGGATTCTGAGCAGCAATATACTCTTTGGCAACCAGATTCATGCCATCACTTAAGGATGTTACCCAGCATATCTGTGCTGCACGATATACTCGCATTAAGGATTCATGTGCAATTACCTCTTGACGACAATCAATCGGTTGCCAATCACCACGAGAAAATTGTTGATTGATCCGTTCCACCTGCTGGTTTAAAGCATGATTCAACGCCTGATAAGCCTCAATATCCAGACGACATGGGCAAGCAATCTGCAAGGCTGTGAGTTGAGTCTGATAGCGTGGATATTGATTAAAAAAATCGGCCAGCGCATCAAAACGTTGGATCAGCCCTTTTGAATAATCGATACGATCAACACCAATAATGGTTTTTTGTGTCCCTTTCTTATTCGGCATCGGCAATGCCTGCGGAGCTGCCGCTACACTTAGCTCCTGAATCGAATCGGGATGAATACCGATTGGATAACATTTTATTGTGGTCAAGTGACCTTTATAACTGATTAAATGTGCATTGATCTGCATGGCTTTTAACAAAGATGTACTAACCTGCATACAGTTTTTCTGATCATTTTCGGTTTGTAAACCAATCACATCATAATCGTGCAAATCCTCAATCAATGCAGTCGCACGAGGTAACACTTGCCAAATATCAGCCGGTGCAAAAGGAATATGCAGGAAAAAACCAATCTTGTTCTGCATACCTAGTTCGCGGCAATAGCGAGCCATACTGAAAAAATGATAATCATGAATCCATATTACATCATCAGGTTCAGCAATTTGCGCAAGTTTCTGTGCAAATAAATAATTCACCTGCTGATAGGCTTCATATTCATCTTGTTTAAATCTGATCAAATCCGCTCGATCATGCATGGCAGGCCAAAGTGTATTATTAGCAAAACCACAATAATATTTTTGGTAATGGGAGCGTTGCAAGGCGCAGGTAATATAATCTACCTGATCACACTCGATATGATCAAAAGCCGGTAGCTGACCATCATCAACCTGCTCACCGTTCCAGCCAAGCCATACGCCACCAATTTCATTTAAAGCATCATGAAGTGCTACAGCCAAACCACCAGCAGAAGGCTGATCAGGATGTGGCAAACTCACCCGATTCGATACCACAATTAACTTAGACATAGTGATTCTCCATCTGTCGTTTGAGATTTTTTATCCGAGGTATGCAGAATTTCTGAAAATGATGTCAAAAAATCTGCAACTTTTTTAATATTCTCAAGCCGGAATCTGGCATGAGTTTTTCCTTGTCCAACTTTTATACTGATACCGTCCAGCTTATTTATTTTTATAAATCCTGTTTCATCGGTTAGATCATCTCCGATAAAAATAGGAAGTACAGAAACCATATTTAAATGATTTAAAATGGTTTGAATGGCCTCACCTTTATCGGCCTGTTTTGGTAAAAGCTCGAGCACATATTTTCCCTGATTTAATTTTAAAGCAGGATAATGCTGCCTAAGCTCGTGCATAATCTGTTGTGCAATTTCGGCCAGCTGCGGATATTGTCGATAATGCAATGCCACTGAATATTTTTTATTTTCAATAAGAAGTTCAGGATAAGGCAGACACATCATTTTTAATTGTTGTTGTAATTTTAGAAAATCTATTGTGTGCACATCACTTTGCAAAACCATATCTTGATCCAGACAAATTTCCAGCCCATGTGTCCCTGCAATGGGCAATACCATCGGACTAAAAAGACGTTGGGCGACCTCTACTGAACGCCCAGTCACAGCAATAACTGGCACTTTATGCTGTCGAATGCTCTGAATCACCTCAAGTGTATGCTGCGGAATAAAGGTATCTTCAGGATCGATCTGAAAATCTGCCAAGGTCCCATCAATATCAAGAAATAAACAATAATGCTTTTCTTTGCTCACAATAAAATGCGCCAGTTCTTTTGCTGAACTGTAATATAAATCAGAAGATTGAATATTTTTAACATGATGATTATCCATTATTAGAATCCTGCTTAAAACGTTATTTATAATAATTATATTAATCAGCGCAGTATTTCAATTGGACTTACCATTAAAACAACATAAACACAAGCAACATTACATCCTCACATTTTGAAATATATTTATCAATTTGTGACATAATGAATATCCAATGTATTGTTATTTTAAATAATATTTACAATCTAACTGATATAATATATTTTAATTTGTAATAAAAAATATAACTTATAATGTTTAATTCCAAATCCAAACCTTATAATATATTATTAAATCAATAACATATAAAATTATTCAGTTTATTTTTATTTCATATCTTATAAATATTTATTTTGTAATAAAAAAACCGCTTTTCAATAAAAGCGGTTCTTGTCAAACTTAAGTAAAATTAATAACGCTCAACCATTTTCTCTAATGAAATGGGACGAATTTGATCGGCATGACCCGCTGTACCAAAAGCGACATAACGGTCAACACACACCTGCTTCATGGCATCGACAGTTTTTGCCAAATATTTACGTGGATCAAACTCGGCTGGATGTTCTGCCATAAAGCGACGAATTGCACCGGTAGATGCCAAACGCAAGTCGGTATCAATATTGATCTTACGTACACCATGTTTGATCGCTTCAACCAGTTGCTCAACTGGTACACCATAAGTCTCGCCAATATTGCCACCAAACTCATTAATGACTTTTAACCATTCTTGTGGCACCGAACTTGAACCATGCATGACCAAATGCGTATTTGGCAATGCCGCATGAATTTCTTTAATGCGATCAATTGCCAGAATGTCCCCTGTTGGTGGACGGGTAAATTTATAGGCACCATGCGATGTTCCCACTGCAATTGCAAGCGCATCAACATTGGTGTCTGCAACAAATTGCTGTGCTTCTTCTACAGAGGTCAGCAGTTGTGAATGATCCAGTACGCCTTCTGCGCCTACGCCATCCTCTTCACCAGCCATACCAGTTTCAAGGCTACCCAAACAACCGATTTCACCTTCTACCGATACACCACAGGCATGTGCCATAGCCACAACCTGACGGGTAACGTCGACATTATATTCATAAGTAGTCGGTGTCTTACCATCTGTACCCAATGAACCGTCCATCATCACCGAGCTAAAGCCCAATTGAATTGAACGCTGGCAAATGGCTGGACTGGTGCCATGATCCTGATGCATTACTACAGGAATATGCGGCCATTCTTCAACGGCTGCCAAAATAAGATGACGTAAAAACGGTGCCCCAGCATATTTACGTGCCCCGGCAGATGCCTGAACAATAACAGGAGAATTGGTTTCATCTGCTGCCATCATAATGGCACGCATTTGTTCTAAATTATTCACGTTGAATGCAGGAACACCATAACTATGTTCGGCTGCGTGATCCAACAATTGGCGTAATGAAATGAGTGCCATAATATCCTCCAAAAACTTACCGTATTTTACCTTGAGAATGATTTTAATTCAGCTAAAAATACGTTTTTTATATAAAAATCCTCGCCTAAGCGAGGACTTGTCAACAAAATAACTAATTATTGTGCAGGATGTTCTGTTGTGGATTCAGTTGGTGCAGTCGCTGCGTCATCAGTGGTCGCTTCTGCTGCATCAGCTGTCGCTGCATCATCAGTTGCAATCGCCTCTGGATTTGGTTTGTCTACAGAATCAATCGCTGCTTGTTGCTCTGGAGTTACTTCTGCCGTTGTCGTGGTTTGTTCGGCAGTAGCTTGATCTTGAGCAGGCGCTTCTTTTTTGCTACATGCAACTGCTACAAGAGGAAGTGTAATCAATAAACCCGCTAATAATTTAATATTCATTTTAACATCCTAATTCCAAATTAATTTTTAGCCCGTTGCAGCAAGACTGCAACCGCTGGTAAAGTTTTACCTTCAACAAATTCCAGAAATGCGCCGCCACCTGTCGAGATATAGCCGATTTGATCTGCAACCTGATATTTATCAATCGCAGCCAAAGTATCACCGCCACCTGCAATCGAAAATGCATCACTCTCGGCAATCGCTAAAGACAAGGTCTTGGTACCTTCACCGAATTGATCCACTTCAAATACCCCAACCGGGCCATTCCACAAAATGGTTTTTGATTGCTTCAAGATCGTCGCAAAGTTTTGGGCAGTTTCAGGACCTACATCCAAAATCATATCATTATCAGCCACATCTTCTACTTTTTTTACAGTTGACTGACAATTTGACAACGAACCTAAAAAGTCTTCAAAGTGAATACTCGTTGCATCTGCAACGACAACATCTGTAGGCAACGGCACACTTACTTTTTCAGCAATTTTTTGGGCGGTATCGACCAGATCGGCTTCATACAGAGATTTACCGACATTAAAACCGGCCGCAGCGAGGAATGTATTGGCAATACCACCACCAACAATCAGCTGATCACAAATATTGGCCAAGGAATTTAATACATCGAGTTTGGTAGAGACTTTGGAGCCTGCCACAATCGCCACCATAGGTTTTTCCGGAGTTTCCATGGCACGGCCCAAGGCATCAAGTTCAGCTGCTAATAAAGGTCCTGCGGCAGCTTGTTTGGCATAACGTGCGACACCTTCAGTTGATGCTTCGGCGCGATGTGCAGTACCAAAGGCATCCATCACAAAGACATCACAAAGTGCGGCATATTTTTGTGCCAGTTCCGGATTATTTTTCTTTTCACCGTGATTAAAACGGACATTTTCCAGTAACACCACCTGACCCGGTTGTACTGCAACACCATCGAGATAATCTGTAAACAATTGAACTTCCTGCCCTAATGCTTCAGTTAAATAAGCAGCAACAGGGGCAAGTGACTGTTCAGCTTTTGGTTCGCCTTCAACTGGACGACCTAAATGAGAAAACACCATCACTGCCGCACCTTGATCAAGTGCTTGTTTGATGGTAGGTAAAGCTGCACGCAGACGGGCATCACTGCTGATTTTGCCATCTTTTACAGGAACATTTAAATCTTCACGAATTAAAACCCGCTTACCAGCCAAATCCAAATCTGTCATGCGCTGAAAATTCATATGCTTCTCTCATTATGTTTCAATAAAATTGGGCAAATTTTAAATCATTCTCAATAAAAAGGTAGTTATATTTCGATATTGTATGAAATTCATGGTAAATATCATTTATCATGATAGTGCTTTATCGTTTTTAGGTGTGTTGTATGTCGTACCATCCCGATCCGGAAATCAATCGTTTAAACGTACTGGGTGAACCTTTAGCCAGTTGCTGTTTTGATCCCATCACAGGCTATTATCGAGATGGTTTTTGTCATACCGGCTATAGTGACTATGGTTTACATACCGTATGTGCCCAGATGACCTCAGAATTTTTAAGTTTTTCACAGCGCGTGGGCAATGACTTGATCACACCATTACCCGAAGTCGGCTTTGCCGGATTAAAACCGGGTGATTTTTGGTGTATCTGCGTTGAACGTTGGGTTGAGGCCTATCAACATCAAGTTGCGCCACCAATTAAAATACAGGCATGTCATCAAAGCGTATTAAAATTTGTTGATCTAAATACCCTGATGGAATATGCAGTGTAATGGCACAACAAATTATTCTCGCTTCCAGCTCTGTTACCCGTAAAGCATTAATGGATCGTTTAAATTTAAACTACCTTACCATCAGCCCAGATATTGATGAATGTGCTCAAGCGGGTGAAACTGCTCAACAACTCGCCTATCGTCTAAGTATTGAAAAAGCCAGCGTCATTGCAACACAATATCCAGATGCCATTGTCATTAGCTCCGATCAAGTGGCATGGCTGGCCGAATCTCCTACGGAATTGATTGGCAAACCCTATACCGAACAGGCAGCAATCCAACAATTACAACGACAATCCGGCAAAGTGCTCAATTTTAGCACGGGTGTTTCAGTACAATGTTTGGCAAAAAATTATCGCCAAACCAGCGTGATTCCTTTTCAGGTTAAATTCCGTCGCTTATCAAACCACGAAATCCAGCGTTATATCCAGTTTGATCAACCCTTACATTGTGCAGGCAGTTTTAAATGTGAAAGTCTAGGCATGACCTTGTTTGAATCAATGTATGGCGATGATTACACTGCATTGATGGGTTTGCCACTGATTCAACTGTGTCAATATTTGCGGGAATTAGAAGTTCCTTTACCTTAAATATTAACAACCACTCACCCAGTTTTCCCATGTTAAATTCGGATAGCCTTTAAAATCTGCTTCATTATTGGTCACCAGAATACAATCTGCTGCAACCGCATGGGCGGCAATTAATCGGTCTAAAGCATCCTTACGCCTGTCTGGAAGAGCTGCCCTTAATTTTGCATAGCTAAATGTAATCGTTTCATCAAAGGATAATACTGGAATATCCTCTAAAAGCCCTAAAATTGCTTGTTCTTCTTGTTCTCGATACTTTGAAACGAATGCACCAAAACGCAACTCCGCCAAAGTAATCACTGAAATCACCGCATCGCCATAATTCAAATGAGCAAACTTCTTTGCTACGTGAGCAGGGTCATTTTTTATTAAATAAATACAAATATTAGTATCAAGCATATAACGCATATTATTTTTCCTGAGGATCGGCTGTTATTTCTTTTATTTGCGAATTACTGTCCTCATCAAATATACCAGACCAATCCCGTTCTTTTTGCTCATGAAACTCTCGCCCATTTGGCATAAAATCAGGTGAAAATGCTTTAAACTTGGCCATTAACCCTGCTAAAGATCGCTTTTGAATCGGGCGAATTACCCACTCTCCATTGCGCCACTCAATTGTTACTTCTTCCGGAATTTCAGGAGGTAATAAATCTTTAGGAATCCGTATCGCAAAAGAATTGCCACTTTTGAACATTTTCGTTTTAGTATTCATTGTTATTCCTCTCAAATCCCACTGTAAATACAGTATATACAACTACCAAGAAATAGACAAATTATTAAAAACCGTCATCCTAAAAAGAAATAACCATTACACTTTACTCAAAAAACAAATCAAACAGCGCATCACAACTTGCAGCATTGTTGAACTCAAGTAACAATATGCTATCTCTTGCGTATTGGCGATTTTCATGTCCGAACAACTTTCCATTTTAGGTGGCTTAACTGCCGAACAATTCCTCACAGAATACTGGCAAAAAAAGCCGCTTTTGGTTCGTAATGCCCTGCCTGAAATTGTCGGTATGTTTGAACCAGATGATATCAAGGAACTGGCGCTAGAAGACCATATTACTGCCCGTCTGATTACTCAGAATGGCAAACGGCATGATGAATGGAAGGTTAAAAACTCCCCCCTGAGCAAGAAAGACTTTAAAAAATTGCCACCTTACTGGACTTTACTGGTTCAAGCTGTTGACCATTATTCCATTGAACTGGCCGAACTCTGGAAACAGTTTGCCTTTATTCCGCAGTGGCGACGTGATGATATTATGGTGTCATATGCGCCTAAAGGCGGTTCAGTCGGTCAACATTTTGATTTTTATGATGTATTTTTATTACAAGGCTTTGGACATCGTCGTTGGCAACTTGGACAATGGTGTGATGAATCCAGTGCACTTATTGCCAATCAACCCTTAAAATTATTGACAGACATGCAGATTGATTTTGATGAGGTACTGGCACCAGGTGATCTACTGTATGTCCCGCCTCGTCTTTCGCATTATGGTGTGGCACAAGATGAATGCCTCACTTTTTCCTTTGGCTTTCGTATGCCCAATCCGGCACAACTGATTGATCGTGTCAGTGATCGCTTTGCCGAGCAAATGACGACCAAAACACCGATGATCGATATCAACAGATCATCTTCTCAAGACATTGGTGAAATCAAACAGACTGAATTTGACGATTTAAAACAAAAGTTATTACAGCTTATTGCACACAATGCAGGCTTTGAATCAGCAGTGATGGAACTGATCAGTGAACCTAAATATCCGGATAACATTCCGGAACTGGATGAAATACGACTGAATGACTTAAAAGAATTGGAAAATCAAGGATTTTATATCACGCTTGAACCTGCCAGCCGCTTACTGTATCGCACACTGTCCGACCAAAAGCTGGAGTTCTGGGCAAATGGTGAAAAGCTAGAAATCGGCCCTAGCGCACAAGACATTTTTAAGACACTGGCAGATGGCGAAAATATTCTTTTAGATAATATTCTAACGGATGAAACTCAGGCTGAAGATATTTTAGATGCGGTCAATCAGGCGATATTGATGCTAAATGAACCCGAAGAATAAAAAAAAGAGCCACGTTCGGCTCTTCTCTTCATACATCGACGCGCTAAACAATTAACCGAAACGACCTGTGATATAGGCTTCTGTCAATTGATGGTCAGGTTGGGTAAAGACTTTCTCAGTGGAGTTCACTTCAATCAAATCACCCAAATGGAAATAGGCGGTACGGCTTGATACACGTGCGGCCTGTTGCATGGAATGCGTTACGATCGCAATGGTATATTGATTGGACAATTCAGAAATCAATTCTTCCACTTTTGCCGTTGCAATCGGGTCAAGTGCCGAACAAGGTTCATCCATCAGAATCACTTCTGGGCTAACCGCAATGGTACGTGCAATACATAGACGTTGTTGCTGACCACCAGATAAACCCGTACCAGGCTGATTCAAACGATCCTTAACCTCTTCCCATAGACCGGCTTTACGCAAACTATTTTCTACGATCTCTTCAAGATCATATTTATTTTTTGCTAGACCATGTAGCTTTGGACCATAAGACACGTTTTCAAAGATAGATTTTGGAAACGGGTTCGGTTTCTGGAATACCATACCCACTTGTGCACGTAACAATACCACGTCCAAATTTGGATCATAAATATCACGACCATCAAGTGTGACTTTACCTGTTACACGACAGCTATCAATGGTGTCATTCATACGGTTTAAGGTACGCAGGAATGTAGATTTACCACAACCTGACGGACCGATAAATGCAATCACTTCATTTTCATAGATATCAAGATCAATACCTTTAATTGCTTCCGATTCACCATAATACACATGAACATCCTGTGCACTAATTTTCACAGTCGCATTGGTTTTTTTCTGCTTATTCTGCACATCAAATTGCGCAGATGCATAATGTGCATTTGGACTCTGTGCAATCACATCGTTGGCGTTTGGTTGAGACGTACGTGGATTATTCACTGCGGTATCCTGTGTATCAATATTCTTTATTTCAGTTGTTAGCATAATCTTTCTCCAATTACCAACGAACTTCGAACTTTTTACGTAACCAAATTGCCAGGCTGTTTAAGCCAATCATCAATGCCAATAACACAATGATGGCAGCGGCAGTACGTCCCTCGAAGAAATTACGTAATTCATTACCCTGCCATAAATAAATCTGTACAGGTAATGCAGTTGCCTGATCAAGTGGTGTAGATGGAATACTGGCAACGAATGCACTCATCCCGATTAATAACAATGGTGCAGTTTCACCAAGTGCCTGAGCCACACCAATAATCGCACCGGTTAAAATACCCGGCAAGGCAAGCGGCAAGACATGGTGGAATACACTTTGTACTTTGGAAGCACCCAGCCCTAAAGCCGCCTGACGAATAGATGGTGGAACTGCTTTTAATGAAGCACGTGTGGTAATAATCACTGTTGGCAAGGTCATTAGACTAAGGACCAAACCACCGACCAAAGGTGCAGACAACGGTAAATGGAACCAGTTGATAAAAATTGCTGCACCCAGTAAACCAAAAACAATCGAAGGTACGGCGGCAAGGTTATTGATATTCACTTCGATAATATCTGTCAGCCAGTTCTGTTTGGCAAACTCTTCCAGATAAATCGCACTTGCCACACCAATTGGGATCGAAATAAAGATCACGATAATCATCATGAACAATGATCCCATGAAGGCACCGGCCAAACCACTGAGCTCTGGTGCACTACGAGAATCCGGATTGGTAAAGATTTTGGTATTAAAACTTCGGGTAATAATGCCATCTGCTTTCATTTCATCCGCAAGATGACGAATTTCCGGACTCAGTTGTTGTTGCTCATCTGGTAAATCGCGGTCAATTTTACCTGTTAACCAGACATCCACATTGGCAGCAGTCAAGAATTTAATATCTTCTCTTTTACCGATCAAATTCTGATTGGCCAATACCATATCGCGTAAGCGATAGCTTTCCGAACTACTGAAGATATTAATAATCTCATCTTTTTGACTGGCAAGTTTTGGATCTTTGGCGATCACGCTGTTGACCAGCAAACTATCCCAGTCCACCATGGCAAATTCACCCTGCCATGCAATAAAACGCTCTTCAAATGCAGCTGGAGATTCTCCAGAACGTGGTACAGGTTTTGGTCCGACCTTAATCTCATTCGGATCAAAATAAACATTGGTGACCAATGAAGACTGCCAAAATGCCGGTAAACCACGAATCAGGATACTACCGAACAACAAGGCAACAAAGAACAAACCAATCATTACGGCACTAAAGCCCATTGATTTAAATACTTTTTCTTTACGATGACGTTTGCCCAAGGAAGCCTCGATACGACGACGACGCTCTTCCTGTAATTCTGCTGCTTTTTTGGGATCAAATTCTGGCAGCTGATCCATTGTTGGACTATTTGATGTACTCATTCGTATTGCTCACGATATTTACGCACAATGTAAAGTGCAATAATGTTCAGACCCAAAGTAATCACAAACAAGGTCAGACCTAAAGCAAATGCCACTAATGATTGCGGGCTGGCAAAATCTGTATCGCCAGTTAACTGGTTAACAATCGTTACTGTGACTGTAGATACCGCTTCTAACGGATTGGCATGTAACAGTGGACTATTCCCTGCGGCAAGTACCACAATCATGGTTTCGCCAATAGCACGAGAAGCCGCCAATAAAAATGCACCCACCACGCCTGGCAACGCTGCCGGCATAACAACTTTCAAAATGGTTTCAGATTTTGTGGCACCCAGTCCCAAAGAACCATCACGTAAAGAACGTGGTACCTGAGTAATAATGTCATCAGACAAAGACGAAACGAATGGGATAATCATGATTCCCATTACAAAACCTGCGGTCAAAGCACTGGTTGCATTAATATTTAAACCCAGTATTTCCCCCATATGATGGAAGAATGGACCAATGATCATCAAGGCAAATACACCATATACAATGGTCGGGATACCTGCCAAAATCTCAATAATCGGTTTGACAATCGCACGAAAACGAGGCTTCGCATATTCTGCAAGATAGATCGCAGTCATCAGACCGACAGGTACAGCCACCAGTAAAGCAATAATACTGACCATGATCGTGCCCCATAATAAAGGCAACAGACCATAACTACCTTCGGCAGTTCCAGTTGTACTAAAGCCGGGGTTCCACTGTGTACCAAAGAAGAAATCTACCGGACTAACAAAATCAAAGAAGTGTAAGGCTTCACTGAGCATCGACATGACGATACCGACAGTAGTTAAAATCGCGATACCAGAGCAAAGTGCCAAGGAAATGCTAATAATTTTTTCGACTTGGTTACGTGCACGAAATTGACTAGAAATGCGTTGTCTAGCATAGGCCAAACCAAATAAGCCAACTGAAATAACGACTGAAAATTTTGCAATTAAAGCAATTGTTTCATAATTTTTTAATGTTTGTGCTGCTGCCACTTCATAGGCTTGTGGCGTGTCACTTACCCCAAAACCAGAGGCAATTGACTGAATACGTTGTACCAGTATATCAACCTCAGACGCAGATAAACCGCTTACGACTTGTGCAGGCAGTTGGCTAAGTGCAATATGTTTTAAAATAGATGGTTCTGCAATATTCCAGACAATTAATAAAATCGCAGCAGGAATACCACACCATAAAGCCACCAGACTACCGTAATACCCCGGACGAGAGTGCAGAATTGCAGAATTATTCCCCTTACCAGCAATCGACTTACTTCGTGTTAAGCCGATCTGATAGGCAACTGCAATAATTGCGAGTAGGATGCCGATCAGTAATAAATTCATCGATGCTCCAAGTTTGCTGTTTTACTGGGTCATAACCCATATTATTTTATTGACGAAAAGCTGATGACAGAGCAACTCCATCATCAGCTTCATTATTCAGCAATTACTTAACTGTTTTGCCAGCTTTGAAATCTGCCAAAATTTTGCTACGTTCAGTAGAGCTTAATGGGATTAAACCAGCTTTTGCCAATTTGCTGCTTTTACCAGAAACTTTTTCACTCAGGAAAAACTCTGGGTATTGTTCAAGACCTTTAATCGCTTTTAAATGCTCGCCTTTCACATAGAAGAATAAAGGACGAGATACAGGATATTTACCACTTAATACTGTTGCTTCAGATGGTGTTACGCCATTCACTGTTGCAACACGTAAACGGTCTTTGTTTTCATCATAGAAGCTTAAACCAAATACGCCGACTGCACTTGGAGATGTTTTCAAACGTGCCAGTGTTTCGGTATAGTCACCAGAGATTTCAACAACACGACCATCTTTACGGAAAGAAGTACATGCTTTCTTACGTGCATCTTCGTCCAGTTTTTTGAAGTAATCGTATGCTTCACAACCAGCATCAACCATTTTTTCTTGGAATACTTCACGTGTACCGTGGTTAGATGCAGGAATCACCAAAGTAATTGGCTCTTTAGGTAATTTTGGATCAATCTGGTTCCAGTGTGTATATGGGTTAGGAATCAGTTTACCGTTTGATGGCATTTGTGCAGCCAGTGCAGCAAACACATGGTAAGGTTTTAATGCATATGCAGCTTTATTTGAGTTTGATGCAAAAACGATACCGTCATAACCAATTTTCACTTCCTGAATTTTAGTTACGCCTGCTTTTTTACAGCTTTCAATTTCGCTTGATTTGATTTTGCGAGAAGCGTTTGCGATATCGATGGTGTTATCACCAACACCTTGACAGAATTGACGCAAACCGCCAGATGTGCCGCCTGAACCAACAACCGGAGTTTTAAATTGCGGATAAGTATTACCAAACTCTTCTGCAACAATACTTGCAAATGGCAATACAGTAGAAGAACCTGCGATTTGAATTGTGTCGCGCGCAGCATGTGCAGTTGTCAAAGTCGTTGCTGTTACAACAGCTAAAGCTAGACCTAATTGACGTTGAGTTAAGCGCATTCTTATCTCTCTTTTCTAAAAATAGATGATGGTTGAGAAGCTTTTTTAATAATGCTTCTTGTGTATGCTTATTGTGAAATTTAAATATGACAATTAAGTGACAAAGAGATGACCTTTTTGTGAAAGCCCGGAAATATGAAAATTACTTATTGATAAAATTAATCTTTACTTATTGTTATATCTTTTATTCTATAACAAATCCTGAAATGTATCAAAACCTTTCCATCACTTTATCATTCACATATTGCCATAGTAATAATTCCCTAAATAATTTATGGTTATTACATAAATTAACACTTCCACAAAGAGGATAACGAATGACTAATCATCAGTTAGAACCATTTGAACATGTAAAAGAACCTGAAGGCGAAAAACTACCAATTTTTGAAAATGCTGTCCTCAATTATACCGGACGGAAACTCTCTGAAGATGGTTCAGCCAATGATTTACCCGAAAGTTATCCTTATAAAACCCGCATGACCCGCAAAACCTACGAAGCCCAAAAGAAAATATTACAGATTGAACTGTTAAAAGTACAAAGCTGGGTCAAAGACAGCGGTCAAAAAATTGTTTGCCTGTTTGAAGGCCGTGATGCAGCTGGTAAAGGTGGCGCAATTAAACGCTTTATGGAGCATTTAAATCCTCGTGGTGCACGGGTTGTCGCACTGGAAAAACCCAGCGAAGCAGAACGAGGTCAATGGTATTTCCAGCGTTATATCAAGGAATTACCAACTGCTGGCGAAATGGTGTTCTTTGACCGCTCATGGTATAACCGTGCTGGGGTCGAACGTGTCATGGGATTTTGCCAGCCCCATGAATATTTACAGTTCATGCGTCAGACCCCTGAAGTGGAACGTATGCTGGTCAACAGCGGTATTCATTTATTTAAATTCTGGTTTTCAGTCAGCCGGGAAGAACAATTGCGTCGTTTTGTCGCACGTCGTGATGATCCATTAAAGCACTGGAAACTCTCCCCGATTGATGTACAGTCACTGGATCGCTGGGATGATTATACCGAAGCCAAAAATCAGATGTTTTTCCATACCCATACAGGTGATGCACCGTGGACCATCATCAAATCCGACGATAAAAAACGTGCCCGTTTAAATTGTATCCGTGCTTTTCTACATCAACTGGATTATCCGGATAAAGATGTAAAAGCCATCCAAAAAGTCGACCAACTGATCGTTCATGTTCCGAATGCACAAATGAAAGGCAATATGGAAACCAACGACTAAGTTCTTTTTTCAATTTTTTATTTAATTACTCGCCAAGCTGACTCATAATACTTGGCGAGTATTTTTTTATCAAAAGTTTATGAAAATTCGGATATTAACCATCGGTCAGAAAATGCCTGCTTGGGTTTTACAGGGCTTTGAAGATTATTTCAAACGCATCCAACCTTTTGTCACCACACAACTGGTCGAATTACCCATGGCAAAACGAGGCAAGAATGACTCCCCTGCCGATATTTTAAAATATTGCCAAATTGAAGGTGAGAGTATTTTAAGCAATATCAAATCGAATGAGCTATTGATTGCACTAGAAGTAGGTGGCAGAGAATTAAGTACCGAAAAACTTGCTGATACCATGCAGGACTGGATGTTACAAGGACAAGATGTGGTACTGGCGATTGGCGGTCCGGATGGCTTATCTGACGATGTCCGTAAAGCCGCAGCATGGCACTGGTCTTTGTCCAAACTCACATTACCACACCCCATGGTACGCATTATACTGATTGAGCAGCTCTATCGTGCCATGAGCATTAATCATCACCATCCGTATCATCGAGCATAAAATCGATACATTTATTAAATGACAATCAATGCTAAAATTACTTATCGTGCTAATTAATTCAAAATATTGCCTTTATTGACCGGAGTATGTTGTGACAGATAAACCACAGCCACAAATGATGGAAAAATTTGCACAGGAATATGTGACTGCAAATTATCGTTATATTTCTGCATATAACGAACTCAATGCCAGAACCTCACAACGTCAACAAGCATTGACTATTTTTATCACGTTTTTTATTGGTTTGCTGGCTGCACTGATTGCAGCACACAATGTCACCACCAACTTGAATTCGCATATTGAATGGATCATGTTTGGCTTTCCTGTCGCATCTGCAACTTTTGCTTTTTTGAATTATAAGTACGAACGTATCATCACCAATTTACGCAGTTTCCTGTCCTCTTTAGAACGCTATCACGATGCACATCTGGCGATCCCCAGCTATAATACCAATCAACAATGGGTCAATGATTCCAATCATGCCCGACGTTTTCATGATTATGCCTGTGCCATTCTGATTCTGGCCTGTAATAGCATTGGAATCAGTGCATTCTATGTATTATTTCCCGAACATGTTGCACAGTCCTATTTTGTCATTTTCTTTGTGGTATTGATTGCAGTTTTAACCGCAATTCTGCACTGGTTTTTACCGAAATTCGGTTACCAACCTCCTGCCTAAAAGAAAGCACAATAGATGATAAATCCTTCTATTCGATGTAGATAAAATAAATTGTTCAACGTTGATCGGCATAAGATGATTTTTATGCCTTATTACTTACATCGTCATTACAGATGACACTTGGTTTCTTATCACAATTAGCGCACAATATCGTCCTTTGATTTACAAAGGTGCAAAAAAACATGTCTGATGCCTTGGTTTTAAAAAATCTTTGCAAAACCTACAAAAATGGTTTTCAAGCCTTAAAAGGCATCAACCTGACTGTACCAGAAGGTGAGTTTTATGCACTACTCGGACCCAATGGTGCGGGAAAATCCACCACTATTAGTATTATCAGCTCCCTTACTAAAAAAACATCGGGTTCGGTTGAAATTTTTGGTCATGATCTGGATACGCAATCTTCACTTGCCAAGCAATATCTAGGTGTTGTACCGCAGGAATTCAACTTTGGACAATTTGAAAAGACCTTTGATATTTTAGTCACACAAGCAGGTTATTACGGCATCGCCAAGAAAATTGCCGAACAACGTGCTGAGCATTATCTGGAAAAGCTGGGACTTTGGGAAAAACGCAATAATCAGGCACGTTTGCTCTCAGGTGGAATGAAACGTCGTCTGATGATTGCCCGTGCCATGATGCATGAACCCAAACTCATGATTCTGGATGAACCAACTGCCGGTGTCGATATTGAGCTACGTCGCTCAATGTGGGATTTTCTCAGTGAACTCAATAAAAATGGTACGTCTATTATTCTGACCACCCATTATCTTGAAGAAGCAGAAATGTTGTGTCGCCGCATTGCCATCATTGATCGAGGCGAAATCAGGGAAGATAACAGCATGAAGGCTTTTCTCAATCAATTATCGGTAGAATCATTTATTTTTGATCTGGAACAACCACTTGATCAAATTGATATAAATATTATCGGCTTTAACTTTAGCCTGTTGGATGCCATGACCTTACAAGTTACTATGGACAAATCACACAGTCTAAATGACTTATTTGCCATCTTTGAAGCCAGTGGCATTCGTATCAAGAGTATGAGAAATAAATCCAATCGTCTGGAAGAGTTATTTGTGAATCTGGTGGAGAAAAATCTGACCGAAACAAATGTCGTTGAGAATAATGGGCAAGGAGAAACGTCATGAATGCTGAACAACTTCGTATTGCATTTATGACCTTGTTACGCAAGGAAATTCGCCGTTTTCTACGCATCTGGCCACAAACCTTGTTACCACCTGCGATCACCATGAGTCTGTATTTTGTGATTTTTGGCAATCTGGTCGGTTCGCGGATCGGAGAAATGGGTGGCTATAGCTATATGCAATTTATTGTGCCAGGTCTGATTATGATGGCAGTCATTACCAATAGTTATAATAATGTCTGCTCCAGTTTTTTTAGTGCAAAATTTCAGCGCAGTATTGAAGAACTGATCACCAGTCCAGTCCCAAATCACATCATTTTGCTGGGCTATGTCCTCGGTGGTGTGGCACGTGGTTTATGTGTGGGATTAATCGTGACCATCATGAGTCTGTTTTTTACTCAGCTCGAACTGCACAATATTTTCGTGACGATTTATACGGTACTGATCACCTCGATGCTATTTTCAATCGGTGGTTTTATCAATGCAGTCTATGCCAAATCCTTTGATGATATTTCGATTATTCCGACGTTTGTATTGACACCGCTTACCTATCTTGGTGGTGTATTCTATGCCATTAGCAGTTTGACGCCGTTCTGGCAAACGTTATCGCTGATTAATCCTATTGTGTATATGGTCAATGCTTTTCGTTATGGCATTCTCGGGCATAGTGACGTGAATGTCTGGCTTTCACTCGGGGTCATCAGTGCAGGCTGTTTTTTAATGTATGCTATCGCTTATCAACTATTAATTCGTGGTACAGGAATGCGTGAATAATGAGTGTAGAAACATCACAACTGGGTAAAGAAACTGAATATCCCACACAATATGCACCGGAGGTGTTATTTCCGATTGCGCGTCAGCAGGCAAGACAGGCCTATGCCGCTATCGCAGGCATACAGCAAGGGACAGACTGGTGGCATGTCTTTGAAATCTCTTGGTTGGATTTACAGGGCAAACCTCAGGTTGCCATCGGACGTCTACACATTCCTGCCAGTTCACCCAATTTAATCGAATCAAAATCGTTAAAATTATATTTTAATAGTTTTAATTTTGAAAAACTAAGTCGCCAGCAGTTTATTGAAACGGTTGAACGCGATCTGACGCAGGCAGCCGGTGCATCGGTTCAACTTGAATTACGTTCAGTGGATGATCTGGCCATCACCGTACCAGAGGGGATTTGTCTGGATGAGTTTGAACCCAGTACAATTGAATATCATCCCAATGCGCAACTGCTCAAGTATGATTCAGGTCATGATGATGTCATAGAGCAAAGCTATTATTCACATTTATTAAGAAGTAACTGTCCAGTCACCAATCAACCCGATTGGGGCACAGTTTTTATCCGTTATCGTGGTAAAAAACCTTGTGAAAAGGCCTTGTTAGCCTATATTATCTCTTACCGTCAGCATAATGGTTTTCACGAACAATGTGTCGAACATATTTTTGCTGATATATGGACCCTGCTTAAGCCACAACAACTTATGGTTTATGCAGCTTACACTCGTCGAGGTGGACTGGACATTAATCCCTGCCGAGTGTCTGATCTATCCTGGATGCCAACGCCTATACGTTTGGCGCGACAATAGAGCGTGGAATACGCTTTCACAAAAAATACAAGTTTATCGAGGTTAGTTATGCCAAGCTTCTTTGGATTTATCCCATCAGAAACATTATTAAAAGATATTAAGGAAGCGCAAGCGAGTCGCAATAGTAGCGAGCCGATGTATCCGCTTCGTGATAAAATTGCCATGCAATTGAATGACGAAATTCTTGATAATGTCTTGACCAACATGATTCATCATTTTCCACCTAGCGAAAAAAGAGATACCGCCGAAAAACTGGTGGGTTATGTCAAATCAACTGTGCATGTATTGCTAAAACAGTTATTGAGCAAAACGCCAAATGAACAGGTGCTACAATCGCTAGCTTTCATCGAACGCAGCCTGTTTACGGATGAACAAGGCCAATTGCGTGTTGGCGCACCGTTGGATGCAACCGTTGCTGCTCAGCTTAAAAGTAGCTTTGCCGCAATCTTAGATGGTGGCAATCCCAAAGAATTGCGTCCGGTATTGGTTGAACAATATAAAAAGTTTGCCGATCAACTGGTACATCATTTTATGGTGGATTTCAATAAAACACTGGATCTCGGTATAATCAAACGCAAAGCCGCCGATATTGGTGCCAGCGCAGTGACCAAAGCGATTCATATTGGTATCGACAAACTGATTCCTAGTCTCAACAGTCAAGAATTAAAAGTACTTGCCCGTGAACATGATGCGTTAATTCATCAAACCAATTAAGTACGGTTAATTTCGTTTAAAAACCTGGCAAATGTCAGGTTTTTTTGTTTCAGCACATTTTCTTGCGCTTAATCAGAAGTTGTGACTGTGTTAGCATAAGTCGGCTTTTTTTACTTCTATAAAGTACTTATGTCTCAGCTTACGCCCCCGAATAGATTTCTTCGTTATGCGCCACGTGATGGTTCGCAAGTTCGCTATCCTTTATCTATGTGGGAACGTATTCATTTAGATCCATGGTTGCTTAGTTTTTTATTATTAAATGCCTTATTAGGTCTTACAGTACTCTATAGCGCATCTGCCCAAGATACGGGCATGGTATTAAAACAAACCATGAGCTTTGGGATTGGCTTTATTGTCATGTTTATCATGGCACAAATTCCACCCAAAATTTATCAGGGTTTTTCACCGTATTTTTATGGTATCGGGGTGATCTCACTGATTGCTGTAATGGTATTTGGTGAAGTGCGTATGGGTGCGCAGCGCTGGATTGATATTCCAGGATTCGGTAGTGTGCAACCCAGTGAATTTCTCAAAATCGGTATGCCGATGATGGTGGCCTGGTATCTGTCACGCTATCCCCTTCCGCCACGCTTTAAGCAAGTCTTTATCAGTCTGATTATTATTGGTGTTCCTTTTTTACTGATTGCAGAACAACCCGATCTGGGCACATCATTGCTGGTTCTGGCAAGCGGCATATTTGTTTTGTTTTTAAGTGGCTTGTCCTGGCGTCTGATTTTGGCAGCGTTGGGTGCTGTAGCAGTCATTATTCCGATTGCATGGGAATTTTTATTGCATGATTATCAAAAACGTCGTGTATTAACCCTCTTTAATCCTGAAGCTGATGCACTGGGTTCCGGATGGAATATTATCCAGTCCAAAACAGCGATTGGTTCAGGTGGATTCTCTGGCAAAGGTTTTCTGGAAGGGACACAATCACATCTACATTTTTTACCCGAAGGTCATACCGATTTCATTATTGCCGCTTATTCTGAAGAATTCGGTTTGATCGGTATCGCGGTGCTGATGTTGATCTATTTTGCCATCATCATTCGTATTTTTCAGATTAGCCTATATAGCTTTCACAATTATGGTCGTCTGGTTTCGGGTGCATTAGGCTTGTCTTTCTTTGTTTATGTATTTGTCAATGCAGGCATGGTCAGTGGTATTTTGCCTGTGGTAGGGGTTCCACTACCCTTTATGAGTTATGGCGGTACAGCGATTATTACACTTATGGCGACCTTTGGACTCATCATGTCCATACATACGCATCGTTAATATTTAAAATTAAGGAGTTACTATTTTGCTTAAACAATTAACCCTCACAACAATACTTACTGCCTTTATACACACTGCGTTTGCAAATGACTTTGCTACCCACCCAAACTATTTTGCATTCAAACAAAAAACCATGCAGAACTATGGTTTGTCATCAGAACAGATTGATAATGCCATGTCTGGTGCCAAACAAATTGACCGGATCCTAAGCCTCATGAGTAGCCCCGGAGAAAGTAAACCGTGGTACGAGTATAAAAAGAACTTTCTGGTTGAAGGCACTATTCAACGCGGTGTACGTTTTAAAAATCAATATGCAGATACCTTACGACGTGCAGAACAAGTCTATGGTGTACCACAATCAGTCATTCTGGGTATTTTAGGTGTAGAAACTGGTTATGGCGCAAATAAAGGCTCGTTTGTAACCCGTGATGCGCTGGCAACGCTAGCTTTTGGTTATCCTCGCCGTGCCGAATACTTTGGTGACGAATTGGCTGCGCTCATCGCGTGGAGTTATCAGGATGGACGCCCAACCTCCAGCGTCGTCGGTTCTTATGCTGGTGCTATTGGCTATCCACAATTCATGCCAAGTAATATCAATAAGTTTGGTGTAGATTTTGACGGGAATGGCCATATCGATTTGATGAATTCACCAGTCGATGCCATTGGTTCAATTGCAAATTACCTCGCCAAAAATGGCTGGCAAAAAAATCAGCCGATTGGCTTTGCGGCATACTACTCTGGTAATAATCCAGCCGACATCATTGCCAAGCCCTTTGAATTGGGAAATACCAAACCTTATGGACAAATGAAACAGTTGGGTTTACAACCACTTAATCCAATTGTCAAAATTGATCCGCTAGATATGGTCAATGGTATTCAGCTCGAAGATGTACAAGGCATGATTTACTATATTATTTACCCGAACTTCAATGTCATTACCACGTATAATAACAGTCGCATGTATGCAGCTGCGGTATGGTTATTAGGCGAGGAAGTCAATAGTCGCTAGGGCTAGAGCATCGTGTGTTACAATTCAGAAACCGACTTTAACCAGAAAGCAAGATATTTTTTTGTTATTTAGATCGCATTTCATACCAAAAACATATCTTGTTACATTTTAGTATATTTATTAATCAAAAAAATACTGCTTTGTAACTTTTTGCCAAACTTTCTGTAACAATGATAGACAAGGTTAAAACTTTCCCCCTATCATCTGTGCATTCTAAAGATCGCATCATGCATATTTTATGCGATCAATTTGCCGATTGTTTGTTCAGTGAATGGTTTATTTGCCGGACTAAGAAGCATTGGTCGTATACTATGGAGTAACCGCATGCAAAAATCTTTCAAACACCTACTGTTTATTGTCACCAGTACAGTAGCGCTGACGGCACAAGCCGATATGCTACCGACCCAGAATCTTCACAATAACAGTGACAATACCAGTTTATCTTCCCGTGTTATTGATAAAGATATTCAAGCATTAAGTGATAGTTTATTTAAAGGTAATGGTAACGCTCTAACAGGCTTAAGCATTACTGAAACATCAAATAATCGTATCGTCAACAAAGAAACTGTTGCAGCAAAAGTTCATGTACCTGATGATGAACCTGGCTTATTAGATCGTTTAAATACTGTTGCATCCAACACGGTCAAGAAATTCAGCCAAAGTGGTTTGGCATCATGGTATGGTCGCCAGTTTCATGGTCGCCCTACCGCTAGTGGTGAGCGCTTTGACATGAATGCGTTAACCGCTGCTCATCGTAGCCTTCCACTAAACTGTTATATCCGTGTAACCAATAAGAGTAACGGTAAAAGTGTAGTGGTTAAAGTCAATGATCGTGGTCCTTTCCATGGCAACCGTGTACTTGACTTATCTTATGGTGCTGCTCAGGCAATTGGTTTGGCAGGTTCTGGTGTAGGTAATGTCACTATTGAACGTGTAGATGGGCCAAACTCATAATTCAGGATTAAAATACACGCCTGTCTCTATACCGCCATTTATGGCGGTTTTTTATGTCTGAAATATTTAATGCCAAATCCAAGAAATTTTCAGCACTCTTCCATTTCTATTATCGTTGTCTTATTCAATACAGGATTCTGCTCTTTACTCCACTTAAATCAACCACCCTGCCCTGTTCCCCCAATAATACATAAATAGATGTCAAATTGATGTTAAGCACAAAATAACAATAGATATTGAAAAACAGCATCGCTAATAACGAAACATTAAAATTAGAGTAGTTGCTCTTATTTCCTCATCTATAGTACATTAGCACTACTGCACATATGGATAGCAGCGAGAGGAATACAATGAAAACAGTAGAGGAATGGTTTGGCGAATATAATGAAAGCCACCAGAATAAGACCAACAAGCTCATTCACTGGGTATGTGTGCCAGCAATTCTATTTAGTATTATCGGAATATTAATGCATTTTAGCGCATTGCTTACAGCGCTATTACTCGTACTCACCCTGATCTTTTATAGCCGTCTGGATCTGGTCCTAGCCGTTGCCATGGCTGCCTTAATTGCTGCAATGGCGACACTGATTCATCTTTTACCAGTGGGTGCAGGTTTTTACTTTGCCATTTTTGTTCTGGCTTGGATTGGACAGTTTTATGGCCACAAGGTAGAAGGTAAAAAGCCATCTTTCTTTAAAGATCTACAATTTTTATTGGTGGGTCCGGTCTGGTGTATGGATGCCTACCTTGCAAAAGTTTTTCCGCGCTGGAAAAGACGTAATCCACAACAGTTGACGATACACAATACTATCGTCTAAGCATAAAAATAACCCCTGAGATGATCAGGGGTTATTTTTCAATCCGGCGGAACTTAATTAAAATAATCCGCTGTTGGTTCTGGCAAAATTTGTAAACCTTTCTTTAAAGTATCAGACCATTGTTTGCTGATATTCTGGAAATATGGATCATCATCAAATACCCGCTTGCCCTGTGGGACTTTCAGGCTATCGACAGGATAAACCAGTACATCGAGAGGCATACCCACCGATACGTTGGAGCGAATGGTCGAGTCAAAAGAAATCAGTGAACAACGTAAAGCCTCATCCAGCGATGTATAAAAATTTAATGCCCGATCCATAATCGGTTTACCATATTTGATTTCACCAATCTGGAAATAAGGCGTATCCACCGTTGCCTTGATAAAATTCCCTTGCGAATAAATATTATAAAGCTCTGTTTCCTGTCCAGAAATCTGTCCACCTAAAATGATGCTACAGCCATATAAACTTTCCTGTTCCGGACTGTCGGCAATATTTTTAATCACTTTACGTAAGCATTGTCCGACCAGTTCTGCTGCTTCAAACATTGTTGCAACACTATATAGATTTGGTTCGATCTTGGCTGCAATCTGATGCTTTAAATGTGCAATCACGGCTTGAGTGGTTGCAAGATTACCTGCTGTTTGCACAGCCATAAATCTTTCATTTTCCACACCAAAACTAAATAATTTACGAAAAGAAGAAATATGATCAACACCAGCATTGGTTCGTGTGTCACTGACAAAAACCAGACCTTCTTTCAAACGTAAAGCTACACAATAGGTCATCTAAGATTACCTTAATTTAACACGCCAATACCTGCACTACCGTTTGCATGGTTTCTTCCGCACCTTGACTGCGTACACCACGAATCGGAGCAACATCCGCATAATCACGTCCCACAGCAAGCTGTACATGTGCCTGTGGTGTAAATAACTGGTTGCTTACATCATAGCAATACCATTTACCCTCTTGATATACTTCTGCCCAAGCATGGCTGGCCAAATGGCTGCCATCCTCGACATAGAGATATCCAGACACATAACGAGCAGGAAAGCCGAGATATCTTGCCAATGCAACAAATACCTGTGCATGATCCTGACATACGCCTTTCTTTTGCTCAAATGCTTCTGCTGCGGTCGTTTCGACCTGCGTTAGTCCGGTATTATACGGAATATGATCGAGAACTGCTTCTGCTAAATCAATTAAATTGTCGTGTTTTTTCTCAAATGAATGCATATGTGCAAACTGCATCATTTCCGGACTACATTGTGTGGCATGTGTTGTCTGTAAATAAATTTGCGGATTAATATGATCATCAATACTAAATTTCGCTTTGTCATCCAGATCTATCAAACCCTGTGCCATAATAATCAACTGCTGATAACTAAAACGCTGCGAGCTGGTCAACCATAGATTGCCAAAGCCATCCAGTTGTTGCAATGTTTCACCGGGTACACTTATGCCCCATTGCAATACTTTCTGTCGGGAAGAATCCTGAGGCAACAGACGAATATATTGTACCGAGCTTTTTACTGGCTGTTCATAGCGATAATGGGTTTGGTGATTAATTAATAATTTCATTCGCAAACCTCAAACATTGTCGCCAGATCGTCAGAGAAATTATACAGTGCAGACATATTCTGCTCTTCTTTAAGCGATTGCCAGCTATCGTGACAAGCATGCCAGCCATAGGTTTTTAATAAACCTAGAATCTTTTCTATTTCCTGCAACTGGGCATCTTTCACCTGCTCCAGACGACACTGATGATCCAGATCCTCAACTGCACGACCCAAAGCATAAAACAAAAAGACCTGCTCCACTTCACCTTCGAGTACTTCCGCACATTCATTAACCACTTCACACAATGAAACGGCTTTGTCATCCAAGATTTTGGTTAAGCGGTTTAACTCTGAGTAGGTTTGAGGGCTTAATACCGCACGAAGCTGCTGAATATCATCCCGTACATTGTGAAATTGTGCTGCGATTGAAAAGGGTTGTTCCGGATCAAGAAAAAGGGCATTTAAACTATTGGCATCCCATGCAGGTAAACAAAAGGCATGCGCATATTCAATTGCTTCTTTATCATCCTGAAAAGGCAATAGATTGCATGCTTGCTGGATACGGGATAAATAACGGCCTAACCAAAAAATATTTTGTGCTGCTGAGCTAAGTAAAATCATTGTTATACTCCCTACTGTGTGCGGTTATATCTTTGTCATTTCATCTCTACGTTCTACAACCCAGGTATCTTTAATGCCACCACCCTGTGATGAATTTACAACCAAAGAACCCTCTGTCATGGCAACCCGAGTCAATCCACCGGGAACGACACGCATTTCTTTTTGAGAACTCAGAACAAAAGGACGCAAATCGATATGACGATCTGAAAAACCCTGTTCAGTTAAAATTGGCGATACAGACAATGCCAATGTAGGTTGTGCAATATAAGCATGCGGTTTAAATCTAAGTTTTTGTCTAAACTCCTCAATTTGCAACTCATCGGCTTGTGGTCCAATTAACATGCCGTATCCACCGGAACCTTGAGCTTCTTTTACCACCAGTTTTTCGATATTATTGAGTACATAGTCCAAATCCTCTGCCTTACGACATTGATAAGTCGGGACATTTTTTAAAATAGGCTGTTCATTTAGATAGTAGCGAATCATGTCATCGACATAAGGATAAATCGATTTATCATCAGCCACACCCGTACCTGGTGCATTGGCAATGACCACAGTACGATTACGATAAGCCGACATCAAACCAGCAACACCTAAGACACTGTCCGGTCGAAATGCCAGTGGATCAAGAAAATCATCATCCAAACGACGGTAAATTACATCAACCTGTTTGCGTCCATGGATAGACTTCAAAAACACTTTACCGTGTTCCACAAACAAATCCTTGGCATTTACCAATGGCACACCCATTTCCTGAGCCAAAAAGGCATGTTCAAAATAGGCGCTGTTAAAATGTCCCGGCGTTAAAATCACAATCACAGGATTTTCAACATCTGTGCTTTCAATCAAGGTCTGTTTCAATAATTGTGGATACTGGCTAATACCAAGTAAATGATATTTATCACAAATATCAGGCATCAATTTTTCACTGATTTTCCGACTTTCCAGCATATAAGACACACCGGATGGGGTACGTAAATTATCTTCCAGAACAAAGAAATCTCCAGTACCGTCTCGGATAATATCCACACCACTAATATGAGAATAAATTTGACCTTTTACATCAAAATTTAACATCCATGGTTGATATGCCTCATGTTGTAATACCTGCTCCGCAGGAATCACACCTTCTTTTAAAATTGATTGCTCATGATAAATATCGTGTAAAAATGCATTTAAGGCCTTAACCCGTTGTTTACAACCATCAGAAACAATATCCCATTGTTTTTTCTCAATAATCCTTGGAACGATATCAAATGGAATGGTACGTTCTGTACCTGCTGCATCGCTATAAACGGTAAATGTGATTCCTTCATAAATAAAATGTTGTTTTGCTTGTGCGTTTAACTGTTCAATTTCTTCTAAAGACTTTTCTGAAAGCCATTGTTGAATCTTAATAAATTCATCACGAATAGAACCATCTGCATGGCGCATTTCATTAAAAAATTTCGATTCCAGCGGTGTAGCAAGAGCCTTGGTTGTCTCTTCAGTATTGGGCATTAATGCATCCGTCGTATGTTCAACTGTTCCGAGCATATATCCCCCTTCTATCTTGTGGTTTACTTGCCTTAGAGTAAATGCAAAATGAGTGCCACAATGTGTTTTAGTATCTATTCTACTGCGTATTTTTCACTCAAAATGAGTCACTTATCATTCTACACAGAAAGCTTACAATATAGTTGCAATGAGATTTTTTGTTACATTGACAAGCCACATGAAAATTGTGCAAAATTTAGCTGATCTCCTTTTTCCTTATATTGCATAGCAGACAGAATTTCACAATGATAGAAAAGACTAAAAAAATCAAAGACAAAAAAGATACTCAAGTCCATGAAAAGGAAACTGGAAATAGTCTGTATCGTCAATGGCAGATTTTATCCCGCCTACCAAATGGCAAGTGGATTGGCACCAGAGAATTACAACAACAACTGACACGAGAAGGCATAGAAATCAGCCTACGTACCGTACAACGTGATCTCAATCAAATTGCCGAGCGATTTCCAATCGAAAATAACGGTGCAACACCACAAGGCTGGCGCTGGAAAACTGATGCACCCTTACAAAGCTTACCGCATATGAATAGCTCGCAGGCTGTAACCTTTATGATGGTGGAAGAACACCTTAAACATTTATTGCCACCCAGCTTACTGGCAGAAATTAATCCATGGTTTGATCTGGCACGACGCAGTTTGTCTTCACAACAAAACAATGTACGCCAATGGATCAACCGTGTTCGTATTATTCCTGCAACCCAACCCCTGATTCCTCCAACGGTCGATCGTAAAGCGCAAACTGCAATTTATGAAGCCCTGTTACAGGATCGGCAACTTGAATGTGTTTATGTCGGGAGATCAGGGGCGAAAGAAGAAAAAACATATATTCTCAATCCCTTAGCACTGGTTCAACGTGGTGCAGTGATCTATCTTTTATGCACCCGTCTAGACAAAAGTGATGTACAAACCTTTGCCTTGCACCGTTTCAGATCAGCCAAAGTGTTGGAATCGCGGGCATTACATCCGATAAACTTTGATGTAGATCACTATATAGATTCTGGCGTTTTAGGATTTAGAATCAATTTAGATGAACCGACCCATGATGTAGATCTCAAAATAAATCTAAAACGTGAACATGCAACCACATTTTATGAATCAAAATTGTCCAAAAACCAAATAATTGAAGAAATCAGCCCCGATATAGTGCAAGTTTCAGCAACTGTACCACTTAACTCACAACTCATCTGGTGGCTGCGCGGCTTTGGTAAAAAAATTGAAGCCATAGAACCACAACACATTGCAGATTTAGTTTGGGAAAATCAGTAAATATGCATTAAATTCCATCAAATCTTGCAAACTTGACCAAAAAAGTTTAATTTTTTTTGTGAATACCCTTGTAATTTTAAATAAATCCATCACTAATAAAACCATGACAAAATAACTTGTCACTCTACCTTAGGAGTGCCCATGACTGAATTCACTACAGCGCAAGTGACCCAAGAGGAACATATCCCTGGAACTTTGCCTTTATTAGCATTGCGTGATGTCGTTGTATATCCACACATGCAAATTGCACTCTTTGTGGGTCGTGAAAAATCGATTAATGCGGTTGAAGTGGCTCGCAATGGTGACAATCTGGTCTTTGTCGTTGCTCAAAAAGATTCTTTGACCGAAGACATTGATCAGGACAACCTCTATCAATATGGTACCGTTGCCCGTATTGTACAAGTTGTTAATCATGAAAATGATGACAACTGCATCAAAGTATTGATTGAAGGTTTACACCGTTCAAAATTAGAAAAAATTATTGAACTTCCAGATCATCTTGAAGCTGAACATACACTCAGCCCAATGCATGTGGAATTGGACAAAGAAACAGAACAAACCCGATTACAGGAACTCAATGCGTTATTTGCACAATATGCAGAGGCAAAATTACGTAATGCACGTGAATTGATTTCTGCTGCTGCAAAAATTGATGACTTGGCGCAGCTGTTATTCTTTGTTGCCACACGCGTACCACTGAGTATAGAAGTCAAACAAAAATTCCTTGAGCTGGACGAATTTGAAAACCATCTCAAAGACTTGATGACTTATCTGCTTCAACAATCTGAAGAACAACAGATTGAGCAAGGTCTGCATGACAGCGTTAAACGTCAGATGGAAAAAAATCAGCGTGAATACTTTCTAAATGAAAAAATGAAAGTCATTCAGCGTGAACTATCTGATATGAATGGCGGTGGCGAAGATGACGTTGCTGAAATTGAAAAACGTCTGGAAGAAGCCGATTTACCGGAACATGTGCGTAAAAAAGCTGAAAATGAGTTTCGTAAACTCAAAGCGATGCAACCTGCTTCCAGTGAAGCTGCCGTGGTGCGTAATTATCTTGAAGTCATTCTGGATACACCATGGAATATCTCTAGCAAAGTCAGTATTAATCTTGGCAAAGCACAAGAGATTCTGGATGCTGATCACTATGGTCTGGATGACGTAAAAGATCGTATTGTCGAATATCTGGCAGTACAATCCCGCGTCAAAAAACTACGTGGTCCAATCCTTTGCTTGGTTGGTCCTCCAGGTGTGGGTAAAACCTCTCTAGGAGAATCCATTGCCAAAGCCACTGGTCGTAAATTTGTTCGTATGGCTTTGGGTGGTGTACGCGATGAAGCAGAAATTCGTGGTCACCGTCGTACCTATATCGGTGCGATGCCCGGTAAAATTGTGCAATCACTGACTAAAGTAGGCGTTAAAAATCCATTATTCCTACTGGATGAAATTGACAAAATGGCACAAGACTATCGCGGTGATCCAGCATCTGCCTTGCTTGAGGTACTTGATCCATCACAAAACAATAAGTTCAACGACCATTATTTGGATCTTGACTTGGACTTATCCGAAGTGATGTTTATCTGTACTGCCAATAGCATGAACATTCCAGAGGCATTGCTTGACCGTATGGAAGTCATTCGCTTACCCGGTTATACCGAAGAAGAGAAAGTCAATATTGCCGAGCGTTATCTGGTGCCAAAAGCCATTAAAGATAATGGCTTACGTGGTAAAGAACTGACTGTACATGAAGAAGCGATTCGTGACATTGTACGCCACTATACCCGTGAGGCTGGTGTGCGTAGTCTGGAACGTGAAGTATCCAAAATTGCCCGTAAAGTGGTGAAACAGGCAGTTGGGAACAAAACCAAAAATCTGCATATTGATGTCACACAGGAAAACTTACCTGAATATCTAGGCGTACATAAATTTGATTATGGCATTGCCGAAGAAGAAGCTCAGGTAGGACGTGTCAACGGCTTGGCATGGACTTCTGTCGGTGGTGAATTACTCACCATTGAAGTTGCAGCAGTGAAAGGTAAAGGTAAATTTATCACCACCGGTTCTTTGGGTGATGTGATGAAGGAATCCATTACTGCGGCAATGACTGTCGTTCGTACCCGTGCCGATGAACTAGGCATTGAAGCATCGCGTTTTGAAGAAACTGATGTGCATGTTCACTTGCCTGAAGGTGCTACACCAAAAGATGGTCCTTCAGCAGGTCTGGCATTGACCACTGCCCTTGTGTCTGCTTTTACAGGCATTCCAATTCGTGCAGACATAGCCATGACAGGTGAAACCTCCTTACGCGGTCATGCGCTTCGTATTGGTGGGTTAAAAGAGAAATTGCTGGCTGCACACCGCGGTGGCATTAAACTGGTATTTATCCCACAAGAAAACGTACGTGACTTGAAGGAAATACCGGAGAATGTCAAAGAAGGTTTGGAAATTAAAGCCGTGAAAAGTATCGATGATGTTTTACCATTGGCTTTAACTGAAAAACCAAAACCTTTACCCAAAACACCGATTGTCAAAGCAATTGATGAAGGGAAAGCAGCTAGGCATTAATCCTTACTACTTTTCTTCTCTATTTTGAAAAGCGGTTAGATCCATAAACATCGTGCCCATTAGATTCTTAATGGGCACTTTTATATCTCGTTGCTATTTTATTTATAGCCATAAAAATAGTGAAATATCTTTTTCATCAGGCCAATTTTGATTACCAGCTAATATTTTTAGTTATTCTTTATAAAATGGGCCTAACATTCTAACTAAATCAATTATTATCCAATCGATGCATTACCTTGATTAGCAATAAAACTTGCGCCACAACTTGTTTTGTCACCTTCAACTATAATACCTTTACCATTTACATTTTTACTTGAATCTCCGGAAACAGCTGTTACAGTCGTTTTACACTTTGGACAATAATGAGTCATTCCTTCTAAATGAACTTTTTTACCTTCTATGCTAAAAGTCTCACAGCAGTTCGTCACTACGCCCCCGTGCGTCGTTGTTGCACCTACAGTAATAATTGCTTTACTCATAATATTATTCTGAATTAAAAATACTGTTAAAATTATATTGCATAATATTCAACTAGAGGACAATAAATTTTTTACAATTTGTGATTTATCCTCTAGTTAAAAATTGAATTTTATAAAAATTGATAATTAAATTTACCACTTTCTATACCAATATTAATTTCTGAAATTTTATCTTCTGTTCCTGTTCTTGATAAAATCTCTAGGCTCAATTCTGGCAAAATTGTATTACTAATAATTGAATTGATCATACGTCCACCTGATTCTATTTCATTACAACGTGCAATAATAGAGTTGAGTACATTTTCATCATAAGTTAATCGAATATCATGATTAATAAGAATACGGTCCACAATACGATTCAGTTGTAATTTAATAATTTCATTCATCATATCAGATGAAAGTGGATAATATGGAATCGTCTGAATACGTCCTAATAATGCCGCAGGAAAAACTTTTAACAATGGTTCTCTTAATGCATGCTGCAATCCTTCTACATCTGGTTTTAAATCTTCATCCTCACATAGATTCATAACCAAATCTGAACCAACATTGGTCGTCAAGAGAATTACAGTATTTTTAAAATCTATATATCTACCTTCCCCATCTTCCATCCAACCTTTATCAAATACCTGAAAAAAAATCTCATGAACATCGGGATGTGCTTTTTCAATTTCATCCAACAATATTACACTATAGGGCTTACGACGAACGGCTTCAGTTAGGACACCTCCCTCCCCATACCCCACATAACCAGGAGGGGCTCCTTTTAAAGTTGAAACAGTATGTGGTTCCTGATATTCACTCATATTAATCGTAATTAAATTATGTTCACCACCATACATTGCATCAGCTAACGCTAAAGCTGTTTCAGTTTTACCAACACCAGAAGGACCTGCAAGCATAAATACGCCTATTGGTTTATTTGGATCATCAAGTTGTGCTCGTGAGGTTTGAATGCGCTTAACAATTGTTTGTAAACCATGCTTTTGTCCTATAACACGCTGATTCAAAGTTTCCGTAAGATGTAACACTTTATGAATTTCATCATCAATCATTTTACCTACAGGTATGCCAGTCCATTCCCCTATAATTTCTGCAATTAACCCTGCATTCACAACAGGAAAAATTAATGCCTGATCCTGTTGTATCTGTCTTAGATCGGACAGTAATAGCTGCTGCTGTGACAATAACTGCTCTAACTCTTGTTTATTAGACTGCTGTAATTCTGATGGTGAATTTAATTGATTGCGTATCGCTCGTAATTGATCCACTAAACTCTTTTCTTGTTCAAATTTCTGCGTAAGCTCGGCTTGTTCCTGCTCTAATAGACTTAGTGTTTCCTGCAAGGCTTCAAGTGATTGTGATTTTATAGGATAACCCAATCTTTGTTGTTTCAATAAGTGCTGTTGCTGTAACTCTAATGCAGATACTTCCTGCTGCAATTGTTTTAATCGGATAGGATTAACACTTAGACTAACAGCTACTCTGGCACATGCTGTATCTAAAATTCCAATTGCTTTATCTGGGAGTTGTCTTGCAGGTATATAACGCTTAGAAAGTTTAACAGCGGATTCTATCGCTTCATCAAGAATAATGACTTGATGATGCTGCTCCAATTTTTCAGTCAAAGCTCTTAACATATTAATTGCAATATCTTCAGAAGGCTCGCCAACTTGGACAACCTGAAAACGTCGGGTTAATGCAGGATCTTTTTCAAAATATTTTTTATATTCAGCCCAGGTTGTTGCTCCAATCGTGCGCAACTCTCCTCGTGCCAAAGCAGGTTTCAATAAATTTGCAGCATCTGCAGTACCAGCTGCGCCTCCTGCACCAATTAAAGTATGAATTTCATCTATAAATAGAATAATCGGCTTAACACTCTGATGCACTTCCCGAATCACAGATTTTAAACGATTTTCAAATTCCCCAGATACACTAGCCCCTGCTTTAAGTGCACCAATATCCAATAAAATAATTTCAACATCCTGTAAACTCGGAGGGACATCCTCTTCAGCAATCTTTAGTGCCAACCCTTCTACCACTGCTGTTTTACCTACTCCTGCTTCTCCAGTAAGTAACGGGTTATTCTGACGTTTTCTCAATAAAATATCGATCATCTGACGAATTTCATCGTCACGGGCAGTTACAGGATCAAGTTTGTTATCACGGGCTTGCTGAGTTAGATTCGTACCAAATTTTGCCAATGCAGACTGACCAGAAGCATTATTTATCTGGTTAGCACTTTGTAAGACATCAATTTCAGCATGTTCAATAGAGTTCGCACAAATTTCTGCCATATTTTCAAGTAATTGTTCCGGTTTAATTTTTGCAAATTCACTGGACAAACGAACAATTTGATTTTTAAATTGATTAGAAGTAAGTAATGTATAAAGTAAATATGCACCTCGAATTTCAGTTGCATTGAACTTTAAAGAACAATATAGCCATGCTTCCTCTAAAAACTGTATAATATCTTCAGAAAAATCACTGACCTCAGTATAACCATTTTTAAGTACATTCAGCTGTTGCTCAATATCCTGTTGAAGCTGTTCTTGATTAATTTCAAAATAATTTTGAATAAAAAATAAATCTGATTGTTCAACTTGTAATATTTGATATATCCAGTGTGATAATTCTACATATTTATTTTCCCTTAACTTTGTAAAGAAAAAAGCATTTTCTAAACTTTTATACATTGATTTATTTAACTTAGAAAACAATGCAGAACGATTAATCTCAGACATTTGATTTGTTCCTATTTACATTAATATTGAATAATTACAATCGGATCTTGTTGGGGCTGTCCAATCCAAGAAGTAAACCCAAGCGAAAGCTCCCCCCCCAATGTTTGTTGAATAATTTTCGGTCTATCTATAATTATTTCGACATCCCATTGATATTGATAACGAATATACTGTTCTACCCAAGCGATTAGTTTTTTAGCCAAAATATTACCAGGTAAAAATTTTAAATATACATTAGGTGCTAAAGGTCCAATTACGATTCTAAATTTCTGCGTTGCGTCAAATATTTTGTCGCCAATAAGGAGACCTTGTCCCAATACATTTTCTTTAGTATAAGACAAATATGTACTAAACTCTTTAGCATATATCCATTGACCAATATTTTCCTTAATCTCTATAGGAACATCAAAATATTGAGATAAAATATCTTTTAAGTTATTCACAGGTATATTTTGATTTAATAAGTATCCTGTATAATAAAACTTATTGTATATATGAATATCTTTTTTTAAATTTTGATGATCAGCACTGCCTGTTAAACTTGCAATATATCGACTAAATTGCCAAATATCCTGATTATCTAGGGAGATAACATCCTGTGCATTACGCCAAGATTTATAAAATAAAGAAATTAATCTATGATGAAAAATATCTAGAAAATCATTAAATGTTTGCTCTTTCTGATGTATTTTTTTCTCATAAATATATTCAGTAATATGTAAAGGTAAAGGTCCATTCGGACCAAACAAACCAAAACCATTAATATCAACTTTTACGTACTTGTTCTTTTGTTCAATTTGTCTCACCTGTCTAGGCTGGAAAGACATATGAGCAGATTGACCAAATCTAAAGTTATTTTTACCAAACCTTAACTCATCACCTAATTTTTGTTGTAATTCAAAAATATTTTCTAGTGAACGCAGTAATGTAAATAATCCCATATCGAATAAATAGGGAATATTGTCTATTTTTTCATCTTTTAATAGTTGAAAACCCTTGTTCTGTTCCATTCATCTCTCTTCAAATTGTACTATATACAGCGATGACATTCTTTTTCTTATTTTGTAAAGAAAGCTCAATATAATGGTTAATCGGGGCAAATCCTTTTAAATATTCCATTAGCACGCTACCCCATAAAAAAGGATGAACATGACTCATCAACATCTCATCAATTATAATACTAAAATGAAGACCATTTACTGGTGTTAATTGATAATTTATACGCTTAACTTTAGACGTTTTATCAGCTGAAATATTTAAAATAGCATTAATTTGTGCTTTTAAAGATTCACTGCCAGTTATTTCATATATGATATACAAACTGTTTTTAATTTGCTCAGTAAGTGCATCATTGCTGTTAAGTTGCAATGGTATAAAATTTGCGGAAATTAAATTCATTAATCTCCATAACGAAGCATTTTCCATAGGCATTTGTAAAGGTTGAGTAAAACTACATTGTCTTCTAATTTTATTAATTTTAAATTCATCATTTACAATACGTAAATCCTGATCTAGACTCCAGCTAATTTCACTTGGTAAACCTCGATTACTACACCATACATTGACTGATAGCTGACTTAGATCTTCATCTATAATATGTTTCAACTGATTCGTCAACATTAAATAGCATTCACTACCTTTATAGGAATTTTTTTTAGTATTTAAATTCGATGGTTTATGAGTTTCGGAGAAAAAACCATAGCTGTTATCATCAAAATGATCAGTATCATTATCTAACTTGTATAATGGTTCAAAAACTTTAACTTTATAATTTGCATTACTAAATCCCTCAACTCTATCCACATGAATAACTTCAAAGTCATTAGGTCGCAACTTATCTATAACAATATGTTGTTCATTTTGATGAGGATCAAGTAAAACTCGTGTCGTTTTTTGAAATGCATTATTGATTACGATACTATTCAGACACAGTGTATCTTCATCCAAAAATTTTTCTAAATAATTAGATATATCATTAAAAGTAAATGTAAATTTTAACTCATAAGAAGAATTACCGTCTAATTTATCAGAACTTGATAAATTATGTTCTTTTAACAATCTTAAAATAAATGGATCATTAAATACTTCTTGTAAATTCTCAATTTTAAAAAACAGATACTTTTCTGGTAAAACACCATATTCTAAAAGATGCTTTAAATAGTTGATATTGCGATCATTATAAACACTTAAATAATCATCAAAACCAGCCAAAACAATTTTAGGACTATATTCTTTTTTCCAGGAATATCCCGGTAATTCAACATATAATTTTACTATTTTTTGAGATAAAAAATATAATAACTCCGAACTAGCACGCAAATCATTATTTTTAATAAAAAAACGTATCGAGTCAGATATTATATTATTTATTTTAAAATTAGCGGGAATAAATAAACTGAATGTTAATATCGATTTTGAATAATTTGTCTGAGATACAATTGAATTTTGAGCAAATTCTAAACTATTACGACTATAACGTAACGAAGTAAGCGTAAAAGGTAATATTTGTGAATCATGGCAAGTTGAGAATTGACACATGGCTTGACCTTGTTTTTTTGCATGTGTAACAATTTGGCTTAATCTAGGAATAAATACAGCTTCTTGTGAAGAACTTTCTAAAGCAACAATACCTGCACTAGGGATAGGTTGCGTAAATTCAGGATGGATAACTTTTAAGATATGTTGAACAAATTGTGGATATTCGGCATCTATCTTTAAATTAATGCGAGCGGTTAAAAAACTCACTGCTTCAATTAGTCGCTCGACATAGGGGTCTTCAATCTCAGGGGCTGAAAGTCCCAATCTTTTTGCAGCCTGAGGATGTTCGGCAGCAAATTCTTTCGATGCATCACGAAAAAACTTTAACTCCTGATGGTATTTACTTAAAAAATCCTTATCCACATTTACCTCAATTTGCAACTTTAAAATTACCAGTTTCGACATCTAAATGTGTATATAAAACAAATCTTTCAGGGAATGGTGTAGATTTAATTAATCCTTTAATTTCAATATTCATCTGATTATATTTTGCTTTTATATCACTTCCTAGCACACATTTCACTTCAAGGCTTTCTTTCAAAATTCTTGGTTCAAAGATTTTTATTGCATATTCAATATTACGTTCAACTTGTGCCCAATCTATTTCTGAAACACGTTTACCAGATATCGGACTAACACCATAGTTTATTACAGATGTAGTATATTCATTTGCAAGTACCTCTTCATGGTGATAATAATAACTTGAAGTATTGAGAAGATGCAATAAATCACGAATAACCAATAGTTTTAATTTATGATTTGATAAGCCTGTTACATTTTCCTCATCCATATCATTATTCAAACGATCAAAAATAGTAGCAATATTTCGTTGATTCTTTCTCATAGTACCATTACGATTTATTTTCAAAACTAAAAATATCTAAGATTCCCACATCAACTGTACCATTTGTCCATGTTTTTTGCCCCTGAGCAACAGATAGTTCCCCATAATCTAACCATTGTGTTTCTTTACAATATTTTAATTTATCAGAAATATTATCTGATTCAAAGAAAGGATATCTAGCTGGTATAAAGCATGCAATATGGCGTCCGTCTTTTAAAATAATTTCTGCTCTTCGCCATAAAATATCTGTGAGATATTGATTTGCTTTAAATTTAATAGAAGCTATTTCAGAAATAGCAAGCCAATAATATTGTTCTTGAACAAATATTTCCAATATAAAACTAAATCGTACATCACTATCAATCCATATTCCACTAAAACTATGCCCATTATTAAGGGATATATTAAAACTCTCAGTGTAATATTCAAAACTATTTAGAAATTGTTCTTTTACTGCAATTTGGTTTGTATCCTGAATCACTGATTTAAATATTTTTTTATTTAATTCTCCAATTTTGATTTCAGAATCCGGGAAAAATTTTAATTCTAAAATTCCCTTTAAAGTATTTAAACGCTCTATTTCTGCTATGATATTAAATTGTAATAAAAATTTAACTTGTTCTTTTTTATTACTTAACTTCAAATATTGATCAACGGTTTTTTGTGCCTTATCCCATTGTCCATCAATACAATAATATTGAATTAAGGCAACACGTAAATCGTAATTTGTAGGTTGTTGTTTAATTTGAACAATTAATTGTTCTATCTGTTCTTTAATATTCATATAATTTAGCAAGGTTTAGATAATATAAAAACAGTTAGCGTAGCAACTACCACGCTAACTGTAAAGTTTTGAACCACAAATTAGCTTGTTGCTTTATTGAGTTTAATATCATAAGCCATCTGAGTTTCAGGTCCTTTACCACCACGCTCAGTTTGCTCCCAATATTGATTTTTAATCTTAACTGCTTGGAATGAATAGTTTACATATAACACTTCATTGTCTTTCGAACCGACGAACTCAACACCAGTTACAATAACATCTTCTAGCGTAATACGAGAATATTCAATTTGTTCCCCACCAGCTTTGCAAATAGAAACTTCAAGTTTTGGTATATGTCGTCCAATTGCACTATGTTTTAAAATTGTAGGCGCAGCTTTATCAATTGCTGTTGTAATTTTCAAATCCTGAAAATTCACTTTACCAGCACCACCACCACCACCGGTAGTTAATGTTGCTGGCTGGCTAGCCCCCCATGTAAAATCACGAACATCGATCCAATCCTTATGATTGGCATCCTTGGATTCACCACTCACACCATCCACTTTTAGAAAAATATCAATAGCCATTCTAAATTTACCTTTGTGTTGTTAAAAATATATAAATATCAAAACTATTATTGTGAGGAAATTTCAAAATATATTAAGAGATTTTATTCCTCACAATACATTACAATTTTAATTAAATCGCATTATAACCCTAAACAGTTATTCATTTTTGTATCATTCTTTTTTCAAAGATGGTAATTTTGAAACCAAACGTAATGAAACTGTTAAGCCTTCGAGTTGATAATGGGGACGTAAGAAAAATTTTGATGCATAAAATCCCGGATTATCTTCCACTTCCTCTACAATGACTTCCGCTGCTGCTAGAGGTTTACGCGCTTTGGTCTCTTGTGAAGAATTTGTTGGATCACCATCAACATAATTCATTAACCAATCATTTAGCCAACGCTCCATTTCCTCACGCTCTCGAAATGATCCAATTTTGTCTCGAACAATACATTTCAAATAATGGGCAAAACGACAACATGCAAATAAATAAGGCAAACGTGCAGACAATTTTGCATTCGCAGTTGCATCTGAATCATAATACTCAGTTGGTTGTTGCAAAGATTGAGCACCAATAAACGCAGCAAGATTAGAGTTTTTACGATAAACCAATGGCATTAAACCATTATTTGAGAGCTCAGCTTCACGGCGGTCACTAATTGCAATTTCTGTAGGACATTTTAAATCGACCCCACCATCATCGGTTTCAAATGTAAATGTTGGAAGATCCTCGACAATTCCTCCTGATTCTACACCGCGGATTGAGGTACACCATCCAAATTCATTGAATGAACGATTAATATTAACTGCCATTGCATAAGCAGCATTCACCCAAGAAAAATCTTCATGACCATTATTCACTTCCTGGAAATTAAAATCTTCAACGGGATTATTTTGTGCACTATAGGGTAACCGAACCATAAATCGAGGTAGTGCTAATCCTAAATAACGTGCATCATCACTTTCTCGTAAATTACGCCAAGCTGCATATTCTGTATTCTGAAATATTTTGGAAATATCACGTGGATTAGAAAGTTCTTCCCAAGAATCCATTTGCATCAGATTAGGGCTTGCACCAGTAATAAATGGACAATGAGAAGCTGCCGAAATTTTGGCAACTTCAGATAGCATTTCAATGTCTTGTGGACCATGATCAAAATAGTAGTCACCTACAATACAACCAAATGGTTCACCACCAAATTGACCATATTCTTCTTCATATATTTTCTTGAAGATCGGACTTTGATCCCACATCACACCTTTAAACTTTTTAAGATTGCGACTGAGCTCTTTCTTGCTCAGAGGCATAAACTTAATTTTAAGTAATTGATTAGTCTCTGTATTATTTACTAAATAATGTAAACCACGCCATGCACTTTCTAACTGTTTGAATTCTTCATGATGAATAATTTGATTTATTTGTTCTGATAGTTTTTTATCAATTTCAGCAATAATTGCTTCAATAGTTTGATAAGTATCTGATGAATGTTGCACTACACTAGTTAATGCCTGTTTTGCTAAAGTTTTAACCGCATCCTGAACGGCACTTTCTGCCTGTTTAGTTTTTGGTTTGAATTCTTTATTGATGAGTTGTTCAAAACCATTATTGGTGAGTTGCTCATCACCTGTTTGCTGTTGCTCTAATGGAGATATAGACATAATCTTTCCTTTAAACCAATTATTGTTCTGGGTTATCTGTTTTCTTTGGCAAATTTGCAAGAGACTTTAAAAGCTCATTATCAGACAGAACTTTATTAATCAATTCTTCTGCCCCAGTTTTACCATCCATATAAGACAGTAGATTCGATAACTCTGTTCTCGCATTCAAAAGATCCCTGAGTGGTTCAACTTTCTGTGCAATTTGATCTGGAGAAAAATCAGCCATCTTATCAAACTCTATATCAACATCAAGAAAACCACCTTCATCATTCAAGGTATTTTCTACATTAAATGCCACACGCGGTTTAATAGACTTCATACGATCATCAAAATTATCGACATCTATTTCCATAAAATTACGTTCATTTAAATTGGGTAACTCCTGTTTGGTCTTACCTGCCAAATCAGAAAAAACTCCCATTACAAAGGGCAATTCTATTTTTTTCTCAACCCCATAGATTTCTACATCATATTCGATTTGTACACGAGGAGAACGATTTCGTGCAATGAATTTTTGTCCTGAATTTTTACTCATATTTCACCTATATCATTAATCTTGAAAATCATTATCCATGGGTTGACCGATCAATGTTTCCAATCGATCAAGCGAATCTGGACTAATATCCTTCATAATTTCATAAAAATTAAGATTCATTAACCTTTGAATCCGCCTAATAAATAAGGGAGCAGGATGCGAAGGTTCATGTTTCTCAAAATATATAAATATTTTTTCTAACAACAATTCCACATCTTGTCGAGAATTAATCTGGTAATTTGACCAGTTTAATACAGCCTGTGGAGTTTTTTTAGCTGGATTATCATTAATTTGTATCAATTCTGTTGATGTATTCTCACTCATCTGTCCGGTAGGGATATCATTTAAATTTTTTATTATCTTTGATAAAACTTGCTCAAGAAGATCAAATTTTAAGAAACTAGATTGCAATTTATCTGCAAAGATTTGTTTAATTCCATCAATACTCGTCAATGCATCTTTTATAGCTTTTAACTCTGGCAATTGAGCTTCCATTGCAATTTGTAAATCAATATTTAATCGCTCCAATCCGCCAGGATATTTATCACTAGTATCTACTCTATGCTCAAGTATACCTTCAATTTCCCGCACATTATACTGGGTTTGTGATAAACCATTTTTGATTAAAAATGCATTTCTAACTTCTTTAATAATTCCATCATGCGAAAAGAATAAAGAAAGTGCATTAATACGATAATCTGGATCAAAATCCCCCTCTTCATCTTCTAGATGAGGATATGTTTGTTCCCAATATAATCGGAGATTCTCATATATAATATGTAAACCTTTTGATAGTCCTGTTAGACCATATCTTGCTACTGCACTTTGGGTAAAATAACTCATTACATTCAGGTCTTTACTTTTATGTAAAAGAATTTCACTAGCAAGATTATAGATATCTTCCCAATTTGGACCTTGTGCATCAATGATTAAATCACCAAATTGTTGCTCCGGTTTCTCTTGTACTAGGTTGAGCAATTTTTGATAATCTTCATCATATTCAATATTTTGTCCAGCAATCTGTTCTGAACTTATAGGTTTTATAAAATCTTCCATCAAGAAGTATCCTACTTAAGCATTAATTTTCTATAAACGATATGATTAGTTTTTTCAACTTTTAATTCAAGTCCCGAAAACGTTGGATATAGTTCCACCCAATAATCCATTGGCTCAAGTATCCGCCCATTTAAATCAAGTGTAGGAACAGCCTCCATTAAATTTGTAAATATTTGATCATCAATTAACAATGAATTCAATAAGCTAAATTTAAATTTAAAGTCATTAAGTTTTTGAAAGAAAATCAAGAATATCTCTTTTAAAGGAGCTTTTTCATCTACACAAAACATGACAAATGGACAAATACGACCACGTTGATCCCGACTATTAAATAGAACTCCACGGACAAACTTACCTTCTTCCGAAAAATTCTTATTAGAAAAATAGTAAAAATTTACTATATAAGAATCATTCATTTTGACTAATTTCTCACCTAGGTGATTTTGTCCTTTTATTATCCAATCCATTATGTTTTTTTCAATATTGGAAAAACGATTGGATTGAATAAAATCTGCTTGTATGGGTAATTTTCCACACCAGCCAATAGATTGACTTAACATTTAAACTCTCTGAATAAAGTCAAGTTAAAAGGATTATTACCAGAAACTGCTCGAAATTCAATATAGACTTTCTTTCCATCAAGATTAAATGTAGCTAATATACCTTTACCGTCATTTGTCAAGATCGCTTTATTGGCCTGATCAATTAATCTAAAGATAGCCCATTCTCCCTTAACTTCCAGAGTTTCTGGTTTCTCATTGGCAGAAGTTGCTTCTAATATAATCTGATTATCCTGTGCTGGCCAACTCAACATGACATTTTGCTGGGGACCATGATAATACTGAATCTTCTTACCACCATAAGAAATATTCAGATTATCAATACTTTTATCCATAGCAATGACTCTCATCACAAAATCTATATGTGGTGTATTTCTCCCTGCAAAATATTGCATATTAATTTTTTCAGCATCTAGATAATTTGCTTTGCGCTTAATTTGGTTGTTTTCCAATAACAGAATAAATGGCGTATTTTGATTTTGGCTAACAGCGACATTAGCCCCTAAAGTCTTTAGATAAATACCCTCCTTACCAAAAAGTGATCCCAATTCTTGTAAGGAAATATCTTGAGTAGATTTTGCAACAAAAGGATATTTGTTACTAGTCAGATTTCTACAATTTGACTGTACCATTTGATCCTGCTGTTTAGCCACACCTAAAGTTTGTGCATCTTTATATTGCTGACTCGATAATGTTACTTGGGTTACAAATTGATCAAGCATAGGTCGAAAAGGTTCGGGTAACCGATTCACTTGTGCTTTATAATTTACCAAAGGTGTCGTATCAGGCATAAGTTGATCATCACTTTGCATACTCAATTGTAAAGCCACCAAATACACATATAAATCATTAATAGATTTAATAATTTCATCAAGCTGTGCACCAGACTCCGAACCTGTTTGAGTTAAACTTTGAAATTGTGAAAAATTACTGGCAATGATTTGTAAGTAGCCTTGCACTTTACTTTCATCTAATACTGGATTTTTACCTATCTCTAACGCTTTGTCCTGATTTTTTTGCTGAGATTGTTCTGTCTCTGCATTAAGTACAGTAGGTGTCATTAAGTTAGTATTATCACTTATCCCTTTAATGATACCAGCCAATGAAGAGTTTTTTTCAGAAAGCTGTTTAGACATAGCAATAGCTTGCTGCAAATTTTGTGGCTGCAACATTCGTATATCTTTTAGATAATTTTTCCAAGCTTCCGTATATTGAATTGCATAGAGTTGATAAATATCAGCCAAGACCTGATCTTCGGACTGTACTAATACACCATCGCCTAGCACCCATTTCTCTTCTTTATAAAATTTATTTAATCGCTCTCCAACGTACGGCATAAATAAATTTTTATATCCATATTTGGTATATAAAACAGAAATAGGTTCGTTTAATGTTTTATTACTTACTCGTCTAAATAATGTATTGGTAGATGAGCCCCCCATTGATACAAAAGAAACAACAGGCATACTTCTCAAATCCAGACTTCTTACATAATGCACCAAATCAGCATATATTAAATTTGCAATATCCTGATGCAATAATAACTCACGTGCTTGACTCACTAATAGAGGATCGTAATTATTTTTTGCAATAATACGTTTTGAACTTAATACATTTTTTAATGCTTGGATAGATTGATGATTTACATCATCTCCATTCGCATTATATTTCATTAAATCTGTAACAATCCATTGATTAATATAATCATTACTATAATGGTTTGGCTGATACAACATCAAATAAGTTTTTAAATTCCTATAAATTCTATTATAGTCTTTAGAATCTATACTACGTTTAAGTTGCTCATCAATTTCAGTAGAAATAACAGGAATCAAATTTTCATCAATCAAGCTTTGATGTTTCGACATTGCAGCTTTTTCAACATCTTTAAATTGACTTAAACCCAAATTTTTTATAAATGAATCATCTAAATATTCTTTATTAATATTGTATGTGGGTAATAGATAAACCTTTTGAGTAAAGTTAAGTAAATCAGATACATTGGTTGCATCTACATTTTTAGCATCACTTTCGACTTTATTCAGTTGTGTCGATACAGCATCGAGATAATGATGATTGTGGCTATATGCCCGAATCAACAAAAATAAAAAAATTAATAAAACTAAGGCTGTAACTGCAACACAGATCCAGTAAATTTTACGTCGTTTTTTCAACCACGCATTATCCATACCAGCAAGATTTGCAGTATTTAATAACAATGTCTGGAAAATCTGATTAACAAAATATGCTTTCGCTTTTGGGACTAAAGTCGCATGTCCATTACCACTATATTTCTCTTGCAAATCATAATTTAAAGCATCAGTTGATTTTATAGATTCATTTTCCTGTTGCACAGCACTAGTAAAATAAACCCCTGCCAAATTTAGATCAGAATCATATCTAGATAAATTAAGTAAACGTTTTAAATACAATTTCAAACTTTGTGAAAAATTTGAAAATTCAGAAGCAAAACCAATCGCCAGATCTGATGGATCATTCTGTTGATTATTATAAGCAACACTTGTAAATAGATTTTTCTGAATACGCTCAGAAATTTGATCAATTTCAGACGTAATACGATTAATTTTCTCTGCAGAAGTTGGCGTAAGAGGATCTAAATCTACGCCAAATACCTTTTTCCGTTCTTCTTCAGTTAAATAGTTAAAATATTGATTAAATCCAGAGATTAAATCAATTTTATTCACCATAATATATAATGGATAAGTCGTTTTAAAAGAAGCTTGTAGTTCTTGTAGTCTTAATCTGATTTGTTGTAATTGCTGCTGTACTCTTCCTTCATCTTTAGACAATATATCATCAGTACTTACCATTAATACCAAACCATTAATCGGTTGCTTGGTACGACAACGTTTAAGTAAACCTAATAATTCATTCCAGTCTTCACTATTATTAATATCATCATTCTGTTCAACAAACCGACCTGCTGTATCCAACAATAAGGCTTCATCTGTTAAAAACCAATCACAATCACGTGTTCCAATAAGTTTTGAAACATTATCTGTTGTACCAACAGGAAATGTTAGTCCCGAATTTAAGATTGCCGTTGTTTTACCAACACCGGATGCACCTACCATTAAAAACCAAGGTTTTTGATAGATGTATTCATTTTTATCTGCAAATAACTTTTGGAATAGATTTTTTGATTGTTGATCATTGTGCCGTTGTAAAACCGTTTCAATATTTAAAAATTGTTCTTGAAGTGCACTATTGCCGATACTACCAGTTTTATTATCTGAACCAAGTTCACTTGCTTTAATTTCTTCTATCACATGTTGGTTTAATTTTTTAGTTTGATACCATTTATATAAATAGACAGCTAAGAAAATTAGACAGATTAAAACAGACAATAAAACTCTTACCCATATAGGTGCCAAAGGTTTATAGTCTGCAATTGACAAAGTTGGTCCTGCGACCCATATCATGGTAATCAGGGAAAGTATACCAAATACACTCCACAGACTACTCCAACCCAATCCTGATAAAATTCCCATTTTAGTTACCTTAATTTTGAAATAGAATTAATTCTGAACATTAACGCCTGTAGTTGTAGCCAATTGTTTCGAGCCAGGCTGGATATAAACAGTAATTTCAACTCGACGATTTTTTGCTCTATTTTCAGGAGAATTATTTGCAACAACTGGATTATCTGAACCTTTGCCTTCAGAACGAACTCTTGATTCATCACGAATGTAGTTAAGAAGAATCGCTTTAACTGCATCAGCCCGACCTTGTGACAAATGCCAGTTAGAAGGATAAGTCGCACTACTAATAGGCCGATCATCAGTATATCCAGAAACTGTAATCTGACCATCGACATTGTTTAATGCCTGACTTACTGTTGCCAATACAGGATAAAATCTATCTTGAATCTTATCTGACCCTGATGCAAATAATTCATCACCAAGTATAGTGATCGTACTTTTACCAGGAATTTCATAGACCTGAATAAGTTTATTGTCAATTTCATTTTTTAATAAAGGTGCAAGCAATTGTACGCGTTCATTAGATATAGGTAGATTTTGCTGCACTTGCAAAGCATTGATACGTGTATTTACATTATTAGTTTGTTGTGCAAGCTTCCAGTTTAAAAAAGTATGCGTCAGAACAGCTACAGCCAAGCCACTTACCAATATACTCCATAATGGGATCCGCTTACCTTTAGCAATGAATAAACCTTTTTTATCTACACTGTCTTTTAATAAATTATTTGATGTTGTACCCTTATATTCACGTATGATTTTTTCCAGATCTTTTTTTATATTTTCTACAGTAACTTTACCATTATTTAATACCTGATATTTGCCCATATATCCCAATACAAGACAATAATACATTAACTCAATTAAATTAATATTCTTTTGTGGTTCTGTTTTAATTCGATCCAAAAGTTGAAAAAACTGTTCTCCTCCCCATGTTTCATTATGGAAAGTAACTAACAAACTATGTGCAGACCATTCCTGAGTAGCCCAACCATTTTTTGCAGCAAATTCGTCCAAAAGTGTACACAAGCAATATCTAGCGGCTTTAACCGTTTCATAGGTCGCACCATTTTCTTCTGCTACTTCTTCAAATTGCTCAATTTCTTTACGCAATAAATTTAATATTTCTTGTGTTGACAACTTACTTTGAAAATATTTCATTTGAGAAGCACGATTTAGAAGCGGAATTGCCGCTTCAACAATATAATTCCTTCCCTTCTGCTTTAATTCAGCATTATCTTGGTTCAGAATATTTGATTCAATTTCTTCAAACTTTATTGTTTGCATGATCATTCTCGATTTAATTCATTAAATTGATTTAATTGCCCAGCATTCTATTTGTAAATCAGGGAAGTCGCCTGCCAGATGAATCGCCATGCCTGAAGAGTTGTTTAAATCCGCCCATAATTCAGAGCTTTTATCTAATTCAAAATAGCTATAACCAGCATGATAAGGTAACTCACGCGGTGCTGTTGATAATGCATTTAAACGAACTCCCGGTAGATGATAGGATACCAGATCCTTAATTTTTTCTACTGAGCCAATTTTTGCTGTTGCAGGAATACGTTGCCGCAATACTTCAGATGGCATACTAGCCTGAATTGCCAACACAAAATTACACGAATTTAAAAGTGTACGATCTGGTGTAATAGCAACGCGTGTTGCTTCATCTCTAATCTCTAATGGAATCAAAATTGCTCTTTGCTCAAGAACAATTGATAACACATCACGTAACAAGCGCACCAAATGTTCAAAACTAGCCTGCAATTGATCATGATGATAAACCGGTAAATCCATATGCATTTTTTCGGTTTTAAACGTACTCAAATCACCATAAAGTTTTAGCCAACTCTCATAAACCTGACATGGATGTATAGATAAAATCGTAGAAATATGGTGCATATAAGCGCTATAGCGATTAATAGTTTGCAACATTAAAAAATCACGAACATCGCCTGTAGAAGTCAATGAAGGATTGGTCAATATACTGGCAAGTGCAATCGCCCTTTGTTTTAATAATCCCATGATCTCAGACTGATAGTCTCTTAATCTTTGGTTTACTTGCATATTAATACATGGTGGAATGAAATTTTCATTCAAGAATACCTCACCTGTATTGGTCGTAGAAGCAACTAATGCAATAGGTAGGCTCAATGTTCCTTCTGGAATATCCTGAGCAAGCGCTAATCTTAGGTTAGGTGCTGCAACTACAATATTACGCTTGGGTAAATTTAATTCGGTTAAATCGTTTAACTCTAAATGACTAGAGATAAATCGACTCAATTGTTGTTCCCGATCGCCAATAAAACTATAGTTTCTTTGATATGTCGACAAATTTGACCAAACCAAATAAACATATTCATTCTCAATATTTGCCGGAATATGTAACGTTAAATGGGGTGCAGAATCCAGAGTTTCATTAAAAAAGCTTCCATCTTTAAAAAAACCACTTAATCGTTCAACAGATAATACGCCTGTCCGACTTGCTGCGAGATTAAGTACTAATTCCTGAAATCCCCAACCATATGTTGTACCAGCCAAATAATACTGACTAAGCTGATAATCATAATAACGTTCTAGTTGCTGAAAATGTTGTGGAGAAATTAATGTACCTTCTCCCCATACGACTTTACGTTCGATTACCATCTTATTCTCCAACCTGTATATTTTTATTGCTTTGTTCAATAAAAATCCCGCGTTTTAAATCAGCTGCCTTTTTATCTTCCATCGCTTTATCAAGCTGCTTGAGAATTTTGTCTTTTTCTTTATCTGTTAAATCTTGCAAAACTTGCCCTTGTTGCTCAAGTTTCTTAGCAGCAATTTTCGTTAAAGCCTCATTCTTGGTTAATGGAATAACTCCATCCGATGTCACTTGTAAATAAAGAAAATCGCCACCGCTCTGATACCATTTTTTATCTTGTTTATAAAGCGCCAATTTCCAGTTTTTACTTAAATCACGATATGCTACAACAATACCCAAATATTCTGTTTGATCCTTTAAGGGTAATTTGAATTCCATCTGACTAGATGGTCGAATCGTGAAATTTACTTCGTCCAATACACTTTCACCCAAATGCGTTTTATAACCGGCATTAGCGCTTAACTCACTCATTTGATTGAATTCCACAGCATTTGCTAGTTGTAAAATACTGACACGAACCGGAGAAGCTTCACCTAAAACGTCTTCATTAATATCGTCCGATGAGAAAATAAAAACATCCAAATCATTTTTAGCATTTTTTTTATCTGGAACTGAAACACAGCCATATAGCGCCATACAAATTACACTTATAACTATAAATTTTAAAAAAATCATATCTAGTCACTCAAATTAAATATTTGTGTTTTTGAATCACCAAAGCCCATCAATTTAACTTTGATAACAAATTATCCTCATCGTTTAGGGTGTTTTTATTATTGATTGTTTTCTCCTTGTATCTCTGAGCTAACAACTTCATGATCTTCAACCTGTACAGACTGAGATTCTAAAGAAGAATTTAAAGCTGAGTGATCATTATCGATTATAGCCGGATTCTCTTGTATATTGGCATTTAAGTCTGTTTCAGATAAAATCTGTTGATTAGCCTGTTCAGGCGTTATTTTGGCATTATTGGTTATCGTGGAATCATCAACCGGTAATTGCTTTTTTATTTCTATTGTAATCGATTGCTGATCAGCAATCTGCATCACATCTTGAGGAGATTTATCTATAAGTGACGATTGATTTAAAGATTCAGATTGACTGATATCAAGGGGCGACGTTACTCCTGAAACTTCCTCTTGTTTTAGATTATCAATCTTATTACTTTGCTGCTCTATATTGTCATTTTCCTCAACCACTGGTAATAACTTTTGTAAACTTTTCTGTACACCGAGCTCCAGTTTTTGCTGAAAATTAGCATTATCATATTTATTGTTAATCTCGGCTAATGCTTGCTGCATTTTTTGATTAACTTGTAGGTTATCAGATAAAAATTTCTGACCTTGAATTGATCGATTCAAATGATACTGTGCTTTCAACTCTTCTAAAGAATAGATCTGATTATAAATTTTTGTCGCTGCATCATCATATAGGTTTGCAACCTGACGACTATCAAGATATTCCTTTACTGCACTTTTTATCTTATTTCTAAAAATTTGATCATCTTTATACTTTGCAATCAACTCTTGTGTACCTATCTGTTTAAGGCTTTCTATTGCAATTTGATCAAGTATATCTTCTGAAACCACATAACGATGGATAGTTTGGGGTAAATTACTTGATTGTGCGACTTGATAAGCCACAAAAAATTTATTTTCATTCTCAGTATTTGCTGCCACTATCGACGATAAGAATGGTAAAGAAATGGCTAAAAATATCTTTCTCATATTATAATCCTATTTATTTAATATGCTGCGTAGAGCATCTTGCAAATCTGCTTGTTGACTAAGCTCTATAGGTAGAGAAAGATAAAGTTGCTGAATTGCAACTTGACGCTGAGGTTGTTTTGATAAAATTGATTGGCCAATAGACGATGACATAAAATTTAATTGTGCTTGTACGCTTTCTTCACTATGTATAGTTTCAAATAATTCCTTATATGTTTCAAATGATTCGGATCTAATCGAATTTAAGCGAGCAGTGTCCATATCCATATAAAGTTTTTCAATCTCTGCAACTAGTTCTCTTTGTTCAGCATTTAATGGTTGTTCCCCGCCAAGAAAGCTATAAACACGTGATAACGCATATTGATGATAAAGTGAGGAGTTCACTTTTTTCTGGATAAGAATATTATCTTCATCAATCAACTTAAAAAATTGTTGTGTCGTTTGCTCTGAGACAGGTGCTGCTTGCACGATACTCGAACCGCTGATAAGAATGCACATGCATGTAAATATATATAATTTAGAAAACATAGATAGCTTTAACCATTTTTTACGATAGATATACAACCCTTGATTCATACAAAATTCTTAATTTTATGACATGATCCATGTGTTTTGTATATTATTATTTTCAATTCGTTATTTCTATATCATATTGTATCATTTTGGTTTTCAAAATTTCGTATTGTTCATATCCAAAACTTCGACACAGCTAACAACATTTCTATAAAAAATTGAACCCCCATGACTAAAAACACATGTCAATCATCATACTGGCTTATCCATTTTCAATTTTCACTTTACCTAGATGAGGAGCTTGCCATCGTAATGTCATTACATTCATACTTGTAGGCTGATGATCCGTCTTCCCCCCTTTATATTTCTGGAAATGCTGTATTTTTTGTTCACCTAAATGTGAATTTACCATTCTTTATCTTAACTGATTCACTTCGCTATTCACATTAATTATTTCTTTTTTGACGATTATTTTTTTATTTGTGGTGATAATCCACAACCTACACCTCGTATAATGTTAAAAATATAAATAAATAAGAATAAAAAATAGATTACAACTATAATAAAAAAATTGAAGAGCAACTTTCGAATATGATAACTCCAATTTTATTATTATAAGCAAGCCCAATTATCTCCCCTCGCTTACCAGAAGCAAAACTAATATCTTCTAAAAAGAAATGGCATATATAGAAAAAGCCTAAAAAAAGCATTATACATGTGATATAAATTTTCTTGCGTAATGGAGTTTTTAACCAACGTTTTTCCCAACCTTGATGTGAAATAGACATTTCAAAAAAATGATGATAAAAAGCAAGTTGAAATTTTTTATTTAAACCAATCTTTTTTAAAATTCTATATACAATAACACCACCAAAAACTAAACTAACTATAAAAATATAAATACTCGTTATAGCAGTATAGAATGGTAATGAACCATTTGAACCAATAGTCACTTTTAAATTATTTGCAATAAACATCAATAATTTGATTTCAAAATCATTACGAGGATATGCAGGCACTAAAATTACAATCAAAATAATTGAAAAGAAAATTAATAAAAATTTATTTTTCTGTTTTCTATTCATAAGAAAATTTACCAAAAATAACTGATATAATTATACATTTAAATATTATAACGATGATATTAAATATGCATATATTTGTTCAAATTCATTAAAATGCTTGGGATTGGCAAGCCGTGAGCCTTTTACTTTCTCTTCTGTACAATTTCACCATAGATTTTATATATTCTGATAGTCTCTCGTATTGCCATTACTTTATATATTCCCACACATCAGGATCAACATAACTTTCATCTATACGATAACCTTTTGCCTTCATTTCTTTCTCTTTTCCTTGTCTTGAAAGCTTCTCACGCTCACTAGCTTTTTCAAATGCTACTGCAAATTCACTGTCATTCATTTCATATGATTTTTCAATTGTATTTCGTTCATCGTAACGAATCGTTTGAATATCATACCGTATCATATATTGTTCCTGTTTCTTTTCATTTACTGCACTTCGATATAAACTTATTTGTAGTAAAATACCCTGACTATAGAGCTCATAATTTATTCCCATAGGAACCGTATTCATTATTTTTTGCCATTCTTCATAACTCAGTCGATGCGTAACATCAATTACTTTAAATGTTTCCAAGATATATTTTAAGTTATCTTCTTTGGCAATACGGGGATTAAACCGATAAAAAAATTGCTTCCAGCCTTGTTGATTTAAATGTTCCATCAGTTTCACATACGCAATATAAGCATCTTGCGAACTAACAAATTCTGCTTGGTGTAAACTTGCATCTATATCTAAAGCTGTTATACCTTTAATATGAGGATCATCAGCAACTTGAACTCCCATGACAGAAAACACATGGTCAATCACTAAACTGGCTTGCCCATTTTCAATTTTTACTTTACCTAAATGAGGCGGTTGCCAGTTCAAAGTCATAAAATTCATACCAGCAGGCTGACGATCAATTTTGCCTCCTGTATATTTCTGAAAGTCCTGTATGCCTTGCTCACCAAAATGTAAGTTTATAATTTCATTATTCTTCATTATAGATTTTTCTTGTTGACAAGCATTAATAAACAATACTAATGTGATACAGAACAATATCCGAAACAAAAATTTAACTTTTGTCATAGTACTATTTCACACATTTTCAATACTTCCCAACCAAAGTAACTTTCTCCATTTTAAAACCTACTTCCTCATTTATAAATCCTGTTCATCATATCGATAATACCAAATAATTAAATCTCCCTGTGCTGTGGCTTTATTTCCTTCAATTATTTCACCTTGTTTAAAATATTGTCTCTTCCCTCGCAAATGTGGCGCAATCTACCAACCCGTTTTCGGACATATATCTTCAGGCAAAGCTCTTAGTGTTTCTGGAATTTCTTTTGTTTTATTATATTGTTCAACATCTTCTGCAACATCAAAACGGCGCATCCATGCTACACCGCTCTCATAATCAAAAAATGGATTTGGATCATCTTCCCAACGATCATAAATGGTCAATTCCAGATGATCACATCGAATAGGTCGAATCAGTTTATTGGCATATACCAATAAAGGGGGTAAACCTTCTTCAACCGGATATAAATCCAGCTCACCCAATTGTATCCATAGCCCAACTCGATGATCATCGTAGATATACTGACTAATCTTAACTTGTGGATAGGGCGCAAAATAGTCAATAACTTGTTGCCATGTCATGCCCAATTGCTTTAACCAATATGGTGCCAACATAAAGCTCCATACCGGGGTACGAATACCTGAGCCTAATCCTTGATAATCAATATAGCCATTCGTTTTAAAGTGGGTATGGAATCCCATTTTCATTGGATGATCAATATCCAGTCCATAAAAATAATCTGCTGCAATACGTTCCAAAGTATTACGCTCGAAACCACCTTCGCGTCCAAGTGGTGCAGAGGCTATTTCAAAGCCGCTATAAGCATGCATTGGTTTTAAGCTCTGAATACACTCATTGATAAAGTCATGCCAAATTTCTCGATTTTGATGACTTGCTAAATACCAAGCATACCTAAAGTTAACTTTGAATGTGGCATAACAAATATCACTATTATCTATAGTAAATTCAAATCCCCACACTGCTGAACTAAATACTGTTTCATCTGAACAAGTTGCACTAAACGAAACAAAATCCTCTTTTTCATATTCTTTTAAACATTGCTGTTCCAGGGTTACTATGTCAAATTTATCTATCTCAACCATAATGTCTTTGGCTGGGTTCAATACCCATGTCCAATCTTCATTTTTTATTTCACTAAAACAATGGAATAGCCTTACTATCTTTTTTATCAGGTTATGTACTTCTGCTTCATCATGTAGGATATAACAACTAAAATATGGTCCAATACCATAGCAATCTTCACCTTCTAAACCAGTTAAGACAAGAGCATTGTCATTCTTAATATCATCAATCCAACCTTTTATGTCTTCATTAGTCATATAAATTTGTGTAGTACTCATATCTTTTCCTTATTTCTTTCTACACCCTTGCTGGCTTTTCGATTGCTCTTTGTCCTCTCCTCTTACTAATGCTTTATCCTCTGGATAACGAAATAAAGAAATACAACCACCTTTCACCAAACCTTTACTCGAATAATTATTACTTTTTCCATATTTAGTTTGTTTAACTTCTTTCGATTCTTTCAATAATCTTTCATAAGATTTAAACTGTTGATCTTTTATTCTATCATTCTGAAATTTAATTTCTATTATGGCAAAGAGATTGGTTTTGGAGACTGGTTCAAGCCGACTTTCTAGAATGATCAAATCCGCAGAAATACTGCCTTTCTGGTTATGATAAGGACTAGGATAAAAAGGATTAATACCTAGAGCACCTGCACGGGTTAGCCGAGTTGGTGGAATCATCGTTCTGGGGTCTTCATTTTTTGCCCCAAAACACACTTCTGTTTTTAATGAACTTTGACATTGTAAAACTTCGTCGATAAATTCAAACATAATAGACGCAGCTAACTGCTTAAGCTTAACTACAATAAATGCATCATCAAGCTCCATATCATAGATTTCTGTTAATACTACACCTGCCCACTGTGCCAATATTTTCGCTTTCGATGTGGGTAAATCCTTGATCACATTACTTTATATATTCCCACACATCAGGATCAACATAACTTTCATCTATACGATAACCTTTTGCCTTCATTTCTTGCTCTTCTTCTTGTCTTGAAAGCTTCTCACGCTCACGAGCTTTTTCAAATGCTGCTGCAAACTCACTGTCATTCATTTCATATGATTTTTCAATTGTATTTCGTTCATTATAACGAATCGTTTGAATATCATAACGAAGCATATATTGTTCCTGTTTTTTTTCATTGACAGCACTTCGGTATAAACTAACACTTAAGAAAATTCCATTATTATATAAACGATATACTATACCAGCAGGCAAATTATTCATTACTTTTTGCCATTCTTCATAACTAAAACGATATGTTGGATCAATCACTTTAAATCTTTCAAACACATGTTTTAAGTTATCTTCTTTGGCAATACGAGCATCAGACCGATAAAAAAATTGCTTCCAGCCTTGTTGATTTAAATGTTCCATCAATTTTACATACGCAATATAAGCATCTTGCGGGCTTACAAATTCTGCTTGGTGTAAGCTTGCATCTATATCTAAGGCTGTTATACCTTTAATATGAGGATCATCAGCAACTTGAACTCCCATGACTGAAAACACATGGTCAATCACTAAACTGGCTTGTCCATTGTCAATTTTTACTTTACCTAAATGAGGCGGTTGCCAGTTCAAAGTCATAAAATTCATACCAGCAGGCTGACGATCAATTTTGCCTCCTGTATATTTCTGAAAGTCCTGTATGCCTTGCTCACCAAAATGTAAATTTATAATTTTATCATTTCTCATATTTTCATTACTCTTTATTTCTTTAGGTTGACATGCCACAATTAAGCTTACTACTAGAATAAGCACAAATAATTTAAATCTTGCCATCATTACTATTTCGTCCGATATGGAAGTTGGCTGTACTATTGATCCATCCTGCAATAATAGCGAGTTCTTTTTCTAAAAAAAGACGACCTCTTTCACGTTGCATTAATCTATGATATTTTTTTGCTGCCTCCTGTATCCATTTCATGCGACTATCATAATTTTCAACTCTAGTACCATCTAAAGGTTCGCTATAAGGTGCTTCAGGAAGTTTTGCCAAGTCCTCAGCATGTCTGCCTACATATTGCCCTTTGGAGTTCGGTTTAACTGCGGCAACTTCATAGTCACTAGACAGTACCAGCGTAGCATCAGGTATTTTTGTTGTACGTTGTATTTGTGCCATCCGCTGTACAGAGTTTTCTTCCCATACAACAGGTTGTAGAATATTATGCTGTTCCTGTACAGCGATAGTGAGTAAATGTTTAAATAAGTCTTCACTAGCATTTCTAAATTTTGTCTGCCGAGTATTAATTGTTTTAAACACCCGTTCAATACTTGGTAATAGTTCAAATGCCTGATTAATTTCCGGCGTAAGTTGTAAATATTTAATTTGCGATAAACACGATGACCAAGGCAAATTATCTAGCGAGGTTTTAATATGCTTGTAGTTATTGGTATTACGTATTGATTTACAACTGTTAAATGAACTTGGCGAAACACTCCATGCATAATGCCATGTAGCAATATCCATAAACAGCCAAAGATTACCTTTGGCAAAAGCATGAACGGGATCACGTACAAATGATAATGGAGTAAAATAATATCCATACCTTGTTAAGCCATGTTTAAATACCGCAGCAACTGTTTTAGAAGCAAAAGCTCCTAAACCCATCCAGTAATAACGTCCTTTTAAATTATTATTACCATTTAATTCCTGTTCCAGATAAATTTTTGCATATACTGCGGCAATCCTCCGGGCACGTGCTTCATAACCTGGTTCGAGTTTGTAACTATATGTATTTTTATTCGTTATATTAGAAAGACGTTTGATGGCTTCTTGCTGATAAATTTCCCAAAAAGTCAAACAATCACATTGAGCATTTTGACAACTATTTTCAGTTGTATTGGTATTACTTGTCCAATTTAAACTATCAGACATTTAATCTTCTCCTTTATTATTTATATCTATTGCAGATTCTGCATCTTCGGAAAAATCTAAATTCATCCATAATAAATCGAGTTTTAATTCTTCCTCTTGTTTTGAATGAACGACTTGCGTTTTTCCTATTTCATTTGATTGTGCAATAAATCCATTTTCTGCTGATGAAATTTTATAATCGATAAAGGACAGTGGCTCCCCTGAAGGTAACTTCATCTCAAACTGCTCATTAAAAACTTCTAATGCCGGGAGGTTATTTATATTTACACCAACATTTTGTGGCCCTAAAAACTTATGTTCCGAAGCTTTTACTTCAAATTTACCGCTTGTAGTAAATGTTACACCATTGTTTATCTCAACTTGTGATCCACCACCATTAAGCTTAATACCATTTTTGGCTGTGATATTAATGCCCTGTTCTGTAGAAATAATTTGTATTCCCATACGGGCAAGCATTTCCAGCGCCCCATCCTGTGCCTGAATCTCAACCTTATCCTGACCCGAAAATAACCTTGCACCACCCTGTTGCGTAAACAAACTTATGCCCGAATAACTACTGGCAAATAAGCGTCCTCCTACGGCCAGACTCACATCCTCTCCACTACTCAACGCAATCTGTTCTTCAGATGTCAGATGTATACTTTGACCCGCAACAATTCCAACACCCGATGGTGTGCCAATCACAACATGCGCACTAGATAATTCTTTGTAATCACCCTCTCCAGTCTTACCTTCTATCTCTTCTACTTGTACTTTCAATTCTGTTTGTGCTGTCAACTCTATCGTACGATCATCTGCCTTTTGTCGTATCGCTACTTCTGTCTGCGTCTTGTGTTGCTCAACCGCACTGTATAACTGACCTGTGATTGCTGCTATATCCTTTACATAGCTCTCTGCATTAGGCTTACCATAGCTGGTCAATATCAAGCCCTTCTCTGCCCGTACTACGCCATGCCCATCCGTTCTTAACTCAAAGCCTTCTCCACGGTAATCCGTCCGACCACTCACATCAGCTATACGGGTGATATAACCCAGATTCAATTCACTGGCTTGGTGGTCACTTCTCAAATGAATCTGTACCTGTTCCGGCGTATCGTCCATCACCAATTGATTGCTTTGCTGACCTTCCAATTCTTTTGATTTAATCCCCGATAATGCTTTTTGACTCGGCAACTCCCATAATGGCATCTGCTCAGGATTCGTCAGTCGTCCCGCGACAAACGGCATGTCCGGATCACCATTAAAAAAATCTACGATCACTTCCTGACCAATCCTTGGCAGATGGATCGTCCCGTAATTGTTGCCTGCCCAGCCAGTCGATACTCTTAACCAGCAAGTGTTAATACCTTGCTCTGCTTCCTGTCCATAACGATCCCAGTGGAATTTCACTTTCACCCGACCATATTGATCGGTATAAATTTCTTCTCCTTCCGGACCCACTACTGTAGCCGTCTGCGGGCGTCCATGCGGTTTCTCAAAGGTTCTATCTGGTCGAAGGATCTGATCCTCCGGCTGCACTAGAAACTCTACCTGTGCATCATAAAACTGGTTATCGGCCTTTTCTTCACTAATATCTCTTATCAGGGTTTGTGTCCCTAACACTAGCCAACCACGATTACTGGCCGTATTCGGGTGATTATTCAATGTGAATTTATACCCAGTTTGCAAGCCTTTTAAGCGTCCCTTTCCTAGTGCTCGATAACCCTGTTGATAATGGCTTTCTGATAATGTCGTTGCTTTGATCTGTCCGGCTTCACCATCGACAAAATCACCTTGTTGCCATTCATATATTTCCTGTTCTGCATGGCGATGTTCCCACAGATATTGCGAACTTGCTGTCTGCACCAGTTGTGGCTGTTTAAACTGGTAATCACTTAAGCTTACTATGCCGCTCACCAGTTGCTGAGCAGGTTCAAACTGTTCGATATATTCGGCCTGTTCCGGAAAACGCTGATTCGGTGGATAGATACTCAATTGCCGATAGCCTTTGGCTTCCATCTCTTTGTAAGCTGCATTATGGTCAGATAACACTAAGGTCAGGTGATTACGGCTATGCTCAAAATGATAGTTGATACCATGTTCCTGCATTAACCTAACGATAAAGTCATAATCCGTTTCGCCATACTGCACCTGAAAATCCAGGGCTGCATAGTCCGCATGACAACGATAATCAACTGGATACGGATAACGCTGTAATACTTCTTCGATAATATGCAGCACATTTTTATTTTGATAGATTTTAAAATCTGTGCGTTTAGTCAGTAACCATAACCAGGGTACCAGAGTGATTTTATACAGAGCATGGCGGTTACGCACTGATAATGCTTCCACCCGATTAACCAAGCCCCGATAATATCTGGTTCCACTCAGTTGATTCTGACTCGTTTGTTCAGTAGTCGCTTGTAAATTACCGCCCAATCCATTTAACAACGGAATGAGTCCGTCCAGTCGCATTTGTATGCCGACTTCTGTGCCAATCAAACTTTGTAAATTGAGATGTGAGGCCGGACTTCCGCCTGTCGCTGCTTCTTGCGGTGATACATAACCCTCTAGTCCCCGATATCCATGGGCCGGATTAAAGTATTGATCACGTACTTTAACAATCAGTTGATATTCAAATAATGCATTGATCTTTTCATGGCCAGACAAGGTGTCAAACCAAAAGTAAGGTGTGCCATAATCACTTTCTGGCAAGGCTGTGCCGTATAGTTGGATTTGATGGTGCATTTTATATATGAAATTGATTTTAAAAATCAAAGAATAATGGATTTCTCAAAAAATGTTTGTTGTATTTTGTTTATGCAAATATACACTGCATTTCATTTTATCTTATCTTTTTTGTTTAACTAAGATGAAGGTAGCTATAAACCAATAATATCCAAGCAACGACTGAAACTAAAATTTTTTCAAAATATTAGTAAGGCATGCCTCATACTTTTAGCAAATGGAAATTTATTCAGTTTATTGAAAAGTACTCCACATATTATCAAGTTCTAATATTGACATCACAAGAACATAATTATTGATTTGCTCAATTGTACTACGTCCTTTTTCATTACTATTTTTAAATACAAATGAATCTATAATTTTTCACCACTTGGAAATTTCTTTATCACTTCAACCTTTCTTTTCCAAACATTATAGTGATAGTACTCATTAATGCTGGCATCAACGATATATTTATCATTCTTTGCAATCTTATTCTCTGCTTCGATCCATTCTGGCCATACTGGTACAGTACAGGTCTTCATTCCAATGATTCGTCCTATCATCAATAAAGGTACACGTAGACCAATCCAACTTACAAGATGCCACAACCGTCCACCATAATTACGCATATTCACTCGATAACGGCTAAATGCGGGACTTTCTTTCTTACCATCTATATCATTACAAAACGTCACTCGTGCCATGAGCTCGGTTTCGTTGTATTCCATATCCTCTTTATATTCCGGATATAAAAGCTCCGGACCTATATTCATATACGTGGTGATCATTCTAAATTGCGCTTCCACCAAAAACTCTCTCGGAACTGGTGCACCAATCCCGGCAATATGCTGAATTAAACCTTGTTCATCAACAATCGCTGCTCGCAACTCATAACTTGCTGACATATCATCCCAACGAGCGGAGCCTTCTTTAGTAATATAAAACAGTACCTTCTCCCAATCTTCTGTATGGAACTCACCATATTGATCCATAAAATAGACTTTACGATTTTTGCGGTTAAAGCGAATGGGATAGTGGGTATAGCGATAGTTATCATGATTAAAGCCGAAACATAAAGGAATTAGAAAAAAGAAAAAAGAAAAAAGAAAAAAGAAAATTTAACAAAAATATGCCATAAGCCATAATACCCTTCAAATATCATTCTAATGGTATCAATAGATATATATCCAATCCAAAAAAACCAGGACAAGAAACAATAACCCATTATCATATTGCCAAAACCACGAGTCGCATAACTTGGATCACTCATCTCCAGATAAGTATTATTCATCTTAATGATGGAAAAATAATTCCAACGATCTTGAACCAATCCTGAGTTATGACCATTCTGATTCAAAAATTTCGTCGCTCCTAGCTCTTCTTTAGGAATATTTACACCATATGAATGAGCACGCCTTCCAAAAGAAATAATCTTTTCCATTATTTTTACTTTTAAGCTCATCAAATTATTACTCAACTAATTAAAGATTTCTTGATACTTTTTCATTTGCTGTTCAAATGTGGCAAATGGTGCGATCAGATTATTGGGTTGTCGTTGTCCTAATAACGAGGCATTAAGCCATGATAGAACCTCTTCTTGACGCGCCTTGGATGCCGACCAAAATACAAACTTATAAAGGTTCACCATTTGGAAATTTCTTTATCACTTCAACCTTTCTTTTCCAAACATTATAGTGATAGTACTCATTAATGCTGGCATCAACGATATATTTATCATTCTTTGCAATCTTATTCTCTGCTTCAATCCATTCTGGCCATACAGGTACGGTACAGGTCTTCATTCCAATGATTCGTCCTATCATCAATAAAGGTACACGTAGACCAATCCAACTTACAAGATGCCACAACCGTCCACCATAATTACGCATATTCACTCGATAACGGCTAAATGCGGGACTTTCTTTCTTACCATCTATATCATTACAAAACGTCACTCGTGCCATGAGCTCGGTTTCATTGTATTCCATATCCTCTTTATATTCCGGATATAAAAGCTCCGGACCTATATTCATATACGTAGTAATCATTCTAAATTGCGCTTCGACCAAAAACTCTTTCGGGACTGGTGCACCAATCCCGGCAATATGCTGAATTAAACCTTGTTCATCAACAATCGCTGCTCGCAACTCATAACTTGCTGACATATCATCCCAGCGTTCAGAACCCTCTTTAGTAATATAAAATAGTACCTTTTCCCAGCTTTCACTATAAAACTGACCACCTTTATCCATAAAATAGACTTTACGATTTTTGCGATTAAAACGAATGGGATAGTGAGTGTAATGATAGTTATCGAAACTAAAGCCGAGGCATAAAGGGGCTAGCACAAAGAACAAAGAACAAAGAATACTAGCATATAAAAACCCCGTAATAACTCTACTTCCGTAAATCGAATAACTAAGAATGGACTCCCAAAAGAAATATGCTATAAATGAGGCCCAAACTAATAAACAATAGGCTATTAACATATTGCCAAAACCACGAGTCGCATAACTTGGATCACTCATCTCCAGATAAGTATTATTCATCTTAATAACAGAGAAATAATTCCAGCGATCTTGATCCAGTCCTGAATTATACCCATTTTGATTTAGAAATTTCGTTGCAAATAAATCTTCTCTTTTAACTTTAGTTATATATTGCCCACTATTAATACGATTATTGATATTAATTAGTTGCCTTATTAATCGTGCCTTTAAGTTCATGTTTCTAATATCCAATTAGCTAAAAATTTCTTTATATTTATCCATTTGATGTTCAAATGTGGCAAATGGTGCGATCAGATTATTAGGTAATCGTTGTCCTAATAATGAGGCATTTAACCATGCTAGCACCTCTTCTTGACGTACTTTGGATGCCGACCAAAACAATAGTGCAATCCCTGCTACAATCATTGCAGTTGCAACATTACGAGTACCTTTACCAATTAACCCTTTTTTTGCAAAAGTCCATACCACCGGACCTGAAAATAATAAAATATTACCCGTAAAATAAGCACTCCCTACTAAAACATTTTGCCCGATCATTATTTTAAATCCCCTTGCAATATCTGCCCAAGTAGTCATCGCCCCAGTCACAATAACGACAAACTTCGCTATAGGCGAAGACTTAAATATATATTCCAAAAGTTTATTCGGGGTAAACACCAATCCCCGCATAGCATAACTTTTCGCTGCATTGGCTGCGGTAATACTATAAACACCACCTGCCATAGAATAGGTCATTGCGATCGCAGTACCAGTGAACTTACTAATCATTTCTGCATTTTTCAGACGCATCATGTCACGATAGGCCGAGCCAATAAATAATCCCTGAAATATTCCACCAGCAATATCTGAGAATCCTGCAATTGAACTTTTCCCTAACTCTTTAACATTTAATAAACTTGTTTCAAATTGACTCACAAATTGATGTGCTACTGTTGAATTACTGCCTCGGATATTTAAATTGGATATGTCATGAATAGCAAAAGTCACAGTAATCCGTTGATCGCCTAATGCTGCTGCCTGATTTTGCATCTGTGCCACAGCACTGTTCGGTTGACTTGCTGTTGCTGAATCAAGTGCTTTTGTTAGGTTCTCAGCTGTTCGTTTGGGTCCAGCAGCTGTCGTCAAACCTAACTGCAATTCAGTCATCGCAATATTAAACTGGCTTGCTAATCCAGTCCAAGTATATGCACGTCTGACTGTACGAGGATCACCAGCTTCTAGCCAGCCATTGAGCAATGTATACTCTCGTCTAAATCCAGTGCTCAACAAACCTGTGACTTTAGAAAATGCCGGACTGATCGCAACCAGCAAATGCCCCATATAATCAAATAATACCTCTAACTGCGGTTTTGGTAATTCAAGTAGGTAGTTACGCATTGCATCAACCAAACTTGGCAAATTAATATCCGATCTTTGCAACGTAAGGCTTTCAAATTTGGCTCTGATTTTCGGATTATTGACCACCAAAGCATTACCCACAAAATTCTCAGGCTTGAACTCCTGTTTAAGATAATTATCATTCACAAAATTTATCAGTTCTTCACTAACTGAAATCCCTTGCAAAATGATGGTAGAAACAGTGAGATAAGATAACTGACTAAATACATCATTCTCATCAAAATGATATGTAAATACATTTTTAAATTCTGTCGTTTGTAATATCTGCTTATACCATTCTTCAATTGGTTGGGCATCTTGCTTAATTTCTGTTTCTTTAGTTTTAGCGACATTAAGATTCGTTTCAAAGAGAGATAAATTTATTGTAGGACTATATTTTGCCCAAGCAGAATTTTCAATTTGTTTCACCTCATTTGCAGTGGGGTAAAGACGATCTAAACCTAAAATTTTATCTTTATTTTGTTGATAAATATGAGGTGCTGTGGCTGCAATAACAGATGCAGAAATTGTATTATTTCCAACATTTTGAAAAGCATCTTGTCTTCGGTCTGCTAAGTCAGCCATTATAGCTTGATTTTTAATTTGTGTACGCATTGTTTCAATATGAACTGCCGTACGTTCTAAATCACTAAAATATTTATCATCATTTAATGCATTTGTATAAAAATTTGCGATATAGCCACCAATATCCATGGCTAAACCAGTCGGATCATCCAATGTCACGACCATTCCCATAAAAGCGCGTTTTTTAATGGGATTACTTTCCAACTCTACCTTTTTGCTTTCTGAAAGATGAGCAACACGAGCATTTAATAGTTGCTCTTTTTGCTCAGTCTCACTATCTTCATTTTTAATATATAATAGACCATCAACTTCAGTTAAACCTATAATATCCCGTTTTTGCTGAAATTGTGGTGTAATCGTTACACTTTGGGAAAACCGCTCATCATTATCTACAACGTCTTGTTTTCTTTTAAACCATCCCCAAAAGCCAGCTTGTTTTTTCTTTTCGCCACCAAATGATTCCTCTATCATCTCGATGGCGTTATAGCCTCCTAACAAAGGAGGAATATTTTGACAACTCTGACCATTTAACCAAGCTTTAGCATCAATTCTTTTCATAATATCTAAATGATTTGAAATATTTGCCCGTACTTGCTCCGTCCATTTAACTGTGGAATAACACAAATAAATATTAGTCAATTCTTCTATGTGCGGAATTGTAATAGTACGTGATACTTGGCGATGCCCATAATTATTGCAAGGTTCAGTATCAGGGTGGGTATTAGGTTTAGTGTTTAATAATTTTTTTAAATAACCTTGTGAACTCACTATATATTCTTCTAATTGATTAGAATGCTCTAAATAAACATACAGATATCCCAACCGCATAAATGATTGTGCAAAGCCATAACCAGCCGGGGCATTAATTTCATTTATAGAATTAAGGTAACTATAAGAACTTTTAGATGCTTTAACAGTTATTGTTTCCAATGTAGGAGGAGATGAAGTACCTTCAGAGGTAGATCCTTCTTGTTCATTATTATCGCTTGACTGCTCAAAAGAAGTCGTTTCTTGATTTTTTTCATCTATTATTTCTGATAAAACCATTTGTTTTTCAAAAGAAAAGTCCACCATTTCCGCATACAATGCATCTATTTCATGATTAACTTCATCTAATGTAATCTGATAATCATCTGAAGAAGTGGGTATTGCTACATAACGAATTGGCATAATTACCAACCCATCATCACGACGACAAAAATCACATGGTGTTCGACTAAGACTCATATATCACCCTATTCTTTAAATTCATATCTGATACATTTAATTGTTGAAAAACTTTCTCCCAATTTTGGATATCAAGTGCTTTACTGGCCTGATCGTAGCCCTCATCACTTGCAAGCAAACTTAACACCTGATCTAGCTGTAAATAATTCACTCCTAATAGTTGCATATGAAAAAGTAAAGCAACTATGTCAAACTGGGTAATCTGTTGATTACTTTTTTGCTGAATACGCTGTAAATTCGTATAGGCTGTCTTACAAACTTGAGCAAAAAAACCAAGCTCTAAATCTTTTATATTTAACTTATTAACCAGGCGATTCGCATAACTTATCGGCATAAAATCAATATTTTCTAATATTTTGCTTACCTTTTGTAAATTTATTTTGGCTGCTTCTCTATAGGTAACCAACTTGAAACTATATAAATTCAGATCATGGTATAAACTCATACACTCAAATGGGGAAAAAACTAAATTTAATAAATCGATCTGATCATCATACCAATTCAATTGTAGGATTACTCTTGGATCATATAACCTTCTTAAATAAAATTTTTCTGACTTTTTATAATAAAATAAAGTATGAAAATACTTTTTTAAATCAAAGTTTTTATCCTCTGCTATCTCTTGTTTCAAAGTAAATAAAATACTTAATAAAGGCTGTTGATAATATTTTATAAAAGACTGATGTTCACTATACAGCTCTTGCCGCATTTCATTATCAAGCTTGGTTAAATCAATAAGTACAGGATAAATATTTTCTTCTAGAATACTAAATTCTGGTGCTAATGAAATTTTTACTTCTTCATATCCATTTAATACACCCACCAAAGCTTGGTCAATAATTGCATATTGATAAGTTTCTATATCTAAATTCTTTTCTAATGGAATAATATGCATGGCCTAACCTATTTCTACCTCTGCATCACCCTGACTGGCAGCACCAGCCATCCGTAATTGACACGAACTAAGCTGTGGAACACCTTTAACCACTTGCTGTCCTTCTAGCAACTTATGGTTAGACGCCTTCACCTCAAAATTACCCGCAGTTGTAATAAATACTCCTTCTGCATTAATTTTGATTTGTGCACCATTCGCAGATAGATTAATTTCTGTAGGACTAGTGATTTCAATTTGATCTTCTGTAGAAATAATCTCAACATTTTGCCTTGCAATCGCCTCTAGTTTCCCATCCTGCGCCTGAATCTCAACCTTATCCTGACCCGAAAATAACCTCGCACCACCCTGTTGCGTAAACAAACTTATGCCCGAATAACTACTGGCAAATAAGCGTCCTCCTACGGCCAGACTTACATCCTCTCCACTACTCAACGCAATCTGTTCTTCAGATGTCAGATGTATACTTTGACCTGCAGCAATTCCAACACCCGAGGGTGTGCCAATCACGACATGCGCACTAGACAATTCTTTATAATCACCCTCTCCAGTCTTGCCTTCTATCTCTTCTACTTGTGCTTTCAACTCTGTTTGTGCTGTCGATTCTATCGTACGATCATCTGCCTTTTGTCGTATCGCTACTTCTGTCTGCGCCTTGTGTTGCTCAACCGCACTGTGTAACTGACCTGTGATTGCTGCTATATCCTTTACATAGCTCTCTGCATCACGCTTGCCATAGCTGGTCAATATCAAGCCCTTCTCTGCCCGAACGACGCCATGCCCATCCGTTCTTAACTCAAAGCCTTCTCCACGGTAATCCATTCGACCACTCACATCAGCTATACGCGTGATATAACCCAGATTCAATTCACTGGCTTGGTGGTCACTTCTCAAATGAACCTGTACCTGTTCCGGCGTATCGTCCATCACCAACTGGTTGCCTTGCTGGCCGTCCAGTTCTTTTGATTTAATTCCCGATAATGCTTTTTGACTCGGCAACTCCCATAATGGCATTTGTTCAGGATTCGTCAGTCGTCCCGCGACAAACGGCATGTCCGGATCACCATTAAAAAAATCTACGATCACTTCCTGACCAATCCTTGGCAGATGGATCGTCCCGTAATTGTTGCCTGCCCAGCCAGTCGATACTCTTAACCAGCAAGTGTTAATACCTTGCTCTGCTTCCTGTCCATAACGATCCCAGTGGAATTTCACTTTCACCCGACCATACTGATCGGTATAGATTTCTTCTCCTTCCGGACCCACTACTGTAGCCGTCTGCGGGCGTCCATAGGGTTTCTCAAAGGTTCTATCTGGTCGAAGGGTCTGGTCCTCCGGCTGCACTAGAAACTCTACCTGTGCATCATAAAACTGGTTATCAGCCTTTTCTTCACTAATATCTCTTATCAGGGTTTGTGTCCCTAACACTAGCCAACCACGATTACTGGCCGTATTCGGGTGATTATTCAATGTGAATTTATACCCGGTTTGCAAGCCTTTTAAGCGTCCTTTCCCTCGTGCTCGATAACCCTGTTGATAATGGCTTTCTGATAATGTCGTTGCTTTGATCTGTCCGGCTTCACCATCGACAAAGTCACCTTGTTGCCATTCATATATTTCCTGTTCCGCATGACGATGTTCCCACAGATATTGCGAACTTGCTGTCTGCACCAGTTGTGGCTGTTTAAACTGGTAATCACTTAAGCTTACTATGCCGCTCACCAGTTGCTGGGCAGGTTCAAACTGTTCGATATATTCGGCCTGTTCCGGAAAACGCTGATTCGGTGGATAGATACTCAATTGCCGATAGCCTTTGGCTTCCATCTCTTTGTAAGCTGCATTATGGTCGGATAACACTAAGGTCAGGTGATTACGGCTATGCTCAAAATGATAGTTGATACCATGTTCCTGCATTAACCTAACGATAAAGTCATAATCCGTTTCACCATACTGTACCTGAAAATCCAGGGCTGCATAGTCCGTATGACAACGATAATCAACTGGATACGGATAACGCTGTAATACTTCTTCGATAATATGCAGCACATTTTTATTTTGATAGATTTTATAATCTGTGCGTTTAGTCAGTAACCATAGCCAGGGTACCAGAATGATTTTATACAAGGCATGGCGGTTGCGCACTGATAATGCTTCCACCCGATTGACCAAGCCCCGATAATATCTGGTTCCGCTCAGTTGATTCTGACTCGTTTGTTCGGTAGTCGCTTGTAAATTACCGCCCAATCCATTTAACAATGGAATGAGTCCGTCCAGTCGCATTTGTATGCCGACTTCTGTGCCTATCAGACTTTGTAAATTGAGATGTGAGGCTGGACTTCCGCCTGTCGCTGCTTCCTGCGGTGATACATAACCTTCTAGTCCCCGATATCCATGTGCCGGATTAAGGTATTGATCGCGTACTTTAACAATCAGTTGATATTCAAATAATGCATTGATCTTTTCATGGCCGGACAAGGCGTCAAACCAAAAGTAAGGTGTGCCATAATCACTTTCTGGTAAGGCTGTGCCGTATAGTTGGATTTGATGGTGCATTTTATATATGAAATTGATTTTAAAAATCAAAGAATAATGGATTCCCAAAAAAATGTTTGTTGTAGATTTTTTAAAATAATTGTAATTACAATTAATACAAAGAATAAATTTTTACAGTTAAAGTCCCCCCACATTTTAGCTGTTCTACTGATAATTTTCCTTCTATTTTGACCATAAAGTTTACTGAATGACAACTCTCATCATATAAACAAAGAAAAAATAATGTTGGCACCTAAATGACTTGCACACATCAATTTATGCTACCTTATCCCCAACATAGATTGGGAATCCCTTGAATCATGGCTGTACATTTTCTTCATACTTCAGACTGGCATTTGGGACAATTATTTTATAATTATTCCCGCCATTATGAACATGAACAATTTCTGGCATGGCTACTCAAACAAATCAAACAGAAACAGCCGCATGCCCTACTCATTGCCGGTGATATTTTTGATGTGATTAATCCCAGTTCGCAAGCACAAAAACAACTTTACCAGTTTTTGGCCGATGCTCACGCACTTGCACCGCATATGCAAACTCTAATGATCGCAGGCAACCATGATTCCGGTTATCGTATCGAACAGGTCGAACCCTTACTAGAAAAGTTTAATACCAAAGCAGTCGGTATTATTCACTGGAATGCAGATAAAACACTGAATACCGAACGCCTGATTTTACCCATTTATGATGCCTCTGAAAAAATTGTGGCGTGGTGTGTCGCACTGCCCTTTTTACGTCCTGCGGAAATTACCGGCTTTAATGAGCATACCAGTGACAATCAATCTGCGATTGAATATGTCCATCAAAGCTTGATTGCCGAAGCACAACGCCGTAAAACCCCTGAGCAAGCCCTGATTGTCATGTCACATGCCCATATGCAGGGCGGTGAAGAATCCGATTCAGAACGTCGGATTGTGATTGGCAATCAGGAAGCTCTACCGACGGATTTGTTTACCGATGCAATTGACTATGTGGCGCTGGGGCATTTACATAAGCCACAAAAAGTACAGCATGCGCATATTCGCTATAGTGGTTCGCCGATTCCCTTATCATTTAGCGAGATCAATTATCAGCATCAAGTGATTGAAGCATGGATTCATCCGACATTAAACGAACAGCGCTTTCGTTACGAGGTATTGGCAATTCCACGCTCGATACAATTGCATCGAATCAGTGGTGAACTTGAACAGGTGATGCAACAGCTTAAAGCACTACCACAAGGCGAGATTAACGACAGTGAACAGCGCGAATATGTTGATGTGGAATATCATAGCACTACGCCACCGCCACTGGATCTAAGACAACAGATTGAACTTGCTTTGCCAGCAAACCGCTACCGTTTATTACGAATTTGCCGTAAACATACCTCACAACATGCGGATGACGCACAGCACTCTAAAATCGACTTGGCCCCGCCAACACCGGAACAGCTTTTTTCAACACTTTGGGATAAAATGGGCTTTGAACATGATGATGTTGTTGAACACGATTTTTTAACCTTATTACACGATGCAGAACAATTACAACAGCAACAAAAAACTGGACTTTAGGAATAGCTGATGAAAATTTTACGTTTACAGCTATGCAATCTGGCCTCCTTATCCGGTGAACAAGAGATTAATTTTGAAGCAGAACCTTTGGCCCATGCCGGTTTAATTGCTATTACCGGGAAAACAGGCGCCGGTAAATCCACCTTACTGGATGCGATGTGTCTGGCACTATTTGATCAGATTCCACGATTAAATGGGGCTGTCGGCACATTACTCGATGCCAGTGGACAAGGTATTTCGGTTAAGGATTCCAAACATATTTTGCGCCGCGGGGCGACCCAAGGTTTTGCCGAAGTTGAATTTTTGGCACTGGATCAAAAACGCTATATCGCACGCTGGGAAATTCGACGAGCTAGAAATAAACTGGACGGTAATTTAAAACTGGATCGTGCCATTCGCTGTGTTGAAGATGGTCGGGTACTCACGCAAAAACTTTCCGAATGCACGCCTACCGTACAAAAACTAATTGGTCTAAGTTTTGAGCAATTTACCCGTGCAGTGTTATTGGCACAATCGGAAGTTGGGGCGTTTTTAAAAGCCAAGGATCAGGATCGTGCAGATTTGCTGGAATATCTGACCAATTCCAATATTTTTAGTTTGGTCAGTCAATTATCATTTCAAAAAACCAAACAGTTTAAAGATGAACTCGATAATTTGAAAAAAGTTCTGGGGCACATCGAACTCTTATCCAGCGAACAAATTCACGCCTTGGAACAGGAAAAAAGCCATTACTCTGTACAAATTCAGCAAAAACAACTCGAACAAAAACAACTCGAACAGGCAGAACACTGGTTTAAACGGCACAACGAATTAAACAGCAAAATTGCCGAAAAACAGACGCAATTACAGCACTGTCAAAATCAGCAAAGCCAAATCAATATCGAAAAAGAGTTGCTTAGACATTTAGAGGAATTTGCAGAAATTCGTGCAACTTTACTAGAACTTGATAAGGCAATTCAGCAAAAAACGCATTTCACCCAGCAATTACAGCAAAGTCAGCAGCATTTTCAACAGATCAAGCTGCAATATGACACCGCACAGCAGCAACATCAAAACAGCGAACAGCAATTAAAACTGCATAAACAAAAGGTCATTGACTTACAACCTGCCTTGCAACAAGCGCTGGATTATGATGCCGAGCGTTTACGCATTGGAAAGAACTATAAAGAGAAAAAACAGGATATTGAAGATAATCAAAGACAACTGTCATTACAACAACAGCAATTAGAAAATATCAGCAAACAATTACAACAAGTACAACAGCAACAACAACATACCCTGCAACAACTGCAAAACAGTGAAGACATTGCTGCATTTGCCGAAGAACCTAAAGCCAGTTTGGAAAAGATTGATCTTTTTCTGCGGCAGTATCAGCAATTACAACAACACACGGCTCAAAGTCAGGATCAGTTCAAGCTGCAAGATTTTGCAGCAAAACAACAGGCATTAAATGTACAGATTCAACAGCATGAGCAGCAGTTTGGCACCTTGGATCAAATTGAACAGGCCGCTGCCAACCAGCAAACACAATGGCAGAATGTACAACAGCAACAACATGCAGCCAATGCCTTTGCTCGTAGTTTGAATAACTGTCTGGAGCTTTCCAAACAATCCCATACACTAGATTCGCAAATTAAAACCTTGCAAAGCACGCAAACGGAATTACTACAACAACAGCAACTATCAGAACAGCACTATCAACAGGCAGACCAACATGTGCAGCAGGTACAACAGCTTCTGGCAGAGCAACGCCTGTTACAGGCTAAACATATTGAAAACCTACGCGCTTCGCTGCAACAAAATCAACCCTGTATGGTGTGTGGTAGTTCGCAACACCCTTTTGTTGAACATGCCGAAACCTTGCAACAAGCATTATCTCAAATTCACAGTGAACAGGAACAACAGGCAATTGATAGCAGGAATCATGCCTTGCAACAACTGGAGCAAATCAAACAACAAGTGATTGAATGCCAGTCCCATTTAAAGCATCAGCAACAACGTAATGGTGAATTATCAACACAATTACAGCACGCTACCAAACAACTGCACGCAGATTTTGCTGCAACGGGTTTTCAACTGGATTTACAGCAAACTTTTGAAGTTTTACAGCAACAATTTAGTCAAGCAAACCATCAGTTAAAACTGCAATTAGAACAACAGCAGCAACAGCTACAACATTGGCAACAGATCTTGCGTACGGCTAAAGCCTTACAGCAGCAAAAACAACAGCAACAACAAATTGCCGAGCAAATCGAACGCTATCAACAAGCAGCACAAGCCATCTTAACCCAGCTCAATGCATCATGGCTGGATCGATGGCAACAACAACCCGAACCAACTGCACGACAGCTACAACAGGCCATTATGCAACGGGTCAAACAACGACACACTGCCGAACAACAAGGTCAGCAACTGGATCAATTAAATACTCAACTCCAGCCAGTACGAGATAAATTAAACTGGTTACAGGATCAGGCGCAATCCTTGCACAATCAGTTAGCAGAGATTTCCAGACAAGGTCAAGCCAATACCGATCTACTGATGGCACATCTTGCCAAGTACAGTGACCAAAATAGCGAACAGCCCTTTAAATCAGGTAAGGAATGGCAAGAAAACCTATTCATCCATACACAAACGCTTGAGCAACACTGTGAACAATCCAAACAACAATTTATGCAGGTTGAACAGCGCTATCAGCAGCAGCAAACCCAACTGGCACAGCTCAAGAGTCAGCTTGAAATCTGGCAAAAACAGCTTGAGGAATGTGAATCAGCCAAAACTCGGTGGTTCACTCAGCACCCTCATTTTGATCAGGCCTTGCAACAGCACTGTCTAAAACAGACCCCGCAGGATATACAAACCAGTCGGCAACGGATTCAACAATTTGAACGTGAACTTACCGAAATACAATCAACGCTTGAGCTATATCAACAAGAGTTAAGTGACCATCTTAAAACTCAGCCGGAAATTGCCATTGCAGATGTACAACAACAAATGCAACAACTTGATCAGGTCATACAGGATTTAATGGTACAACGCGATGAAATCAATGCCAAGTTGATGAGTAATGCCGAACGTGCCAAAGAACAACAACAATATCAACAACAAATCACTGCCTTACAGCAACAAGTAAATCGCTGGGGCAAAATTTCCGAACTGATTGGCAGTAAGGAAGGCACCAAGTTTCAGCGTATTGCACAGGAACATCATCTCGATATTCTGGTGGAATATGCCAATCAACAACTGGAACCGCTTGCGCCACGCTATCAATTACAACGGATTCCCGACAGTCTAGGGCTGGCAATTATCGACCATGATATGAATGCCGAAGTACGCCCTGTACTCTCCCTCTCAGGAGGAGAAACCTTTTTAGTGTCGCTGGCGCTGGCGCTGGCCATTGCCAATATGGCCTCAGGTTCGATGAAACTGGAATCGCTGTTTATTGATGAAGGCTTTGGTACACTCGACCCGACCTCATTGCATATTGTCATGGATGCGCTGGATCGCTTACAAAGTCAGGGCCGTAAAGTGGTGCTGATTTCTCATGTGCAGGAAATGCACGAACGGATTCCGGTACAAATTCAGGTCAAAGCTGTCGGCTCGGGTGCCAGTCAAATTGAAGTGGTAGGCTAATTCCATGTCTGGTCATGATCAAGCATTGCCCAGACAGTTTAGTCTACAGCTTGATAGCTTACGTGGCCTAAGTGCGATTATTGTGCTGTTTAGTCATTGTTTTCAGGCTTTTATCGGTCCACTGGATTTGAGTCTTTATTCATTGGTGCGTCTGCTGGGTCAGGCTGCGGTCATGATGTTTTTTGTGTTAAGTGGTTATTTAATCGGTCATTCTATTCAAAAAAATATCTATCTTCATCAACAGTTTAAATTAAAATCTTATCTCCGTCAGCGCTGTAAACGTATTTTACCACCGTTTATTTTTGCCCTATTGCTGGTGACGGTTTTGTATCATCTTGCCCCTGATTTTTTTTATTCCGGAACGCATAAAATTCTCCCACAACAAGGCATGATGGTACGGGAAAACTTTGCCATCGACCCTACCGAACTGATTGGTTCTGTGCTCTTTCTCAACGGATTTTTGACAAACACGCTATCTGCCAATGCACCGCTTTGGAGTTTAAGCTATGAAGTATGGTTCTACGTGCTTGCAGCCTGTCTTGCCTTGTATCATCGCATTGGTGCAATACTACTATTTATCGGTTTAATCAGTATTTTTTCATTCTTAAATCTACAATTTTTCCTGTATTTTTGTGTATGGTTACTGGCCTTTGCCTTTTCTTTTCCTGCGGTTTATCAAAGCCTAAACCTTGATCTGTTACAACCGCTTAAAATCAGCTTTTTCAGTCTTGCAGCATTGATTGCTATTTTTGATTTTTATCAATTTCATATGATTGAACATACGCTTGTCTACCGCGCCGATAATTTTAGCTCTTTTAATGTCTGTGTTGGCATTGCCCTGAGTTGCTGGTTATTACAATTACGTTTAAATATCAAACGTATTAAACCAATTTTCGCTCATGCTGCCAGTTATTCCTATACCCTATATGTCACACATTTTCCAATTTTGCTGTTTATCCTTGGCTGTAGCGCATACCTCTCCTTTCAACATATCTTGATGGCCATGCTATTTCTTATCCTTAGTATGTTGTTCTGTATTGGATTTGCCTATGTCACATCTAAATTTTTGGAACCACAAAGAACACGTCGTAAGGAAGAAAAAAGCACATAAGAACAACAGAATAATCTGACGTCTGGCATCATTATTGCCACATAATCAACACATAAATTGATGAGTATTGAATAAATGATAAAAGTAGCAATCGACTGTCAATTAACCTATAAAGTAACCGAAAATACAGAATTTGTTTTTGAAATTGAAGTGGCGCACCACCCTTGGCAAACCATACTGAATGAAACCTTAGATATTCATCCAAAGGGTAATATTCGACATTTTGATCGTGATCATAACCTGAATCGCCTGATTAGAATCACAGCACAGCAAGGTCAATTGGCCCTCAACTATAAAGCAGAAGTCGAACTACATATTCCGCCACGAGATCAAACATTGGTAGAAAACGAAATTGTTAATTTACCTTCAGATACCTTGTTTTATCTAGCCCCAAGTCGCTTTTGTGAGTCGGATTTAATTGCCGGGATGTCGAAGCGAACTTTTGGCGAAATTTCCAAAGGTTACCATCGTGTTCAAGCAATCTGTGACTGGATTTATGAAAACGTGATTTATGAATCCGGCTCCTCGGACAATACCACCACAGCACGAGATATTCTGGTCAACCGTGCTGGTGTGTGCCGCGATTTCGCCCATCTTGGTATTGCCATTTGCCGTTCACTGAATATTCCTGCCCGTTTTGTTTTTGGTTATATGCCCTTTTACACGGCACAACCCGATTTTCATGCCATTTTTGAAGCTTATCTGGGCGATCAATGGGTTCTATTTGATGCCACAAAAATGGGACCGATTGATCAATTTGTTCGGGTTGGTACAGGTTTGGATGCCAAAGATGTGCCATTTTCAACGTTTTATGGTGCAGTTGAATTAATTGATATTCAACCGCAAATCCACCAACTGATTCAATAATACATTCAAGCGGAAGATGAGGGTCGATAGCCACTCACTGCATCACCAGCATCTTTTTTAAGCTGAATACAATCGATTAATGAAAATAATGAAAATAGCGCCACGATAATAAATGCCCAGTGAAAGTCCTGAAGCGTAGATTGCTGATGTCCTTGTGCATACATCAATCCCCGCAAAATCAATGCTGCCAATGCCACGCCCATCCCCATACTGATCTGAAAGAACATACTGAATAAAGTCGACGCATGACTTTTATCACTGACCTGAATATCGGCAAAACTGATGGAATTGTAACAGGTAAACTGCATTGAACGACTTAAACCATTGATAAACATCAATAGCAGCATCACACTCCATGGGGTATCGGGACTAAATAACGCACAACTGGCAATGGTGATTGCGCCAATGATGCCATTGACCAATAAAACCTTTTTAAAGCCAAAACGACGCATGATTTGTGTGGTAAACGGTTTCATCACCAGATTACCGGCAAACACCGCCAACACTAACAACCCGGCATCAAAGGCAGATAAACCAAATGCAATCTGAAACATCAACGGCAATAAAAACGGAATGGTGCTAATCGCAATACGAAAAATTGAACCGCCCCAGATACTCACCGAAAATGTTTTTTGTTTCATGGCATTAAAACTCAACAACGGTGCTGTTTTATGCTGCATATAACGAATGGCTATCACAAACAAAACCAACCCGACAAAAGCCAGTAACAGGCTACTCTGGAAATGTGCAGGGTTTTGTCCGATAGTTTCCATACCATACATCACACTGGCACAGGCACCCGCCAGAAGGATAAAACCAAGATAATCAAATGCAGCGATATTGTCCTGTTTAAAGTTATCCACCAGTTTTAAACTCGCCAGAATGCCCAATATTCCCAAAGGAACATTTAGATAAAAAATCCATTCCCATGCAAAATGAGTAACGATAAATCCGCCCAGCGGCGGCCCTAGAACCGGTGCAACCAAACCCGGCCAAGTAATATAGGCAATCACCTTGACCAAATCTTTCTTGGGTGCCGAACGCAATACCACCAAGCGACCGACCGGCACCATCATGGCACCGCCAATACCTTGTAAAATTCGCGCCAGAATAAAACATTCAAGATTTGGACTCAGACCACACAAAATCGATGCAAAGGTGAAGATCGCAATGGCAGCAATAAAAATGGTCTGCGCACCAAACCGATCTGCCATCCAGCCACTAATGGGAATAAAAATTGCCACAGCAATTAAGTACGCACTGATCCCGATATTCAGATCAATCGCCGAAACCTGAAAGCTTTGTGCAATGGCAGGCAATGCCGTAGTGATAATGGTGGCGTCCAGATTTTCCATAAAGAAAGTTGCGGCAACCAGAAATGCCATCCATTTGATTTTCTCGTCTGACAAAACAATGATCCCTCTGTTCTGATCTTAAAACTATTCTAAAAAAACTATTGATAATCCCGTGCACCAAACAAATCCGTACAATGGTCGCACCTGCGGCAATCGCTGCATCCAGATCACCTGACATGCCCATAAGTGACTAGCTACTTATTTTTACCTTGCACTGCGTTTAAAGCATAGGGAACATAACACAGCAAAAAAACTTATTCACCCTATATAACGTCCCTTGCGCAACGGCAAAGCTTTAATCGCTTTGCTTATCGTTGCTCAGGATTGTAATAGCGGTGATATATAGATTTAAATTTGCAAAGTAACTCTTAGAAAACATCATTCCGTATTGCCCAAACAACTAAAACCAGTAGAAATGTTGCTACTCCACCTAATCCACTTGCCGCAAATAATATATCCATAGCATTTGAATTAGGTGCAAATTTTCCATCACTAAAAAATTGAATATATCTTCCATCAAAAGAATAGCCAATAGAAATCGAAAGCCAAACCAATATGAAAACTCCAAAAAAACATAACGGTGCAAGATATCTTAGTTTCCAACCAGCCCTAACAATTAAATAACTAATCATTAGCAGTGAAACAAAGTAAATCAAATGCTCTAAAATAGACATACATATCCTTTTAATACGAGTTTTGCATGATGAGCCGATTCATATTTTGCTGAACCTCCCTTGTGATATTAACATCTGGGGTAGCTGTAATCACAATAGGAGCTAAGCAGCATAGTTCTCTAACAAATTGTGTACTCTGCTGATATTGTATAAACTGTTGATTCAACATTTGTTGATTCAATTGCTGGTTTAACTGCTGCATCGACTGTTGGCTATTATTACTATTAAGCATTAGATTTGTAGAGGTTTTACCAGTAAGCATATTTCCAGTAATTACCACTCCTGCTGGAGTTGTAAACTCCCTAACTTTATTCGTTGCTGTGTTACTTGCCAAGCTAGCAATCTTTTGTCCAGTAGAAGCACTCGCTGGAAGCACGGTTTTAGCAATATGAACATCTGCTGCTAAAAATGCAGCCTTGCCAATCCCACCAAATGCTGCACCGACTACTGCTTGCTGACCAAATTCAGTGAATGAAAATGTATTGGCAAAATTATTCCATGTGCCACTAATCAAACTTTGATTATTTTTTCTTGCATCAAAATATGCCTTTATACCAGTTTTACCAATATATAAGCCACCACCAATACCTGCACCTCCCCCCATAGCAACTAGGATTGGGCTTTCACCAGTCATATCCACATACATAACTGGGCTATTTAAGGCATAGGCATATGGATTCAATCCACCCTCAAGTCCCACTTCTTGCACTTCGTTTAAAGCAATGCTTTAAACTCGTTCAGGATCAGCTTCCATATAACGTCCCTTGCGCAACGGCAAAGCTTTAATCACTTTGCTTATCGTTGCTCAGGATTGTAATAACGGTTATGGTTATAGTACAAACCACTTTGCCCATCAAACAATTGTCCCGGAAAACGTAAATGGATATTTACCCGACCTACAGGCTGTGTCACACCATATATTTCTCAATTTCAATCACAATATTCCCTTTTTAGTAAATCATAGATAAGATGATTTACTAAATTTAATAATCTAATGCTTTTGTCTTTTATCATACCAACCAAAGATTAACATTGTAATAAACATTGACCATAAATACGGACTAGAAAAATAATATCTCAAATCTTCTTGAATAGGAAAAAATGTAGACAAAAGTACCATTAATATCCAAAAAACACTAAAAAAAATAGCCCAGCTAATTTGTAAAAAAAAATAAATAATATTACTATTTATTTTTTTTCTATTTAGATATCTATCAAATATAATAAAAAAAATATCACTTAAAAACCAAGATATCCATATCGTCAACACACCATAAATCATACCAAATAAAATCAAAATTAAACTATTTTCCATCATTATTTATGTATCCTTTATAACTCTACCACGTTCCGGCTTGTTTACTAATTTCAAGATGTAATCCTGGGTAGTTTCCTGTCCAAAATGTAGGATCAGTTTTAGGATTACCTATCTGAAAAGAATTATATTGATTATAATTAAGTTCATTTTGCCCTAGCTGAGTATTCATTTTATTGATACTATCATCAGCTATTCGTGTTCCTAGACCACCTATATCCGCTGAAACCATAGCTCCACCAAAATTTGAAAATAAACTATTTTTACTTGAAACTGCTCTAATTTCAGCGAGATTATTTACTCGTATAGCTTCTTTACTTGAAATAAATGGTGATCGACTATCCAATGGGATAAACCTTGATTTTGGTATTGCACCCGCTATGCCTCCTCCTAACCCACCTAATACAGCACTTGCAATATAACCATTCACAGTCAATGCTTTATTATTAGCCAACTGGGTAACACCATATTGTGTAGCACTTGCGATACTTCCTGTAACTACCGCTCCTATCGCTGTTGATGCTGTCCATGGGGATACTGCTCCTGCTACAGCACCCACACTGGCTGCAATTCCAACGTTTTTCCAATTAAAGTTTTGTGTCCCATTTATAGCAAGTTGTGATCCTATAGAAGCTGCCCCTCCCATAACTCCACCGATGGCACCTGTTATCACAGGAATAGGAATTGCTCCAGTAGGATCAACATTCATTACAGGATTATTCCCTGCATCTTGCACTTCGCTTAAAACAGTGCTTTGAAGCTCGCTCAGGATTGGGTTCCATATATCTGCCCAGTTCAGGGTTGTAGTAACGGTGATGGTTACAGTACTGCTTAGTCAACTCATCTTTACAATTTCTTATTTCTACCGAATAGTATCAACAATGTAAAAAACATTGCTAACACACTTGAACCTGAAAAATACTCCCACAAACTATCATTAATAGGAAAGATCGCTGAAATCATAGAAATTAATGTAAATATTGTAAAAAAGACTAGGATACAAAGAAAAATTCCAATAATTTTTAAAGTGTACATTTTTTGAATTCGGTTGGCATATTTATTAACCAACCGAAAGGTTTGTCGTGCAGCAAAAAATGCACCAAGAATATTGATCATTCCATAAACCACACCTAATCCCATCAAAAATAGCTTATCTTCAAACAATTTATATGTCCTCATACATTTAACTAATAATTGGGCTTGTGAGAACAAGATTATCCTATTATTTCCAAGAGTTCATATATTGATTCACATTATTCTGAAACTCTCTGCTAATATTTGTTTCAGCAGTAACTACTATCGGGGGGAGTTGATGTACAATTGGTAGACGATAGGCATATTTATCATATTGATTCTGCAATAATTGTTGATTTAACTGAAAATTCATAGAATTCATTCCTAAAGGATCACTAGAAATAACAGCCCCACCAACATTACCTATTCCAATAAATTTATTACTATTATTCAGAAAATAATTCCAATCTACCGAACGATTTGCCCTAGCGGCTTCAGTAGGTGAAATGAATTGTGATGGAGCAAATCTAATTGGTGCTTTTTGAATAGCTCCAGAAAATTTGCCACCAACTGCACCTATCGCTGTTGATGCTGTCCATGGGGATACCGCTCTGGCACTCTCCTTTTTTCTAGGGATACTATTTGGGGAGTAGTTTATCACTTATTAATATTATTCAGTTTTCCTGATCTACTTCTCAGAACCAGACAAAACTATCCACCACAAATTAATTCATGTTTAACATTTATAGATTGTTTCTTCATCCAAGTATTCAATCCTAAAGATATTAATTTATTTTGACTAATTTCATTTACTATATATGGCGGTTTTAATTCCTTTTTATAATTAATCATATAATATTTTAATTTCCAGTAATCTTTCGGATATTTCATAAAATCCATTCTTCCTTCACACTGTTTATTATACTGATCCAGTGGAATTATTAATTGTTGTGTTGAACAGACTGTAGTTTCGTTATCTATCGCTTCACAGCTTAATACAGTATTATATCGATTATCTTTGATTTGTATAATATATTCTTTATTTTTTGAATTCAATACTAACCATTGTTCAATAGAATTTGAATAAGATAAAGATTTATAACATAATTTTCCTTCCATAAAGCATCCCCAGCCTAATTTTGCTTTCCAGTCATTTTTACATGCAATTAAAATAAAAGGTAATAAGAGTAAAAATAAATACTTTTTTTTCATTACATTATTTCCTTGGTGGAATTGGACAGTTTAAGCAATATAGTTGATTAAAGAGGAAGAATATCGCAAAGTCCAAAACTAACTTTCATGCTTTACTTGCAAGGTACCGATCAAAAAATCTGTAACTAAAAAAATTACGTTAAATACTACATTCCAATTGATCTACTTTTCAAAAAAAGGGATAACCAATACCCAAATATGGAATACAGACAATCCTAAAATTGTTAACCATCTTGCAAACACATCAAACTTGTTACTTTGCTCATTTATCGGTTCAAGGTAAGGGTACATACCATTACACCATGTATCAATACATATATAGAGATTTAAAGTAGTTAGAAAAACCATAGCAATGCTCAATACACCAAACCAAATTTGCAGCCCTACACCAAAGATGGTAATTGCTAATATCACAGTAATTACCCATTTCTTATATTCCTTAAGTATTAAAAGATACAAATCTTTCATAACATTACCTTCTAACATTTATAAGGTGGGTGAATATTTTTACATGTTTCATTATAGGATGCTGGAAGACCACCAACCCCATACCCCAGAGCTTCACCTGCTGCATTACTTACTGGTTTACTAAAGCCACCATCTAAAAATTCTTTGGTCATTCGCTGTCCTGCTAACCTTCCACCTGCAATAGAAATACCTTTTTGAAGTCCTGAAAGCTCTGTATCCAATGCTGTACCAATAAGGTTCACCCCACCTCCTATTGCAACAAGTGCTGGTGCTGTTGGCGCACAAACTACTGTAAACCCACAACCAACACCTAAAGCTGTTAATACATCGCCACCAGTTTGTAAATCCTCTGCAAAACTTTGTCTCGTTACAATGGGTTGTATTCTATTACTAAGATAACCACCAACTCTAATATTACGAGCAGATAAGGCTTCATAGGAAACACTATACGAAATAAAATCATTCATTCCGGTTCCATAATATGATAATCCCTTACCAATATTAGCAGAAACACGTTCAAATGATGCTTGCTGACGATTTAACCAGTTCATATTATCCAAATTATTAACCCAAACATTCGACATTGCTAAATCATTTAACATCGAAAATAAACCTGTCGGATCAACATTCATTACAGGATTATTCCCTGCATAGGCATATGGATTCAATCCACCCTCAAGTCCCACTACGTCTTGCACTTCGTTTAAAGCAATGCTTTAAACTCGTTCAGGAGCAGCTTCCATATAACGTCCAAATTCAGGGTTGTAGTAACGATTCAGGTTATAATGTTGCTTTGTGAGTTCATCATAATACTGTCCCGGAAAGCACAGGTTAAACGTCACCGTCTGAATATTCAGTTGTCTTGCTCCAAATCGCCTATAATAATGTTACTCATTTCATTTACCCAGATAATCGTATTTATCACTCACTCTCATCATTTTTTTTATAATCCTCAACACTCTTAAAAAATAAAACTCTTTTATCCATATTTTTAATTTCTAGTGCTATATCATCTAATTCTGATTTATCCAAATTGTATGATGCTGTAATTTCCCCATCTAATGCTAAACCTACTCCTTTCGAAAATGCTGACAATACTACTCCAGACAGCTGAGTATAATACCCATACCCATACCAATGATCTATTTTTAAAAGATAATCCTCATCAATTTTCGTAAATTTTTTTACCCAATCCAAAGATGTACCAAGAACCCAAAAGTTATCTATTTTATAAATATTGAAATCTTCTTTAACTAAAAAACCTATTTCTTTAGTAATGTAGCCCAATAAATGCTCATCATATATTTGATTATTATAACCAAATAGAAAATCTGCATATTTCTTTCTTAAAACTTTCACATATGTATCTTTTTCAATCATGTCAAATTTCTCTACTATTATTTTTTTGGTAAAGGAATATCCCATTCAGCATTTGGCATTAATCTCATCCGAATATTTCCTGTACTTCTTAAACCGTCAAAAATAGGGAATACACTTGGTGGAATATATATTTCTCTACCTCTAAGGTAAAGATTATTACCTCCAATTACATTATTTTTTGCACCATTTGAGAATAAAGTTGTTAATGTAGATTGCTGCATAGTAATATTTACAACAGCAGGTTGCAGATTTTTTGTATAACTTCTATCCGCAAAGAATGCCGCTGTATACATATCTGTTGCCATATAAAAACCTTTACCTTTTTCCTCCCGATAATAACTATTCTGTATAGCAGCATCTACACTTAAAGGCTTACCTGCTACTAATGCTCTTGCACTATTTATATCCGTACCATGATAAAAATTATACCATGGCTCTCTATTAGATTGTGGCGTATCACCCGATAATGTTAATACATTTAATAAACCTGCCATACGGCTAAATGATGCAATAGCAGCCTTTCCTAAATCATTGAGGCCTAAATCAGTTGGAAATGGAATGGCTGAAGAATTAATACCTATATTAAAGTTATTGAACTGTTGATTAAATGCAGGTGTCAAATCAAAACTATACAACCCACTCGGATCAACATTCATTACAGGATTATTCCCTGCATAGGCATATGGATTCAATCCACCCTCAAGTCCCACTACGTCTTGCACTTCGTTTAAAGCAATGCTTTAAACTCGTTCAGGATCAGCTTCCATATAACGTCCCTTGCGCAACGGCAAAGCTTTAATCACTTTGCTTATCGTTGCTCAGGATTGTAATAACGGTTATGGTTATAGTACAAACCACTTTGTCCATCAAACAATTGTCCCGGAAAACGTAAATGGATATTTACCCGACCTACAGGCTGTATCACACCATATATTTCTCAATTTCAATCACAATATTCCCTTTTTAGTAAATCATAGATAAGATGATTTACTAAATTTAATAATCTAATGCTTTTGTCTTTTATCATACCAACCGAAGATTAACATTGTAATAAACATTGACCATAAATATGGACTAGAAAAATAATATCTCAAATCTTCTTGAATAGGAAAAAATGTAGACAAAAGTACCATTAATATCCAAAAAAACTAAAAAAAATAGCCTAACTAATTTGTAAAAAAAATAAACAATATTACTATTTATTTTTTCTATTTAGATATCTATCAAATATAATAAAAAAATATCACTTAAAAACCAAGATATCCATATCGTCAACACACCATAAATCACACCAAATAAAATCAAAATTAAACTATTTTCCATCATTATTTATGTATCCTTTATAACTCTACCACGTTCCGGCTTGTTTACTAATTTCAAGATGTAGTCCTGGGTAGTTTCCTGTCCAAAATGTAGGATCAGTTTTAGGATTACCTATCTGAAAAGAATTATATTGATTATAATTAAGTTCATTTTGTCCTAGCTAAATATTCATTCTATTGATAACATTTTCCATTTTAAATACATCACCTGATGCAGAAACAGCAACTCCACCTATGTTTTGTCCGAGACTCCTAGCACCAATCATATTATTCCATGTCACATTATTCATTGATTTAGCTGCTTGTTCCTTTGTAATATATGAATCAAGGCTTAAAACTGTTTGGGATTCCATCATACAATGGTGGAACCAGATAAAACCAATTACTCATGAATGAATAATTGGTTAGTTTTTCATTAGCTAATTTTATCTATTAAATAACTCTTTCATAAGATTATTAAAAATATAACTGATTATTTTATTTTCCTTTTTTATTAAAAGAACTTAAATAAGGCGTATCAATTATATCTTCTATAAAGTACTCAATATTTTCTATATTAACACTAGATATAACAACTAAATTCTCATAAAATGAATATTGGTTAGAATCCAAATCATCTTGTATTGTTTGATTTAACCTAACAGGATCATAAAAGTTAAAATTATAAATATTCCCATAAATTTCAATATCTATTTCGAAACACCCTTTTGATTCAATCTCCCACTCATACTCATTAAAATCATCTGTAAGTTTAATACTATAATTTTTCATAAAAACCTCTTAATCTAAACACTTTATTCCAGAACATAATCTAATATATTGTTCTGGGGTTAAATTTGAGCCAGGACGTGGAGTTATTTCATAATGATTAAGATCTTTTCCTCTTTGTATAATTCTCAATTGATTTGAAATAGATACAGGATCTAATCTATAAGGTATAAATCCTTTTGAACTAATACTGCTTGGATTATTAAAAATTGATACTCCATGAGTATCTTTTACATATCCTATTTTTAGATCAACCTTAAAATCATTTGGACGAGGTGTAAAACTAACTGTATTTCCTTCTTTCGCCCCTCTATAATAACTAGAAGATGATCTAGAACCTACACCTCCATCACCTAAATTACTTCCGATCAATAAAAATGATTTACCTAATGGGTTTATTTCCAAAAGATAATTATTTTTACTGATCTTACCATTTGACTGATTATAATCTGTTGCAACCAAATTAAGATTCGTGGTACTGGAAATAAATTTATCTGCTAACCTATTTAAGGAATAATCTAAAAGATTCAGACTTGGTGAACCATACGAATTTGACAAAGCAAAATCATTCATTAGCCCCATAGGTGAGAAAGACAACCCACTCGGATCAACATTCATTACAGGATTATTCCCTGCATAGGCATATGGATTCAATCCACCCTCAAGTCCCACTACGTCTTGCACTTCGTTTAAAGCAATGCTTTAAACTCGTTCAGGATCAGCTTCCATATAACGTCCCAACAACGGATTGTAATACAATCATCTTTTAATAAACTCAATCAAACTCTATTCCTTTATTCTCCAAATATTTAAGTCCAAGTTCAATTTCTTCTAAAAATAACTCTTCTAAATCAACTAATTCACTTTTCATAAAAACCATTAAAAACCAAACCCAATCAGAGTCATCCAAGTCGATTGCTTTTCTTATAACCCTACTAAATGATGACTTTAATGGTTCTATATCCATTTCTGCCAAATAACCATACAATATTTTTGAACCAGGCCAGTTTAAATCCATAAATCCTTCCAATAAATCATCTAAATTTTCAGTAACTATCTTTTTTGGCAAATAAGGCAACATAACAGCAAGATTTTCCCATTCATTACTTGGTGCAGGATCAATTAATGTAGAAAAATCAAGCTCTCCATCCTTGATAAGTTTTTTAATAGTAAATGCCAAATCAATAACAAAGTGTATATACAATTCTTTTTCACTAAGTTTCAGTTTAACCTCATTTACTTTTTCAAAAGAGTTTATCATGGTTCCTCTCCCTTTTTTCTGGGCAAACTGATACTTTTCAGAATAAGAGTATATGGATGAGGATTCTCTATAGCCGTTGAACGACTATTTATCCAATTTGGCATTGTTGCTCGATTTGCAGGAAAAACTGACGCATGGTTTTTTCCGTCAACTACCGCCTTTAAGACCCCTGTAGAATTTACTGCTAATAAAGTTATAAATGTATAATTTTGAGGTGGAGGAATTAAAAACTAATAGCCCCTTCATCATATCCTATGTCTTCACCATCACAAACTAAAGTGACATTTTCTTTAGCTCTGATAGAATTAAACCATTTCATAACTTCATAATTATTTACTGGTTGATTTAGCAAAGATAAATTAAATATACTGCCATCATAAAAGACTTCATATAACTCTAATTGAAACTTAACATTCAATGATGAAATCATATCTTTTTTTATACAGGTTTTTTCAATTAAGGCTTTTTGTAAAACAACATATAACTTCCCATTAATTTCTTTAGCACTCATATAAAAACCAAATATATTATTAGGTGCTCTCAATATATTAGAATCATCAGACCTCGAATGAAGAATAATAAATTTTTCTCCTTGATATATATATTCAGATATGCAAACCTGATTTGATAAAAAACACTCTTGCTTCGCACAACCTATAAAGAAAAACAAGAATATCAAATAAAACAGAAATCTTAGAATCATTTTATTTAGAACCTTTTTTCAAACTTTCAGGTATTGGAGGACATAATGGACAATATGGTCTTCCATAAAATTCATGGTTATATCCAGAAGAATTCATATTGAATAATGATCCTGAATTCCATGCGCCTATTACTGTCTGCCCATTACGCTTCATAGTACCCATGAAATTTTCATTGCCAAATGGATTATGCAATTCAAAATCATATGGATCTTTATAGATTCTTAAGTTCTCACTCATAGTTAATTCCCCATATACCCAATATCCACGATCCGCTTGACTAGGGCTGCCTGAACGTACCCAAGTACCCTGTTCATTTAACCACCCCACAGCCTGTATCGGTAATATAGGACGACCACTAGTTGGCCCTAATCTCCAACCTAAGTTATTTGGATTTGGCTCAACCCATAATCTACTTGCATTAACTAAAACATCTGCACCAGAACCACCATTAGCTTTCAAATTTGCATTTGCCATATCCACAGTTGGAAGCTGACTATTAAATCCAATTTGAGCTAAATTTCTCTCAAAATTATTAATAGCTTGATTCAAATACCCATTATTAACATAAGCATTTCCCATATCTTGTAACGACAACGGAACCATCAACCCACTCGGATCAACATTCATTACAGGATTATTCCCTGCATAGGCATATGGATTCAATCCACCCTCAAGTCCCACTACGTCTTGCACTTCGTTTAAAGCAATGCTTTAAACTCGTTCAGGATCAGCTTCCATATAACGTCCAAATTCAGGGTTGTAGTAACGATTCAGGTTATAATGTTGCTTTGTGAGTTCATCATAATACTGTCCCGGAAAGCACAGGTTAAACGTCACCGTCTGAATATTCAGTTGTCTTGCTCTAAATCGCCTATAATAATGTTACTCATTTCATTTACCCAGATAATCGTATTTATCACGCACTCTCATCATTTTTTTTATAATCCTCAACACTCTTAAAAAATAAAACTCTTTTATCCATATTTTTAATTTCTAGTGCTATATTATCTAATTCTGATTTATCCAAATTGTATGATGCTGTAATTTCCCCATCTAATGCTAAACCAACCCCATTTGAAAATGCGGCAAGAATAACCCCTGCTAGGTGATGAAAAAGATCTGCACATGGAAGATAATTGGGCTTTAAAAGGTAACTTTCATCGTCACACAAATCACCTATCCAGTCATATTTTGATGTAATATACCAAATATTTGATAATTTTTTTACACTTATTGCATCTGGACTTAAAAGTGCTGCCTCAAATGTAATAAACCCTAATAATTGCCTATCATATAGATTGCCATTATATCCAAATACAAGACTAGCATGTCTCTTCCGCAAAGACTTAATAAAAGTATAACACTGATTCTGCATATATTTTAACCTCCTATGTAGGCTATTTCATGGGAATGTCCCATTCTTTTGTTGGCATTAACCTTATATGAATTAATCTACTGTTCCGTAATGTATCGAATGTTGGAAATGTAGATGGAGGAAGATATATTTCTTTTCCTTGAAATCGCATGCCTCCACCAAGTGATTGCAATTTTGCTCCAGAAGAAAATAATGTTGTTAATGTTGATTCTTGCATCCTTATGTTAATCATAGCTGGGTTAGCATGTCTGTCTGCAAAATAAGTTGCATCAAACATGTTTGTGGCCATATAGAATCCAGATTCTTTTTCACTTGCTCTAAATTTTTGAGAAGTTGCAATTTCTAAACTTAAAGGCTTACCTGCCACTAATGCTCTTGCACTATTTATATCTGTACCATGATAAAAATTATACCATGGCTCTCTATTAAATTGTGGCGTATCACCCGATAATGTTAATACATTTAATAAACCTGCCATACGGCTAAATGATGCAATAGCAGCCTTTCCTAAATCATTGAGGCCTAAATCAGTTGGAAATGGAATGGCTGAAGAATTAATACCTATATTAAAGTTATTGAACTGTTGATTAAATGCAGGTGTCAAATCAAAACTATACAACCCACTCGGATCAACATTCATTACAGGATTATTCCCTGCATAGGCATATGGATTCAATCCACCCTCCAATCCAATCGGATCAGCTTCCATATAACGTCCCAACAACGGATTGTAATAACGGTTATGGTTATAGTACAAACCACTTTGCCCATCAAACAATTGTCCCGGAAAGCGTAAATGGATATTAACCCGACCTACAGGCTGTGTCACACCATACGCATCCGGATCCCATCGCCACACGATTTCATTGCTCGACGCATCAATTCCTCGTCTTGGCTTATTCTGGTGATCTGTCACCAGATATACCAGTTGTCCATGCCCATATAATGCTGCGATCGGCTTGTCACCAAACCAGATATATTCAACCATTGTATTGCCATTTAGGTCATACTCTCCCAGCAAATGGCTCGCCTCATCATAAATATATTGATAGTTTAAACCTCCGCCCACTCTCAATGTTCTTTCATTTTTATGGTTATAATCAAAATATACCTGTTGTGTACCATAACTTTCGCTGCGTCGTCGTCCGGCATAGTCATAAGCAACATTTCCAGAGAGACTTAGTTCACCTGTCGCAAAATTTCCTAATGCCTGTGTCGCCCCGTTAACGGATAGTCCAGTTAAATGATTGGCACTGTAAACAAAACTCATACTGGCATAATTTACACTGTGGCTCGCCGGGCATATACCACGTCCTTCATTTGCGCCATACAGACGATAATGCCATACACCTTCCGACTGGGATTGATACAAATCAGACCATAGGTTACGGTAGGTCAGTGCATCGAATCTGCACTGTGGCATTGAGGCACCACACGGTGTGCGCCCTTCCGGCATACCATTTTCCAGCCAGTGAGCAAACAAAAGTTGATGGTTATAACCAAAGGCATTTTTAAGATCCGGATAATAATCTGCATAGGCCGTGGCATTAAAGGCACAACTTGGCTGCCGTTCTGCCGCTGGGTAGCCTCGACTCGCAATGATATTTAAATAGTTATTATAATTGCTCGAGGTCGCTTTGCTACAAATACCGCGTCCTTCATACACACCATTATTACGATAATGTACGTTACCATCAACCTGTGCCTGCACCAGATCCGGCCAAATACTGCGATACGTCTGTGGCTCAAATTTACATTGTGGCATAACTGCACCACACGGACTACGACCTTCTGCCATACCATATTTCAGCCAGTGATCCAGCAACAAGTCTCGGTTATAGCCAAAAGCATTTTTAATATCCGCATAATATTCTGCATAGGCTGTGGCATTAAAGGCACAACTCGGTTGACTATTTGCTGTGATTCCAGCATTGTTACTGCTGACTTCCAGAAAGGTTTGATTACCATTGTTATCATAACTGTGATGGCTGGTATAATACGGTGTACGTTCCTGTATGAGCTGATTGTTATGATCATAACTATAGTTCGTAGAAACATTATCCGCATCTTGTACGACGATTCTTCCATCAAGATCGTATCTATAGCTGGCTACAAATGAAACAGCATTGCTATTACCATTTAAAATATTCACAATACTGCCTGTGTCATCATAACCGACCACATATGAACCCCCTCGACCCCAATTAAAACGCTGTAATTGGTCAATACCGGTATACTGGATATCCTGAATCAGACTTTGCTGGTTAAGTTTGATATTGTTTAAACTTCCATCAGCATTATAGTTGTAATCAACCCGATTCCCCGAAGGATAAGTGATACTGGTCAACAGACCACCAGCACTATAACTATAAAAATTATTCAAGGTGCTATTACGATTGGTATATTTGGTCGCAGTCTTGTTTTGCTGGCTTTTTGCGACAATACGATGTAAATGATCATAGCTATATTGGGTATTGACCCAAGGCGAACGTACCTGATCGAGATGTCCAAAACCACTGCTGTCATATTCATAGCTATCATTCACCTGTAAATCCGGATTCGATGACTGATTCCCATGGTTACATACAAATTGTGAAGGTCGTTGTATCTGATCGTAAACACCATAGTTGCATAATCGTTCATTATGCGTATAGCGACTAATATTCTGATGAAAATCATATTGATAGTTTTTCTGACCAAAATCTGCATTTTGTTCTGCACTCAAATAACGATGATCCAGAAAACTACGTGAAGAGCCGTGATTATTCGCTGCAACTTCTATCGTGTTATTGTCGGCACTATCATAGCTTTTTTGATTGGTATATCCATTACCGTCAGTATGGCTAATCACACGATTAAGCTGATCATAATGCCACTGGTTGACAATGCCTTGTGCAGTTTGTGTCCGAATGAGATTACCATTATTGTCATAATTCATTCTGACCCAATGGCTATTGGTATTTCCACCTTTCCGATAAGATTTTATTCTGCCATTTTCATCAAGTTCCTGCCATTCGCTCATTGCCAAAGCACCATTGGCGTGGTGATAACCGACGACACTGCTTTCTCCGTTTGGATAATACCAATACACCTCAATATTATTGTTTGGTAGTGTTTTTTTAATCAATTGATGAACATCGTTATAGTCATATCTAATGGTTTGATTATCCGGATTTGTTGTGCTGATTAAACGTCCTAGATCATCATAGGTATTCTGATTGATTTGTGTTTGTGAACCTGCATAATGTGTTGTTTTTACAACATTATATCGACCATCGTAAACAATCGTATCACTTGAATCATCTGGAAGAATAATGCTTTTGGGCAGACCTGCACTGTTATAATCACGATATACTGTATTACGTTCAACGGCACCGCTTGTACTGGCATTTACAATTACCGTTTTCTTACTTAAATTACCATATATATCATATTCATAGAGTGTTCTATCATCAACATCTCCTCTTGGTGCATCATAAATATGTAGCAAGCCATAGGTCGGTTGATTTTGATCTTCATAATAATGATAAAGATGTACTTTGGTCTGACTCCCTGACTGAGGTGAACCAACTTCCTGACGATAAATTTGCCCTCTTGCATTTAATAAATTAACGATATTCATCTCGGGTGCATTGATCGCATTTGGTGTTGCAGTGCTATTGATCATGCCATCTGACAAAGTCGTATAACTGTATAGGGTTTGTCGCTGTAAGTTGCTATCAACTGCTTCTGTAAGTTTTGTTACACGATTGAGCGTATCATATTCCCGTGCTGTCACATTGCCATTGCGATCAGTCACACGCAGTAACTGGCTTCTCGGCGTATAAACATTCAAGGTCGAAACAGGTGTCTTGTTCTCAAATAAACACGGGAATCCAGTAACAGTCATTTTAATATTATTATTGTCAATAATTTCTGTAGAAACTGTTGTGGTCGCACTTTGCGAACCATCAGGATAAAAATTCATGCTGATGATATTGGCAACATCATCATATGTTGTTGTCGTATCAGAAATAGCCGCAGAACCATTTGGAATAAAAGATCTTAATCTGGTTTGAGCAGTGCTATAACCGTTTTGTGCGTTTAAAATATAATTTTGATTAATCTCCCAAGCCCGTTCAATCACCCCACGATGGTTCAATACTTTGGTTAATACCGGATAATCATAACTTTCGTCGGCCGTACGACCTTTAGATTTAACATAAGCTTTTATTGATCCTAGTTCAGTCATTTCATTGACATAACTATAAGCACCCCCAGCAGTGGAATTGGAGCGAACTAAAGCAAATACAACTGTATTCGCCCCTGTACTCGGCACTTTATTGGTGTAAGCCTGATAATCAAATTCCACAGTCTGACTATCGCCCTGTGAACCGCTACTATAACTTACTTTTGTAACAAGACGCGACTCATCAACCGTTTGATTCGCACCTAAGCCCGGATCATGAAAAGTTCTTTCAAAAACCAGTTTATTATTAAAATTATCCGTAACCTGCGTTAAATTTAATAGATGATCATACTCCAGATTAAGATTGCGCCCTTGTTGATTAATCTGGGTAATACGATGCAAATTCATCGAAACTGTGGTTTTTGTTTCAATATATGGAGCAGTATTGGAATTTGCATAACTAGGCATAAGGAATACATGCAAATACCATGAATCTGTTGTGGTTCTTAAATATCCGGATTTATCGACATACAGATTTATAGCCTCAGTATGGGTTTGTGCTGGTGAAATATTGTAGGATACATCCGATACAGTGTATTGAATGCCATTTTTAACGATAATCAAATTATTTCCTGAACGGCTCATTTGATATTCACCGAGATCGGAACTCCATGAAAGCTGTCTTAATCCATAATTATTTAAATCTCGCACTGCATCTGCCGAATATAATCGAGTAAATTTACCATTCTCTTCTTTAAAGATCGTATCGACTGTTTCGCCAGGCAAACGTACGAAAATTTCTTTTACCGAAAAGCTAGCGGTAATTACCGGATTAGAGGTAGATAGAATGTAATTTTGACCACTTACCTGCGCTGTATAATTTTGATATTGTATCGTCTGAGAACTCATATTCTGCACAAAAACATGTGCCTGATAATTATCAACCCAACCAAGTGACGTAGATTCAGGTTGTGCAAATGTCTGCGCTGCGGATAAATTTTGTCGAAGAGGCGCACGATAATTAAGATGATAAGGCAATGCCCCCAAAATATGTGCTTTTTGGTATGTAATATCTCCCGATACTAAATCATATCCGGCTGTACAAGACTGTATATTTGCAGAGCGTGCAGCAGCATAGTTTTGTGCAACAATATCGGAGGCGGCATAACTTATCTGGCAAAATAAGCTAAATATGCCGAGGAGTGCACCCAGAAAAATTTTTATAAAGTTATTCATTATTCTACCCAATGCAATTCAAATGCAATATTTACATAAATTTAGTGATCACAACTTATTAGACCAATACGCCAAATTAACCAACCGATTAAAACAAAAATTGTCAAATCAATACAAACAGATAATTTAATTATTGCTTATCTAACGGCTGAGTTGTTCCATCTGTAACGACTTTAGACTCGATAAGTGTAGCTTTCTCAAGTTGCTCTTGATTCAAAAATTCAGCCTGTTTTTTTGCATGTTCTCTGGCATAACCCACCATTGCATCATTATTGTTTGAAACTTGCTCAGTTTCACAGCCTGACAATAATAAGACACTTATGAATATACCAATCACCAAGAATCCATCTATTAATTTACATTGCCCCATCACAATGCTTATCCTCATATTTATTCGAATTAGATTTAAAAAATAGTTAAAATTTAACCAATGTAAATATTAAATCATATTCAATCGAAATTTGTAAATATTTTTTTTAATATAAAACATAGATATAATACCATCTACAACTTATATATAGACAATATTATTCAAATTCGATCGTTAATTAAGAATGAAGCTTTAGAAAATTGATAGTACTTTCTAAAGCATATGACTACATATATTGTGTATTAAGTATTATAATTCCGTGCACCGAACAAAGCCGTACCAATTCGTACAATGGTCGCGCCTGCGGCAATCGCTGCATCCAGATCACCTGACATGCCCATACTTAAAGTATCCCATTGTTCAGGATGGTGATGTCTGGCCTTTACCTGATCAAACAATTGTTTCGTCTGAGCAAATGCTGCGCTATGCTCTGGTTTTGGAATCACCATCAAGCCACGTAACTGAATATTCGGCAACTGACTGATTTGCGCAACCAGATCGGCAACCTCATCAACACGACAACCATCTTTGGATTCCTGATCATCAATATTGACCTGCAAACACAAATTTAATGGTGCTAGATTTTCAGGACGCTGATTGGATAAACGTTCGGCAATAATCAAACGATCCACACCATGTACCCAAGCAAAGTTTTCTGCCAGATGCTTGGTTTTATTACGCTGTACATGACCAATAAAATGCCATTCAATCGATAATTGTTTGAGCTGCTCAATTTTATCCAGTGCTTCTTGCAAATAATTTTCGCCAAATGCACGCTGTCCCAATTGATAAAAGGCAGTAATTGCCGAGGCAGGATGCGTTTTCGATACTGCCAGTAACTGTACAGATGTCGCTGCCCGACCTGACTTTTCACATGCTTGCTGAATGTGTTGTTGAACCTGTGCATATTGCAAAGCAAATTGTGGCATTTTACTTTCCCGGAATTAAAAATCAGTAGATTTCGCCATGAAATAACTTGGTTTCATAGAGCGAACATCTTATCATTCTAAAGGATAATCAAAAACTTTAAGTTAAGGGGGAACAATGGACATTACAGAATTATTGGCTTTTTCGGTAAAAAATGGGGCATCAGATTTACATTTATCAGCAGGTTTACCGCCAATGATTCGTGTCGATGGTGAAGTCAAACGAATTAACCTGCCTGCAATGGATCATAAAGAAGTTCATCGGCTCATTTATGACATTATGAATGACAAACAACGTCGTGATTATGAAGAACTGCTGGAAACCGACTTTTCTTTCGAAGTACCGGGTGTAGCACGCTTTCGTGTCAATGCATTTAATCAAAACCGTGGTGCTGGTGCAGTATTTCGTACCATTCCCTCCAAAGTGCTGACTATGGAACAACTGGGACTTGGCCAAACCTTCAAGGAAATTTGTGAATTACCACGCGGACTGGTACTGGTTACTGGCCCAACCGGTTCCGGTAAATCCACCACACTCGCTGCCATGATGGATTATATTAATGATACCCGTTATGACCATATTCTGACCGTCGAAGATCCTATAGAATTTGTCCATCAATCCAAAAAATGTCTGATTAACCAGCGTGAAGTTCATCGTGATACTCATGGCTTTAACGAAGCACTGCGCTCTGCCTTGCGTGAAGACCCGGATATTATTCTGGTCGGTGAGATGCGGGATCTTGAAACCATCCGTCTGGCACTGACAGCAGCAGAAACAGGTCACTTGGTCTTTGGTACATTACATACCACCTCTGCGGCAAAAACCATTGACCGTGTGATTGACGTATTCCCTGCCGAAGAAAAGGACATGGTACGTGCCATGCTCTCCGAATCCTTACAGGCCGTCATTTCTCAGGCCTTACTCAAACGTAATGGTGGTGGTCGTGTCGCTGCACATGAAATCATGATTGGAACTTCTGCAATTCGAAACCTGATTCGTGAAAACAAAGTCGCACAAATGTACTCTGCTATCCAGACCGGTGCAGCACAAGGGATGGTGACACTGGATCAAAGCCTGAAAGAACTTGTACATAAAGGTCAGATTACCAGTGCGATGGCACGTACATTGGCAAAATCTCCAGAATCATTCTTATAGGCAGGATATAAAATGGACTTTAACGGACTTCTAAAACTGATGATTGAAAAAAATGCATCAGATTTATTTATTTCTGCCGATGTAGAACCTTCCATGAAAATTAACGGGCAAATTTTACCAGTTACCAAAACCAAACTTAGCCCAGAAATTATTTCACAGCTCATTCATGCCATCATGACCGAAAAGCAGCGCGAAGAATTTGCCCGCACTCGGGAATGTAACTTTGCCATTACCGACCGCGAAAAAACTGCCCGCTTTCGGGTCAGTGCCTTTCAGCAACGTGATATGCCGGGCATGGTCTTGCGTAAAATCGAAACGCGTATTCCCACGCCGGAATCCCTGAAATTACCGCCGATTCTTAAAGAACTCAGCATGACCAAGCGGGGAATTATCTTATTTGTCGGGGCAACCGGGACCGGTAAATCGACCTCACTGGCATCTCTGGTCGGCTATCGTAATCATAATTCGCGCGGACACATTATCACCATCGAAGATCCTATTGAATTTATTCATCAACATGCCGGCTGTATTATTACCCAGCGCGAAGTCGGTATTGATACCGATTCATTCGAGGTCGCACTCAAAAATACCCTGCGTCAGGCACCCGATGTCATTCTGATTGGAGAAATTCGCTCTCGTGAAGTGATGGACTATGCAGTAGCCTTTGCCGAAACCGGACATCTGGTGTTTGCTACGCTGCATGCCAATAATGCCAATCAGGCACTAGACCGGGTGATCCATTTCTTTGATGCAGATCGGCATAACCAACTGTATATGGACCTTTCATTAAACCTAAAAGCCATTATCGCCCAGCAACTTGTACCAACCAAAGATGGCAAGGGACGTCGTGCAGCGGTAGAAGTCATGATCAATACACCGTTGATGCAGGATTATATCCGTAAAGGTGAAATTCATGAGCTGAAAGATTTAATGAAGCGTTCCCGTGAGCTGGGTATGCAAACCTTTGATCAGGCGTTATTTGATCTGTATAAATCAGGTGAAATTAGTTATGAAGATGCATTAAAACACTCTGATGCACCAAATGATCTGCGTTTGCAAATTAAACTGGCCGAAAGTGATGCCCATCATCTCATTGGTGAAAGTGGTAAAGGACTGTTTATTCAAGATTATTAAGCCACTCTCTAGATCGCTGCATGCTCAAGTGTGTTCTCAATCAACATGCCTTGAGCAACGATCATGATAGATTAATGCTTAGGCTTCTGAATATTCACCCAATAGCCTTCGGCGTACACATCTATCTCAAGGTGATAGGTTTGTGCCAACATGCTATAGACGCGTTGTAAATCATCGATGGGATAGGTTCCGGAGATTTTAATATTATCCAGTTGTGGTTCGAGATAAATGGCACCTTTTTGATACGGTTTCAATCGATCCACAAAATCTTTTAATGACAATTCATTGACCATTAAAAAACCTTTGGTCCAGCTATATTCGCTTGTATCAAGATCAGCGGCTTGTTCAATCTTGGTCTGATCAAAATATGCTTGTTGATGCAGGTTCAATATCTGCGCCTGCCCTTTTAAGCTTTGTACCTTAACAGCACCTTGATTCACGGCAACAAAAGTCTGCCGTGGTTCCAATCTGACCAAATACTGGGTACCCAATGCCTGTGCTGTACCCTGTGAGGTTTCGACCAGAAATGGACGTTTCAATGCATCATGGTGGGTTTCTATCCAGATTTCACCTTTACGTAATACAATCTTGCGTTGCTGCCCAGAATATTTAATATCAATCGCCGACCGGGCATTCATGATAATGGTACCGCCATCCGGTAATTGAATAGTTTTTCGTTCTCCAACTGAACTACGATAATCTGCCAGCCATTGCTGTTTTTCATTGCCATAATACAATGCTGACAGTGCAGGAATAATTGCCAGTAACCAAAGATATTTTTTATGGCTGTGGTGGCCATTAGTCTGTGGCATTTTATCCATGACGGGGAGCACAACCTCCACAGACAAATCAGCAAATTTTCCCTGTAACTGTAAAGCCTTTTCCCATATTCTTTGATGTAAGGTACTTTGCTGTTGCCATTGCTGTAATTGCTGACGTTCTTCCGCAGAAAGATCACCTTCCTGTAAACGAACAAGCCACTCCGAAGCTTGCTTGATAATTTCCTTACGATCAGCTTGAGCCATTCTTTATAAATCTTCCGCATCTAACATAAGATTTAAGCAATGGATATAAGCCTGTTGAATATGTCGCTTGACTGTACTGATGGAAATATTCAATTTATCTGCAACTTGTTGATGTTTTAAACCTTCAAGCTGTACATAAAGAAAAGTTAATCGGACAGTTTCCGGCAATTCGGATAGAAGCTGTACCGCCTCTGTCAAGGTTTCTATAATTAAAACATTTTTTTCCGGAGATGGATGTTCAAGCTCGGGCTGTTCGGCAAGGACTTCAAGATAAGCACGCTCAATATTTTTATGTTGAATCCAATTGATCATTAATCCCTTGGCAATTTTTGTTAAATATGCTCGAGGTTGCTGTAATTCAAAATCTTGTTGGCGAGCCAATACCCGCACAAAGGTATCTTGTGCAAGATCTGCTGCATCGGAAGAATTACCAAGCTTTCGATAAAGCCAAGTATAAATCCATGAATGATGCTGTTGATACAAATGTAAAATTTGCTGATTAATCTGTGCTGAATTCATCTTACAACAATTGTATAAAAAATGTATATGATAATTATTATCATATAAAAACGATAGTAACTTCAATTTATTTTATACTTAATTCTATTATATCAACCTAACACTTTAATATTAAATTAAATAATTATTCTGACAAAGTCATCATCTATAGACTAAACACCCTAAAAAAACCAAAATATGGCGTTTTTTCCAAAAAATAAAAGCGTATAAGTTTCAAATATGAACTTATACGCTCTAAATGTTTATTCAAGTGATATTAAAACAACATTTTAATCATCATTTAACCACAAACATGTTGTGTTCGATTGATGATTACAATTTCAAGTCGATCACAATCCGACCATCAATTTTACCAGCTTCCATCCGCTCAAAAATATCATTGATATTTTCCAATGGTTCTACACTAATATGGGCTTTAACTTTACCCCGTGCAGCAATATCTAGCGCTTCTTTCAAATCTAGTCGAGTACCCACAATTGATCCGCGTACTGTAATACCATCAAGTACCATATCAAAAATTGACAAATCAAATTTGCCCGGTGGTAAACCATTTAAGACCATGGTTCCGCCACGACGTACAATTTTTACTGCTTGTTCAAATGCTTTTGGTGAAACTGCTGTGACCAATACACCATGACAGCCATCACCTGTTGCTTTCTTAACTTCCTCGGCAACATCCTGTTTAATCGCATTAATACCAACATCTGCACCCAACTCTTTCGCCAGATCCAGCTTGGAATCATCAACATCAATTGCAACTACGTTAAAGCCCATGGTTTTGGCATATTGCACAGCCACATGACCCAAACCGCCAATTCCGGAAATTGCAACCCAGTCACCGGTTTTGGCTTCAGTCATTTTCAGACCTTTATAAACCGTAACACCAGCACATAAAATCGGCGCAATTTCCAGTAAATCTACGCCTTCTGGAATGACACCAACATATTCTCCATCGGCAAGGCAATATTCTGCAAAACTACCATTTACCGAATAACCAGAGTTTTGCTGTTCTTTACACAATGTTTCCCAGCCTGCATAACAATGATCACAATGTCCACACGCTGAATATAACCAGGGAATCCCGACAGTATCGCCAACTTTTAAATGTGTAATCCCCTCACCGATTTCGACAACTTCTCCAACACCTTCATGGCCCGGAATAAAAGGTACGGACGGCTTAATCGGCCAGTCACCATGCATCGCATGCAAATCGGTATGGCAAACACCTGTAGCAAACACCTTGACCAATACTTTACCTGCGGAAACTTTTGGAATTTCCACTTCTTTAATTTCAAGCGGTTGATTAAATGCCGTGACTACGGCTGCTTTCATCATGCTTCCCATATTCTATTCTCCTTGTCCTTGATTGTTATTGACATCTATTCTCATTCAATGCCAATAGTCCCAAGCTAGCATGTAAAAGGTAGGTTAAAGGTATGTCATTTTTTGCCAAATACAATTCAGTCAAAATATAATTTATTGATATTTATATATTATTTAAATATATTCCATTCTTATCGTTAGACAAACTTACAAACATACAATAATTTACACATTATTTTTTAATCTCTAGCGAAGTTCCCTTATCCATAAGATAACTTCGCTAATGATTTTAGATACCGATGATTATAATGACTCCAAAAGAATCATGCGTAGGCTTGATGGATCTTATGACTAATGATTTCTGCGGTGGCGGCAGATAAAGTCCAGCCCAAATGACCATGACCAGTATTATAAAACACCCGGGAATGTTTGCCCTGCTCCACTTTAGGCATCATATTTGGTGTCATAGGGCGTAAGCCTGACCACGGTACAGCATTACAGGCATCGAGATCAAAGTTCTCACGCGTCCATTGTAATAAAGGTGAAATTCGATCGGCACGAATATCACGATTATAGCCATTAAATTCTGCTGTGCCGGCAACCCGTAAACGATTTTCTCCCAAACGACTGCTGACAATTTTTGCCCGCTCGTCCAGTAAACTCACCCATGGCGCATTGGCTTTGAATTGTTCTGCTTCCAGATGAACTGTGATTGAATAGCCTTTCACTGGATAAATGTTCACTCGATCTCCCAGTTGATGCGCCAGTTGATAACTACTCACACCACCACATACCAATAGTACATCAGCTTGCAGATGCTGTGGCTGAAAATGGTGTACATTTTCCTCACTCGGCACAAGCTTTAACTCAACATTTTTCTCAGACAATTTGATGTCTGTCACTTCAACTCCAAACTGAAAATTCACACCGTATTTTTCACAGGCTTTTGCCAATCCATTGGTGAATTTAAAAATATCTCCTGTTGCATCATCAGGTGTATAGAACCCACCGACATATTCGCCTTTTAACGAAGGTTCAATATTAATCATTTCATCAGGTGTTACCGCAAAACGCTCTAAACCTCCCTTGAGTAATAATTGATTGACTTGATTGGCAACTGCATAATCATGATCGTCGTGGAAAATATGCAAAATGCCACGCTTTTCCAAATCAAAGTCGATATTTTCCTGTTCGGCAATATCAAATAAACGATAACGTGCATCTAGTGCCAGTTTTACCGTTTCGATAGTATTTTCCTGATAATGCTGAATATTAGATACAAATTCGTATAACCACGAATATTTATGCACACTAAAGGAAGGATTGAGCAATAACGGTGCATCGGATTTTGCAATCCATTTTAAGCCTTTTTTAATGGTGCTGATTTGATTCCAGACCTCGGCATTACATGCCGATAATTGACCACCATTGGCAAATGAGGTTTCCATCGCCGGACATAAATGTTTTTCCAGCACCGTCACTTGATGACCAAGCTTTGCTAGCATATAGGCCGACGTGACACCAGTAATTCCCGCACCAATAATAAGAATATGAGACATGAGCAAACTCCGTACAAATGTTGATTTGTTGTGGTTTGCCCCATCTGTCATTTGTACCTGAGAGTTTTGGTATATAGACCGTATTTCAGCCTACATACCTTCCCCTTCGGTGAGCCAGAGTGGATTGATCACCCTGCGCTACTCTCCAGATTGTTTTTCATCATTACAGTCCTGTGGCCTGAGAGTTTCCGAGGCGGTTGCTCCTTCGGCGTGTACTTAAACACTCTCCCGCAATGATGTATTCAGTTAACTTAAATCAACTGATGATATATTTTTAAAGCATGAATCATGCCAGAAAATGCTTTATAAAATTTTGAACTTTTCTCTCATTGCTTTTTAAAAAATTTCAGGCATGCTTTCGCATCATTTCTGGTTACTCGAGATATTTTCATGAAAAAGCTTCTGGGCGAAGGTGTTTTTAAATTGGCAGGCTGGACCTATCAGGCAGATCCCTCGTTACTGGAAAATAAACAAGTGATCATCGGCTTTGAACATACCTCAAATATGGATGCGGTACTCTCCCTAGCAATTTTTGCGATTCTGGATATCAAGATTTATACCTTGATCAAAAAAGAATTATTCAAAGGGCCGCTCAAACCACTTTTAAAAGCAGTTGGTGGTATTCCTGTGGATCGGCACAACAAAGGTGATATTGTCGGGCAAATGGTAAAGGAATTTAACACACATGATAAATTTTCATTGGTGATTGCACCGGAAGCAACCCGTGCCAAAAATAGTACGGACCGCAAGCCAATTCGAACCGGTTTCTGGCATATTGCCAAAGCCGCCAATGTACCGATTATTTTAATGTATGCCCATGCACCGACAAAATCCGGTGGTATTTTTGCCAAAATCTACCCAACCGATTTACAAGAAGACTTAAAACTGATTAAAGAAAAATATGCAGAACTAGGAATTGATATCAAAATTCCCGAATAAACTTTACTAAGACAGCACGGATGACTGACATCATTGACTGAATTTTTTAGTGACGATAAACATAAAAGCCCCTTCAATCACTTGAAAGGGCTTTTATTTTCACATCAATTTAGCTTAATTTTAATTTATTAAACGCTAAATGTTCACCATCTTTAGACACCACAATGGTATCTCCTGCACTAAACTCACCTGACAGGATTTGTTGTGCCAATGGATTTTCAATCTCTTGCTGAATGGCGCGTTTCAACGGACGGGCACCAAACACAGGATCGTAACCAATCTCGATCAGTTGATCCAGCGCATCATCTTCAACACGTAATCTGATTTCACGTTCACCCAGACGGTCACGTAAACGATCCAGTTGAATATCGGCAATACCACGCATTTGAGATTTTTTCAGGCTTTGGAATACCACCACTTCATCAATCCGGTTGATAAATTCCGGACGGAAATGCTGACCAATCGCAGCCATCACCACCGCATGCACTTCTTCATTGCTGGCATTCTCACCCAATTCACGCACATCTTGTGAACCCAGATTGGACGTCATCACAATTACGGTATTTTTAAAATCGACTACACGACCTTGCGAGTCAGTTAAACGACCATCGTCCAGTACCTGCAAGAGGATATTAAATACATCCGGATGCGCTTTTTCCACCTCATCAAACAAAATCACACTATAAGGTTTACGACGCACAGCTTCAGTTAATACACCACCTTCTTCATAACCGACATAACCCGGAGGCGCTCCAACCAAACGGCTGACACTGTGTTTTTCCATAAATTCGCTCATATCGATACGAATCATGGCATCATCACTGTCAAACAGGAAATTGGCCAAAGCTTTGGTCAGTTCTGTTTTACCCACCCCTGTAGGTCCAAGGAACAGGAATGAACCACTTGGACGGTTAGGATCCGACAATCCAGCACGAGAACGACGCACGGCATTGGATACTGCGACCACAGCTTCATCCTGTCCTACTACGCGATTGTGTAAAAATTCTTCCATATGCAATAATTTTTCACGTTCGCCCTGAAGCATTTTCGCCACTGGAATCCCAGTTGCAGCACTGACTACTTCAGCAATTTCATTATCAGTCACTTTATTACGCAGCAATTTTGGTGCTTCGTTTTCTTCGGCAACTTCATCCTGATCCAGCTGTTTTTGCAATTCCGGAATCACGCCATATTGCAAACGGGCAGCTTCGGCCAAATCACCCTCACGTTGAGCCTTTTCAAAAGCAATACGCGCCTGATCCAGTTTGACCTGTGCATCTTTAGTGCCTTCGACCAAGGCTTTTTCTTTACGCCAGACTTCTTCAAGTTCGCTATATTCTTTCTCTTTCTCGGCAATCTGCGCTTCAAGATGTTTAACTTCACCTTTAGCACCAGCATCTTCATCTTTTTTCACAGCTTCAAGCTGCATTTTCAGTTGAATCAACCGACGATCAAGTTTGTCTAAAGCTTCAGGTTTGGAATCTAGCTCCATTTTAATTCTGGAAGCTGCCTCATCAATCAGGTCAATCGCTTTATCTGGCAATTGACGATCTGTAATATAACGATGTGACATTTTTGCCGCAGCAATAATCGCAGAGTCCAGAATTTGCACACCATGATGAGTGGCATATTTTTCTTTGAGACCACGTAAAATTGCAATGGTATCTTCTACACTCGGTTCATCAACCAGCACTTTCTGGAAACGACGTTCCAATGCAGGGTCTTTTTCAATAAACTGACGATACTCATCCAGTGTGGTTGCACCAACACAACGTAATTCACCACGCGCAAGTGCAGGTTTCAGCATATTACCGGCATCCATAGCACCTTCGGATTTTCCTGCGCCAACAAGTGTATGCAATTCGTCAATAAACAAAATCACCTGTCCGTCTTGTTTTGCCAAATCTTTCAATACTGCTTTTAGACGTTCTTCAAATTCACCCCGATATTTTGCACCGGCCAGTAGTGAACCCAAATCCAGCGAAAGTACGCGTTTACCTTTTAGACTTTCTGGGACTTCATTATTAACAATACGCTGTGCCAATCCTTCTACAATCGCAGTTTTACCAACACCGGGTTCACCGATTAACACCGGATTATTTTTGGTCCGACGAGATAACACCTGAATAGTCCGACGAATTTCATCATCACGACCAATCACAGGGTCAAGTTTGCCCGCCAAAGCACGATCTGTTAAATCAATGGTATATTTACCCAAAGCATCACGATTTTCTTCATGGTTGCTGGTGGTCACTTTTTCTGTTCCTCTAATTTTTTCAATCACAGTACGTAATTTTTTTGCATCTGCACCACTGGCACTGATAATTTTGCTGGTTTCACCCTGTTCTGCCAGTGCCAAAAGTACCCAGTCTGTCGATAAAAACTCATCACCTGCTTTTTGTGCATAGCTATCAGCAAGATTTAAGGCTTTTACTGCTTCCGGATTTAAATTGACATCGCCCGTAGGATTACTAATGGTCGGTGCATCTTTAATTGCCTGCGCCAGTTTATCTTTCAGCAGGTTCAGGTTGGCACCTGCCTGTTGCAATAAACTTTGATTGGCAGGTTCTTCCAGCAAGCTCGATAAGATATGGATGCCTGCAATCGCAGTATGATCTTTACCAGTGGCCAGAGACTGGGCGTCTGATAATGTTTGTTGCAAACGATCTGTAAATTTTTCAAAACGCATTTGTTATTATCCTCATCATAAATTTTCACGTGTTTAAATAAATTGGGGGCATACTTTATTTTTCAAGGTTTTTTTCAAAGCTTTTTAAATATATTTTTTAATATTTTTCATTAACTTAGAAAAATAAAAGCATGAGATTTGTCAGTTTAATAATGGGTTGTTTACACACATTTTTCAAGCCCATTATGTTACTTTTTTTATAAAGAGTTACATCGCCCCTTATTTTTTTAAATTCACCGAACCCGCGAAATCTTCACAGCTTGTTTAAACATAAAAAAAGCGGCCATATTTCTGACCGCTTTTTTCAGCTTTATTCGGTTTTATCTTTTAGGCAGATTTTTTAATCTGTGCATTTTTCCGGATGGTAATCATCACCAATTGCACTGCTGCCGGCGTTACACCCGGAATACGACTGGCCTGTGCCAAGGTTTCAGGTAAAACAGTTTTTAACTTTTGCGTGATTTCACGAGAAAGCCCAGACACGATATCATAATCAAAATCGGCTGGAATTTTAGTCTCTTCCAGACGTTTCATCTGTGCCACATCTTCATGCTGACGATTGATATAGCCTTGGTATTTCACCGCAATTTCAATTTGCTCACCTACAAATTCCGATACCTGCGAATCTGTTAGTTCGGCGATCTGGGCAAAATTAATATTTGGACGCTTTAACAAATCAATGGCACTACATTCTTTGGACAAGTCGGCACCGGTCATATCAATGAATTTTTTACCCATTGGATTGTTGGGTGCTGCCCATAAATGTTGTAAACGAGAGGTTTCACGCTCTACTGCCTCCATTTTTTCACAATATGCTGCCCAGCGTACATCATCAACCAGACCCAGTTCACGCCCTGCTGGTGTTAAGCGTTGATCGGCATTGTCTTCACGTAACATCAAGCGATATTCGGCACGTGAGGTAAACATACGATACGGTTCTTTGGTTCCCAGCGTGATCAAATCGTCCACTAGAACGCCCATATAGGCCTGATCACGTTTTGGTGTCCATTCCTCTTGCTCCCAAGCACGGCGTGCAGCATTTAAACCAGCCAACAGACCTTGTGCACCGGCTTCTTCATAACCTGTTGTACCATTGATTTGACCGGCAAAATACAGATTTGAAATGGCTTTGGTTTCCAGCGTATATTTTAGCGCTTGCGGATTAAAATAGTCATATTCGATCGCATAACCGGGACGCAAAATATGCGCATTTTCCATACCACGAATCGAACGAACCAACTCAAACTGTACATCAAAAGGTAAAGAGGTCGAAATTCCGTTTGGATAAAGTTCGTGAGTATCCAAACCTTCCGGTTCCAGAAACACCTGATGCGAGTCTTTATCTGCAAAGCGATGAATTTTATCTTCAATAGAAGGACAATAACGTGGTCCAACACCCTCGATTACACCAGTGTACATTGGTGAACGATCCAATCCACCACGAATAATCTCATGAGTGCGCTCATTGGTATGGGTGATATAACAATTAATCTGCTCAGGATGCATCGACACATCCCCCATAAATGACATTACCGGTGATGGGAAATCGCCCGGTTGCGGTGTCATTACGGAAAAATCGACTGAGCGTGCATCGATACGAGGTGGCGTACCAGTTTTTAAACGTCCCACCGGAAGTTTTAATTCACGTAAACGATGCGCCAATGCGATAGAAGGTGGATCACCAGCACGTCCACCACTGGAATTTTTCAAACCAATATGGATGACGCCACCCAGAAAAGTCCCTGTGGTCAGCACTACGGTTTTACAATCAAACCGGATTCCCATTTGGGTGATCACACCTTTGACGGTATCACCTTCCACAATCAAATCATCGGCAGCTTGTTGGAAAATATCCAGATTTTGTTGATTTTCCAGCGTATAACGAATCGCGGCTTTATAACGTATCCGATCTGCCTGTGCACGGGTGGCACGTACTGCTGCCCCTTTACGTGAATTCAAAATACGAAATTGAATGCCGCCTTTATCAGCGGCCAGCGCCATTGCACCACCAAGCGCATCGATTTCACGCACCAGATGTGATTTCCCAATACCGCCAATGGCAGGGTTACAACTCATCTGGCCTAAAGTTTCAATATTATGTGTCAGCAACAGGGTCTGTCGCCCCATACGTGCTGCTGCTAAAGCGGCTTCGGTACCTGCATGACCGCCACCAATCACAATGACATCATAAACTTTAGGATAATGCATGGTTATAAAACACTTAAAAAAATGACTGATTATTGTAGCAAAATTATGCCAAAATTGATGGATATTTTACAAAATTATTTGGCTATAACCCTTGCGATACCATTAAAACGGTATAAAACCTAAAAATTATATCCAGTTAAAATGTACACAAGATGATTTGATCTGACCGCAAATTTGCTTCTATTTAAACCTATATCACTGAATTAAAATAAAATGCCAAAAAATCCATGAATCTTCACATTTCATCCACAATCTTTGACACTTTGTAGCAGGACTAATATACAAATCAAATTCACTATTTATCTCTGACTTCTATACTTGGAAAGTATCAAGTTGCAATGAAACTTAGCACTTAAAGAGGATATACCAATGAAAAGTATGATATTAAAAGCAGCCTGTCTTTCTGCATTATGTTACTCCGGCATGGCACTGGCCGCGACTGATGAATTAAGCAAAGCTGAAGTACAAAAACAGATTCAGGTCTGTAATAAAAAAACAGCTGGTGATCTGGTTTCTTATGCTTATAAAGGCGTAACGTTTAATGGAACCTGTCAGCAAAATGCAGAAGGCAAATTGCAGTTCCAACCACCAGTTCCAACAGGCAGTGAAGGTGCAGGTATTCAAGAACAAAATGCAGCTGCACCAGCATTAGATGCACCCTCAACCGCAGATCTACCAGCCAACGCACCGCAGATCCCTGATATAAGCGATGATGCACCACAAGCTCAAGAAGGACTGGGTGATCAACAATTACCAGTAGAAGTTCAATAAAAGATTAACTTCTAGCATATTAAATGAATATGGCACCTACGGGTGCTATATTTTTGCCGCGATCTTTGGCACCTTGATCAATAAATTAGTCCCTGTGATCAACAAAGCATCGCACAAGCAGACTAAATCTAAAAATTCTTATCATTATTGTTGGCAATACTCAGGAAATATTCATTAATTATTATTTAAATACAATAATATAAACTAAAAAAAATTTATTTTTAATGTCTGATTTATTTACATCAAATTTTAACTTTTGAACGATAACATCGCCACGTTGCTCTCTGGTGAGCAACCTATTAGGGGAAACTAAATGAAAAAAAATGTGTTGCTGTGTTCTATAGTCGCAATATGCTTCTCAGGCATGGCGTTTGCGGAAAGTGAAATCTCATTAAAAACCTTACAAACACAAGAACGTGTCTGCAAAGGAAAAAACCAAAATGATGCTGTCACATGGAATAATCAAGGTGTAATTTTTAATGGCACATGCCAACCAACATTTATTCCTGAACACAGCCGAGATCTAGATGTCTATGCTGGATTCAGTAATCAGTCTTGTGAACTTGGCAATCATACCACAATGACATATGGTTCACAGGATGTACGCGGAAAATGTGTGCTGGCCTATCAGGCACCGCAACCAGTTGCTCAGTCCGAATTGACCACAGAAAATACACTATCTGTTCTGACCAGTACGTCTGAAAGTAGCGATAGTATCAATATTGATACACCTGTACTGGATGAAAAAAATCAGGATGTTTTGGAGCAAGACGTTCCCGTTGAAGGTGAAACCATTCCCGAACAAGAAAATCCGGCAGATATCAGCGCAATTGATCGTCCAATCATTACCGAATAATCCCCTTCTCGATATATCACATTCAGCGTGATATATCGATTCAGCCCCTTCCTATTTATATTTTTTGATCTGATGCTGCTTTGTAAACATATGCTTGGTGGTTTTTATATATTTCTGCATCAATTATCCGCTACAATTAGGCAAATTTATAAATTTCCGAGCTATCTGGATGAACTGGTTACAAATTCATATCACTGTTGATCAACCACAAGTCGACTTTACCGAAACCTTATTCATGTCATTAGGCGCAGTCAGCGTCACCTTGGATGATGCAGAAGATCAGGCTTTACTTGAACCTTTACCCGGTGAAACCCCACTTTGGGATAAAGTCATTGTGACTGGTATCTTCCAACAAACAGAACAAGAACCCATTGATGAAAAAGCGCTGGTATCATTTATTGATGCGCAAATACCGAACACCACAATCAAAACCGAAACTATTGAAGAACAGGCATGGGAACGTGCCTGGATGGATTATTACGAGCCTATCCAAGTAGCCGAGAATTTATGGATTGTCCCTGAATGGCTCGAAGCGCCTAATCCCGATGTGACCAATATTAAACTTGATCCCGGTTTGGCTTTTGGAACCGGAAATCACGCCAGTACATTCCTGTGCTTACAATGGCTTGCCGGAATAGACCTTAAAGATAAAATTGTGGTGGACTATGGTTGTGGTTCGGGAATTTTAGGTGTTGCAGCGTTATTGCTGGGTGCCAAATATGTTTATGCAACCGATATCGACCCTCAAGCAGTTCTGGCAACCAAGCAAAATGCGGAATTAAATGGTGTTGCAGATCGCTTATATGTTGCCTTACCGGAAGAGTTTGAACAGCATTATCAGGGGCCTGCGGATGTACTGGTTGCAAATATCCTGGCAAAACCGTTAATGTCTCTGGTAGAAACCTTTTATCACCTTACTCGTGCTGAAAGCCAAATTGCATTGGCAGGTTTGATTGAGGAACAAATTGAAGACGTGAAACAGGCCTATGCACCGTATTTTGAAATGACAGGACAACAAATGCGTGAAGAAAATTGGTGCCGTCTGTCAGGTCATCGTAAGGCATAACTTTCCGGCATCAACCCTATGGATGGAAGCTGATCGTGCGCTATCTGAGTCAATGTCCGAGTTGTCAGACTGTTTATCAACTCTCCCTGATGGAATTAAATATTACTCAGGGCATGGTGAGATGCGCGCACTGTCATCATATTTTTGATGCCTATAGTTGTTTCATCGAGGACCCGGAATACAGCCCACCCTCTATTAGCAGTTATATTACCGAAATGCTGATTGCTCACCAGCACAATACTGCCGGCGATCAGCTTAAATATACGGCGCTAAATCAGCGTAGTGATAATCCGTTTATTCGGCATGTCAACCAACTAATGTCGCAAAGTGTCGATGGTTCCCAGTTAAATCTGTATACCTATTTGAATTATCTGGATACGCTTAGTCCAATCCATTCAATTAAAGAAGAGCAAGATATTGATGCCGTCAAAATTGCCGAAAAGCAAAAATCGACGTTTGTTACAGCAAAACCGAAGAAAAAAAGTGTGCTGTACTATTTAGGTTGGGGTGTAATTCATGTGTTCTTAATTAGTCTGCTTTTGTATCAGATCATCTTTTTTCATCAATAAATGCAGATTAACACGCATAACAAGAAACAAAAAAGTGCTGCACTATACATTGAAGTCGCCTAAAAATACAGCAAAAAAATTAAGAAAAAATGAACTTTATTTACTCACTTTTTTTCAGATAATGATATTATAGCGCCATTGAAGTTTCACTCGTCTCCTTTACTGTTCTGGTAATTTGATATCACGCAACCTACTTCTTAGCTAGTTTACGCTGGCCTAGTCGTTTTTTTGTGTGACATTCATATTGGAATACTTTTTGAACAATCTGTAATAAGAACAAAAAGTATACAGTGAAGCTTCGTTAGTAAATTAAGATAGATTTTTTTTACGATCTAAAAAAACTCTATCGTTTTGATCGCTTAACTTATTAACATGCCACTATCGATCTAGTGGTTCAATTTCGGATTTATAGCATGAATAGCAAGTCTCCTATTTTTACTGCACAATCAGACGTCGCATTACGTATCCACGTTGATCGCGCAGTTCGCCACTATTTCGCTCAATTGCAAGGTGAACAGCCTTCTCAAGTGTACGATATGGTTTTGGCCGAAATGGAGAAACCATTATTATCAGTCGTCCTTGAATACACACGTGGTAACCAAACCCGCGCTGCTGAAATATTAGGACTTAACCGCGGCACTTTACGTAAAAAGTTAAAAGCCCACGGACTTATGGCTGAATAAATGATAAAATGCCTGCTGCCCTGCGGGCATTTTTATATCTTGTTTCTATTTAACTATTTAATTCACTTTCTAAAAATCTGATTGCTATGACAGTTTCTCGTGCTTTAATTTCTGTTTCTGATAAAACCGGTATTGTTGAATTTGCCAAAGAATTGGCCAGTCTGAATATCGAAATCCTTTCTACTGGCGGTACTTATAAATTACTTAAAGATAATCAAGTACCTGTAATAGAGGTATCTGAACATACCGGTTTCCCCGAAATGATGGACGGACGGGTAAAAACCCTGCACCCTAAAATTCACGGTGGTATTCTGGCACGTCGCGGTTTGGATGAAGCCGTCATGCAGGAACATCAGATTGATCCGATTGATCTTGTCATTGTCAATCTTTATCCATTTGCTGCAACTGTGGCAAAACCAAATTGCTCACTTGCCGATGCGATTGAAAATATCGACATTGGTGGTCCAACCATGGTACGTGCTGCGGCCAAAAACCATGCTTCTGTCGGGATTATTGTCAATGCCAGCGACTATGATGCAGTGATTGCAGAACTAAAAGCTGAAGGTTCATTGTCATATGCAACCCGTTTTGATCTGGCAGTAAAAGCATTTGAACATACGGCACAATATGATGGCATGATTGCCCAATATCTTGGCGCACGCGTAGGTAAAGCAGAAGGTGAAGCAGATAAATTTGCCCGTACCTTTAATTTACAACTCAATAAGGCACAAGATTTACGTTACGGTGAAAATCCACATCAAGCGGCTGCATTCTATGTTGATGCTGCTGCCAAAGAAGCCTCTGTATCAACCGCAAAACAGTTACAAGGTAAAGAGCTGTCTTATAACAACATTGCTGATACCGATGCAGCCTTAGAATGCGTAAAATCCTTTGCCAAACCAGCATGTGTTATCGTGAAACATGCGAATCCTTGTGGTGTTGCGGTTTCTCTAGACGGCATTCAAACTGCCTATGACCTCGCTTATGCAACTGATCCAGAATCTGCATTTGGCGGCATTATTGCATTTAACCGCGAACTTGACGTAGCCACTGCACAAGCAATCGTTGATCGCCAATTTGTTGAAGTAATCATTGCACCAAGCATTGCTGAAGGTGTACTTGAAATCACTGGTGCCAAGAAAAATGTTCGTGTACTGGTGTGTGGTGAATTACCAAAAATTGATGAACGTGCTGCACAACTTGACTTCAAACGTGTCAATGGTGGATTACTGGTTCAAGATCAGGATTTGGGTATGATTACTGCCGCGGATCTTAAAGTCGTGACCGAACTCGCGCCCACAGAACAGGAAATTGATGACCTTATTTTTGCATGGAAAGTTGCAAAATATGTTAAATCCAATGCCATTGTTTATGCGAAAAACCGTCAAACCATTGGTGTCGGTGCAGGTCAGATGAGCCGCGTTAACTCTGCCCGTATTGCAGCAATCAAAGCCGAACATGCCGGACTGGTAGTTGAAGGTGCAGTCATGGCATCCGATGCATTTTTCCCATTCCGTGACGGTATTGATAATGCAGCAAAAGCAGGCATTAAATGTATCATTCAACCGGGTGGTTCAATGCGTGATGAAGAAACCATTGCAGCTGCAAATGAACATGGCATTGCCATGGTATTTACCGGTATGCGTCATTTCCGCCACTAATTAATCTTTTATAAAGTCCCTCTTTCATATCAAGAGGGACTTTTTTATCTATAATAGATATATTTTAAACTTATTAAAGGGAAATAGACTCGATGAATATTCTCGTATTGGGTAGTGGCGGGCGTGAGCATGCGCTGGCGTGGAAAATCGCTCAGGATGAAAAAGTCACAAAAATATTTGTCGCACCTGGCAATGCAGGTACAGCCACCGAAGCAAAGTGTGAAAATGTTGCGCTGGATATTCTGGATAATCCTGCCATCATCCGTTTTGCCCAGCAGCATCAGGTCGATCTGATTATTGTTGGTCCAGAAGCACCACTGGTCAATGGTGTAGTTGATGCAGTAGAAGCTGCCGATATTAAAATCTGGGGACCAACCCAATACGCAGCACAACTGGAAGGTTCCAAAGCCTTTGCCAAGGATTTCCTAAAAAAACATAATATTCCGACTGCATTTTATGAAGTATTTACCGAAGTTGCACCAGCAAAAGCCTATGTCGAAAAACACGGTGCGCCCATCGTAATCAAGGCAGATGGTCTAGCTGCGGGTAAAGGTGTTATCGTTGCCATGAGCAATGAAGAAGCCTTTGCTGCCATTGATGACATGCTGGCAGGCAACAAATTTGGTGATGCCGGTAGCCGGGTGGTGATTGAGCAATTCCTAGAAGGTGAAGAAGCCAGCTTTATCTGTATGATTGATGGTGAAAATATTTTACCAATGGCAACATCGCAGGATCATAAACGTATTTTTGAAGGTGATCAGGGACCCAATACTGGTGGTATGGGTGCATATTCCCCAGCACCAGTCGTGACAGATGAAGTCTTTGAACGGGTGATGCAACAAGTTATGCGTCCAACAGTCAACGGTATGGCAAATGACGGTCATCGTTACAAGGGCTTTCTCTATGCCGGGCTGATGATTGATGCCGAAGGTCAACCACGTGTAATCGAATTTAATTGCCGTTTTGGTGATCCCGAAACACAACCGATCATGATGCGCTTACAATCTTCACTGGTTGATCTGGTGCTTGCTGGTGTAGAAGGTAATTTACCCAAAGAAGCCAAATGGGACGAACGTAAATCGATTGGCATCGTGCTTGCTGCCGAAGGCTATCCAGAAACTGTACGCAAAGGCGATGTGATTTCCGGTTTGGGCCAATCACCAGAAGGAACAAAAATTTTCCATGCAGGTACAGCCTTGAATGCTGAAGGTCAAGTCATCACCGCAGGTGGTCGGGTACTGTGTGTCACTGCACTGGGTAATACTGTACTTGAAGCACAAATCAATGCACTTGAAGTATGTAGTCAGGTCACATTTACTGGTATGCAATACCGTAGTGATATTGGCTATCGTGCCATTGCCCGTGAGAAAAATGCTTAATATCTAAATCGTGTGTTGAGACAATATCTATGTTGCCTCAACACATTTGAAGCCCTCTCAAGCACCTCATGTCAAGACATCATGCAAAGACATAAGGTGCTTTAAAGTTTAGCGACCCAATAAATCCCTTGCGACAATTTCTTTCATAATTTCATTGGTTCCACCATAGATACGCTGAATACGAGCATCGACAAAGAACCGTGAAATTGGATACTCCGTCATATAACCATAGCCACCAAATAGCTGTAATAAATGATCTGTCACTTTCATTTGCATATCGGTTGAAAATGCCTTGATCGCTGCGGCTGTTTGTACATCCATCTCCCCTGCCATATATAATTCAAGACAGCGCTCATAAAATGCTGCGGTTGCCTGCTCATCAATTTTGGCCTGTGCCAGCACAAAACGGGTATTCTGAAATTTAGCAATCGGTTGGCCAAAAGCCTGACGTTCCTGTACATATCGAATGGTAATATCAATCGCACCACGAATCGCCCCCAAAGCAGTTGCTGCAATTGCTGTACGTTCACGGGGTAACTCCTGCATCAGATAAGCAAAGCCTTGTCCAGCCTGACCCAACAGTTGCTGCTTTGGTACTTTTACCTGATCAAAAAATAATTCTGATGTATCCTGTGAATGTAACCCGATCTTCTCAAGATTGGTTCCTTTCTTAAAGCCCGGCAGATGTGTGTCCACCATAAGTAAAGAAACACCTTTTGCTCGGGCAGCAGGATCGGTTTTTGCAGCTAAAATCACCAGATCGGCATGCTGACCATTGGAAATAAAGGTTTTGGAACCATTCAATAAATAATAATCGTCTTGTTGTAAAATCGCACTGCTACGAATCGCCTGTAAATCCGAACCAGCACCGGGTTCGGTCATCCCAATTGCACCCACTACCTCGCCTGTAACCATGCGCGGTAACCAATATTGTTTTTGCGCTTCATTACCAATATGTAGAATATAAGGTGCTGCAATTTCGGAATGACAGGAAATAGCTGTCGATAATGCTCCATAGCCTGCTCTGGCAGACTCCTCAACCAGCATTAATGAATAATAGGTTGGAACGGCATATCCGCCATATTGTTCCGGCAAATCCACACATAAAAAGCCATTTTCGCCAAGTTTAGTCCATATTTCTCTTGGCATTATGCCGTCTTTTTCCCACTGCAAATAATACGGTGCAATATGTTCCTGCATAAAACGACGAAAATTATCACGAAATAGCTCTAAATCTGCATCATGCTTTAACATTTTGATTATCCTATCTTTATTTAAAATTCTACTGTTCATTCAATGAACATTACACCAGCATGCCATAAAAATATTCAATGTGCATTACCCATATACAGGACAAAATCAGAACTGTTTGGTCAACTTTTTATGTCCTTAACTGCATCAATAACAATTTTCATCAATAAATGAAAAAATTTCATAGCTGATGAATTTATCAATACTTAATATTTTTCATATAGTTAATCAATAAATTATATAACGCTCTGCTGTTCATGCCCTAGTCTAAAAGCACAGATCGTTGTACTATATTGCGGTTTTAAAATTTAACTTTGGAATATCCATGCGCGAGTACGCTGTATTTACCTCTGAATCCGTCAGTGAAGGTCATCCAGACAAAATGGCTGACCAAATTAGTGATGCTATTCTTGATGCAATATTAGAACAAGATAAATATGCACGTGTCGCCTGCGAAACTTTAGTAAAAACAGGTGCAGTCGTTCTCGCTGGTGAAGTGACGACAACGGCAAATATTGATGTTGAAGCAGTTGTGCGTCATACCGTGAACGGTATTGGCTATCATCATTCCGATCTGGGTTTTGATGGTTCAACCTGTGCCGTAATCAATATGATCGGAAAACAATCGCCCGAAATTGCTCAAGGTGTAGATCGTCAAAAACCTGAAGATCAGGGTGCTGGTGATCAGGGTTTGATGTTTGGTTATGCCAGCCGTGAAACAGAAGTCTTGATGCCTGCTCCGATTTCCTATGCTCACCGTTTAATGGAAAAACAGGCCGAATTACGTCGTCAGGGAATTTTACCGTGGTTACGTCCCGATGCAAAAAGTCAGGTGACATTCGCCTATGAAAATGGCATGCCTGTACGTCTTGATGCAGTGGTACTCTCCACACAGCATGATCCGGAAATTTCTCAAGCCGATTTAAAGGAAGCAGTCATTGAGGAAATCATCAAAAAAGTGATTCCCAATGAAATGTTCCATGCCGATACCAAATTTCACATCAACCCAACCGGATTGTTTGTGATCGGTGGTCCTGTAGGCGACTGTGGTCTGACTGGACGTAAAATTATTGTTGATACTTATGGCGGTATGGCGCGCCATGGTGGTGGGGCATTCTCTGGTAAAGATCCATCCAAAGTGGATCGTTCTGCTGCCTATGCTGGTCGTTATGTGGCCAAAAATATTGTGGCTGCCGGACTTGCCGATAAATGTGAAATTCAGGTGAGTTATGCGATTGGGGTTGCCGAACCTACCTCAATCTCAATCAATACTTTTGGTACAGCAAAAATTCCTGAAGAAACCATTATTGCCTTGATTCGTGAACATTTTGATTTACGTCCTTATGGTATTACCCGCATGCTTGATCTGTTACAGCCAATGTATAAGCAAACAGCAACCTATGGTCATTTTGGTCGTGAAGGTTCTGCACATGCATTTACATGGGAACAAACCGATAAAGCCCAAGTATTAAAAGATGCCGCTGGTCTTTAATAGCGCAATAAACCGAAAAAACCTGCACTTGCAGGTTTTTTTATAGCCAAATTCATATGTTCAATGTGCGATTAATCCTGCAAAAACAGCATCAATAAGTATCGACATTTACCCTGACCAGTCCTCGAACATTGCTCAATTCATAATGACCAGACTGTTGATTAAAAAAAACCTGACCCGATTTGTTTACATCATAAATATCCTGATAATTACCAGCCCAACGATAACTATACGGCTCGGAACCAAAATCCTGTGTGCTATTCTCTTTTTGCGTGGCTGTTACTTTCTCAAAACTATTCGGATACTGTATATTCAATAACTTAATCGACTGATAAGCAGGCATTTCCCGTTTCAGCAACTCTTCTTCAATCAAAAAATTCGTCTTATTGGTTTTGCTTAACGCACTGACAATAGCATTTTGACTTGCCGTACTTGCCAGTTTTTCATCTGGCACGGTCTCCACTGCATACACCACTGTTGTCGTTAAACATCCGAACATGATAAATCCGGCAGACCAGTTCTTAACAAATGCGTCCATACTTTTGTCCCTGATATGTGCTATCCCTGATATTATTGTTATGACCATGACATCCACAAAACAAAACTATCAATTTTTAACCAATGAAGCAAGTCAGACATGACCATTTATCGAAAGTTTATTAGTCGTGGAATTATGTTGAAAATCCAATATACCCGCAGGCATATTGGATCAGTTGAGATACAGTACGATCTGCATTGAACCGTGATCTAGTTTATTTTTGTCAATTGATAATGTGCCTTGAGCGGTCCGTTAATGGCTGAACCATCTAAAGCACGTGCTTCGGCAAAACCCTCACCGATAAAAAATATACGATTATCTGCTGCACCATCGAGAACAATTAAAGATGAATTGGTTTTATCAAATTGAAAAGTGCCTTTGGCAACAAAAGGTTTAACCTGCCGCTCCAGATAAGTTTCTTCCAGACTATAGGTTTTATCAAGATTAAGTGTTAAAACTGTTTTGATTCCTGGACAATCGGCACAAGGCAAAACACCTTGATAAGTACCATTCCAGTCCAAAGAATTTTCGGCAGTATGCGCCGGATCTGGCACAGTTGTAGCAGGCTGAGGACTATTCACCTGAGCAGTAGGCTGATGTATTGTAGAGTTATCATTATTACTGTGATGACATGCTGACAAAATCACAATGCCTGTTACAGCACAGGTCAGACTAAAAATTTTATTCATCGCTTAATCCGTTATATTTAAAAAATACTATTGTAAAAAAATAACTTAAGCGATGAAGGGGGATTTTGTATGGGTTTGTATTGCTTTATCAATAATTGTACAACAATCATTACCCTTGACGCGCCTTAAAGCGTGGATTGGATTTACAAATCACGAATAATTTGCCTCGTCTTCTAACGATTTGGCAATCACTGGAACGCTTTTTGGCACTTTTTAACGATGATAAGACTTGCATGCTAAACTCCGATTAATGTTATATTATAACATTTCAATTATAGATTTATTGTTCATGCTCTGCAAGCTTTAATGTCATTAAACAAGATTTTCTTGTGATGGATAAACAAAAAATCCCCAAAGTATTTTCAGGGATTCTTTTTTGATCTTTGCCAGCAAGAACTAAGGCGTTGGATCTACTGGCAATGATATCAATCTTTTATTCTTTATAATTTTGAGTACTGTAATACTCAACCGGAAGGCGGGATAATTGTTTTTGCCCTGCTGTACCCTCTAGATTTTCAACATATTGCAAGAATGCTTCGGCATAATCCAGTCCCACATCAGAACGACGGCTACCTGTGATATTGGCAAAGCTAGTAAAGCCATCAGAACCATCCGCCAGATAATCAATGGTAATGACCTGATAAGTTTTGCTTAAATCCAGCGTTTGATAATTGCCCGAGGCATCACGAACCTCAAGACCACTTAAACGATTGCCCTTGCTCTGGCTTAAATCCACATCCCAACGCAATCCACCAGCATATGGATAACCCCCTGTGCTCCCTGTTGCAATGGTATCCATCACATCTTCAAGTACAGCCTTGATTTCTGCCCCAGTCATGGAAAGTTGAACCAGTGTATTCTTAAATGGCAGCACCTGATAAATAGTATTCACCGTAATATTACCATTGGGTAAATCAATACGGACACCGCCACCATTTTGGATGGAAATATCAGCATTAAAATAGCTTTTACCCTGTTGTAAAAAGGCTTCTGCAACCAGTTGCTGTACATCACCGCCATGCTTATTCACAAAGTCACTCTTATTACATTCATCACCCAGTGTAGAACGTGACGTATCCTTGGTGGTACCCGGTACCCGACGCAAGCATAAATTTTCGGTTGCAACCGCAACCTGCTCACTACCGAACAACACTTTTGCAGAAGCATAAGGTAATAAGACACGATCTGCATTACTATCTGGTTGAACGATCTTCAGGAAGCCGCTGTTTGTAATGTCCTGTTTTATGGTCGCAACTTCTCTGGAACTTAAAGTGGCACCACTGGCACGGCTAAACTGATCGCCCAGCAGCATATTTGGACGACCGCTACAGTCTGTTACCACACCATTGGCATCGAAATTGACTTTCATTTGCCCCACAACATAAGCATATTGCCATGCCTGTCCAATACAAACCTGATGACCATCTTTATCTTTGCTGATGGTTGGATAAGCACCTTCCGGCGTTAAACCATAATTTGTCATGGCGGTAGAGTCACCGAGCAAAGTATGTGAATCACCACCAATGATGACATCGACACCAGAAAGCTGGGTCGCCAGTTCCAGATCTTTATCATAGCCAATATGTGACTGAATAATAATTTTATTGATACCCTGAGCTTTTAATTCGTCAATATACTTTTGTGCGGTGGTCACTTCATCAGAGAAAATGGTATCTTCATTCGGTCGTGATGAATTTTTTGTTTTACCTGCGATGGTTAAGCCAATTAAACCAATTTTTTGTCCTTCTTTTTCGATAATGGTATAAGGTTTTACCAAATCAGTTTTATACAGCGGTGATGTGGCACCAAATTCAACATTGGCACTTAACACTTGTGTTGGTGTGCTACATGTACCATTATTTAAAAAACCAATCAGTTTTTTCAGGCCTTCATCGCCATTATCGAATTCATGATTCCCCAAAGTAAAAGTATCAAAGCAGACAGTATTCATTAAATCTGCCTCGGCCTTACCTTCACCAAGAGTAAAATACAAATCCCCAGTTATCGCATCACCCGCATGAATCTTGATTGGGTTTTTCTCAGATTCTGCCAACTCATTAATTAAAGCAGTAACACGGGAAAATCCACCACGAAATACGGTAATCGCTTCCCGTGTATTCTCAGCAGTCAGCAGGTTAAACGTGGTACTTTCTTCATCCAGATGTGAATGGCTGTCATTGATATGCAGAATATTAATTTCCAGTGGCTGTGCCGCTATTTCTTCTTCATCGTCATCGTTGTCATTACAACCTGCCAATAATGCACTGGACAGCAACAGGCTCAAACCGAGCAACCGATATTTTTTACTATTACCATAATGAATATATTGCATAATTTCCCCGCCATAAAAATTGTCATTTTATGCATCATGCAAGATAGATATTTAAATTAGATTACAATTTAATCAATTAATAAAATCTTCACATTACTTAAATCTATCTGAAAAAATTCTTCGATCTTATCTCAAACCATATTGCTTTAACTTCACTCTGCACAGAAAAAGATCGCAGTGATTCTATCAATCCGGGAAATATTGTTTTGCCTTGTTTTTAGTAAAACAAGCGATTTGAATAGTGTTATAATACGGCAATTTTAAATTCTTCATGGCAACACTGTTCGCAATGTTGTCTATCTTCAAAATGTTAGGACTAGCAATGACTGATAATGCAACTATCTTGCAGCATGTACCAGTAGGGAAAAAAGTTGGGATTGCCTTCTCTGGCGGTCTGGATACTTCTGCTGCTTTATTGTGGATGAAACAAAAAGGTGCAGAACCTTATGCGTATACTGCCAATCTTGGTCAACCCGACGAAGATGATTATGATGCCATCCCAAAGAAAGCGGAAAACTATGGTGCAGTAAAAGCACGTTTGGTTGATTGTCGTTTACAGCTTGCATTAGAAGGCATTGCCGCAATTCAGTGTGGTGCATTCCATATTCATACCGGCGGTGTACCTTATTTTAATACCACACCTCTAGGTCGTGCGGTTACAGGTACCATGCTTGTTACAGCCATGAAAGAAGATGATGTCAATATCTGGGGTGATGGTTCGACCTATAAAGGGAATGATATCGAGCGTTTCTATCGCTACGGTTTATTGACCAATCCAAATTTGAAAATTTATAAACCATGGCTTGATCAAACATTTATTGATGAACTCGGTGGCCGTGCCGAAATGTCACAATTCTTGATCGACAATGGCTTTGACTACAAAATGTCAAAAGAAAAAGCCTACTCTACCGATTCAAATATGCTGGGTGCAACGCACGAAGCAAAAGATCTTGAATATCTAAATGCCGGTATCAAAATCGTAGAACCGATTATGGGTGTGGCGTTCTGGAAAGAAGATGTCAAAATCGAAGCGGAAGAAGTTACTGTACGTTTTGAAGAAGGTATGCCAGTTGCATTAAATGGACACACTTTTGACAATCCTGTGGAATTGATTCTGGAAGCGAACCGCATTGGTGGTCGTCATGGTCTGGGTATGTCAGATCAGATTGAAAACCGTATCATCGAAGCCAAATCCCGTGGGATTTATGAAGCACCGGGGATGGCTTTACTGCATATTACCTACGAACGTTTATTGACAGGTATTCACAACGAAGACACGATTGAGCAATATCGTATCAATGGCTTGCGTCTAGGTCGTTTACTCTATCAGGGTCGCTGGTTCGATTCACAAGCATTAATGTTACGTGAAGCTGCACAGCACTGGATCGCCAAAGCGATTACAGGTGAAGTGACTCTTGAGTTACGTCGTGGTAACGACTACACCATTTTAAATACAGAATCACCGAATCTGACCTATGAAGCAGAACGTCTGACCATGGAAAAAGGTGATTCAACCTTTAGTCCAGCCGACCGTATTGGTCAATTGACCATGCGTAATCTGGATATCACCGATACTCGTGCCAAACTCGGTTTGTATTCCAACGCAGGTTTATTGTCGATTGCACAAGGTTCTGCGGTTCCACAACTGGAAAACAAGAAAAAATAACTCTGTTTCATCCAGCTGATTCATTTCAAATAAATGTAAAAGTGCTGCCTAAAATGGCAGCATTTTTATTATCTGTCCAATCATGGATTAGCAGCAATCAGGCGCGTTTTAGCTGTTTAAAATGTTGGCGAAGCACCGCAATCCATGCCGCAACTGCCGGCGATATAATCATATTCTTTTTCCACGCCATCACCAAATGCCAACGAATTTCCGGCTGCTCCAAAGTCACAGCTGCGAATTTCTGCGGATCAAGCATTTGCGTATAATATTTGGGTAATAATGCCACGCCCATACGCTGATAGACCATATCCGCCAATAATCCCCATTGACTACTACGACAGACAATATTCGGTTCAAAGCCTTTATCTAGACAGGCATTTAAGATCACTTCATTTAAAGAAAAGTTTTCCTGAAACAAAAGAAATGCCTGATGGCGTAATTCTTCCAACGCAATGCTGCTGCGCTTGGCCCATTGCGAATCATGGCGTAGTACCACCATCAGCGGATAATCACAGAGCTCGACATGATTAAAAATATCATGCTGAATTGGTTCCAGTAAAACGCCCACATCCAGTTCATTATTCAATAATGCCTGTTCGATGCCTTTGGAGCCGACTTCCAGAAATGATAGTTTGATTTGTGGCCATTGCCGATGAAATTCGAATAAAGCCGATGTCAATAACTGTGCCCCCAAAGGTGGCACGCCCATCTGTAAAGTCCCAACTTTCAGCGCACTATAATTTTTAATGTCCTGTCGCAAATCATGCTCAATTTGCAACATCTCTAGCGCATGTTGGTAAATACGCTCCCCGATTTCCGTCAATTCGATTTGACGCTTTCTAGCGTGATCTGACTTAACCAATAACTCAACTTGTAGCTCTTGTTCCAGTTGTTGCAAGTTTTTACTGATGGTTGGCTGGGTCAAATATAAAAGCTCTGCGGTTCTGGTAAAACTTTTCGTGTCTACCAGCGTCACAAAACACTGTAATAATTTGAGAGAAACCATAATCACACCCCATCACTTGGCAAGCACAAAATAATTATTCTGTTTATGCATAATTTTAAACTATATAATTCATATTCACCATATTAAGTTCGCCTTAACATACAACTATCAAATCAATCTATAACGATCATCCATACCGACCATGAATCTTTCTCAGAATTACTTTAAAAGTTTAGTCAGACTAATCGGACAACTTGCCTTATTGGCAGGTTTCTGGCTGATTGGCGATGTATTGAATAAAGTTTTAAATATTCCGATTTCCTCCGGTATTTTAGGCATGTTTGTACTTCTGGCCTGTTTATTACTGGGAATAATCAAAATCCAGTATGTCGAAACTGGCGCACAAGTCATTTTAAGAGAACTGGTGTTATTTTTCTTACCGATTGTCGTCGCTGTTGTGCAATACAAAGAATTATTCATGACTGAAGGCTGGCAACTGGTACTGAGCATTGGTGTCGGTACGATGCTGGTGATGGTGAGTACCAGTTTGACCATTCATTATCTGTATCGTTTCAAAAAATACTGGCATGTCCGCAAACGTCTGCATCATATTGACCAACCATGACTTACAGCAATAAAAACACGCCATTAAAACCTTAAGGAGTACAGCATGAATATCTGGGCAGTTGCATGTTTAGTCTGGACAATTGTGGCCTATATGATTGCCAAAAAAATCTATCAGAAACATACCAAAGTATGGTTATCACCAGCGATTACTGTGCCGACCTTAACCATTATCCTGATGTTTATTTTTGGTATTTCCTATCAAACCTATGCACAGGATACTCAGTGGATTGTCAACCTGCTCGGACCTGCAACCGTCGCATTTGCCGTACCAATTTATCGGCATCGTGACATCATTAAAAAACATATTCTGGTGTTATCTGTTGCCATTTTTGTCGGTATGAGTGTTGGTGTCTATAGTGCGTATGCCATGGCACAATTGTTCCACTTTGATTCAGAAGTCACCAGCAGTTTAATGGCACGTTCGATCTCTACCCCTTTTGCCATTGTTCTGGCACAGGATTTACACGGTTCGGCCACATTGGTGTCCTTATTTACTGTGATTACTGGTCTGGTGGGTATGATTTTTGGTGACTTGATTCTGGCATTAACCCATGTCCGTTCCAATATTGCCAATGGTGCGGCCTTTGGTAATGGCGCACATGGTTTTGGTACTGCCCGCGCCCAACAACGTGATAATGAGGAAGGTGTTATTGCCAGTTTGACCATGGTGATTGCAGGAATTTTAATGGTGTTGGTTGGACCAAGTCTGATTCATTTATTTCTGGTTTAAACATCTCGTCGTTAAAATATTCACTGATGATATGTTTAAGTTTTCTTCATATATTCCATTGTACAATACATCAATTTACCCGTAATAACTCTCCCCATCGGGTTAAATAAGCTGGTGAGCGATGATTCTGATTCATTGCCCACAGCTTGGGTTTCAAGCTAACTAATCGTCCCGGCACCAGCGTATCCTTGCCGAATTTTTTATTCATTTTTTCCAGCATATCAGACAATTTTTCACGCTGTATTCTTTTGTCGGGATCAAAAAATAAATCCGGTGCATGCTGTTGCCGTGGAATAATATCCAGTAATAATACGCCAGCCTTTTTATAAATATATCCCGCCTTAAAAATTCGATTTAATCCCTGCTGAACCGCCTGATTAATTTCCAGCACATCATCACTATAATCCTGTAAATGAACCATCATATAAGGATGAAAATAATCATTCTGTTGAAAGCGACTAGTACGAATACTGATTCCCACCGTTTTACACAATAGCTTTTGTTGTCGTAAACGCTCTACTGCTCTTAGGCTAAATTCAGTCAATGCTTCACTTAAACTATGATGATCCTTGATCGGGTGACCAAAACTTCGACTACTGATAATTTGCCGACGATCAATCTGTTGGTCTTCGATTTCGATACAAGCCGTACCTTGTAATTCCCGCACTGTATTTTCCAGCATCACTGAAAAATGTTTGCCTAATTGTTTTTCATCTGCCTGAATTAAATCCATGACTGAATGAATATTAAATTGTTCTAACCGTTTTTTAATTTTTCGCCCCACACCCCAGACTTCACCAACCGATGTATTATTTAACAAATCTTCGATAATGCAGGGATCTTCATCTACAATATTACAGATTCCATCGAATGATGGGTAAGTCTTGGCAAGATGATTGGCGAGTTTGGCTTGTGTTTTGGAATAACCAATCCCGATACAGCATTCTAACCCTAGCCATGTTTTTATGGTGTCTAAAATAGTTTTTGCATAATCATTTAATGGATAACAATACTGCCCGGTTAATTCCAGAAAACATTCATCAATAGAATAGATTTCCTGTTCACCCTCACCAACAAAACTACCTAAGATGTTCATAAACCGTCTGGACATTTCGGCATACAATGCATAATTGCTAGACAGTACTGCGACCTGATGCTGCTTAATCAAATGTTGAATCTGAAATAACGGTACAGCCATCTTAATGCCAATCGCCTTGGCTTCTACAGATCGGGAAACCACACAGCCATCATTATTAGATAGAACCACTACAGGACGATTATGAAGTTTGGGATCAAACACCCGCTCGCAACACACATATGCATTGTTAATATCAATCAAGGCAAAGATACGTTGCGCTGCCATGACAACATTACCGCATACGTTTTAAGTTATAAGTAACCACACCCCAGATCACCAATTCCTGACCTTCTTCAATATAGATATTCTGAAATTCAGGATTTTCAGCTTTTAACCAGACTTTGGGCGGATCGAAATGATGATCAACCATCAGCCGTTTGACAGTAAATTCGGTATCAACCATAGCAATGACAATATCCCCTGCTTTGGCAGGAATACTACGATCAACAATTAATGGATCATCAATATCAATGCCGGCTCCCAACATGGATAAGGAATTGGCCTTGACGATAAACGTAGCATTTTCATTACGAATCAGGTATTCATTTAAATCCAGTGCCTGCTCAACATGATCCTGTGCTGGTGAAGGAAAACCTGCGGCAACACGTTCCGTTGCCAGCGGAATATGATAGGTTTTATTAGGATTCGGCTGTACAGGTTTGGCTTTGATCGAGGAATTAAAATCGATCAAATTGCCACTTTTGACATTTTCCAGTAACCACTTTTTGATAAAAGCAACCTGTGACTCCGGTACACGAATGACTTTGGTCGGTTCCTGAAATTTGGCTTTACGTCCAGCATTGGCTCTGGCACCGCCATGCTCATTTTTACCTGCATTGGACATCATGCCTCCTAATTGTCTGTTTTATCAATCGAAATCATCATAACTTGAAAAAGTTACAAATTCAAGTTGACGAAAGATAAATTTTACATAACAATGCAATTATCAGATCAAATCTAAATTTGATGATATGGAGAACGACAATGAATACTCAACGTGATGCCATTCTCGGCTATGCCAATGAACAACATGCCTACTATATTCGTTTTATCGAGAATAACACTGTTCTAGGTAACTGTTACGGTTTATTCTGTCCAGATCCCGAAAGTGATGATGCAGAAAACATCATGATGACATTATTCTTAAAAAAATCCTTTTGGCTTAATGGCTCAGATTTTCAAAATATCGTAAAAGGATTGCAACCGCTTGCTGTAGATTCGACATTGATTGCTTAAATCTTATAGATGATCAATATGGGCAATGTCTATTGATGTGATAAATAAACATCTCTCAAGCTTTGACAATTGCCCGATGTGTAACTAGTTTGAAGATCATATTTTGTATTATCCAATACGATGAGCATAGATTTTATAATACTTAAAACTATCGTTATTTAATTTATTTCTATATTTAAACATAATGAATCATGCCAATTAAAATATAGGACATAAATACAAAGTAAATATTTCAACTCGCATTAGGATTGATACTTTTCAATATCCGCTTTATATAATACTGTGCCATTAGGCAGGCCAACTTTCACATGATAGCCTGCTTCTAATATTCTATTTGCTATATCTAAAGCTTCGTCTAGTGTAGGAACAGTACAACCCGAATGTAATTTGGAGACTTCTTCCGAAACAATTAATTCACCTTGTTCCGTTATGGCTTGTATACCATAAACACTTCTTGTAGCTAAACCCATTGTATTTTTCAGCTGATGAATATCATTAATCACCTGACCACTCTCATCTATAATAAAAGCTTGTAATGCCTCATTACGATGATAGTGCCAAAAAAGTTCAGATAGGGCCTCTGCACTTGTATTATACTTTTTCACCTGTATTTCAGGATATTTATCACCATAAAAAAAACCATGAGGTGCCGATACCACAGTCACAGCCTTTTCTTTGTTTATATGCGAATCATTGGTCATAGCATTCACCTTCTATTTAAATATCAATAATAAAACGATAAATCTCGTCTCTTTGCTAATTTTGACTCTCTTCCATCATAACTTATAAAAACAGGGAAACTATAAATTTAATTTTAAAATCGATCACTTATAAAAAAATTTAAAAAATACCATATAGACAAGCCAAAGGAACTCTATCCATAGAATTATCTTAAAATTGACTCGCATTTAAATGGGATGTTTGTAAATTGCCATTGACTTGTTTAATCAACTCAATGGTATAACCGTTAAAGGTCTTATTACAGTAATTTTTCTTTAATATAGGAACCACAATGTTTGCACTTTCTAGCATCGAATCTTATTAATTCTCTACAATCTGGACAATTAACTTGATTTACATTTTCTTGTGGTAAAGGCGGTGGAAGACATTGATTTATAGGCTGTTGATTGATTTTTGGAGTAGGTTTTAATTTACGATCAATAATATTTTCACTTCCACATATCCCACACACACCAAATCCAGAGTTTCACCAAATGGAATAAATAACGGCGGGAATAATATAGAATAAAATTAATACAAGTGTAATCCAGCCACTTCCTTTAGCTTTTGATGTACTGCATTTTTTGCAGTTATGACAATAAACTTCTTGTCCAGCCATTCTATGCTCTCAACTACTTACGCTTACATACGAATCTAACGACATCATCATGAGTGGCACCATTAACTGGTGAAATCCAATTTCCTTTATTACTGAATAATGTAAGATCACTTAAACTATCAATCCCCTCGCCAATTTTTCTATATTTCCCAGTTGAACAGTTTATTTCCATTTTTGAAAAAACTGTCTCAGATTTAAATACACTTTTATAAACCACAATATTCAAATTATTGCTTTTGGTATTACTTAACAAAAAATACTTACCTTTATAATAACTATCAGTCATAGGAATTTTTGTTTCTGCAAAAGCATAACTTGTTAAAACAAGCCCCATCAACAATACAATTTTTTTCACAATACAATCTCTTAAAATAATTGAGGATTACTATAACAACAAAATCAAAAAATGTCACTTATAAAGTGTGTTCTTATATCACGTGCTTCTATAGGGCGTGGTCTTATAGAGCGTGTACTCCTAATATCATTTTTATTTGTACATGTGATGATATGGAAGATAGCCCCCTAACCCTATTTGGCTTGCGTTTAAAAGAATTACGAAAAATCAGAGGAATTTCTCAAGAGAAATTAGCCTTGGAATGTGGCATAGCCAGAAGTTATTTAGGTGAAGTCGAAAGAGGAAAACGCAACATTGCTTTAATTAATATTTATAAACTGGCAGATACGCTTGGCGTACCTGCCTCTACACTTTTAGAGCCACCATCACAGCAGATCAAGGAAGATTAATCGTGTTAAACCACTTCTTCCTGATGGGTCACTCTTAATATTTCTTCTACAGTGGTTTTGCCTGCCAGCACTTTTCTTAAGCCATGATGGCAAATTAATTGTGACCATTCTGTAAGACCACTAACTAAAAACATTTTCAATCCTGACTTTATTCGGCAAACGATAAATATCAAAATCGGCATCAATGCTGATAATTTTCCTAACGCCTGTTTTTTCCGCAGCAATCACTAGTGTTGCATCAGCAAAATCCATTGGTCGATCACTATATTTTTTACTGAGCTCAATGATACGGAAAATATCTTTTTGTGAAATTTCTTGCAGTAACACCCCTTCATGTGCGACCCATTCTAAAAAATCAATTTGTACATTTACATTAAAATCAATCATATGTAGCACTTCTGTCATAACCGCTGTTGTGGTTATTAACTTATACTTCCCTTGCTTTAAAAATGCCTTGATTCTTGTATGGTAATGATCACTCCGGTCAAAAAGTGCAATCAATGGTCCAGCATCAATGAGAATCAAATTTAGCATTTAATTTGCCTTTGAGTTTATCCTTATAGGTCACTGACAAAGTACCATCATGACTCTCATAACGACCAAAATATGCTTCACCCAAGGTATAGGAATCCTGTGGAACCTGTTCCTGAGCCAGCATTTTTTCCAGTGCTTCTTTAATTACTTCTGATTTTGACTTGTGTTGATAACGCGCAAATGCAACCAATCTCTGCTCTAAATCAGGTGGTAAACGAACTGTAAGCATACCAATCGCTCCGTATTACATCTGTAATACAAAATATAAGCTTAAATATTATCCAAGTCAAGCTAGATAAACTGATTATACTATCTCCTCTTGATTGGTCACTCTTAATACTTCTTCTACAGTGGTTTTGCCTGCCAGCACTTTTCTTAAGCCATCGTGGCGAATCGATTGCGATTGTTTTCGGGCATAATTTTCCAGTTCATACTCAGCCGCATTGCCATGGATCAAGCGGCGCATATGATCATCAATCGGCACCACTTCGTATATTGCAGTTCGTCCGCTAAATCCGGATTGATTACATTTGTCACAGCCTACAGGATGTGGAATTTTCAATGGTGTACTATGTTCCATCTGCTCAAACAATTGTTGTTCATGCTCATCTGCATCTTTCCATTGCAAACAATGTGAACACAATGTTCGTACCAAGCGCTGTGCCACAACACCAATTAAAGAACTGGATAACAGAAAGGGCTCGATCCCCATATCTTTTAATCGCGTGACTGCACCAATTGCGGTATTGGTGTGTAAAGTTGAAAGTACCAAATGACCTGTTAAAGAAGCCTGTACTGCAATTTCAGCCGTTTCCAGATCCCGGATTTCCCCGACCATCACCACATCTGGATCTTGACGCAACATGGCTTTTAAGGCACGAGCAAACGTCATATCTACTTTGGTATTGACCTGTGTTTGTCCGATACCTTCAAGTTGATATTCGATTGGATCTTCGGCAGTTAGAATATTTCGGGTATTGTCATTCAGATCAGATAAGGCTGCATACAATGTGGTGGTTTTACCAGAGCCGGTTGGTCCGGTTACCAAAATGATGCCATGTGGGCGATGGACCAGATAACTTAGACGTTGGTAATCATCTGCCATCAGGCCTAAATGGGTCATGTTTAATCGACCCGCCTGTTTATCCAGCAGTCGCATTACCACACGTTCACCATGACTCGATGGCAAGGTCGACACACGCACATCTACTTCCCGACCTGCCAAACGTAGTGAGATACGACCATCTTGCGGAATACGTTTTTCGGCAATATCCAGTCTTGCCATAACTTTGATCCGAGAAACGAGTAACGGTGCAAGTTCCCGACGCGGCTGTACAATTTCTCTTAATTGTCCATCCACACGTAGGCGCACGGAAAGACGTTTTTCAAAAACCTCGACATGAATATCCGATGCATTAACACGAATCGCCTCAGACAATAAGGCATTAATCAGTCGAACAATCGGTGCATCATCTTCCTGATCCATCAGGTCTTCCATCTCAGGCACTTGATCGGCAAGGCTGAGTAAATCCGGATGATCTTCTAATCCGGCTGCGACTTGTTGTGACTCACCAGTATCACCGGCAAAGGCTGCACTTAATATTTTCTGGAAATCCTGATCAGATACAAGCTGATAATGTGCAGAATGCCCCAGAAACCGTCGGGCTTCCTGCAAGGCTTCAAAAGGTGTGTGCTGACAACGGATTATATTTGTTTGATCGCCATCAAATTGAAATAACACACCATGGCGTTTCGCAAAACTATAAGGGATTTGGGTTTGTCTAAGCATGGGTATTTGCAAAAATCTAATGAATTAGCTTACTTGAGTGTACTTGAACTATGTTATAAGGTGAAGACAAAATTCTTTTTTCTATATATTCATCGGGTGTGATGTTGGATAAATTAGACCATGTTGAAACAGATTTAAAATGGTGGGGAGAGTTCCATTTTTCCCTGCATCAGGCCTATTCATGGCGTTTTGGTTCGCTCTATTTCCGTTTGATTCGTAACGAAAAAGAATGGCGTATCGAATATCATCGCCCACAGAATCAACACGAAAGCCAGCAGGATTGGCAAAAGCTGGATCCTGACGAATTATTTCCTGCGCCGATTTTATTTGAGCGTTATATGTTCAATCGTACTGGAGAAAAGATTTTTTTATTGCCTCGGCTTGCAGACCGTTCAGTGGTGATTAAACCAGTACAACCAATCTATATTCCGGCAGGTCAACGTGCTTCGTTATTTATCAGCACGCCGTTATGGATTTGTGGCATTGTCGATAATCAAAAAAAACCTCTGTTTGATTTCCCTGTGATTCGCCCCAAAGACACTTGGTTTGGGATGAGTAAAATGGAAGGTCAGCTGTGCTATGCCACCCCTGTTGATGGCAGTACCGATCTCAAGCTGTTAAAACCACGTGCTTTTCGTGCCATTACCCCGATTCATTTCTATAATGACAGTAATCAACAGATGCGACTTGAACGAATTAATGTGCCTGTGCATTCACTGCCCTTATTTCACAGTGAAGAAACCGGACGTTTATGGACTTCGGAAATTAAGGTTTATCAGGACAGTATTGACCGCCCGCCACGTATTCGCATTGAAACCCGTACCCCGCCAATGGCCGGCGAAGTAACGTATATACAACCTGCACGGACTGAAAGTGCCGGGTTTATTACCAATATGTTTGAATCACTTTTCTAGGGATAAACATGGCTGAATTAAACATCACGGAACAAATCCTCGGCACTCTCAAAAATTTTGTGAATGGTTTAAGTACAGATCGCTTTCAGGAAATTTTATTTGCAATTTTATTTGCCTTTATCGGTTTTTTTATTGCTCGCGTCATCAGTAATACCTTTACTGCAACTATCGGTTCCAGACTAAATTTACATCAACGCCTGATTTGGCGACGGGGAATTTTTTATTTTATTTTTATTCTGTTTCTGATTGCCAGCTTAAGAGAAGCCGGATTTAAACTTAGCGTATTTTTAGGGGCGGCAGGGATTTTAACGGTTGCATTGGGTTTTGCATCCCAAACCTCTGCCTCCAACCTGATCAGCGGTTTATTTCTAATTGGTGAAGGTGCGTTTGAAGTCGGTGATACCATTCAACTGACCTTGATTCGTGGCCATACCATTGAGGGAAAAGTACTTTCGATAGATCTACTTTCGGTCAAACTCCAGACACTGGATAATACCTTTATCCGTGTCCCGAATGAACAATTGATTCGGGCACCGTTTTATAATTTAACCCGCTTTCCCATACGGCGTATTCCGATCACCTTATTTATTAATTTTCATGAGGATATCGTCAAAGTACGTCAGGTTATGATTGATGTTGCGGATAATTACTCACTGGTACTGGATGAACCGCGTCCCATGGTTGCAGTAACCGCCTTTCGGGAATCCTCAATTGAGTTATTATTCACGGTCTGGACTTTGCAAAAACATTATATTCAGGTTCATGATGAAATGCAGGAACGCATACGCAATGGTTTTATTGACAATGATATTGAAATCCCAATTCCCAAAATGGGACTGGTAGAACGACAGACAGCACCATTAACAAATGAAGATATTGATCAATATGCCAATAAAGAAGAAATCAAACGCGAACCACGATAACGGACTGTGAATTTTTACCTTGCAATATTTTTGATTTGACATATTGCAAGGTCCGATACATAGCTAATAATAAATCTTAGTCTAAATATTTACAGCAGCATCAAATGGTTTTATATCATAGACCTTTTTTAATGCGATTTTGCCTTTGGCGGTAATGGTGCAAAATAACCAATCACCAGCATAATCAAACCACTACCGATAAAAGAAACAATACGGGTTAAAGTATGGCTATGTGACAGATCAAGGAAAATCAGTTTTAGAATCACCAGCGCCAATACCGCAATTCCCAGCATCCAGATATAACGCCAAGATTTTCGACTGGCCAGTGAAGTCAATACCAAAGCAACACTGGCCCATAAAATAGTCAGACAGGTTTGTACTGTGCTATTGACCCAGGCCTGCTGTGACCAATATGGCAAATCAGCATAATGATATAAAACCCGCAACAATAAGCTGCTGATCAGAAACAGCCCCACAAACAAGATACTGGCAGCACTCACAATTTGCAGCTCTCGCTGCCCTTGTATTAAGAATGGTCGAATCGCATAGGTGATGATTGCAAATAATAATAAACTGCTTAAATCAATCGGATTCAATAACATCACATAAGGCAAATCCCATTGTCCGTTATGCAAGGCAGAGATATAACAGAGCCATAGCAGCCCAATCACAATGATGCCGGGATTGCCAACCCAATACGACTGTAAGCCCTGATATCTTTCAACAAACAGTGTGATGGCAAACACGACAATCGGCACAAGCGTCCATAAATAGATTGATGTAAATGAATTTGACCATACTGCGCCCAATGCACCTAAAAAGAACACGGCAAGGGTAGCAAGAATAGCATTTTGCCAAATTCTGGCAGATGTTGTCGTAGCATTTTCCGACTGGATAAAGACCGAAAAGCCAGCCAACCACAAAAGACTCACCCAGAATAATTGATATCGTTCGGCCATATTAAGCTGGTAAAGCACCAGTAAATCTGTATGGTCAATGACATGTATCAGCGTCAATAATGTGCTCAAAACCAGAATGGTAAAACCAATAAGCGACCACGTTTGATCAAATATTTTATGTTTTAACCAGTACCATCCACTCAACAACAAAAACCACAATAACAATGGCAAACTGATAAAATTCATTTGCCAAGATAAATGCGCAACGGTGTGTTGATACACATATGGCGCAATCGCAAACGACAGAGTCATAAACAGAATCGAGAAAACCTGTTCAAAGGCAGAGCGATCCCGTGTTTGTAACGCATATCTTAAGCAATATGCAGCAAAAGCATAGCTCACCATCAATACACTTGAAGCAAACAATACAGTACGCTGATCCAGAACACCGGCATAGAGTGTTGCAATCCCACTGGCAAGTAATAAAGCCGTACCAAAATATCGGGCATTGATAATGTTATATCGCCAGCCTAAATACAGTACCACGGCACCATGAATTGCCCAGCCAACACTACTCCAGTAAGCATCAAAGGCAAATGGTAAAATTAATGCCAAAAATACCAAACCGAGTCCATAAAAACATTGGGCTAGAATTGTTAACTGGTGAACCTTACGATGCAGGACAAAACCAATACTCAAATACACTACTGCCAAAATTGCGCTGGCAATACTTAAAGCCTGACCATCAGAATCTACCAAACCGGCATATAGACTAAAAGCCATAAAAGGCGTAGCAAAAATAAGAGTACTATCAATGAAAGGAATATCACTGAATTTTTGATCAAACTGAATGATTAATTGACTATATCGAATCGAAATAAACAGATATAAGGCAAAAATCAACCAGACCCAACAACTAATCTGAAAATACTGTTCAGGCTCGGCATTAAACCAGACCGCAAATCCACCAATCCCAAAAGTCATTAATAATGCCACGGTATTGAGAATACGCCACGGTTTAAACCAAGCAATGACAGCCAGCGCACTATTCAACACAAAATAGTACGCCATCATTGCAGCAACATTATTACTTCCAGTGTTTAAAATAAAAGGCGCCACAAAACCACTGCCCAAGGCAATAAAAGCCAAAATCAAGGCATTTTGCCGCAAGGCCAATACCAATGTTGCAGCCAGTAAAGCGATCAAACTTAAATAAGCCAGACTGATAGATGCAATGACATGCAGATGAAATGCGCTAAACAGCACTAAAAAAACAATTCCCAAGCCTGCCCCTTGCAAGCTAATCGCATACTCAAAACGCTTTTTACGCAACACATAGCCCAAAGCAGTGAGTGCAAAACCACCGGCAGCAATTGCAGCCATTCTTGCAGATAAAGTAAGTTGCCAATATTCACTGGCAAAACGCAGCAATAACACCACCCCAATCAATAACACCACAATGGCAATCCGAACAATGCTATTACCACCTTTAAACCAGTCAATCGCTGTATGCCATAAGGAGGTTACAGCTTTGAGTTCTTTTAAAGTATCTGCATCATCTCTGGGTTGGGATACCATAACCGGAACTGCAACCTGATCTGATAATGGTTTGGGGTTAATGGGTAATATTTCATTGCCTTGTATGGACTCATCCGCTAATTGATCTTCTGTACCGTGCAAAGTAGGTGCAGATTGCAAAGGCTTTGCTGATGCTTGTCCTGTAGTTGTCGCTTGCGTTGTATCAGAGAAAATCTGATCTTTAGCGGGTAGATTGGATAGATGTTGTTGTAAGTCAAAAAGCTGTTGTTGCAAAGACTGTATTTGTCGTTGCTGTTGTTCGAATAAATTTGCCACAATCAGCAATACAACCAAACCCATTATAGGAAATAGTACGTTATTGCCACCGCCAGTAAAAAATTGCCAAAAGACAAGAAGGATCAATATAACCGATATATTTCTGGCCCAATATGCTTGCGGGATTTTCAATAAACCTGAAATGTTGTGTTCGGGTTGCTGTTGTTGCATAGGCGTTCTAAATTTTTATAATGTAGATATTGCACAATAATTTAACATGCCCGCGCCAATTACAATATGTCTTATTGTTTCAGTGTCGTTTAACACGCCAGATTACAGTACACTATAGGACAATTTAAAAATTCAGTTTTGGGATATAAAACATGCCACCTTTTGTATTGGTCGATGGATCATACTTTCTTTTTCGGGCTTTTCACGCCATTCCTTTATTGACCACTTCTCAGGGTTTACACACCAACGCAGTTCGTGGTGCATCTGCCGCCATTCAGAAACTGATGCGACGCGTCAATCCAACCCATATGGCGGTTATTTTTGATACACCAGAACCAACATTTCGTCATGAACTTTCCCCGATTTACAAAGGCGACCGCCCAAGTATGCCGGATGAACTGGGTGAACAGATCCCTTATCTACACGATTTAATCCGTGCACTGGGAATTCCCCTGTTTAGTCTTGCTGGAGTAGAAGCTGACGATATTATTGGCACACTCACCCAACAAGCGTTACTGGAAGGTCATCAGGTGCTAATCTCTACCGGTGACAAAGATATGGCACAACTGGTCAATCCCAATGTCACGCTAGAAGACAGCTTTAAAGAACGGGTATTGGATGAACAAGGTGTTTTTGAAAAATTTGGCGTGCATCCACATCAGATTGTCGATTATCTGACCCTTATGGGCGATGCGTCGGACGGCATTATGGGTGTTCCTGGTATTGGCGCAAAAACCGCAGCAAAACTGCTCAATGAATTTGGCACACTCAATAATATTATTGCCAATGCCGATCAGATCAAAGGCAAAGTCGGACAAAATATTAAAGACAATGTTGATAATATCAGAGTGGATCATCAACTTGCGACCATCATTACCGGGCTTGAATTGAACTTAAGTTGGGAAGACCTAAAACTGGGCGAACCCAATTCAAACGAATTAAAACGCCTCTATACTGAACTTGAATTCCGGACCCAGCTTCAATCTCTTGAACATCCGAACAATCCGAATAACCCAAGAAATAAAAGTCTGGAAAAAAGTGCAAGTACCAGCAAATCCGATGCAGTTGTGGCAGAAACCACGACACAATTAACAAGTTCTGAAGATCAACTCGGCAAAGCAACGTACCATACCATTTTGACCCAGCAAGATTGGGATGCATTATTTGAACGTCTGACACAAGCCAAACAGTTTGCTATTGATACTGAAACCACCAGCCTAGATTATCGTATTGCAGAAATGGTTGGTTTTTCTGTGGCATTTGATCAACAAGACGCCTATTACGTTCCGTTTACCCATGATTATGAAGGCGCACCTGAACAGCTAAATCGTGAAGCCATTCTGGCACAGATCAAACCAATTCTTGAAAATCCTGCCATTGGCAAAATTGGCCATCATCTTAAATATGATGCGCACATTTTTACCAACCACGGTATCCAATTACAAGGCTGGATTTTTGATACCATGCTGGCCTCCTATGTGCTCAATCCAACAGCAACACGCCATAACATGGACGATGTTGCCCGAGTGTATCTTAGCCATCTGACCACAACTTTCGAACAAATTGCAGGTAAAGGGGTTAAACAACTGACCTTTAACCAGATTCCACTGGAAACTGCTGCACCTTATGCTGCCGAAGATGCACATGTTACCTATCGTTTATATGAAGTCCTATCAGAAAAACTGGCTGCCAATCCAGAATTAAAACTCCTGCTTGAGCGTGTCGAACTACCAGTTGCACAGGTTCTAACCGGAATGGAAAATCAGGGCATACAGTTAGATCCAGAGTTTTTGCATAAACTGAGTGATGAATTCAATCAGGACATGCAAGGTTTTGAAAAACAGGTCATGGAAATGGCTGGTGAACAATTTAATATCGCCTCCCCTAAACAAGTGGGCGAAGTGTTATTTGATAAACTCGGTATTAAAGGCGGCAAAAAAACCACCAGTGGTCAGTACAGTACTAGTGAATCGGTACTGGAAAAAATTGATCATCCGATTGTGCAACTGATTCTCGACTATCGCACGCTGGCAAAATTAAAAAGCACCTATACTGATCGTCTGGTAATACAAGCCGACCAGACAACGCATCGCGTACATACCAGCTATCATCAGGCCGTCACCACCACTGGCCGATTATCCTCATCTGATCCAAACCTGCAAAATATCCCAATTCGTGGTGAAATTGGTCGCCAGATTCGCAAAGCCTTTATTGCCCCACAAGGTCGGGTGTTGATGGCTGCCGATTATTCCCAGATTGAACTGCGTTTGATGGCACATTTTTCACAGGATCCTGCACTGGTTCAGGCATTTATTGAAGGTAAAGATATTCATCGTGCCACTGCCGCAGAAGTTCTTGGCATTGCACTGGAAGATGTCACCGCAGATCAACGCCGTCAGGCCAAAGCTGTGAATTTTGGTTTATTGTATGGTATGTCTGAATTTGGCTTGATTCGCCAACTGGGTTTTACCCGCGCAGAGTCACAAAGCTATATCAAACAATATTTCCACCGCTATCCCGGCATCTATGAATATATGCAACGCACCCGTCAACTGGCACATGAACAGGGCTTTGTAGAAACCATATTGGGACGCCGTTTATATACGCCGGACATCGATGCGCGTAACATGATGGTGCGTAAAGCTGCCGAACGTGCTGCCATCAATGCCCCACTACAAGGTAGTGCAGCAGACATTATCAAAATGGCGATGATTGAAGTGGAAAAGAAAATTGACCATCAGCGCAGTTTATTGCTCCTTCAGGTTCACGATGAACTGGTGCTTGAAGTCGATCAGGACTATGCCGATGAACTTAAACCGATCCTACAAGATGCCATGCAAAATGTCGTACAACTGACAGTACCGCTCGTTGTCGATGTTGGACAGGGTCAGAATTGGGATGAAGCACATTAACAGTAATTAAATTTAGACCATAAAAAAACCTGCACAATATTTTGGGCAGGTTTTTTTATTAACTATCGTAAATTAACGAAATCCGCTCATTACACTCAACGATACATTGGCCATTACAATATCAATGATCAATAAAGCCAGAATAGCAAACAATGGCGATAAATCAATCATACCCATGTTTGGCATAATTTTACGAAACGGTGCAAACAGAGGTTCTGCTAGATCCTGTATCGCTTCTGCATAAGGCCCGCGATTCTGAGTAAACATCACCACCCAGCTCATGATAATGGCTGCAAAAATCAGATAACGACAAAACGTGATCACACCATCTGTCACTGCCATCAATGTACCAAGCAACAAACTATCAATACCTGCGGCTAGATTCTTATAATGTACATCAAAAATATTAATACCAATATCAAGATGACTTAATCCCCATACTTTTAACAAGTATAGAATAATTAACAGAATAATAGCGGCAAGATTCACCCGGCCCTTTGCCACAACTGGTAAAGAACGATTAAGAATATCAACCACTTTGGTTGCTTTCACTGTGGATTGCACCACAGGATTAAAAAAATTAATTGCTGCAAGTTGCATTAAAAAACGCAAAAAGACTAAAAGAATCGCAACATTAATAATGACATTAAAAATTAGTGCCAAAGTACTACTCACTTTTCATTAAAGTTGGGTTAATTTATGGGGTATTGATACGTTCCGCAAGTTCCTGTGCCAAACTTTGGCTACGTTTTTCTGCGGCAGCCAGTGCAGCCTGAATATGCTGCGATACCTGAAAAGAATCAAAAGTTTCAATTGCAGCTTCGGTAGTGCCATGTGGTGACGTGACATTTCGACGCAATTGCGCCGGCGTATGCTCACTGGTAATGGCCATTTGTGCAGCACCGAGTGCAGTTTGTAAAGTTAATGCCGATGCAGTTTTTTCATCCAAGCCCAGATTTTTACCCGCCTGAATCATGGCTTCCATCAAATAGAAGAAATAGGCTGGCCCCGAACCCGAAAGTGCTGTTACTGCATCAATTTTCTTTTCTTGATCAACCCATATGGTCAATCCAGTCGCCGATAAAATTTTTACCGTCAATTCCCGATCTTCTTCATTCACAGACTCGGCTGCATACATCCCATGAGCACCACATTGTACCAGTGCAGGCGTATTTGGCATCACACGAACAATGCGCGCATAGCCACCCAAAAGTTGGGAAATCAAATGAATTGGGGCACCAGCAACAATAGAAATCACCAATTGATTTTTTAGCTGACCTGCGAGTGGTTTTAATACCTGTGCCAGCACTTGCGGTTTTACGGCCAGTACAATCACATCTGCATGTTGAATCGCGGTTAAATTATCATCACCGACATTGATATCCTGCTGCTTTAATATGTCCTGAATCTGAGGCACTGGATCAGATACGGTAATACGTGTAGTCGGTAAACCACGGGCAAGCAAGCCACCAATCAGGGCTTGTGCCATATTTCCTCCACCAATGAACGTAATATTACGATCTAAACTCTTTGCCATTTTCATTTGATCCATTATTAATGCAGTTGTAAATTTGGTAACCAGCCATCTTTGCCACAATAAACACTTTCAGCCAGCCAAAATCCTGTCGATGTAAATACACCAAGAATCGTATTATGGTACATCAATATTTGCGTTTGATGACGAAACCAAGGGGGTATTTTTCTTTCCTGTAGCTCTTTTTTCAAAATACGGTGCCCTTTGCGCCCATAAAAAGCAATTTTTTCACCGCCTTGCCTCGCAACCAACGTTAACGTCTTAGATAACAAAGCACGATCTATGCCGAAGCTCGCCATCTCAACCTTTACATCACCCAAGGCAATCTGGTGCTGCACTGTAACATCAAAACATAAAGTTTGCTGTTGCGGTGTTGTTTGCAAAGCTTGCCATACTGCTTGTGGATAACGGTATAAGTAGCCATCGAAGCGCACGAAATCATAACTGGCATGATGTAATACGCTTTGTGCATCTTGTCGCGCCGCAATGACTTCAGTTCGGATTCGTTCCACCATGGCAAAAGGTGGTCGATAGGAATCTTCACCCTGCATCCAGACAGAAAGTAATTGCCGTTGCCGTGGTAAGGATAACTGATTTAAACACTCAATATTTAAACGCTGCTGCGAATCAACACATTGTTTTAAATCCTGCTGTAACACCTCATACAGAATGCTGTCCGCATCCTGCATTAAGGTTGCACAACGGGCAATGCCCTCTTGCATTCTGGGAAAGCGTTGCTCGAGTAATGGCCAAAGTTGTTCCCTGCACCAGACACGATCATAATGTTTATCATGATTCATAGGATCATCAACATACTCAATATTCAACTGTTGTATCCATTGGCTAATCTGTTGTCGGGATAACGTCAATAATGGTCGCCATAAAGCATACTCGGCAGTATCTAATTGAGAGGCCGAATGCGGGTTTAAGTTATTATCATGACTTAAAGAAAAATCGGAAACTAAACCACTTTGGGAAAGATCGTTTTGAAAAGGATCATGTTGTGACAGATTATGATGATGCAGTTTACGCCATTCGATCTCCTGCATCGCAGATAAACCGCTGACCCCAGCACCTTGTAATAATCTTAGTAAAACAGTTTCAGCCTGATCCTGTTGATGATGTGCCAGAACCAAAATATCTTGAGGATTTAAATGTTGCAAAAAAGCAGCATAACGTGCCTGCCGTGCCTGTGCTTCAAGATTGCCTGCTTGTATTTGTACAGGAATAATCTGACAAAGAATGTTCAGTTTTTGACAGTGATGCAGAACAAAATCAGACCAAGCTGCACTGGCTTGCTGTAGCTGATGATCAACGGAGAGAACGTAAAGACGCTGAGGGATTAACTCTGCTAACAGATATAGCAGCAACATGGAATCCATGCCACCACTACACCCAAGAACAATTTTTGCCTGTGGATCAAATTGCTGTAAATGACTTAAGAGGCGTTGACTAAATTTTCGCTGCCAAACTTCATTAAACGTTGGTAACGTGCTTCGCATCGCGCATTGGCATCCATTTCTAACAATTCATCTAAAGTATCTTTTAATACTTCTTGTAATTGATGCATCACTTTGATGGGATGTAAATGTGCACCCTCACCTTCATCCACGACAGTTTCAACAATACCCAGTTTTTTAAGGCGATCAGCCGTTAGGGCTAAAGCCTCACTGGCTTGCTCTGCCTTTTCGGCTGTTTTCCATAAAATGGATGCGCAACCTTCTGGAGAAATCACCGAATAAATACTGTGAGAAAGCATAATCACACGATCAGCAACCCCAATCGCCAGCGCACCACCAGAACCACCTTCACCAATGACAGTCGCAATCACAGGTACTTTCAAGCTCGACAATTGCGCCAGATTTTTGGCAATTGCTTCGGCCTGACCACGCTCTTCGGCACCAACACCTGGATATGCGCCCATGGTATCAATAAAGGTCAATACCGGTAAATTAAAACGCTCTGCCAAATCAAACAGGCGTTGTGATTTACGATAGCCTTCGGGATTACACATCCCAAAATTATGTTGCAAGCGTTCGCGGGTATTACGGCCTTTATGCTGTCCGACCACAACAACAGGCTGACCGTAAAAACGGGCTAAACCACCCACTAAAGCACCATCATCACCAAACAAACGATCGCCGTGCAATGCATCAAATTCGGTAAAAATTTCACTTACATAATCGAGGAATTGTGGACGTTCGGGATGACGGGCAATTTTTACTGTCTGCCAAGCCTGTGAGATTTTTGCCTTAGTGTTCATAGCCTACTCTAATTATTAATCCATATGTTGATCGGACTTAATTTGCAGATCAACATTCCAATGTTTAAATTGAATCTGTTCATCATGTAAATCAGCGATCAGTAGTGGCCATTGTTTCACATCTCCAGAAATGGTCAATTGCCAACTCTGCTCATTTTTCACTTGTAAATCAAACTCAGGCAAAGCAGTATCGCTACGACTATGATTAAGCAAAACGGCCAATCTCATCAGTAAACACAGGAAAACCAGCTTTTTACCACCAACTTTCTGCACATCTAGTAATGAATCATGGCGTAATTTGCGGCGGTGATGAGCGACCAAATGTGACAAATGGTTTTGATCAATCTGTGAAAATCCCGGAATATCGGAATGCTGTAATAGATATGCACCATGACGATGATAACCACCATGACTGATCGCCAAACCAATTTCATGCAGATAAGCTGCACGGCGCAACAAATCATCATCATCACTACTTAAATTTAAAGCAGTATCGACATCCTCAAACAGTTTTTGTGCGGTTTGTACCACCCTTTCAGCCTGTTTTGGATCAGAACCATAACGCCCCATCATGGCTTGCACACTGCGATCACGAATGTCTTCATGACGAAAACGCCCGAGCAAGTCATACATGACACCTTCACGTAAGGCGCCATCGGAATAGGCCAGTTTATCAATTTTCAGTACTTCAAAAACTGCCGATAAAATTGCCAGACCTGCCGGCAACACTGCCCGTCGATCATCACGCAAACCTTCAAAATCGATTTTGCCAATATGATCAAATTTTAATAATCGATCCTTGAGTTTTTGCAACCCCGAAGCTGTTACATTTTGCTGATCATCACTCAACCCCATATTGACCAAGATCTGACGACAGGCCTTAATGGTTCCGCTTGATCCTACAACAGTATCCCAACCTGCCGACAAATAGGTACTGGCAATGGCACTTAATTCCTTGCGTGCGGCAACCACAGCCTTATCAAATGCCTTAACGCTAATTTCACCTTCTGGGAAAAATGCCTTGGTATAAGCCACACAACCCATTTGCAAAGATTCTGTAAGGATAGGTTCGAATTCTTCACCAATAATAAACTCGGTCGATCCACCACCAATATCAATGACCAGACGCCGGCCACCATTGGCCATGGTATGAGAAACACCCAGATAAATCAGACGTGCTTCTTCACGACCAGCGATAATCTCTATAGGCTTGGGTAAAATTTCCGCAGCTTTTTGCATGAATTCATCGCCATTTTCTGCCTGACGCAAGGCATTGGTCGCAACAATTCTCAAACGGTTATTGGGTACTGCGCCCAATCGACCAACAAATCTCGAAAGACAGGCCAGCCCCCGTTGTTGTGCTGCTTCACTTAAATAATTATTTTCATCAAGTCCCGCAGCAAGTTGCACTTTCTCTGACATCGAGGCAACTTTCTTTACTTCCCCATGATCTACTCTCGCAATCGCAAGATGAAAACTGTTAGATCCCATATCAATTGCAGCAAGTAGTTCTTCATCGATCAAAAAATCAGACATTATGAGCATATACCCGAATATAAAACATGTTAAGAGTAATGCACTGGCAGTTTTTTTTAAAGATTTATTCGCCTTTAAATGCCCAACAATTAACAATTCAAGAGAGATATTGCAAAAATGATTGTGCTTTACGATAATCCCTATCGAAAGCACCCATTAGACAATCTATAGATAAAACTTGAAAATTATAATCATGCCCCTATAAATGAATCCATAGCTGTGTGATAAACTCAATGATCATTTCACGCATCACACCTGACTTTTTTAAATAAATTTGGAGTAAACCCATGTCAGAGAATATTATCAATACAACTGATGACAACTTTAAATCAGATGTATTAGAAAGTGACACACCTGTTCTTGTAGATTTCTGGGCAGGTTGGTGTGCTCCATGTAAAGCTATTGCACCTGTACTTGAAGACCTTGCCGGCACCTATGAAGGCAAAGTTAAAATTGTCAAAGTTGACGTTACCAACTGCGAAGCAACTGCTGTTAATTACAATATTCGTAATATCCCAGCACTTTTGCTATTTAAAGATGGTGAAGTCGTTGCCCAACAAGTAGGTGCAGTGCCACGTTCAAAACTGGTTGACTTTATCGATAGCAATATCTAATTGATCGGAAATACCATCCTCCTTTGGATGGTATTTTTATTGAATCAATTGACAAATGCGATGTCCTCCCTTATAGTTTGCCTGAGTTTAAATTCCTTAATTTTTTAAAGGGGTTTAATGTTAAAATAAGATCGCCGCTCGGCTCATCAAGTCTTCCGATATTTTGCCTTACACATTATCCTGAGTTTACTGGTACAGATACGATCAAGACATCACTCCAACCGATTTGAGTGTGCGAACTTGTGTAATTCACTTCTTCATTTGTTAAAAGCTTCTTATTACTGACTATCCTCATATGAACTTAACTGAACTTAAGAAAAAACCTATTGGCGAATTAATTAAAATAGCCGAATTTATGGGTCTCGAAGGCATGGCACGTAATCGCAAACAAGATATTATCTTTGCGATTTTAAAGCGTCACGCAATGAATGGCGAAGAGATTTTTGGTGATGGCGTACTCGAAATTCTTTCTGATGGTTTTGGCTTTTTACGTTCTGCAGCAGGTTCTTATTTAGCGGGTCCAGATGACATTTATGTCAGTCCATCACAAATCCGCAGATTTAACTTACGCACAGGCGATACCATTACCGGTACAATTCGTCCACCCAAAGAAGGCGAACGCTATTTTGCATTGTTAAAAGTTAATCAAATTAACTACGACACACCAGAAAACTCACGTAATAAAATTCTATTTGAAAACTTAACACCGTTATTCCCAACCGAACAATTGATCATGGAACTGGGTAACGGTACTACAGAAGATTTAACTGCACGTGTGGTCGATCTTATCGCACCTATCGGTAAAGGCCAGCGTTCTATCATTGTGGCACCGCCAAAAGCCGGTAAAACCATGTTATTACAAAACATCGCGCAATCGATTGTACGTAACAATCCGGAAGTTTTTCTGATCGTGCTATTGATTGACGAACGTCCAGAAGAAGTCACAGAAATGGAACGTAGTGTGCGTGGTGAAGTGGTTGCCTCAACATTTGATGAATCACCGACTCGTCACGTTCAAGTTGCCGAGATGGTAATTGAAAAAGCCAAACGTCTGGTTGAGCATAAAAAAGATGTGGTGATCTTGCTGGATTCCATTACCCGTCTTGCCCGTGCTTATAACACCGTAATCCCCTCTTCAGGTAAAGTTCTGACCGGTGGTTTGGATGCACATGCACTAGAACGTCCAAAGCGTTTCTTTGGTGCGGCACGTAATATTGAAGAAGGTGGCTCATTAACCATCATCTCTACTGCGTTGATTGAAACCGGTAGTAAAATGGATGAAGTGATTTACGAAGAATTCAAAGGTACCGGTAACCAAGAAGTCACCTTGGATCGACGTATTGCTGAAAAACGTGTCTTCCCTGCGATGAACATCAAAAAATCCGGTACGCGCCGTGAAGAACGTCTGATGAGTGAAGAAAACCTGCGTAAAGTCTGGATTCTGCGTAAGCTGTTACATCCTATGGATGAGCTTGCTGCAATGGAATTTTTACTTGATCGCATGAAAGAAACCAAAACCAATGATGACTTTTTCGATCAAATGAAACGTAAACAATAAGCTTAATTGTCCAAACAAAATAACCGCTATTTTATAAAAAATGGCGGTTTTTTTATGAATTCAAAATTGGTTGACAAACATTACATTTTTTTACATGACGTAACGAAGAAAATGCTGCTGTTGATCATCGCCGCCCTATTAATAAAAAATAAATATAATTCAATTATTTATAAATATATTTTAAAGAGGTTATATTTTGCTATTGCTAAATCTTCTTAATTTTTAAAAGTTAATTTATATTTTTCATCATTAAAAAATATCAAGCCAGTAGAAATTAAAATCACTCGGTGATAGCATATTCATCAAGCCGATAAGCCTTAAGATAATTCATCCAATGCGAGGGAAGATTTATCTTTTTACTATAAAGGCGAATCTTAACTTAATCTCAATTTATATAGAGAGTGATGCCATGTTATTCAAAAATATTGCTATTGCAACTGCTATTGCTGCGTCTTTAACTTTCGTTGGCTGTGCTAAGAAAACTGAAGAAGCTGCTACTGATGCTAACGCTGCTGCTGCTGACGCAACTGCTGCTGCTACAGAAGCTGAAGCTGCTGCTGACGCTGCTGCTGCTCAATCTACAGACGCTGCTGCTACAGAAGCTACTGCTGCTGCTGACCAAGCTGCTGACGCTGCTACTACTGCTGCTGACGCTGCAACTGATGCCGCTGCTGCTGCAACTGACGCTGCCGCTGCTCCAGCTGCTGACGCACCTAAAGAAGAAGCTGCTCACTAATTTTTAAAATTAGAAGCATAATTCTTAAAAAGAGAGCATTTGCTCTCTTTTTTATTGTCTTAGTGATTTAAAATAAATTTCAGTTCCATCGTTATAATTCTTTTTTCTATTCTTATTCGTTTAATCACTTATTAGATCTGTCTATCCTATTTTAAAGTACTCTCAACGTATCTAGACACTGTAACTACCCTTTTCATCTTTAAATACTAAAACCATCATGTCGTGCTATATACAGCGTATAACGCCATTTTATCGCTCTCCCTATACTTTTAGATATTTGATCTTACTCTTGTCATTCACACCTATTTCCACAGATAAGGATCAATTGGAAAGAGCTTTTCATCATCATAAAATCGTTTAAATCCAAACATTAAAAAAGGCATCACTAGGATGCCTTCAATAGCGTAAAACGAAATCAGCTTTGTTCGTTTTCGACTCGTTGTCTGAATTTTTGTCCTGCACGGAATGTCACTACACGACGCGCAGTAATTGGAATTTCTTCGCCAGTTTTCGGATTTCGTCCAGGACGTTGACGTTTATCACGTAATTCAAAATTACCAAATCCTGAAAGTTTGACTTGCTCACCTTCAATTAATGCCTGACTCAGCTCGTTGAAGAAAAGCTCAACAAGTTGCTTTGCTTCACGGCGGTTTAAGCTTGTTTTTTCACTTAGATGATCTGCCATCTCAGCTTTCGTTAATGCTGTCATGATGCCCTCAATTTTGCTTTATACGTTGTTTCTAGGCTTTCAATCACGTTGTCCATCGCTTGCTTAATCTCAGCATCTTCGAGTGTACGTGAAGAATGTTGAAAATGCAAAGCGAATGCCAATGAACGATATCCTACGTCCACACCCTGTCCGGTATAGACATCAAACAACCAACTTGCTGCTAGAAACTCGCCCGCTGCTTGTTTTATAGTAGCGTCTATACGACTTAGCGCAATAGTATCATTAATTAATACTGCAATATCACGTCTAACCGAAGGAAAACGTGATAATTCTGTAAAATTATATACATACGGTTGCAAAACTGCACTTTGATCGAGCTCTGCCACCCATGTTATGCCCAAATCCAGTGCAGTTTCCAGCGAAGGATGTAAACGGCCTAAATAACCGATAGACTTGCCATTATGCAAAATCTCTGCCGATTGTCCCGGATGTAACCAGGCACGTTCGGAACGTACATATTCTGCCTGTATATGTGCAACAGCCAAAATATTTTCGATTTCACCTTTTAAATCAAAAAAATCCATGGCTTGAGTTTTTTCATGCCATTGTTCAGGTTTATGTGAACCCACAGCAATCAGGGCTAATGTCGGAATTTGCTTAAGATCATCAATACTGTTTGTATCTTGCTGATCTTGTGGATAAGCAAAACGTAAGCCCAGTTCAAAGAAACGTACACGGCCCTGCTGACGATTAATATTGTATTGTACACACGGAATTAAACTGGATAACAAGGTGCTACGCATCACAGCAAGATCGCTGGAAATTGGATTGGCCAGTGCCAAAGCCTGAACGTCTGGATTCAGTTGTTTTTCTAGTTTTTCATCGACAAAACTAAAACTGATTGCTTCCTGATAACCTAATGTCACCAAGGTTTGACGCAATTGCCCCAATTCTGTTTGATCCTGATAATCAGCCAGTGTAATCTGCATCTCTGGTTTGGCAGTTGGAATATTGTCATAACCATAGATGCGGGCAATTTCTTCAATCAAATCCTGATAGATGCTTAAATCATAACGATGTGAAGGCGGTGTAACAATCCAGCCATCATCTACAGTGCGTTCAACCTGACATTCCAAACGTGTCAGAACATCTTCAATAAAAGCACCTTCAATGCTAAAGCCGAGTAGTTTATCCACCTGAACTTGTGTCAAACCAATCGCTGTACGCTTTGGTAATAACTCAGGTTTTTCCTCTACGGTAATTTCAGCAAAACCGGTTTCATCTGTTGCTGCCAGTTGTTGAATCAACTGACTGGCACGATGCATGGCAAGCAAAGGCAATTCGAAATCGACCCCACGTTCATAACGCTGCGATGCATCGGTATGTAAACCAAAACGACGAGCACGACCAGCAATGGCTAAAGGATCGAAGAAGGCACTTTCAAGAAAAATATCCCGAGTTGTATCAGTCACACTAGACGATAAGCCACCCATGATCCCTGCAATTGCCAGCACTTTTTCATCATCAGCAATTACCATCACATCATCTTGCAGCGCAACTTCCTGCTCATTCAGTAAAACCAGCTTTTCACCTTCTTTGGCCTGACGTACAATCACTGAACCAGTGATTTTATCCAGATCAAAAGCATGCAGAGGTTGACCCAGTTCCATCAATACATAGTTGGTAATATCCACCAGAATACTGTGACTACGAATCCCGGAACGTGATAATGCCTCTTGCATCCAGTCTGGTGTAACTGCCTGCGTATTGACATTTTTAATGATACGCCCCAAATAACGTGGTGCACCTTGGGTTTCAACGAATACTGGTTTTTCATCTGCAATCGTTGCGGCAACAGGCTGAATATCAGGTGCCTGATATTGCAGTTGATTGATCACCGCTACTTCGCGGGCAATCCCACGAATACTAAAACAGTCACCGCGATTCGGTGTAATACTAATGTCAATGACCCGATCATCAAGCTTCAAATATTCGCGGATACATATCCCAACTGGCGCATCTTCCGGTAATTCCAGCAGCCCATCAATTTTATCTTCCAGATCAATTTCTGATGCACCGCATAGCATGCCATGTGATTCAACGCCACGTAGCTTGCCTTTTTTAATTTTAAAATCACCTGGTAATACTGCACCAATGGTCGCTACTGGAGCTTTCATTCCCACACGTACATTCGGTGCACCACAAACGATTTGTAAAGGTTCAGCCTCTCCAATGTTGACTGTGGTGACACGTAAACGATCTGCATCAGGATGCTGCTCAACCGTCAAAACCTCTCCCACCACTACACCGGTAAAATGTTTTGCCACAGGGGCAGTTTCATCAATTTCCAGTCCCAACATGGTCAGTTGTTCGGCCAACTTGTCACTATCAACTGCCGGGTTCACCCAACTGCGTAACCAATTTTCACTAATTTTCATGATAATCTTTCCTCAAACTTTAATCTTGATTTAGGCAAATTGGCGTAAGAAACGCACATCATTTTGATAGAATAAGCGCAAGTCATTTACGCCATAACGTAACATGGCAAAACGCTCAATTCCTAAACCAAAGGCAAAGCCTGAATATTGTTCCGGGTCAATCCCGCAATTTTTAAGTACTGTTGGATGTACCATGCCGCAGCCCATGACTTCCAGCCATTTACCCCGTTCATCCATAATATCCACTTCGGCACTTGGTTCGGTAAATGGAAAATAGGACGGACGAAAACGCACGGTTAATTCTTTTTCAAAAAAGGCTTCCAGCAAATTGATGATAATGCCTTTAAATTCTGTAAAGTTGGTGTTTTCAGTCACATACAAACCTTCGATCTGATGGAACATCGGCGAATGTGTCTGATCTGAATCACACCGATACACACGCCCTGGGCAAATGATCCGAATCGGTGGCTTGCTCACTTCCATGGTACGGATTTGTACACCCGATGTATGCGTACGCAATAAATGCTGAGCATCGAAATAGAAAGTATCGTGCATGGCACGCGCAGGATGGTGTCCTGGAATATTTAAGGCTTCAAAGTTGTGATAATCATCTTCAACTTCTGGGCCTTCTGCCACCAGAAAGCCGGCTTTGGTAAAAAACTGGCTAATACGCTCACGTACTTGCGTCACAGGGTGAATGCTGCCAATTTGTTGACCACGACCTGGTAAACTGATGTCGATAGTTTCGCTGGCAAGTTTTGCTTGTAAAGCTTGTTGTTGTAATGCTGTCTGACGTTCGGTCAGTGCATTGTTAATCGCTTCACGAACGGCATGGATTTTTGCCCCTTCAACTTTGCGTGTTTCGGGATCCATTTTACCCAGTGATTTTGACTGCTCTGCAAGCTGACTTTTTTTCCCTGTAAATTGCACACGTACTTGATCAAGTGCGGCAAGATCATTGGCTGCTGCAATCGCAGCCAACGCTTCATTGGTCAGAGCTTCCAGTGACATAATAACTCTCGTTGATTGATTCATATGTTAAAAACCGCTCTATTCTAGCAGTTTTTTAAGCCAGTTTAACCCTCTCTACCCTGTGAAAGCAGATAAAAATCTTTGCCTTACTCACCGCATCTTGATGAAATAATTTTTCTCGACAGTGCAAAAAGCTGATGCTTATCCAAATACTGCCCTTTTCTAATATTTATCCTGTAATAAATAGCTTAAATGCGCTTTCACATTTGTCCATTCACCATTAACAATGCTATACATCACAGTATCGCGAATGCTACCATCTTTACGCAAAGCATGCCCACGAATCACCCCATCTTTTTTTGCGCCCAAACGCTCAATTGCTTTTTGACTGGCAAAATTAAATTGATCGGTACGAAAACCTACCGTATTGACCTTTAATACCTCAAAGGCATATTGCAACAGTAAAAATTTACAGGTGGTATTGACATGGGTACGTTGATAGGTCTTGGCATACCATGTATAGCCAATTTCCACACGCCCAAGTGCCGGCACAATATCATGATAACTACTGGTACCAATCACAAGATCCTGCTCAATATCAATCACGGCAAAAGCAAATCGGCTACCCACATTTTTTTGTTCAAGTGCCTGAGCAATATACTCATCAACCTTTGTATAATGTGGTGTAGACGTTACCCGTAATGTCCACAGTTCGCCATCCTGACATGCTTTTGCTAAACCATCAGCATGGGTAAAATCCAAGGGTTCCAAACGCACGCCGTGTTGACTTAAAACCACCCCATTTGCCAAAAAATCTGTCATTTCATTCATGTTTTAAACGCTCTATTTATCTTAAATTGAAATGTGCTCATGCCTAGAAAGCATTGCTAAAGAGTACACGATCAACGCCTATCGGATAAACAGGTTTTTGGGTGGCGTAAATTTCAGCCTGACTAAACCATTTTGCAATAAACTGCGTCCCATCAGTTTCGCAGCCCAATACTTGCGGTTGATCATATATACGTTGATCTTTTAATTGTGCATGATACATAAACACAATTTCGTGACCTTGTTGGCCATTAAAAGTAAATAAATTTTCATATACCTCCAGCAATCCAAGCACATGGATTTCTGCACCAATCTCTTCAAGCACTTCTCTTTCAATGGCCTGTTGCGATGTTTCACCAAACTCAATGCTGCCACCAATCGGTCTTAGATAATGTTCATCTTTGGCTGGATCATAAGCTTCTGATAATAAAACTTTGTTATTATGGCGAAAAATACACAAAGCTTTGGCACGGATTGTTTGCATCATCTCTCTCTGATTAAAGCTGCTGTAAAAATGCTTTTGTTTTAGTCAAATTAGGTGAATAAACTAAATATGTTAATACTTTATACCTATACCATTTCCCCATACTAAGTCAGATTTAACTTAGTTACCAATTGCCGTGCCAGCGTTGACTTTCCCGAACCAGATGTTCCTATAGCATTGATATAACGCATAATGCTGTAGATTGACCAATAAGATCAGCCAAGTTTATCAAACTGGTCATTGTGATAGACATTTTATTGCGTACACTCGTTACACAATGATTTTAATGATACAGGACGTCAGCATGAGCGAAGCTTATATTTTTGATGCGATTCGCACGCCCCGCGGGAAAGGAAAAAAAGATGGCAGTTTATACGAAGTTAAACCCATTACACTTGTCACAACCCTATTACATGCCTTACAACAACGTCAGCAGCTGGATACCACAAAAGTCGAAGATATTATTTTAGGCTGTGTTACCCCAATTGCCGATCAGGGTGGCGATATTGCCAAGACCGCAGCCATTGCCGCAGGCTGGAGTGATCAAGTCGCTGGTATGCAAATCAATCGTTTTTGTGCCTCAGGTCTGGAAGCTGTTAATTTAGCGGCTCAAAAAATTCGTTCAGGCTGGGAAGATTTAATCGTGGCAGGCGGTGTCGAATCCATGTCACGGATTGCCATGGGTTCAGATGGCGGACCTTGGGCACTGGATCCAGAAACCAATTTAAAATCCTCATTTGTTCCGCAAGGTATCGGTGCAGATTTAATCGCTACATTAGATGGTTATAGTCGCACAGATGTCGATACTTTTGCGGTACAGTCCCAACAAAAAGCCGCACAAGCGCAAGCCAATGGGTATTTTGATCGCTCTATCATTGCTGTCAAAGATGCCGCAGGCGTGACGATTCTGGATAAAGATGAGTTTATTCGTAGCAATACCACAGTTGAAGGGCTTGCCAAACTCAATGCTAGTTTTGAAATGATGGGACAAATGGGCTTTGATGCTGTTGCCTTGCAAAAATATCCAGAAGCACAAAAAATCAATCATGTACATCATGCAGGGAATTCATCAGGCATTGTTGATGGTGCGGCATTACTCTTGATTGGCTCAGAAAAAGCAGCACAGGAACTAGGTTTAAAACCTCGTGCCAAAATTATTGCCACGGCACTGGTCGGGACAGATCCTACCATTATGCTGACTGGCCCTGCCCCTGCCGCTCGTAAAGCACTACAAAAAGCTGGTTTAACCATTGATGATATTGATTTATTTGAAGTCAATGAAGCTTTTGCAGCGGTAGTGATGCGTTTTATCAATGAATTAAATGTGCCTGCGGAGAAAGTCAATGTCAATGGTGGTGCAATTGCCATGGGACATCCACTGGGTGCTACAGGTGCAATGATTATCGGCACATTACTGGATGAACTGGAACGTCAAAACAAAAAACGTGGTTTAGCCACCCTCTGCGTAGGCGGTGGGATGGGAATTGCCACCATTATTGAAAGAGTTTAAGGAGTAAAGTCATGAGCGCAATTCAATATCATAAAAATGCCGATAACATCGTGATTTTAACCTTGGATTCTCCCAATCAATCTGCCAACACCATGAATGCAGATTTTCGTGAGGCTTTAACCGACACAGTTAAAACACTTGCTCAGGAAGACAAGATCACAGGCATTATTTTTACCTCGGCAAAGAAAACCTTCTTTGCTGGCGGTGATCTTGATGATCTAATCCAGATTCAACCCGAACATGCCACAGCATTTTTTCATACCATTCAGGAACTGAAAAACCAGCTACGTTATATCGAAACTTTGGGTGTGCCTGTGGTGGCGTGTTTAAATGGTACAGCCTTGGGCGGCGGCTGGGAAATTGCTTTAGGCTGTCATCATCGTATTGCCTTAACCGATCCTAAAACCAAGTTTGGTTTACCCGAAGTTACTCTAGGTTTATTGCCCGGTGGTGGTGGCATTGTGCGTATGGTTCGTTTACTTGGTTTACAAACTGCATTCCCTTATCTATTGGAAGGTAAACAGTTTGGTGTAGAGCAAGCCCTCAAAGCTGGTCTAATCCATGACACTGCACAAACACAACCAGAATTACTGGAAAAAGCCATTGCATGGATCAAGGTCAATCCAAAGAGCCAACAACCTTTTGATGTTAAAGGCTATAAAATTCCAGGTGGTGATCCCAAAACTCCCGCGGTTGCACAGATGCTTGCGATTGCTCCAGCCATATTACGTGATAAAACCAAAGGCTGTTATCCTGCGCCAGAAGCCATCATGGCAGCGGCAGTAGAAGGTGCACAGGTTGATGTTGATACTGCTCTACGTATAGAAAGTCGTTATTTTACTCTGCTTGCTACAGGTCAAGTCGCCAAGAACATGATTGGTACATTCTGGCATGGATTAAATGCCATTAAGGCAGGTGCCAGCCGTCCACAAGGCATTGCAAAATGGCAAGCCCAAAAAGTGGGTGTACTGGGTGCTGGTATGATGGGTGCAGGCATTGCCTATGCCATAGCAATCAAGGGAATACCCGTAGTTCTTAAAGATGTTTCGATTGAGGCTGCGGAAAAAGGCAAAGCCTATAGTCAGAAACTATTGGAAAAGCGTATTTCTCGCAGTCGTTTAACCGCAGAAAAGAAAGATCAAATTTTGGCACATATTCAACCGACTGCCGAAGCCAAAGACTTACAGGGATGTGATCTGATCATTGAAGCAGTATTTGAAAATCAGGAATTAAAAGCGAAAGTCACACAAGAAGCAGAGCAATATTTACTAGATGGTGGAATTTTTGCCTCAAACACGTCGACCTTACCCATTACAGGTTTAGCTCAAGCCAGTAAGGATGCAACGCACTTTATTGGTCTGCATTTCTTTAGTCCAGTGGATAAAATGCAACTGGTAGAAATCATCAAGGGACAACATACCTCTGATGAAACACTGGCACGTGCTTATGATTTTGTACAACAAATCGGAAAAATACCCATTGTCGTTAATGACAGTCGTGGCTTCTTTACCAGTCGGGTATTCGGGACATTTGTACAGGAAGGTATGCGCTTGCTGGCCGAAGGGGTACATCCAGCCAAAATTGAAATGGCAGCTCTTAAAGCAGGTATGCCTGTTGGTCCACTTGCCATTCAAGATGAAGTGAGCCTGACATTATCCGAACACATTGGCAATGAAGCACGTAAAGCCCTTGCAACTGAAGGAAAATCCTTGCCACATTCACCGAGTGAAGATGTACTACAATGGATGATTCACCAACAAAACCGTAAAGGTAAAGCCGCAGGCGCAGGGTTTTATGAATATCCTGAAAGCGGAAAAAAATATCTTTGGGATGGGCTAAGCTATTGGGCTAAAGATCATGACCTGACCGAACAGGATATTATTGACCGTATCTTGTTTGTACAGGCACTAGATACGCTACGCTGCTATGAAGAAAATGTACTGGAATCGGTAGTCGATGCCAATGTTGGTTCAATTTTTGGTATCGGTTTTGCGCCGTGGACAGGTGGGGCAATTCAGTTTTTAAATCAGTATGGTCTAGATAAAGTGCTGCAACGTGCTAATACTCTTGAAGCCAGATATGGTGAACGATTTAAAGCACCAGAATTATTAAAAAAACATGCTGCATCAGGTGAAATCATCAAATAAGATTTTTCTAAAATAAAAGACTGAAATAGCCTACGGACTGTTTCAGTCTGCTTAACATCTGATTTAGCAATATACCATCCAAATCGCAGTAAGAATTTTATAAACTTGGGTTTAAATCGCAAACACTTAAGATCAGTGTGGTTGTATCACTTTGTTTTGCTTAAATCCAGAATCGTCTTTTAAATAAAGCCAGACCATGCTTTGGTAATTCGACATGATGTGGTTGTTTAAATTTTTCCAGTTCCTGTTCCAGTTTTTGTATTTTGTCGCGTTGTGCTTCGATGATGGTCACTTGATGTTCGATAATATCTTTATATTTACCAATGACTTTTTGTTGTAATGCATGGGTTATCTTCATCACATTTTCCAATGTATCTATTTAACCTAATCAATAAGATACTTTGAAAATATGTCATTGTGATGAATTCTATTTAATCGCAAACATGTAAGTGGCAACTTTATAGCACACTCGGATTCATCGAAACTGCATTTAAGATGATCTGATATTTTATCTTAATCTTTCAGTATTTTAAGCAATCTATTTCTCAGAATTAAGCAAAAAATATGAAAAATCAATAACGCTGAATCTATGCGACCACACCGAATAGATGACCAAATCAAATATAAAGAGTTTAAATATCAGTGTACTAAATTACCCAGTTCATTTTTCACTGGTCTTCTCGAAATAGATAATATATATTTGATAATGATTATTATTATCATAAAAAGAGGATCAAAATGAGTGACAATCCAAACTGGCGAATCATTACGCCGGTGAAAAAACAAATTAACTTTGCGATATTGCTCTCGACCTTATCTGCAATCTGCACCGTTGCTTTACTGGTTGCGATTGCCTACCTGATACAGGCCTTGCTACAACAACACATTCAACAGATTTATACGATCTTTAGCATAATTGTATTACTCACCATTATTGCTTATGTCTTACGCTTAAATGCGTTTAACCAATCTCATTTTGCTGCATTTAGATTGGAAGCAATTTTGCGTAAAGACATGAGTGTGCATCTTGCAACATTACCTTTAGGCTACATTACCACGACAGGTTCGGGCGCGATCAGCAAAATCATGCAGGATGACGTAAAATCACTGCATGCCTTTGTGGCTGATGCAACACCACTTTTTGCCCGTGCCTACGTTTTCCCTGTTCTCACATTTCTGGCATTGCTCTGGTTTGACTGGCGTATGGCCTTACTCAGTGTTGCCATCTTAATTGTCGGCATGCTGATTATGTCATTGGTGATGAAAAATCACGATGAAATGAATAAGGTTTATAATCAGGCACGGGAAAATGTAAATGGTGCAGTCATCGAGTTTGTACAGGCCATGCCTGTCGTACGAACATTTGATGGTGGACAAAAGTCCTTCCGCCGTTATGAAAATGCGCTATATGCCTATAAAGTGATTCTTAGCGACTGGTACAAACAAAGCGGATTAACAGCCCGAATTTCCATGTTAATCCTGAATCCCCTACCCACGTTTGTGATCTTGCTGATTGTCGGTATTTATTTATGGCAACACGGGCAGCTAAGTTTTGAGGTGCTGGTCGCCACTCTGTTACTCGGTACAGGCATGGTGGAATCCTTAATGCCCTATATGAGTTTGTATCATCTGATTGAAAAATCAAAAATCAGTGCAACCCGTATTCTAGAATTACTTGCCGTTGCGCCTTTACCCCAAACTGAGCACAGCAAGACACCAGAACAACATTCTATTGTGTTTGAACACGTTAATTTTCGTTATCCAGAACGTCAAATACTGGCATTAAAAGACATTAATTTTACTGTCCCGGAATATAGTTTTACCGCATTGGTTGGTGCATCAGGTGCAGGTAAATCCACTGTTGCCAAATTGATTCCTCGTTTCTGGGATGTCGATAGCGGGACAATTAAAATTGGCGGCATCAATATCAAGGATATCGCCACAACAGATCTGATGGCACAAGTTGCTTTTGTCTTTCAGGATAATTTTCTATTTTCCGATACCATTGCCAATAATATCCGACTGGGCGTGCCACATGCCACAGAAGAACAGATTCGGGACGCAGCGCGTTTAGCACAAGCAGACGAATTTATCCGTAATCTTAATGATGAATATGATACGCAAGTGGGCGAACGCGGTGCCAATCTTTCCGGCGGACAACGCCAGCGGATCACCATTGCCCGTGCGATTTTGCAGAATCGCCCCATCCTTATTCTGGATGAAGCAACCGCATTTGCCGATGCCGAAAATGAAGCATTATTAATGCAAGCCCTAAAAAATCTGATGCATGGCAAAACTGTAATCATGATTGCCCATCGTCTTGCCACGATTCAGCATGCTGATCAAATTCTATTTTTTGATCAAGGCGAATTAATCGAACAAGGTACACATCAACAATTATTGCAAAAACAGGGTCGCTATGTCGAATTATGGCAGGCATTTCAACAGGCACAGCATTGGCATATTGCACTGAAGCCCGTCTCTTCAGTTGCTCATGGAGAATCTTCTCATGGCTGATATACACCACAAAACACAGCGCATTCATTCCCTTAAAGAAATTTATCAGCAGATGTTACGTTCCGCAGGCGATGAACAGGCCAGTTTGCGTAAGGCATTTCTCCTCATGACCTTATCTGCCATTTGTCAGGGGATCGCATTTAGTTGTCTTTATCCTATTTTTCTGGCAATGACCACGCAGCAAATTTCCAACATCACTTTCTGGCTGGTCGTTTTAACTGCATTCGTGCTGTTGAGTTCAGTGCTACGCTGGAAGGCACAGGATTATGACTATCAAGGCCATGCTGCACAGGCACAACATGTCTTAAGAACCAACCTTGGGGAAAAATTAAGACAAATTCCCCTACAATTATTATCGAAAAAACGTGCTGGCGAATGGAATGCCACCATTGCTGGCAGTGCTGATGAAGTCATTGCCTATACCTTGACTGTAGTTAGTATCATGCTGTATGCCTTGGTGGTACCGATTACTGTCGGCATTTTATCGTTTTTCTTTGACTGGCATATTGCCCTAATTATTTTACTGATCTTTCCTGCAATTATTCCCTTATATCGCTGGCGCAAACCGGCCTATGATCGCGGCATGCAGATGATGAGCAAACTCAATGGCGAATTGAATGCCGAGCTGGTGGAATATACTCAGGGCTTGCCAGTGTTAAAGGCAGCCAATTGTGTAGGTGATCAGACGCAGCGTCTGTACCCGATGATTGATAAAGTTCATATGGCACAAGAGATCGGCCACCGTAAAGGTGGTAAGCCCAATCTGATCGTCACCTCTGCAATTGAAGTGGGTTTATTAATTGCTATTGCAATTGGCTTGTGGTTGGTATTGTTTGGTTATAGCAATGCAATGTATTTTATTGCCATGCTAGTGATCATCATTCGTTTTGCCGAACCAATTGCTGCATTTACTTCGATGACCATGTTTTTCAGTTTACTTGAAGCGGGTTATGCTCGTATTGAAAATATGCTGAATATTCAGCCTTTCACCACGCATACACCAACCCAACTGCCAACCCGCTTTGATATTCATTTTGATCAGGTCAGTTTTCAATATGAACAGGACAATGATAAAAGTAATCATGAAAATCAGGACTGGGCATTACATCAGATTAATCTCCATATTCCAGAAAAAAGTCTGACGGGTCTGGTTGGACATTCAGGTTGTGGTAAAACCACCTTGACACGCTTGATCATGCGTTATGCAGATTGTCAGCAAGGTCAGGTTAAAATTGGCGGCATTGATATTAAAAATATGCTTCCGCATGAATTGATGTCTTATATCTCGGTGGTGTTTCAGGATGTATATTTATTCGATGACAGCATCATGAATAATATTAAAATGGCCAAAGAAGATGCCACCGAAGCAGAAATCATTGCGGTTGCCAAACGGGCACAATGCCATACGTTTATCTCGCAACTCCCGGAAGGCTATCAAACCCGTATTGGTGATATTGGTGGCAGCCTTTCCGGAGGTGAAAGACAACGCATTTCCATCGCACGGGCATTGTTAAAAGATGCACCGATTGTCATTCTGGATGAGCCGACTGCGGCACTGGATACCTTTAGTGAATTGGCTGTACAGGCAGCAATTGATGAACTGGTGAAAGACAAAACCGTGATTGTTATTGCACATCGCCTATCCACCATTATTGCTGCAAGTAATATTATTGTGCTGGAACATGGCGAGGTTCTGGAACAAGGTACGCATCAGGAACTGCTGGACAAACAAGGCAAGTATGCACAGCTCTGGCAATTACAATATGCAAGTGAAGCACTGGCAATTGAGCCTTGCTCCTGACCATGATTGATCGGTTGCGTTTATCTCGTAGACACAACCGATCATTCTTATTCAGCACATAACACTGGCATATGACCTAATAAGAGATCTACTGTATTCTTTGAATTGCCTGTTTATAGCTATCGCTTGGTTTATATTCGTTTGCACGCTGATAATGATAGAGCGCATCTGCTTTACGCCCATTCTGCTCATAAATTCTACCGATATTATAATGTGAATAAGCCTTGGTATTTTGATTGCTTGCCAGTTCAATGGCTTTACGATTCGCCCACAGTGCTTCTGAACTTCTGCCTAGTTTTTGATAAACAACGGCAATATTGCTATAGGTTTGTGCTGCATTCGGATTTTCATCAATTGCACGTTGATACAATAAAATCGCCTGTTCCAACTGGCCTTGTTGATAAGCTTTATCACCTTGCAGATTTAAGGTCTTGGCACGTTGCAGACTGGCTTGACTGACATTTGTTAAAGCCAGTGCTGTATTCTGCTCAAACTGATTAACAGACTGAGGAATCAAGACTGGATTAGCTGGTGTATTGGAAATACGGTTGATATCCTGAATTTCACCATTTGGCGTAATCCTGAATAATGTCCATAAGTTGCCCTGAACATTGCTTGGCACAACATAAGTTCTAACCAGCGACTCACCCACATACACCCGTACAGTCGCATCACTATAACTTAAACTTTTTGTGTTATTTGAATTGCGGTCACTATAATTATGAACAGCATACACATAATATTGATTGTTTAAGCGCTTATCAATGGTGATGGTTTCAGGTCCATAAGCATCGGTATCATCTACATCCAGATTGGCTTGAGGTGCCAGTTTGGCATCCCAGTAAATATGATTTGAACCATAAATCAAATGTGAATCCAGATCATCTGGTGTACTGCCCCAGTTTAAAACAATGCGCATACTGTCAAGGGATTGCAATACAGGACTCAAGGCATAGGTTCGACCATCACAGGGACACTTTGTCACCAGCGTAGAATAACCGGCTTTTTTGATAATCAATAAATGATCACTATTATCTGCATCCGAACTGGATAAGGTCGCCTTGCCCTGACTATTGCTGATTACCTTTTGCGAATTTTCGCCATTTTTTTGCAGAAAAATCTCGGCATTGGCAATATTCTGATCCTTAACAGTCGCACTTAAGACATGGACATTCATATTATCGGCAAACGCTCCCGAACTAAATAGCAAACTTCCTGATATGATTAAAAATGTGTTTAGATATTTTTGAGTTGAAATAACACCTTTTATCATGATTTTTATCCATGTATATCTTGTTATTTTTGATCATAGCGTATTCCATAGCATAAAAACAATACGCATTAAATCACACTAAATTCATTATTTATGTCATATCTAACATAAACAACCTATCTTTTGATCAACCGGTAAATCCTTTAATAACAACTCCAGTGTATGTTTTTCAATACCATAAAAAGTTTTTAACTGCTGTACCTGATCCAGAATATTTTGATCCACCTGTTTAAATGACTGTTGTCGGGTGGCCAGAATCATTTTGTTTTTACTGGTATGTTCTAGGGATACAAATTCCAGCACTTTGGTTTCGTAGCCATAGGCTTGTAACAACAATGCACGTAAAGTATCGGTCAGCATTTCTGCTTGTTGTCCAACATGCACACCAAATTGCAGCATCGGCTTTAAAACCTGTGGCGCTTGCAACTGCGGACGTAATTCCTTATGACAACATGGCGCGCACATAATAACCTTCGCGCCCAAACGAATACCGGTATGAATGGCAAAATCGGTAGCAACATCACAGGCATGCAAAGCAATCATCACATCAGTTTTTTCCGGAAAATAACTGCGTACATCGCCTTGGAAAAATCTAAGCTGATCATAGCCTGCCTGCTGCGCCACATTCTGGCAAACTTTTACCAGTTCTTCCCGCAATTCGACACCTGTCACGTGCGGCTGTAAATGTTGACCCAGTAAATAGTCATAAACAGCACAGGTCAGATAACCTTTACCCGAGCCAAAATCCACCACATGTAAATCTTCTTGCTGTTGCAACTGTGCCTGTTCAATTGCACCTGCAAAAATTTCCACAAACTTATTAATTTGTTTCCATTTACGTGCCATGCTGGGAATAATTTCGTGTTTTTGATCGGTAATACCCAGCAATTGTAGAAATAAACGATCCTGTGCAATCCAGCGTTTTTTATTGCGATCATGTGATTGTGGTAGAACCTGAACAACTGCATTTGATTTATGTTTACTTTGGCTCAGTTTCCATTGACCTTTTTTATATTTCAGCTGAATTTCCTGACCCTCGGTAAATAAATTGATTTGCTGACATTGATTCAGCCATTCCTGTAATAATGCTGAAAATTCATGCCATGAATAATTTTTGGTAATATCCTGCGTCTGATAACGATAGACCACATTCAGCAAAGTTTGATCTTTCAATACAATGCTGCGCACGGTTATTTTTTCCAGTTTTGCAATTTCGCCGTGGTATTGACTCAAAATAATACGTTCAAAATGCTGTTGTTGCCATGCCTGCTCGACTTGATTAAAAAATTCAAGCTGATTGGGTTGTAAGTTATTGGCAGTCATGGTGCTTCCATTGTTTTAGGTCAAGTTGGCTATTTTAACCAACTTCAGCACAAGCTGCATTAGCTTTGCAAAAATAGCAGAAATGCCATATCTTTTTTATGGATTATGGCGCATAAATAGATCCGATTTAAATTTTAAATTTCCCGGACAATGACTAAAATTCCATATAGCTACAGTGCAGAAGAAGAACGATTAAATGCATGGACCCACGGACTAGCCGCAATCCTTGCAGTATTGGGTACCATTTTCTTGTTGATCAAAGCAGTGCCGCTATCCTGGCAAGCCGGACTCAGCATGCTGGCCTATGGACTAAGTCTGATTTTATTGTTCTCCGCTTCAACGCTCTATCACCTGTCTAGCTCTGCCACACAACGCATCTGGTTAAAGAAACTGGATCATACCGCAATTTATTATCTGATTGCCGGCACCTATACCCCTTTTCTGGCGCTCTTTTTACCCACTGAAAAAGCCAAAATTCTGCTTATTGCCTTATGGATCATCGCGCTGATTGGTACATTTTTTAAATTATTCTTTGTGCATCGCTTTCAGAAAATATCGTTGATTGCTTATATCGTCATGGGTTGGTTGGCTGTATTGGTGATGGATGACATGAGAACCTATTTAAGCAGTACAGCCCTACAACTACTGATTGCCGGCGGTTTATTTTATACCATTGGCACTATTTTTTATGCGGCAAAAAAATATAAATATACGCATGCCATCTGGCATATTTTTGTGGTCATGGGCGCCGCAAGTCATTTTTTTGCCATTTGGTCCATGTTAAACACTTTGCCAAGGTAAATTTTTAATTTCAAAATGGTCAAGACCTCGTTAGAATAGGCGAATTTTCTTTCAGGGACATTGAAAACAATGGAAACTGCCACTGCTGTTGATCAGCCTTTAAACTCAAAAGGACGTGTACTTGCTGCAAGTATGGTGGGAACAACCATCGAATTTTATGATTTTTATATCTATGCGACAGCAGCAGTCATTATTTTCCCACATTTGTTTTTCCCTGATGGGGACCCACAAGCCAATACCTTAAAATCTCTGGCGACATTTGCGATCGCCTTTATTGCCCGCCCCATCGGTTCGGCCCTGTTTGGACATTTTGGTGACCGCATCGGACGTAAAGCAACGCTGGTGGCAGCCTTATTAACCATGGGGATTTCAACGATTGCCATTGGCTTATTGCCAACTTATCATGATATCGGAATTACAGCGGCACTTTTACTGGCTTTATGCCGTTTGGGCCAAGGGATTGGACTGGGCGGTGAATGGAGTGGTGCGGTTTTATTGGCAACAGAAAATGCACCTGAAGGTAAACGTGCATGGTATGGCATGTTTCCACAGCTTGGCGCACCCTTTGGTTTAATTCTTGCCAATGGTTTCTTTTTATTGCTCGGCGCCATCCTAACCGAAGAACAGTTTATGGCATGGGGCTGGCGCATTCCATTTCTGGCCAGTGCAATTTTGGTGATTATGGGCCTGTATATTCGTCTAAAACTACATGAAACACCAGCATTCCAGCGAGTTCTGGATAAGCAGGAAGAAAAACATGTGCCCTTTGCAGAAGTATTTAAGCACCACTTACCAATGCTGATTTTAGGTACACTAGCAGCAGTCTGTACCTTTGTAGTGTTCTACTTAACCACGGTATTTTCCTTAAACTGGGGCACACAACAATTGGGTTATAGCCGTGAAGACTTCCTGAAAATGGTAACGCTGGCTACCTTATCTTTTGCTGTATTTATCCCATTGTCGGCAATTCTGGCAGAAAAATTTGGGCGTCGTACCACATCTATCGGCATTTGTATTCTTGCTGCCATCTTTGGTTTGTTCTTTGCCGATATGCTGGCGTCAAATAATCCATTTACTGTATTTTTATTCCTATGCATCGGTTTGGGAATTATGGGACTTACCTATGGCCCAATTGGTACAGTATTGTCGGAATTATTCCCCACTTCGGTGCGTTATACTGGTTCTGCCCTAACCTTTAATATGGCGGGTATTCTTGGTGCATCTTTTGCACCATTAATTGCCACCTATCTGGCAACGACCTATGGTTTACAAGCCGTGGGCTATTATCTATCCGGTGCCGCCATTTTATCTCTCATTGCCTTCTTATTAATTAAAGAAACCAAAAATATTGATGTCAATCGTCAAATTTAATGTTTGATTTTAAACCTGATCAGATGTCTGATCAGGTTTTTTTATATCTAAATTTTCGACTTATCGGTTAAATTTTCAGTCATCAAATTTTTCAATTAAATTTTTTTATTTTTTTCTCGTAATTTTTAGCTATTTCTCTATTATTGACAAAATATTGGCTAATTTTTTGCTTTTCTTGCCACGAACTTGCTGACAATCTACAGTATTTAGGCTAGATTGGCTCACTTTTTTTAAAAAGTGTTTTTGGGGAGGATCGTCTGATGATCCTTAAAATATATAGCGATCCTTGATCATCCTTATCTAAAAGAGGATAACACCATTGACTACTCATACTGGGACTCAATCGGTAGCTAAGCTCAAAAAAAATCTTGTGCTGTGGCACATCATTATTATCGGTTTAGCTTATATTCAACCCATGACTTTATTTGATACTTTTGGATTAGTATCTGAGAAAAGTAGTGGACATGTACCCACATCCTATATTTTTGCACTTGTTGCCATTTTGCTAACCTCGATCAGCTATGGTCATATGATTAGGCGCTATCCATCTTCTGGTTCGGCCTATACTTATGCACAGAAATCCATTCATCCCAATGTCGGATTTATGGTGGGCTGGTCATCGTGGCTGGATTATCTGCTGTCGCCACTGGTCAATATTATTCTGGCCGATATTTATCTGCGCGCCTTATATCCAAGCGTAAATCACTGGTATTGGGTCATTGGTCTTTCGGCATTTATGACCATCATTAACTTGTTTGGTGCGCGTTTTGTTGCTCGCTTTAATACCACAATTGTTGTTATACAGCTTGGTGTAATTTTTTACTTTGTCTATCAGATCTATATTTTACTCACACAAGGGATCCATGCGGATGGTACGTTAAATCAAGATATCGTCGCACTTTGGTCACTGGCACCCTTTTGGAGTGATATGGCAAATGTAGGCGCATTGATTGCAGGGGCAACGATTCTTTGTTTCTCATTTACAGGTTTTGATGCCTTGTCTTCACTTGCAGAAGAAACCAAAGATGCTGAAAAAACTTTGCCTCGTGCCATTTTTCTTACTGCATTGATTGCAGGGGCAATTTTTGTTTTTAGCACTTATTTTATTCAGCTGTTTTTCCCAAGTGATCCAAACATTTATTTCAGTATTCTGGATGAATCTCAGCCTGAGATGATGGCAGCACTGGGGAATATTCAATATATTTTGCCTGTCATTGGTGCAATTGCCTTTAAAACATTTGTATTGTATTTTGCTGTGGTTGCCGTGATGGCATCTGGTATTTCCGCACATGCTGGTGTATCCCGTTTAATGTATGTCATGGGACGTGATGGAATTATCAATAAAAAAATCTTTGGTCATATCAGCCCAAGATTGCATACTCCAACCTATAACATTCTGATTGTTGGTTTGATTGCATTGACTGCCGGTTTTATTAACCTTGAGCATATTGTCAATCTGATCAGTTTTGGTGCCTTAACAGCCTTTAGTTTTGTGAATTTCTCGGTCATTTCTCGCTATGCATTACGTGATAAACAGACAAAATCATTAAAAGACATTTTTAACTATATTGTTATTCCAACACTTGGTTTTATTAGTGTCTTCTTAATGTGGCTGGAAATTGATCCAACTGCATTGAAAGTTGGTCTGGCATGGGCTGCAATTGGTATTGCTTATCTGGCTTATAAAACTGGTGGTTTTACCCGCCCAGTACCGCAATATAATGAGTTTGAGGATTAATCCACTATCTCTTCCACTATCAAGTCTATTGTATTTAATCGACTTGATCTCGCCCAAACTACTTATTAGGTCAACTTAAACGTTGGCCTATTTTTATCATTTTATTAAAAAACAACGATAAATTTTTTGATGTATCGGGCTTACTTTATTTTTTACAATGTAAGTTTTTTGTGACTAGAATCCTCTTTCTTCACTATGTACACCTAGCAAATTAGTGTATACATGTTAACGGTTTAGTTTATAAATGATCATAATTCCCATTACCTGCCAATCACCAACTGGTCAAGAAACTTTTCTAAAAATAAAAATATATTTTATTTTTCAATAATATAAAATCAAACCTTTCAATTACGCCAAATAATGTACTGTTATTTCTTCTAAGTTGCGTAACACTCTATTCTAAATCAATAAAATTTCAATTCTTATAAGATTTATAACAAATAGGACACATGCCTCAATTGAACTTTATTTTCGTCAGGTCGATAGTAATGACGAAATACAGAGCGTGTTAACACTTCATCTATGTTTCATTCATGAACTGTGAACACAATCGAGCCTTAAGAATTAAATATTATTGCATGATGACTTAACAACAATAGGTAAATAAAACTTAACTTTTATCTTCCTATTTTTAAATAAAAAGGACAGTGTTATGACGTGGTTACAAAGTCAGCTCAGTCATTCTCCCGAAATACTCATTTTCCTGTCGCTGGCAATTGGCTTCTGGATCGGCCAATTCCAACTCGGTAAATTTCAGCTGGGCGGTGTTGCCGGATCCTTAATTGTCGCGGTTGCGCTAAGTTTACTCAATGTCCCTATTGATAATGGCGTTAAATCCATCCTATTTGCTTTATTTATTTATGCCGTTGGTTTTGAAAGTGGTCCCCAGTTTTTCAAATCTCTAGGGCCTAGTTCCATCAAAGAAATTCTACTTGCAGTGTTTATGGCTGTGGTGGGCTTAATTACTATTCTGGCATTGGCAAAAATTTTCCATCTGGATAAAGGACTTGCTGCGGGCTTGGCAGCCGGTGGCATGACCCAGTCTGCAATTATCGGTACAGCAAGTGATGCCATTGCCCGTCTGGATTTACCTTTGGATCAAATTCAGAAATTACAGTCCAATGTGGCGATTGGTTATGCTGTAACGTATATTTTTGGATCACTGGGTGCCATTATCGTTTGTGTCAATATTTTACCCAAATTCATGGGCAAAGATATCCATGATGATGCGATTAAAGCACAGAACCAACAATTAAAAGGCGCATTTGTCCTCACCTCCGGACAATCATTGGCGATTCCGGATATTGTTGGCCGTATTTATCAGGTGGAAAAACTCGATCATCTTAGCGTGACACAAATTGAAACCATGGGCAAAGACATCACCATCGAACGATTAAAAAGAAAAAATCGTTTGATTGATATTACCCCAGACACCCTAATTCAACAGGGTGATATTGTACTCATTGTCGGACGACGCGCTGATGTGGTCGCCATTGCAGATCAAATCGGCAAAGAGTTGCAATCCGCAGATGGTATCGATGTGGTGATGAGTACCGAAGACATTGTATTAAAAAATCCCAAATATATCGGCAGAACACTGGGCGATATTAAATCTTCAACCTCTGCGATTTTAAAGCACGGAATCTTTATTCTGAGCATTAAACGTAATGACGATCCTGTTCCACTTCAGGATGATACAACTGTTTTACAAGGCGATGTAATTACTGCCTATGGGGTAGAACAGGATTTAAAACGCTTTGCTCATGAAGGCGGTATTCCGATTCCAAATACCATTCGAACCGACTGGATTTTTCATGGCGCCGGTTTGGTGGTGGGGTTATTGATCGGCCTCATCGTGATTCGTATTGGAAGTATCCCAATCACACTCGGTGCAGGCGGCGGTGCCTTACTCTCTGGTCTGTTATTTGGCTGGCTCAGAACACGGCATCAAACCAGTGGTTCCATGCCTCCAGCCGCTTCTCAGATTTTAAAAGATTTAGGCTTGGCAGGTTTTGTTGCTGCTGTGGGTCTGCAATCAGGGTTACAGGCCATACAAACCATTAAAGAAAGTGGTGTATCGCTATTTATGATTGGTGTGCTGGTCACATTGATTCCCCTGCTGCTCTCCATGCTTTTTGCACGCTATATACTACGTTATGACAATGTGGCTGTTTTGGCTGGTGCCTTGTCAGGTGCCCGTAGTGCCAATCCGGCATTCGGTGGTGTACTGGATAAAGCTGGCAATACCATTCCAACGGTTCCCTTTGCAATTACCTATGCCTTGGCCAATGTGTTTTTGACACTTTTAGGCCCTTTGGTCGTGGCATTTGCATAACCCCGATTCTAATACAACAGTTTTTACTTTTTAAAAAGACAATATTGGAGAAATAAAATGTCTACTACAGATTATTCAAAATACGCAAAACTCAGTCCTTTTGAACTTAAAGATAATTTAATGGCCTTGGCACAAAGCCATGCAGATCGATTGATGCTCAACGCAGGTCGCGGAAACCCAAACTTCATGGCAACCATTCCACGTCGGGCCTTTTTTCAATTGGGCCTATTTGCTGCCACCGAAGCAGAATTTTCCTTTGCCTATATGTCCGAAGGTGTAGGCGGTTTCCCACGTAGCAAAGGTTTAATGGCACGTTTTGATGATTTTTTACTGGAAAATAAAGATAAACCAGGGGTACTTTTTTTAAGTAAAGCTATTTCTTATATCCGCGACCAACTAGGACTAGATGCCGATCAGTTTTTGCAGGAAATGGTAGAAGGTGTTTTGGGATGTAATTATCCGGTTCCTGACCGAATGCTGCGCTTATCTGAACAAACCATTAAAGAATATATCATTCGGGAAATGGGCATTAAAAATTTAAATGCCGATGCCTTCGACTTATTTGCTGTTGAAGGTGGTACTGCGGCCATGGCCTATATTTTTAACTCTTTAAAAGAAAACAAAATTTTAAATCAGGGAGACAAAATCGCCATTGGTTCACCAATTTTCACACCCTATCTTGAAATTCCCAAACTCAATGATTACCAATTTGAACAAGTACATATTCAAGCTGATCCTGCACTAAACTGGCAATATCCAGAATCGGAATTACGTAAACTTGAAGATCCATCAATCAAAGCATTTTTCTTGGTTAATCCAAGTAATCCACCTTCTGTAAAAATCAGTGATGAAAGCCTAGATATCATTGCTGATATTGTGGCCAAACGTCCAGACCTGATCCTGTTAACTGATGATGTCTATGGCACTTTTGCCGACGATTTCCAATCCTTGTTTTCGATTTGTCCAGATAACACCATTTTGGTGTATTCATTCTCTAAATATTTTGGTGCGACTGGCTGGCGTTTAGGGGTGATTGCCCTGAGTCATAATAATATTCTTGATCAAAAAATACGTCAGTTAGCCCCAAGTGACCAACAGCAATTGGCAGACCGATATGCCTCGTTGACTGCCGAACCGGAAAATTTTAAAATGATTGATCGTATGGTTGCAGACAGTCGTACTGTGGCGCTCAATCACACAGCCGGTTTATCCACACCACAGCAAATTCAAATGGTGTTATTTGCCTTATTCAATATGATGGATGCTGCTCAAAACTATAAAAAAGCCCTGAAAACGGTCATTCGTAATCGTGATGCAGCGTTATACCGTCAACTTGGCGTACAACAGAAAGATAATCCTAACAGTGTAGATTACTACACTTTAATTGATCTGGATCAAACCTGCCGTGCATTATACGGAGATGCCTTTGCCGATTGGGTCATTCAAAGCAAAAATCCAACTGATTTGCTTTTTAGAGTCGCTGATGAAACCGGTGTAGTTTTATTACCTGCCTCAGGTTTTGGGGTAACACATTCTTCGGCACGTGCTTCTCTGGCCAATCTAAATGAATACCAATATGCCGCTATTGGTAAATCATTAAGAGCGTTTGCAGAGGAATATTATCAGGAATATCAAAAACAACTGAAATCTTAAGCATAAGATTTCAGTCTCTATAAGACAAAAAACTGCATTACAGTACAAAAGCAGGTAATGCAGTTTTTTTGTTTAAAATATCAATATCTTGAGAACCGAATGTGAGTGCGCTAAGTTCATAAAGCCAGATGGTAGCTGCAAAGTTGCCTCTTGCCTCAAAATATGCTGAGACTCGGATTTAAAATTTCGAGTCTTGGTTTTATACAAAATTAGATTAAATACTATGCTTATTACGATAGCGTTTTAAATTAAAGGCTTAAACCCTTGTTGCCGCCATGCTTCATAGACAATTACTGCCGTAGCATTAGACAGATTTAAACTACGTGAATTTTCCGCCATGGGCAGTCGAATCCAATTTTGCTGGGGAAACAACAGGCGCACTTGTTCAGGTAAACCCCGAGTTTCAGGTCCCATTAATAAAGCCACCGGTTGGTTGAGATCAACTGTATAAGGTGCCGCAGAACCTTTGGTGGTTAAGGGAAAAACTTGTTCAGGGCTGATACCATGTTCAGCCAGATGAGCAAGACAGGTTTCAATATTGTCCCAGATTTGCATTCTGGCCCATTCATGGTAATCCAGCCCTGCCCGTTTCAGTTTCTTGTCATCCAGTTCAAAACCTAAAGGTTTAATCAAATGCAAACGTGCGCCGGTATTGGCACATAAGCGAATAATATTACCGGTATTACTTGGAATTTCAGGTTCAAATAGGACAACATGAATCACTTCATTACTCACTTGTAAATATTTCATTGGTAGCTTAGGCATCGTCTTTTTTGCAGAACTATCGTTGCGCACAGCTTTTACCTTGCGCTCGGAGAGCGATTATCGATCGCTGTTACGGTGGTACTATCGCAACTATCCTCTTTGCTCAGGCATAGTCTTCGCCTTGCGCTCGGACAGCGATTATTAATCGCTGTTCTATCCTCGCTCATGCCATTGCAATTGCTCACGCAATTTTACCACCTCACCGATAATGGTCAGGGTCGGTGCCTGAATTTCGTATTCAGCCACTTTATCTGCAATATCAGCCAAGGTGCCAATCACGACTTTTTGCTCAGGCGTGGTACCTTTGGAAACCAATGCCACCGGCATATTAGGACGTTGACCATGTGCAATCAGGTTTTTACAGATTTTCTCCAATCCGACCAAACCCATATACAACACCAAGGTCTGATTTTCATAGACCAGCTCATCCCATGGTAATTCAGGTGAACCTTCTTTTAAGTGTCCGGTTAAAAACCTTACACTTTGCGCATAATCACGATGTGTTAAGGGAATACCCGCATATGCCGAACAGCCTGAAGCTGCGGTAATTCCCGGCACCACTTGAAAAGTCACACCAGCATCAAACAACTGCTGAATTTCTTCACCACCACGGCCAAAGATAAATGGATCACCACCTTTTAAACGACAGACCCGTTTTCCGGCCTGCGCATATTTGACCAGCAGCGCATTAATGCCTTCCTGCGGTACAGCATGATTGGAACGTGCTTTGCCGACATAAATTTTTTCTGCATCACGACGACACATATCCAGAATTGGCTTGGACACCAGACGATCATAAATCACGACATCCGCCTGCTGCATTAACCGTAAGGCCTTTAAGGTTAGCAATTCCGGATCACCTGGCCCGGCACCGACCAAATAGACTTCGCCTTTTGGTGCTTGCCAGTCTATTAAAGCCTGCTGAATATAGGCATCCGCATCACTTAAGTTATCGTGAAAGACCTGTTCTTTTAAAGGACTGGCATACAAGTCTTCCCAGAAAATCCGGCGTTCATCTGGATTGCTGATTTTTGCTTTTACAGCCGCCCGCCATTTACCGGAAAATTCAGCCAGTTTACCCATCCCATGCGGAATACTGCTTTCCAGTTGAGTGCGGATCTGACGTGATAGCACCGGTGATGTACCATTACTCGCCACCGAAATCAGCAACGGTGAACGATCAATAATCGCAGGCACCATAAACCGACAATTTGGAATATCATCAACACTATTGACCAATATATTCTGCGCTTCGCAATACAGGAAAACCTGTTTATTCACTTCTGCCTGATTGGTTGCAGCAATCACCAGTCGATAATGTCTAATCTGCATCTCTGTAGAAAATTCGGTCTTGCTGAATTGTCCACCTGTTTCATGTACCAAATCCAGCAATGCTGGTTCAATCTCAGGCGCAATCACATCAATGATCGCACCTGCTCTGGCCAACAATATCGCCTTGCGATAGGCAATATGTCCACCACCCACAAGTAGACAAGGTTGATCTTTCAATTTTAACGAAATCGGGAGAATATCCAAAGATGAACCTCTACATAAGTTTGATGGCGATAGCTAAGCAAAAATCATGCAATTTATCTTTGACAGGATCTAATCGATATATTCTGCACCGCCCATATAGGGACGTAAAACCTGTGGAATTTCAATTGAACCATCCGCACGCTGATAATTTTCCATGACTGCCAGTAAAGTACGACCAACAGCCAAACCAGAACCATTTAAAGTATGGACAAATTCGGTTTTCTTTTGATCAACACGATAACGGGCTTTCATGCGACGTGCCTGAAAGTCACCCATGTTTGAACATGAGGAAATTTCACGATATGTATTCTGACTAGGCACCCACACTTCCAGATCATAGGTTTTGGTAGAACCAAAGCCCATATCGCCGCCGCACAGAATAATTTTACGATATGGCAATTCAAGCGCCTGTAAGATACCTTCGGCATGACCTGTTAAATCTTCCAGTGCTTGCATTGATGTTTCAGGCTTGACGATCTGTACCATTTCGACTTTATCAAACTGGTGCTGACGGATTAAACCACGGGTATCACGACCATAAGAACCGGCTTCACTACGGAAACATGGCGTATGTGCTGCGTACTTAAGCGGTAAACGTTCTGCATCGATGATTTCATCACGGACAAAGTTGGTCACCGGAACTTCTGCTGTTGGAATCAGATAATATTCTTTTTCGCCTTGCAGTTTAAACAAATCTTCTTCAAATTTAGGCAACTGCCCTGTGCCACGTAGCGAATCGGCATTGACCAGATACGGCACATAAGCTTCGGTATAGCCATTTTTCAAGGTATGCGTATCTAGCATAAATTGAGTTAGTGCACGTTGTAGGCGTGCCAGCGGCCCTTTCAATACGCTAAAGCGTGAACCAGTCAGTTTGGTTGCAGTCTCAAACTCCAGACCACCCATCAACTCGCCCAGATCGGTATGATCCTTGATCTCAAAATCAAACTGGCGTGGTGTTCCCCAACGTAAAATTTCGACGTTATCACTTTCATCTTTACCTTCTGGCACAGATGCATCAGGCAAGTTTGGAATAGATAAAGATTTTTCTTCAATTTCCGCCTGCAAGTCAGCCAATGCAGTTTCGGCAGTTTTAATTTCATCGGCAATGGCCTGCATACGTGCCATGACTTCGGACGCATCACCGCCTTCACGCTTGATCAGGCCAACCTGTTTGGCACCCGCATTACGTTCGGCTTGTAAGGATTCTGCTTTGGATTGAATTTCTTTACGACGAGCTTCCAGATCTGCCCATTCTTGTACATTCAACTGAATGCCACGTTTGGCAAGCGCGGCATTGACTGCTTCAATATTATTACGTAAAAGTTTTGGATCAATCATAACAATCTAAATGGCTAAAAATGAATGCCATATAGTGTAAGCGCTTCGACTAAAAAAAAATAGTCACCGCTTAGTTATTCCTAAATTTCAGATTGATAAGAACGCTTTTACAATCACCTATTCTCACATATCTTATGAAAAATTTTCGCTTAAAGTCATGTCGGGTAAACTTGGCATATATTCAGTTTTTAGTAATCCCTTTAAATCTTCATATGGCACATGAAGTTCAGGCATACCATAAACAAACGGGGCAATTTCATAAAGTGCATAGACAAAGACCAGACCATTTCCAGCAAAATAAAAATTTTCACTTAATTTCAAGCTGTCTAGGTCTGTACCGTATTCTTTTAATTTATGTGCATTATTCTGTTTAAGTAATGCCAGTATCTTAGACTGGCTGTTTTTATGCAGTACATCATTTAAAGCAAGTTTTTTCCTTACTTTCAAATCAAACACATCGTATTGAACACTGAAAACATTATGTGCCCCGCCCAAATAAACATTATGAAATCGTGAAAAAGTTACCAACTGATAGCGTTGCCCCACAAAAGATACCATGCTGCCATCATAATACTGCCGGAATTCACCCTGAGACTTGTCTACATTTTTCTCTGTAGCGATTCCTAATGCAGAATCCTGTAATTGTGCATGGTAATATTGATTAATCCAGTCCACATTGGTCTTGATCGATTGTATATCGTAAGTGGTACAGGCTGCTTCGCGATCTTCAGTCGCGGCTTCACAAAGTTCTTGCTGACTTACTCGATAAGATTTTGCCCATACCGCAGGAATATCATCTGATTGCTGTTTTGCTGGTAACTGTTCAGGCTGTGGTATTGCCTCTGATTTGGTGCTTGTATTCTGTCCACTGTCATTAACTGGCGAATTTTTGGGCGTACATGCGGTTAATCCCCCAACCAAGATGACAACTGCCAGCGTAAAAATATAGTTTTTAATCATGCTGTTAACTCTCTCTTATTGTTAATTTATCTTATATATTTCGCCAACTATTTTGCCAATTCAATCTTTAATCCGGCATTTGCTGCTTTTTTAAAAAATTTCACATCAAATGTAATAAAAGAATATTGTTGTAATCGTACAATGTGTAAACTATCTGCAAAATCCAAACCTTGTTGATATAATTTTAACGCCTGAATCAATAATAGTTCGTCCTCAATTATAACATGGCTAAAATTTAATAATGTTTGATAAACACTTAAAATCGTTTGTTTATCAATTTTATAAAATCCTCGCATTACCCATTCCAACTCCAGTATAACTGTAATAGGTATGGAAACAGGTTGCGATAAAATCTCAATCGCTGTTTGTCTCTGTATATGACATTGTTGATCATCCGGATCATCAATAAAGAACCGTGCCAGTATATTGGTATCAATGACTTTCATGCTGCATCATCACAAAATCAGCAGCATCAAAATCTTCCAGATGCCTTGTTTGTTCTGTCGCTTCAAGTTGCACCATACCCGCATACTGTGCAATAGATAACGCCATTGAAGCCTTGTTTTCTAATTCTTGCTTAGCTACCTGATGATCTGACTTTCCATAACGAGTTTGAATAAAATCAACAAAGTCCAAAATTTCTTGTGCCTGTGCATCTGGCAAGTCTTTTACTTTTTGAAAGATAGTTTGTGCAATATTCATAATACAAACTCCAGTATTTTATCTAAAATATAGTCTAAGCATTTCGAGCTAAAAAATATAGTCATTACAACATGATTACCGAACAGCAGTACCATAAGCAAAAACTTCCACCATACCGCCTTGCATTCCCAATTCCGTGGTACTTAACCGCAATCCCATAATCTTTGTTGCACCCTGTACGTGTGCCTGATGTTTTAAACGAATAATCGCTTCTCGCCGGGCACGTTCCACAATGCTTTCATAACTGGTTAAACGTCCACCAAAAAAATTCTGGATCGCAGCCAGTACAAATTTAAAATAATCATGGGACAGCACCACATTACTGGAAATCAAAGCACCTTGTGTATGACTAACCACAAACTTATTGGTATCAATTTGAATATGTGCCAGTTGTTTTTCCTGTTCTGCCAAATACTGTAAATGTTTGGCTTCAATATGGCGACCAAAACCCCAACCAATCAGGAATAAAAGAATAAAAATTGCAACTTGAACAATGATCCCGGACATGCGATTTCCTCTTAGATTGTAAACGGATCGGGCAATTTTGGTAGCTCTGCTTCCACAATTACCGCAGTACCATAAACAAATAGTTCGGAGGCGCCCTGTGCAATATTGGACGTGGAAAAACGAATGCCGACAATGGCATTGGCACCCAGTTGACCCGCCTTGTCAATCATGCGCTGCATGGCTTCCTGACGTGATTCCTCAAGCAATTCGGTATAACCTTTTAGTTCTCCCCCGACTATATTTTTTAGCCCCGCCATAAAATCCCGCCCCACATGTTTACTGCGGACAGTGCTGCCATAGACCACATCAAGCTGGCGCACAATACGATGAGCCGGGACTGTTTCCAAATTACTTAATAGCATTTTATGTATTCCTAAATTTTTCAATCAAATGAATTTAAAATTCCTGTCTTGGTTCAGGTAAACTCGGTAAATATTGTGCTTTTACAAAGTTTTTTAATTCCACATAGGGAATAGTTAACTCCGATTCACCTTCTGCATAGGATGCCAACTCATAAACTGGATACACCAAGACCAAGCCATCCGCACCAAGATAAAAATTATCGCTAATATTTAAATCTTTTACTGCCACATTATGGTCATCCAGCCAGGTACTATTATAGCTGTACAAAGCATCTTTTAATTTTTCCTGTGCTCCAGGCAATAAAATATCATTCAGCGTTAAAATCTGTTGTTGGCTCAGATCAATGACCACGTAACGGCTTGCATAGGTTCCATGTGCTGCCCCTGCTGGATAATAATCAACAAGATATTCAAAAGTCGCAATATTATAGTTTTGACCGATATATCGTACCGATGCCCCACTATAATTCACCGATGGAATTTTTGGATCCAACGTGACTTTGACAGCAGGTTGATCATCAAAAGCATCGGCATGATCTTTTTTAATCGTATCCTGAAAATAGTTATTAATCCACGCTACATTGGTGTTAATCGTCTGCAAATCATATTGTGTACAGGTGGCAAGATCATTTGCTGTTGCTGCTGCATGACAAACTTCATCTTTTTTCGGCTGAACTCTTTCAACTTTTGCCTGAATCAAAGGAATCGCTGTATCCGTTTTTGCTTGATCTTTTTGTGCAGTCTCTTTTTCAGTCGATGCGTCTGGCTTCGGTTTTTCCTGACAAGCTGTCAATGCAAACATACTGGCGAATAATGTACAGGTAACCCATTTAATTTTCATTTTACATCTCTTATTTGTCGTATCATTTTTTAGTTTAACACTAGATCAAGCAGACTTTACAAAGACATAAAAAAACAGCCACCGTAGTGACTGCTTTTATATTCAAGACCAATCGTCTCTACTTATTGAATTATTTACTGTGCAGGTGTGCTGGTCGTATTATTACTGTCAGCATCGGCTGGTGTTTGCGCTGTTACGCCCCCACCTAGCGTTTTATACAGCTCAATTTGGCTATTGATATTGGCTTGTTGTAATGCCAATAATCCCTGCTCTGCGGTGTATGAATTACGCTGTGCATCAAGTACAGTTAAATAACCATCAATTCCTGCTCTAAAACGTGCTTCAGACAGACGATAAGTTGTATTGGTTGCTTCCACCAAACGACGTTGTGCTGCAATACGATCATCAATATTGGCACGTGTAGCCAGTACATCATTGACCTCACGGAATGCAGTCTGAATGGTTTGCTCATAACTGCTTAATGCAATTTGTTGATCTATTTCTGAAATTTTGACGTTGGCACGACGGGTACCATAATCAAAAATCGGTAAATCCAGACTTGGTGCCACACTCCAGATAAATGCACCGGATTTAAACAAATCGCTCAAATCGGTGGATGCATATCCAGCAGATCCAGTTAAACTAATGGTTGGAAACAAACTAGCTTTTGCAGCACCAATATTGGCACCTGCGGCGCGAAGCTGATATTCGGCAGACTTAATATCTGGACGATTATTTAATAGCTCACTTGGCAGACCAGCATTTAATACACTGTTATTGGTAATTTTGACTACACGCGATTCCGGTAACAAGTTATCTGGAATGGTTTGGCCCGCCAATAAATTCAATGCATTTTTAGCTTGCTGAATTTGTGTCTTGTAATTAGCAACATCATTTCTAGCGGTTTCAACAGAAATCTGTGCCTGACGAACAGGCACTTCACTGTCAATACCCACATCAAAACGACGTTTATTTAAATTATAAGACTCTTGCTGTGCTTTTAATGTCTGTTCAGCCAGTTTTAGATTTTGTTCAGCAAAGGAAATCGCAGTCCAAGCTTCGGCCACTTGTCCAACCAGTGCAACCTGAGTAGCATCACGCGCACTTTGGGTTGCAAAATAATTGTCCAATGCAGCATCTTTAAGGCTGCTGACACGGCCCCATAAATCCAGTTCAAATGCTGTAACGCCCAGCCCCACGTTATAGGCAGAGTAAGGCGTATAATCACTACTCATAGTTGCTTGTCGAGTAAATCCCGCACTTGCACCCACTGTCGGCAACTGATTATTACGGGTAATTTGATATTGTTGCTGTACCTTTTCAACATTCAATGCCGCAGTACGTAAATCACGGTTATTACCCAAAGCTAGGGCAATCACCTGTTTTAAACGCTCATCGGCAAAAAAGTCCTGATAACCCTGCGCTGCAATTGAGGCTGTCGCTGTTTGCGGTAAAGCCGTATATGCATCAGGAATATTCGCTTGAACAGTTGGTTCTGGACCACGCATGCTTTGGCAAGCAGCCAAAGACAATGCCAGTACAGATAATGCCAAACTACGGCCAGTCAACGTCATGATCTGTGTCATATCATTATTCCTGAGTAACCTGTTGTTTAGGTTTATATTTAAAGATACTGCGAATCCATACAAAGAAGACCGGAATGAAGAAGATACCCAGAAGTGTAGAACTAATTACACCACCTAGCACCCCATAACCGACGGAATGCTGACTACCTGCGCCTGCGCCAGTCGACAAGGCAAGCGGTAGCACACCAAAACCAAAGGCTAATGTGGTCATGACAATTGGGCGCAAACGCATCTTGGCGGCATGTAAGGTTGCTTCCAGTAAATCTTCGCCTTTTTCCTGTAACTCCTTGGCAAATTCCACAATCAAAATCGCATTCTTGGCTGACAAACCAATCACGGCAATGATCGCCACCTGAAAATAAATATTATTAGACAGGTTTGAATTCTTCAAGACCACCATGCCAAGGAAGGTTAAAGCGACCGCCCCAAGGACACCCAAAGGTACAACCAGCAATACCGAGAATGGCACTGACCAGCTTTCATATAATGCAGCCAGACACAGGAATACAATTAACAGAGACAAGGCATAGAGGAATGGGGCTTGTGCACCAGATTCCTGTTCTTCAAGTGACAAACCAGTCCACTCGTAATCAAAACCAGACATTCCCATTGATGGTAATTTCTGAACGATTTCCTGCATTGCAAGCATCGCATCACCAGAACTAACTCCAGGCGCAGGACTACCCTGAATATTGACAGAAGACAGACCATTGTACCGCTCTAATCGAGGTGAACCATAAGTCCATTGACCAGATGCAAACGCAGAGAAAGGAATCATTTCGCCACGACTATTACGTACATACCATTGATCCAGATCTTCCGGCATCATGCGGCTATCTGCCTCCCCTTGGATATAAACTTTTTTCACACGACCACGGTCAATAAAGTCATTGATATATGAACCACCCCATGCCATTGCCATGGTCGAATTAATATCTGCAATGCTCACACCCATGGCACTTGCCTGAGCCTGATCAACATTAATCTGATATTGAGGTGTGTCTTCTTGTCCATTCGGACGAACACCAACCAGACGTTTATCCTGTGCTGCCATACCGAGTACCGCATTTCGTGCGGCAAGCAATTGCTCATGGCTTTGACCACTCATTGCCTTTAACTGCATGTTAAATCCGGCAGTAACACCCAATTCTGGCATTGCAGGCAATTGTAAAGGCATGATATAGGACGCATCCTGAACCAGCATGTTTAATGCCATACCCCGTTGAATTATCGCACCAATTTGTGTTTCCGGTGTAGTTCGTTCACTCCAGTCCTTTAACTTGATAAATGCAATACCCGCATTTTGTGCGATACCGGTAAATGAGAATCCGGCAACACTAAATACAGAATCAACACTGTCTTTTTCGTTTTTCATGAAAAAGTCGGTCATTTGGTCAATGGTATCGCCTGTACGCTCCAGAGTTGCATTTGGTGGTAATTGAACCAGCGTCATCACCATACCCTGATCTTCTTCGGGCAAGAATGATGATGGTAATTTCTGAAACAGAAATACCAGTACCACTGCAACCACAGCATAAATGATGGCAGAGAATATTTTATGGTGGATCATACGGTTAACACCGTTTTGATAACCATGACTGATGCGATCAAAAGTGCGGTTAAACCATCTAAAGAAACGGGCAAAAATATTATTGCTTGGTTTCTTATCTGGATCATGCTGTTTCAGTAAAGTCGCACATAAAGCAGGTGTAAAGGTCAAAGCAACAATCAATGACAGGATCATCGCAGTCACAAGCGTAATCGAGAACTGACGATAAATTACCCCAGTGGTTCCACCAAAGAATGCCATCGGTACAAATACTGCGGTCAGTACACTGGTAATCCCGATTAAGGCACCAGAGATTTGCTTCATCGAATGCTCAGTCGCTGTGACAGGATCAGAATGCTCTTCTGCCATCACACGTTCGACGTTCTCAACCACAACAATCGCATCATCCACCAGCAAACCAATCGCCAGTACCATTGCAAACATAGTTAGGGTATTAATACTAAATCCGAATATGTTAATGACAGCAAAGGTACCCAAGACCACAACAGGCACAGCAAAGGTTGGAATGATCGTAGCGCGCCAGTTTTGCAGGAACAAAAACATGACAAAGAACACCAGAACGATCGCTTCAACCAAGGTATGAACCACACTTTTAATTGATAACTCAATAAATGGAGTAGTATCAAATGCCAGTTGATCTTTCAAACCAGATGGATAGTTTTTACGTAATTCAACCAGTTCTGCTTCAACTGCTTTGGCAGTATCCAGTGCATTGGAACCGGTTGCCAGTCGAATTGCCACACCACCAGCAGGCTGACCATTAAATTTGGAATCAAATTGATAGTTATCTGCACCAAGTTCAATATTGGCAACATCGGATAAACGCACTTGTGCACCGGATGTTGTGGTTTTTAAAAAGATATTTTTAAACTGCTCTGGTGTCTGCAATAAACTTTGTGCATTAACAGTGGCATTTAAAACCTGACCTTTAACAGCAGGTGCACCACCTAACTGCCCAACTGCAACCTGAGCATTTTGTGCCGTAATCGCTGCTGCCACATCACTCGGCGTAAGCTGATAACTCACCAGTTTTGCAGGATCAAGCCAGATCCGCATAGCATAGGAACCACCAAATACCTGTACTTCGCCTACACCGGCTACCCGGCTAAGCTGTTCGGAAATATTGGAGTTTACATAGTCTTTAATATCATTTGCCGACAAAGACTCATCAGGCGAGTAAAAAGCAAGTACCTGAAGGAAGCTAGCTCCGGATTTGGTGACTTTAACCCCTTGACGCTGTACATCATCGGGTAATAAAGCTGTTGCTACCTGTAATTTATTTTGAACCTGTACTTGTGCAATATCAGGATCAATGCCTTGTTCAAAATTCAATTGAATAGAGGCCTGTCCGTTCGCAGAACTATTGGACGACATGTAACGTAAACCATCCAAACCATTCATTTGCTGTTCAATGATTTGTGTAACGGTATTCTCTACAGTTGTCGCAGATGCACCCGGATAAGTTGCAGAAATTGTCACCGTCGGAGGCGCAACCGTTGGATATTGTGCAATGGGCATTTTGGTCAGGGACAATATCCCTGCCAGCATAATCACCAAAGCAATTACCCATGCAAAAATGGGACGATGGATAAAAAATTGTGCCATTATAACCTACCCCTTATGTATTTGAAGTAGCTGGTTGTTTTGCTTGCTGCGCTTCAGATGATTTTGATTCTGCCGATGGAATAGCTGTCTGGCTTGATTGCGCTGCGGGTTGTGCCTGAGGTGTATAAGGCGACGCATTGACTTGCTGTCCTTCCTTAACTTTTGCCACACCTTCAACAATCACTTTATCACCAACTTTCAATCCTTCGGTCACAATCCAGTTTTGTCCCTGAACACCGGCAGTTTGAATATTACGGGTTTCTACCACATTTTTATCATTGGCAATAAATACAGTCGCTTGTCCTGTTGGTGTACGTGTTACCGCTGCCTGAGGAATCAGATAAGCATTGGGAATAACACCCTGCACAACTTGTGCATTGGCAAACATACCTGGCAACAATAACTGATTTGGATTTTGGAATACTGCACGTAATGTCACAGAACCAGTGGTCTGGTCTACACTTGCATCAGAAAATGCCAGTTTGCCTTCGATCGGATAGGTACTCCCATCTTCCAGCTTCAGTTTGACTGTTGTATTATTACTTTGATCCAGCGTACCTTTACTTAACTGTTGACGTAAGCGTAACAATTCTGTGCTGGACTGATTAATATCAACATAAATTGGATTCAACTGTTGAATCGTCACCAGTGCATCTGCCTGACCCGCGGTCACCAATGCCCCTGCTGTTACTGAAGAACGACCAGTCTGACCTGAAATTGGCGCACGAATGGTCGAATATCCCAAATCAACTTCCGAATTTCGTACTTGGGCTTTTGCTGCATCCACTTGTGCCTGAGCAACATTAACCTGACCTAGCAAATCATCATAATCCTGTTTTGAAACAGCATTACTTGAGACCAGCTGTTTATAACGGTTTAATTTGATTTTGAGAGAATTAAGATTGGCTTCCTGTTGCAGCAAACTTGCCTTTGCACTTTCAAATGCCGCACGATTGGTTCGGGAATCCAGTTCATAAAGTGCCTGACCTTCACGGACATAGCTACCTTCGGTAAATAATCGTTTTAAAATTACGCCACTGGTTTGTGGACGAACCTCAGAAATTTGATATGCAGAAGTCCTGCCGGAAAGCTCAACGGTACTTTCAACACTTTGTGGTTGCGCCACAATGACACCCACTTGAGCTGGCGGCGTCTGTTGCGCTGCGGCTGCACCTTGTTTTGCTTCTTCTGAATTCTTGCTGCATCCTACCAACGCCATGCTTAACACCAATGTGCAAGCAGTTAGCGTAGGAGCCCAACACTTTGCCGATTTCATCATTTCACCTCTAATACAACGCTTTTTGACTATTTTGTTGCTTTATTCCAGACCGATATAAATTTGCATGAATAGATAACATTATCAAACCTGCCAAACTCCAACCCGCAAAAACATCTGTAGGATAATGAACACCAAGATATACGCGAGACAACCCCATTAAAATGAACCAAAAACACGCCATACTCCAGATCCAGCGATATTCTTTTAATGGAAAACTGATCATCAACATAGATGCGAACATCATGGCATAAGCACTATGCGCACTTGGAAAGGAACTCCCATATACTTCTACAACTTGTGTTTCAACCACAGGACGTGGACGAGCAAAGATCCATTTTAATAACCACGTTGTTGAAGCTGTAAATAATAATCCCAAAATACATGTATATGCTTCAAGCCTGTGCCTTTTAAACAAATTATACATGACCAACAGCAATACCAAGATGACAGTCCCGGGCAAACCACCCACATATGCCAAATATTGTGCCAGCTGTATCGCAAAATCCGAGTGAGTCTGTTGAAAATATTGAATGCTTTTCAAATCAAAGATGTTTTCTGGAAATTTTATTGCAATCCCACATAACATCAACATGAAAATCCATAAACTGAAGCCAATAACTCGCATCAGCTCACCTTTAAATGAATATTAAAGAATCAATTATTAAACACGTAGTTCACTCCGAATGCAAAGTGTACTGATTGGTACACTTTTTTTCAATAAGGAGATTTTAAGAATAGCAAAGAAATCCTAGTATTTTTGTAAATTTTGACAATCTCATTATTTGTTGCCAAACCCTTCGTTTATCCACAATTTATAAGTTAGTAAACCACGCAAAATACCTTAACTTCCCTACCCACCCCAAAGAATTCAGGCTGTAAAAAAATGTCTCATCTAAACATTTTCCGATTCAATCATCATAACCAAAAATCATTTTAATGATAGTCTTGCATGTTTTCCAATTTTCTGTACAAAGCATGATAGTAGTTATGATCACAGCTAATGATTAAAACTCTACTGACATTTAACCTAATTTTTTGCTTGTTCATCAATTTTTAAAGGCTGTTTTGGCGGCCAGAAAAAATCGATTGGCCGAGTAAAAAAATGTATTAAAATCAATTTAAACAAAGACTTCCAGTCTTTTAATCGGACTCGACGAGCCCGCAGTGCAACAAAGATGGTAAGACTAAAACTCACGAATAAATTGGTGACACCAATCAGAAGCACACCAAGAAAAGATACAAAAATCAGCCCAATATCAGGTGTACCTTCAATATTTAACAACCCCTGCATCAGATTGGCAGAAGCAAAAGCAATATGGCGGATATCAAGTGGCAAGCCTAAAATAAAGCCCAAGGTACCCATACTACCAAGCATGATACCAAACAAAAAATTCCCCATGATTGCACCAAGATTACGCTCAATATAATGCGACATCCGATCTAACCGTGTTTGTCCCAGCATGTTTCTTAACCCTGGATGGGCCTGCAAACGTGCGCCTATTTTTCGATAGACCGCCAAATTATCGTAATAACCGGCAATTAAACCCGACAAAAATAGACAAACACCAGCAATCGCAGCATGCGGTATTGCCAAAGAGGTAAACGGGTTTAAATCATGCAACAAATGATTGGCCTTACTTGGAGAAACCAGTGCCTCTCCCATGCCATGCAACCAAAGTGTAGAAATCAACGCAGCCACAGGAATAGCAATCGAAATGTTCCCTACAATCGCAATAAACTGCGTCCGCATAATATTAATAATCAATGTTGCCAGCTCTGCCATTTGAGCAGTTTTCGAGCCCTTACTGTGCTGAATTGTCGAAGCCAACGCTGCAGCGGTCATCGCAGGTTGTTTGGTAGCCACGGTAAAATGTAAAAAATGAATCAAAACAAAGCCCAGACTATAATTCATACTATAGACAAAAGCCTGCATCAAGGGTGCCATACTGATCCGTGCAGCCAGTACCTTCAAAGTTGCCATAGTGGCAATGATGACACCTGCTCCGGCAGCTGAGCGATACATTTTAAAGAAACCTTGTTTGTCAGTACTGACATAATGCTCTCCAGTCCGACTGGCATTTTCGGTGACCTGTAAGGCAATTAACTCGGTATTGGTGGCTAATAACGCCCTGACACTTTGATCATCGTAATAGGCAGAGGTCAAATTGCGTAATAGCGCCATAATCGCAATTTGCTGGCTCTGTTGCTGATCAGACACCACATGCAGTAGTGTTTCTATACGCTGTAAACATTGCTCAAGCAATACCAGCAAATAGGTCAGACTTAAACTGACACCACTGCGCTTTGTGCTACGTTTGACTCGAAGTAGAATATCTCGACATTGATCCAGCATCACCAGTGCCTGCCCCGGATCTGGTAATGGCATTACGGATGCAATGTCATATTGTGCTTCATATTTTTTATAGAGTTCAATATATTCAATAATTTCACGATTCTGAATCAGAAAAGGTGACTCATATTCGTCAATCTTTGGATAAGCATGACTAAATTCGGGATGCAAACCAATTGAGCTGATACGATACGATAACACCATAATCGCATGAATCATCTGCATACGAAGATTGTGCTTTTGTTCCTGATTGGCATTGGACTGCGCAAATAATCTTAAAATACCCTGCCAGTCTTCAGAGCTTATATTTTCCAACCAAGTCTGGTCAGTTTTGCGATAAAAAACCAGACCAACCAATTCCTTGAGTTCAGTTTTATCTTTGAGCAGGGGTAAAAAATGTGCGCCAATCCGCTGTAATAATTGAGTATTAAATCCTTCTGAGCTTAAAATGCCACTTTCGGTATATAAACTAACTTGTTTATATTGATTCAAAAGCCTTAAGGCAAAGCACTGTAAAATTTCAGTGGCAGTGGGAGTGATTAAAATATTCTGAATAAAATTCTGGATCTTTTGGTGGATCTCTTGCCGATCATTGGGGTCTTGCGGACGTAAACATTCGACCAGTTGTAGCATCAATTGAGGATCAAGATGTTCCATCTCGGTCTGAATTTGCATTTTGGATAACACATTCTGCAACTCAGCATGCATGATAGAACACCTCTCCTTTTAGTGGCTGGGTTTATTGGATACGATCCAACGCAAGTTGCGCCAGATTTTCCAGCGCTTGCCGATATTCACTTTCTGGCAAAGCCTGTAATGCCTCAATAGCTTTTTCCGTTTCTTCTCTAGCGCGTTGCATACAATAGTCAAGTGCACCCGATTTTTTTACAATCGAAATGACCTGCTCTAACTGAGATGTTCCACCAGTTGCAATACTTTTATATACAATTTGATGTTCTTCGGCATTTTCATCTGTCAATTTTAAAGCTGCAATCAATGGTAAGGTCGGTTTTCCTTCCATCAAATCATCACCAATATTTTTACCCAGCGTTTCGGCATCGGAAGTGTAATCGAGAATATCATCAATGATCTGAAAGGCATTACCAAAATGCCCGGCATAATGGCGCATGGCTTCTCGATAGTTTTCCTGTCCGGCCAGAATAGCTGCACCCTCTGTGGCCAATTCAAAAAGACGCGAAGTTTTACCATGAATAATTTGCAAATAAATATCTTCAGTCGCATGCGGCTGGTGTTGCCATTGCAATTGCAGAACTTCACCTTCGGCAATTTCACAGGTACCTGTAGAAAAATCCTTAAGAAGATCCCAGTTTTTAATATTCACCAACAAATCAAAAGCACGAGAAATTAGAAAATCACCAACCAATACCGCAGTCTGATTATTCCATGTTGCATTGGCAGTGGGACGACCACGACGCAAACCAGATTCATCTACCACATCATCATGTACCAGTGTGGCGGTATGTAGCATTTCGATAATTGCAGCCAGATGGCGAGCATGGGTCATATCCGACAGACCACAAGCTCTTGCTGCAAGTAAACACATGATTGGACGCATGCGTTTTCCGCCGGCTTCTACCACATGTTTACTGACTGACATCACCAAAGCAACTTTGGAGGTAATCCCTTCATTAATAAATTGATCCATCGCAGCGAAGTCATGCGCAACCGGAGCAAGCACATCCCGTTTAAAATCAATCGTCATGCAAAAACCTCATTTATCCTGCCAATTATGTATTGCGATCTGACTTTGTCATCCTATCTTATCAAAAGCCGATGATTCAAAATATTAAATTTTAACAATTTAATAAAATCAATCTTCGCCAAGTTGCCATTGTCATGAATGTCCCTACAACTTGCAAGCCTATTTACTGACTTTAAATCACATCTGTATTGATAATTTTGCTCGGATCTAAACGACAAAGAGCATATACCAACGATAAAAAAGAACTTGCAGACAAAATTCATTGTTATTTTTTATACAAACACTTGTTGTTTGATCGAAAATTTCGTAAAATTCTGCCCCTTATATACCCCAGTGGCGTTCGTTTGAAGTTCGATTATTCCTGATCGACACGACGACACGGGCATGTGTGGAGTACATTATGTACGCAGTAATCCAAAGCGGTGGTAAACAGCACCGTGTAGTTGAGGGTGAAACCCTTAAAGTTGAATTATTGAAAGCAGAAACTGGCTCAACAATTACATTTGATGATGTATTATTGCTTGTAAACGGTGAAAGCGTTCAAATCGGTGCTCCAGTTGTTGCTGGCGCAAAAGTAACTGCAGAAGTGGTTAGTCATGGTCGTCATGACAAAGTGCGTATTGTTAAAATGCGTCGTCGTAAACACTACCGTAAACAACAAGGTCACCGTCAATGGTTTACCGAGTTGAAAATTACTGGTATTGCAGGCTAATCACGAGGAGTAAATAGACATGGCAACGAAAAAAGCCGGTGGATCGACAAAAAACGGTCGTGATTCGAATCCTAAAATGTTAGGTGTAAAAATCTACGGTGGTCAAACTGTAACAGCAGGTAACATCATCGTTCGTCAACGTGGTACAGAATTCCATGCAGGTAACAATGTAGGTATGGGCCGTGACCATACTTTATTTGCAACTGCTGATGGCGTAGTAAAGTTTGAAGTGAAGGGTCAATTTGGCCGTCGCTATGTAACTGTTGAAGCATAAGTTTTAATGGTTCAAAAAGCCCGCTTTTGCGGGTTTTTTTATTTAAAGTTTCACATCTTTTTCATAAAATAGTATTTTTCGCTACACAGATATGCAATTTACGACTGAATCTAAACAAAATCCTGTCATTTCTCCATTTTTTTCAATTTAAAACCCAGTAAGATGTCAGCATAAATCGTGGGAATCAGGATTAAATTACGTTATGAATCTTTTACAAAAATCATCTTATGCTTTTGCCATTACAGCACTTGGTCTATCCTCAATGATGACCACTCAAAGTTATGCCGCCGCCGCAACCACACAACAAGCCACCAATAATCTGGTCAAACAACTCAGCAGCATCCAGAGCCTAACTGCCGATTTTGAACAAAGTACCCGCTTAACACAGGCACGTAATAGCCAGCAACAAAACAAACCGACACCTCAACATCTCAATCAAAACTTTAGTGGTGTTATGAAGGTCGCCCGCCCCGGCAAATTCTATTGGGAAACCACCAAACCTGCCAAACAGACCATTGTAACCACAGGACAATCGGTATGGATTTATGATCCAGATTTACAACAAGCCGTAAAACAAAGTCTGGATGATCAGGTTGCAAATACCCCAGCTCTACTGTTATCCGGTAATGCACAGGAAATTATGAATGCCTATACTGTAGGGCAGCCTGATGCCAGTAAAACCTATTACAGTTTAACGCCCAAGAATAAAGAAGGTGCTTTTGAACGTCTGTTAATTAGTTTTGGTCCAAACAAAGCACCAACCTTAATGATTCTAGAGGACTCAATGGGTCAGACCACAACCATCAAGTTTAAAAATGTAAAACTGAATGCACAGATTAGTAATAGTGTATTTAATTTTACCCCACCCAAAGGCACAGATATTATTGAGCAATAAAACCAGCTAAACATCCATGAATCAATACCTCGCATTCTTTATCACATTGCAGTTAAAGAATGCGACATTTTCATATCACAGTTACTTGGTATTCAATTTTCGGTTATTGTTCTGAGGTCGGTAAAGCATAGTCTTTTTCATAAAAAAGACGAAAAACAGCATCACACACCGTTTGATCGTAGATTTTACCCTGCCCTTTTTTTAATTCACTTAGTGCAAAATCTAGTCCCAAAGCCTCACGATAAGACCTTTTCGCAGCAATTGCCTCGACCACATCTGCAACGATCAAAATATTGGCTTGGGGCAGTATTTGGTCGCCTTTTAACCCCTTTGGATAACCACTTCCATCGATACGTTCATGATGCTGGACCACAATTTCTGCCAAAGGAAATTCAAACGGAATATCTTTTAAAAGATCATATGTCACTTCAACATGGCTTTTGATTAATTTTTTTTCTTCATGCTCAAGTGTGCCCACTTTATGCAAGACCTGATGTGGAATCGCAATCTTACCAAAATCATGCAATAACCCAACATAATACATTTGTCCACAGTCGGATTCTGCCCAACCCATTTCTTCTGCAATTGCCTTGCAGAATAAACCAACCCGATGCTGATGTCCGGCAGTGTAAACATCCTGCAAGCGATGAACTTTTGACAAAAGCTGAATCAGTGCTTGAGTCATTTCGGATAATTTTTGCTGACATTGATCGACTTCAAGATGACCAGAACTGTCAGAAACCATGGCATGCTGCATCGATAAATTAGCTTCTAAACATAAAAAATTAAAATATCGATAAATAAAAACATGTTAATGCTTTAAACACAAGCCTAAACTATTTGGAATAAGACATAATCCCATCACACGCTAAAAATTTAATCAGATAGATTCAAGTATCATCAAATCCTTAAGCTTGATGGGACTGCATCACTTCACTTGCGTTTTACGAATCATTTTATATAACAGTTTTGGGGAAAGCCGAGAAACCAATACACCCAATTTTTCTTTACTGCCACCGACCACGATATATTCTTGTTTTGCTGTCAAAGCATGTACCACTTGCCGGGCAAAATCTTCAGCGCTTAAACCATTTTCTGTTGCTTCATCCTCATGACCTTGTGGTTGTCCTGCGCCATTGAGTGCATTTTTCGCCACATCCGTTTGTACAAAACCCGGAAAAATCACAGATACGTTAATCCCCTGATCTGCATATTCGGCACGACAACTATTAGCCCAAATATGAATTGCCGCTTTGGCCGCAGAATAACTGGCACGATATTGTGTACCCAATAAACCTGCCACACTCGAGACAAACGCAAGCTGTCCGGATTTTTGCTGTACAAAATAAGGTAATACCTGTTTACTCAGATTGACCTGAGCAAAATAATCGACTTCCATGATTTTTCGTTCCGTGTCCATGCTTGTATCAGCAATTAATGCACGCTGGCTCAAACCAGCATTATTAATTAGCACATCTACAGTCGTAAATTTTGCAAAGACGGCTTTGACAGTTTGGTCCACCTGTTCGAAATCGGTAATGTCCAGTGCAATGCAATGATGCTGGTCTGGATTAGACAATTTTGCCCGTACCGCCTCAAGCTGATCCAAACGTCTGGCAGTTAAAATGACTGTTGCGCCCTGTGCTGCAAAAACCTGTGCCAAAGCTGCACCAATTCCAGAACTTGCACCTGTGATCCATACTGTTTGCTTTTTCGACATCCTTATTTTCCTTTATTCATAACATTATTTACTGGATAAAACCATTGAAGTGTCTGGCGTATTGTTGTGCTTGAGAAAGCGATAAATGTCTAGCAACTTTTTCAATGCGCTTATAACCTAGGTTAGTCACCAAATTGATTATCCTGGTCAGGGTTTTATCGACCACATAATTAAACTTTAATATGGTTTTCGGGGTACGGATATGGGCTGTTACTCCGGTATCAATGACCTCGATCAAATCATCAAACACTGGCACAACAGCCAGCGAATCATTTTGCATTAATCTCTCATAATTCTGCTGCACTCTGCTGGCAAGCGTCGGAGATAGTGCATATTGTAAATAAATCTGCTGCGGATCATCACAATCAAACTGATCCAAAATATAGTTTGCCACAGGTTGTAAACGTATATTACTGAACAATGAAATCGACCAAGGCATATATTTCTGTAAGTGTGTATCAATCTGACCTAAGACTTTGGCTGTTTCCTGTGCCTGTACATCATCAGTATTTTCTTGAGATTTTGCCAACGCCCCAAATGCCTGATCCAGCACTTCACAGGTTAACTCGGTAAATACCTCACCAAGTGGTTTTGCCAATGGTGTTTTCTCACCACGATTGAGTGCCTGCGTGATCTGTTGTAACTTTTGATAGGTGTCTTGATTGACTGGTATTTTTACAAATCGTATGGCCATGTCATTCCCTCAACAGGCTTTCTCTTTATTCATTCAATTTATACTAACAAAAACCGATCATCGACCCAATGTTTATTTCGTGCTTTGAATAGGGCGACTGAACAACTATTTTTTTGCTACAATAGATGAAATTTTTTTAATACTTTTTAGTTCATATGTCTGACACCAATAGCACAAATCAGCACACTTCCGCTGCAAACCAAACTGCTGAAAACCAGTCTGCCGAAAATATTGCCACTACTTATGATCCCTCTCTCATCGAGAACAAATGGTATCAAGTGTGGGAAGAAAACGGCTATTTCAAACCATCTGGTGAAGGTGAATCATTTTGTATCATGATTCCGCCACCGAATGTTACTGGTAGCCTGCATATGGGACATGGCTTTAACAATGCCATCATGGATGCCTTGACACGTTATAACCGTATGAATGGCAAAAACACCCTGTGGCAGCCAGGTACCGACCATGCTGGGATTGCCACCCAAATGGTGGTAGAACGCCAGCTTGGTGCGCAAGGTATTAGCCGTCATGATCTTGGACGAGAAAAATTCATTGAAAAAGTCTGGGAATGGAAAGAACAATCCGGTGGTAATATTACCCGTCAAATCCGTCGTTTAGGTTCTTCGGTAGACTGGTCACGTGAACGCTTTACCATGGATGAAGGTCTATCCAATGCAGTTAAAGAAGTCTTTGTCAAACTGCATGAAGAAGGACTGATTTATCGTGGTAAACGTCTGGTGAACTGGGATCCAAAACTGCATACTGCCCTGTCTGATCTGGAAGTAGAAAGCAATGAAGAACAAGGTTCTTTATGGCATTTTAAATATTTCTTTGCCGACGAAAATTTAAAAACTGCCGACGGTAAAAATTATCTGGTGGTTGCCACCACACGTCCGGAAACGTTATTAGGTGATACAGCAGTTGCAGTACATCCTTCCGACTCACGCTATAAGCACCTGATTGGTCAAAATATTCGTTTGCCGATTACCGATCGTATTGTACCGATTGTTGCCGATGACTATGTAGAAAAAGACTTTGGGACAGGCTGTGTCAAAATTACCCCTGCGCATGACTTTAACGATTATGAATTAGGTAAACGCCACAATCTGCCTTTAATCAATATCTTTAATAAAAATGCCGAAATTCTCGGTGAATTTGACTGGATGGAAAAAGCAGGTGAACCTATCAGTAAGACACTGGTTGCACCTGAAGATTATGTCGGTTTAGAGCGTTATGACGCCCGTAAAAAACTGGTGAGTGAGGCAGAAGCTGAAGGCTGGCTGGAAAAAATCGATCCATATACCCTCAAAGCGCCACGTGGTGACCGTTCCGGTGTGATCGTAGAACCCTTATTAACAGATCAATGGTATGTCAAAATTGCACCACTGGCACAACCTGCCATTGAAGCCGTGAAAGATGGTCGTATCAAATTTGTGCCTGAACAATATACCAATATGTATATGGCATGGATGAACAATATTCAGGACTGGTGTATCTCCCGTCAATTGTGGTGGGGTCATCGTATTCCAGCATGGTATGACGAAAATGGTGCGGTGTATGTTGGTCGTGACGAAGCCGAAGTTCGTCAAAAGTACAATTTGGCGGCAGATTATTATATCTACCAAGATGAAGATGTACTGGATACTTGGTTCTCCTCTGGTCTGTGGACATTCTCTACACTAGGCTGGACTGGTGATGCCAAGAAAGATGCGGAAAACTATTTCCTGAAAACCTTCCATCCGACTGATGTATTGGTCACCGGTTTTGACATTATTTTCTTCTGGGTGGCGCGCATGATCATGCTCACCATGCACTTTATGAAAAATGAAGATGGCACACCACAAGTACCGTTTAAAACTGTCTATGTGCATGGTCTGGTACGTGATAGTGAAGGTCAGAAAATGTCCAAATCCAAAGGCAACGTGCTTGATCCATTGGATTTGATCGACAGTATTGATCTGGAAAGTCTGGTCGCCAAACGTACTACGGGTTTGATGAATCCAAAACAGGCAGCAAAAATTGAAAAAGCCACCCGTAAAGAATTCCCGGATGGTATCAATGCCTATGGTACAGATGCTGTGCGCTTTACTTTCTGTGCGCTGGCCAATACTGGTCGTGACATCAAATTCGATCTAAAACGGGTTGAAGGTTACCGTAACTTTGCCAATAAAATCTGGAATGCAACCCGTTTTGTGCTGATGAATGTCGAAGGTCAGACAGTTGGTCAAACTGCTCGTCCTGATCTTTGGGAATTACCGGAGCAATGGATTGTCAGTCGCTTACAAAAAGCTGAACAAGCAGTACAGCAAGGTTTTGCTACCTATCGACTGGATCTGGTGGCACAAACCATTTATGACTTTATCTGGAATGAATATTGCGACTGGTATGTCGAACTAACAAAACCAGTTTTAAATGATGCCAGTGTTTCTGATGAACGTAAGGCCGAAGTGCGTCGTGTATTACTCAGTGTGATGGAAACGGCTTTACGTCTGGCGCATCCGTTGATGCCATTCCTGACCGAAGAAATCTGGCAAACCCTTGCACCGATGATTGGTAAAGGTGGTGACACGATTATGCTGGCACCTTACCCAGTTGCCGAACAAGATAAAATCAGTGAACAAGCCGAAGCAGATATGCAATGGTTACAAGGTTTGATTGGTGCGGTGCGTAATATTCGTGGTGAAATGGGTCTAGGGAATGCGCGTTTACTGCCTGTGCTGCTGCAAAATATTTCTGAGGCAGAACGTACGCAGATTGAACGCATTGAACCATTGTTTAAAGCCTTGGCAAAAGTAGAAAACATCACCTTCTTGGCAAATGGCGAAGAACCACCTCTTTCTTCCTCCTCCGTGGTTGGTCATGCATCCGTCTTTGTTCCAATGAAAGGTTTGATTGATCCAAAAGCAGAACTGAGCCGCTTACAAAAAGATCTGGATAAAATCCAGAAACAGCATGATCAAATCGCAACTAAACTAAGTAATGAAGGTTTTGTTGCCAAAGCCCCTGCTGCCGTGGTTGAAGGTGAAAAAGCCAAACTGGCTGAATTTGCAGATCAATTGACAAAAATTAAGACGAATATGGAGCAGATTGCGAACTTGTAATCTATCGCAATTCATTATATAACAAGCCTAGGACAACAATGTTCTAGGCTGTATTTTAGGAGTTCTCATGTCAGATTTAAGTATTAAACAGCGAGTCTTACTAACGATAGAAAAACTACCTGAAAATGTAGATATCGAAAGCATGATGTATGAGCTTTATGTTTTAGAAAATATCCAAAAAGGACAAAATGATATTCAAAATCATCAAATCATCACTGTAGATCAGCTATTACAGGATATCGAATCATGGTAATTTTTTATGGTAGTTTGGACTGAACACGCACGAATGCAACTGCGAGATATCCATAATTATATTGCTAAAGACTCGCCGCTTTATGCCAAACGAACTGTACTTGATATCACTCAAAAAACTAAAATTTTAGAGAAGTTTTTAAAAATTGGAAAAATCACACCAGAAACGGACCAAGAACATATTCGTGAACTTTCTATCCATAGTTACCGAATCATCTATCAAATTGAAAAGAATGATATTTATATTTTAGCGATTGTGCATAAGCGACAAATATTAGAACAAACTCAATTTCAATTAGATTGATTCCCAAAGCAGAACTGGGCCGCTTGCAAAAAGATCTGAATAAAATCCAGAAACAGCATGATCAAATCACAACTAAACTAAGTAATGAAGGTTTTGTTGCCAAAGCCCCTGCTGCCGTGGTTGAAGGTAAAAAAGCTAAACTGGCTGAATTTGCAGATCAATTGGCAAAAATTAAGGCGAATATGGAGCAGATTGCTGCGCTTTAAGTCATTGTAATAGATTTAAAGAAGCAACTAAAATCCCCTTAAAAAGTTAAGGGGATTTTTTAATTTTAAACATCAATTTTCTTATTTCCATCTAATTTATTGACTTCAAATAAGCTTAAATAAAAACATAACATTAAATTTTTTGCTAATATTCTATTTAGGCAACAACAAAGAATATGACAACAATGACGGATCATTTACGAGAACGATTTGAAAATTTAGAGTTAAATGCAGGCTTGGGTAAGGTAAGTGCATTTCTTTCTGTTTCTATTGGTTTATTGTGTATTTTTGGCGCTCTTTGTTTTTTATTTCCCAGTGTTTTAACAACCCCTGAACTTCGACCTTTATATAGCAAATATTACAATATTTTTTATTATAGTCTAATTTTTGGAATTTTGATGAGTGCCGGCTTTGGTGCATTTAGTGCCATTATTCGACAAAATCGCTTTGGTTTTTATGGCCTATGCTTCGCTGTGATTGCCGCAGTATTAGGTTGTGGATTAATCAAAGCACCAACCCTCCCGACCTTGCCGTTTTATGCAGGCTTTGACTATTTCGTATTGACCTTATTCATTTTGGCACTGGTCTTTATTCCACTTGAAGGTTTTTTCGCAAAGAATCCCAAACAAAAAATATTACGTGTTGGCTGGATTACTGATATGAAATATTTCATGTTTAGCCACATTGGGTTGCAGTTATTTACCTTTTTGACAGTAATGCCGATTCAATACTGGATTACGCATTTACCGAGTAATCCAATTTCACCGATCATTCAGGTACAGCCGTTATGGTTACAATTTATCGAATTATTGATCGTCGTAGATTTCACTACCTATTGGCTGCATCGTGCCATGCATGAAGTCCCATTCTTATGGCGTTTTCATGCGATTCACCATTCTACCGAACAAATGGACTGGCTCGCATCGTCACGTTTACATATCGTTGAAATATTACTCACCAGATTTATAGCCACTTTACCCATTTTTTTATTAGGTTTTCATACGTCTGCGGTATTTGCCTATCTAGTGTTTATTTCATTTCATGCGATTTTTATTCATTCCAATGTGCGCTTTCGTTTTCCTTATTTACGCTGGATTATCGCTACACCTGAATTTCACCATTGGCACCACTCTTCGGAAAAACCTGCAATTGATAAGAATTATGCAGCGTTCATTCCATTATATGATGTGATTTTTAAAAGTATGTATATACCAAATCATTTGGCAAGTGTTTACGGTACTGTAGGTTATAAAATTCCAAATAGTTTTGTGAAACAATTTACATGGCCATTCAAGAAATATATCAAGAAATGGAAAAATCGAAATAACAGAACATAGCAATTCCGATTCAATCATCAACATATAAACTATAGGCTATACACACTATTCAAGCCTGCTTATTAAAAGCAAAATTATGAATATCGGGATCATCTCGATCAAATCAAAGATTATGAATGAATTCTTATTTAACGTAACTTCATTGATTACGATAAGAAATAAAATCAGATTTTGTTGGTATTCTGTTTATAACAACGTTATCAGAAAAATATGCGATAAAATGACTTAAACAGTCCAAAACATCATAAGTGAAAATTATCCTTGGCATTGTAACTGCACCAATACAGCTTGGTGCGCGATCGCCATTTAAAGAGATAAAAGTCATATTTTCATAACCGGAGCAGAACAAAATGGTAAATAAAACAATCAATATTTACGGGGCACGGCAGAATAATCTTAAAAATATTTCTTTAAAAATTCCCAAACATCAAATCGTCGCTTTTACTGGCGTATCAGGTTCAGGTAAATCATCTTTAGTCTTTGAAACCATCGGCGCAGAAGCGCAAAGACAAATCAATGAAACACAAGACAGTTTCATTCGCCATCGTTTGCAGCATTTTGGTGTGGCAGATGTGGATAAAATTGAGAATCTCAATGTTCCGGTCATTATTAATCAAAAACCTTTGACTGGAAATATTCGTTCTACCGTTGCCACCATTACCGACATTTATGCCAACCTGCGTTTGTTATTTTCCCGTATGGGCCAACCATTTGTAGGCTATGCGACTGTATTTTCATTTAATCATCCTAGTGGCATGTGTCCGCAATGTGAAGGCATTGGTTTGGAACAGACCATTGATATTTACAAAATTCTGGATTTAAATAAGTCACTTAATGAAGACGGTGTGATTAATTTTCCAACCTATCGCCCTCATGCCTGGCGGTGGACACGCTATGCTGATTCCGGTTATTTCGATTTGGATAAAAAGTTAAAAGACTATAGCAAAGAAGAATGGGATTTATTTTTAAATGCACCCCAGCATAAACCCTTACATCCAACCAGTAACTGGAAAAAAACCGCACTCTATGAAGGCTTAATCACCCGATTTGAACGTAATTATTTAAAAGGTGAAGCACAAGAACGCAACCGCTATCGACATAGCCTTGATCCTATCATTACGACAAAACCCTGTACTTTATGTCACGGACAGCGCCTGAATCAAAAATCTTTATCCTGTAAATTTAAAGGCAAAAATATTGCCGACTGTACTGCTCTCTCGGTAACAGCATTATTAGAATTTATTGAATCTCTCGAAAGTGAAAAATATGAAACCATTTTGAATGAAATCAAAAATAAACTGAATAATTTAAATCTGGTTGGTTTGAGTTATCTTAATCTAAACCGTATCAGTAATACTCTGTCTGGTGGTGAGTCACAACGCATTAAAATGGTAAAACATCTGGGCAACAGTCTGGTCGATCTGCTTTATATCTTTGATGAACCCAGTATTGGCCTACACCCCAAAGATTTAGAAAACATTATTGAAATTATTAAAAAAATTAGAGATAAGGGAAATAGTGTGTTACTGGTAGAGCACGATCCCGATCTGATTAGAATTGCTGATCATGTGATTGACATGGGACCTCTTTCAGGTACAAACGGTGGAAAAATTATTTATCAGGGTAATTTTGCCGAATTAAAACATTCAGCAGGACTCACCGGACAATTTTTCCGTAAGCCTACTGGTTATAAAAAAATACCCCGCCAACATGATGAAAAGATTTGGATTAAAAATGCCCATTTATTTAATTTAAAAAACATTGATGTACCGATTGCTAAAAATTGCCTGACCGTAGTGACAGGCGTTGCAGGATCAGGAAAAAGCACCTTGATCAGCAAAGTATTACCGCAACAATATCCTGAAACCAAATTGATTGATCAATCTGCCATTACCGCCACAGCACGATCTAATTTACTCACCTATCTTGATCTTCTCGATCCAATCAGGCAATTATTTGCCAAAGCCAATAACGTCAGCGCAAAACTATTTAGTTTTAATAGTGATGGTGCCTGTACTCAATGTAAGGGAACTGGAATTGAAAAAGTTGATTTGGCATTTCTGGATGATATCGAAATGACCTGTGAGATGTGTCATGGTTCAGGTTATGCCCCCAAAATTTTAAAATACCTTTATAAAGACAAAAATATCGCCGACATCATGAAAATGACTGTCGCAGAAGCAATTCATTTTTTTGATCATGAATATTTACAACAACAATTCCAGTTATTAATGAGTCTGGGATTAGACTATATCGCAATTGGTCAGCGTTTAAATACCTTCTCAGGTGGAGAACGTCAAAGATTAAAATTAAGCAAAGAAATCAATGGAACAGGTCATATTATTGTACTGGATGAGCCCAGCTCTGGCCTCCATCCATCAGATACCGAAAAACTCATTCAATTACTCAACAATCTGGTTGATCAGGGCAATACCATTATTGTGATTGAACATAATCTGGAAATTATGACCCAAGCCGATTGGATTATCGATATTGGACCACTGGCTGGTGATCAAGGTGGAGAATTGATTTTCGCTGGAACAGTGGATGATTTAATAAACAATCCCGGTAGATCATTCACAGCTTTTTATCTCAGAAAATATTTAGGACTTGTCTAGCGTGTGTTGAGCATTCATCACCCTTTCAATTGACGCTCAAATTAAAAGGTGAAACATACAAATAATGACATCAATCCATCATTCATCGAAACCTGATTCGATGCAATGATGGGCATAGAGGTATTGCCAAGTTTTAGATGGAAAAAGAAAATTATTTTAGCGCATGTAATAGAACAATATAACCATAATGCACCAAAACAAATCATTAAAAATAATTTGCACCAAATTAAAACAAAAATAACTAAAAATCATTAAAGCCATGTTTTACAGACAAAATGATTGCCCAACCCGAAAACGAGAAGTAATGAAATCAAAATTGGCTTCTATTTACGCTTAATCGCGCTGTAAATGAACAAAATTAACGACGATTTCTTGAAATATGCCCAGCATAATGCTTAAATAAAAGTGAGAATCAAAATAAATTCCTGGCTATCTCACACTTCTTCATTATTTTAAATGATTCTGTCTATTCAGCAGATAAATCGTACCTCACCAGTTTTTTTAAAAAATATATAAATTTTAATCACTTAGATTACAAAATAAATTTTACTCCGCTCTTGTAGCACTCAGTAAAATTAGATTAAGATAAATTTGGTTCAATTTGCAGCATATACTTATATATTTTTTCATATATCTGTCATTGTGGTATGCCTTTTGAATATAAGATCAGTGATGAATTACTCAAAAACGGAGTTTTTATGCTTTCGAATAAACGTACCGTAACTTCTTTGCTTTGTGCCAGTGCGCTTATGCTTGGTTTAAGTGCATGTAGTGACAACAAGGCACCGGCTTCTGGCGATGCAGCTTCTGGTTCAGCCAGCTCGTCATCTGGTACATTAGATAAAATCAAACAATCAGGCACTATTGTTCTTGGCTATCGTGATTCGTCTATTCCATTTTCCTACATTGCAGATAATCCTCAGCAACCTGTCGGTTATGCTCACGATTTACAGTTAAAAGTGGTTGAAGCTGTCAAGCAAAAACTCAATTTACCGGATCTTAAGATTCGCTATAATCTGGTAACAAGCCAAAACCGTATTCCATTGGTCTCAAATGGTACTGTGGATATTGAATGTGGCTCAACCACAAATAATAAGGAACGCCAACAACAGGTTGATTTCTCTGTAGGTTATTTTGAAGTCGGTGGCCGCCTATTAACCTCAAAAGATTCCGGCATCAATGACTATTCCGATTTGAAAGGTAAAAAAGTTGTGACCACAGCAGGTACAACCTCCGAACGCTGGTTACGTCAACATGCTACCGAATTGGGCGTGGGCGAAGTGATTTCAGCCAAGGATCATGCAGAATCATTCCTGATGCTGCAAAATGGTCGTGCTGCTGCCTTTATGATGGATGACATCTTATTGGCGGGTGAAAAATCCAAAGCCAAGAATCCTGATCAATGGGTGATTGTCGGCACTGCACCAATTAAAGAAATTTATGGCTGTATGCTACGTAAAGGTGATACCGGCTTTAAACAAGTGGTAGATGATGCGATCAAAGCAACATTTGCATCAGGTGAAATCAATCAGATGTATACAAAATGGTTTGAATCTCCAATTCCACCAAAAGGCATCAATTTGAACTTCCCAATGTCGGATGAGGTGAAAGCTTTAATTGCCAATCCGCACGATAGAGATCAATAATCTTTAGCCCATCATATCCTCTGGTTGATGTGATGGGTCATTTTAATTTATTAACACCTAACTGGAGATTCTATGAACTATAACTGGAATTGGGGTGTTTTATCACAGTCTACAGGTGTGAATAACACCACCTATTTTGACTGGATATTAACAGGGATAGGCTGGTTATTGCTTATTGCTGTTATAGCATGGTCAATCGCACTGATACTCGGCAGTATTCTCGGCATCATGAGAACCCTGCCGAGTGCAACTGCGCGCAATATTGCAACCACTTATGTCACTATTTTTCGTAATATTCCCCTGCTTATTCAATTATTTATCTGGTTCTATGTAATTCCGAACTTTCTACCCGGCCCAATTAAATCGTGGTGGATGAATGATTTAAGCAATAGTACGACTGCATTGATTTCTGCCAGTGTAGGTCTAGGTTTATTTACTGCGGCACGGGTCTGTGAACAGGTTCGTACCGGGATCGAAGCCTTACCACTTGGACAAAAAAATGCTGGCTTTGCCTTGGGTTTTTCGACATCCCAGCTCTACCGCTATGTGATTTTACCGCAAGCATTCCGTACAATTTTGCCACCTTTGAGTTCAGAGTTGACCAACTGCGTCAAAAACACATCGGTCGCATCACTGGTCGGTGTCGCAGAGATTATTTCACAGATGAAAACCATTAGTGAATACACGCAAAATACCATCGAAATTTATACGTATGTCACCCTGATTTTTATTGCCATCAATGTCTTTTTGATTTTAATGATGGGTTATCTGGAAAAACGCTTGCATGTCCCAGGCTTAACCACTGGAGGAGGTAAATGATGGAATGGCTTACCTCTTTTTTATCAGACTTACAAATTTCGGCACCAGCACTTTGGCACGGTTTCACCATTACGCTTAAAGTCGTTGTCACTGCTGCAATTGGTGGTGTATTCATTGGTACCATACTGGCATTGATGCGTTTATCATCCATTAAGGTTTTCAATGTTATTGCCAAATCCTATGTCAATTTATTTCGTTCAATTCCACTTCTTCTGGTATTGATGTGGTTTTACTTTGCTGTACCGTTTATTTATACCGGGATTACAGGCAAGTATCTGACCATTGACACGGCACTGGTTTCAAGTACTGTGGCATTTATGCTGTTTGAAGCAGCCTACTTTGCCGAGATTGTCCGGGCAGGGATTCAGTCGATTCCCAAAGGTCAGACATTTGCTGCCTATGCACTGGGTATGAGTTATGGTCAATCCATGCGACTGATTATCCTACCGCAAGCATTTCGCAAAATGACGCCTCTGCTATTACAGCAAACCATTATTTTATTTCAGGACTCAACCATGGTATATGCCATTGGTTTGCTAGATTTCTTCCGTACCAACTATGTACGTGGCGATCTCATGTCTTTACTCACACAATATATTCTGTTCGCAGGTCTGGTGTACTTTAGTATCAGTCTCCTCGCTACCTATGCAGTTAAAAAATTACAGAAAAGGTTAAAAGTATGAGCAATAGCAAAGTGATGATTGACATCCAAGACGTTAATAAATGGTATGGACAATTTCAGGTTCTTACCGATTGCACCACAAAAATCACACAAGGTGAAGTTGTGGTGGTATGTGGTCCTTCGGGTTCCGGAAAGTCTACCTTAATCAAAACGGTCAATGGTCTGGAACCCTTTCAAAAAGGCGATATTGTCGTTGATGGGATTTCTATTGCCGATCCAATGACCGATCTGACCAAGTTGCGTAGTCGGGTCGGCATGGTGTTCCAGCATTTTGAATTGTTTCCACACTTAAGTATCACCGAAAACTTAACCATCGCGCAGGTGAAAGTTCTTGGCCGCAAAGAAAGTGAAGCCAAGCAAAAAGGATTGGCTTATCTGGATCGTGTCGGTCTAAGTGCACAAGCCAATAAGTTCCCTGCTCAGCTTTCTGGCGGACAACAGCAACGTGTTGCCATCGCCCGTGCCTTAAGCATGGATCCGATTGCCATGTTATTTGATGAACCAACGTCTGCACTCGATCCGGAAATGATCAATGAAGTATTAGATGTTATGGTTGAGCTGGCCAAAGAAGGCATGACCATGATGTGTGTAACCCATGAAATGGGATTTGCCAAACAGGTGGCAAATCGTATTATTTTTATGGATCAGGGTAAAATCGTTGAAGACTGTACTAAAGATGAATTCTTTAATACCACCCGTAGTGACCGAGCACAGCAATTCCTAAATAAAATATTACATTAATTCAATAAATTATTTATCAAAAGGCTGTAATCGTAAAAGTTTACAGCCTTTTTCTTATCCAAATACGTGGTAGCAATCAAAATACAGATTCATGATGATTTTTGAGTCTAGCTAGAATTCATTTTAAATTTTTAAAATGATGATCATGACATCATTCATAGGTGATATATTTTTTGGTTCAGCACTCATTCATGATTCCTTCATGATTTTTACAAAACACTCCAATTCTAAATATAAGTTTATTCAATTTTATGTAATAGATTATACTCACCAACAAAATATATGACCCATATCAGGCCTTATTATGAAAAAACAATTGCTTTTAATCTGCCTATTTAGTTCATTCGCTGCATTGACCCATGCCAACCCGCCAGCAGGTGGTGGTTTTGACCGCAGTGCAATGAATAAATTATGTAATGGTAAAAAAATCGGCGATAGCATCAGCACCAAAATGGGTGATCGTACTGTTAAAGGTACATGCCAGTTAGGCTTTGCTGCTACAGGTAATGCTCAACTTCCACGTGGCGAACGCGGTCAAAATTCTCCACTTGAACAGGCATGTAAAGGTAAAAAACTGAATCAGGCGACAAGTGTTAAAGTAAATGGACAAACCATTAACGGTAAATGTGAAGTTCGCTTTAAAGCACAGCGCTAAACCTATATAAAGAAAAGCAGCCAAATCAAGGCTGCTTTTTTATGCTTTATTGAAACTAGAGCATTGCAATACACATTCTTTATTTTTAAGTTAAATCTAACAAGCAATCAACTTTCGATCAACAAGTTCTAATGCAAATGTAGAATATCGACAGTAGGCGGTACCCGAAAACGAAAAGGTGCACCCACCATGCCTGTTCCGACGGTGACAAATACATTGGCTGTTTCATGTCGATAATAGCCACGTTTATGTCCTAGCATAGAAACTTTCTTCATCACATAACTGGTTAGCCACGGCAACTCAATTTGTCCGCCATGAGTATGACCGGACAACATCAAAGGTTTGGTCGGTAAATTCGGTACCATATCCACCGTATCGGGATTATGTGACAAGAGTAACCATAGTTTGTCCTGCGGTAATTCTGGTAAATTTTCCATATGCGCTTTGCCTGCCCATAAATCACCTACCCCGTATAAACGCACTTCATCAAATTCCACAATTTTATTTTCGATGTCGATGACATTATTTACTGCCAGCGCATGGGCAAGTAAAGCCTGAATCGGTGGTCCGGGATATTGCTCATCATGATTACCATTTACGGAATACACCGGACAACTAATCTGCTTTAAAATCGCCAATTCCTGTGCCAATTTATTTTCCGGCTCATAGGTCCAATCTCCGGAAACCACGACAAAGTCAGTTTGCTGTTGATTGATTTTTTGTACAATTTTTTTCAGTTGTCGCTCATGTCCCGAATATAGACCGATATGTAAATCGGCAATTAAAGCAATTTTTAAAGGTTGCTGTAACGGCTGATTTGCATCAATGCTAAGATCGGTATGTTTAACCACCACATGATGCGGTTCGATAAATCTGGCATAAATCAAAAATATTGCTATCACCAGATAAGAAATCGCCTGAACAGTATTGATTTCGGCAAGATACCATTGCCATCCTGTTAGCAAAACCCAAGGAAACAGTAAATAACTACAATAAAAAACCACCAATAAAATAAATGCCTTCAATGGCTGGGTGGTTTCGGTGCGTTTGGCACTACGCCATGCTTGCAACATTGCCCAAACAAATATCAAAATAAGCGACCAGGACAACAAATGGGTGATTTGCATCTATAGTATTACCATCCAAATAAACGTGGGTTTTATCATTCAATAGAAGTGCACATTCAACATTCATCCATCATATCAGGCTCACGCTAAAACCCAAACGATGGCTATTCGTTCATCCATTGTTAGTTGGTCAACATTCTAGGCCATCTATGCCCGATTCGCTAACCCTATACAATTGCCCTATATCACACTATATCTATTTCTTTCATGTATCTTTATAATTTTGGGACATTTGCATCCCGTATCAAGGGAGCAGTTACAAAATACGTCATCGGATAAGGTTATCATAACGTATGCATTTAAAGTTACTGTGTCGTTTTTTTATATTATGCTGCTTGTTCATGTTACAGGCATGTTCAACATTACCACAGCGACAACCTGTAACAGCAACATATACTGCACAATTTGATACCTCACATACTTATCTATCGACCCTATTTGAACCATTAAAACAACAACATCCCGATTTAACCGGATTTCATGTGCTTTACGATCCCAATGAAGCACTCACCACTAGATTACAACTTATTGAAAAAACAGAAAAAACTCTTGATCTGCAATATTATATTTGGGATAACGACAAAGTTGGGGCATTAGCGCTGGAAGCAATTTTACGTGCTGCCGACCGCGGTGTAAAAGTTCGCCTGTTAATTGATGATAATAATTCCAAAGGGCTGGAAGGCGCCTATCTTGCCATGTCACAACATCCCAATATTCAGATTCGGGTCTTTAATCCTTATAAATTCCGTCGTCTTCGTGCGCTGGACATTATGCTGGACTTTAACCGGATTACCCGCCGTATGCACAACAAGACCTTTATCAGTGACCATGAAGTGGCATTGATCGGCGGGCGTAATATGAGTAACCAATATTATAATATTGGTGAAAATTTCCAGTTTTCCGATATGGATGTGGTCTTGGTCGGGCAATCTGTCGGGGAAATCAGTGATTCATTCGATGAATACTGGAATCATGAATACGCCTACCCGATTACCCAAGTTGCAAAAAGCTATCAGCATCGATTGAGTTATCAAAGCTTGCGTAAACAGCTCGAAGCAAACTGGTTTAAAAGCAATGTACAAGATGACCTGAATATTTTGTCATCATCACTTTCATTTGATAACTGGTTTAATCAGAATTTAAATCTGGAATGGGTCAGTGCCATTGTAGTCAAGGATTCTGCTGATAAAATCAATAAAGATACGCCACAGGAACAGCATTTAAATTTCCAGCTTGCCAATATCTTAAACCACCCCGAACAGCATGTTGATCTGGTTTCTGCCTACTTTGTGCCCAATAAAGACAATCTTGACTTATTACAACAATTGTCCACACAGGGGGTCGATATTCGGGTATTAACCAATTCATTTAAAGCCAACGATGTCCCTGTCGTACATGCTTTTTATGCCAAACACCGGAAAAGACTTTTACAAGACGGCATACAGCTTTTTGAGTTTTTACCAGTCTTACCGATGGCACTTACCCGCAGTGACCGTAGTCTGCTATTTGGCAACCATAAATTTAATCGTACCGGCTTGAGCCGCAGCAGCCTGCATGCAAAATTTATGACGCTGGATAATCAACAGGTTTTTATTGGTTCGTTTAATTTTGATCAACGATCGGTTTATCTTAATACTGAAATTGGCGTGGTTTTGGATAGTCCTAATCTTGCCAAAGCCATTCATGAAAACATGAATGATGATTTATTAAAATATGCCTATCAGGTACAACTTGATGAAAAAGGTAAACTGATCTGGAAAAAACAGATTGATGATCAAATCAAAATTTACCATAAAGAACCACAGTTAAAATGGTGGCAAAATATCGGTTTAAAATTACTCTCATTGCTGCCCATTGAAAAACAAATGTAACAATGAAAGCCTGATCAATGAACGACTTTATACGAACTGAAAGTTACGCCAGATTCTAAACTGATAATACCGCTTGATGAAGTTTCTCCAAACCTTCGGTCATTTGCTGTTGTACTTCTGCACTTAGACTTTCCAGCGTATGACCTGTTGTATCAATTGAAGGTAAAGCAACCAGATGTGCCGTCACTTGCTCCATCTGTAACACATGGGCAATGTTTTCGATAAAGGTCTGATCATCGATAAATGGTACCACATGATCTAGTTCCCCTTGTGCATTGATATAGCAAATCAGGCAAATCTGTACTGGTTTGTTGGCTTCAATTGCCGCCCCCAATAATTTACCATGTACTTTTTTAATCGAGTGACCATCGCTGGTTGTGGCTTCGGGGAAAAATAGAACTGGAATACCCTGTTTTAGAAATGACGCAATTTGTTCACGAATTTTGGCTGAATCGCCCGAACCACGACGGATAAATAAAGTACCGCCCCAAGCAGCGAGTTTACCCAGAATTGGCCAGGATTGAACCTCTGCTTTTGCCAGAAAAAATACCCGTGCACCCGTACCCAAGACCGCCACATCCAACCAGGAAATATGATTACTGACCCAAAGCGCAGTATGCCGTGGAATATGTCCATGTACCTGAACTTTTACATTAAAAACTTCACCCAAACGACGGCAAAAGTACTGCACATAACGAGTATTTTCCGGATTATTGGGTTGCTTATATAATTGATGCCGAAAAATCAGATAAAAACCTTCACTCACTACGGTTAAAACATGTGCCGTTTTTTTACTATAAAGAAAGAATTTTGATAACACATTTCGATGTGGAATATGTTTTTCTGTCATGGGTACAGACTGAACCGTCATGTTGTTGTTCGCTCTTACTTTAGCTTAGTCGTTAAACATAATCTATTTTTTCATTTTATTAAAGTTCCGAATATTCCAGTTTTATCATTTTATTTCCTTATTCCTTACTTCTGTGAGAAGCACACTTAACAATAAAAAAATGCAGTTTAGTTAAAATTTTCCTACAATGGTCCTTCAATGGATGGAGAATATCACTACGTGCAATCTTTTGAACCACAACAAAATGCAGAACTGGCTTTACTGGTCAGTGTCAATGTACACATTCTCAATGATCTGGATGCCGAAGAATTTGCCTTACTGGCACAATCGGCAGGTGCAACGATCTTTGACCACATCACCACCCAACGACAACGCCCGGATCCCAAAAGTTTTATTGGTTCAGGCAAAGCAGAAGAAATTGCAACACTGGTTCAAGAACATGATATTCAACTGGTCATTTTTGATCATGCTCTATCCCCTGCTCAAGAACGTAATCTGGAAAGAATCCTGAAATGTCGGGTGATTGATCGTACAGGATTAATTCTGGATATCTTTGCACAAAGAGCACGTACCCATGAAGGTAAATTACAGGTTGAACTGGCCCAGTTACAGCATCTGGCCAGTCGATTGGTGCGTGGTTGGGGCAATATGGAGCAACAAAAAGGTGGAATTGGTTTACGAGGTCCCGGGGAATCACAACTGGAAACAGACCGCCGTCTCATTCGGGTACGGATCACACAGCTGAAGGACAAATTACAAAAAGTCCGCCAGACACGTCTACAAGGTCGTGCTGCAAGGCAAAAAGCTGCCATTCCTACGGTTTCACTGGTTGGTTATACCAATGCTGGCAAATCCACGTTGTTTAATACATTGGCACAAAGTGATGTCTATGCAGCCGATCAATTGTTTGCCACCCTTGATCCGACCTTACGCCGTGTAGAATGGGCCGGCTTGGGACCGGTAATTCTGGCCGATACCGTGGGATTCATCAAAGACCTACGCCACTCATTGGTTGATTCGTTCCGGGCAACACTGGAAGAAACACTGGAAGCGACCTTACTACTCCATGTGATTGATGCCAGCAGTCCAGATATGCTTGAGCAAATTGAAGCGGTAGAAACCGTACTTAAAGAAATCGGCGCAGATATTGCAATTTTACGCATTTATAATAAGATTGATTTATCTGGCGATGAAGCAAAAATTGTCTATGCCAAACCGCATGTGCCAGATCGTGTTTATGTTTCAGCACATACAGGCCAGGGACTGGATTTATTACGTCAGGCTGTACAGGAAGCCCTACTCGGGCAATTGCAGCAATTCAACCTATGCTTAGCGCCACAACATGGCAAATTGCATAGTCAACTCCATCACCTACAGGTGATTCAATCCGAACATTATGATGATCAGGGAAACCTGCATTTGACCGTGCGTATCGCAGCAGAAAAACTGTTGCAGCTCATTGGTCAAAATCATTTTGATCTGGACAGCATTTTAGGTGAACAGGCAGCACAATTTAAACCTGAGCTAGAAGCCTTTGAACAAACTTTAATGTCTTAAAGTTAATACAGCACAGATGTCAGGATTTAAAACCAGACATTGGGGTTATTTTTATGAAGACTAAATTTGACTGGTCTGCATTATTGCTGACCATTCTACTTATTGTCGTGGTACGTGAATTTTCAGTCTGGTTAATGTCTTTGTTTGGTCATCCCGAACTCGGGAATTTAATCGGTCTAGGACTATTACTGATCGGTCTTATTCTGGTCCGCAGATTTGGAGTCATTCCATTACGCATGATTGATGCCAACGCATATCTAATGCGGGAAAGCGCATTGGCATTCTTACCCGTTGCAGGCGGTTCAATCTTAATGCTGATTGTGATGGGGAAAGAAATTCCCCTATTCCTGTTTGTCATGGTGTTTAGCACCTTGGTCCCGCTTTGGGTCTATGCAAAACTTGCCAAACGTTGGCTATAAATACATCTGGAATCAATAAAATAGGGATATATCACCATGTTTGATCACGTACCTGATAGCCTCATGGTTCTGATTGGTTTTCTAATCACTTTAGTGGCTTATTTTATGGGCAAATTGACCTATAAATATATTCCTAAAGTACCGCTTATTGTTTCAGCCATGATTTGGTTAATTATTCTATTGTGGTTATGCTCATGGAATTACAATGATTATATGGGTCATGTAGAACCATTATTTAGTCGGCTATTAGGCTATGTCACAGTTGCACTGGCCATTCCACTGGCTGCAATGCGTCTCGATGATTTACCCCTTAAACCCATGATTGCGATTCTGGTCTTTGCCAGTATCAGTGCTGTTGTACTACCAATGGGGCTGGCCTATTTATTACATCTCTCAGAACCAACAATCCTAGCCTTTGCAACCCGTGCAGTCACCACACCTGTTGCACTCAACATTGCAACACTATTACATGCACCTTTAGCCCTCGTCACTTTAATTGTGATCTTATCCGGTGTGATTGGGGCGGCCTTTTCATCATTGATTTTAAGAAATATCAATGATGAACGTGCGTCTGGACTGGCATTAGGCTTGGCTGCTCATGCGATTGGCACAGTACAGGCATGGCAGCGTGGTTTTGTTGCCGGACGATATGCAGCTTTTGGTATGGCTGTAAATGCTGTACTGACATCAATCTGGGTGCCACTGGTTTTTCAATTGTTTAAAGGGTAAATGTTATGGCTAAAAATGATAAGAAATGATCATTTTTAGCCATAGTCATAAAGAAAAATTAAAAATAGTCCATTAAAAATATAAAATACATCACACTAATATATTTTATTAAAAATCTCATCACACAAAATAATAAATAGGAATTATATAAATTTATACTTTATAGATCATACTAATAGCGATATTGTATTTAAATATTAAAAAGAGAATAATATGAACGCTACTATTTTATTTACTCAGAACTGTTTAACAGTTAACATTATAAATGAGACTTTTTATTACTAAAGGAAGAGTACAATGAAGTTATTCAAAAATATATTGCTACTCGGCAGTTTATTGATGATGTCAGGACATCTCTTTGCGGCTGAAGATATTACTGGTAAATGGCGCAGCATTGATGATAAAACTGGTTTTAGTAAAGGCATTATCGAAATTACTAAAGATGCCAGTGGTGTCTATACAGGAAAAATCATTGAGGTGATTCCACGTCCCGGCTACACCCCAAAAATTGTTTGTGATCAATGTACAGGTACATTAAAAAATAAACCGATACTGGGCTTACAAATTTTAAATAACATGAAAAAATCTGCAAAAAATGATCTGGAATATGAAGGCGGAACCATTCTTGATCCATTAAATGGTAAAGTCTATAAAAGTAAAATTAAACTGAATAGTACTGGCACACGAATTACGATGCGCGGTTATGTTGGCGTTGAAGTGGTCGGCCGTAGTCAGACTTGGATCCGTCAAGACTAAATGATCTACTTTACGTCATTTATAATGATTTAATTTTAAAGTTTATAGACCAAAATAAAATTAAAAATTAGGGCGAATTAATTGGTCCTAATTTTTTTCTAAAATTTAATATAATTTTAGATATAATCCATCATAGATAAATCGGAAAATATGAAATCATCAAATGATCCCGTCTAAGATTATCCTAAAGCACGATGAAATTTGATTATTTTAGCTGCACCACTATTGACTTGATAAAAAAACGCTTACAATCTCCATAAGGATCACAACATCTCTTAGAAATAATTTTATGATACTGAAAAAAAACAAATCTCCCCTGCCAAATCAGTTGCAATTGGTCATTGTAAAGACAGTGGCGCTATTTTTGTTTATTTTTAGCTCCTTATGCTCAACGTCTATCTTTGCAGAAACACTGCAACAGCCCAAAACCATGTATTACCGTTATTATGATAACAATGGTGTGGCGACAGTCAGTAAAAATGTTTCCCCAACCCATATTCGCCGCGGTTATGAAGCGCTGGATCGGAATATGGCGGTGATTTATAAAGTACCTGCCTATAGCGTTGAAGCAGATCTTAAACAGGAACGTACCCGGGCAAAACAATCGGAAGAAGCCAGAAAAGATCAGGTCTTAAAACGCTCCTATCGCAATGTTGCTTATGCAACTCAAAAAAAGAAAGAAGCCCTTGCCGTATTACAAAAACAGATTGATCAACAATATCAACAGATGCGTCAATTACAAACAGATCGCGGTAACTACCTTAAACAACGCTCAAATTACATACTGGATAAAAAGCCTGTTCCGGCACAGCTACAAAAAACTTTAGATAATAATGCGCTGCATATTAAAAATACCCGTAATACCATTGAACAGTTAAAAAGCACTTATGTGAAGCAAGAACAGCAATTTGATTACATTATTAGCCGTTTACAAAGAATGGAATAGTTTTTATAGTGAGGCTATTCTTGATTTAATTCATTATGAACGATTTTATGCGTCCAAAGATTAAAATAAATTCTCTACTCATGTTCATTGGCCTTCATCTGTTCTGTATGGGATTATTAGGTTGTGATAAATCATCACAACAACAGCAAAGTGAAAAAACCTCAAGTACAACTCCAATTGATATTATTGCGGCAGATCTGGTAGCAGTCAAACAAGGTTACCTACAACAAAAAACCACCTTTACCGGCAGCATACAAGCAGTCAATCATACCAGTATTCAGTCACAGGTTTCTGCCACCGTGTTGCAGGTTTCTGCCGATGTCGGGCAAATGGTCAACAAAGGTCAACTGTTGGTTCAACTAAATAATCAGGATAATGCTGCACGACTGGCGCAGGCGAAGGCCAATCTCGCCGCTGCCGAGGCGCAGGCAACCCTAGACCGCTCATTAATGGATCGAAAAAAACGCTTGTTTGATCAGGGCTTTATTGCAAAACTGGAGTGGGAACAAAGCCAGGTCGAATATAAGGCACAACTAGAAAATGTCAAAGCACAACAGGCCAATGTCGATATCGCAGCCAAAGCAGCACAGGATGCTGTGATCCGTAGTCCAATTTCAGGCTATGTCACCAGTCGTCAGGTCAATGTCGGGCAAACCATTGCGATGGGACAAACGTTATTTGATATAGTTGATCCTAGCCAGCTTGAAATCAAAGCCAATCTTGCTGCCAGTGATCAAGGCAAAATTGCTGTTGGACAAAAAATTAATTTCCGTATTCAGGGCAATCCCACCCTGTTTCCTGCACAGATTAGCCGGATTTCTCCGGTTGCCGATACTGTCAGTCGCAACATCGAGTTTTTTGCCCGACCTCAAACCAGTCTCAAGCAACTTAGTATTGGTGCCTTTGTCGAAGGTGAGATTATTCAGCAAGGCAATATTGAGGGACAATTAATCCCGCTTGCCAGTGTACAGGATGTACAGAAAAACCCATTTGTTTGGGTGGTACGGGACAATAAAATCCAGCGCGTGAATATTGATGTGTTACAGCTTGATCAGCAACAGGAACTAGCATTGGTAAAAGGTCTGCATGCAGATGATCAGATCAGTCTGGTTAAATTTACACCGCAACAGCAAGACCGATCAGTTCATATAGAAAAATAATATCTGCCAGCATCAAATGCTGCCATTTAAATAAGGATTAACATCATGTGGTTTACACGAATAAGTATTAAATATCCTGTGTTCACGATCATGATGATGCTGTGCTTTCTCGTGCTTGGCTTTGCATCATGGCAACGCATGAATGTTGAAGAATTTCCGGATGTCGATTTTCCATTTGTTGTGGTTCATACTACCTATGCTGGTGCATCGCCGGAAGTGGTTGAAAGCGAAATTACCAAAAAACTTGAAGAGCAAATTAATACCTTATCTGGTGTTAAACAAATCATTTCTACATCAAGTGAAGGCTTGTCCACCATTGTTACCGAATTTAATCTTGATGTGAATTCGTCGGTTGCGGCACAGGACATGCGAGATAAAATTGCGCCGATCACTGCACAATTCCGCGATGAAATCGATGATCCTGTGATTGAACGTTACGACCCTTCTGCCAGCCCAATCATGTCGGTGGTATTTGAATCCAACAACATGGACATCCGTGATCTGAGCGATTATGTGGATCAATATCTATTACCACAACTCCGCACAGTCGCTGGCGTAGGTCGTGTTGATATGATGGGCGATATAAAACGCCAGATTCGAATTGAAATCGATCCAATGCGTATGCAAAGTTACGGAATTGGTATCAATCAGGTCATACAAGCATTACAAAGCGAAAATACTCAGATTCCAAGTGGTACTTTAAGCAATGCAAACCGCGAATTGGTGGTTGAAATTCAGGCCAAGTTTAAACAACCTGCCGATTTCAATACACTGGTGGTTGCCAATCGTAATGGGGTTGCGATTACACTTGATCAGATTGCCACCATACAAGACAGTCAGGCAGAACAAGAAACCAGTGCATTTTTAAATGGTAATGCTGCACTTTCGGTTGATATTTTACGTAATTCCGATGCCAATGTAATTAATGTTGTCGATGCACTCTATAAACGTCTGGATACCATTAAAACCCAACTCCCCGAAGGAACAACCCTAACCGTGGTATCTGATACCTCACGGGGAATTCGCGCATCGATCAAAGATGTCGCCAGAACCATTATCGAAGGCGGTATTCTGGCAGTATTTATTGTCATGCTGTTTCTAGGGTCCATTCGTTCAACCGTAATTACTGGTCTGACCTTGCCCATTGCCCTACTAGGGACACTAACCATTATCTGGGCACTGGGTTTTAGTATCAATATGATGACCTTGCTGGCTTTATCATTGAGTATTGGTTTGCTGATTGATGATGCGATTGTGGTACGGGAAAATATCGTGCGACATGCCGAAATGGGCAAAGACCATGTCTCCGCAGCACTAGATGGCACCAAAGAAATCGGACTGGCAGTACTGGCAACCACTTTAACCATTGTGGCTGTATTCTTGCCAGTCGCTTTTATGGGCGGCATTATTGGTCGATTTTTCTATCAGTTTGGGGTTACAGTCAGTGCAGCAGTTCTGATTTCCATGTTTGTCAGTTTTACCCTTGATCCTATGTTGTCGGCACATTGGGCTGAAAAGCATAAAAATCCTAAGAAGAAAAATATTCTGCAACGCTTTTTTAACTGGACCTCACACAAACTTGATCAGTTAAGTCATGTCTATGCAAAAGTTCTAACGTGGGCACTACATTTTCGGTTTTTAACGCTGGCAATTGCTGTGGCTTCGTTATTCGGTGCATTGGCATTATCCAAAATGATCGGGACTGAATTTGTCCCTACGCCGGACAAGGGTGAAATTACTGTTAAATTTGAAACACCCGTTGATGCATCACTCATCTATACCGATGCAAAACTAAAACAAGTCGAATCGATTCTGCGACAATATCCGCACGTCACCGCCACCTATGGTGTAGTCAATCCGGTGACTGATCGAGGGAAAAATAAAGCCAATATTCTGGTTCGCTTAACACCAAGGCAAGAACGCAGCGAAACACTGACCGAAATCAGTAATACTTTTCGTGATCGTTTAAGTAATGTGGCAGGTATTAGCGTAACCTCTATTGCATCTGCGGATGAAACGGTTTCAGGTGGGCAAAAACCCATCATGATTTCAATCAAAGGTCCGGACCTAAATGAATTACAAAAAATCTCCGATCGCTTTATGCTGGAAATGCAAAAAATTGAGGGTCTGGTCGATCTAGAAAGCTCACTCGGCGAACCTAAACCAACGCTGACACTGGAGATCCATCGTAAACTGGCAAATGATTTAGGATTGTCCGTCAACGAAATTGCCACCACACTGCGACCACTGATTGCAGGCGATAATGTCACCACATGGGAAGATCCGGGTGGTGAAAATTATGATGTCAACTTGCGTTTAAAAGATAGTGAACGAACCTCACCTAGTGATCTGGATAAATTATTTATTCGTTCCAGCAATGTCGATGCAACAGGTCAAAGTCCATTTATTCCGTTATCTGCGGTGGCCAGTATGCAGGAAATCATGGGTGCATCACAGATTAACAGACGTGATCTAACTCGGGAAATTTTGGTACAAGCCAATACTGCCGGACGTCCTTCCGGGGATATCGGTCAGGATATTGAAAGACTACAAAATAATTTCCAGCTACCACCGGGCTATAGCTTTTCCACTCAAGGTGCAAATGCGGATATGGCTGAATCTGCGAGTTACGCACTTACTGCGGTGAGTTTATCCATCATCTTTATCTACATGGTATTAGGTTCGCAGTTTAATAGCTTTATTCATCCGGCAGCCATCATGGCATCACTCCCACTTTCACTGATCGGGGTATTTCTGGCACTGTTTTTATTCAACAGTACCATGAATTTATTCTCAATTATCGGGATTATCATGCTGATGGGACTGGTCACTAAAAATGCCATTCTACTCATCGACTTTATCAAAAAAGCCATGGAACGTGGTGAGCAACGCCAAGATGCGATTCTACAAGCAGGTAAAACCCGGTTACGTCCGATCCTCATGACCACCAGCGCCATGGTGATGGGTATGATTCCGCTTGCCTTGGGTCTAGGTGAAGGTGGAGAACAAAGTGCGCCAATGGCACATGCTGTCATTGGTGGTGTAACAACCTCTACCCTCTTGACCTTGATTGTGGTTCCTGTAGTGTTTACCTATCTGGATGATTTAAAGAACTTTAGCTTAAAATTGATCAAGAAAATATCATCTTAATTGAACTTTGGCTTTTAAAGCATCTGTTCGACAGAGTATGGCTAAATCACATGATATGAATATCCATGTATAGTTTAATCGCAATAGATTTCAAACGATTTGATTTTAATTGCACTACTTCCTTCTATAAACATCAAAGGTCAACAATTTTAGTCTTAACATTTTATTGTAAGGATATTTTTTGACGTATAATGCTCACTTTCACTCTAGCTATCAGGAACATGATCCATGCGCGCGAGTCGCTTTTTATTTGCAACTTTAAGAGAAACACCAAATGATGCCGAAGTCATTTCGCATCAACTCATGTTAAGAGCCGGCATGATCCGTAAACTTGCGTCAGGTTTATATACATGGTTACCCATGGGGGTACGTGTACTCAACAAAGTTGAAGCGATTATCCGTGAGGAAATGAACCGTTCCGGGGCACTTGAAGTCTTGATGCCTGTGACACAGCCGGCAAGCCTATGGGAAGAATCTGGTCGTTTTGAACAATATGGCCCAGAACTGCTACGCTTTAAAGATCGTCATGGCAATCCATTTGTGCTCGGTCCAACCCATGAGGAAGTCATTACCGATCTTGCCCGTAATGAGCTAAAAAGCTATAAACAATTACCCATGAATTTTTATCAAATTCAGACTAAATTCCGTGATGAAGTACGACCACGTTTTGGCGTCATGCGTTCCCGTGAATTTGTGATGAAAGATGCCTATTCTTTTCATATCGATCAGGCTTCCTTACAAGAAACCTATGATGTGATGTATCAAACCTATTGCAACATCTTCAATCGTCTTGGTCTGGATTTCCGTCCGGTACAAGCCGATACAGGATCAATTGGTGGTTCAGGTTCACATGAATTTCAGGTACTTGCTGCCAGTGGTGAAGACGATGTTGTGTTCTCAACCGAATCCGATTATGCCGCAAATATTGAAAAAGCTGAGGCACTTTTCGTCGGTGAACGTGCTGCGCCAACTCAGGCACTTACAATTGTAGATACACCTGATCAAAAAACCATTGCAGATGTATGTCAATTCCTGAATGCAGATCCTAAACAGTCAGTCAAGGCACTATTGGTACAAGGTATTGCCGATGAACCAGGTAATACACCCGTGATTGCCTTGTTCCTGCGCAGTGATCATGAACTCAATGAAATTAAAGCAGAACACCATCCACTGGTTGCGGCACCGTTAACCTTTGCAACGGATGAACAGCTTCAGGCACTTGACCTGACTGCTGGTTTTATCGGCCCACAAGGTTTGGTAGAAAAAAATATTCCTGTTATCATTGATCGTGCAGCTTCGGTTTTATCAGATTTTATTGCCGGTGCAAATAACAAAGACCAGCATGCCACTGGCGTAAACTGGGAACGTGATGCGCAATTCACCGAAGTCTATGACCTGCGCAATGTGGTAGAAGGCGATCCTTCACCTGATGGCAAAGGCACCCTGCAAATCAAACGCGGGATTGAAGTCGGACATATCTTCCAGCTCGGTCAAAAATATTCTGAAGCATTAGGTTGTACAGTATTGGGAGAAGATGGCAAACCATTAACTGTCACCATGGGCTGTTATGGTATTGGGGTCACCCGTGTCGTTGCTGCGGCAATTGAACAAAACTACGATGAGAAAGGCATTATTTTTCCACAAACTATCGCACCGTTTGAAATTGCCATTGTGCCTATGAATGCGCATAAATCCCCTGCTACGCTACAAGCCGCAGAAGAGTTGTATGCAGAACTCAGTGCCAAAGGTTTTGATGTGCTTCTCGACGACCGTAATGAACGTCCCGGCGTCAAGTTCTCTGATCTTGAGTTAACTGGTATTCCACATCGTATTGTGATTGGTGATAAAGGGCTTGCAGCAGGTACCTTTGAATATAAAGGCCGTCGTGATGCAGAATCGGTGAATTTAAGCAAAGACGAGTTATTTGAAAAACTTAAAGCTTAAAGACTTTTGATATTGAATCTTTATTTATCCCCAGATATTAATATCTGGGGGTAATATTTTAGACGAATGAATTATGTCGTCTTAAAATAGTCCGCCTTGCTTATTATCTGATATTTCCCAGCCATATTATCTATAAATAAAAAAAGCAGCCTTACGACTGCTCTGGAAAACCACAAATTAACAGAATTTTAAATTACCCCAACAGTTGGATACTGGTTTTTGATTACCATCTAATAATAAATTTTCTAGTACCATCACAGCTCGAGCATCATCAGCCAGTTGAATATTGCCAATACCTTTATAAATAGGTGCACCTAGACCTGCACCCACTGCTTCAAAAAAGCCTAGAGAAATATTATTTTCCGATAAATAGTCGGTAATAAATGTGGCAATTTGTGGTAATACATCCTGCATCGGTATACCTGTCGTTGGATTTAATGCACCAAAATCCAGAGGGTCGGCAAAAGACATCCACCAACCTGGTTGTGCAATATCACCACTATTCAAAATAAGATTACTAGAGGTAGTGGTATAGTTATCCGCCACATTCACAATCGAGCCATCTGTCAAATTATAGGTATAGGCGCTAGCACTTCCCGGCCATCTCAGCGCAACCGATTGTAAAGACAAATAACCCCCTGAAGTAATCGGTAAGTTATGAATTAAATTAAAGTTCTGTTTTACTGTCACATTAGCTTTCAAGTTTGTAATATATGAACAATTACTGGTATTAATTGTCGCAGCACATCCAGCCGCAGTTGTTCCACTAGCACCCATATAAAATACCGGGTTATTTGCAAGTCCCAGAATCCCTTCATCCATTCGCATTAATAACGCACCACTATCTGCACCAATAGCAATTGTCGGAATCGGTACATCACGTACTACCAGATTTAATTGAGACATCCGGTTTCCAGTTACTGCAGTTTGAGGAAAGTTAAAATTTACGCTTTGGCTTGGTACATTTATCCCCCAACTATTATTATATGCAGAGGACGGTGGCGTAGTATAGCTCCCACTACCTTGTGTCATACCATTCACATTTGTGGTCACTGTACGGTTATTACCTAAGGCTGTAATTTTGGCATAAATCAGTTGATCAGAGGTTGTTCCAAACATGGCCTGTTGCGTAGATGCGGAAACGGGCGTTTGTGCAACCTTTAAGTAACCACTAAAAGATTTAATACCATCGGTAGGATTAGCCACATTGGCTGTACCCGCAGAGAGATAACCCAAAATTTCTTCCGCACTTAAACGAAAACCAACAATTTCACGTGTTGCCGCATTATCTGGATTTTTAATTGCAAACTCAATAAAAGGATTCGTCAAAACAGCACTAGTATTGGCACGAGATGTTGACCAAGTTGGTGTCCCATTATCTGATACGACACTGCTTGTTACTTTGCCATCTGCCGGACCACTTAATGAGACATTTGACATATCAATATCACATCCACCTGCTCCATTTATACCACCACAACCAAGTTGTAAAGTTTTGATATTGGCATTCAATTCCATCTTCGCTTCTAGACCCAGCTTATAATAACCATAATCCAGATAACCATTACCTGTCCCATTTCCAGATGGATTGGTAAATGCCATGGTTAATAACGCCTGACCTGTCTCATTGGATAACTCACCATCATCTAATGCAACCATATTAGAAACAGCATAGACAGGAATGCTCACAGCGGAACAAATCATACTTAAAACTAAATATTTTTTAGACAACCTTAACATTTTTAATGCTCCTCTCCTTGCTATCCCTAATTGTTCCGTGGTGTTAATGTCACATTACCAATTAAACGTCCACCCGTTAAAGCAACTTCACCCAAGCGTTGTCCAGCAAGGGTATTACCCGGTGGATAGAAGTTTATATCTTTTACCCTAAATACATCTTCTGCATTTTTATTTGGATTAAAGTCAAAGCTATAATTAAATCCGACATTATCTTTATTAACCACAATTGCATTATTAAACCGGATTAAACCGGACAGATTATCCAGACCTATCATGGAATCATCAATTGGATCACCGATTTGTATCGCACCTTCTGTCAATTTATAATCACCAATGACCGATAATCGATTACCATTTTTTGTAGAAATTTCATTATTCGGTACCAGAGCAAAATTCATATCCCCTTTTAATTTTAATTTTAAGGTCAAGAGTACATCCTGTTTTAAATTAAAATTATCTATAGGTGAATAATTATTGCCAGTTTTATATTTAGCACCTGGTAAATATCCACCTGCAAGTTCAGCGACCATAACCATTAATAAGTCTTTTAAACTGACATTCAAGTTGCCATTTTCAAACCCAAGACTGCCATGCCCACTCAAAAGCATATCAATATTACGTAGACCTAGATAATAATCTGTCGGTTTATTATCATTATTTGGGTTATTACCACCATCAATCACCAAAATAGACGTGGTTTTACTACCATCAGCATTTTTACCTTCAACACTCAACGCCATCGCAAATCCAATCCGTTGCGAATTCGTTACTGCAACCGTTGCAATCTGATTAGTATCATTATTAAGCGTAAAAATATTTCCAGAATAATTGGTGGTATATAAAGCGATATTACTGTTCAAATTATAAAAAGGTAACCCGAGTCCCCATTTATTATCAATTCCCGCTGTTGGTGCAATTGCATTAGTCGGATCTACACCACTACTTGAGGTGAATCTACCTCGTTTAGATATTGCCTGAAAATCCATACCACGGATTGCCAATACAACACTGAAAGGATTAACTGATAAATCACTAATTTTTAATGTATAATCTTCGGACTTCGTTAAAGTATCATTGGAAATTCCACCAAATCTTGCTTGTCGTAATACCGAATTCTCCGGCATCAATAAAGTACCTGTATTCGCCAGATTAATATAAACATTACCACTATCAAAATAGGCACGATCACTCGAACCTGACACCAATGGTTGTAATTCTCCAAACTCAAAACCAAAGGTATTTTTTCCTGCGCCACCAATCTCTAGGGTGGTCGCTTGTCCTCCCCCCGTCAGCATACTATCACCACTGGCCGTAAACTCTGCCTGTAGGCGTAAACCAATACCACTTGAACCGATGACTGTACCATCTGCACCGGATGCAGTCGCGCTACCTTGTGTTGCATAACCCAATACATTATTTAAGGTATGTGTATTAGTACCATTGTCATCTACAGGTGCAGCAATACCATTTGCATTCACACCCCGTACTTGCAAAGATGCGTTGACAATACGTCCATTCGCACCTACTCGAATTAGTCCCTTACTTCCTGCCAGTGTATATTCAGGATCTGTAGGTGAAATAAGTACATTCGATTTTGTCATAAACTCTAGATTTAGACCTGCACTTTGACCATTATAAGTCCCATAAACAGCACCATCTAAATCTGCATCCGACACACGAGTTAAATCGGCATAACCATATACGGTATTATTTGGAATAGTCGTAGTTTTATTAGCCCTTACATCACCAACATTTGTCTGTAGAATTAATCCTTTATTGTCATCAATATACCAAACACCTTTGGCTTTAAAATTAAAGTTCAAATTTCTAAGCAGCAGTTGATTATATACATTTGAAGATGTGTCGTTTGATGGCTTTAATCCCATATAAAGATTGATATTCTGTAAACCCAAATGGAGTTCTACTTGCTTATCTTTATTAAATAAGCCATCACGGGTTGTAAATCCAAATAATAAAGGCGTACCAGTCTGGATTGCTAGATTACCAATACTATCATTACACGTCACACTAGGTGTTTGTGCACAAATCTGAAAACTGCCAATAGATATGGTGGATGGATTAGAACTTAGCTGAAAGTCGATTCCTGCTGTATTGCCATCTGACCCCATATTAATTTGATATTGAGTGCCCAGATTATAGTTACCCACACCATTTCCAGCATCATATGCCATATTCTTGCGAATTTTTACGTCATTTGCGACTGCACGCAACGACTGTTCCGAATTATTTACCGTGCCAGCTTTGTCCTCCCAATAGAGCTGATCAATATCAATTTTTGAATATTGCGTAACCAACTCCACACCATCCTGCCCATCAATCTGCCTAAGATCATGATCCTGCAATACCTGCATGGCAAATGTCTGATGACTAAGCAATAATATGCTGACCGTCAAAACATTCAGCTTCAGATTTTTGTAATATGGCTTCCCTGACATAATTTTATCCTTTTTTAGTTGCTAGCATCGGGCATGGTCTAAGCAGGAAAAAAACTTCATGGAACCCGTCAATACAAGATTCCCATCCATTTTTAGGCCTAAAAAACCGCGCTCACGTCCCACGTTAGTTTCAGGATTAAATCCATCAAAGGTATTTCCTACAAGCGAACAATTTCCTCCAGCAACTGTCCCAGTGGAACAATATTTATCAGCCTTTAAATAACCAGGACCAGATTCATTTGCGCCTGTATCAGTTTCAATAGCCAAAGACTGGAAACCAAAATTTCTTATTTTTATTGGAAAATTTTCATCAAACCCCAACTTTATTGCTGCCCGAACTGTACTGACATTACTCTTATTTTTAAAAGTCACATCTGCACCATCAAGCGCCAGTTTATCCATCAAAATTGTTCCTTCCAAACCTTTAAGCACAATCCACTGTTTCTTGCCAGTTGTAGAAGGTTGACGTATACCCGCAGCATCATAGGTATCAAGTGAACCATCGTCATATCGATTACTAAATGCAATGGCTAAATGACAGTATTCCAATTGCGTACTGGTACACACAGTCGTATCAAATTTATAGTCATTGGTATGGTTTAATCGCAATTCAAGTTTTAAATCAACACCAGCCTGACCATCTATTTGCTGTAAACTATGATCGTCCAATACTTGCATTCCCTGAGCAAAACTAACCGTAGAGAACATGAATGCCGATAAAAGTAAAAATTTATAAGATTTCATCATATCCATAGCCTCATCTTATAAACCTGTTGTTGTCATTTTAAAATGCTGGATTAACAACCCATCAATCACCGCAGAACCAAAGTTATTATTGACTGTAGCACCAACCGGATTCATATTATTTAAAGTAGTATTGATATTTGTGGGCATCGTAGTTTGAATACCAAGAATCTGATTATTGGTATTTTGTCGGTAGGTTGTTTCATAAGGATTAGAATTCGTTGATGTTGGCGCTTTGGGTGCAACAGCCGTCCATGCACCATAAGCATTCCATGCATAAGTATATCCAAAGATAATATTCCCACTTCTTGTTGCAGTTCTACTACTATTCCATACCTGCGTATAATCCTGTACTAGATCCCCCCCTGTTAGATTTGTTCCAGAAACCAGCGCACCAATAGAAACCCCAAAAGATTCAATACCATTATAAGCGGTTAAACGATTGGTGCTTGCATCGTAATTAGTTGAACCAATCGAAATACTACTATGGGTAGCTTGTGAATCCTGATAAGTCTTACCATCAATGGTCACTGTACCGCCGCATTTATGAATATTACAGGTCGTACCCAGATAGTTCACTGTAGGATCCACCGTTGCAACTGGATCAATATCCGAATAGCGCTGGTAAATCTTGCTATACACATTCACATTGTTTGGAATACGTGCCAATTCAATAGAGAAATTTGAGCCATCCGTATTAAATACCAATGGTTGATATAGACTACCAATGACTAAATTAATATTTGGATTATAGAAAAATAAACCTTCAGCCGAGCTACTATTTGCATTAAAATTTGGAACTGCTGTTTCCCCCAGCGCTGGTGTCTTATCTAGTGCCGTTACAGCGGATAATAATTCCTGAGTACTGATTCTTAAAACACTTTTTGCTGCTGGCATAGTCCAGCTATTAGTTGCTGAAGCAACAAATCGACGGGCAGTAAAACCTTCCCGATAAAAGCAGGCACCATTATTTTCAGCTGATGATTGATACGTATTCGCAGCTGGTGAGGTACACATTCCACCATTTGGATAACTACCCGGTACATTTGCATTGGTAAGTGGTGTATAGGTTTGGACCAACCCTGAGGAGGTATTTGGATTTGCAGTAACATTTACCCCCTGTGTATAGAGAGGATTGCCCGCAGCATCCCGCCCAACATAATCAAGTTGATAAATATTTCTTGTTACTGGGCCCATGGTCACTGTAGCTTTTGCATCCGCACCATTGGTTTTACCACTATTTAAGCGAAATATACCAGCCAGACCGAGCGTTTCGTTATAAGAGGTACTTAAACCATAATTAAAAGTTTTAGGTGTTATCACATCATTAATTTTTAGATTGGCTGTATAAGTTCCACCCATCGCACTTGTTACACCACCAGTGGTACGAAATAACTTAAGATTCGAACCACTCACACCAAAGCCGTCCCAGACAATACCTAAACGTAAACGATTCGATAGACCATCATAACCATTTTCAACAACATTTTTATCGCGCATAAATGCATCAGTCCATAGACCAAGCTTTAAGTTTTCAACGCCAGTGCCATCATCAGTATAGTCAACCTGTTTAAGTGGTGCCTCCAAAATCATTGCTGACACACTTTTCGATTCACCAATAAAGTTTGGCACAGTGTTTGTAATTGTTTTAAAAATCCATGGATTGCTTTCTGTACCCCATGAACCAATTTTTTGACCAAAATCATTTGCACCAGTACCTAATGCACCATATGGCACACCCCAGTCACTTGCAGTTCGACCTTGTCCATATCCTTTTTTAGATTGTGCTAGAGATAAACCATAGAGGTAAATATCAGATTTCTGGAAATTCTTACTTTCCTGTGTTGCACTTAAAGGGCCAACAGGAATTAAGTGGATATAACCTGCCCCTAATGTCCCAGCACCACTATCATTTGAGCCATTAAAACGCAGGGAAAAGTCCTCAGGCAAAATCGCAATCCCTTCACCTGTTGCATCGGCAAGTGTGGCATCATCCAGTTTTTCTAAGGCAAAAGTGACAGACGTAGCAGTAAGTAATGCTACACTTAAAGTAGATAATTTTAATGACATAGATAAATAGCCCATCATAAGCTTACTCGTCCTATCTAGATGCTTACACATCTGTTGTACATCCTGTGTGATGGTTATTGTTGTATTACATCACTTCACTTAAATAACTGAGAACTCTATCCCAGATTTACACTTAATTTGCATTATGCGATGATCAAAAGCAATATGCCACAAATGTTTTGTTAAAAATACAGTTTTGTTTAATAGATATTTAAATTTTCTAATTATTTTTCATAGAGATAAAAAAAGATAACCGTTTGTCGGGTTATCTTTTTCAACATTCTATTTTAAAAAACAGACTATGCCTTTGGCAAGGTTACACCAGTTTGTCCCTGATATTTCCCGCCACGATCCTTATAAGATGTTTCGCAGACTTCATCACTTTCAAAAAAGAGCATTTGTGCCACGCCTTCTCCTGCATAAATCCGTGCCGGTAAATTGGTGGTATTGGAAAATTCCAGCGTGACATGTCCTTCCCATTCCGGTTCAAGCGGCGTCACATTCACAATAATACCGCAACGCGCGTAGGTGGATTTACCCAAACAGACCGTGAGTACATTACGCGGAATACGAAAATATTCTACTGTTCTGGCTAGTGCGAAGGAATTAGGTGGAATAATGCAAACATCTGCTTCGATATCAATAAAGCTTTTTTCATCAAAATGCTTCGGATCGACAATTGCAGAATGGACGTTGGTAAAGACTTTAAATTCACGGGCACAACGGACATCATAACCATAGCTTGATACACCATAAGAAATGAGTTTATCGCCTCGTTCATCATAACGAATCTGATTGGCTGCATAAGGTTCAATCATGCCATGCTTTTCGCTCATTTCACGAATCCAGCGATCTGATTTAATTGTCATATTAATCCTGTATCTATCAATTTTTAATTGGGAAAAATACTACCTGAATATCAATGAAAAATAAAATATCCAGATAATGATTGATCTTTCTCCAGTATATTAAGTGCTTTGACTACCCACTTTGGCAAGCTCACTGCGCATTTGGTCAATCACGGTTTTATAATCAGGTTTGCCAAAAATCGCTGAGCCAGCCACAAACATATCTGCACCCGCTTCTGCAATTTCGCGAATATTGCCAGGCCCCACACCACCATCAACTTCCAGATAAATATCCCGACCACTTGCATCAATAATTCGACGTGCCTGACGCAATTTGTCCAGCGTTGTCGGGATAAATTTTTGTCCGCCAAAGCCCGGATTGACGCTCATCAATAAAATCTGGTCAACTTTATCCAGCACATAATCCAGATAGTGTAATGGCGTTGCCGGATTAAAAACTAGTCCAGCTTTTGCCCCACCAGATTTGATCAATTGTAAGGAACGATCAATATGTGCTGATGCTTCCGGGTGGAAGGTAATAATGTCTGCACCGGCCTCAAGAAAATCACCAATCATACGATCTACAGGTGATATCATCAGATGAACATCGATGGGAGCGGTAATACCGTAATTTTTAAGTGCCTTACAAATATGTGCACCAAATGTCAGATTAGGGACATAATGATTGTCCATCACATCAAAATGGACAACATCTGCACCGGCTTCCAGTACTTTTTCAACATCTGCACCCAAACGGGCAAAATCGGCAGATAAAATGGAAGGTGCGATTAAATAAGGCTTGGACATGATTCACCTGGCAATGCAATATTGGCATCAGTATAACAGAATCACATGGTTAAATTAATGCAGGCCATATCAAATCAAGGAGATTGCGCCTCGATTTGTGCAATGCGTTTTGCCGTGGTCGGATGACTTTGTAAAAAATCACTGGCTTCCTGATCCTCACCACTTTCCTTGCTTAAACGCTGCAAAAAATCTGCTAAATATTTGGGTGAAATATTTAAACGGCGCATCTCTGCAATAGCATGTTGATCTGCCTGTAATTCAAAATTCTGGGAATATTTGGCAGAAACCATCACCAGTGGCAAGCCGCTTAAAATATCTGAGCTGTCCCCTGTCAATGCCACATATAAAATGGTAATCCCCAAGCTCTGTAAAGCCTGTTGTAAACTATGTTTCTGATCCAGATGGCCCTGTTCATGTGCCAGTACACCGAGTAATTCATTGTCATTTTTGGTCAGTTTTACCAGTTCATCGGTCAGGATAATGGTACCATTCGGAACCGCCAAAGCATTGGCATGAATAAAATTTCCGCCTTTACGAAAAACAATGGTTGCTGGTCGAGTGGCCTGAATATTATTTTGATAAAGTGCACGAATCTGCTGTTGCCTTTGTGGCGTTAATTCGGACTTTTCGGTTTGATCAATGATAAATTGCTGCGCCTGATCACCCAAAGTATTCAGTGTTTTTTCCGGTAATTGCATGGCAATTTCGTGGGCTGCAAAAGGAATTCCCCATTTAAATGTAGTCACAACCACCACAACCATTGCGACAAAACTTACCGCAATCCAGCGCCAACTGCCTTCAATTTTATGCACACGTTCAGATAATTTACGTTGCTTTAACTGCAACCACTCTGGCACATCGGCAGTTAAAAACTCGATACGGGCATCATGGGGCAACTCAATCACAGGTAAAATTTTACCGAGTGCGCCGATATAGGTCATCTGATCGAACGTATATAATTTTTCCTCATTACCATAACGCACGATTGCACCCTGCGGATGCGGCAAAAGTTCTGCCAGATGAACATGGTTAATTTTGCCATCATAATAGTGAATCTGTGTGCTTGTCATCATGATTATCCATCACCATTACAGGGAAATATCAAAATCGAAAATATCAGCAACTTCTTCACCTATGGCATTGTAATCTTTCTGCGCCATATTAATCAGATGCTGCGGATCATCATTAAAGGTTATACTTAATGACTCAATTTTATAACGATAAATTCGTACCATCGCCCAAGCATAAAGCAGACCGATACTGAAAATAATGGCAATGCTATTACTCATCTGAATCCATGCAAACTTCCATGGATTAATATCGGTGTGCATCTGACTGACACCAACCTCAACATTTGACCAGGTCGCTTTAAATAAATACCCCTGAATCAATGGTCCCAGATAAAAAATCGCCAGAATATATAAAACACCTGCCAGTCCAAAGGCAAGTTCAGGTGAAAATCCGGTAAAGTAACTAAACGCAACCAATGCTATAGCAATGATCATTAAGACCATAAAAGCTAGACTAGGCAATAAGACCGCAACGAAAAAGTCACCAGCTTCTGCTTTAAGCTTAAACTGTAATTGCCCAATATACAGATGATTAAGCTGATAACGCTTAAACCATAACAGTGCAATTGGATATAAAATTCCAAGACTAAATACAGTAATGATAACGCAGCAAAAAAATACCCAATAGGTATGTTTCATCGAGGCTGAAAAATAAAAACGACTATTTTCATATTTACTGTTTCTTGCCTTAAATCGCATACTGGAACGGATGAGCCATGGCACACATAACATCACAATAATAAAAGCAATGGCATACACCTCAACCGATAATTGTGATACCAGAATAAATATAAAATATAGACCTAATGCAATCAGCCGCCCGACCAAAATTCGCACTGGTACACCCGTAAAATCGAATTTACGACGATTTAAATATGTGTTGCCATATAAATAACGTAAACGTCGAACTTTTGCCCACGGTGCATAAAGAGTCAAGGTGATAATGGTCAAAAATAAATTGGTAATCCAGATTTTAAAATATTCCAGTCCTGTGCCACGAAAAGCAAAGCGCCAGATTTTGCTCAATTCAACATGATCAAATGCTGGAGGAATTGGCGTGGCGTCAGGCAATTGTGGCGGAACAGATTCACTTGGACCACGATTATTTGACAATGGATCATTAGAAACGGGATCATTTAAACTATCGTTATTCATTTTATAAAACAGTTATTGTTGAAGAAAAACAAGATTCTAAATGATCCGATCAAAAAAGAAAAACAATAATTAAAAATGATTCTCGTTTAATCTATCAAAACAGGGATTATTCATCATAAAGGGCGATGGCATGATGCTTTAAATGATCTTCGATAAAGCTCTGGATAAAATAATAACCATGATCATAGCCATCATGATAACGTAGTGTTAAAGGCTGTCCGGCCTGATCACAAATCTGTTGCAGTTTTTCCGGATGCAGTTGAGCATAAAACTGATCATTTTTACCCTGATCAACCAAAATGCTATCAAATTTTTTGCCCTGTGCCTTGATCAATTCCACTGCATCATGCGCTTGCCATGTGGTTTGGTCATCCCCGAGATAATGACTAAATGCTTTCTCTCCCCATGGACATTGCGTTGGTGCACAAATCGGTGCAAAAGCAGATACCGACTGAAACTTTTGTGGATATTTAAATGCCAGTGTCAGTGCGCCATGACCCCCCATAGAATGTCCCATGATACCAATCTTGTCACCATCTAAAGCAAACTGTTTTTTTACCAGATCATAGAGCTCATTGACCACATAATCTTCCATCTGAAAGTGTGCTGCCCAAGGTTGTTGAGTGGCATTGAGATAAAATCCCGCCCCTTGTCCCAAATCCCAATTGGCATCATCTGCAACGTCCTCACCACGAGGTGAGGTATCCGGCATAACCAGAATCAAACCTAGCTGGCTAGCCCAATATTGAGCATGTGCTTTGATGGCAAAAGTTTCTTCGGTGCAGGTTAAACCAGCCAGATAAAAAACGGTGGCGCAGGATTTCCCAGCTAAAGCCTGTGGCGGCAAGTACACTGCAAATTTCATTTTGCAAGCAACAGTATTTGCCTGATGTTGATAGAATTGCTGCTCACCAGCAAAACATTGATGCTTTTGTATACATTCTAATGTCATGAATTAATGCTCCGCTTTCAGTGAAAAAGGAATATTGGTGGTTTGAGGTGGCATATTCAGTGTGGTATCCGGAAATAATCGACGCTCAAATTGTGGCAGGATTAGTTTCATATTCTCCCCCATCACCCACTGCGGTTCAGAAGGTTCAAAGCCCTGTGCAGTTTCCCACTGTTTAACAGTTTTTTGTGCCTGTGCAAATGCAGTTTTTAATGAATGATTTTCCCGCATCGCTTCATCAAAAAATGCCCGACCGAAATAGGTATAATCCATTTCATTACTACAGCCAAATGAACTACGATCCGCTGCCGAAGCGGTAATAATCAAGGTATCCGGTGATTGTAATGCCGGAATGAAGCTACCAGAATAACATGATGAAATCACAATCACACGCCAGCGAATCCCGGCTGTATCCAGTGCCTGTCGCAACCATTTAGGATCAACTGGTTGCATGGCTATCGGTTCTTGTGACAATTCAAACTGATTCACCAGCCCATGAGAGGTCATATACAGAAAGAGCACATCACTCTCACGATTCATTAACGCACCAATACGATTGAGGCTGTTTTGAATACTGATATGGGTCGCCATCGGTAGGGTTTCGGTCGTCGCATCATTATTAATTAAAGCAATAGAACGCCCATAAGTACCAAAACGAGTATCGAATTGCTCCTTGATTCGTTCAATTTCGGATCTAAATACATTCTGATAGCCCGCACCTGCAACACCCATAAAATACCATTGGGTATCGGTATAATTACTAGGTTGCAAAGCCTGTAAACTTTCATTAAGCAATATAGATTGTTCATACAATGCTTTTTCTGAAAGTGTCGGCTCGACATCTTCAATTTTCCAGATCGGCTGACTTTTGACCGACGATTGCCACACCACCAACGTAAACAACGTTGCCGCAAGGATCAATCCCCGCTCCCACCATGGCCATTTCAATGCACGAGAAAACACCCATACCACAGCCAGACTTTGCCAGACAAACAGCAACATAAATAGATGTGGTAAAAAACTATAGGTAAAATAAGGTAATAGGTCCAGCTGTCCCAAATATTGCAATAAACTTTGCAATAAGGCGACATGCACATCGAGAATCAGCCACAACAATGCAGGCACCAGCATAACCCGTGACATTTCGGTACGCTGTGAAATAAAAATACCGGCAATCAAAGCCAGAAAAGGCCACAGTAAATAACTAATCAGCCCTTGAGAATTAAACTCACCCTGACCATTGGCAATCAACCAGCTAAATAAAGTATTGGCAGAACAGCCTGCAAGTCCCCAGAACAAAAATTGTAAAGGTGTCGGTGCAACCCAGTCAAAACAACGCCGAGAGCCGAGAAACAACCACATTCCTGCGATTTGATTATTACGTAAATTGCGTAAAAAAAAGGGCGTAGCTTTAATCTCAATCATATTTTGACAAGCAGCAAGTTGATTAGGGGTTGTTGATTATTCATGACACTCAAAAGAAGCGTTCAACAAGCCCTTATAGTGTAAGTCCTTATTTTTTTTTGACAATGAGAAATACAACTGTAATAACAAAATGATAATGAATTTTCCGATTATACTTTGCGAAAAATCAAATCTGGAAATAACCATCAAAACGACAGGCATCGCCCTGCCATTGATGTTGCGGTACTTGATCCGCTAAAAAAACCGCATGTTTTGGACGTTTCACAATCACACGACTGCATTTCAATCGTGCCTGTTTTAACAGATTTTCACCTAAATCCATGACGCCATCAACAGGCAACAAGGTATGTAAAAGTTGCATCTGTTTTTTAACTTGTGCTTGTTTCTTTTCCTGTTTTTGGTTGGCATCCCGGGCAGGAAACATTGGATCAAGATAAATGACATCATACTGATCAGATGCGATATCAGCTAAATCTAAATAGTGTTCTGCATCGACATGTAATAATTCTATCCGCTGTGCCACATCAGACAATAGTGGATCCTGTTTTGCCTGCTCCAGTGCCGAGAGCAAAAGTGCAAACAAAACAGGATGGCGCTCCAGTAAAGTCACCTTTGCACCCAACCATGCCAGCAACAGACCGTCATGCCCAAGACCTGCCGTTGCATCAAGTATTGTTTCAACTTTATTCACCTGACAGGCACGGGCAATTAACTCATTTTTAGGACTCGCACGCTTTAAACGTGGTATCTCAGCTTGCCAAGCAGGTTGCATTTTCATGCCATTTGCAGCAAGCCATAAACCATGTTCATCAACAATTAACCCGAGTTCCGGATGAAAACGTAAAAAACGTGCATTTATCTCATCAACCCATTCAATCTGGGTGTGCACATTCAAATCAGATAACTGCTTTTGCCATGCCAGTGCACAAGTCTGATGTCCGGGCGCTGCATACAGGAGAAAATTCAAATCCTGCATTTACCACAATTTCCAGCCAGTAAATGCGAATAATAAAATCACCAAACCAGATGCAATACGATACCAAGCAAAAACCATGAAATCACGTTTTGCCACATAGGCCACCAAGGCACGAATCAACAATAAAGCCGAAACGAAAGACGTAATCAAACCCACAGCCAAAACGGTCCAGTCCTCACTGCCTTGCAGCACACCACGACTTTGCCATAGATCCAGCAAGCCAGCACCGATAATGACAGGAATCCCGAGGAAAAAAGAAAATTCAGTTGCAGACTTACGCGACAAACCCAACATCATACCGCCAATAATCGTTGCACCCGAACGTGATGTTCCCGGAATCAATGACAGGACCTGAATCAAACCAATATAAACAGCCTGTTTAAAAGTAATATTTTCAACTTCAGGTGCATTAATTTTGAATGGATGTTTTTCTACCCAGATAATAATCAAACCACCGACAATCAAACCAATGGCAACAGCCACATCATTAAAAAGCAAAGTTTTTACAGTTTGACCAAGCGTTAGACCAATCAGAATAATTGGAATTGAAGCAACGATAATGCCCAGCCCCAAACGACGCCCTTGGGGTTCTCCGGTAATGATCCCGGTCGCTGCACCCCAAAGACGGGACCAATATTGATAGATAACCGCTGCAATTGCCCCCATTTGAATTGCAACAACAAATACCGCACTTTTTTCTGTGGTCCAGAAGTTCATGATTTCTGAGGCAAGGATTAAATGTCCAGTACTGGATATCGGTAAAAACTCGGTAATACCTTCAACGATACCCATGACAATGGCTTTAAGAATGAGGATTAAATCCATAATGTTCACTTATTTGGTTAAGAAGATGATTTGTTTTGTTCGCTTATTTTTTTCCATGCATTATCACGCAAATAGACTGGCAAAGCCTGATCTGCGGAGACGGTATGCCCCTGATGGAATTCAGCTTGCGCAATTTCAGCAATATCCTGCGCATTCGCATAGCGTATTTTTGTATAACTCTGGTGACCAAGTAACGTCGCGCCACTGCCTACCACAGGATATTGTATCTGGGTAATCGCCTGATCATAACTGAGTAGTTGCTCTTCACCTACCACCTGCATAATGCCCTGCTCATTCAATGCAAATTGTGCAAAATAAACTTCCTGCATCCGCGCATCAAGCACAGCGGTCACTTGCGCCAATCCTTCCTCACGATAAGCCTGCTGTGCCAATGCTTGCAAGGTAGATACAGCAATCACGGGTAAATCATTGGCCCAAGCCAGTGCCTGAGTCACTGCGGCATTAATACGTACACCACTAAATGAGCCCGGTCCACGGCTAAAAGCAATCGCAGAAAGGTCTTGCCATGTCGTTTGACTTTGTTTTAAAGCCTGCTCAATCATGGGCAAAATTTGCTGTGTCTGTGCACGAGGTTCATCATACTGCTCAAAATACACAAGTTGACTGCCATCAATCAATGCGACTGAACACTGTTCATTTGCGCTTTCAAGTGCAAGGATTTTCATATAAATAAAGGGTTGCTCGTGGTTCATCTCAACAGGGCGTTATGATACCTTTTTTAACTTGTCAGGACATCTGTTATTTTTAGGTTATGATCAATAAGCCATTGACGTTTAACACACAGAGTGTCGAAACATTTAATCAGGTAGATAATGAAGAAATGCTGCTTTGGCTTGCTGAAAAAACGCAACAAGCCGAAGATAAAGAAGCATTAGTACAAGAACAGCAAGAGAATAATCCCAACACCGATACGCGCTAAAGTTGAAAAGGCTTTAACTCATGCTTAAATTTTTTAAAGTGCTGAGCATAATGTAAAGCACTGAGTCGAATCATTTGTGCCACTTGTTCAGAGGCTTCTTTAACGACTTTACCCGGTGATCCCATTACCACAGAATTATCGGGAATCACCTTACCTTCCGGAATTAAAGCATTGGCACCAATGATACAGTTTTTACCAATCACGGCATGATTGAGAATCACCGAATTAATACCAATCAAAGTGTTATCACCAATGGTACAACCATGCAGCATCGCCTGATGTCCAACCGTAACATATTGACCAATGTTGAGCTGAATCCCGGCATCGGTATGCAATACAGCATTTTCCTGAATATTACTAAAATCACCGATTTTAATCAGGGAATTGTCACCCCGAATGACCGCACCAAACCAGATACTGACCTCCTGCCCTAGCTCGACCTGCCCGATGACAGTGGCATTGTCGGCCACCCAACCATTCCATGGCGTTACCGTTGTTGTTGGGTGTAACTCTCCTAATTGATAAAGCATACATTCTTCCTTGTTTAAAATACCTAGCCGAATCTCTATAGTATGGACATCTTTTGCATGAATCATGCCTGCACGAAGCACTTTTTTATATAGATACTAGCGGGGTGGATTTAATAAAAATGGCCATTCTTTATGATAGCCTAAACCACGTTGTAATAATGAGACTAAAATTCTGGCAGTGAGCCCCCAAACCACTTCATTATCAAATTGAATGCTAGGGAAATATAAACTCTGCTCTGCATATTTGACATGGTAGGCTTGTGGCGTACTCAGCATAAATTCCTGCAAGGGCATATAAAAAATACGATCAATTTCACTAGGTTCCGGAATCAGAGGAATTTCAGGCTGAATCAAGCCCACAATCGGTTTGACCAGCATGCCACTACGGGCTTTTTGCATTGGCAACTCACCCAGCAAACTCACATCATAAGGATTGAGTGCCGTTTCTTCATGGGCTTCTCTTAAGGCCACAACAATATTACTGGTATCGCTTTTTTCACGCTTTCCACCAGGAAAGGATACCTCTCCACCATGTGTGCGCATTTGTGCAGCACGACGCGTCAGCAAAATTTGTGGATTCTGCTCCTGCGTAATGGCAATCAGTACCGCAGCATCCGCAGATCGGGTTCTGGTCTGAAAAGATAGATTCTGCTGTAACTGTTCAATAAGTGCTGGCTGCTCCAATAGCCGTGACATGATAACCTCTAAAATCAGTGAGGGCTTGTTGATATTTCATCTATCATTCATTTATCAATGATCAACAAACACGATTATTTCTATTTAATTTATACTCTATAACACAGATATTGATGCAGTGCTAAACTTTTTAAGTTATGCTCATGGCTAATTTATTTTAACCTGATTTACCGAATATTATATGAGTTTTTGTTCCTGTTGTGGCCAGCCCACAACCACCAAAATACCTTTAGGCGATAGCTTGCCCCGTGAAGTCTGTACATCATGTGGCACAATTCATTATGTGAATCCAAAAGTGATTTGCGGCGCATTGGTCGTTTGGGAGAACAAAGTTTTATTATGTCGTCGGGCAATTGAACCACGCTATGGTTTATGGACGCTGCCAGCTGGCTACATGGAACTGTTTGAAACCATGCAAGAAGGTGCAGCTCGAGAAACCCGAGAAGAAGCCGAAGCCGAAGTGGACATCGAACAACTCTACTGTATGTATAATATTCCGCGAATCGGACAAATCTATGTGCTATTTAAGGCAAATCTGATTGAGGGTAAATTCGGTGCAGGCGAAGAAACCATAGAATGCCGACTGTTTGAAGAACAGGACATTCCTTGGGATGATCTGGCATTTCCAAGTGTCAAACGCACACTAGAACATTATTTTATAGACCGTCAGAACGATGAATTCCCAATGCATCTTGAAACATTGGGAACTCGTCTAGATCATACAGGCTAAACTAAAATATCAACTCTGCCGATGTAATAAAAACTGTGTAACATCCTGTAATGGCTGAGTATTACCCTTAACCTGTTGTAAAGCCTCTAACGCCTGATCATGCAATTGCTGTGCATAAACCTGTGCAGCTTCAAGTCCCAGCAAAGCAGGATACGTGGATTTTTGCACCTGAATATCCTTGCCTGCGGTTTTACCCAATATTTCTGTATCGGCAGTAATATCCAGAATATCGTCCTGTACCTGAAATGCCAGCCCAAGTGATTGACCAAATACCCGCAAATGCGTAAATGACGGATGAGCCACAGGCAATACTGTCGTCGCCCCTAGCATGATAGCCGCCTGAATCAATGCACCAGTTTTATTACGATGGATATTTTCCAGATGTGACTGATCAATCGACTGACCTTCTGCCTGTAAATCCAATACCTGACCACACACCATTTTCGAGCTGGCTGTTGCAAGTAGCTGCATCTGACGTAAAGCAATCGCTGGATCGGGGAGATCTGCTGTTTCAAACATGCGGCTTCCCAATACTTCAAATGCCATAGATTGCAGAATATCCCCCGCCAGTAAAGCCGTTGCTTCACCATAAGCAACATGACAAGTGGGCTGACCACGACGTAATTCATCATTGTCCATACAAGGCAAATCATCATGGGTCAATGAATAACAATGAATCAGTTCCACAGCAACCGCAGCACGCCGCGCAGCCGCAGAAATGACATCACCATTCAGTTGTGCTGACGCATACACCAATGCAGGTCGGACGCGTTTTCCACCCAACATCACAGCATGATGAACAGCATCTTTTAACGGATGCGGGAGATCAAAATAATCCAGACAACTGTGCAAATCACGCTGAATTTGTTGCTGAGCAGACAATAAGGCTTGAGGGGCTAGAATCATGACAAAGCTCTAAATTAAACTTTCTTGACAAATTCTGATTTTAATTTCATCGCACCGATACCATCGATTTTACAATCAATATTATGACCATCACTGGCATCAGCAACCAAACGGATACTTTTGACTTTGGTACCGACTTTGACTACAGATGATGACCCCTTGATTTTTAAGTCTTTAATAACAGTGACACTATCACCATCAGCCAGAACATTGCCATTGGCATCTTTAATGATGATCTGATCATCCTGTCCGAGGTTTTCATTTTCTTTCCATTCATTTGCACATTCCGGGCAAATAAACAGATCTGCGTCTTGATAGGTATATTCAGAATGACATTGTGGACATGCAGGAAGTTGATCAGACATGATAAAAACTCAAATAAAGAGAAAAATTAAAGTTCTAGTTTAGTTTGTATCGATTGTTTTAAGCAAGCAACAAATCTGGTTGGTCTATTTTAATCGGGCAGTTTTTACTGGTTTTCCCCTGATTCCACTCGATAAAAACAAGCAATCCGCTTCACTATTCCTTCCACAGCCAAGCCCTCTATCCATTTGATCGCCTGTATCAAATTCGTGTTTATATCAACATAGCAGATACATCCATATCAAAAAAATCATAGTATTTTTAATGGATATGGTTAATATAAATACGATATACAATAGTGAGGTGTGTCCCATGCAACGTATATTTGTTTGCTCCGCTTTAATCCTTGGTCTTAATGTTAGTGCGATGGGCATACAAACCACTTTTGCCCAAACAGAGGCTTCAACCGCTGTTTCACCCGCTTCCCAAGCCACTCAATCTTTACAGTTTCATCAACTCTCACCCAATATTTATTGGGTCAGTGGCGGTGTTGGTAATGTCGGGATCATTATTGGTACGCAAGGCGTTATCGTAATTGATACCACTGTTTCTACCGACACAGCACAACAGTTGCTTGCTGGCATTAAAAAAATTACTGATAAACCTGTCACTACTGTAATTCTTACCCATGAAGATGCCGATCATGTAAATGGTCTTACTGCTTTTCCAGCAAATATAGAAATCATCGCGCAAAAGAATGCAGCCAAAAATATTGCAAATAGTCCAACCTTTGCCAATGCAGCCCAATACTTACCTAACCATCTTATTGATCAACAAGAAACCATTGTCCGTCAAGGTATTACTTTAAAACTTTTACACTGGGGACCCGCACATACCGCTGGTGATCTGATCGTTTATCTACCCGAGCAGCACACTGTATTTACTGGTGATATCTTCACCCTAAATCAGCCACGCACCCTTATTCACTATAACAAACAAGGCAGCTCCGAAGGATGGGTCACCAATGCACAAAACATTCTGGCCCTTGATGCCGATACATTTGTGGTGGGACATGGTGATGTACAGAATAAAGCGGGTATTGCGCAACGGGTAAAACTGGTTTCTGATGAAAGAAATCAAATCAAGACACTGGTTGCGCAAAAGAAAACCTTAGCAGAAATTCAAAAAATTGTTGGTGATCCACCACCTACTCCGGCAGGTAGCCCACCACCACGTTTTGCACCATTTTCAGAAGTAGTCTATCGGGAATTAACTGAAAAGAAATAGGTTTTTCTTTTAGCTAAACAATGAGTCTATGAGGACTTTTTACAAGAATGACTTATCGTTGTTATTATAGTCATGCTGCTTGTTCTGATTTATTTTTGAAATGCATTTAAGAAACACCTTAAAGCAAATCATGATAAAAATTAACTGTAAATAGCCAAAATCCACTTTAGATTTTGGCTCTAAATTTTCCTAGATAAAACTAAAATGTATCCGCAGGAATCCTTACCCAGCCTTCCATTAAAACTCTGGCACTACGGCTCATAATAGCTTTTTTCACCTGCCATTGTCCCTGCTCATCCTGTATTGCCTGTGCGCCTACACGTAATGTCCCCGATGGATGACCAAAGCGAACCGCTTCACGATTGCCCCCACCTGCAGCCAGATTAACCAGTGTCCCAGGAATGGCTGCTGCGGTACCAATCGCTACTGCTGCTGTGCCCATCATGGCATGGTGCAGTTTGCCCATCGACAAGGCACGTACCAACAAGTCCACATCATCGGCATTCACTGTTTTACCACTGGAGGAAATATAGCTTTTCGGTGGAGAAACAAAAGCGATCTTAGGGGTATGCTGTCTTGTCGCAGCCTGGGCAATGTCCTGTATTAATCCCATTTGTACTGCCCCATAGGCACGAATGGTTTCAAAGCGTTGTAGCGCTTGTTCATCGCCATTAATCGCGTCCTGTAGCTCGGTACCTGTATAACCAAGTGCGTCTGCATTTAGGAAAATTGTCGGGATTCCAGCATTAATAAAAGTTGCTTCAAATGTGCCTATTTCTGGTACTTGTAGTGTATCCACCAGATTGCCAGTCGGAAACATTGCACCACCATCTTCACCGTCATCAGCCGGATCAAGAAATTCAATTTGTACTTCGGCTGCCGGAAAAGTCACACCATCCAGCTCAAAATCACCGGTTTCCTGTACTTGTCCATCGGTGATCGGCACATGAGCAATGATGGTTTTCTGAATATTCTGCTGCCAGATTCGCACTGTGCATAGACCATTTTGAGGAATTCGATCTGCATCGACTAAACCATTAGAAATTGCAAACGAACCGACTGCTGCGGTTAAATTACCACAGTTTCCACTCCAGTCGACAAATGCTCGATCAATCGCAACTTGTCCAAATAGATAATTCACATCATGTTCAGGATCATCACTTTTCGATAGAATCACGGTTTTGCTGGTACTTGAACTTGCACCGCCCATGCCATCAATCTGTTTACCATAAGGATCCGGACTGCCAATCACCCGTAGTAAAATTTTATCCCGTGCTTCCCCTGCCACTTGAGCCTCTACAGGCAAATCACTTAATTTAAAAAATACGCCTTTGCTGGTGCCACCACGCATATAGGTGGCTGGAATTTTAATTTGTGCTGCAAAACTCATTATTGATCCTTCTTCATTGCGCTACGCTTGCATCATGCTTTATAAAAGTTATTCAGGATATTGATGCCATCCTGTTTGGAATATCATATACAAAAACGGTGCTAAATGGTGATGCCATAGACTTTAGCATAAAATAAAATTGATCATACCCGTAGAAAAAAGCCCTTAATTGCAATACGAAATTAAGGGCAAGTGGTTATATATAAGACTTAAACTGTGAGATCTTTAATCGTTTCAGTTGAACCATTATTTTTAACAGATTCAATGCCTTTATCCCGTGCAGATTCACTGGAGTAAAGCTGACTACTGCCAATAATCTGGTGATTTGCTGCTTTTAGATTAAAATACGGCTTATCGTTTTTTGCAGTTAAACGATCATAGCGGGCATCATCCGGGCTATTTTTCTGTACCGAAGCGATCCCGTTTAAAGCCGAGGCTTTTGCCACATACAACTCACTGCTTAAAATAATTTCTGCATTACCTGCTTTAAGTACAAACTTATATTGTCCATCTTTTGCCTGACTTATTTCATACCAACCTGACATACGCTTTACCTCTTACTGGATCATTTTAATTATCATGCCTAGATAATCGCCATTAAAGATTCTGTATTAAAATTTGTAAAAATGATAGTCATCAAATTATCAATATAAAATCTTTTAAAAGAATAAAAAATAAATAAGACAATTCTTTGACAAAGCTTGATTATTTAACAATGGTCGATATCTGTTTCAGCTCCCATACACCGCCTGCGGCAATGCCTTTACACATACCGGTCCAGAAATCCTCACTCTGCACAAATTTTTGTCCATTCCAGACCCATTGTGCAATCGACCAGCAATCCCCAATACCACGACCTTTTTGTGAGGAATAAATAATACCCTGATCAAAATCACTGGCAGCCGTTGTTACATTCTCTGCTGGACCAGTCAAATTTTTATTCATAACCCAGTATCCATAGCCTTCATTATAGGCACCACGCCAGCAAAATGTCGAAACCAGCACTTTATCCGCTGTCAATCTCGCAATATCAATTGGTTCTCTGGCATCTGTATGCCATTGATCACCATCAACAATGACCTCACAACTCTCTGGATCTTTCAAACTTTTGAACAGTATCTGTGCCAGTTTTTTATATTCTGGCTGTTCCGGCTGGATTCGTCTAATTGGTTTCGGATCGATTTTTACATAATGAATGATAGGCAATGCCTTGGCTTTTAATACATTTTGTTCTGATGCAGTGCCTTTTTTAATCAAGGCTCCTGTAGTCCCCACACGTTTTTGCACATCATCCATTTTCAACAAAACCGCTGTCATGCCCAAATCGGAAATCTGCCATTGCTGCTGCTCAGCATTCTTAAATTGAATATTCTGTTTTTGCTGACTATTCGCAAGTAAAGCCTGTACTTGTTTGCTAGATAATTTTCCCGTAATCAGTTCACCATCATCGCTATCCAAATTAACTTGCCCTAAATCAATATTATTACTATACAATTTGAGTGATTTTGCCTCTACAGGTGCATGTTGCTCATAAGTTGATAAAACAAACTCAGCAGTGACAGCTTGCTTTGCACCAGCTTTTCGGGTTAACAAAATCGACGCTGGCATATCCCCATCATTGGCCTGATAACCAGCGGCTTGACACGTCCCAACATTGTCACAGGCAATTTCCCAATCCTGATGTGAAAAATAAATTCCATTTTCTGCATAGGCAAAAACGCTGAACAAAACTGAAAATGGCAGCAAACCCAAATAAAACGATGTTTTTTGCATATGATGATTTCCTAATCATTCGAATATCATCTCATCTTCTATAACTCTTGATGCAATTTCAATGGCAATATGCGCAGCGCAGACATATGCTTTGTAAAACAGCTTTTACAATCCTTGCTGATCTAACGCTGCAAATTTTTATTTTTAATGTCTACTCAGGAAGCAACTTGCACTGGCAATGTTGTCGGTACGCCACTATGAAAACGGAACACCGAATCCGGGCTTAAAATTAATTCTTTTTCAACTTCACGTATATGCACAATACGCTCGGCAATATCTTCATCAGGATTTTTCATCTGGGCTGTTGCGGCAACTTCTTTTGCCAAAGTCAAATAATCTTCAAAATGTCGGGATTCGGACTTGAGTAAATAACGATAATATTTGCCCAGTTCTTCATCAACAATATTGGCAAGGGCTGCAAATCGTTCACAGGAACGGGCTTCAACAAATGCCCCGATGATCAGCACATCAACCAGTGCTTCCGGCTCGTAGGTTCGGACTTCCTTACGTAAGGCACCGGCATAACGCCCTGCACTGACCGCTTTCCATTCCTGCCCGCGCTTTGCCATAAACTCAAGCACTTGTTCATAATGCAGCATTTCTTCACGTACCAGTTGTGCCAATTTGACCTGCAAATCGGTAAAAAAACTATAACGGAACATCAGATTCATGGCCGTGCCTGCGGCTTTTTTTTCACAGTTGGCATGATCCTGCATCAATAATTCCAGATTATCTGCTGCTGCTGCCAACCATGCCTCTGGGGTTCGGCAACCTAAAAATGCATAAACAGGTTGCATCAATTCAGTTAAATCGTCACGCATTGTTCTACTCAAAAATTTCTTTCATTTTCTTAAATTCATACAAATTATCGGGCTGCCTGAATGACTGCTTTCATTTGCTGTACAGCTTGTGCCAAGCCAATAAAGATACTATCAGCAATAATGGAATGACCAATGTTTAATTCGTGAATTTGCTTTAATGCAGCAATCGGCGTGACATTATCCAGATTTAGACCATGTCCAGCATTAACAATCAAACGTCCCTCAGCATATTCTGCCGCGTCAATAATCCGCTGTAGTTCCTGTTGCTGCGCTGCACCTTCTGCATCGGCAAATGCCCCGGTATGAATCTCAATAGTCGGCGCACCACAAGCAATCGCAGCATCGATTTGAGCTGCATCAGGGTCGATAAATAATGACACATCGATGCCTACTTTGGTCAAAGTCTGCGTGGCAGCTTTAACTTTTTCAAATTGGCTGACCACATCCAGACCACCTTCTGTGGTCACTTCCTGACGACGTTCAGGTACAAAACAGACATAATCTGGTTTGACATCGAGTGCGATTGCAATCATTTCTTCAGTCACCGCCATCTCAAGATTCATGCGAGTTTGCAATAACGGACGCATACGGTAGACATCGGCATCCTGAATATGACGACGATCTTCGCGCAAATGCAGGGTAATCCCATCAGCACCTGCCTGCTCACAGATTAATGCCGCATTCACCGGATCGGGATAACATGTACCACGCGCCTGTCTTAATGTTGCGACATGATCGATATTCACACCAAGTAATGCTGACATAATGATCCCTTATGAATATTGCTGCTGGCTCACCCAAAGCTGTCTGCTTTTTAAAGGTTTATTGCCCAGTAGTTCGGTTAAAATCGTTCGATATAGTTTAGCAAGTAATGCGACATTTTCCGAACGGATTTGTTGATCCTGTCCGAGCAATAATAATTCTTTACCCGAAAAACCTCGTGGCTGAATATTGGGAATAAAGCCTTCCTGCGGAATAAACAGATAAAATTGTGCCGGATCAATTTGATTGCCCAAGCTATCTGCAAAATAATCAATAGCATAGCCCAATTCTTCTAAAAATATCTGCTCAAATTGGCGCAGGATAATTTTAAGCTGAAGATCTTTGGGATCATTTTTTGGGAGTTGTTTTAATTGTTCCAGCGTAAAAATATAGGCCTGATACGTTGCCGGCATGGCCTCTTCTAAAGGCAATAATCGCAATAAAATTTCATTTAAATAAAATCCTGCAAAGAGTGCCTTTTGTTGCAGATAAAATGGTTGTCCCTGTACATCCAGCTGGCTAAAGTTTTTAAGCTCGGCTTTTCCAGTCGCCTGAAGAATCGATAAGTGATAAAGCGAAGGCGGCGTCTGACGGATTACGCCATCAACCCGCCCAAATTCCTGACTAAAAAAATGTAAAATATAGCTGCGTTCACGATACTTACGCTGATGTAAAGCAAAACCAGTTAAGGATTGATTACGCATTAAATCCATTTAGTCGTCTTTATCTTTATGCTTGTCATCATCACCATCGGGAATCACGGCATCGACCACCGCAGCGGTACCTTTAACCACACCTTTAGTCGTTTTATAAGCCACTTTTACTGGCACAGTCACAACTTTGGTGATACAGCCCTGTAACAGCAACGCCACAACGCAAAGCAATACAACCGAACCTTTCATACGCATTCCTTAGATATCACTATAACCCAGACTCTTTAGGGCACGCTCATCATCAGACCAACCACCTTTGACTTTCACCCAAAGTGTTAACATGATTTTTTGCTCAAACATTTTTTCCATGTCCATTCGTGCATCCATGCCAATCTGTTTGAGCTTACGCCCTTTATCACCGATCACAATGGCTTTTTGCCCCGGACGATCAACAAAAATGGTTGCATCAATATAGGTACAGGCTGGTTTAAGTTTTCCTGTTTTTTCATTCAGTACCGGCTCTTCAACCTTAAAACTTTCAATCTGCACAGTTAAATCATAAGGTAATTCTTCACCGAGCTGGCGCATGATTTTTTCACGAATGATTTCACTGGCCAAAAAGCGTTCAGATCGATCTGTAACCTGATCAAATGAATAAAGCGGCGGTGCAAACGGCAGGTATTTGGCAATGGTATCGCGTAAATGTTCCAGATTTGCACCACGTAGCGCAGAAACAGGAACGATCTCAGCAAAATTCATCAGCTTGGTACGTTCTTCGATCAGCGGTAACAACGCTCTTTTATTTTCTACAGTATCGACCTTATTGATCACCAGTAACACAGGCATCTCGGCATTTTTAAGCTTTTCCAGCACCAGATCATCATTCTGCGTCCATTTTTGCGCATCGATCACAAATAACACCAGATTGACATCACGTAATGCAGAATGTGCTGCCTTATTCATCATTTTATTAATGGCACGCACTTCTTTTTTATGCATTCCCGGTGTATCAACATACACTGCCTGCATATTTTCACGACTGTCAATGCCAATAATTTTATGTCGTGTGGTCTGTGGTTTGCGTGAAGTAATAGAAAGTTTTTGTCCCAGCAAATGGTTCATCAAGGTCGATTTACCCACATTTGGCCGACCAACAATGGCAACAAAGCCACTACGGAAATCACTAGGAATTTCTCGCTGCTCGTTGCTAAAGAACTGCGCAATAACGTCTTGTTCGGATTGCGGTTGATCTTGATCTTGTGAACTCACAGGGAATGCTCCAAAAATTTTAAAATATCGGCTGCTGCCGCTTGTTCGGCAAAACGTCGGCTGGCGCCTTCACCTTTAAATACTGAGAAGCCCTCAACCTGACAATGTATAGTAAAATGTTGATTGGGTGCATCCCCTTCAATATTGACCACTTCATAAACAGGTAAAGGCATTTTTTTTGCTTGCAATAATTCTTGCAACAGCGATTTTGGATCTTTTAACTGATCGCCCGGATGGATTTCAATCAAATAAGGTTCGTACCATTTTAGTACAATTGGTTCAAGTATATCCAGTCGATTACAGTCAAGATAGATTGCCGCAATAATTGCCTCTACTACATCTGCAAGTATAGACTCACGATGATGACCGCCTGATTTCAACTCACCTACACTTAGAATTAATGATTGTCCCAATTGTAAATCTTTTGCGATTTTTGCCAAGGATTCCTGTCGTACCAATGTCGCCCGCATACGCGTCAGACGCCCTTCTTTTTCTTTCGGAAAATGGCAATACAGATACTTGGCAATAATCATCCCAAGTAACGAATCTCCCAAAAACTCCAGACGCTCATAATTATCACGCTGACTTACCGAACGGTGAGTCAGCGCCTGTTGCAATAAATCTATTCGTTGAAATTGATAACCCAATTTCGTCATTAATCGTTGAACTTTCACCTGCTGTTATTTACCGCCCGTTTTCAAACTACTTTGATTAAAGTCTTGTTTAAAGGTCATGACCAATTCGACATTTGCAAAAAAAAGCTCACGCACTTCATAGGATTTATTGACTGCAAGCCCGGCATTATTGTTGGTCACTTGCACAATATCATCAACTTTGAGATTACGAATATTATTCATCTCCAGTCGTTTTGACAAATCTTCCTTAAACTGACGCTGGGTTGCCTCTTTAGGCAAAGTGGTTAATGCTTCACTGATTGCCATATTAATAATACGGTCATCCCAGAATGGAGGAAACAAAGCCACAGCAAGTTTCACTGCAAATGCCGCCAGGACAATTGCAAAAAAAATCCCTAGATATGATGCACCACGTTGTTTATGTCTCATGCCAGCCCCTCACCAATTTTACTTATTATGGAATACGTCCATTACGCTCAAAACTTGGCAGGTTCAAACCGGGTTTTTTATGCATCCAGATAAACATAGCTCTACCTGTTAAATTCTCTTCAGGCACAAATCCCCAGAATCGACTATCATCACTTTGATCACGGTTATCACCCATGGCAAAATATTGTCCCTGCGGCACTGTCACTTCCCAGTTCTGTTGTAGGGAAAGTGGAATACCTGCCTCATAATTCTTTAAAAATTGCTGGGCAGCAGGATCTTGTTGCTCAGTTTTAATATACTGCGAAATGAAACGATGTTCACCCAGATTCACCACCCATTGTGCGGCCTGAACATTAATGGTTTGTTCCTGTCCAGTCTGGTCTCTATATTTTACAGGTAATGGCACTTCATTACCAACCTGATGCGGCTGGATTTTGCCATTAACATAGAGCTCCCCATTTTGAAAAACGATATGATCGCCGGGTAATCCAATAATTCGTTTAATAAAACTAATACTTGGATTTTTAGGGAAACGAAATACGGCAACATCACCATGCTGTGGCTCGCCACTATCAATAATCTTCGTATTTATTAATGGTAAACGCACACCAAACGCATATTTATTCACCAGAATAAAATCACCTGTCTCCAAAGTTGGATTCATGGATTCTGAGGGAATATTAAAAGGTTCATAAAAGAATGAACGAACCACCAATACCACCGCAAGCACCGGCCAGAAGTCATAGGCCCAATTAATCACCGGACTGGTTTTATGTTCATTGAGTGCATTATGGGCACGAACAGCATCCACCTTAACCTGACTCAGGCGATCTCTGGCCTGAGTGATCTCGGCAGGTTCGTCTGCCTGATTGACTGTTTCGGAAATCAGTAATTGTGGATATCTGGATTTTAATTGCTCAAAACCCTGTTGCGCCTGCTGTACATTCTTATCTGCCTGTAATGCGGCTTCTTTTTTTTGCTTTAAACCACTACGCTGTTTAAAAAGCAATTTATCCAGTAACCAGATCACAAAGAAGATCAGTGTTGCAGGCACCAGAATCCAGTTAAAATCAAAATCCATAATGCAGTACCTTATCTTTTATCTACTTGTAGCACAGCTAAAAATGCTTCCTGAGGGATTTCCACACTGCCCACCTGCTTCATACGTTTCTTACCTTCTTTTTGCTTGGACAGTAATTTTTTCTTACGACTTACATCACCACCATAACATTTGGCAAGTACATTTTTACGCATCGCTTTAACCGTTGAACGGGCAATAATCTGGGCACCAATCGCAGCCTGGATCGCCACATCAAACATTTGACGAGGAATCAAATCCTTCATTTTCTCAACCAGTGCAATCCCGCGGTGACGTGCATCATTGCGATGACAAATCATTGCCAGCGCATCCACTTTTTCACCATTAATCAGCACATCTACTTTAACCAAACTGGAACTTTCAAAACGTACAAAATTGTAATCAAGCGATGCAAAACCTCTTGAACATGATTTCAGACGGTCAAAGAAATCCATCACCACTTCGGCCATTGGAATTTCAAAACTAACCGATACCTGATTACCCAAAAACTTCATATCCTGCTGCACACCACGACGCTCAATACACAGTGTCATCACATTACCCAAATATTCCTGGGGCACCAGAATATGACATTCGGCAATTGGTTCACGCAAATCTTCCATGGTACTGCCATCCGGCATTTTGGATGGGCTATCAATATAGATGGTTTCACCTTTTTTGGTGACTGCCTCATAAATTACTGTTGGTGCAGAGGTAATCAGATCAAGATCATACTCACGTTCCAGACGTTCCTGTACAATCTCCATATGCAGCATACCAAGGAAACCGCAGCGAAAACCGAAACCTAGTGCATCAGAACTTTCCGGCTCAAAGAACAATGCAGAATCGTTAATTTGCAATTTTTGCAAAGCTTCACGGAAAGGTTCAAAATCACTGGAATCAATCGGGAATAAGCCTGCATAAACCTGCGGCTTGACTTTTTTAAAGCCGGGTAAAGATTCAACCTGTGGTGTTGCTGCCAGTGTGATGGTATCGCCTACCGGCGCACCAAAAATATCCTTGATTCCGGCAATTACAAATCCAACCTCGCCTGCTTCCAGTATATCTGTTTCGGTATGTTTTGGATTAAATACCCCAACAGAGGTCACTGGATGAGTCTGCCCGGTCGATTTAACCAGCATCTTGTCGCCTTTACGAATACGACCCTGCTTGATCCTCACCAAAGACACGACGCCCAGATAATTATCAAACCATGAGTCAACGATTAAGGCCTGTAAAGGTGCATCACGATCACCTGTAGGGGCTGGAATTACATCGACCAATCGTTCTAGAACACCTTCCACACCTAAGCCAGTTTTGGCAGAACAAGTCGGTGCATTGGCAGCTTCAATCCCAATGATTTCTTCAATCTCGTGAATCACGCGCTCAGGTTCAGCTTGAGGTAAATCAATTTTGTTTAAAATCGGTAGCACTTCAAGATTCTGCTCAATTGCAGTATAACAATTGGCAACCGATTGCGCCTCAACGCCTTGAGCAGCATCAACAACCAGCAATGCGCCTTCACATGCAGCCAAAGAGCGGGAAACTTCATAGGAAAAATCCACGTGTCCTGGTGTATCAATAAAATTCAGCTGATATTCCTGACCATTGGGATGAGTATAGTACAAGGTGACGGACGCAGCTTTAATCGTGATACCACGCTCACGTTCTAATTCCATTGAATCCAGTACTTGCTCTTGCATTTCACGATCCTGCAAGCCACCACACATCTGAATAAAACGATCGGCAAGTGTTGATTTGCCATGATCAATGTGCGCAATAATGGAAAAGTTACGAATATTACTAATCGGCGTAGATTTTTTAGCTGCTGCCATGAACGACCTTAATAGACTAAATATGCTGACAACGTGTCAATTTATGGATAAAAATTTGTCAGCAGTATAATCAAAATCCCCTGCAATTGATACTCTCGTCAAGCAACTATTCTGACGCAAAATGTGTTGGATCAATCTCTGGATCTAAAGGCTGATAGGCTTGTACAAATGTAGGCGATAAACGCTTGAGTTTTCCGGTTGAAATTTCAACACAGACCCAAACGGTATGTCCCTGAAAAACAATAGACTGATCTGTAGCACGATAGAACAAATAATGTCGAACCGAAGAAAAGGGACCGAGTTCACCAAGCCAGGTCCGCAAAATCAATTGATCGCCCAGCAAACAGGCTTTCCGGTATTTGACATGGTGCTCACTTGCCACCATGGCATGATTCATCTGCAAATAATCTTCCAGAGTTAAGCCTAATGCGGTGGTATGTCCCAAGGCAACATCCTGCATCCAGCTAACATAGGTTACATTATTCACATGGCCTAATACATCCAGATGTTCAGATTGAACCGTCAAGACCTGCTCAAACAATTGGCCCATATTCCTACGATCCTCAGTCAGGTTATTCAATTTCAGTGCAAGAGAAATATATTTGTTCTCGATATAGACATAAAAGCATTCTAGTTGAATGCTTTTAATAAACCTTTGGTCGAGCTATCAAGTGTGTCATCCACCTCTGCTGCATGACCAATATAAGGCAATAACTCCTGTGCAATTGCCTTGCCCATTTCTACGCCCCACTGATCAAATGGATTAATATCCCAAAGTACTGATTGGACGAATACTTTATGTTCATACAAAGCAATCAATGTCCCCAGATAGAATGGATCCAGCTGCGGAATAATGATGGTTGAACTTGGCTTATTGCCATAATACTGACGATAGGAAGGCATGCTTTCACTATTTTTAACTGCATGACTACCAAAAGCCAATAATCTGGACTGTGCCAGACAGTTGGAGATCGACAATTGATGCTGTTTCTGTAAGGCTTCAAAAGGCTTGTCGCGCTTACTTAACTGTTTATTACGATATCGGGTCTTGGCAATGATAAAATCTGTTGAAACCGTTAGCGTACCTTGATGCAATAGTTGATAAAAAGCATGTTGCGCATTGGGCCCAACTTCTCCCCAAATAATTGGACAAGTCGGATAATCAACCTGTGAATCATCTCGTCTGATGGATTTACCATTCGACTCCATTTCCAACTGTTGTAAATAAGAAGTAAAAAACTCCAAACGTCCATCATATGGTAAGATGGCATGGGTATGGATATCCAGATAATTATTATTCCAGATGCCAATTAAGGCCAGCAATACCGGTAAATTCTCATGCCAATCAGCGTTACGGAAATGTTGATCAATAAAGTATGCACCTTGCAAGAACTCTTTAAATCTCTCCATACCAATCAAAATGGCAATAGGTAAACCGATGGCAGACCATAAGGAATAACGCCCGCCTACCCAGTCCCATAAATTAAGCTGCAAATCAGGTGAAATTCCCCAGTTTTGCATTTTCTCGGTACTGGTCGATACGCCAATAAAATGGCAGCGCATCACCGACTCACGATCACCCAGACTTTCTATCAGCCACTGTCTAGCAGTATCTGCATTGGATAAGGTATCCACTGTGGTGAATGATTTTGATGAGATAATAAATAAAGTCGATGCTGGACGTAAATTTTCAACAATCTGACTTAACTGGCTCCCATCCATGGTGGAAGCAAAATGAACATTTATCTGATCGGTCGCATTTTGATAAGGTGCAAGCGCACGACAAACCATCAATGGTCCCAGATCTGAACCACCAACCCCAATGTTTACAACATCAGTAATTTTTTCGCCTGTCGTCCCCCTAAACTGACCAGATTGAATTTTATGTACAATCTCTGTCATTTTATCAAGTTGCTGATGAACCAACTGATTGACATCAAAATCAGGATCCTGTTCATCATTTAAGCGAGGTGTTCGCAATGCCCAGTGCATCGCACTCCGATGTTCGGTATGATTGATATGTTCTTTGGAAAATAATTTATCAATCCAACGAACAAGTTGTTTCTCATTGGCAAGTGCAATTAACTGGTCTAAAACATTTTGGTCCAGACGCTCTTTACTATAATCAAAAAGCAAGCCATTATTTTCGATATGAAGATGTTCAAAACGCTCAGGATCAGATTGAAATAAATCATTTAAATGAAGATTTTTAAATTTTTTTGCAAGTAATTGCAATTGTTGTTCTGCATCCAGCATAAGTTTACTCGTCATCTTGTTAACGACCTATTCCCAGATAATGGAAACCTTGTTGTTTAACATATTGTGGATTATAAATGTTGCGTCCATCAATAAGATTAAAACTTTTCATTTTTTGCCGTAACTCAATATAATCCGGACTCCAATACTGCTTCCATTCCGTGACTAGACACAAAGCATCGGCATTTTCTACAGCCTGATATTGATGATCACACAATACCAGTAATGGCTGATCTGGATAATGTTGTCTTAAATTATCCAATGCTCTTGGATCGTGTACCTGAGTAATGGCGCCCTGTGCCCAACATGCTTCAAGAATATTAAGAATGGGGGCTTGTGCCAGACTATTGGTATTGGGTTTAAATGCAGCGCCCCAAAACGCAATTACCTTTCCTTTGAGCTGACAATCAAACAGAGTCCACAACTTTCTGAAAATAATTTCTTTTTGATATTCATTAATATCCCAAATCTTATCCAGCAAACCATTGACACTTCCAGTTTCCTGTACCACTTCTTTTAACGTCAATACATCGCGAGTTAAATTCCCCCCACCAAAACCACATCCCGGATAAAGATATTGTTTACCGATACGAGTATCCGTCGACATGGCCACACGTACTTCTTCAATATCTACACCCAACGCTTCTGCCGCATTCGATAAGTCATTCATAAAACTAACTTTGGTCGCCAGAAACCCTGATATAGAAAGTTTGGTAAACTCCGCTGCACGCACTGACATAAAATTATACTGTGTCAGTAGAGGAAAAATGGGTCTAAAGATTTCTTGTACCAGCAATTTGGTTGGTCTGCCACTTTCACAGCCGACGATCAAATTTGGGGTAAGAAAACTGCATAATAGATTACCTTCCTGTAAAAAGTCTGGAATATAAACAATATTTGGGTTAGCAATAAGTGCCTTAAACTCATCGGTTTTGCCTAAACCCAAGTGTGAATAGTTAATCACCAAATCAAATTGTGTAAACTGATGGCTAAAATCCTGCTGCTCAAAACAATCACATTGCTCATAAGCCAGAGCCAAAATACAGACTTTTACATCACTTAAACCGCAATGATCAACCGCAATTTGAGAGGTTTCCAATTGACGATTAATTGCCCTACTTAAATCAAAGTCATCAAAAATGATTTGTCGCTGTTGTAATTTAAGCAATAACGCATCATCTTGCGGTTGCCAGAAAATTTTATGGCCAACATCAGCAAGATGATATGCCATAACAGCAGCATTTACAGAAGCACCAATAATTTGAATATACATATTTTTATCTTTATTTAATTGTATCCAAGAAATCCATCAATTGCGTATTAAGATCATCACGTTTTAGGGTGTAGTGTATAATTGCCTGAATGTAACCAATTTTACTGCCGCAATCATATGTTTCACCTTTCAGGGTAACCGCTTGAATTTTTTGTTCAGTTAAAAGTTGCGCCATTGCGTCAGTTAACTGGATTTCACCCGATTTGTCTGCCTGAGCCAAATGTAAATATTTAAAAATTTCCGGAGTAAAAACATAACGGCCTACAATAGCTAGTGTCGATGGCGCTTCATTAACAGGCGGCTTTTCAACCAGCCCTAGAATATTATTGCTGTGCTGTCCATCAACTTCTTCCAAACGCACAATGCCGTATTTATCTACACACTCAGGCGCAACATCTTCAACCATAATCTGGGAAGCCTGATGCTGTTCAAACTGCTCAATCATCTGTGCAAGATTATTTTTATCGGAGGAATCAACCAAGACGTCAGGTAGCAATACCACAAATGGATCATTACCAATGACTTTTTCAGCACATAGTACCGCATGTCCTAGGCCTAACGGTTCTGGCTGACGCACAGTCACAACAGTGACATGTTCGGGAATAATATGTTTAATTTGCTGAAGCAAGTCATATTTTTTCTTTTTTTCTAGTAATGCTTCAAGCTCTGCATCACGGTCAAAATAATTTTCTATCGCGTGCTTGGCGGGATGGGTGACCAGAATAAGTGTATCAATACCTGCTTCTATTGCTTCCTGAACAACATAATCAATCACGGGGCGGTCAACCACTGTAATCATCTCTTTAGGAATAGACTTGCTTGCAGGTAAAAGTCGTGTACCAAAACCAGCTACCGGTAGAATTGCTTTTTTAACTGCCATAAATTATTCACATAAAAATTTTTCATGGATTATAGCAAAACAAATACAGCAGATTGTAATAAAATGCTGCGATTTTTAACTTTATAGCATCAGATATTCTCGTATAATAGCTAGCAATTTATAACATGATTTTATTTTAAGGGAACAACACGTGAAAATTAATTGTATCAAAGCTTATGATATCCGAGGTGAGCTAGGCACAGAATTAAATGAGGATATTGCTTATCGTGTTGGACGTGCTTATGGTGATTTATACCAACCCAAAACTGTTGCTGTCGGATGTGATATCCGCCTTTCCAGTGAAAGCTTAAAACAAGCCACAATTAAGGGACTAAATGACGCAGGTGTCAATGTACTTGATTTAGGCATGACAGGCACAGAAGAAGTTTATTTCGCTGCATTTCACCTTGATGTGCAAGGTGGAATAGAAATCACTGCCAGTCATAATCCAATGAATTATAATGGCATGAAACTGGTACGGGAAAATGCTCGACCGATCAGTATAGAAACTGGCTTAAAAGATATACAACGTATTGCAGAAAGTGGCGACTTCAAAACACCAGCACAACCCGGCACAACCACTCTGTATAATATCGTACCAGAATATGTTGACCACCTGATGAGTTATATTGATATTACCCAGCTCCAGCCGTTAAAACTACTGGTAAATGCAGGGAATGGTGCTGCAGGTCACGTCATTGATGAAATTGAAAAACGTTTTAAACAAAATAATGTACCTGTCACTTTCATTAAAATTAATCACGAAGCAGATGGTAGTTTCCCCAATGGCATCCCCAATCCAATCCTGCTTGAAAACCAGGGCGTTACTCGCAATGCTGTGTTAGCACACCAAGCTGACCTTGGCATTGCATGGGATGGCGATTTTGACCGGTGCTTCCTATTTGATGAAACAGGTCAATTTATCGAAGGTTATTATATAGTCGGACTATTGGCGGCAGCATTCCTAACCAAGTCCAGTCAGGAAAAAATTGTGCACGACCCACGTCTGGTCTGGAATACACTGGATGTGGTCAGCCAATATGATGGTAGTGTGGCAGTACAATCAAAATCCGGACATGCCTTTATCAAAGAGATTATGCGTCAGGAAAATGCTATCTATGGTGGTGAAATGAGTGCCCATCACTATTTCCGTGATTTTGGTTATTGTGATAGCGGTATGATCCCATGGTTATTGGTCATCGACTTACTCTCGAAAAAGAAAACTTCATTGTCAACTTTGGTCAATGGCATGATTGCTAAGTATCCATGTAGTGGTGAAATTAACTTTAAGGTTCAAGATAGCCAAAAAACCATTCAACATGTATTAAATCATTTTAAAGATCAAAGCCCTGAACTAGATCATACTGATGGCGTGTCGGCAGATTTTGGGGATTGGCGTTTTAACATTCGTAGCTCAAATACCGAACCATTACTACGTTTGAATATCGAAATTAAACAAAATGAGGATAGTAATAAATTACAACATGCCATTGATTTAGTCTCAGACTTAATTCAGGCCGAAATATATTAATACATAATAGAAAAATAATGCCGAATTAAATATCATAACATATTTATCTTATCGGCATTAATGTGATTCCATTCACCCTTTTTATTAAAAGAAGTGAATGGAAAACATATTTTTTTAAAATTGAATAATATTATTGTATGATTAATCGAAAAATTAAATCTCTCTAATCAAGTAAATTAAACTCTATATTCCATCAAAGCTTTCCGCTCTATATTTAAGCGTTATTAAACTGATGGAAAATTATTAATTATTCAATTATCAAGTCTCAAACCCAAAATTGTAGGTTGTCCTTGGCGCACAATGTAAACTGGCACAACCACTTTTTTATCAACACTTTCTATCGCCTGTTTAAAATCAGTCAGGTTCTTGATCGGTTTATCTGCAATTTGGGTAATAACATCATATTGCTGAATACCTGAACGCGCTGCCAGACCACCATATGATAAATCCTGAACCACCACACCTTGTAATTTATAACGCGCTTTTTCCTGTGCAGTTAATTCACGTAATGCGATACCTAGCTTTGAACTTGGGTTATTCACACTTTCTTTTTTGGCAGGTGGTGTTTCATCGGGCGAAGAGACCAGTGTTACGGCTATCTCCTGACGTTTATGATTGTGTAAAACTGTCAAATTAATTTTCTGGTTGATCTGGGTACGATTAATTAGATTAATCAGATCCGAAGTGCGTACCAGATTATGACCATTATAACTGAGAATAATATCACCCGCTCTTAAACCAGCTTTTTCCGCCGGAGAATTTGGTGCAACTTGAGTAATGAGTGCACCTTCAGGTTTGTCCAATTGATAAGCTTCTGCAAGATTACGATCCACATCCTGCAACATCACCCCCAAATATGGGCGCGATACCTTGCCAGTGGTTCGGAGTTGATTTACCACATCCATGGCAACATCGATCGGAATAGAAAATGATAGCCCCATATAACCACCAGTACCACTAAAGATACGGGAATTTACCCCAACGACTTCACCTTTTTCATTAAATAAAGGACCACCAGAATTGCCAGGATTTAAAGCCACATCCGTCTGAATAAAGGGGACTGAGGTTTCATTGGACATGGTTCGGGATTTTGCACTAACGATCCCGGCCGAAGCAGAGTAATCAAAACCAAAAGGTGAGCCAATTGCCAATACTGGTTGCCCGACTTTTAACTGATCTACATCACCAGTTTTAAGTGCAGGAAAATGATCACCTTTGACTTTTAACAAGGCCACATCGGTACGTTCATCACTCCCCACTACATCTGCATCGAGTTCACGGCGATCATTCAATGTAATGGTAACTTTGGACGCATCTTTGACTACATGATGGTTGGTAAGGAGGTAACCGTCAGAACTAATAAAAAAAGCACTGCCATAGGCATTTTGTTCCCTGGGAATTTGTTGCTGCGGAATAATAATTTGATTGCCAAAAAAACGTCTTAATAGATCGGGAACCTGTTCTTGCATCATTTCTTGTTGTGACAGAGATTTTGTTGCACTCACACTCACCACAGCAGGACTCACTTGCTCGACCAAATTGGAAAAATCCACCGGAATCGCTGCTTGAGCAGTTATTGTTGTTGCTGCAAATGTCATTATGCCTAAGGCATGATTTAATTTTTTCATAAAACTTAGCCCGTTATTAAATAACAGCTTTTTTAGCATGTGCAGGTAAAAATTTCCGTAAAGAATTGTGATTTTCTGCCCTATTCTATATTTTTATTATCAATAATGAATATCATTTTAAGTGAGTGCCAAAATCAAGGATTTGTAGTATCTTAAAAAGATTTCCATCATCTCATTTAATATTCTTATGAATACACCCCAACAATCGCCTTATTGTTTTGATGTCATCATCATTGGAAGCGGCGGTGCAGGACTCACTTTAGCCTTATCCCTACCCGACCATTATCAAATAGCCATTCTTGCCAAATCTCACTTACAAGATGCCAGCACATATTATGCACAAGGTGGCGTTGCCGCAGTACTAGATCAATCAGACTCCATTGAACAGCATATTGATGACACGATGATTGCAGGCGGACATTTATGTCACCTTGATGCAGTGACATTTACCGTGGAAGGTGGACATGATGCGGTTGATTTTTTATTGAAGCAAGGCGTGCAATTTACCCTCGATGAACAGGATAATTTACACCTAACGCGTGAAGGCGGACATTCACAACGCCGGATTATCCATGCTGCGGATGCTACAGGTAAAGCCATTTCAACCACACTAGTACAACGTGCCAAAGAAAAACAGAATATTCAGCTATTCGAGAATGTGATTGCCATTGATGTCATCACCACACAAAAAGCCCAACTCGAGTCACAACATAATCGGGCAATCGGCGTTTATGCGTTAAACGAAGAAAGCAGCGAAGTTGAAACCTTTCTGGCACCTTTTACTGCGCTCGCCTGTGGTGGTGCAATGAAAGCCTATCTTTACACCTCAAACCCGGATATTGCTACAGGTGATGGGATTGCCATGGCTTGGCGTGCAGGCTGTCGTGTGTCCAATATGGAGTTTAATCAGTTCCATCCCACCTGTCTTTATCATCCACAAGCCCGTTCATTTCTGATTACCGAAGCAATGCGTGGTGAAGGTGCGTATTTACGTTTGCCCGATGGTGAACGTTTTATGCTGCGCTTTGATGAACATGCCGAACTCGCCCCTCGTGATGTAGTGGCTCGGGCCATTGACTATGAAATCAAACGTCTTGGTCTACGTCATGTCTGGCTGGATATCACACATAAATCACCAGAATTTGTACGGGAACATTTCCCGACACTTTATGCTCGTCTACTTGAACTAGGAATTGACATTACCAAGGATATGATCCCTGTAGTTCCTGCGGCACATTATACCTGTGGTGGGGTAATGGTTGACCAGCATAGCCGTACTGACATTGATGGACTGTATGCCATTGGCGAAACTTCATGTACCGGTTTACATGGTGCAAATCGCATGGCCAGTAATTCCCTACTGGAATGTTTTGTCTATGGCATGAGTGCAGCCAAACATATTCAACAAGAATTTAAACAGGCTCCTCGTTTTAATACGGTTAAGCACTGGGATGCCTCACAGGTCGAAAATTCTGATGAAGATGTGGTGATCCTCCAAAACTGGGATGAATTACGCACCTCAATGTGGAACTATGTCGGTATTGTCCGTAGTAGCAAACGGCTGGAACGGGCGCTACACCGCATTGAAATGCTAAAACATGAAATTGAAGACTACTATCAGGGCTATAAAGTCAGTAAAAACCTGATTGAACTACGCAATCTGGTTCTGGTTTCTGAAATGATTGTACGCTGTGCTATGCAACGTAAGGAATCACGCGGACTACATTACACGCTGGATTATCCTGAACTTTCCAGTGAAATTCGCGATACCATTTTGACACCACCCGATTTTCTGGTGAGTCAACCATTGGTAAATACATAATATTTTTTAAAATTATTATAACGCCAGAAATATTACCCTGATATTTCTGGCGTTTTTATTTGCACTGCTTGCTGCTGTAAAACTTCGATAAATCGCTTGAGATGAGCACTCCATGTTTCTGGTCGATGAGCGATTAAATAGGTATTGGATTGAGCAAAAGGCAAGTCCAGTACGATTTGCTGAACTTGCGTCCGATAATAAGATTGTGCCACATAAGACGCAGGTAAAATTGCCAATCCCATGCCTAGACTGACGCAACTGGTAATACCATCCAGACTGCCCATTTCTACAATCTGGCTGGCCGGCAGATGATAATGCTGCAAAAATAATTCTATACTTCTGCGATAACTACAACCCTGCCGAAAACCAATAAAGCGTTGTTGCAATAAATAATTACGGTCCAATGGATTTTCGACATTGAGTGGCGCCAATAAAACCAACTGTTCAGTCCATAAATGCAAACTATAAAAAAGATCAAGCGGTTGATCATTGGCAATAAATGCACAGTCTAGTTGAGCATTATTAATCATATTGATCAAATCACGAGTTGGCGCAGTATGCAAATGAAAAGACATCTTGGGATATTGATCCAACAGTGCATGGAAGAACTCAGGTAACCTAACCGCAGCAGTAGTTTGCATACTGCCAATTTGTAATGGTGTATCCCAGTTGATCTCATCACCACGGAATTGTTGTCGGACTTGCTGATGTAATGTCAGCATTTGTCTTGCATAGTGCAGCAATTGCTGCCCTGCCCGTGTGGCCCGAATCGGTGAATTGCGATGTAATAATTCACACGCCAACTCTGTTTCGAGCTTTTTAATATGATTGGTGATATTGGATTGTACCGTAAATAATTTTTCGGCAGCCAGTGAGAAACTACCACACTCCACTACAGCGACAAAAATTTCCAAAGATTTTAATTGCATGGCAGCTATCTCATTTTAAGATTTTATTGATCAATTCAAATCATTTTACCAGATAGCAATGCTTTTGTTTTAATCAACACAACAAAGATAACCATTGGATCTGGCCATGCAGGACTTTATTGAGATTTTGAAATTATCTGGCATCGTTATTTTATTTTTGATCGTGACAGTACTGGTTCAACAACTTGATCACCGCTATAAAAAACTGCAAAACATCACTAATGAAGTGGAATGTAGTCATTCCAATCCCTGTATAGAAGAATTCTTGCAATAGCAAGTGCATAGCTACTGATAAATATTGTAAGCTTGGCGACTGATCGGGACATCATTTAAATTATGGATAATTTTTCTTCTCCTACTGTTTCCAAACAGGCAAAGATTTATATCTGCGCAGGTATTGCCGCATTGATTGTGGTACATGCCATTGGTCGCTTTGCTTTTACACCCTTGCTACCATATTTTATTCAAGATGGTATGTTCAGTATCGAACAAGGCGCCAATCTAGCCACCTTAAATTATGCGGGCTATTTAATCGGTGCGCTAACTGCGGTTAAGTTTAGCCACGTCCATCAACTCAAGCCACTCCTATTGACCTCTTTAATCCTCAATTGCCTATGCACATTATTACAATGCTGGATCAGCAATTTTGATGCTTTACTCATGTTGCGACTGCTTAATGGCATCACCAACGGCATTGTCTTTGTTCTTGCTCCTTCGCTGATTCTGGAATGGCTAGTCACACATCAAAAGACACATCTCAGTGGACTGGTTTATCTTGGGGTTTCTATTGGTTTAATTCTGGATAGTATGTTAATTGACTGGACAGCCAATCTTTTTACCGGTGCAATGCGCTGGTTGCCTGTGGCCTTTTTGAGTGTTCCATTAACATTGTATAGTGTATTTTATCTTAATCAGATTGTAATCCGGCCCCACCAATTATCAGGCACGTCCTCTTCACAAAAATTATTTGATCACAATACCACGCCTTTATTTATTGCCTATGCTGGCGCAGGTTTGGGTTATATCTTACCTATGACATTTTTGCCAACACTGGCACATGATGTTGCAAGTCAGCATACGTTCTGGGTTAAAAACGTCTGGCTAGTGACTGCTATGGCCTGCCTGATTTTTTTACCGTTTTGGAATTGGCTGGGAGCAAGATTTACTGACCGTTTTGCTTTACTAGGCTCTTATTTAATGCAGATTATTGGTGTTGCTGGGGTGTTAATATTTCCCAATATTCTTGGTGTTTTAATCTGTGCAGTTTTTATGGGCGCAAGTTTTATGGGTACTGTGGTCAGTTCGCAACGTATTGCCAAGTTTTTCCAACCGCAACAAGGAGCAAAACTATATGCACTCTTGATTAGCCTGTATGCTGGCACCCAATTGCTAGGCCCATGGTTGGCAAAACTATATATTCAAAATGGCGGAACCTTATTGCACAGCTTTAGCTTTGGTTTATTGGCATTAATTTGGGGATTTATCTGGACCTTTAGGGTACCAAAGCATCACTCAACATCATTTGATTGAATTATCTTGCTAATAATCGTTGTGTCAATACGCTGTTTAAATCTCGTCAACCATCAACAACCAGATAAATAATAACTTGCTGTTCAACGATACGATAAATGAGCCGATAAGTATAAATAAAAACTTGTCGATAGTCCTGAATATACAAAATAGTTTTTTAGGATAATATCTGCATAAGGATATGATAGCAGATTGAATAGATCTCTACTGCTTCATACTTGTGCTGACATCGCAATATTATTCAAAAAAATCAACTATTTTATTCAATACTTAAATCACAACAAATCTTACTCTACATAAAATTTTTATGGACAGGTGAGGTTACAATGTTGAAGCTCTTAGAGCTCAAAGACGAATTTAGGTTAGTACCCTTGGAGACTTTTGATCATCTCAATGAAGATAAATATCTAAAAGCACAGGATAAATTCCGTTTTAGAGCATATAGCACTGGGAATTTAGTTAATTCTATCTTGAAATGGAAAGAAGAGAATTCCTCATTTTTACAGAGTAAAGAGTTAAATAATTACATGGGAGATGTTGTACGACATTTTAATCAATTACCTCCTAGAAGTAAAAAATATATAAATATAGTAATTAGATCCTTATTTGATAGTTCTACAATTCCTAAAGCTAATTATGAGATTGGATGTCACCAAATACGTATTATAGCTACAGATAAATTTAATGGTTATCCTGCACCTGAAGGATTTCATAGAGATGGATTCGATTATATTGCCATACATTGCGCACAGTTAAATAATGTCAATGGTGCTATATCTTTAGTTCGTTCTTTAGATAATAAGGAAAAACTATATGAGCATATTTTACTACCTAGCCAAATTATGGTTTTAAATGATAATAAGGTAGAACATTATATTACTCCCATAACACCTAAAATTCCAAACAAAAAGGCCTATAGAGATATTTTTGTTATTACATTTAATAAAAAGGAAATTTTTTTATGAATATTGCAAACTACACTATTCAAGAATGGTTATTTAATGAAGCACAAGGAAAATTCAAATATGATCTTGCTGAAAGCGGCGTTCAATTCCAACATGTTAAAAACTTAGAAATTAATCCAGATTGGGAGTTAGACTACAGCCTAGACAGGGGTAATAATAATTTAAGAAAAGTTGTAAAATCACAATATAATACCTATGAAAAATTATTACATTCCATCATCACACATGGTGCACAAGAAGCGTTATATATTTTTTATCGTTCATTTTTGAAAGACAATGATCATGTTGTCGCAACCTCACCAGGATGGCAACAAGCATGGGAAGTTCCTAAAAGTATGAATTGTAAAGTTACATTACTAGAATGGTCTTCAAATCAAAACTTTCCTATAGAAAAACTACGAGAGTCAATTTCCAGTAAAACTAAGCTTTTGATATTGAATAGTCCATGTAATCCCACAGGTAAGATTTTAAGCAAAAGAGAATGGGAAGAAATAATATCAATATGCAATAGTAAGAATATTTTTATTGTGAATGATGAAGAGTATTTATTAGATCTTTCAGATTCAATTATCAATAAATATGATCAATCATTATCTGTATCAAGTTTATCGAAAATCTATGGTTTGCCAGCACTAAGATTAGGTTGGGCTGTATCAAGAAATAAAAAAATAATTGAAGAAATGATTAATTATAAAAGATACACAACAGTTTCAAACTCTCTTCTCTTAGAAAAAATTGCAGAAAATATTTTGCTTGAAAAAGAGACTCATATAAATAGATATTATGCATATATTGATGCAGGTAGACCTTATCTAGATAAATTTTCAATACTTACAAGAGATTATTTAGAACTCTCTACGCCTCAAAAAACACCTTTTGCTTGGTTTAATACAAAGAAATCTATTAATTCATCTTCTTTAGCTAGAGAGTTACTCGAAAAACATAAACTTCTCGTTATGCCAGCAGAGGTATTTGGCACACAAAATGGACTTCGTTTAACTTATGCTCGTGATAAAGAATTACTCTGTCTATGCTTAAATATGATTTTAGAAACTTTAGGAATCAATGAACGCTTATAAGAGAGTATTGGCTTTATAATGAACATTAAAAAATTAATTTATGTTTTTAAACTTACTTTACCTATTGCAACTGCATACATTCCACTCGGTCTAGCGCTGGGGGCATTTGTTGTTTCCAGTGGTATTGACTGGTTCTTTGCACCACTTGCGGCGTTAATAATTTTTGCAGGTTCAATTGAATTTTTAGTGGTAAGTTTTATTCTATTTGACTTGCCACTCATTACCATTGCATGGACAACTTTGGTTGTAAATTTTAGGCATATTTTCTATGGCTTATCATTCCCACTAACCTCTTTATCCCATCCCTTGCAAAAAATTTATGGTGTATTTGCACTTACGGATGAAACTTATGCTATTACCTGTGTAGGAGATAACACAAAGTTAGATGGCGTAAGTATTACTTTATTACAAATAATTAGTCATATTTGGTGGGTAGGTGCAACCTGTATTGGTGCATTATTAGGAACATTTCTTCCCTCCAGTATTACAGGTTTTGAGTTTGCTTTAACAGCAATGTTTTTGACTTTAGCAATAGATGCAGCTCGAAAAAGTGCTGAAAATAAACTCATTTTTTATGCACTAATTTCTGGCGTTCTGGCATGGTGTGTTGAATTTTATTTCATAAAATCCTCATTTTTATTTATCGGATTACTCTGCTATTTAATACTCGTAAGTAAAGATTATAGAAATGAACAAAACATGGAATATATAGATGTCTAATTTTTATATCATCAATGTAATCATCGTTGTCGCATTAGTTACTATCGGACTTAGAATTGCACCTTTTATATTAATGGATAAATTAACCAATAATACCTATTTAAGATATATTGGAAGAAAAATGCCTGTCGGCGTAATGATCCTTTTAGTACTATATACGTTTTTACATATTGATTTTAGTATTTCACCCTATGGATTACCCTATATTCTAGCAGCCCTTGTAGTAATACTCATATATGGTTATTTTAAAAACATTCTGCTCGCAATTGTTGGTGGATTATTCATACACTTAATTCTAGTCAATTTTATTTTCTAATTTAAGCCCTATCAATTATACGGATTTAATTTTTTTAACTGCTAATGGTGTATATCCATAGTGTTGTTTAATTAATCTGTTAAAATGGGCTTGATCGGCATATCCGTATTGGTTCGCGACATCCTGAATTTTTTTACCTTGTATTAAGGTGTAAAATGCACTTTCTAATTTCATTTGCATGAAATAACTATAAGGTGTTAGGCCAAAAATTTGCTTAAATTTTTTAATAAAATGATATTCAGATAAATGTACTGCTTGAGCAATATCTGAAATTTTTATTGTTTTATCAACTGCTTGTTGCATTATCTCGATACTCTTTAGGAGTTGATTTCTTTCATTACCCAACAATACCATCTCATCAGCAAATTCAATAAGCGCATAAAAAAGTTTCCATCCTGCATCCAAAACATCTTGTGGTGGTTTTTGTGCTTGTCTTGCCACATCAAAATACGTTTTAAATAGATGAATTACATTTTGATCAAATATTGCGCACTGGGGAAAAATCAAAGGAATCAGTCGATGTTTCTCCTGAGTTATAATAATCTCATGCATAAAATTTTGACTAATTCTAATATTTTTAATCGAAAGCGGCTCTTTACCGATGCCTTTTCCATAATGAACATTACCAGGATTGATAATACATAATTGGTCTCTATTAAAATATGAAATACTATTATTATGCTTTAACTCTAAAAGCCCTGAGGTAATCAAAGTAAAATCATAACCCAAATGGAAATGTGGTGCACATTCTAAAGATAAATTTTGTACCTGAGATGTAACAACTTCAGGAAAAACTGGATGAACCTTAAAATCTGAATATTTTAATGTACTCAATAATATCTCCTCATTTCTTATAAATACAAATTCTTCCGTAAAAATTAGATGTCTGTTTTCTAATTTAATTTTCCCTTTAGCTTTGATTTAAGCATTAATTTGGGGATTTATCTGGACCTTTAAGGTGCCAAAGCATCACTCAACATCATTCGATTGAATTATCTTGCTAATAATCGTTGTGCCAATACGCTGTTTAAATCTCCTCGACCATCAACAACTAGATAAATAATAACTTCCTGTTCAACGATACGATAAATGAGACGATAAGTATAAACAAAAATTTGTCGATAGTCCTGAATACCCAAGCCAATTAACTCTTTCGGATAATTTCCACTTTCTGAAAAAGCAGACAAATCATCAATTAATGTCAGAAACCGATCAAGAACATCATCAGCCCGAAATATGCCGTCCTGTCCAGCAATATAATCATAAATTAAAGGTAAATCTTCGGCAGCAGCATCCGTCATCAATACGGTATAAAATCTACTCATACCTTATCAATTTTTTCTTGTTTCAATTGAGCAATCACATCTCTTGCCGATTGTACTTTACCCGCTACAAACTCTTGCTGACCCAATGCCAGAATTTTTAGCAATTTAGGGTTTATTGTGTTTCTTCATAAGATGTCACATCTTGTAAAACGACTTTTGCTTCACTATTTTGGGTAATAATTAAAGGTTCCCGTTGCTCATTCAGTTTGGTCAAGACTTCCGCAACATTAGCCTTTAAATAACTGATCGGTTTAATTCGTGAAGTTAGACTCATCAAAATACATCCTGCTTATGAGATCCGTCTAAATATAGTCTTACTGCAATCCTAAACTATTTTCACTTCACCCTTTTCATACCACCTTACCAAGCATGCCATCAAAAACTTTTTTTGGATTTATTTAGTTTTGATTTTCACAGTTGTAAATCAACCTGTAAAGTAAGTAATACCAATAGTTATATTCAGTTTTGACCGAGTATCTAAACAAGATACTACGCAAGTCTGGGTATGAAGTCCTTAATTTATTAAGATTGACATAAATTCAGGTCATTAATAATTATCATTTTATAAGCTTTAAATTATGATAACTTACAATGATGAACATATTTTTATATGGGAAAAATATTATGAATTTCGATTTACATTTTAATGAAATAGCTAAAAATTTAGGATTTGATATTTCAGAGGAAATTAAAATTGGTGGAAAATATACATCACTCATTGAACACAATGGATTAGCTTATATTAGTGGGCAAATTCCAAGAATTGGGGATACTGTTCAAATTATTGGTAGAGTTGGTGATGAGGTTGATTTAAGCCAAGCTCAACTTGCAGCACAAATTAGTACAATACGCGCTTTAGCAATCTTAAAACAGCATTACGGTAGCCTGAATATTGTAGAAAAAATTCTACAGATGAATGTATTTGTTCACTGTGCTTCAACTTTTACTCAGCATAGCGAAGTATCAGATGGAGCTTCCGAAGTTTTATATAAAATTTTTGGTTTAGAGTTAGGAAAACATACACGAACATCTGTTGGCGCTAATCAACTTCCCAAAAATGCATCAGTAGAAATTAATTTTATTATTGCCTTAAATAGCATAAAAAACGAGTAAACATTGTTATTTAAAAATGAAAAATATTACGCTTTTAATATAAATTAAGAATCCCTAGAACTAAAAAAGCCGAATTGATTTAAAATTCGGCTTTTTATGATCTTATTTTCAGTTATTACAATTTAACCCAAGAACTTACGTGCATTCCTAAACATTCTTAACCATGCACCATCTTCTTGCCAATCCTCTGGTTTCCACGAATGTTGCAAAGCACGGAAATTACGTTCCGGATGCGGCATCATAATGGTGGCACGACCATCTTTGGAGGTCACACCCGTAATCGCCTCAGGTGAACCATTTGGATTGAGCGGGTATTGCTGAGTGGGATTGCCATGACTATCGACATAACGCAAAGTCACCTGATTGCCTGCATTTAAAGCAGACAGTTTGGCATCTGTTGCCACTACGCGACCTTCGCCATGCGCCACTGCAATCGGTAAAATCGAACCTTGCATGTCTTCAAGTAATACCGAGACCGATTTTTCTACACGAACATTGACACTACGTGCTTCAAAAACTTCTGAGGTATTACGGTGGAAACGTGGCCAGTCTTCTGCACCCGGAATGAGTGGTGCAAGTTGTGACAGCATTTGACAACCGTTACAGATCCCTAAACTAAAGGTTTCATCACGATGGAAGAATTTTTCAAACTGGTCACGTAATTTGCTATTGAACAATACAGATTTTGCCCAGCCACCGCCTGCACCCAACACATCGCCGTAAGAGAAACCGCCACATGCCACCAAACCTTCAAATTCATCAAGGCTAATACGACCAGCCAGTAAGTCACTCATATGAATATCAATGGTATTAAAGCCAACTTTATCAAAAGCTGCCGCCATTTCCACATGACCATTAACACCCTGCTCACGCAGAATAGCCATATTTGGACGACGTAAATTGATATAAGGTGCTTCAATTTCTTCATTTAAATCAAACGTCGCTTGAGCAATTAAACCTTGATGTGCTTGATCGGCAATCAAAGCAAATTCCTGATCTGCTGTTTCGCTATTATCACGCAAACGTTGAATCTGATGTGACACTTCTGTCCAGGCTTGTTGTAACTCGGCACGATCAAGTGTTAAATCATTAATCTTAAGTTGGTCACTGTGATTCACTTGACCAATCAAACTAATGGCATCTTTTAAGCTTGATTGTGCAATTTCTGCCTGTAAGCTTTGCCAATCCTCTGTCTTGATTTGTAATACTGCGCCAATTTCTTCGGCAAACAGACTTTCAATACTTTGTGGTTGTAATGCCACACCAAGACGTGAAGCAAACATCATTTCTGCCACAGTCGCCAGTAAGCCACCATCACCAATGTCATGATAAGCCTGAATCAGACCACGATTATTCCAGTCCTGAATCAAGGCAAAGAAATCTTTTAAATCCTCAAAAGAATCCACATCTGGCGCAGTTGTACCAATGGCTTTATAGACTTGCGTCAAAATGGATGCGCCTAACCGGAATTGACCTTTGGATAAATCAATACGCACCAGTACAGAGCCATCAATAGCCTTTAATTCCGGCGTTAAAGTTTTACGTACATCATTAACAGGTGCAAAGGCAGTAATGACCAGCGACATCGGTGAAGTGACTGATTTGTCTTCACCCTCATCATTCCATGTGGTTCGCATAGACAATGAATCTTTACCAACAGGAATGGCAATGCCTAATGCCGGACAGATTTCCATACCCACGGTTTTTACCGCTTCAAACAGGGCCTGATCTTCACCTTTTTGCCCTGCTGCTGCCATCCAGTTGGCAGATAATTTGATGTCGCCCAATTGTTCAATATTGGCACAAGCAATATTACTGATGGCTTCTGCCACAGCTAAACGTGCCGAAGCAGCAGGATTTAACAATGCTACAGGTGGACGCTCACCCATCGCCATCGCTTCACCAGTAAAGCCTTGCAAACTGGTCGTGGTCACCGCAGCATCTGCGACAGGCACTTGCCAGCGTCCAACCATTTGATCACGAGCCACCATACCAGTAATAGAACGGTCACCAATGGTAATTAAAAATGATTTTGAAGCTACAGTCGGATTTTTTAATACACGGAAAATCGCATCTTTTAGATCGACTTTGGCAACATCAAACGCATTGCCCTGACGCTCAATACTGTCATAAGCACGTTGCATACGCGGTGTACCACCGAGCAATACCTGCATCGGCATATCTACCGCATTATTTTCAAATAATGGGTCTTCTACAGTTAAATGACGCGCTTCAGTTGCTTCACCCAATACGGCAAACGGACAACGTTCACGTTTACAAATAGATTCAAATAATGGCAATGATTTTGGATGGATTGCCAACACATAACGTTCTTGCGCTTCATTCGACCAGATTTCCATCGGTGACATGCCCGGCTCAAGCGATGGAATTTTACGTAAGTTCAGCACTGCACCAAGTTCGTGGTCATTGACCAGTTCTGGCATGGCATTAGAAATTCCACCCGCACCGACATCATGCACAGAAACAATCGGGTTGGCATCTTCCATACGCCAGCAAGTATCAATCACTTCCTGACAACGACGTTCCATTTCCGGATTTTCCCGTTGTACCGAGGCAAAATCCAGATTTTCGCCCATGGTACCACTATCTACCGATGAAGCTGCACCACCACCCAGACCAATCAACATGGCTGGACCACCCAGTACAATCAATAAATCACCCGGTTGAATGGCGTCTTTTTCCACATGATCTGGACGGATATTACCGTAACCGCCAGCGATCATAATCGGTTTATGAAAGCCCTTAACTTCACCATTGACCTTTTGTTCAAAAGTACGGAAATAACCATTTAGATTCGGACGACCAAATTCATTATTAAAGGCTGCGCCACCAAGTGGTCCATCTATCATAATCTGTAATGGTGATGCCATCCGTGAAGGTTTGCCATATTGATCTTCCCATGGTTGTTCAAAACCCGGAATATTCAAATTGGAAACGGTAAAACCAGTTAAACCTGCTTTAGGTTTACCACCACGACCTGTTGCGCCTTCATCACGAATTTCACCACCAGACCCTGTTGCTGCACCTGCAAATGGTGAAATGGCGGTTGGATGGTTATGGGTTTCCACTTTCATCAGGATATGGGCGGCCTGACTTTTATATTTATAGACATAATGTCCGTTTTCATCGGCTTTTGGATAAAAACGCATGGTGTCATAGCCTACAATCACCGAAGCATTGTCTTTATAAGCGGACAATACATCTGCCGGTGATTCCTTATAGGTATTTTTAATCATCTGGAACAAGGATAATGGTTGTTTTTCACCATCAATGGTCCACTCTGCATTAAAGATTTTATGTCGGCAGTGTTCCGAGTTGGCCTGTGCAAACATCATCAATTCGATGTCATGCGGATTACGCCCCAGTTTGGTAAAGGCATCGGTTAAGTAATCAATTTCTTCATCAGATAAAGCAAAACCAAACTCACTGTTGGCCTGAACCAGCGCCTGTTTGCCCTGTCCCAAAATATCAATACTATTTAGAGGCTTAGGATCAGTTTCATTAAACAATGCCTTGGCATCATCAATTTGGGCAAAGACTGTTTCAGTCATGCGGTCATGTAATGCCAGCTTGACTTCATTAGAGATATTCTTCACACCTTTGAGCGTATATAAAATACCTCGCTCCAGACGATGTACAGGAGTATTACAATTCTGAAAAATATCGGTAGCTTTAGAAGACCAAGGTGAAATTGTGCCCACACGCGGGGTCACTAAAATTTGTACTTCATCACTTGCTGCCTGACGCAGCTCAAAAGATGAACCATCATTTAACAGTTGCAATGCAGATTGCTGCTGCCCTTCGTTAAGTGCTTGATCAAACAAATAAACCCATTGGCTATCTATAGATTGAACAGAACTAATTGACGCTAGACGTGATAATAGTTGAGTTTTCTTAAATGCAGAATGTGCTGACGCACCGGCCACGATAAACATGTTGATTTTGGCTCCACGGGCAGGTCTTTTGAACCTAAGCGCAATGTGACTAGGATAAGAACGCATATTCTACTGTGAAATACCACTTTGAGCTAGGTTTTCACAACAATTTCATGCGTTCATAGATGTTGATCACCATTTCTGGCGCAAATACCATCCAATCCATGCCGGCCATCCTGAAAAGACACATTCAAATAAAAGAAATTTAGATTTGCACGAACGAATCAGCACAAATCCAAAATTCAAAAAGTGTCATTATTGTTATTTTGCATCACAGACAATGCCTTCTTTCTTTATAGTTAACATAAATAAGGCTGACCATTCTTCTGTTGGGAGTACAATAACCCAACTTTATAATTTTGAAAAATTAGAAGATTTTATATATTTTGCTTATTTTTTGCTAAGTCATATTTAAGCACAAAAAATCTAATAATCTTATATTTTAAAATTTCCCAACCTTATAAACGCTTACCACGAAAACAAATTGCCGTTGCCTGCCCCACTTTCAAACAAAAAAAGAAGTTTCCATTTAAAATACCGGTTCAGCCTCGATTTCCAGACTTTTTTGTTCAATGACCTGTGTTAATTGTTTTAACATCACCGCAATCTTATCGATATTCATAAATTCAAAACGATTGCTTGATGCCACAATGGTTAAGGCCAGCGGTGCTTCTTTATGTGAATATCTTAAAGGAACAGATAGACTGGATACATTCGGACTTAACTCACCATTGGATACATAATAACCCTGTTTCTTTACCTGACGCATGAGCTGGATAAACTCCTGCTCGTCCTTGGCAAAACCACTGTGTTGTAAGTCTTCAGCTAAAAAATGATAATACTCAATCTGCTGTTTTTTCGATAAATATGCCAAAATAATCTTGGCCGATGAGCCCGCCGTTAATGGTCTGGGGCAGCCCCGTCCATACATCAAATGTTCATTATGGATAAAGGACTCATGATGTACATCAATACAATGCTGTCCATCTAATGCTGTAAGCAAGCACAACATTTCTGTGCGTTGTACCACTTCTTGCATCATCGGAATACACATTTTAATCAAGGGATCTGTCGTACGGGAAATATAATCCAGTACAGCAACTTTTGAACCGAGTACATAATCCCCAACATTACCGGTGGCTTTTTTGAGTAGTCCGGCATCTACCAGTTCTTTTAAATAACGATAGCCCATCGGTTTGGATACACCCAATTCCAGGCAGATCATATCGACATTAATGACGGATTGCCGAATCGAAAATAAATCAAGAATCGTTAAAATTTTTGAAAAACTGGATGTACTCATTTTTTATCTTCCCGGTTAAAGGGGCCTGCTTAAACGCTTAACTTTGTTAAAGAATAGCATAGCAATGAGAGAAATTATTATCACAATCTAAAATCCATCAAATTTTTATGCATTTTTATCATATAAAGATATTTATATTGACAAATACCTTTGTTCAACACAAAATATGCAGCATATTATCTCAAACATTAAATTATAGGGCCTTATTTTCCTTTTTAAGGACAAATAACCGCAAAGACAACATTATGCTTCTGACTAAACAATTGCTGACTTTTCGTCCCAGCAAAGCAGATCTTATTTTTGCCTGCAAAACATTTATTGCAGCCATGTTGTCGCTCTATATTGCATTTTCGCTGGATTTAGCCTACCCAATGTGGGCAATTGGCACAGTACTTATTATTGCCAGCCCCTATTCCGGCATGGTCTCCTCAAAATGTTTATATCGTTTGTTAGGAACAGTCATCGGCGCCGGATTGGCTTTACTTTTTACGCCATTTCTGATTAATACACCTTGGCTATTTACGGCTGTCCTCGCCTTATGGACCGGTTTTTGTCTTTATATCTCCATGCTAGATCGTACACCACGCAGCTATTTATTTATGTTGGCGGGTTATACCTCGGTCATGGTGGTATGTAATGCAATCAATAGTATCGAAACCACCAGTATTTGGGACATCGCTCTGGGACGTGTGCTGGAAATTTCGATTGCGGTGATCTGTAGTGCTGTGGTTTCTGCCACAATCTTTCCTGTGCATTTGGGCACAATACTTCAGCAACGTGTAGAAAAAGCCCTGAATGACACCCGCGATGTATTCGATCAAATTTTTCAGCAGCCGCACGCATCTAATTACACCGAGCTACTTTCAGCCATTAATCGTGACAGCAATGATATTCACGGACTGGCCGTGCATTTGTCCTATGAAAAAGGTGATTTAAAAGGCATGACCAAGCCTTTACAAGAAATGTTGCATCAATTTTCTCTGGTGTTGTTAAATCTGGTTGCAATCTCTCAACGCTTAAATCAATTGGATCAACTTGAGCCTGATTTGCGACAAGCTTTATTACCGTTGCATGATCAAACCGTCGGTTTTTTGCAACAAACACCAGATTTAAATCTACATCGAACCGACTTGTTGCCACATGATTTTGATGCACAATTTAGCCAAATTATAAATCAAGCCTCGTCAACATCTGCCAAAGTGGTATTGGAAAGCTTGAAAATGGATATGCGTCACTTTATCCAGAATGTATATACGGTAAAGTGTATCTGGTATTTGATTCAGCACGGCGAAAAAAAACTGCCGGAATTTATTACCCCGCTAACCACAAAATACCCCAGCCTGCATCGTGACACGGGCATGGCAGAACGTGGTGCACTGGCAGCAATGCTGGCAATTTTCACCTCATTTGGCTTATGGATTTATTCAGGCTGGCAAGCAGGTTATATGATGGCACAGCTTGCCGCAGTATCTGCTTGTATTCTGACTGCCATGGATAATCCTGTACCGGCATTGAAGCTGTTTGTTCGTGCCAGTATTTATGCCTCAATCATGGTATTGATTTATGTTTTTGTGATTTTCCCTGAAGTCAAAGCATTCTGGCAATTAGCTGTAGTGTTGGCCCCTGCCATCATCTATTCTGTCTGCCTGTATCCACATCCGCCATTAAGTGGTTTGGGCATCCCCTTTACTATCAATCTGATTATGGCGCTCAACCTACAGAACCATTATCAGATGAGTGCCATTCCCCTGATTGACGCTTCTCTGGCAGGTATTGCAGGTCCTGTTATTGCAATCTTAGCATTGTACTTTATCCGCTCAATTTCTCCGGACACCAGTGCCAAACGTTTATTGTCTGCTCATTTTCAGGCAATGCGCGAAACGATTTATTTACCTTTTGGGACAGCCTTTAAGATTCATTTACGCGGTATGTTAGATCGGATTGGTATCCTCAATAGCAAAATTGTCGAGTCTACAGACCTGAAAAAAGCCATGAATGATGCGCTGATTGAAACCAGCACCAGTATTGATCTGGCACGGCTGGATGAACTGGCAAAACATCAAAATATGCCATTGGCTGTGACGCAACAGATTAGACAATTACAGTCATTGTTTGATCAGGAATTTCAACAGCAGGAAAAAAATATTGAGGTTCAATTTGATGAATCTCCATTGATTTTAAATTGTCTAACCACCTTGCAAGATTTATCCAGCCAGATTAATGACCAAATGCTACAACAGCGTTTATGGATCAGTTTAAACAATATCCGCTACAGTTTTTGTCATTCTGCCCCCGTAATTCCGACACCAAATTCAATGGCAATGGGTAATGGCATATGAGTGAAATTAATCTTTATGGTGTGTATGTTCCTGTTCTTTTATTACAGGCTGCTGTTGCCTATCTGGTTTTTTCTTTCTCCAATCGTTGGGTAGACCGATTAAACCATCAGGGCTGGATTTTATATCCCAATATTTTTTATTTGTGCTGGTATTTCGTGTGCTTATGCGCAATACATTATCTTTATCTGTTGTGTTTTGCTGTGTAATCGCCCGCAAAATAGATTAAATTAGGCTTGGAAATGAGAGAGAAAACAACTTTAGACCTGAAAAAAATGTTACGCCCCATCATTTTGGGTATTGTTATGCTCATTGCGTTATTCACCATTATTCATTTATGGCGTTATTACAATAATGAACCTTGGACACGTGATGGTCGGGTTCGTGCAGATGTGATTAACGTTGCCTCCGATATTTCCGGATTGGTTACCGAAGTTTTGGTACAGGACAACCAGACAGTAAAACAAGGTCAAGTGCTGTTTAAAATTGATATTGCCCGTCAACAACTCGCTGTGCAGCAAGCCCAGTCAGACCTTGCCAAAGCCAAAGCCGCACTGGCACAAGCCGAAGCCAATGTCGCCGTTGCCAATGCCAATATCGTCAAAACTCAAGCCAACATTCAACTTGCTGACAAAAATGCAAATCGTTATGCCAGTTTAATGAATGGTGCAATTTCCAAACAGGAACAGGATCAGATTTTTGCCACACGCGATCAGTCTCATGCCGAATATACTCAAATGCAAGCGGCACTCAAACAGGCTCAAGCCACGGTAAAACAGCAACAAGCATTGGTGGTGGTTGCCGAAAATAATTTAGATTTGGCCAAACTAAATATGAACCGATCCAAAGTCGTCGCACCTGCCGATGGTACGTTATCCAACTTCTCACTACGAGTCGGCAATTATGTACAAACCGGACAAGCCATTGCTGCCTTGGTTGACCGTCAGCAAATGTATGTCGTGGGTTATTTTGAAGAAACCAAACTGAATAAAATTCATATTGGAGATACCGCCAGTGTGCAATTGATGGGTGATAGCGAACAGCTCAAAGGCCATGTACAAGGCATTGCTTCCGGCATTGAAGATCGTGAACGCACAACCAGTTCTGGTTTACTGGCCAATGTCAACCCGACTTTTACTTGGGTACGTCTGGCTCAGCGAGTTCCGGTCAAAATTGTTCTGGATCAGGTACCTAGCAATTCCCTCGCCTTCGTTGCTGGTCGGACAGCAACCGTTAAAATTCTGGAAAAATAAACAACAATAATAAAATTCAACCGCTTTCTAAGTTTCCCTCTGCGCCTAATCAGATTTGCAACGTCTGGCTAGGCGTTTTTTTTGCGTCGAGCTATGTCGTGATAGAGATGCAAAAATATAAAATCCATGACATGATCTCTTTCTATAAAGAAATAAATAGAGTATAGAATATATGCCGAATCAAATGGATTGGGTCAATTTACTGGCAGCATCCCGTTTGGGAAGTAAAAAAAGCTCCAGAGAACAAGCACGTAGCCCCTTTCACAAAGACTATGACCGAATTATTTTTTCACAAAGTTTCAGGCAACTCAATCGTAAAACGCAGGTCCACCCCTTAACCCAGCATGACGGGATTCATACTCGGTTGACACATTCACTTGAAGTTTCCTGTATTGGTCGCTCACTTGGCATGCTGGCAGCAGAAAAAATAGAAAAATACTTACCAGCATGGATTAGCCCTGCCGATGTCGGGGCGATTATTCAAGCCGCATGTCTGGCGCATGATATTGGTAATCCGCCCTTTGGTCATGCCGGTGAATATGCTATTCGCGACTGGTTCGATCAGACCTATCATGCCAAACCCTACTTGTTTAGCGAAGAACAATGGGCCGATTTACGTCAGTTTGAAGGCAATGCACAGGGTTTACGGGTATTAACCCGTCTGGACTACCATCCCAATGATGGTGGTATGCGTTTAACCTATGCAACCTTAGGCGCTTATCTAAAATATCCTTGGTTAAGTCAAATTATTGATGATACCCAACATCAGCCCAATTATCTGCGTCCAAAATTTGGATGTTACCGTAGTGAAAAAGCCCTATTACAATTGATTGCCGAACAACTGGGTCTGATTCAACTGGGAGACTATCATTATTGTCGCCATCCATTGACTTATCTACTCGAAGCAGCCGATGACATCTGTTATGCCCTAATCGATCTTGAAGATGGCATTGTGCTGAATATGCTGTCCTATGAAGAAGTTGAGCCGATTTTTATCGACCTGATTGCCGACTATGGCTTGCCAGAAGAACTTGCACAAAACACCTCATGGCAACAAAAAATTGCCGCATTGCGTGGACGTGCCATGAAGCGGCTGGTCGATGAAGTGACCAGTGCCTTTGCCCATCATCATGATGAACTGCTATCTGGCAACTTGCCACATGGACTATTACATTATTGCAGTGCCGATATTTCACAAGGCATTCACCGTGCCAAAAATCTGGCACGAGAGAAAATCTTCAACCATCGCAGCAAAGCAGATTTAGAGCTATTGGCACATGCCAGTTTGCAGCATTTACTTAATGCCTTTATTCCACTTACCGATCCGAACCGTCGGGTGAGCTTTAAGGAGCAGCGCTTGATGGTGATATTAACCAGTTTGGGCATTACCCTATCTGACGACTACTATCAAAACGTGTTGCAGGTTCTGGATATGATCAGCAAATTTTCCGACCATCAAGCCTATGCGATTTCACAGGAATTACAGGGCAATAAAATTGGTTTGTTATAACTAATAATATTTTAGTTAATATCAGAATTTGCCAAGGACCGATCATTCTATATGCCTCAAGCCCATAAAACACTTGAACAGCAATTAATCACAATCATTCATGATTCTGTCTGGTTTATGCAAGCATTATCAGCTGCACAAGACATGAATTTTTCATCATGGTGTATTGGGGCAGGCGCAGTGCGTAATTTAGTCTGGGATCATTTACATGGTTATCAACATTCTTCGTATTTACATGATATTGATTTGGCTTATTTCGATCCAGATGAAAATATTGGTATGGAAAATAAACATCAAGCCATATTATCGCAAAAATCACCAGCTTTTCCGTGGGAAGTAACCAATCAAGCCTATGTCCATTATTGGTATAAACAGTATTTTGGTTATACTGTCCCTGCTTTGACCTCCCTAGAATCAGCAATTGCAACATGGCCAGAATATGCAACCTCGGTAGGTATTACATTGACGCCCAAGAATGATATTCAAATTATTGCACCTTATGGTCTCAATGATCTATTTGCAATGCATGTTCGACGAAATCCAGAACGTGTCGATATTGCCACTTATCGCCAACGAATTTTATCTAAACGTTATCAGGAACGCTGGCCTCAAGTGACAATATTCCCAGAATCATCTATATTTGCAAACCACAGCTCTACGCTCAATCCTATGAGAAATTGAAATCTCCATTCATCTTAAAGTAAAAGTATTATGATCGGTTCACTGACAGGCGAAGTTATTTATTTAGAAGCCCCTACTGTAATTTTAAATGTAGGTGGCGTCGGCTATGAAGTGGATACGCCACTTTCAACCTTTTGCCAACTTAAAAAAGGCGAAAATACCACGTTATGGACGCATTTTGTGGTACGTGAAGATGCCCAGCAACTCTATGGTTTTTTAGATGCACAGGATAAAATCATCTTTCGTACCCTGCTCAAAGTCAATGGTATCGGTGCCAGAATGGCCTTAGGTATTTTATCCAGCCTAAGTGTAGAAATGCTGATTCACACCATTGAACACGAAGATGTCAATACACTGATCAAAGTTCCCGGAATTGGCAAGAAAACTGCCGAACGCTTGATCATCGAATTAAGAGATCGTTTTAAAGCACTGAGTAAAACGTCCAGCGCAACAACGTCACCTGATCTAGAACGTTTACAGTTTTTACCCGATTCTCCTGTGGCTGAGGCAGAAGCAGCACTGGTGTCTTTGGGCTATAAACCAATTGAAGCACAAAAAGCAGTGGCTGCTGTGAAAAATAGCGATCTTAAAAACAGTCAGGACAGTGCAGAATTAATTCGTGCTGCATTAAAATCGATGATGAAATAAACAGGATGCGATAAATCACCATGCAAGATCGACTGATTAGTGGCACAGAAAAACCCGAAGACCAATTTGATCGTGCCATTCGCCCCACTTCACTTGCCGATTATGTTGGGCAACCTGTCGTGCGTGAACAAATGGAAATTTTTATTGGCGCAGCGCGTGGTCGTGGTGAAGCCCTAGATCATACTCTGATTTTTGGCCCACCGGGTTTGGGTAAAACCACACTGGCCAATATTATTGCCCGTGAAATGGGCAGTAATCTGAAATCAACCTCTGGTCCTGTGCTGGAACGTGCCGGTGATCTAGCAGCTATGCTGACCAACCTTGAAGAAGGTGATGTTTTATTTATCGACGAAATTCATCGTCTTTCCCCAGTGATTGAAGAAATTCTCTACCCTGCCATGGAAGATTATCAACTGGACATCATGATCGGTGAAGGTCCGGCTGCCAGATCAATCAAACTGGATTTACCGCCTTTTACCTTAGTTGCAGCAACCACTCGTGCTGGTCTACTGACCTCACCTTTACGTGATCGTTTTGGTATTGTACAACGACTGGAATTCTATTCGGTTGAAGATTTAACCAGTATTGTAGGTCGTTCTGCCCGTCTTATGGATGTGCCAATTACCGAAAATGGTGCCATGGAAATTGCCCGACGTTCCCGCGGTACACCACGTATCACCAATCGCTTATTACGTCGAGTACGTGATTATGCACAGGTGAAAGGCACAGGTGAAGTGACACAGGGCATGGCGCAACGCGCGCTAGATATGCTCAATGTCGATAAAGATGGTCTGGACACGTTGGATCGTCGCTATTTATCCATGTTACTGGAACGTTTTGATGGTGGTCCGGCAGGCGTCGAATCCTTGGCAGCGGCTATGGCAGAAGACAGCGGAACGCTAGAAGATGTGATCGAACCTTATCTGATTCAGCAAGGATATGTGATGCGTACCGCACGAGGCCGCATTGCCACCAATATGGCCTATCTGCAATTTGGTATGGAACCGCCTGAGCGCTGATCACTGCGTAAAGAGATAATGTTTGCCTAAAAAAACCACTGGCATATATATGCATCGCTCAACTTGTCACTCTATCTATCGTTTAGATGAGGACAATGTTTGTTGAAACTGAATCGTTTGCCCTGCCGCAAGTTGAACGGTTTCACCAATCTGCCCACATTCCAGACACACAAATTTTTGCCAAGCGTCCTCGGCAACATCACCGAGTCGTTGTGTTTTTTCAATCCATGGATTCCATAACACCACACTTGGGCAACTTGGGCTATCAATTGAAATCACCCTGTTCTGATCAAAAATTTGATAATGACCACCAGCTTTGGGATAAATACGATCGGTTTCCTGTTGAATGCTTGTATTTGCTTGTTCCTGTAACAGTGCTGTATCACCACGCAACTGATCAATAAAAGGGGTCTGGCTTAAACCGTCAATAACAATCGCGTGAATATCTGCAATGGCGAAATAGCTATGCCATGCAAAATTAAATGCAAAAGCCTGCTGATCAAGATTGCTTAGCTGCATAACTAAGGTCAACTCTTCTCCGCAGGTTAAACACATCTGTAGCCGAAATGCATAATCCCAATATCGTCTGGTCTGTTCATTTGCCGTAAGTTCTAGAATAATCTGATGACCCAGTACTTCATCAAACGTCACGGAAACCAACTCCCAATTCAGATTACGGGCGAATCCATGCGATGGGTAATCTGCATATTCTGCATGTTTTCCAAACCAGGGGAAACACAGCGGAATACCGCCCCGTATTGCCTTACCGGGTACAAAACTATTTTGTTCGGATAACCATAACAGTGCTGAATCCGCATTTTTATAGGCTTGATAGTGTAGAATTTGCCCACCTTGTAAACAAATCTGTGCATGACAAAATACATTTTGAATTTCAATAATATCTAGGTCTGTTTCTTCCCCTTTTGTATTCAATAGTTTTTTAAATTGAACATTGGTATTATGATTAATCATTTTATTCATCAAACCTGTATATAAAAATTTCTCTAAAACTAACGTCGATTCTGGATAAAAGCATTTGTTTTGTATAAATAAAATCAATTTCAATGAAAGAATCACGACGGAGTCTTACAAGATTAAGCATATTTTAGGATAAACCTTCGGTTCGACCTACTTTTCTTTCGGGAAAAGTAGGCAAAACCATTTGTCCGCTGCAAACTCGGTCAAATATCGCTAAAAAACAAATTAATTCAAAAACATTATCTTGCAAATAATTTGCTGACCTCGAACAAGCAGCGGACGCTGCTACGAAATTGATTTCTTCTACTCATCTTATCCCGAATTCACGTTAAAATTACATCTATGGATATATGACATTCTAAATTAAAAAATGCAGATCTTCTCGGACCTAATACGTTATCTTCTTTCCTAACAACATACATGACGCTTTGAACACTTGTGCCATTTGAGACAGCTTGCAATATGCTAAACTGCGATGACATAAATCTCCAGTTTTGAAGCATACAATTTTATGGATGCTTTATTTGGTTGTGCGTTATTTAGCAATCATCATCTTCAGGTCTCATGGCTAGCATTTGAGTAAGAATGGACAAAATCATGGCAAATCAATTTACATTCCCCATCCGTGTTTATATTGAAGATACCGATGCAGGTGGGATCGTCTATCATGCCAATCACATTAAATATATGGAACGAACTCGTACCGAATGGCTTCGGGCATCAGGCTTTGAGCATTATTGGCATCAAACCGACTATAATTTTGTGGTACATGAAATTTCGGTAAAATACCATAGACCAATTTTAATGGATGATTTAGTTACTGTTACAGCACGTGTAGTTTCTTGCAAATCTGCATCTTTTTCCTTGATACAGGAAATATATCGTGGTGAAATACTGCTGGCTTCTGGTGAAGTTACGATTGCATGTCTATCTACCGATATGCGACCAAAAAAACTACCAGAAAAACTAAGAGCGATGATTCTTGAAGCCATCCAAGAAAACTAAAACGATGCGGTCACTTTCACTATGCCAACAGCAACAACCGAACAGTCTTTAAACGTCATTGATCTCATCTTACACGCTGGTGTCGTGGTACAGCTTGTGATGTTACTTTTACTATTGGCCTCCATCTTGAGCTGGTATCTAATTGCCAAACTGAGCATTGGTTTTAAACAGGCTAATAAAAAAGATCAGCAATTTGATAAAATTTTCTGGTCTGGGGCAGAATTGCCGACGTTATTTAAAAATGCGCAAACCAAACACAATCGTGATGGTCTGGAAAATATCTTTCATGACGGCTATAGCGAATTTGTAAAATTAAAAAAACGACATGCCAATCTGGAACAAAGCCTTGAAGGGACAGAACGTATATTACGAGTGAGTTTATCCCGTGAACAATCTGGTCTTGAAGCTGGTCTAAGCACACTGGCGAGTATTGGTTCCGTTGCACCCTATGTCGGTTTATTCGGTACAGTGTGGGGCATCATGACCGCATTTATCGGCTTATCAACTGCCGAACAAGTTACCCTTGCCACGGTTGCGCCCGGTATTGCCGAAGCATTGATTGCCACAGCAATTGGTTTATTCGCAGCAATTCCTGCGGTACTTGCCTTCAACCATTTCACTGCAAAAAGTGAAGCCTTGTATGAAGAACGTGCCCTGTTTGCCGAAGAAATGACTGCACGTCTGCAACGCCAGGCTCTAGCACCTGATCTTGAAGACTAACGGGAAGACTCATTATGGCACGTCGCAATGGCAGTTTTACCCGCATCAAGAAACCGCTGAAAAGTGATATGAATGTCGTTCCGTATATTGATGTCATGCTGGTATTGCTGGTGATTTTTATGGTTACTGCACCGATGATTACCAGCAGCGTCAATGTCGATTTACCCAAAGTCCACAGTCAGGACCAAGGTAGTGATGCCAGTGCTGCAATCTATGTGGTTTCAATTGACAAAGAAGGACAATTTTCCTTACAAGATCAGGAAAATACAGCCACAAACCTATCTCTAGATGAGATTCAGGAAAAACTTGTGGACGCTTTTGCACAGGATCCTGAAATCAAAGTCATGATTCAAGGTGATCAGGCTGTATCCTATGGTCAAGTCATGCAACTCATGTCAAACTTGCAACAAGCCGGCTTAAAACAAGTAGGCTTAGTGACACAACCTTTAAAATAAGTACATCATTTATGCGCCATCAACAACCGAAGTTTCAACAAAAACCGCTTGCGATTGCATTTACCCTGGGTATTCATGCAGTGGTATTGGTTGGCTTGGCTTTTTTTGCTGATGCGCCTTTGCCTAAACCCGAACCTCTTAAAACTGTGCTGATCACACCGGAACAACTTCAAGCATTACAACAAAATACACCGCTTCAAGAACAAACCGAGGCACCTACAGAAAAACAGAGCGCAATTACCGAAGCACCCGAAATTGCTCAAACACCAGATGAAATTAATCCTGTTGCAGAAACCACCACACCCGTTCAGCCTGATGATCAGGCAATCAAACAACAAGCTGCTGCACAAAAATTAGAACAACAGCGCTTAGCACAAGCTACTGAAAAAGCTAAAGCAGATGCTGCTAAAGCCAAAGCGGAAGCCGCTGAAAAGGCTAAAGCAGATGCCGCTGAAAAAGCCAAAGCAGATGCCGCTGAAAAAGCCAAAGCAGAGGCTGATGCGAAAGCCAAAGCTGACGCCGCGGCTAAAGCTAAAGCTGACGCCGCCGCTAAGGCTAAAGCAGATGCCGCTGCGAAAGCCAAAGCAGATGCCGCGGCTAAAGCTAAAGCAGATGCCGCTGCGAAAGCCAAAGCAGATGCCGCTGCGAAAGCCAAAGCAGATGCCGCGGCTAAAGCTAAAGCAGATGCCGCTGCGAAAGCCAAAGCAGATGCCGCGGCTAAAGCCAAAGCTGATGCTGCTGAAAAAGCTAAAGCGGATGCCGCGGCTAAAGCTAAAGCGGATGCTGCTGAAAAAGCTAAAGCGGATGCCGCTGAAAAAGCCAAAGCGGATGCCGCGGCTAAAGCCAAAGCGGATGCCGCGGCTAAAGCTAAAGCAGATGCCGCTGCGAAAGCCAAAGCAGATGCCGCTGCGAAAGCCAAAGCTGATGCTGCTGAAAAAGCTAAAGCGGATGCCGCTGCTAAAGCTAAAGCGGATGCTGCTAAAGCTAAAGCGGATGCCGCTGCAAAAGCCAAAGCGGATGCCGCTGCTAAAGCTAAAGCGGAAGCTGCCGAAAAGGCTAAAGCAGATGCCGCTGCAAAAGCTGAACGTGAAGCCAAAGAAGCTGCGGCCAACAAAAGCGCCGAAGCGAAAAAAATTGCATCAAGTGCCAAAAAGGATTTTGAAAATAAAATTTATCGTGCATGGGATGTGCCTGCGGGTACAACAGGAACAAAAGCAACAGCTAGAGTGACTTTGACAGACAGTGGATCTGTTGCTTCTGTTATCGTGACCTCCAGTGATGCAAATGTAAAAGCGTCCGTAGAAGCAGCCATTCGCTCGGCAGCACCCTATCCATTACCACAAGATCCTGAAGCACGACGACAGGCTCGCAGCTTTACCTCCACATTTACTGCAAAATAAAAGAAATTGCTGGATCAATAAAACAACACCACTGCTCTTTTCCTTATTCTTGGCGCTTCAAGAATAACTACTGTTAATATTTTTATTAAAATTCAGTATTGTTTTAAATTAGATTTCTGCCATGATAGCAGAACGTGTACTCATATTTTTAGATGTAATATAGTTTTTACATAGTTGACATAGAATTTATGCAAAAGCTTTGTTAAAACACATGGATATTTCTTAAACCATTTTTAGAATCGCCAAAATGACTGCTTTAAAATTGAAATATTTAGGTTTAGCTGTCCTCGTCGCATGTAGCCCTGTCTGCATAAAGACCAGTTTTGCGCAACTTCATCTGGAAATTGCCAAAGCACCTGACCAGGCACCGCAAATTGCCGTTGTCCCTTTTGCCAACGATCAAACCATCTTTCCAATTGTATCAAGTGATTTAAACCGTTCAGGACGTTTTACCAGCACCTCAAATAATTTACCTGATCAGCCGACTGCACCAAATCAAATGAATGTCGGCATCTGGAAAAATGCGGGTATCCCCTATGTGGTCATGGGTCAGGTCAAGCAACTTGATGCCAATACCTATCAGGTTCAATATCAGCTTTTTGATACCGACAAACAACAATGGTTGTTGAACGAAATGCTGACTGTGCCTAGTGGTCGCTTACGTCAGGCAGCACATTTAATTAGTGACACCATTTATCAGGCATTAACTGGTATCCCTGGTGACTTTAGTGGTCGTATTGCGTATGTCCTACGTAATCCTGCTACCCCGGATCAGCGTTATACCCTACAAATTGCCGATACCGATGGCGAACAACCGCGTAGTATTTTATCCTCGCCAGATCCAATTCTGTCGCCAACATGGACACCTGATGGTAAAAAGATTGCCTATGTTTCTTTTGAAACCAAACGTCCTGCCATCTATTTACAGGATTTATCTACCGGCCAGCGCCAACTTTTAACCAGCTTTAAAGGTCTAAATGGTGCACCAAGTTTTTCTCCGGATGGGCAAAATATGTTGTTTACGGCCTCTATGGATGGCAATCCGGAAATCTACCAGATGAATTTGGTCAGCAAACAGGTTTCACGTTTGACCCGAGATTCTGCAATCGACACCGAAGCCCGTTATGCACCTGATGGTAAATCATTTATTTTTACCTCTGACCGTGGCGGTTCGGCACAAATTTATCGTTATACCTTTGCTGATGGTTCGGTCAAACGCGTCACCTTTAAAGGCGGTTTTAACGCGCGGGGAACAATTAGTGCAAATGGCAGCAAAATTGCATTAGTTCATCGTCCAAGCGGTAGCAATTATAAAATTGCCTTAATGGACTTAAATTCCGGGGTATTTAATATATTGACACCGACTTCACTGGATGAATCACCAAGTTTTTCACCTAATGGACAAATGGTGGTCTATGCAACACGTGAGGGTAATCGCGGCTTATTATCGATTATGTCCACCGATGGTCGTTTCCGTATGAATCTACCAAGTGAACAAGGCGAAGTTCGTGAACCGACTTGGGCACCTAAATAACAAACTAACCCACATCCGCAAGGAGAAAGCTATGCAAATGAATTATAAATTATTACTTTTACCCATGATTGTTGGTAGTCTGGCAATGACAGGTTGTGCAAACCGTAAACCAGCAACAACGGACACAACTAGTACTGTGCCAAGTGGTTCAGCTAGTGGTACAGGTGTAAGTACCTCTACTATTGATCCATATGCAGATATTGATCAACGTGGTGGTTCTTCTCTTGGGGTCACCGATGCCAATCGTCCATTTTTGGCAAAACGCGTGGTTCATTTTGATTATGATAGTAGTGATCTTTCACAAAATGATTATCAAACACTTCAAGCACATGCACAGTACTTGAATGCAAATGCCAACTCTAAAGTGGCATTGATTGGTCATACCGATGAACGTGGTACGCGTGAATACAATATGGCACTCGGTGAGCGACGTGCGAAATCTGTTGCAGCATTCCTTGTTTCAAATGGTGTTCGTGATACACAACTTGAAACTGTCAGTTATGGTAAGGAACAACCTGTGAATGATGGTCATGATGAAGCAGCTTGGCGTGAGAATCGTCGTGTTGTGATTAGCTATGAAGCCGTTCCACCTTTACTTTCTGTACCTAACAATCGCTAATTTGTGAAAGGGTGCTTGTTTAACATTCCAATGTTATAGAATGCTTGACAAGCCATCTTCCAGACTAAGACATAAATTAAAAAAGTAGCTGAATACAGCTACTTTTCATTTTGTGTTACAAGATTTTCGTCTTGATCAGTACCATGAGGTAACATGGATTCGATCATATCGTGTTTGTTAAACTTCTTATACTCAGGTTTTGCCTCATAGCCTTGCCATGCTTGCTTCACCGAGTCTTGTTGAATATCCGTTACTGTAGTGCTTTCGGCATCAGTGGGAACTTGATCAAATTTTACGGTCGTCATAGCATTCTCCCTGAATTTATCACGTATTTCAAATTAGCATGTTTCTACAAAAGTGCAAACCATTCCGCTGCACTTCATCACTTAAATTGTGTCGAAAAGTTGTCAATAAATGCTACAAATCTTTTGTGCTATATTAGGTTTCCAGTCACTTTGTGCAATACTATACACTTTAGAAATTTCGGAGTTTTTTAATGTCAAATGTTTCCCTTTCACAATTCCTCGAACAACAATCTACACATTTGACCAAAAATCTATCACAAGTCATAATAACCATTGCAACCACATGTCAGGCAATCGATGCAGCATTACAAAAAGGTGCACTTGCAGGCATACTGGGTAGTGCAGAACATGAAAATGTACAAGGTGAAACACAAAAAAAACTGGATGTCATTTCCAATGATATGCTGGTAGAAGCATTACAAAATGATCCAGCAGTGGCAGCCCTGGCTTCAGAAGAACTGGATGACTTAACACCGGCAAATGCATCTGGCCAATATCTGGTTTTGTTTGATCCACTCGATGGTTCAAGTAATATCGACATCAATATGTGTGTTGGTACCATTTTTTCTATTTTGGCAACAGAGGCCAATCCTGTCACAACTGAAGATTTTTTCCAGAATGGCCGCAAACAGGTGGCTGCCGGATATGTACTGTACGGTCCTTCCACCATGTTGGTACTGACAACAGGTCAAGGCGTTAATATGTTTACCTTTGATCCTGAAAGCAAAGAATTTGTATTGACCAACGAGAATGTTCTGATTCCACAAGAGACTCAAGAGTTTGCCATTAATGCCTCTAATCAACGTCACTGGGAACAACCTGTTCAACAATATATCTCGGAGTTGCAAGCTGGAAAAACCGGTGTGCGTGTCAAGGACTTTAATATGCGCTGGGTCGCGTGTATGGTCGGTGATGTGCATCGCATCCTGACACGTGGCGGTATTTTCCTTTACCCATATGATTTAAAAGACCCTAAAAAAGCTGGACGTTTACGTTTGATGTATGAGGCCAATCCAATGAGTTTTCTGGTCGAACAAGCTGGTGGTAAATCTTCGACTGGTCGTCAAGATATCATGGATGTACAACCCAACAATTTACACCAGCGTATTCCTGTTATTTTAGGTTCCAAGGAAGAAGTTGAACGTGTTGTAAGTTATCATCAAATTTAATTTTTATTGATTCGGGCTGGGGCATGTTGAAAATTGATCATATGATAAATTGCAAAGATCAAATCTTAACATGCCCTACATTTAGCCTAATATTGCTTGAGCCACCATATGCCACAATTTATCCAATCGAAAGACAATCCAAAACTGAAACACTTACGTGGATTAATTGAACAAGCCAGCTTTCGCAAAAAGCAACAACAAACCGTACTTGAAGGTGCACATATTCTGGAAAACTATCTCCAGACAGGTCAACAACCTTATTGCATGTTTACAACCGAACAAGGTTTTGAACATCCTGAAAATCAGGATGCACTGGCACTTTCTACCTGCCCGGTATTTATCATTACCGAACAATTGTACAAAAGTGTCAGCCCTTTGGTTCAAACCACACCACTCATGGCAATCATTCATTTGCCACAGACAGAACAACGCTGGTCTGGTACACAAGATACCTTGATTCTGGATCGGATTCAGGATCCGGGGAATGTCGGCACCTTACTTCGTTCTGCGGCTGCATCGGGAGTAAAACAAGTGTTGACCACAACGGGAACTGCAAGTATATGGTCTCCCCGGGTATTGCGTGCTGCAATGGGTGCACATTTTTCATTGGCATTATTTGAATCCATTGCATATGAAACCATTTTAGCTGATTTTAAAATCCCTGTTTATGCCACCAGCTCACATCGTCCTGTGAGCATCTATAGTCTCGACCTGACATCACCTTGTGTCTGGATTTTGGGTAATGAAGGTCAGGGCGTCGATGAAACCTTACTACAACAGGCAACTGCGGTTACTATCCCTCAGCCAGGTGGACAGGAATCATTAAATGTTGCAATTGCCGGCTCGATCTGCCTGTTTGAAATGACCAGACAACGCTTATAATTATTGCAACGTAACATTGAGATGTGTTTATGTTTGAAATAAACAATTTCGGTTAAAATAACATTAAACTACATAAATTATTCATTTTATTGTCAACCGATTTTTTCTTTAGAACGTTATATAGCGCATAGAGGAAAAATGGGTTGTCATATGACAGGACTTTCCATTTCAATGGATTTAATGCCCAAGACCAAAAATACTGCACAACATACCGATGTGCCAATGAGTCTTGAAAAACGCTTACAACTCTTTATGCAAGAGGTAAGTGGTCGTGCGCTCGTAATGATGGAAAATTCATGTCAGGGTCAGCAAGATGTTGCAATGGATCTGGTTCAGGAAGCCTTTATCGCATTACATCAAAATTACCCAGACAAACCCACAGATGAATGGTATCCCCTATTTTATACCATTTTAAACAACAAGTTACTGGATTGGCGTAGAAAAGAAGCACGTCGTTCACAACGATTTGGATGGTTGCGTCTCAACCCTTTATCTGATGAAGATGAAGAACTAGACATACCTGATCAAAATCAGGTTGAACCAAGTGATGCAATTGATCAGGAGCTAACCACCGATGAAATTCTGAATGCAGTACAGGCATTACCTGTGCGTCAGCAACAGGCATTCATGTTAAGGGCATGGGAAGGATTCGACACTGCAACAACAGCAAAAATCATGGATTGTAGCGAAGGTAGTGTAAAAACCCATTATCACCGAGCAATACAAAGTTTAAAAATGACATTAGCACATTTGAATTCAAATGATTGAGGGTCATCCGATGAGAAAAGATGATTTAAACGATAAAATTATAGATGCTTTGAATCAGAAAGCAGATAATTTAAACAAAAGACATGCTGTTATCAGTGGTGTGTTTGCGCGTATTGAAGAAAAACGCCACCAAAAATATAATCGCTGGGGTGTTGGCTTGGCTTTTGCCGCAGCAATTACTGGTCTATCTATTGTACCAAGTACATTGATGCCCAATCACGATGATCAACCTAAAATGGTGGTCAATACACCAAAACTCACGCCTCAACTTGCCGATGATCTGGAAATGCTACTGGTTCTAGGTGAGGATATTCCTCATGGAAGTTAAGCTTCACCGAACTGTTTTAATTCTGTCTTTACTTAGCTTTACTGCTTTCAGTTATGCAGGATTAGAACGTTTTTGGAAAGTATCCAAGGAAGATGATATCGAACAACAGTTTAATGAATGTGATCATCTGACCAAAGAACAGCAGCAGCAACTTATTAGCACGTACCAATCCATCCGTGATGAAGAGCAACAATTAAACTTAAAAAACCGCATGGACTGGTTCTGCCAATTAAGTAATGATGAACAACAACGTATGCGTATTGCCTGGCAAAATATGAGTACACAGGAACGCAATGCGATTAAAAAGAAATTACAAACCACGACAGATTTAGAAAAACGGGCGCAAATTCGCCGTGATATTTTATCAAAATATAGTCTCAATTAATTTTTTAACATAAAAATAGAAAAGGCTAAATTTAGCCTTTTCTATCAAAAATGATTATATCTTTCTGTATCTTCGCGCTGCTGCCATACCCATTAAAGCCAACACACTCAACCAGCCCAGACTACCACCACCGCTATTACTCGCACTGCTACTTTCTGTACTAATTAATTTTACTGTTGCAGTATTTGATAATTTTGCATCAGCATCAAAAAACTCGTAAGTAATGGAATAGTTAAACTTATTAAAGCTATTTTTCGGTTTAATCGAAATCTTACCACCATAGCACATGGCTCCAGACTCATCAGGACATGCTCTGCTATATTCGGCAACAATAGTTAAGTTACTGTCAATCGTACCGAATTTTATTGGCGCACTCACCCCATCTGGATAAACATAAAATGCCTTTTTCCCGGCTGGATAATTGATCTGATCCGATGAACCATCACCATTATCGTGATCATTGGCCAATACATCCAGATCAACTTGCTGATCTGTTCCATACTTCATACTATATTCATCATCTACAGCAATCGGTGCAATGTTCACAAAAGAAGCTTGTGCCAAACCAACAGACTGAATTGATGGATCAGACTTTAACTGAATGGTATATTTACAATAACTATAGTCACCAGCAGCCGATTGCTCGTCGTCAGTCCGGTACATGACTAACTGCTGAAGTGTGCTATTCCACTCACATCTGAGCGCTGGATCATTCTCGCTAGGCAGATTATTCACATTTCCAGATGAAAATACATCCTGCCCTGTCCCCAAGACTTCAGCTTTCACCGTATAAAGGTCTGCACTAAACTGTTGAATCACCCGGGAACCATCATTATTCTGGATTTCCTGCGGCACACTATTGGCAAATACATCGAAATAAACCTGACGATATTTTTGCGCTGCTTTGTAATCTATGATCTTTTGAGCATATAGATCTCGCTGAATCTTATAATAGGTCAGGAATTCTGCCTGTGTACTTTTATCATCAAGCAGGTTTTGATAAAAATCTTTTTGTTCGGTAAAACCATCAATTAGTGCAACTTGAGATGAATTGGTATTGGAAAGATCAGAAGCTGAAAGCCGGACTAATTCGGTCGCGCCAATATCACAGGAATTATTATTGCTTTCCAATAATTGCAGACTATCTGCCAATCGTGTAATGCCACGCTGATCTTCACTACTACATGCTGCACTGGTATCACCCAAATTGACCAATGGATTGCTGGCATTACTCTGTAAAAAGTACATCGGCATAAATGCCGTAACATCGGTTGCTGCCTGTAATCCGGTCAGCACTGTTGCCTGAGCAACATTACTTAAATCGACAGTATTGGTATTTTCATCTTTCAAGGTGTCATATGGCATATAGCAATAACCATCACTATTCGCAGATTTAACCAGAGCGTTATACCATAAGCCAACGTTGGCCGTTGCTTTCTCTGCCAGTTCGCCCAGTAAATAACGGCAAGAATAACCTTGATTGTATGCCAATAAATTATATCTTAGCCGCTTCGCACCAATACTGTCATATAGGAAGGTACTATAGGCAATGTTATTCACAATGGTATTGCTAATTAAACTCAAACTACTGCTATTGCTTAGAATTGAACTGGAATTGTTATTCGGCAAGCTATCGCCAGTAAATTTAATGATACTGCCGCCATCACTGGCATTACTTGATGCGGTATTTTCAGCAATGGTATTGGCATTTAATTCAACCGTTGGCTCACCACAAAAATTTAAAACGCTCTTACTGCTAGTACCACCATTTTTAATCACAGAAGAATTGGTCAAGGTAATCGTACGAGGAGTAAAAACCAGATTATCAAGGCAACTCATGCCAAGCACTGCACCTGTAGGTGCCTGATTTTCGGAGAATACACTATCGGTAATACCAACCGCACTATTGATCCCTGCCAGATAAATCGCACCACCATTTTCAGTCGCCGAGGAGTTGTCAATCACCACCCGATTTAAATACAATGTCCCACCCGTTTGGATTGCTCCGCCGCGTGTTGATTTACCTTGTGTCAATCTAAGATTGTTTAAAGTTAAGGTCGCTTTTCCGGCAGTGGTATCAATTAAACCAAAACTACCATTACCTTGAATGGTGCTATTTAACGCAGTCCGCTTAGGATAAGTGCCAGTAATTAAATCCTTTTCATCCCAGTTTGTCGCAGCAGCGCCATAAATACTAACCAAGGATCGTGGTGTCAAAGGTTTGGTAATTTTATAAACACCCGCTTGTAACTGGATAATATCTGTAACACTTGCAGCAGTTTTTCCCGCACTACAGCCACCATAGGCTTTATTTTCATAGGCTGCCGTCAAAGCTTCCCGCAACGAACAGGCATTGGCATTCTCGCCATCTTCATCATCAAAAGTTGTCACATAGATGGTCTTGTCATCAGATGTTGCCGCCATCAATGGAAATGTCGCAAGAACCGAGATTGCGAGCAAGGCTTTTTTATAGTTTTTCATCTTAACGCTCCGTGTTAAGCTTTTGTACGTCGACGTAATGCCAATAACAATAATCCGAAGATGCTCAGTCCACCAAATGAACCACCCGAAACTTTAATTTTATCGCTTTTAAAATCATCTGGTGGGTTTTGAATAATTCTGACTGGAATCACAATATCACGATCTGATTCTGCTTCCGAAAAACGCGAGGCAGTGGTCACAATTCTCAAATTAAACTCATCTAAACCATGCCAGTTGGCGTTGGGCACATAAACCAGCTTTCCATCTTCGTCCAGTGTAAGTTTTCCTTTGGATTGCGGCGTTGCCGAACTTTGTTCAATACGCAGACAACCAATGGTCCATGGATTACCATTTGGATCTTTATCCGTACCAAATACGTTTTTACATTCTTCTGCTGGCAACAACTCGCCATCAGCCAGATTATCGGCAATGCTCATTTCAGCAATTTCGCCATAAAAGATACTTTGACCGACACGAGAGATATTCTCAGAACTAATGACGAGCTCAATCGCGCCAAGATCACAATGCACCGCATTGGCACGTGTCAAGCCACGCTGATCGGTATTTTCACAAGCAAACTGTCCCTGATCAGTACCATCACTATATAGACGACCACGGTTAATGATAGGTGAATCTAGGATTGTTTGATAAATCGATAATAATCTTGGTTTAAAAAAACCTAAAAAGGCATTGTCCGGCGTTTTAAAAGGACATAATAAGCCTTTGGCTGGAGGAAGATTGCAACTACCTTCACTACTTGAACCAGCAAATAATTGATTATTAGGCTGGGTTGATAAATCAATATTTTCGTTGCCAATCTCGCCTGTTCCGCATAACGCACGACTCGCAACCAAATTATTATAAAATAAAGATTGGTCACCCGATGCAAAGCCGCAATCCGCGTTATTGTTCCCAGCCAGAATACTATTGGAAAGATGAGCTTTCCCTTTAGGCGCATCGAAATATAGACCTTTACTATTATCAACAATGGTCACATTATTGGCATAGACCCCATCACGCAAATTCATGAGATAGCCCGTGTTTTTAAACAGGGTACTATTTAAAATATAGGCTGCGCGAGTAAAGCTCTCTGTACCTGTAGTTTCGTCATCAAATGCATTGGTCGAATAGATAATACTGCCATTACTGTCTGTCGCTGTATTATTACGAATGACGCTATAGGTGATTCTGAATAATGGCTGACCTAAATAAAGTGCTGCCCCATTTTTTGCTTTGTTCTCGGTAAGAATGCTGTTATTCATGACCACAGAACCAGCGGAATAGGTATTAGTACCGGCAATCAAACCATCACTATAAATTGCCCCACCCTGATTGGCATAGCCCTGAGAAATTTTTGCATAGGCAATGGTTAAAGCTTCACGATTGTAAATGATGCCACCTAAGTCTGCACAAATATTTGCACTACCACAACCCTGTAAATTGACCTGGGTTAAATACACCGCCAGTTGGCTAATATCGGCCTTACCATCATCAATGGTGAATAAACGGTGATTGCCTGATGCTTTAATTGTGGCATTGTGCAAACCTATACTCGCGGTATCAGACGACAGATCATTATTTTGAGTTTGTATGCTCAGTGCTGCCTTGATTTCTATGGCTTGATCAAGCGTATAGACTTTATCAGATTCTAGTAAAATCGTTGAGGTTGCATCTTCACCGCCACAACCGTTATAACCAGCTTTCTTTTTATCGTCATCACTTAAATACTCATTGACATAAGTAATCGCTTCGCGCAAAGAACAGACATTATCATCTTTGACCACATCTTCTGTGGTCGTGACTTGTATCGTGGCATAGGAATGCCCAGCTAAAAATAACAGTCCAATACCAATGCTCTTTTTAAGCATTCACCTACTCCTTAAGAAATGCCTTATTTTTTGTTTTTTATGGCAAGCACTATGCCAATCCGTTTCCCTACATACTTTCTCACAGCACTGTCAGTGAGACAAGTCAATCTCAGAATTTAATGACTATACTCATCAATCAATGCAAAAATCTGTTTTAACTTTACATTTGAAAGCTTAAGTTGGTCGCCTTTAAGCAATTGCTCAAGTTTTTCCAGCGTTTGTAATAGCGTGGCTGTTTTTTGCGGTCCATGCAATAGCAGGTAATCAACAATTGTCTGTTCAAAATGCAAACCGCGTCTCAGCATAACAGCCTTTAACAGCGCTTGTCGATCATTAAACTGCTGACCATTGGGTATCCGGATACTCACTGCCTGTGTCAGACGGGACTGTAAATCCGGAAATTGTAATTTGAGTTCGGTCGGAGCAAAGCGTGAAGAAAATACCAGTTGCCCTGTTCCCTCATAATTTAAATTAATCAGATGAAAAATAGCTTTTTGCCATTGTGACATTCCATTAATTGCTTCGATATCATCGAGTGCAACCAGATCATAGGTATCCAATGCATGAATTGCTTCTACAGGCGCATCGAGTAATTCCAGCAATGATACATTGATTGCTGTTTTGCCAACATCAAGATAAGAGTCACAAATCGCACTTAATAAATGCGATTTACCTGTTCCAGCTTCACCATAAATATAAAACTGCTTGATTAACCCGGTATGTAATTGTCGAATATTATCAATTACCGGTGCCCAACTTGGACCCGCAAAATCACTTATTTTTGCATCCAAATAAGGTTCAATATCAAGCTGTAATTGACGCATGTTGACCTTACCTCATTTGAGTATCATGGCTATGTTTATTTGGAAACATCATCTTTGTCGGTATCACTTGTCGGTGTGATATCATAATGGGTTTTATCTTGATCCACCGAAGCATGTAAATCAATATTTTCAATGTGTTCAGTTGTGGTAACAGGCTGTCCCCCATATAAGCGACTTTTTTCGTAACTGGCACGGAGATGTCTTAATAATACAACAATTACCGCAGCAACGGGTAAAGCAATCAGCATTCCGGCAAAACCAAGCAATTGTGCCCCAGCAAGTACAGAAAATACGACAGCAACCGGAGACAATCCAATTTTATCGCCCAATAAAAATGGCTGTAAAATGTACCCTTCTACGGCCTGACCAATCATAAATACCAGAAAAACCAGTGCCAGATGAACCCAGTCCATGCCAAACTGTAAAAATGAAGCAATCACTGCTGCAACAATACCCACAGCAAATCCCAGATAAGGAATAATACTGGCTAATCCGGCCACCAAACCAATAATTAATCCAACATGCAGACCGATTAATTGTAATCCCACGGCATAGACCAGACCGAGCAAAATCATCACCAGAAATTGCCCTTTAACAAAAGCGCCAAGTACTTCATGACATTCCCGGGCAATTTGTATCACGCTGCTTTCCATTGGACGTGGAATACTACGACGCATATGTTGCAGCATTTTTTCCCAATCCAACAAAAAGTAAAAGGCAATGATCGGCACAAGTACCAAAGTCCCGCCAATCTGAATAAAGCTTAAGCCCGATTGTGCCAGTCGTACTGCGATATCCTGAATATTATCTACACTATAGTTGGTTTGAATATAATCCATGATCGATACCGATAATTCATCAGTATTGATTTCCATCGGTTCAAGATTAAAGGTTGTCGCAGCCCAAGGTAAAAATGTTTCATTAATCCAGTGAATCATCTCTGGAATATGATCCCGGGCATACATCAACTGTGCCCAAATCATCGGTACCAGAAACCACCCTACCAAGGTCAATCCAACAATAATCAAAATAAAAACCGTCGAAATCGCAAGCCAGCGAGGTAAACCAATTTTTTGCATTTTTTCGACCAGTGGACTAAACAGATAAGCCACTAAAAATGCAATGACGAATGGTAGAACTACGGGTAATAATAAGTAGATCACCCATAAGAAGCTGGCGATTCCTGCAAGGATAAATATTCTTTTTAGCATCGGATCATGCATAATTATGTATCTCAATCATTTTGATGTGTATTTTACTCGCATTAAGTAAAATATTTTTAAAAAAGATAACATTTTATGTGAGAAAAACCATAAGAGTTTTGTAGATTCAGGTATAATCAGCCGCCAATGCGGAGACTTCACTTATGAGCAACTCAACTTCTACTTCAAACGCTGGCTTAAGCTACAAAGATGCCGGTGTCGATATCGAAGCTGGCGACTTACTCGTCGAGCGAATTAAATCGGTAGCAAAACGGACGACACGCCCTGAAGTCATGGGTGGACTCGGTGGTTTTGGCGCATTGTGCAAAATTCCCAAAGGTTATGAAGAACCTGTTTTGGTTTCCGGTACTGATGGTGTCGGAACCAAATTAAGACTGGCACTACAATTGAACAAGCATGACACGATTGGTCAGGATCTTGTCGCCATGTGCGTAAATGACCTTCTGGTAACTGGCGCAGAACCTTTATTTTTCCTGGACTACTATGCAACCGGACATCTCAATGTTGATGTCGCTGCCAATGTGGTTACCGGAATCGGTGTAGGCTGTGAACTTGCAGGTTGTGCATTGGTTGGTGGTGAAACTGCCGAAATGCCGGGCATGTATGAAGGTGAAGATTACGACCTTGCCGGTTTTTCTGTGGGCGTGGTTGAACACAGCAAAATCATTGATGGGTCCAAGGTCAAAACGGGTGATGTACTCATTGGTTTGGCATCAAGTGGTGCACATTCGAATGGTTATTCTCTGGTACGTAAAATCATTGATGTCAAGAATATCGATTTAAATACCGAGCTTGATGGCAAAGCATTAAGTCAAGTGGTGATGGAACCTACCCGCATTTATGTCAAACCTGTACTACAACTGTGTAAACAAGTTGATGTTCATGCCATGGCACATATTACTGGCGGTGGATTACCTGGTAATGTACCTCGTGTCCTTCCAGATGGCTTGCGCGCACGTATTGACGAGCAATCATGGCAATGGCCAGCTTTGTTCAAGTTCTTACAGGAACAAGGACAAGTTGAACAATTCGAAATGTATCGCACCTTTAACTGTGGTGTCGGTATGATCATTGCTGTTGATGCAAACGATGCAAAACGTACCATCGAAATCCTGACCAGTCAGGGTGAAACAGCATGGAAAATCGGTGAGATTGAAGCAGATGCAGCATCAGTAAAAGATGCTGATGAAAAAATTCGTGTCATCTTTGCCTAATTTATGCGTATCGCGGTTCTCGTTTCAGGTCACGGTAGCAATCTACAAGCATTGCTTGATGCAAAACTCTCTGGCGAAATTGTTGGTGTTTTAAGCAACAGAAGCAATGCCTATGCGCTTGAACGGGCCAAACAAGCCAACATTGACACAGCGGTCATTTCCCATCAGGACTTTCCAACACGGGAAAGTTTTGATGCACGAATGCACCAGCAGCTGTTGACATGGCATGTTGATTTGGTAGTACTCGCAGGTTTTATGCGAATTTTGACACCTGATTTTGTCAAAAAATGGGAAGGTCGAATGTTGAATATTCACCCTTCTCTGCTACCTGCCTATAAGGGCATGCATACACATCAGCGGGTTCTCAATACCGGTGATAGATTACATGGTTGTACCGTCCATTTTGTCACAGCCGAACTTGATGCAGGACAAGCTATTGCACAAGCAATCTTATCTGTAAGTTCGCATGATACTATCGAAACACTGGCACAGCGTGTCCATCAACTCGAGCATTTTATCTATCCGCAAGTTGTTCAGTATTTCTGTAGCAAACAACTGATCTGGAATAATCATCAAGTCTATCTTAACAATCAGCCCTTATTAAAACCGATTCGTTTTTTAGACTAATCGTTAAAAACAACTATTCAATTCTCTTCAAGCATAATCTATTTTTCATTATCGACTATTAATTGACCTTATCTATTTTTTTTGAACTCGCCAGTAACTAAAATAATTGAATAAATTTCAATCAAATAACAAAAAACATTGGCTTTCACTACAATTTTGTTAGTTTTTTTTCATAGATCAGTTATATTTAGTACATAGTGAAGAAATCACTACATCTTTACTCATTTTGCATACAGTTTTTACTTTTTAACGAAGCTTAAACAACATTGCAGATGCACTAAAGATTAGTTTAAAACCTCTTTTTCATGGATTGATGACAATGAAAATCAAGACGCTTACTGCTGCACTTGCATGTGCTTTACCTATGACTGGTGCCTTTGCAGCCGCACTGGACCGCTCAGGGCAATCAATTTCTTCTTTTCTACAACCTGGAAATTATGCAGAAGCTGGTATTTCAGTTTTAGCGGCAGATGTTCAGGGTCAAGAAAGTGGTACAAGTGCTACCAACAATAAAATTGATAATATGGCCAAAGACTATTTCTTTGGTAGTGCTGCAATCAAACTTCAACCTACCGAAAATTTTTCTTTCGGTATTATCTATGACCAACCTTTTGGTGCAGATGCAAAATATTCTGGTGATAATGTATTTGTTTCCAATGATTCCAATACAATTTTAGGCGCAGATTCATTAGCTGCACTTAGAGCAAGTACTATTGAGAACACATTTAATGCATTAACAACTGAACAACGAGTGGGCGCAGCTGTACAAGCTCAAGGTTATGATCTAACTACTGCTGCTGGTCAAGCAGCTTATGCGACTGCACTCACCAGTTATAATGCAAGCGAAGCATATAAAAACGCGATTGATACCGCTGTTAAAGCAGGTGTTGCCACCAAAGTTGATGAAGGACTGGCTGGTGTAAATGCACTTTTAGGCAAAGGTGCAACCAATGTTAAAGTGACCACTCAAAATTTAAGTTTCTTGTTCGGTTTCCAACCAAATGAAAACTGGAACTTCTATGCAGGTCCGGTTCTGCAAAAAATTAAGGGTCAAGTTAATTTGCGTGGTCAAGCCTATAGCTTATTTAATGGTTATGATGCTGTTATCCCTGAAGAAGATGCATGGGGCTGGTTGGCAGGTGTTGCTTATCAAATTCCTGAAATTGCCTTAAAAGCATCTTTAACTTATCGCTCAAAAATTGACTATGATATTAATGTTAAAGAAAATATTTCGGCAATCTCTGCACTTAGTCTGTTAGGAATGGATCCGACAACGATTACAGGTACTCCAGGTAAAACCAGCATTACCACACCTCAGTCTGTAAATCTGGATTTACAATCAGGCATCATGGCAGATACCGTTGCATTTGCGAATATCCGCTGGGTAAACTGGAAAGATTTTTCGATTAGACCCTATCAGTTTGGTTTAACATCAGAAGCTGTGGGTCCACTAGTTTCACGGCCGAATGGCTTTAATCTGGTTGAATATTCAGATGATCAATGGTCTGTAACCACAGGTGTAGGACGTAAATTCAGTGATAAATGGGCTGGGAATGTTTCTGTGGGCTGGGATAGTGGTGCCGGTAATCCAGTCACTACACTTGGTCCGACCGAAGGTTACTGGAATGTTGGCTTAGGTTTACAATATAGCCCAGCGCCTAATTACTTTGTTGCCGGTGGTGTAAAATACTTCTGGTTAGGTGATGCCAAAGCGCAAACTGGTGCTCAATCAGGTGGTGAAGAATATGTTGCAAAATTTAGCGACAATAATGCGATCGCTTATGGTTTAAAACTTGGCTATCGCTTCTAAGTTTTCAATTCAATATATTTCACTTTAAGATAAAAAATAGGGCATTTCAAATGCCCTATTTTTTTGCTTATTTTTATATGATTAAGCAGGAATATTGCGTTGTGAGACTGAACGAATCGCTTCTTTTAAAGCATCATAGCCATGAATTGCCGGGAATTGTGGAAACTCGGCAATGACATTGTCTGGTGCATCAAATAAGAAGCCGTGATCAGCTTCACCTAGCATGGTTGTGTCATTATACGAATCGCCTGCGGCAATCACACGAAAATTCAAACCATGTAATGCCTTAACCGCCTGACGTTTTTGATCAGGCTGACGTAGTTTGTACGCTGTCACATTACCTTGTGCATCAGTTTCCAGCTTATGACAAAAAATCGTTGGCCAGCCTAGCTGTTGCATTAATGGATGAGCAAACTCATAAAAGGTATCTGATAAAATAATGAGTTGAAAATGTGTACGTACCCATTCTACAAATTCTTTTGCCCCTGGTAATGGCCCCATTTCAGCAATCACAGCCTGAATATCAGGCAGCCCCAGATTATGTTGTTTTAAAATATTTAAGCGTTGTGTCATCAGCACATCGTAGTCTGGAATATCACGCGTGGTGGCTTCCAGTTCTTTAATCCCAGTTTTTTTGGCAAAATTAATCCAGATTTCCGGGACCAATACACCTTCTAAATCTAAACAAACAATTTCCATGTGACGTTCTCAAAGTTGGCTGATGTTTGCTCGGCATATTATCATAAAGCCTATAATTTATTAACTTAGCACATTAAATTTAATATGATTTTATTTTGAACTGAAAGGCAAATCAGCTGTCGTTAAAAAAGAAATCCGCCCTTAATAGAGCGGAATATCCATCATCGGATCAAGTGTTTTACTCTTCATTCAATAAGGCAGCACTCATTCCTACTGTACTAAATCCACCATCTACATAGAGAATTTCTCCAGTAATCCCTGATGCCCATGGTGAACACAAGAATAAGGCAGCATTTCCTACTTCTTCGATGGTGACATTACGATGTAATGGTGCAGTTTTTTCATTGACATCCAGCATTTTACGGAAAGATTTAATACCACTTGCCGCCAATGTACGAATTGGACCTGCGGAAATTGCATTAACACGAATACCTTCCGCGCCAAGACTTGAGGCCAGATAACGTACGCCAGCTTCGAGAGATGCTTTTGCCAGTCCCATAACATTATAGTTTGGCATCACGCGCTCTGAACCCTGATAAGTCAGTGTCAACAAACAACCTTGGCGGGCTGTTAACAATGGACGGGCTGCACGCGCCATAGCAATGAAACTGTATGAACTGATGTCGTGCGCGATTTTAAATCCTTCACGACTGGTCACTTCAGTAAAGTCGCCATCCAATGTTTCGGCAGGTGCAAAACCAATAGAATGAATCACACCGTCCAAACCATCCCAATGTTGTGCCAGATCAGCAAATGCCTGTTCGATTTGTGCATCATCAGCGACATCACAGGCAAATACGAGATTTGAACCCAATTGTGCGGCAAAGTCATCCACCCTCTTTTTTAATTTTTCATTTGGGTAGGTGAATGCAAGTTCTGCACCTTCCCGATGAAGTGCTTGAGCAATACCATAAGCAATCGATAATTTACTGGCAATCCCAGCAACTAAAAAGCGTTTTCCTGCTAATAACCCTTGACTCATATGAACAATCTCAAACCATCTAAAAACTTATCCATCATGCCGAATATTCACTAGCAAAGTAAAGGTTGAAATCTTCCAAAATTTTGGAAACAAAAAAAATAGCCTTGCGGTTGGCAAGGCTATTTTTCATTTATACGCTAATGCATAAAATAAGTCTCAAGCTTAATCGTTATTGAGTAGCCCGATCAAACGCAGGAAGGAAATATACATCCAGACCAGTGTTGCTAATAAAGCGATCGCACAAACCCATTCAAAACTTTTAGGTGCACCATTAGCAGCGCCATTCTCAATCAGATCAAAGTCCAGAATCAAGTTAAGTGAAGCAATGATTGCAACAAATACAGCAAAACCAATGCCTAACCAAGAACTTTCAAACAATCCTGGAATTGAACTACCAAATGCCAGCGTCATAATCCACTGCACTACAAATACCGCCAGAATGGCAATACTGGCAGAAATCACCACAGCCTTAAATTTCGCTGTAGCTTTAATAATGCCAAAGCGATATAAGGCAAACATGGTTAATGCACTGGCAAATGTTGCCAATAATGCCTGTGATGCAATTCCCGGATAACGCATTTCAAAAAACAGGGAAATACCACCCAGAAATACACCTTCTAGTAATGCATAAGGCACAGCCAGACTTGGTGCAAGATTGGTTTTAAAGGTTGCAATCATTGCCACGACAAAAGAACCAATTGCACCGACTAATAAACCAGCGTTTGCGATGCCATAAGCGCCAGTCATGGCACAATAAATATAAAATGCAACACCGACCAGTGCCGCAATAATGGTAAGCATGACAGATTTTTGCACAGCCCCTTCAACACTCATAGGGTGGCTATAATCTGCCCTGACTTCCACACGAGAAAGAATAGGGTTATTACTTTGCATAAAACTGATGTCCCATTAAACTGATTGTAAATTATAAAATTCAAAACACAACGAAGATACAGCGATGCTGTACCACACTTTATTTAATTGGACCAATGTAGCATAAAACAATGTAAAATTTGTATATTTATTTTATCTCGTAATGCGTTTAAAGATGCCCACTTAAAGTAAGCATCAGTTTAATCGACTTCAAACTATATAGACCCAATATTTTGAATCATAAGATTATTTTTGTTCGACACGAAAAAAGTATTCACGGTAATATTTTAGCTCACGAATAGAATCACGAATATCATCTAAAGCCAGATGGGATGCATCTTTCTTTAAACCACTCATGATTTCAGGACGCCAGCGCTTTGCCAACTCTTTTACCGAAGACACATCCAGATTGCGATAGTGAAAATATTGTTCCAGTTCCGGCATCAATCGATGCATAAAACGGCGATCCTGACAAATTGAGTTACCGCACATTGGAGAAATCTTTGCATTGACCCATTTTTTTAGAAAATCAATGGTTTGTTGTTCGGCATCACGCGCCGTTAACTGACTACGTCGTACACGTTCAATCAAACCCGATTGCCCATGCTGACGTGTATTCCATTCATCCATAGCATTCAAGATTTGATCTGATTGATGAATCGCCAATACTGGCCCTTCAGCGAGAATATTCAGCTCATCATCAGTAATAATTGTTGCAATTTCAATAATCTGATCTTTATCTGTATCTAAACCTGTCATTTCAAGATCAATCCAGATTAAACGTGTGTCGGCAGTGCTGCTCATGAAAATTCTTACTTATCCTGTTTGTTTCACTATACATATTAGCAAAATTTTTTGTTGCACACTGTAAATATACCTGGTCTTCATGCTATTTTTGCCTATTCCAGTTTTTTTATGATGATATCGAGGATGAATGGCTTTAATTCGTAAGCGACGTTTAACCGAACAGCAACAACGCCGTATTGAAAAGCAGCAAAAAAATCGTCAACAAGAATTCGATCATGATTTAGATATCGAAGGTCTGATTGTGCAACATTATGGACGTCAGTTGGAAGTACAAGTCTGCTCATTGCCAAAATCCCCACCTGCCGCACCTCAAATTGTTGAAGGTGAACCCGAAGCCTTCTGGCGTCCCATTCAACTTGGTGATATCTGGCGTTGTCATACCCGCACCAATCTGGATGCATTAATTACTGGTGATCGTGTAACTTGGCAAGCCGACCCTAATACCGGTCTGGGTGTGATCACCGCTCTACATCCGCGTACATCTTTATTAAGCCGCCCTGATCGGTATCATAAATTAAAACCTGTTGCAGCGAATGTCAGTTTAATTGTGATTGTCTTTGCACCCTCACCCGAACCTTCGGCAGGCTTACTTGATCGCTATCTGGTCGCTTGTGAGAATGCTGGTATTCAACCATTATTGGTGCTCAATAAGGCAGATTTATTAAGCGCAGATTCCCAAGCCAAAACATTGCTGGAACAATATCAGCAACTGGGCTATGACACCTGTATCACACAAGCTAATGCAGCCGAAGACAGCCCATATCACCCACGATATTTATCGCAAAAGATTCAAAATCAAACTGTGGTATTTGTCGGGCAATCCGGTGTAGGTAAAAGCTCTTTAATCAATACCATGATTCCAGAAGCTGCACAAAAGACCAATATTATTTCTGAAAACTCAGCACTCGGGCAACACACCACAACTTCGACTCGTTTAATTCAGTTTGGCAAACAGGGTGCATTGATTGACTCTCCGGGGATTCGTGAATTTGGTTTATGGCATTTGAGCGAAAAGAATATTTATGCAGGTTTTCCGGAGTTTGAGCCATTTTACGGGCAATGCCAATTCCGTAACTGTACCCATCAACATGAAAAAAAATGTGCTTTACGCGATGCCGCAGCTCAGGGGCTGGTACTGCAACGACGACTGGATAGTATGAATCGTCTGTTGAATGAACTTGAGGATGCAGAAAAATCTTAAATTGCGATTAAATGCGCTTGAAGTTCGATTTTATAGCACCATATATGCGTTATACTGTGCTCGATTTAGATATTAACATAAGGTGAATTGTGGAACGTTGGTTCGAATTTATGGGTAATCACCCAATTTTGTTTGGCATCCTGGGTGTTTTGATTATCCTATTCTTCGTGTTTGAAAGCCGTCGTAGTGGTCGTAAAATTTCACCACAATCTTTAGGTATCTTAACGAAAGCACAAAATGCCATGCTAATCGATTTACGTGACAGTAAAGACTTTAAACAAGGACATATTAGCGGTAGTCGTAATATCCCTTATAGTCAACTTGAAAAACACGTAGAAGAATTAAAAGCCACTGATCGCCCTTTGATCTTTATTTGTAATATGGGTCAGGTTGCAGGTACTGCATTACAAAAAGTTGGGCATCAGGATAGTTACCGCTTAGATGGTGGAATTATCAACTGGAAAGGTCAGGGTTTACCTTTAGTCAAATCTAAATAAATTGGAGCGTACAATCATGACAGCAAATGTTGTTGTTTATTCTACAACCGTATGCCCTTATTGTATTCGTGCCAAACAATTGCTCGAACGTAAAGGGATTGCATACCAAGAAATTAATTTATCGACCGAACCAGCAGAAGTACGTAGCGAATTGATGCAACGCACCAATCATCGTACCGTACCACAGATTTTTATTAATGATCAATTTATTGGCGGCTTTGACCAGCTTTATGCCTTAGAGCGTCAGGGTCAGCTTGATCAGCTTTTAAACAGCTAAGCACTTACTTTCCATTTAATCAAGGATTTAACAATGAGCGAAGAACAACAAGCAGCACAATCACAACTTGCGCTTGAACGTATTTATGTAAAAGATGCTTCTTTTGAAGTACCTGGGGCAAAAGTATTTACTAAGGAATGGCAACCTGAATTGGGGATTAATCTGTCTTCTGCTGCCGAACAACTTGATCCAACACATTATGAAGTGGCATTAAAAGTTGTGGTCACTGCAACCAATGGCGATGAGACTGCATTTATTGTTGATGTAACACAAGCCGGAATTTTCTTAATTGAAAATGTTGAGCAAGAACGTCTACCTTATATTTTAGGTGCATATTGCCCAAATATTCTGTTCCCTTTCCTACGTGAAGCAGTGAATGATTTGGTCAGCAAAGGTAGCTTCCCACAATTATTGCTTAGCCCAATTAACTTTGATGCTGAGTTTGAAGCGAATATCCAACGCTTACAACAAGCAGATGCGGAAGGTCAGGCTTAATCAAACAAACCTAACCAGATAAACATCTTTCTTCAATTTAAAGTCTGATGTTTTAACGCTAATATTGGTGTAGAAAAAATGGAAATGACAATGATCATTTCCATTTTTTTATGCTTTAAATTCAGTATCTAAAACATCAATCTAGCAAGCATTAAAAAACACCTTATCAGAATCAAACCGATAAGGTGTTTTTTTGTTTAATACGTCTATTCAGACCTATTGAAATTAATTACGACCCGCACGTTTACGTTCATTTTCAGTCAGGTAACGTTTACGGATACGAATTGATTTTGGTGTTACTTCAACCAGCTCATCATCTTCGATAAACTCAAGTGCCTGTTCAAGCGTATATTCAATTGCAGGGACCAAAGTCAAGGCATCATCTGTACCGGATGCACGCACGTTGGTCAATTGTTTAGCTTTGGTTGGGTTGACAACCATGTCGTCTGAACGAGAGTTAATCCCTACAATCATACCTTCATACACTTCCAGCTGTGGTTTGGCAAACAAACGACCACGATCCTGTAAGCTAAATAATGCATAACCCAAGCAAGTTCCTGCTACCATGGAAATTAATACACCATTTTGGCGTTTCGCAACGGTACCTTGTTTTACCGGACCATAATGTGAAAAGCTTGATGTCATGATCCCTGTACCGGAAGTCATGGTTAAGAATTCAGAACGGAAACCGATCAGACCACGTGAAGGTACAGTTGCCTCAATACGGATACGACCTTTACCATCGACTTCCATATTGGTCATTTCGCCTTTACGGTGACCCATTTGTTCCATTACAGCACCTTGATGTTGTTCTTCCACATCAAAAGTCACGTTTTCATATGGCTCTTGTTTTTCACCATCAATTTCCTTGATGATTACTTGTGGACGTGATACGCCCATTTCAAAGCCTTCACGACGCATATTTTCGATCAATACGGAAAGGTGAAGTTCACCACGACCAGACACCTTGAAACGGTCAGGGCTATCGGTATCTTCAACACGAAGTGCCACGTTGTGAATCAACTCACGATCCAAACGTTCACGAATATTACGTGAAGTCACAAATTTACCTTCTTTACCAGCAAACGGTGAGTTATTCACTTGGAATGTCATCGATACAGTTGGTTCATCAACAGACAATGGTGGCAATGCTTCAACATTTTTCGGATCACAGATAGTATCGGAAATATTTAATGCATCAATACCTGTGATACAAACGATGTCCCCTGCTGATGCTTCTTCCACATCCACACGTTCCAGTCCATGGTAACCCATGATTTTCAGGATACGGCCATTACGGGTTTTACCTTCTTTGTCGATCACTGTAACTGGTGTATTTAATTTCACCGAACCACGCTGAATACGACCAACACCAATAACACCAACAAAACTATTATAGTCCAGTGATGAAATTTGCATCTGGAATGGACCATCAGCATCAACTGCTGGTGGTTCAACGATATCCACAATTGTTTCAAACAATGGTGTCATATCTGCGGCAAGTTCTTCAGGCGCAGGGCCAGCAACACCACGTAAGCCTGAAGCATATACGATTGGGAAGTCTAACTGTTCATCAGTTGCACCAAGGTTATCAAACAGGTCAAACACCTGATCGATCACCCAGTCTGGACGCGCACTTGGTTTGTCAACCTTGTTGATAATTACGATTGGTTTTAAACCACGCGCAAAAGCTTTTTGTGTCACAAAACGAGTTTGTGGCATTGGGCCTTCTTGTGCATCAACCAACAGTAATACACAGTCAACCATAGACAGTACACGTTCTACTTCACCACCAAAGTCGGCGTGTCCCGGGGTGTCAACGATGTTGATACGGTAAGTGGTATCAGTACGTTTATCCAACCAAGTAATAGATGTATTCTTTGCAAGAATGGTAATCCCACGCTCACTTTCAAGCGCATTCGAATCCATGACACGCTCAATCTCGCCCGCTCGGTCACCAAGTGCACCAGACTGTTGTAAAAGTTTATCGACTAATGTGGTTTTACCGTGGTCAACGTGCGCAATAATTGCGATGTTACGAAGATTTTTAATATCTGACATGGACTTTGAATGCTACCAAAAAATTTGAGGACAAATTATACAGCAAAAAGCATAGTCTTGAGTAGTGACAGTTTCACGACATTTTGACCAGTTTTCATAATTTTTATGTTTTTTTCTTTCTCATTGACGGGCTCTCCTTTAGAATACGCTGTTTTCGCTACCACAATGTATTTTTTACATGACTGAATTATCTCAAGATTCCTCTAAACACGATCTAATTTACGGCATTGATGCACGCCCTAGACCACTCGCAGCTTTTTTTGCAGCATTACAACATTTACTTGCGATTTTAGTGCCGATTGTGACGCCGGGTTTGCTCATTTGTGGTGCTTTGGGTGTCCCCGCACATGAAACCACCATGATTTTATCGATGTCGCTAATGATTTCCGGAATTGCAACTTTTTTACAATGCAAACGCGTCGGACCATTCGGTGCGGGATTACTGATTGTACAAGGCACCAGTTTTAATTTTATTGGTCCGATCATGGCGATTGGTTCAGTGATGATTGCCAATGGCACGCCTTATCAACAGGTCATGGCTGCAATTTTTGGTGTGGTGATCTGCGGCGCATTTATTGAAATGGGTGTGTCACGTATTCTGCCCTGGATCAAGATGCTGATTACTCCACTGGTCACCGGTATTGTGGTGTTACTCATCGGATTAACCCTGATCAAAGAGGGACTGATCAGTATGGGCGGGGGTTACGCTGCGTTGGGCGATGGCAGTTTTGCCAATAGTGATAATATCATCATGTCATGTAGTGTACTGGCAATTATTATTCTATTGAATCGTATTTCAATCATCTGGATTAAAAGCTCGGCTATTTTAATTGCCTTGGTAATCGGGTATATTCTCGCAGCCTTTATGGGGCATCTGGATTTTACTGCCCTTGGTCAGGCACCCACTTTTCAGTTACCAACACCTTTGCATTTTGGCTTGAGTTTCTCCTGGTCATTGTTTATTCCACTCGCCTTTATTTATCTTGTGACCTCACTGGAAGCGATTGGAGATATTACTGCCACCAGCAAGATTTCCAAAGAACCCGTGAGCGGACCAATTTGGATGCAACGGATCAAAGGCGGTGTACTGGTCAACGGTGCAAATTCTTTTCTGGCCGGCATATTCAATACCTTTCCAAGTTCGGTTTTTGCCCAGAATAATGGTGTCATTCAACTGACTGGTGTTGCCAGCCGTTATGTGGGGCTATGGATTGCCGCAATGCTGATTATTTTGGGTTTATTCCCTAAAATCGCAGCCGTGGTTCAGGCAGTACCACAGGCGGTTTTGGGCGGTGCTGTGATGGTCATGTTTGGTGCAGTTGCTGCTTCCGGGATTAATATTCTGGCCGGGATTAAACTGGATCGACGTGCCTTGTTAATTATTGCCGTATCATTAGGTTTAGGGCTTGGTATTGCACAGGTGCCGGACTTTTTGAAACATATGCCCGAGATTATCCGTAATATTTTTAGTTCGGGTGTGGCAACCGGCGGCATCGCTGCATTGATTCTGAATTTCGTTTTACCAGATACAAAATCTGAATAAAGTATTTAATTAAGCATTTGTAATGAAGCTTTAAAACTGAGGTGTGTAACGATGGATGCAAAAAGTGAAGTGCTTCTACGGCAACCTGAACTATTTTCAGGCAATATTTTATTGGTCAATCCACCTCAGGATCAACTTAGCCAATCACTAGATGCGACAATTTCGATCTGGAGCTGGAACTTTGCCGACCATCAATACTTTTTGCAATCCGGTTATCACAGTGTATTTGATATTGTCCCGCCACAGCAATCCTTTGATCAGGTGATTATTTTTATTCCCAAAGCCAAAGAATTACTCAACTATGTGCTTGAACATTGCGCTGCAATATTAGGACAGGATAAACCGATTTTTCTGGTGGGTGAGAAAAAGGCCGGCATTGAAGGTGCAGCAAAACAATTACAGGCTTTTGCTAAGCCTGTTAAAATTGATAGTGCACGTCATTGTCAACTCTGGCAAATCAAAATCCAGCAGCAGCATCAAGTAAAACCGCTAGAGGCATGGCTTAAACATTATCAATATACATTTAACCAGACCCATCTGGATATTTGTGCTTTACCTGGTGTATTTAGTCAGGATCATCTGGATATTGGAACACAACAAATTCTGCCATTTTTAGCACAGGTCAAAGCAGGAAAAATTCTGGATTTTGGCTGTGGCGCAGGAATCATCTCTGCCATATTGGCAAAATTAAATCCCAAAAATCATATGACTGCGGTAGATATTGATGCTTTTGCCTTACATTCTACACAGCTCACCTTTGCCAGAAACAATCTCACAACCCAGCTGACCACCATTGCCATTACTGATATTCGGGATGTTGATGATCGTTTTAATGCGATTGTCAGTAACCCACCCTTTCATCAAGGGATCAAAACCCATTATCAGGCCAGTGAAAACCTCTGCCAATTTTCAAAAAATCTATTAAAACCTGCCGGGGAATTATGGATTGTGGCTAACCGTTTTCTAAATTATCAGCCGTTTATCGAAAACAGCTTTGGGCATTGTCAAATTAAATCTGATCAAAACGGTTTTAAAATTTTTTATGCCAATAAAAAGTAATCTTCATCAGGACGATCTATGACTGACACTTCAAATCAGCATTTACAACGTAAATTAAGTGCACGCCATCTGAATATGATTGCCATTGGCGGCTCAATTGGTACCGGCCTATTTCTTGCCTCTGGTTCGACCATTGCCACTGCGGGGCCCGGCGGTGCATTGCTGGCATATGCCCTGATTGGTGTCATGATCTACTTCTTAATGACCAGTCTGGGTGAATTGGCAACACATTACCCAAGTTCCGGTGCATTTTTTACCTATGGCAGTAAATATGTAGATGAAGGCTTTGGTTTCGCGCTAGGCTGGAATTACTGGTATAATTGGGCAATCACAGTGGCATTTGAACTGGTCGCAGTACAATTTATCATGAAGTTCTGGTTTCCGGAAATTGCTGGCGTGTGGTGGAGTGTGATCTTCCTTGCCATTATTTTTGCCATCAATGCCATGACCGTCAAAGGCTTTGGTGAAAGTGAATTTTGGTTCTCCATGGTTAAAGTGGTTGCGATTGTCGTCTTTATTGTCATTGGTTTATTTACCATTGGCAAAATCATGCTGACGCCAGATGTGAGTGTTCTACAGAACTGGAGCTATGGTGATGCACCCTTTGTCGGTGGTTTACAGGCCATGATCGGGATTGCCATGATTGCAGGATTCTCTTTTCAGGGCACAGAAATGGTTGGTGTTGCTGCGGGAGAATCCAAGGAACCTCATAAAACCATTCCTTTAGCCATTAAACAGATTTTTTGGCGCATTTTGCTGTTTTATATCCTGTGTATTTTTATCATCGGTACTTTGATTCGTTATGATAATCCACTACTGATGCATGCCGCAGAAACAGACAACGTGGCACTCTCACCATTTACCCTACTCTATGAACAGGCAGGATTTGCATTTGCAGCCAGCGTCATGAATGCGGTGATTTTGACCGCTATTCTCTCTGCGGGAAATTCCGGCATGTATTCTTCCACACGTATGCTATACGACATGGCACATCAGGGACGAGCACCCAAAATCTTTGCTCGTCTTGATCATCGCGGTGTACCCATGAAAGCCCTGTACGCCACGACACTGGTTGCTGCACTTTGCTTCCTGACAACATTCATTGGCGAACAAACAGTGTTTAACTGGTTACTCAATACTTCCGGTATGTGTGGATTTATCGTTTGGTTAGGCATTGCGATTTCCCATTATCGTTTTCGTAAAGGTTATTTGGCACAAGGCTTTAAGCTAGATGATCTGGCATACCGTGCACGTTTTTTTCCCTTTGCCCCGTGGTTTGCATTTATTCTGTGCTCAATGATTATTCTTGGACAAAACTATCAGGCATTAACTGAGGGTAAAATTGACTGGTTAGGTTTACTGTCAACCTATATCAGTATTCCACTGTTTTTAATCATTTGGTTAGGTTATAAATGGAAGAATAAAACCAGAATTATTCCTTATCAACAGATGGATGTCCGTCCATTAAAAATTGATGAGTCATAAGCTTGTTCTAATCAGCTTAAAATATGGTTAAAATGATAACTATATTTTAAGCTTCAAATTTAAAATGCTGTAATGCTTCTGCGGTCATCGGTTTGGCAAAAAGAAATCCCTGTAATTGCTGACACCCCAATTTAATTAATATTTCTGCCTGCTCAGATGTTTCTACACCCTCTGCAGTTACAGTCAATCCGAGCTTTGTCGCCAGCTCGATAATACTGGCCAAAATTGTTTCTTCTTTAGAATCTGCAATTAAATTGGTAATAAATTCTTTATCAATTTTCAACTCATCCAAAGGCAAATCTTTTAAATAAGAAAAACTTGAATATCCTGTACCAAAATCATCAATAGCGATTTTTATCCCCATTTTACGCAATCGTTCAAAGCTTTTAACACTTAAATCAATATCACGCATTGCCGTAGTTTCGGTAATTTCAATCGAAAGATGTTCTGGATTAATCTGGTAAGTTTGTAATGCATGTTCCAAATTTTCAAATAATGCATGATGTTCAAACTGCAATGCGGAAAGATTAATTGCAATCGGATAAAACGGCTGCTCACTTTTTTCCCATACCTGAATCTGATAACACGCCTGCTGCAATACCCAATATCCGATGGGAATAATTAATCCGGTTTTTTCAGCTTTATCAATAAATAAATCCGGCCCCAGTATACCGAGTTTCGGATGCCGCCATCGGATTAACGCCTCCACACCACATAATTGTTTTTTATCATTAAATTTTGGTTGATATAACAAAATAAATTGTTTTTCCTCAACAGCTTTATATAAATCATTTTCCAGTAAAAGTTCACTTTTCAGATGCTGAGCATCTAGTGTTTCGTTATAAACACGATAAGCATTTCTGCCCCGTTGTTTGGACGAATACATGGCAATATCGGCATTGACCAATAAATCCTTATAGGTCACGCCATGCTGTGGATAGAGTGCAATACCAATACTTGCAGAAATCGTTACCTTACGCCCACCAATCAAATAGGTGTGCTGAATCAAGTCCAAAGCATTTTGAGCCATATTAATGGCTTCATTGAGATGCGTTTCTTCAATAATAAATAAAAATTCATCACCGCCAATTCTGACCAGTTTATTTTTATGATTTAACAAATTTTGCATACGTTGTACAACCGCAATCAAGAGTTGATCACCGATTTCATGTCCGAACGCATCATTCACCACTTTAAAACGATCAAGGTCTATATATAAAATGGCAATTTCTTTTCTGGATTTTCGATGACTTGCAATTAACTGCTTAACATATTCTTCTACAAAATTACGATTGGGAAGTTTGGTTAAATGATCCTGTATGGTTAATTGTGCCAATTGTAAATTTAATTTTTTTAAATCACGACTTTTTTGTTCTAACTTATATTCCAGTAACAAAATACATAAACTGACGATAATCACAATGAGGATTAAAAATAGAACAATATAAAATAAATCCTTATAACTAACGTAATTTAAATATTGTAACCGAATGGTCGCTAAAAGATCCAGATAATTTCCTTGTCGGTTGATATAATACATACCAACAATCCCTAATATAAAAGGCAAAACAATCATGCCTCTGATAATTTTTTTACCCTGATATTTAATTTTGTATTTATCATATAATAAAAATGAAATTGCCGCCCCCACAGAAACAGCAAAAATTGAAAATAAAAGTACTGAAGGATTTAAAATAGTATTCTGATCTAATATTTTAAAACTCATTAACCCCATATAATGCATTATATAGGTACTTATACCGATCAGTAATGAACCAAAAATTAATCTAATATAAGAAAAAATAATACGTGTATTTAACCAAATTGCCAAAGTGTACATAAAAATAGTGATTAATAATGAAAAGAGTAAAACTCTATAATCAATTCCATCATTTATTGATAAAGGACAAAATAAAATACTAATCGTATTAACAAGCCAAATTAAAAAAGAAAATAGCATGCCAGAAATAACGATACTTAGATTATTTTTATAGACCTGTTCTTTTGCAAATGATGTTTGAACCAGTCCAAGCGTGGCATAACACAGCAAAAATGTAATTACTGTAGAAAGTATACTGAGAGAGAGATCACAATTAACACCATAGAACATACGTTCATCCACAAATACTTTTTGTTAGCGACGTGGGAAATAAACTAAATCACGCAGGACTTCCGATTTCTTATGCAAGATTATCAGTTGAGAAATTTCATTTACAATAGCGGTTTCTGTTTTCCTAGGCAAGTATTATTTAGTTTAAATGAACTAACTTTAAACATAAATGAGTATAAAGAGGAAGAAAATAATAAGCCAAAATTCAGCTTATGATATTATTCGAGGGCTCTGGATGATCAGTATGTTTGTATTGCGGGCTAAAATAAAATATAGGAAATATAATATTCATATAAAATAAAACCTCTGCAATAAATGCAGAGGTTTTGATAAAACCAAATATTTAAACCAATTAGTTTTTATCTTTATCGATAATTTTGTTGGCTTTAATCCACGGCATGAGCGAGGATTAGCAGAGCACCGCTCTGCCTGAGCGCAAGGCTCTAACAATCTCTAAGATAAATTTAGTTTTTATCTTTATCGATGATTTTGTTAGCTTTGATCCAAGGCATCATCGCACGCAATTTCTCGCCAGTCACTTCAATACCATGCTCGGCATTTAAACGACGACGTGCTGTCATAGATGGATAGTTCAATGCACCTTCTTGGATAAACATTTTCGCATATTCACCAGATTGAATACGTTTCAGTGCATTACGCATTGCTTCACGTGATTGGTCATTAATTACTTCTGGACCAGTAACGTATTCACCATATTCTGCATTATTTGATACAGAATAGTTCATGTCAGCGATACCACCTTCAAACATTAAATCAACGATCAGTTTCAATTCGTGTAAACATTCGAAATATGCCATTTCTGGTGCATAGCCTGCTTCAACCAGAGTTTCGAAACCTGCTTTTACCAATTCTACTGCACCACCACAAAGTACTGCTTGCTCACCAAAAAGGTCAGTTTCAGTTTCTTCACGGAAAGTTGTCTGGATAATACCAGTACGACCACCACCAACACCAGAAGCATAAGACAATGCAACATTACGTGCATTTCCTGATGCATCCTGTTGAACAGCGATCAAATCCGGTACACCAGAACCACGTTGGAATTCTGAACGTACAGTATGACCAGGTGCTTTAGGCGCAATCATGATCACGTCAAGATCTTTACGTGGTACGACTTGGTTATACAAAATAGCGAAACCATGGGCAAATGCCAAAGTTGCACCTTCTTTGATGTTTGGCTCAATCACATCACGATAAAGTTGTGACTGGAATTCATCTGGTGTCAAAATCATAACCAAATCAGCTTGTTTAACTGCTTCTGGTACTTCGGCAACTTTAAGACCAGCACCTTCTGCTTTTTTCCAAGAAGCAGAACCAGCACGTAGACCAACAGTAACATCTACACCTGAGTCTTTCAGGTTTTGTGCATGGGCATGACCTTGTGAACCATAACCGATAATTGCGACTTTTTTGCTTTGGATGATTGATAAATCACAGTCTTTATCGTAAAAAATTTGCATTTGTGTTCTCCGCTAAAATTCTGTTTAAATCTCTCCTGAACAGCACCACTGTACCTACCCTTTTCAAATCGGGAATTGAGGAGAGATTCAGGTTTATTAAATACTTAAAATCTTTTCACCACGGGCAATACCCGATACACCTGAACGTACCACTTCTAAAATGGTATTTTCCGCCAGCGCATCAATAAAGCCATCCAGTTTTTCGGTTGTGCCTACGATCTGAATGGTATAGGTATTTGGTGTCACATCAACAATTGAAGCACGGAAAATATCTGCTGTGCGCTTAATTTCCGAACGTGCTGCACCTAATGCCTTGACCTTAATCAGCATCAGTTCACGCTCGATATGTGCTCCTTCAGACAAATCGACAACCTTAACCACTTCAACCAGCTTATTCAGTTGTTTGGTGATTTGTTCAATCTTGTGTTCATCGCCATGTGTTGTCAGGGTCAGACGTGATAGGGTTTCATCTTCTGTGGGTGCCACATTCAATGTTTCAATGTTATAACCACGTTGACTAAATAACCCCACCAAACGAGAAAGCGCACCTGATTCATTTTCAATGAGTACGGAAATAATATGTCTCATTAGGTACGCTCCCCTTTATGTAACCACATATCCTTCATAGATTGACCAGCAACCTGCATTGGATAAACATGTTCGGTACGATCAACCATGACATTGATAAATACACATTTGTCATTGATGTTCATGGCTTGTTCAAGCTTCGCTTCAAGTTCATCAGCATGATCAATCTGAATACCAATATGACCATAAGCTTCCATTAACTTAGGAAAATCAGGTAATGATTCAACATATGAACTGGAGTGACGACCTTCGTAGTTCATGTCTTGCCACTGTTTTACCATACCGAGCGCGCGGTTATTCAGACATAAAATTTTGACATTCAAGCCATATTGCTTACAGGTTGAAAGTTCCTGAATACACATTTGAATAGATGCTTCACCCGTAACACAAACCACTTGCTGATCCGGTTTGGCCAGTTTGGCTGCCATTGCATACGGCAAGCCGACCCCCATAGTTCCCAGACCACCAGAGTTAATCCATTGACGTGGATGTTTGTATTTATAATACAGCGCAGCAAACATTTGATGCTGCCCAACATCAGAAGTAATAATGGCATCACCATGTGTTACCTTATATAAGGCTTCAATCACCTGTTGTGGCTTCATTGAATTGTCAGTGGCATGTTGATAACGCAACCCATGTACTTTGCGCCATTCATCAATCTGCTTCCACCAATTGGCAATCGCCTCACTGTTTGGTTTTGACACATTGAGCTGTTTCATTTGTGCCAGCATTTCCTGTAATACAGGTTCAACTGCACCAACAATTGGAATATGCGCTGCAATGGTTTTGGAAATCGTTGCCGGATCAATATCAATATGAATCACGCGGGCATTGGTACAGAATTTTGCAGGATTGTTGGTCACACGATCATCAAAACGTGCACCAATAGCAAAAATCAGATCGGCATTATGCATGGCCATATTGGCTTCATACGTGCCGTGCATCCCCAGCATACCAATAAACTGCTGATCATCACCCGGAAAACCGCCCAAACCCATCAAGGTATTGGTCACTGGGAAACCGAGAATATGTGCAAGTTCGGTTAACAATGCTGATGCATTGCCCTGTACCACACCACCACCGGAATAAATTACCGGACGTTTTGCGGATAAAAGCTCATCAATGGCTTTACGAATCTGACCTGAATGACCACGATTTGGTGGCTGATAAGAACGTAACTTAACTTTCTCAGGATATTCGTAGGCGAATTTTTCCGCTGGATTGGTGGCATCTTTTGGAATATCAACCACAACAGGACCCGGACGACCACTGGCAGCAATATAAAATGCTTTTTTAATAATCGAAGGAATTTCACTCGCGTGACGCACCTGGAAACTATGTTTTACGATTGGACGGGAAATCCCCACCATATCAGTTTCTTGGAATGCATCTTCACCAATCAAATGACTTGCCACCTGACCAGAGAGGATCACCATCGGAATGGAATCCATGTATGCAGTCGCAATCGGTGTGACCGTATTGGTTGCGCCCGGACCTGATGTGACCAGTACCACACCGGTTTTGCCTGTGACGCGGGAATAGGCATCTGCCATGTGACCAGCAGCTTGCTCGTGCCGCACCAGATAGTGATCAATTTTATCTTGTTGAAATAGCGCATCGTAGATATGTAATACTGCGCCGCCTGGATAACCAAAAACGTGTTCAACACCTTCGTCCGCCAAAGCACGAACGAGCATTTCTCCACCAGATAGAAGTTCCAACGTATTCACCCTAGACTTTCTGGATATAACAAAACAGTTTTGTTACATCATATTCATAAACAGTTTTGACAGGCTGATACCAGCTGTCGGATTCAGATTTAGATAATTTTTACCGTGACAGTAAAACACATATATAGGAAATGTAGTAATGTTAGTCTACACTTCTTAAAGAGCAATTTTGGGATGTAAAACATACTCTTATCAATCATCTGCCCGTCTAGAGCCCAGATGTTTATCACGGCTATGTTTTGAATTCGAAGGGTGATCGAATCAATACATAAAACTAAAGCGAGCATTTTTGATGCTATCGACCCGAAAGTCAAGCAAAATAACGGTTTTTTCAAATGAATTATAGCAAATACTCAGCCATACTCAGAATGACAATATTTCCGCCGCAAGAAAATAACGCCAGCACCGTGATAACCCATAAAATTTATGCGAAATAAATGTATTCTTGATCAATTTCATTTAAAATAAAATGCAACGGCATATATCTTAATCCTCCGAGAGCATCGCATCATGTCATTACAAAAAAAACAGATTATTTATTGCGTACTTGGCTTTTTTTTATTTATTCCCTTCCATAGTTATGCGCAAAATTTTTATAAATGGGTAGATGCCAATGGCTCTACACATTATACCGCCACGCCACCGCCCAAAAATGCAAAAAAAATAAGTAAAGTAGCCACCTACAATGATACGCCAAGTGGCAGTAGCTATATTCCACCAGCAAAAAATGCAAATGCAGAAGTACCACAACAACAAACACCATCGGGTAATCCAACACCTGCCAACCAAAACGAACGTATTCCTTTACCATCACAACAGCAAAATTCAGGCACGAATCAACCATTGATCATTCAGAACAATAATACTGCGCTTTAAGCTGACATAATTTATAAAAAATGCGCAGGATTCAACCGAATGACAGCGCATTTTTTTTGATTTTGCGCTATGCTGTGCAACAAAATTTTTGATGTTAATTTGACTTAAGTTATGACTACGACGCACATTGATCCCGAATATCAAGCGAATTCGATTGAACCCCAAGTCCAGCAAGACTGGGAAGATCGCAAAGTATTTAAAGTTGCAGACACTGTGGAAGGCAAACATCGCTACATCCTATCGATGTTCCCTTATCCAAGTGGCAAACTACATATGGGACATGTGCGTAACTATACCATTGGCGATGTCATTAGCCGTTTTCACCGTTTAAAAGGCGAAACAGTCCTACAACCGATGGGCTGGGATGCTTTTGGCTTACCCGCCGAAAACGCAGCAATTGCCCATAAAGTCGCACCGGCAAAATGGACCTTTGAAAATATCGATTACATGCGTAATCAGCTCAAAAGTCTTGGTTTGGCAGTTGACTGGGATCGTGAAATTGCCACCTGTACCCCTGAATATTATCGCTGGGAACAATGGTTATTTGTCCAGCTCTATAAAAAAGGTCTGATTTATCGCAAGCTGTCTACAGTCAATTGGGATCCTGTTGATCAAACTGTACTTGCCAATGAACAGGTGGTCGATGGTCGTGGCTGGCGTTCTGGTGCACTGGTGGAAAAACGTGATATTCCCATGTATTACTTCCGTATCACCGACTATGCACAAGAATTACTGGACGATCTGGAACAATTAAAAGATGGCTGGCCACAACAAGTATTGACCATGCAACGCAACTGGATTGGACGCTCCGAAGGTATGGAAATCACCTTCCCTTCTGCTGACACTTCAATCTACGCAGACAGTTTAACCGTTTATACCACTCGCCCGGATACACTGATGGGCGTGACCTATGTTGCCGTTGCTGCCGAACATCCAATGGCATTAAAAGCTGCCGAAAGCAATCCTGTACTTAAAGACTTTATCGAAGAATGTCGTATGGGTTCAGTGGCGGAAGCAGATCTAGCGACTGCCGAGAAAAAAGGCATGGCAACCGGACTTTTCGTCAAACATCCGGTGACAAGCGAACAAGTGCCAGTCTGGATTGCCAATTATGTGCTGATGACCTATGGTTCTGGTGCAGTCATGGCAGTCCCTGCACATGATGAGCGCGACTTTGAGTTTGCCAATAAATTTAACTTGCCGATTAAACAGGTCATTGATGCCAAAGGTGCTGATGATATTGACTTTGATGCGACACAATGGCAGGAATGGTATGGCAGTAAAGATGGAACCTTGGTTAATTCTGGTGAATTTGATGGCTTAACCTTCCAACAAGCCTTTGATGCATTTATCACCAACCTTGAACCACAACAGCTTGCCAACAAGAAAGTACAATTCCGCCTACGTGACTGGGGTGTTTCCCGCCAGCGTTACTGGGGTTGTCCAATCCCGATGATCAATTGTGAACAATGTGGTCAGGTGCCTGTTCCGGAAGATCAATTACCAGTGGTTTTACCAACTGATGTTGTGCCTGACGGTTCAGGTAATCCATTGGCAAAAATGCCGGAATTCTATGAAACCACCTGTCCGCATTGCGGCGGTGCTGCCAAACGTGAAACCGATACGTTGGATACCTTTGTTGAGTCTTCATGGTATTACGCACGTTATGCTTCGCCAGATTACACGACAGGGATGATTAAACCAGAAGCCGCACAAACTTGGTTACCTGTCAATCAATATATTGGTGGTGTTGAACATGCCATCTTGCATTTATTGTATGCGCGTTTCTTCCATAAACTGATGCGCGATGAAGGGGTGGTACAGGGTAACGAACCTTTTGCCAATTTATTGACTCAAGGCATGGTGCTGGCAGATACCTTCTACCGTGAAGATGAGGCTGGCAAAAAAACTTGGTATAACCCTGCCGATGTTGAGCTTGAACGTGATGAAAAAGGCCGCAGCATTTCTGCCATCTATAAGGCAGATGGTCAGCCTGTGGTCATCGGCGGTCAAGAAAAAATGTCCAAATCCAAAAATAATGGCGTCGATCCGCAAGCCATTATTAACCAGTATGGTGCCGATACTGCACGTGTCTTTATGATGTTTGCTGCGCCACCAGATCAATCACTGGAATGGTCAGATGCAGGGGTTGAAGGTTCCAATCGCTTCCTGAAACGAGTATGGCGTTTAAGCGCAAACTTTCTTGAAAAAGATAGCAATGCCACCACACTGGATACAGCAAATTTATCCAAAGATGCACAGGATTTACGCCGTAAAGTCCATGAAACGATTGCCAAGGTGAGTGATGATATCGAGCGTCGCCATGCCTTTAATACCGCAATTGCAGCGCAGATGGAATTACTGAATGCCATTTCCAAGTTCGAGGCAAAGTCCGACACTGACCTTGCGGTAGAACGTGAAGCGATCATTACCCTATTAACTTTACTGGCACCGTTCGCACCGCATTTAAGCCAAACCTTATTGGCAAAATTTGGTATCGACCTCACCACGACCTTGTTCCCTGCTGTTGATGCATCTGCATTGACTCGAAATACCCAAACCATTGTGGTACAAGTGAATGGTAAACTTCGTGGTAAATTGGAAGTTGCAATTGATATCACCAAGGAAGATTTATTGGCACAGGCCAAAGCCTTACCTGAAGTACAGCAATTTTTAACCGGTCCAACCAAAAAAGAAATTGTGGTGCCGAATAAACTGGTAAATTTGGTGGTTTAAAACCCACCCTCCCTCTTTTTAAATGTTGTGTCATTATGAAAGGAGGGAGAATTCTCGCGCATATCATCTTTCAACTCATGCTGTTTTACACTGTTATAAAGCGTGATGAAAGAGATCAAAAGATAGAGGAAACAACATGCACTTATCTCAACGTTTCGCAACAATCGTTCTAACTTTAGGCTTAAGTGCAAGCTTGGTAGGATGTGGTTTCCATTTACGTGGTACACAGGTTTCTGCCTTACCACAGGAATATAAATCCATTCGTCTGGATTTAATTGAAAAAGCTGAACCACTGAAAAACCCGTTATCTGTCTATCTTGCCGATCTTGGCGCACAAGTAAATCAAGCAGATGCAACCTCCATTTTACGCATCAATAACTATGAGCTACGTAGACAGTTATTTAGTGGGAAACTGACCGAAGTCCAGTTGCGCTTGTCTGCAACCTTTACCATTGAAAATGCTCAAGGTGAACAGTTGACTGCACCACGTACTGTCATTGCACAACGTAGTTATCAATACGATATTGCAAGTGTGAATACCGAACGTCAGGAAGAACAATATTTAATTAAAGTCATGCAGGATGATGTTGCACAACAGATTGTGCGTCAATTGCATGCGAATCGCTTGCCTCAGGCACAAGTTGATCAGGCACAATAGTTTTTTATTATGAAACTGGATTATACCCAAGCATTAAATCGAATCACGCAGGTTCAGGGCGTATGGTTAATGCATGGGAATGAACCTTTACTTGAACAAAATCTTATCTCTGCGCTACGAAAACACTGGCAGCAACAAAACATTGAACGCCAGCGCTTTGATTTACAAAATGTAAATGACTGGAAACAGATTTTTTCTGCCCTAAACAGTTTGTCTTTGTTTTCGACCCAGCTCGCCATTGAAGTACATGGCAACATCAAGCCAGATGCACAAGGCTTAAAACAGCTCAAAGCATTTCTTCAAAATCCGCAAGACAATGTTCTGGTGATTATCTTTCCCAAACAGGAAAGCCAAAGCCTAAAATCTGCATTTTTTCAAACCATCGAAGCCAATGGAACATTAATTGGCTTAACCGCCTATAGTCGACAGGATCAACAGCGAATTTTACAGATCGAAGCAGAAAAAATGGGAATTCAACTGACTTCCCAAGCTTGGCAATGGTTACTGTATCATCATGAAAATAATTTATTATCCGCACGTAACAGTTTAATCAATGTTGCAGATAGCTTTAGCGAATTAGAACAAATAGACATTGAACAATTACAACAAAGTCTGCAAGATCAATCGCGCTATAGTACCTTCGATCTAGGGGATGCCTGTTTAAAAGGTGACTTGGCTCAGGCCATAAAAATACTCAACTTTTTACTGGAATCTGGAGAAGCACATGCTTTAATTTTTTGGGTATTACAAAAAGAAATGCGTTTGCTATTACAATTATTCGAACAACCACAAAATGCATTACAACTGGGCATCTGGAAAAATAAAATTGCACTGTATCAACAGGCACTGCGACGTTGTAATCCCTCACAACTGATTACTTGGTCAAGCTTGTTGTTACGAACAGATAATGCCATCAAGGGCATTGGTCATGAGAATAGTCAGGACTTATTATTACAGCTGGTTTGTGCTTTATCAGGAAAGCCTGTTCTAACCCTATAAATAGATGTAATTAATTCTTATTGTTATTTCTCAAAATTCATGTTTTATTCTCAATTGATATTTATACTACAACCAATTCCAATATTTTGATTGAAAACACTATGCAATCCCGATCAAAACTTATCAAATATCTGATTACTTTTATTGTTATTCTCGCTATTGCCTTATGTGCATGGTGGTTTTTGAAACCCAAACAACAGGCGCCCGACTATATTACTGCCGATGTGACGCGTGGTGATATTGAAAATACTGTCTTGGCAACAGGGACATTAGACGCCACCAAAATCATTAGCGTCGGTGCACAGGTTTCCGGTCAGGTTGAAAAAATGTATGTAGAATTGGGTCAGGAAGTCAAAAAAGGTGACCCAATTGCACAAATCGATTCAACCACACAACAAAATAACCTAAAAACCGCAGAAGCCAATATTCGTAATCTGGAAGCACAGCGGCTACAACAAGTGGCCAACCTGAATAAGGTACAACTGGAATATGAGCGTCAGAAACAGATGTTTGCTCAGGATGCAACCTCACGTGCTGATTATGAAAGCGCATTGGCAAGTTATCAAACTGCACAAGCCCAGATTAAAGCCATCGAAGCGCAAATTGAATCATCCAAAATTACACGAGACACAGCACAAACCAACATTGGCTATACCCATATTGTGGCACCCATGGATGGTACGATCGTGGCAATCGTGACCGAAGAAGGACAAACCGTAAACGCCAACCAGAGTGCACCCACCATTGTAAAACTGGCGCAATTAAACAACATGACCATCAAGGCAGAAATTTCTGAAGCAGATGTCATGAAAGTTGAAAAAGGACAAACTGTTTATTTCACCACGCTTGGCGATAGTGAAACCAAACATTATGCAACCTTACGTCAAATTGAACCTGCACCAGATTCTATCAGTAGTGACTCTACATCATCTTCATCGTCTTCAAGTACAGCAATCTATTACAATGCCTTGTTTGATGTTCCAAATCCGGACGGCAAATTACGAATTGACATGACTGCACAGGTGTCAATTATTCTGGCCGAAGCAAAAAATGCGCTCACTATTCCGGCATCAGCTATTCAGACGCGCCCAGCGGGTAGTCGTCAAAGAAATGGCCAAACATCTGAAAACCGTCAAAATGGTGAACGGGCTTTTGGTGCAACAAATCAATCTGCTAATAATGGCAATACAGAGCAGCGCAATGCGCCTGCCCGTCTTGAACTGACAGAAGATGAAAAAGCTCTGATTGAGCAAGGTAAGGCAACACGCGGCATGGTACGCGTATTACAGGCTGATGGTACAGCAAAACCCCAACCCATCCTGATTGGCTTAAATAACCGTGTTACCGCTCAAGTACTCAAGGGTTTAAAAGAAGGTGACAAAGTTGTGATTGCCGATGGTTCAGATACGTCAAATGACTCATCAAAACGTAGCAATAGCAACAATCGTATGCCTGGGGCAGCGGGCCCTGGTGGTCCAGGAATGAGGATGTAAATATGAGTCAGGACATTCAACCTCTACTAGAGGTGAAGAATCTGACTCGTGAATTCCCTGCTGGTGAAGGCACTGTTCAGATTTTAAAAAACATCAATCTTAAGATTTATCCCGGTGAAATGATTGCCATTATTGGGCAATCAGGTTCTGGTAAGTCCACCTTGATGAATATTCTTGGTTGTCTGGATAAACCGAGTGGCGGAAGTTATCGGGTACAGGGGCAGGAAACCGGAAAGCTGGAACCTGATCAACTGGCACAGCTGCGACGGGAATATTTTGGTTTTATTTTCCAGCGTTATCACTTGCTTGGCGATTTAACCGCATCGGGTAATGTTGAAGTACCTGCGGTCTATGCAGGAGTTAATCCGACACAGCGTCATGAGCGCTCGGCCCAGATCCTAACTGATCTAGGGTTAAGTGATCGGCTTAACCACCGTCCAAGTCAATTGTCTGGCGGACAACAACAACGGGTTTCTATTGCACGTGCCTTGATGAATGGTGGTGATGTCATACTTGCTGATGAACCGACAGGTGCATTAGATAAGCATAGTGGCGTTGAAGTTATGCGGATTTTGCGTGAACTTAATGCCAAGGGTCATACAGTGATTATTGTGACCCATGACATCAATGTCGCAAAAAATGCTACCCGTATTATCGAGATCAGTGACGGGAATATTATCTCGGATCAACCCAATACGCCGGTCTATGCCGATGGTGAAGCGCCGATTACCGAACCACAAACCCTCATTCGTGAACCGAAAAAGAAATCATCAAGCATTAGAGCCTTCCTTGATCGACTCAGTGAAGCCTTTAGAATGGCACTGATTTCAATGAATGCCCATCGTATGCGTACATTTTTGACCATGCTGGGGATTATCATCGGTATCGCCTCCGTGGTTTCTGTGGTCGCACTCGGAAATGGTTCACAAAAACAAATCCTGGAAAATATCAGCAGTTTGGGAACAAATACCATTACGGTATTTCAGGGACGGGGATTCGGGGATAATTCACGAACTGCACAGGTCAAAACACTGGTGCCCAGTGATGCTGTAGCCTTATCCGAACAACCCTATGTACAGGCGGTTAGTCCGACAGTCAATACCAGTATTACCGCCCGATTTAAAGAAACTGAAGCTTCTGCAACAGTAAACGGGGTAAGTGATCAATTCTTTGATGTCAAAGGATTAAGCTTTGCCGAGGGTCAAGCTTTTGATGGGACCAGTATTACAGAGCTCAGTCAAGATGTGGTGATTGATCAAAATACCAAGACAACTTTTTTTGCCGATGGTACCGATCCTGTAGGACAAGTGATTCTACTGGGTAGTGTCCCAAGCCGGATTATTGGTGTACTTGAAAAAGAGAAAAGTACTTTGGGTAATTCAGACAGTTTAAATGTCTATCTACCCTACTCTACTGTACTCAGTCGCTTTATGGGGCAATCCAATGTACGCAGTATTATTGTGCGTGTAAAAGATGAATATTCAAGTTCTGCTGCGGAAAATGCCATTTTAAGTTTGCTGGTACAACGTCATGGTGCCAACGATGTGTTTACGCAAAATGCTGATAGTATTCGTGAAACCATTCAACAAACCACGCAAACCATGACCTTACTGGTATCTGCCATTGCAGTGATTTCACTGGTGGTCGGCGGGATTGGTGTTATGAACATTATGCTGGTTTCGGTGACAGAACGTACTCAGGAAATTGGTGTGCGTATGGCGGTTGGTGCGCGTCAAAGTGATATTCTGCAACAATTTTTGATCGAAGCGGTATTAGTCTGTATTCTTGGGGGGATTTTAGGTGTACTTCTTTCCTTGGGCCTCGGACAGGTCATCACGAAATTTGCAGGTAGTTCATTCCAGATGGCATACTCAACCACCTCAATGATTGCTGCTTTTGTTTGCTCAAGTCTAATCGGCGTATTATTTGGCTATTTACCTGCGAAAAATGCCGCACAACTTGACCCAGTTAATGCTCTTTCCAGAGAATAAAATATAAAGGTTCATTCCATGCCAAGACACTTTTCCCGATTAACACTTGCACTGGTTATTTCAGGCACACTGGTTGGCTGTTCTGCCATTGTAAAAACGCCTTATCAAGCACCAGCTGTTACCATTCCGGATCAATTCCAACAACAGCGCTCAGGGACAACTGATGTAGATCAGTTTGCTGATCAATGGTGGACCTTATTCAATGATGCCCAGCTCAACCAACTGGTCAATCAGGTCATCGACAGAAATAGTGATCTGGCTGTTGCAGGGATTGCACTGAAACAAGCACGGTTACAAGCCAAATTGACTGAAAATCAACAAGGCTTGCGCGTTGGTTCAAGTGTTTCAACAGGTCATAATTTTGATCTAGGTTCTGGTGATAACAGTGCTCGAGGTCTTTCCCTAAGTGGCAATGTCAGTTATGAACTGGATCTTTTTGGTAAATTAGCCAATCAAACCGAAGCCTCCCGCTGGGAAGCACTGGCAACCGAGCAAGATCTTCAGGCTACAGCGCAAAGCCTAATTGCCACAACATGCAGTTTGTACTGGCAATTGGGTTATCTCAATGAGCGTATGACGGCGGCACAACAAAGTCTGGCAACCAGTAATAAGCTGTTAGATTTGGTTCGGGTGCAATATCGGGCAGGCGCAGTATCTGGTCTGGAGCTAACACAGGCAGAGCAATCAGTACAAAGTCAACAGGCAACGATTAGCCAGTTACGCCAGCAACTGGTCGAAGCACATACTGCACTGGCAGTATTGCTACATCAACCTGTGCAACAGTTAAATATTGATGAACCAAATAAACTGCCAACCATCCAATTACCCAATATCAATGCTGGCTTGCCTGCGGAAATTCTGGCCCGTCGTCCTGATCTACAGGCAGCAGAATTACGTTTACGCAAAGCGCTGGTAAGCAAAGATGCCACCAAAGCCAGTTATTACCCTTCGATTAGTTTAACCGGTTCTTTGGGTTCAACCAGTACCTCATTAACGGAGTTGTTGAAAAATCCTGCATTGGCACTTGGTGCAAGTTTGAGTCTGCCTTTCCTGCAATATAATGATATGCAACGAAATCTGGAAATTAGTGAACTTGAATATCAAACTTCAATCATTAATTATCGAAAAACACTTTATCAAGCCTTTGCCGATGTAGAAAATGCCTTATCCAATCGCATTGAACTCAGTAACCAAGTTGAGCATCAACAAAAAACCTTGGCACTGGCAGAAAAAAGTGCCTATTTATATGAAGTTCAATATCGTAATGGTGCAGTAGCGTTAAAAAATGTACTTGATGCACAGGAATCTGTCCGCAATGCACAGATTTCCTTAACACAGATGCGTTATAACCAATACAATGCCTATGTTACCTTAATGCAGGCATTAGGTGGCTCACCACTGACACAATTGCCTGAATAAAGCTTTTTGACAAAACCGGAAACTTTTATCCGGTTTTGTCTAAAATTTTCTATTCCCCTATAATCCTAACATGACCACACAATTCTTTCGTGATCCCACATTACCGTTTCTAATTGAATCGCGACGAGCCTGTGATAGCCGAGTTTGTTATCAGCCGCATAGTCACGATGATTATTCTATTGGCGCTGTCGATGCCGGTTGCAGTGTTTTTAATGCAAAATCCTGTCAAAACTATCAGCTTAATGTGGGTGATCTGGTTTTTATTCCGTCCAATCAGTACCATTCCTGCAATCCTGTTGCAGAATATAGCTGGAGTTACCAGATGCTGCATATCCAGCCGCAATGGATGCAGCAACTAAAACAGGAGCTCGATACATCATCTTTGTTGATGAAAGATTTGCAGCATATTTATGTTATGCATGATCAAGCGCTATACACAAACTTTTGTCAGATGAACCAATGTTTATTTTCCAGTGCTTCAAACTTTGAAAAAGAGCTGGCTTTTACCGATTTTATTCAGACATTTTTAACGCATACGCAGCCCGATCAATTGTCTCTGGACATGGAAGATTATTTACAACGCCCCCCATTACAGTCCTGTTTATCCGAGTTAAGCCTAAACCCACTGTTAAGTTTACAACAGCTTGCACAGATGACAGATTTAAGCCGTTACCAGATTATTCGCTTATTTAAAGCCCATACCGGTGTTACACCGCATTATTTCCAGTTAAATTTACGCATTAATTGTGCACGCCAATATTTACAGCAACGATGCTCGATCAGTGATATCGCCTATCAACTGGGTTTTGCCGATCAAAGCCATTTCCAGCGTACATTTAAATTATTTACAGGCATAACACCACAACAATACATGACGCAAAACGTAAGTTAGCGCAATTTTCTTCAATACACATCTTGCATTCTTTCACATCATTGGCATTTGAACTTTTAATTAACATTTGCTCATGAATACCTTTTTGCTGATTGCGACCACTCATTTTTTAGCATTGCTTTCTCCCGGTCCGGATTTTTTCCTGATTTTAAGGACATCTCTGACCCGTTCGCGTATCTGCTGTTTTTATTTATGTCTAGGCATTGCAGTTGGAAATGCAATATATATTGCAATGGTCTTTACAGGATTTAAGCAGTTTGCCCAGTATCCACAGCTTTTCTCTTTTATCCAATTTTTAGGTGGCTGTTATCTGCTTTACCTTAGTTTTAGCATTTTTAAAGCAAGCACACAGCACGTTATTGCCGAACGTCAACACATCGATCTACAACGACAACGCAGCATCTTTCAATATTTTTTAATGGGTTTATTATCCAGCTTGCTTAATCCGAAGAATGCCTTGTTTTATGCATCATTGATCAGCTTATTAGGACCGAATATTCGTCTGCCGACCCAATTATTTTATGCCTTATGGATGATTGCTGTGGTATTAAGCTGGGATCTGCTGATTGCCTGGTTATTTCAACGGCCTCAAGTACTGGAAAAGTTTAATCGTTATTTATCGATCATCGAGAAAATCACCGCCACGTTATTTTTTTGTTTTGCTGCCATATTATTCGGTTTACTTTTCAAGCAATACTGTATTTAACTGCTAAAAAATAAGGCCTCATCTCGAGGCCTTATTTTTTTTAAACTTTTTTACACGTATCTTTAATTAAATAACCAAAGATAGTAGCCATATAGCATTAGCGGCCATGCAACGACAGGACTGAATAACCATTTCCACAACCAGAATTGTGGTACAAATCCTACACCATAGATAAAACCGCCTGAAATGCCAAGCATAATCAACATCATGGCGTTATGGCTATAATGACCATTGGCATCAAGCATCAGATTCGGATAGATCAAAAGAATCGCAGCAAGTGGCAATGCCAACAAAAAAGACACAGCCATCAACATCTTTTGACTTACTGAACTTTTCTTTACAATCACCACTTCACTCATCTTCTATTCCTCATCAAGATCCTGATTATTTTCCATATACAAGGCTGCAATCACGCCTGCAAAGCAAGCCATCAATACACCCAAAATCCATGCGAAGTACCACATAATATTTCTCCGTACCTGCAATTAGTACAAACTATGCGAGTTTGCTTCAATATGTTTGCTGGTAATTTTGCCCCACATTTTGTAGTAACCCCAAGCGGTATATAACAAAATAATCGGTACAAAAATACAGGCAACCACAGTCATCACCATCATGGTACGTTGACTAGACACCGCATCCCACATGGTCAAGCTTGAAGTCGGATCTAGACTTGAAGGCAAGACAAATGGAGCAAGCGCAAAACCAGCTGTTAAAATCGCACCCACAATAGACAGACTGGTACCCAAAAAGCTTAATCCGGATTTATTGGCTTTTGCAGCACCAATCACAATTAAACCACCTAAAATACCTACAATCGGTGCAAGAATAGTAATCGGATACTGGCTATAGTTGTTAAACCAGCCATGATTGGCGTTGGTTAAGACTTCTTTGGCCAATGGATTTAATGCTGCACCGGTATCAATAGCCTGTGCATAACTATACCCTTCGATATTGCCTGCATATAACCAAAGACCAGCAAGTACAAAGGTCACCAGAAATACTGCACCACACAACAAAGTCGATTTACGGGAACGCTCATGCAACGGACCATCGGTACGTAACATCAGCCATGAACTACCATGTGCACACAGCATACTTAAGCTCACAATCCCAGTTAATAAGGCAAACGGATTAAGTAAGGCAAAGAAACTACCTGTGTATTGTGAGCGCATGGTGTTATCCAGCTCAAAGGGAACCCCTTGAAACAGGTTACCAAAGGCAACACCGAATACCAAAGCCGGTACTGCACCACCAACAGCCAATGCCCAATCCCAAGAAGTACGCCATTTGGTATTTTCCAGCTTGGAACGATAGTCAAATCCAACCGGTCGTAAGAACAAGGCAAATAAGACCAACAACAACGCCCAGTACATGCCCGAGAATGCCACTGCATAAACCATAGGCCATGCAGCAAATAATGCACCACCTGCGGTAATAAACCAGACCTGATTACCATCCCAATGTGGGGCAATGGTATTAATGGCTGCACGACGCTCACTGTCTGTTTTTCCGACAAACGGCATCACCGCCATTGATCCCATGTCAAAGCCATCGGTTAATGCAAAGCCGATCAGCAATACACCGACCAATACCCACCAGATAATTTTAAGGATTTCATATTCAATCATGATTGAATCTCCTGAGTTTTGGCGTGGGCATCAAGTTTTTCAAAATGATAGCGACCGGTATGTAATGAACTTGGTCCCAATCGTGCAAATTTGATCATGAGATACATTTCAATAATCAATAACACGGTATAGAAAGTCACCAATGCAAGAATAGAGCCCCACAAATCACCTGTACTTAAGCTTGAAGCAGATAAATGGGTAGGTAAGACCTCACCAATTGTCCAAGGTTGACGACCATGCTCTGCCACATACCAACCTGTTTGTGCAGCGATCCAAGGTAAAGGCAATGCAAACAAGGCAAATTTTAATAACCAAGGTTTGGTTTCTGCATTACGTTTGACCACTGCCCATGCAGCCAGTACAAATAACAACAACATCAAGAAACCTGAAGCGACCATAGCACGGAACGACCAGAACAAACTTGCAACGTGTGGAATAGAATCTTTTACCGCAGACTGAATTTGCTCATCGTTGGCATCGGCAACATTTTCTGTATATTTTTTCAGTAACAGGCCATAACCCAGATCTTTTTGATTTTTTTCAAACGATGCCAATAATTCCGGAGAGCGATCGCCAGCACGTAATTGTTCAAGTTCACCATAGGCAATCATACCATTACGAATACGACCTTCATGTTCTTTCATCAAGTCAACCAGACCAGTAACCTGTTTATCCGTAGAACGTGTCGCAATCAAACCCATGACATACGGTATTTTCACCGCATAATCTGTGCGTTGCTCTTCCTGATTTGGCAAACCAAATAAAGTAAAACTTGCAGGTGCTGGTTCTGTATGCCATTCCGCTTCAATCGCAGCAAGTTTGGTTTTTTGGACATCGCCCAACTCATAACCTGATTCATCACCCAATAGAATTACCGATAAGGTAGACGCCAAACCAAAAATTGCAGCAATGGCAAAAGAACGGCGCGCAAAAGGCAAATCACGTTTTTTGAGTAAGTAATAACTGGAAATTGCCAAAACAAAAATCGCACCTGTTACATAACCGGCAGAAACTGTATGCACAAATTTTACCTGTGCGACCGGGTTAAATAACAACGCGCCGAAATCTGTTAATTCCATACGCATGGTTTCAAAGTTAAATGCAGCACCGACTGGGTTTTGCATCCAACCATTTGCAATCAAAATCCACAATGCAGATAAGTTAGAACCGATTGCAACCAGCCATGTAACCGCCAAATGTTGAAATTTAGACAGGCGATCCCAGCCAAAAAAGAATAATCCAATAAATGTAGACTCAAGAAAGAAAGCCATTAAGCCTTCAATTGCCAGAGGTGCCCCAAAAATATCACCCACATAATGCGAGTAATATGCCCAGTTTGTACCAAACTGAAATTCCATGGTTAAACCAGTGGTAACACCCAAAGCAAAGTTAATCCCGAATAACTTACCCCAAAATTTGGTCATGTCTTTATAAATTTCTTTGCCGGAAACAACATAGGTGGTTTCCATAATTGCCAGAATAAAAGCAAGACCCAGAGTAAGGGGAACAAATAAAAAGTGATACATCGCGGTCATGGCAAACTGAAACCGCGATAAATCAACAACCGCTTCTGAGATCATCGAGATGACTCCTGTGATGCAGATGGCATACCTGCAATATGTTGCGCAACCTGATGATCAATGTCCTTAGGAATCGTAGGGGCATCAAACCAGATTGCTTTAATAACCATTAGACAAATCAGCTTAATCACAAGGATTATGGCGATCTCCCTAACTAATGTTTTATTGCTAAAGTTAAGCCAGTCTTTCATATGAAAAACCATTGAAAAATTAGGTCATTTACATTATTTACTCAATTGATCGCAAATGCCATACTCATAAAACGTGCCAACATACCTGACAGTTCCGCTATAGATTGTCCATTTTATATGCAAATATTTAAATAATATAATGATTTTATTGCTTTTTAATTTTAAATATATACTTATCAATTTATAAGATAAAATGATTTTTCTCATAAAAAAACAAAATTAATCGTTTTTTTGACTGATGAAAAAAAATACTTTATTTATCGAATATTGTTTAGAAATTCTTACCAATTTACTGGGTTTATATATGCATCATCTACAGATCAATAAAATATCTACCCAGACTGTGCTCAGTATGAGCAGAAATACTTCATCAAATCTTTAATTTTTTAAATAAGTTTAATTATATCAATAAAATATATTAAACCATTCCAACCTATCAGACCAAATTTATATTATTTTACAAAGAGAAAATTACAGAATGATAAAAGAGATGTATTAACTTTTTATCCCTTATCGTGAATAAGTCGTCAATACATCTATAAGGGGAAAATTATGACGCAATCAAATTCCGCAACACATAGTGCAGAATTCCGCCAGCTTTAAAATATTCAACTTCATTAAGTGTATCTATTCGGCATAACACCTGAAACTCCTCATATTCTCCATTGCTACGTTGTACTTGTACTGTCAACTGTTGATGAGGATGGATATCATCACTTAGGCCCACAATACTCAATTGTTCCTGACCAGTTAACTGATGGGTTACCCGACTTTCGTTGGCTAAAAACTGTAAAGGTAAAACGCCCATACCGACCAGATTAGAACGATGAATACGCTCAAAACTTTCTGCAAGCACAGCTTTGACACCCAACAAATTAGTACCTTTAGCTGCCCAATCACGTGATGAACCAGTACCGTATTCTTTGCCGGCAATCACAATCAAAGGCACTTGGTCTTTTTGATACAGCATTGCAGCATCATAAATGGCCATTTTTTCCTGAGTCGGGATATAAAGGGTATTACCGCCCTCCTCGCCATTGAGCATTTCGTTTTTAATCCGAATATTGGCAAAAGTACCGCGCATCATCACTTCATGATTACCACGCCGTGAGCCATAGGAGTTAAAATCTTTAGCCTCAATACCCTTCGACTGCAAATAACGGCCTGCCGGACTATCTTTTTTAATATTCCCCGCAGGAGAAATATGATCTGTTGTCACCGAATCACCCAGAATCGCCAGAATTCTGGCATTATGAATATCGGTAATAGCAGCCGGTGGCTGATCAATATCTTCAAAAAATGGTGGGTGTTGGATATAGGTCGAATCGGCCTGCCAAGCATAGGTTTGTGATTGTGGAATCTGAATGGCTTGCCATGTTTCATCCCCATCAAAAACAGCTGCATACTCCTGACTAAACATTCCTGTTGTCACACTCTGCAATGCTGCGTGAATTTCTGCCTGTGTCGGCCAGATATCTTTTAGATAGACATCATTGCCCTGCGGATCCTGCGCAATCGGCTCAGCAGTAATATCCTTTTTCACACTGCCGGCTAACGCATAAGCGACCACCAGCGGTGGAGAAGCCAGCCAATTGGTTTTAACCAAAGGATGCACCCGACCTTCAAAATTTCGATTACCGGATAACACCGAGGCAACGGTTAAATCATGGCTTTGAATCGTCTCTTCAATCGGCTGCGGTAAAGGACCTGAATTTCCGATACATGTGGTACAACCATAACCAACAAGATTGTAGCCAAGTTGTTCCAGATAAGGGGTTAAGCCTGCAGCATTGAGATAATCCGTTACGACTTTGGAGCCGGGTGCCAGTGAACTTTTTACCCAAGGTTTACGTTGTAAGCCTTTTTCTACAGCTTTTTTTGCCACCAGCCCTGCTGCCAGCATAACGCTAGGATTGGAAGTATTGGTACATGAAGTAATTGCTGCAATTACCACATCGCCATCTTGTAGTGGATATTTTTGTCCATCAAGCTCAAAGAAAATACCATTATCGGTATTTTCAAAGGATGCCTGCTCTACATCAATCGCTGTATCGCCGCCTTCATTTTCAAAACGTAATTCTTCTTTGGTCGGCTTTAGACTTAAATCCATAAAAGCTTGAAAAGCATGTGGTACCTGACCCAATACCACACGGTCCTGTGGACGTTTCGGTCCTGCCAGACTCGGTTCAACAGTTGACATATCCAGACTTAAACTATCAGTAAAAATAGGTTCATCACCAGCATGACGCCATAAGCCCTGTGCCTGACTATAAGCTTTAACCAATGCAATACGATCCGGATGACGTCCTGTCAGTTCCAGATAATCAATGGTCACTTGATCGATCGGAAAAAAACCACAAGTTGCACCATATTCCGGTGCCATATTGGCAATTGTCGCCCGATCTGCCAGAGGTAAATCTGCCAGACCATCGCCATAGAATTCAACAAATTTACCAACGACACCTTTTTGCCGCAACATCTGGGTCACAGTTAAGACCAAATCTGTCGCAGTAATGCCTTCACGCAATTTACCGGTCAACTTAAATCCAATCACTTCTGGAATCAACATCGAAACAGGCTGCCCCAACATTGCAGCTTCAGCTTCAATCCCGCCCACACCCCAGCCCAGCACACCCAAACCATTGATCATGGTGGTATGTGAATCTGTACCAACTAGCGTATCAGGAAATGCATACTGCTTGGCATCATCTTCATTGGTCCATACAGCCTGTGCCAAATATTCAAGATTGACCTGATGGCAAATACCTGTACCAGGCGGCACGACCTGAAAATTATCAAAAGCGGATTGTCCCCAACGTAAAAACTGATAACGCTCACCATTACGCTGCATCTCAATTTCTACGTTTTCTGAAAAAGCTTGCGGTGTAGCAAAATGATCCACCATAACCGAATGATCAATCACCAGATCAACAGGGGATAATGGATTAATTTTTTCAGGGTCCCCGCCCGCTTTTTGCATCGCAGCTCGCATTGCAGCTAGATCAACCACAGCAGGCACACCGGTAAAATCCTGCATCAATACACGGGCAGGACGATACTGAATTTCCTGTTCTGAGGTCCTTATTTTCTGCCAATCCACAATGGCCTGAATATCCGGGGCCTTAACTGTAATTCCATCTTCAAAACGTAATAAGTTTTCCAGCAAAACCTTTAATGATTTTGGTAGCCGATCAACTGAACCTAATTTTTTTTCAGCTGCGTTTAAATTAAAAAAGTAATATTGTTGCTGATTGACTTCTAGACAATCCAGACTATCAAAACTATTTTTTTGGGCATAGCTAGCCATGGTCTTTCTCCTTCGGCTTGGCGGTTAAAATTGTTTAATTATTAATCCGAATTACATAAAAATAACCATACCACTTTTTCATTGTATTAAATGTATGCATTTATTTTTTTAACCGAAAGAATCAGGTCCTATAAAGAAAGATGTTTGCAGCATCTCAAGCATTAAATTCGAATGAGTTCGCATTTATTACAAATTTAATGGGCTCTATCACTGTTGAAATTTGTCTATTTATTGTATATTTCAAGCCATGAAAATGATTATTTGAATGAGTGAAAGCATTTATGTCATGGAGAAAATCTTATTTTTCCAAAGCAGCGCTGCTCTTTAGTTTAGGCTTAATGCCACTGCATCATGCTCAAGCGCTTCCTGTAAACGCTAATCATTTGGTTTCAGGCATTTTAAGTTATGTATCTTGGGGAACGCATTTAAATCAAATTAATTTTTGTGTGATTGATGGCCCAGCAAACTTTATTAGCTCAAATATTTTTTCCCCTACACCTCAGATTATCCAACCCCCCAATGTAAAATTTTTCAATTACACTGCTGAACAATTACTAAAGCCCATTGCCTCAAATCCGGCAACACATTGTCAGGTATTTTATTTTGTACAAACCTCTGATACGGTTCAACAGCAAATTATTAATCACAATCCGATCAAAATTTTAACCATCTCAGAAAATAATCCAGAATGTAGTGTCGGAAGTTCATTTTGTATTTATATGGCTAAAAATCAATATAAATTCAAAGTCAATTTAGACAGTTTAAAAGCATCACAAGTGAGAGTGAATTCAAAAGTATTATTACTCTCGCAACAGCAAGAGGAACAAGAGTGATGTTTACACCTATTTCCTCGCAAACTTCGCTAAAGTCTTATCTGATCAAATCACAAGCTTATCTCTCGCTACTAATCTTTCTGGTCTGCGTAGTTGGTATGACCGGCATTGCAGCCCATACATTTAAAAAATATTCTGAATATAATCTACAATTAATTGCTCAAGCACTTTCAGAACAGCTACAGGCGGCAGTGGTATTCGATGATAAACAAACAGTGGATGAAACACTGCTGCTCTTCATCGAAAAATATCCCTTAGAAAGTATTCAGGTCACACATGTCAATGGACAACTCATTTCTTATATCAATGATGATGCCAAACACAGCTTTTATTCACCTGTACTCGAAAAAATACAAGGCTGGTTAATTTCAGATCGAGCAGGACATACCGATATTGTTCACAATGGACAGACCATTGCCAAAATTAAAGTGGTCAATAGTGTTATTCCCCTGATTAATTTTTTACAGCAATTTCTGATTTTATTTACGATCAGTGTGATATTTGCCCTAATGCTTATCGCCTTTAGCACACGGCTGATTTATCAAAAAATCAGTTATTCACTAGATACGTTGACTGAAACCACAGAGTCTGTGACGGCACATCGCGATTTTGACCAACGGGTTCCGTCAGGACATATTGCAGAGTTTAATTTAATTTCTCAAAGTTTTAATGCCTTACTGGATGAGATTCAAACTTGGCATACTCATCTGCAACAGGAAAACTCTCATCTAGAACATCGTGCCCTGCATGATACCTTAACGCAACTTCCCAACCGTGCCTATTTTAATCAAAAACTCACTCAACTGTTTGAAAGCCAAGATCAACAGCAATTTGCTTTACTTTATATTGATAATAATAACTTCAAAGAAATCAACGATACACATGGACATTTATTTGGTGATGCGGTACTGCGTGAAATGGCGATTCGCCTGAAACTGGCGCTACGTTCAGATGATTTTCTGGCACGTATCGGCGGTGATGAGTTTGCTGTATTATTACTGAATATTAACAAGCCAATCTATGCGATGACTGTTGCCCAGAATCTATTGCATGTTAGTGATATTCCGCTTTCAATTGACAATCTTAGCATCCAGTTTAGCTTTAGTATTGGTATTGCACTATCTTCCAATGCAAAATCGGTTGAAGACTTAATTCATCAAGCAGATCAGGCCATGTATCAAGCCAAATTAAGTGATATACAAAAATTGGCGATATATGATCATCAATCCTCTTATTAACTTTTCCAAGGGCGCCTATGAAAACTCATCACAATCTCAAGCTTTTTATGATACTCGGCCTAGCAATCGTACTCAGCGGATGTCTAGGACTCGGTGGTTTGTCACGTCATCAAATTAAAGTGTTAAAACAACAAGGCTTTACCTATACCGAAGAAGGTTGGGTACTGGATATGCCAACACGATTATTGTTTGAATCAGATCAATATTTAATTAACGCGGATACACAAAACAACATTGCACAGCTTAGCCAAAAATTAAAATCGATTAAAATTAATAAAATTATTATTCAAGGACATACTGATAATACCGGTAATGCACAATATAATGAAGAATTATCATTAAAACGTGCCCAAAGTGTTGCATATATCGCCCAACAAAATGGCTTTGTAGAGAATAATATTAAAATTGTTGGCTATGGTTCAAGCAAACCAATTGCGAGCAATGATACTGAAGAAGGCCGTAGTGAAAACCGTCGGGTTGCTATTATTGTTGTGCCTTGATGATAAAAAAAATTTTTGAATCAGCAATGTTTCGGCATTGCTTTTTGTGTGAAGGATTAAAAATTAAAAAGTCTTAATCACCTTGCTACCATTTTCTCATTCAAATAAAAATTCTGCTGACACTAATTTAGATTTTATCTAACCTTTTTAAAATCTACCAATTTAAAATCTCAAAATTATGATTGAATTCTTATATCCATAATTTCGCTCTTATCACTTAAAAGTTTCTTTAATTTCTGCATTGATATCACATATATCGAGTGTTTGTTATTGTATTACAATCAATTTTTAAAATAAGAAATTTGTGATTTTTTTATACACAAACTCCTTATAATGTCAAACAGTCTAGATTTATATGAAGCGTATTCAGAAAAAAATAAATAATTGAAGATGAATATAACCTAATCTATCAATAACACATCATCACAGATTTAAGCTCAGTATAATCCTCAATAAATGCATCAGAAAACTCTCTACCGATCCCGGAAGCCTTGGCACCGCCAAACGGTACGGAGGGATCCAGAAAAGTATGCATATTGACCCATACTGTGCCGACTTCCAATTGTGGAATCATACGCATGATTTTAGACAAATCATTACTCCAGACACTGGCTGTTAAACCAAACCGTCCCTGATTCATTTTTTCAATCAGTTCATCTTCATGTTCAAAAGGCATCACGGCGAGAATCGGACCAAAGATCTCCTCACAGAATATAGGATCATTCATACCAGTACTCCGAACCAATGTCGGCTGCATATAAAACCCGTGTTGTTCAAGAATTTCACCACCCGCGAGTATTTGCTGATTCTCGCGCGCCAAATCCAGATAGTGCTTGACCTTTTGAAAATGCGATGCATTGGATAATGGGCCAAAATGTGCATCTTCTTCCAAAGGTGAACTAATCTTAAACTGTTGCATGGCAGCCGAACATTTTGCAACAAATTCATCATAACGACTTTGATGCACAAAGAAACGTTCCGGTGCAGCACAAACCTGCCCCTGATGAACCAATGATGACTGTAATAATGAAGGTAAATATTGATCAATATCAGCATCGGCCAAAATAGCAACAGCATTCTTGCCCCCCAACTCCAGACTCACCCGAGTTAAATCACTATCCATGGCCATTTTACCAATAGCAATACCTGTCGGAACCGAACCGGTAAACGATACCTTTTTCACCAAAGGCGATGCTATCAACAACTGCCCAGTTTCTCCCAAGCCAGTCACGACATTAATTACTCCTTTCGGAATACCCGCTTCAATCGCTATTTCTGCCAGACGTAATAAGGATAAAGGCGTATATTCACTGGGTTTGAGCACAATAGTACAACCAGTCGTTAAAGCAGACGCAATTTTCCAGATGCCGATCATCAAGGAAAAATTCCATGGCACAATCCCAGCCACGACACCCACCGGCTGCCGTAGCGTAAATGCTGTATATTTTTCACCGTGCATTGAAGGCAAAGAAGGCTGCATGGTTTTACCACTAATTTTGGTCGCCCAACCGGCAAAATAGCGTAGAAATACCACACTTTGCGCGACTTCCAAATGACGGGAAATATTAATCATCTTACCGGAATTTAATGTTTCCAATTGCGCCAACTCTTCGGCATGTTGTTCAACCAAATCAGCCAATTTATTCAACAAAACCCCTTTTTCATAGGGAGAAATATTTGCCCATTGCTGTTTAAAAGCATGATGCGCACTTTGTACAGCTTGCTCGACATCATGTTTATCACCGATGCTGATACTGGAAATAGTTTGCTCGGTGGCCGGGTTAATTAACTCAAAACGTTGGGTATTTAAGGAGGCTTTTTGTTCACCGTCAATAAAATGTCCATGCTGGCGCTGTAAGAATTGCTGTACGGAAGCCAATATTGTAATTTCGCTCATGATTTTTTCCTGATTGCCTAAAAATATTAGATTGATTTGATGACCTTAGACCATCAGAGACGTTAAGGATTTAAAATAAAATCCGCACCACGCTCACCGATCATGATGGCAATGGCATTGGTATTACCACTAGGTACTTGCGGACAAATCGAGCAATCAATCACTCTTAAATTCTTCATACCATGAACTTTCAGCTGTAAATCCGTAACAGACTTTTGTGGATCCACACCCATACAGCATGAACCACCTGGGTGATAAACCGTTTTAATATTTTGTCGCATCCATGCTTCAATCGCATCACCATCTTCTGGCAATGTTTGCGCAGGTTCAGTCACTTGTTTGATAATGGCTTGTAAAGCAGGTTGCTGAAACATTTTTAAACCCTGTTGGACTGCACGAATATTGCCTGCAACATCATCGGAATGACCCAGATAATTTGGATCAATGACAGGCAAATCCTTTGGGTTATTACTACGTAAGGTTACTCGCCCCCGAGCCTTAGGTTGTAGATGTCCCACCTTGATGGTAAGGCCATGTTCTTGTGCTGCCTCTTTCTCTCCCGGGGTATTATCAAAATTATCCAGAATCGGTAAAAAATGGAATTGAATGTCTGCCCGGCCCTGCTGTTGACTATCAACAAAACCTGCACCCTCAAGAATATTTGAGGTTAATAGACCAGACCGCGTCAACATCCACTGTAAGCCGTGCTTAAGTGCCTTTAAGCCCTGATCTTCATCCAAAATACTGATTGGATCCTTGATCGTGGCATTCACCGACATATGTAAATGATCATGAAAATTCTCACCAACTGGCAAATCTCGAATACACGTAATCTCATGTTGTGCTAATTGTTGTTTTGGTCCTATGCCAGATAATAACAAGACTTTTGGACTGCCAATTGCACCAGCACTGACAATGATTTCTTGTTTTGCCTTAACCTGAATCGGCGCCTGATCTGCAATACTATAGATCACCCCAGTTGCAATATCGTTCTCAACCTCAATTTTATGCACTAAGGCCTGTGTGATAATGGTCAGTTTGGGATTATCTTTTACCGATTTTAAATAGGTTTGCGATACACTGGCACGTTCACCATTTTTAGTCGTAGTTTGATAAAAACCCACACCTTCTTGCGACCAACCATTAAAATCATTGACATATTTTAGGCCCATTTGCTGCCCAGCTCGAATACATGCAAGTGTTAATGGATGACGATAACGATTTTCACTGACAGGTAAATGTCCACCTTGACTATGGTATTGATCAGACAAGCTTTCATTGTTTTCCGCTTTTTTAAAATAAGGCAACACATCTTGATAGCCCCATCCCTGACACCCCCAGTCCTTTTCCCATGATTCATAATCCTGACGCTGACCGCGAATATAAATCATTCCGTTGACCGAACTACCACCACCCAATACCTTACCTTGCGCCAAAATCATTTCACGCTGGTTACAATGCTGCTGTGGCACAGACATATAAGGCCATGATTTTTGTTGAAATACCTTAACTACCGTAGCAGGTATTTTATGGAAAATACTACTATCTGGCTCGCCAGCTTCCAATAATAATACTGAACCTGCATTTGCTTCGAGCAAACGGGTTGCCACCACACATCCGGCAGAACCAGCACCAATAATAATATAATCAAAAACTTTATCCATTTAACACCTCGATTAGCCATTGAATTAATCATGGGATTAATAGGATTACATGCGATTTATCATCATCTGTCTTGACTGTATTTGCCTAAAACTTGTATTAGTGTGACATTATTTAAAATAATAAATATTTAATTTAAAAGCTGAACTCTCAATTGACGTGGTGCAATACCATACTGCTTTTTAAAACAACGGGAAAAATGAGAACTGTCCTCGAATCCCCATTTAAGTGCAATTTCAGTCAATGAAATCTTTTGATTATCCAGATTGATAATTTCTTTATAGATCTGTTGTAATCTTAAATATTGTATATATCGACTAATAGATTGATTTTCACCTGAAAATAATCGGTAAAGTTGCCGAGAAGAAATTCCTAAATGATCTGAAATTAATTTTGGACCCAAATATGGATTCTGTAATTGCTCTATAATAAATCGTTCCGCGCGATATTTCATGGGATCAACTTTTAGGTTTGAATCATAATGTATCATTGGTTTTAATAAAGCAATTAAAGCATCTTCAAATGCATTTCCATCTTGCTGTGAATGCCAGAGCTCAATCTGATCATGGGCAATTTGTTGCAGAATATTTTTAAGTAAATGTCCACTCATATTACTGGTATTTAATCTGCCAAAATGCTGTGCTGTGATATCATTGATCAATAATTTTTCTCGGGAAAGATGTACAGAAATATGTTCAAACATACCTTGCGGGAACATTTCGATAGTCTTTGCGGTATCAAGTAAAACGATATCATTTTCATTTATTTGTATTTTTTGTTCATCTTGATAAATCAGCATTTTTCCTTTGGGTTGAAAAATCAAAAAGCAGAAACGATCTTCAGCACGGTCCAACTTGCCTTTTTGGCGAACTATCTGATTGGCATTGCTGCGAATAAAAGCAACTTCTGTGTTGCCTAATTGATAAGCTCGCACTTCTCCAATAAACAAAGCTTGATCAGCATTAAACTTTGTTTCAAATGCACCACATACAGATTCAATATGTTCTGTCCAGACAGAAATTTGAGAAAGATTTGCTTTAATCATATCTATCCCTACAAAATACACTTAAAATTCATTTCCACCTGAATAAACATGCATTTTATATACCAACACCTGAGTTATAAATATTTAATTACAACTCAGGAATTTTATTTTAACTCAAATTATTTTTAATTATTTTTAAGGCATCGTTTAGTTTTTTAATTTCAGAAGGTTTTAATCCAGCAAAGCTATCATTAAATAATAATGAAGTAATTTCATTAATTTTAATTACCATATCATGGCCTTTTGTGGTCAGACTGACTCTAGTAATTCGACTATCGGTATCACATACTGAAGTATCCAAAATACCTTCATCTTTTAACCGGTAAATAATTTTGGTCGCTGTAGGAATCTTGATAATTGCCATCTCAGCCAATTCGGAAATACTCGCATTCTGTCTTGCATGTACAGCCAGAATAATCCGTCGTCTGGAATTATCCAAACCATATTGTTTTAATGAATTATCCATTTTTGTAATATATAATCCATGTACCTGTGAAATCCAGTAATAAGGAAAATCATCAATACTAAAATCATCATGTATTGGAAAATATTTGGAGTATTTATTTGTCATCTTCAGCATTCACAAATCAGTTTGTTTTTTTAGTTTATCATTTCCTTATCCTGATAAAAATATAAAGATGAAAAATAATGATATTCCTGCATATAAAAATAGAGTTGCAGAATACAACTCTATTTTTATACCAATCATTTAATGATTTATAGTATTCATTTTTCACTTTGCATCTTACGCACCATGGCATCGAAAAATTTTGTAGCAAACCCACTTTCCCGTATCAACATTGCAGTTAAATCAGCACATTTTTCTTTAATATCATCTGCTAGTGGCACATCTTCCCCACCCATTGCATCAGCCTGACATTGAATTTCCGCTGCGCGCTGTACTGTCCAGAGTAAGAAAAAAGCTTTTTCTATACTGCTTTCACCGACTGCAATGCCATGATTACGCAGCACAAGAATATGCTTATCACCCAAACTTTGAATCATTCGTTCTTTTTCATCTTGAAATAAAGTGATGCCCTCAAATGCATGATAACCAATACGACCATAGAGCTGTGCCCCATAAAAACTATCGTATTTAAAGGCCTGTTTTTTTTGCACAATGGCACTAATCGGTGTGGTATGGGTATGAATTAAACAGCAGATATCTTCACGAGCAGTATGAATTGCACTATGTAATGCAAATCCGGCAGGATTCCCATCATATGCAGAGGGTTCAACTTTATTGCCGGTATGATCCACTTTCAACAGGTTTTCAGGTGTCACTTCGCTGTAATTTAATCCAAAAGGATTAACCAGATAATAGGCATGTTCACCTGGCAAACGTGCAGAAATATGATTGAAAATTGTTTCTGTCCAACCAAAAAAATCGACCAGATGATAGCATTGGGCCAGTTTAACCCGCAGTTCCCATTCCTGTTGAGAACAATTTAATGTAGTAACTGATGAGTTCATTTTATTTTCCTCTAAGATTAGCAATGCAATGATTGTTCACTGATAAATTTGGCTAAATTACAGATGTTGAAAGTGGTTGGCATTGGACATTGATAACGTTGCGCCAGTTCAAATACCGCCGTCGCAATACTGTTTAATTCCAGTGGTCGTTTATGTTGAAAGTCCTGCCACATTGAGGTATGAACCTCCCCCATTTCGCTACCAAGTTTTAGAAAACTATGAGGATCAATGCTAATTCTGGCACCATAGCTGACAGCAACCAGGCGTATTTCCTGCATGATTTCTGTGACGACAGGTAATAGTTGTGGATGAGAATAGATATCTTTTAAGGTGGCACCCGTAACAACCGACAAGGGATTGGAACTTAAATTAGCAATAACTTTGGTCCAGATCTGATCACGGATATTTTCAACTGCTCGTGCTTCGATCCCGGTATCCTGAAACATTAACTTTAGTGCTTGTAGCCGGTCACTTGATTGATGATTAGGTTCACCAAAAATCAATAAATATGGATTATCGGATTGTACTTTCCCATACCCATGTAACTGCGCCGTGATAAATACCACTGCGCCAATCAAGTGCTGTAATGGGAAATACTTAATCAAATAATGATCTTGATCCAGACATTGTATTACTTCGACTTGGTCATCTTGCTGTCCGATATAAAAATACCAGAAAGGAATACCGTTCATGAGTGGAATCAATAGAGTTTGATCGTACAGCACAGGCAGAATATCAGTCAGTACATTTCGCAACGCATCTGCTTTAGTTGCAATAAAGACCACATCCTGCACGGGCAATAATGCAGTATCCTCTAATACCTGGTAAGGTTTAACATGATGTTCACCGGTTAAATCTTTAAGATGAATACCATTCTTTAGCAATGCCTGTCGATTTTCACCACGGGCGATCAAGGCTACATGATCAAATCCGGCTAGAATCAATCGAGCTGCTACCGTACAACCAATTGCACCAGCACCCACGATACAAATCTTTGTCTGTTTATCCATTGCTATCGCACCTTCTAGATTGCCAGCACATCTTGATGCTTGCTATTGATGCCGAGATAGCTCTCGATAATACGTGGATCTTCAACCAGATCTGCCCCGCGACCTTGCATGGATAATTCACCCATTTCCAGCACATAGGCATAATCCGCAAGTCTGAGTGCCGCGCGAGCATTTTGTTCAACCAATAAAATGGAAACGCCTTGTCCACGTAACTGATCAATGATCTTGAAAATTTCACGAGTAATTAAAGGTGCCAAACCCAGACTAGGTTCATCCAGCATCAATAATTTAGGTTTTGCCATCAAAGCCCGACCAACCGCCAACATCTGACGTTCGCCACCGGACAAAGTTCCAGCCTCCTGACCGCATCGTTCTTTTAAGCGAGGGAAAATACTATATACCTGCTCCAGTGTGTCTTTATAGCTACGATCGCCATGACGATAACGCTGAAATGCACCCAACATCAAATTGTCTTCTATACTCATCGAACTAAAGAGTTCACGCTTTTCCGGTACAAGTCCAAGTCCACGCACCACCATGCGTTCGATCTGCGGGCATTGTCCAATTTCACCATCAAACTCCACATGACCTTTTGAACCCAATACACCCATAATGGCAGACAATAACGTAGTTTTCCCAGCACCATTTGGCCCCACCACAGAAACAATCTGACCTTCATTAACCCGCATATTAAAGTTTAGCAATGCCTCGACCTTGCCATAAGCCACACTTAAGTTTTTGACTTCTAGCAACGACTTACCTTGATCATTTTGTTCAATCATACTCATGCTGCACCTCCGAGATAAGCTTCCAGTACCGCTTCATTTTTCTGGATTTCTTCGGGTAATCCTTCGGCAATTTTCTGTCCGAATTCCATGACCACCACGCGATCCACTAAATTCATGACAAAATCCATATCGTGCTCAACCAGCAAAATTGCCATGCCTTCGGACTTCAGTTTGCCGAGTAAATCTGCCAAAGCGCGCTTCTCTTGAAAACGCAATCCAGCAGCTGGCTCATCTAACAACAATAAAGACGGTCTAGCACATAAAGCACGGGCAATTTCCAGAATACGTTGCTGTCCCAGTGCTAGATTACCTGCTTCGGTATAGAGATAATCGCCCAGACCAACACGCTCAAGCTGCGCCTTTGCTTCGTTTAAAAGATTGTTTTCTTCTTCCCGATCCAACAGCAACATGGAGGCAATCACACCTTTATCACCACGCAAATGGGCACCAATGGCAACATTCTCAAGTACCGTCATTTCCGGTAAAATCTTGACGTGCTGAAATGTTCGGCTTAAACCTTTTTTGGCAATTTCGCGGGAACTCTGTCCATTGATTTTTTCACCCAGAAAGATGACATCACCACTAGTCGGTACATCAACCCCGGAAAGCTGATTAAACATGGTACTTTTACCGGCCCCATTCGGACCAATCAGTGCCAGAATTTCACCTGCATGGATAGACAAATTCATCTGGTTATTAGCGACCAGACCACCAAATTTTTTGGTCACATCTTTTGCTTCCAAAATCACCGAACCTTTTAATGGAAATTCCAGAGAAGGTAATTCCCGTGTCGGTGGGGTAATGGCAAAATGCTGATCTTTTGCACGGAATTTTTGTGGCACGAGTTTGACAATCATGGGCCATAGTCCGGCAGGTGCTTTTTGCATCAAAACCACGATTAATAAACCGAACACGATGGTTTCATAATGCCCTTCTGAACCAAAAATTACTGGCAGAAAATCCTGTAACCATTGCCGCGCCATGGTAAAAATACCCGCACCCAGAATTGCACCCCAAATGCTGCCAACACCGCCTAACAGCGCCATAAATAGATAGTCAATACCAGCCTGCAAACCAAATGGTGTTGGATTAATAAATGCCTGATTGTGTGCATAAAGCCAACCGGAAATAGAGGCATAGATTGAAGCGATGACAAAAATTACCATTTTTGAACGAAAGGTATTCACGCCCATAGATTCCGCCATAATCTGCCCGCCATTGAGTGCACGAATGGCACGACCCTCTCTGGAATTTAAGAGATTTTTGGTCAGAAGAATGGCAATAAAAAGAATTACCCAAATGAGATAAAACATTTTATTGCTGCTATCAAGGGTGTAATCCAGTAGATGAATGCTTGGGATATTGGATATGCCAGAAGGTCCACCCAGACTATCAATGGTAGAAAAGAAATAATACAGCGAGATACCCCAAGCAATTGTACCCAGTGGCAGATAATGCCCAGAGAGTTTTAGCGTTAATCCACCGACCAAAATTGCCGAGATGATGGTAATCATAATACCCAGAATTAATGCCATCCAAGGACTACCATTGGTCCAGGCCAGCCATTGTGGTAACTGTTCGGTGGCAGAAATATAGGCCGTGGTATAAGCACCAATTCCGACCAAGGCAGCCTGACCAAAACTAGTCATACCGCCAACACCTGTCAGCAAAATCAGTCCCAAAACCACCAGTGCATTCAAACCAATATAATTCAATAAAGTGACCTGATAAGCAGGTAGAATTAATGGACTAACCAAAGTGATGAGTGCGAAAGCCAATAGCAAATACTTCGTTTTCATTCACCATCCTCCTCTGAATGACGGGAAGTTAAAGACTTCCAAATTAAGAAAGGAATAATGATCGTAAACACAATAATCTCTTTATAATCACTGGCCCAGAACATTGAAAAAGACTCAATTAATCCAACTGCGATCGATCCGATTGCTGCAACAGGAAAACTCACCAGCCCACCAATAATGGCGCCGACAAAACCTTTTAAGCTGATTAAAAAGCCAGAATCGTAATACAAGGTGGTGACAGGAGAAATTAAAATGCCAGAGAGTGCACCAATAAATGCAGCCAATGCAAAGGTAACCTTTCCGGCAAATATAGGTGAGATTCCCATCAATTGCGCCCCCACACGATTAACTGCTGTAGCATGTAAGGCCTTGCCGTACAATGTTTTTCCGAAGAAATACCATAATGCAATGATCAAAATCAGAAACGCAGCCAAAATACATAAAGTCTGGCTACTCACACTTAAGCTGCCAAGTTCAAAACTTGCATCACTAAACGGTTGTGTCTGAGCACCATTTGGTCCAAAAATCACCAAACCAATACCGACTAGAGCGACATGTGCTGCAATAGAAACGATCAGTAAGACTAGAGACTTTGCCGAAGCAATCGGTTGAAAACAGCTACGATAGAGCATCGGACCCAATGGGGTAAGAATTGCCAGTGTAAACAGAATCTGTAAAAACATGGGTAAGGTGGCCAAAGGCAGTTGGTACATGGCACCCACCAATATCGCAATATAGATACCCAAGGCAATTTTCATTTTCCAGTTAAAATAAACGTGATGTCTAAAATAGGCATAGCCATCCAACAGCACATTGATGATAAAAAGTGCAACAAGCAACCAGACAATCGTACTTGGTGTTCCTGCCTGTATAGATGCCAGCGTTAATGCACCAAAAACAGTAAACTCACCCAGCGGAATTAATAAAATACGGGTAACCGTAAAGACCAGAATAATACACAGTGCCAGTAAGGCATAAATTGCCCCACTGGTGATCCCATCCTGACCTAAAATTAATGCGATGTTAAAATCCATATACCTTACCCTGTTTCATTTTTTAGAGACAAAACCTCTCCAAGAGATATTTATCCCCAAAAAATTAAGTTTTGAATAAGTTAGAAAATAGTTAAACTAAAAATTATTTCAGTAACTTCCATTGACCATTGCTTACAGTAATCATGACGCGGCCACGTTGATCAAAACCACTGTGGTCAGTCGGTGTCATGTTATAAACACCCTGTGTTCCGGCAAGATTTTTGGTGTTTTCCAGTGCACTGCGCAAGGCTTGGCGGAATTGTAAAGAACCCGGTTTTGCCTGTTTCAAGGCAATTGGTACTGCTTTTTCCAACAATAAACCTGCATCATAAACATTTGCACCAAAAGTCGCGGGATAGCTGCCATAAAGTTTTTTATAATTATTCATATAGTTTAAGGCAACAGCTTTAGATGGATTACTATTTGGAATTTCATCAATCACCAGCATCAAACTTGCCGCCAAAATTGTATTATTGACTTTATTGCCACCCATTTTCAGAAATTGATCTAGGGCTGCACCATGCGTTTGATACATTTGTCCGCGATAGCCACGATCATACAATGCAGTTTGTGGTGTTACCGCAGAACTTCCCGGTGCTGCAACTAAAATTGCCTGTGGTTTTTTGGCAATCAGCTTAAGTGCCTGCCCGGTGAGTGAGGTATCCTGACGCTGAAAACTTTCTTTGGCAACAATACTAATACCATTTTTTGCTGCCAGTGAAGTCACCACTTTATTCCAGTTATCTCCATACGGATCAGCGGTCCCAATAAACCCTAAAGTTTTGATTTTACGCTTCACCATATCCTGAATCAGTGCAGATGCAATCAGATCATCATTTTGTGTGGTCTTAAATACCCATTTTTTTTGTGCATCCATCGGTAATACCGCACTGGATGTACCTACCGGAGCCAATAAAGGTACGCCTGCCTTGGCAACTGTACCAATCACCGCCATGACATTAGGTGAACCTGAAGGTCCGATAATCGCATCAACATTATTTTCCTTGATCAGCTTATTCACCGCCTTGACAGAAGCGGTCGGATCACTGGCATCATCAATCGAAATATAGCGAACTGTCTGACCGCCTAATGTTTTGGGTAATAATGCAATGGTATTTTTCTGTGGAATACCGACCATTGCAACGGGTCCACTTGAAGATGTCACAACACCAATTTTAATATCAGCAAAAGCGGCTGACATGCTACCTGTTAAAATGGCGCCAAATAGGGCTGTCTTGATGAAATTCATGCCAAACTCTCCTCTTAGTTTGATGTCATGCTCAATACAATTTGATTGAAACATCTAAATATTACATACAGTATTTATGCAGTATCCATGCCACATTTATTATTTTATAAAAATTTTTAAAATTATATATATCAATAACTTACAATAAAAATTTAAGCAAAAAAGAATTTAAAATAAAAATATACTTTTCAACTAATTTTATGCCCTAAAATAAACCCAATACTGATAAAAGTGCATAAAAAAAGCCCACTTTTTCAGTAGGCTTTCAATATCAAAAATAAGTTTAGAATTTATATGTATAAGTTGCAATTAAACGATTTTCCTGCCATTTTGCCCCAGGATTATTAGTCGTTTTATCATACTTGGTATCGGTGTTGATATTCATCCATTGCAACCCCAAACCTTTAAGTTTACCTTCGGGAACGACATAGCTCAGCATGAAACTTTTTTCAATTTCCGTATTATCACTCATACCCGCACGATAAATATTATCGCCATGTAAATAACGCAAAGTCGTTGATAAACCTGGTAAACCCAATCCTTTAAAATCATAACGATATAAAATATGCCAAGTCATCTCTTCCGGACTTACAAAACCCAAATTAGACCATGCATGTAAAAATGGTTGGGGTGCATAACCAGTTAAAGTAGGAAAAGTACTTGGGCCTTCATTTTTCCTTACCCCTGTAGAGAATAAATGATCACCATTTTGAATAGTTGTCATTAAGCCATAGGATTGACTGTCTATTTTCCCATAAAATGCATCACCATCTTCCTTATTATTAAAATAACGACCATCGATGCTAACTTTTGCACCGCCAATCTGAGTACTATAGGCTAGCTTAGCATAATGTTGTTGATAGATATCTTCTAACTGACCATACCAATATGAACCAGATATTTTGGGTGTAAAATTATAATCTAGGCCAATAAAATTCAGACCATCACTCCCCAATGCATTTGGATTAGAACTGGCCTGCCCAGTAAATAAACTGATTTTTCGATATTCATCATCTTCCCGACCATTAATACGAGTCAAACGGCCTGCACTAACTTTTAGATCTTTAATATCTTTTGACTCTAGCATTGCACCAGCATAGCTGGTTACTAACTGCCGTGAATCATCAATAAATGCAACAGGTGTCATTGGATATAATTCACCAACTTTTAATTCGGTTTCATTATATTTCAATTTTAATGTCGCCCCATATTTCACATAATCATTATATTGCTCACCTTTTACTGTATCAAAAGGAATAATAGTATCAGCACGCTTTGCATTATGATCATTTAATCGAAAAGCATATTGTACAGATGCATCCAAACCAATCTGAATTGGTGTATCCGTATAACCTGATTTAAACTTACCAGAAACTGCCTGTGTCCAACTTCCAATATCAGGCCTTTTAACCCGATCAAAACTACGATCAATATAAAAATTTCTTAAATAAATCGATGATTCACTGTCCTCTAAAAAATCTGCATAAACATTTTGAAAACCCATTGCACTTATTAATAAAGCCAAATAGGTTTTATTATTACCAGTATAAAACTTTGCTTTAACAGACATAATTAAACCCTTCCAAAAAATATAACCAACCCATAAACCCGACTAAAACTATGTTATTTTTTAATTGAAATGTCAATTTTATGAAACGCACTAAAAATGCACAAAACCGCCAAAGAAAAAATTTAAAACTATATGTATGCCATGATTGTGCAAAATTAAAATAACAAATGAGAATAAATTTCAACCAGCAAATTTAAGCCATATTTTTATGTGATTTTTCTAATAATTTAACTTTTCTTTAAATATTTTATTACAATTTGACAGTTAATATTAATTATAATGCACCAAATAAATTCATGGTATTTTATACAATTTTTATGGAATAATTATTGCATGAATAACTCTTTTATTTTAAAGAGTGCACCTTAATGAGCAGTTTATCAAAGGCAAAATTTAAAAATATTATTGAAAGTGAACAAAGTGATTTTAAAATCATTGCTGAACACTTTAAATTATTTAAGAAAAATCATACACAACGAATAATTGATCATTTACTTTTATTAAAAGATGATCATGGTGGCTTTCCGGTTGATCGTTTAACACATTGTTTACAAACTGCGACATTGGCATATCAAGATGGGCGTGATCCTGAATATGTAGTTTGTGCATTGTTACATGATATTGGAGATACATTGGCGTGTTATAATCATGCCGATCTCGCCGCAACATTATTGGAACCTTTTATTAGTGAAAAAAATTACTGGATGTTAAAACATCATGGTATTTTTCAGGGCTATTATTTTTTTCATCATATTGGACTGGATCGTTTTCAACGTAATCAATTTAAAGATCATCCTTATTTTAGTTATACAGAAGAGTTTTGCAGAAAATATGACTCTCCTGCTTTTGACCAAAATATGGAAACATTACCTTTAGAATTTTTCATCCCAATGCTGGAGCAAGTCCTTGCAACACCCAAAAAATCTTTATATAAAAATATTTAATCCAAAAAATAAAGCGAATAAAATAAATTCTATTCGCTTTTTTTAATCTTTAACTAATTATTTTAAACCCACCAAATCCTTTAAAATTTTGATAAAAGTTTCTTTCTCTTGCTCAGAATAATTTTTAAATACTTCATTTTGATGACTATCTGCAATTTCAAATAACCATTGTGCAGTTTCCAAGCCTTTTTCAGTCAGTTCAAAAAAATCACCCTGATCCAGTAATAATCCCTGTTTTTGCAGAATTTCAGAAGCACGTTCAATTTCCAACATTGGCATGGCAACATCACGCGATAATTCTTCCTTACACGATGCCGTTTCACTGGCAAGTACCAGTAATAAACGGGCTTCACTAGTTCGAAAACCTGATGCACATTGTTTTGGAATATAGGTTTTTTGATAGGCCTTGATCGCGCGACTCATCAAATAACAAGCATTATCATATAATCGCCCCCGATAAATATTGTCCGCATCTTCCTGACCTGCTGTCATATGATCTTGTGGAATATCTAAACTTGGATGTGGCATGACACTAGAATAAGCACCTTGATGGTAAACCAGTGGACTACGCCCTTCATCATAAAAATTAACCACTTTACCAATGATTATCCAGTGGTCACCACCTTCTACAATTTGATGACGTTCACACTCAAATACTGCAGAACAATTTTCCAGAACAGGCACCATGCCTGCACCCGGCTGAAACCGTGCATTGGCAAATTTATCAATATTACGACGGGCAAATGTATTGGAAAGCTCAATCTGAGATGCCGATAAGATATTTACCGCAAAATGTGAAGCCTGCTCAAATACGGAAAAACTTGAAGATTTTTTATCAATACTCCACAAGATGAGTGGTGGATCAAGAGAAACCGAATTAAAGCTATTGGCAGTCACACCTACTTTTTCACCCGATTCATTTTGTGCAGTGATAATGGTTACACCTGTTGCAAAATTACCCAAAGCGCGCCGAAATTGTAATGGATCAATGCTGATTGCATCCATGGCCTGTAATGAATTCATCTTCATTCTCCTACAACCGTTTTCATATCTTAATCGTTCGCCCAGAATTAAATATCTAATACCAGACGTGAAGTTTTAGATCGGGAACAACACACCAGTATTTGTTCATTACTGGCTTTTTCCTCATCGGTAAAATACACATCGCGATGATCCGGCTCACCTTCAATCACATCACACATACAGGTACCACAAACGCCCTGCTCGCACGACATTTCTATTTTGATGCCTTCTCGGGCCAAGGCAGCAATAATAGTTTCCTCGGCATCCACCATAATAATTTTTCCACTGCGCTGTGCTACAACTTCAAAACTATCACCACTTAAATCTGCCTCAACTTGAAAATATTCTTTATGAATTTGCTCATCCGGAATATGTTGCGACTGTGCCAAATTGATTACCCAATCCATAAACCCATTGGGGCCACAGGTATAAATATGTGTCGCCGGATCAATATTCTGAATACTGTCCTGAAAAAACTGCCGATGATTTGCCCCTTCATCCTTAAAATGAAAATAGCTAAATGCTGCCAACTCACCGCTTTTAATTTCTTCCACAAATGCACTACTGCCTGCACTTTTACCACAATAATGCAGCTCGAAAGATGCACCCTGTTGTAACAGTTGATAAGCCATAGTAATCAGTGGTGTGATACCTATTCCACCACCAATCAATACAGTATGCTTGGCTTTAGAGAGTGGAAATAAATTGCGCGGCGCACTCACCTGCAATTGCATACCCGCTTGAAGATCATTAAATGCCGATAATGATCCACCACGCGATGCAGGGTCTTTTAAAATCCCCAGACGAAAAATGCCTACCTGTGCCGGGTTTTGACATAAAGAATATTGGCGTACCAAACCATTAGGCAGATGCACATCAATATGTGATCCTGCTTCAACACTTGGCAGTACCTGATCTGTTGCAGACTCAAACTCCAACACTGCCACATTGCCACCTTCCACATGGCGGTCTTTTACCTTTACCGTATAAAGTTCAGTCATGTTTACCTCTACGTTATGCCTCGGATCAATTGATCTAGCGCATAAATAAACCACCATTGATATCCCAGGTTGCACCCGTCACAAAATAAGCGTTATCACTGGCCAGCAAGTCAACGGTTTGTGCAATAAACGTCATACTTCCCAATGCCTTAACGGGAATATTATCAATAAACTGTTGCATCTTTTCCGCAGCGACAATGCTTTGTACCGCAGGTGAATCCATTGGACCTGGCGCAATTGCATTCACTGTGACACCCTGTGCCGCAAATTGTTTGGCAAAAATTTTGGTCAAAGTCACAATCGCCCCTTTGCTGGCAGCATAGTGTGCCCCCGTTGCCGTACCGCCATTCTGTCCGGCCAGAGATGCCATATTGATGATACGTCCCGCGCCTTTTCCAGCCATATACTGACCCAGAATTTGACAAGCCTGAAATGTGCCACGCTGATTAATCTGCGTAACCCAATCAAATTCCGCTGCACTAATCTCCAAAACAGGGGTGGCTTTGGTGACCGAGGCATTATTGACCAACACATCCAGTCGCGAAAACTTCTCTTCAATCCATCGCACCGCCTGATAAAAATCATCTTCAAGCGAAATATCCAGCTTTAAGGCATACATGTTTTTTGCATACTGACTCCCTGCAATCGCTTCCTGTGCCTTTTCCAGACTGGTACCCGAAACAATCACCTGATAATCCTGACTCGCCAGATAGTCGGCAATCACATAACCCAAACCCGATGATGATCCTGTGATCAAGACAACTTTACCCATTGTTCACCACCTTAAAGAAGATAACTAATACCCGCCAAGGTATCGGTTGAATTGATCAAATTGATGATTTTGCGCTGAATCTTAAATTCACCCTCCGCATTGCGGACTAGGGTATATGTCACATCGGCGGTGTAATGACGCAGGTTTTCCTTACGAAACTCACGCAGATTCTGAGCACAACGCAACACCACGGTATTACCCTCTTCCTGCAAGATACGGACGCGTGAAACACTGCGTACGGTATTGGCTTTGGGTGAAGTGGAAATCGCTTCACCATTTTCCAGACGCTCTACCCGTAACTGGCGCATATGATGATCGTCATAGGCATAATTCAGATGGTTTTCATAATCCGTCAATGCTGGATCAATCGGAATGATATATTTGCCATCTTTTTCCCATAGATTAAGCCAAGCCTGATATTCAGCATGATCCAGCATATCGGCTTCGGTCCAGATGAATGCTGTCACTTCAGTTAATCGCTGTAATTGTTCGTTCATGTCTTCTCTATCCTATGCAGTCATCATCTTTTTCCATTGCTGATAGGCCGCACGCATACCTGTTTCAGCACTAACATCACTTTTCAAGCCATCTTCGGTTTTCACCTCACCCGGCAAGCCACGATTCAGCATAATCCAGAGATCATTGCCTGCGGCTGCACCATGCTGTACCCGTTCCCATGCTTCAGAATCATCCGGTGTACCGAAACCCAGCGGTCCCTGAAAGTGTTCATGCAAACGCAAACGGTACTGATTGGCCAGTTGCGGACCACCGTCCATAGTAATCACAGCATGATGAATTTCGGTTTCCTGTACAGAAATCGGTTGTAATACTCGGAAAAACGCCATAGAACAGGCAATGTTTGGAAAAAGATTGAGGTTAAAACCGGAACCACCAACTGCTCGCACAATACGACGGACTTGTAACTCTTCATGTCCTTCATCACGTAATGCCTGTGCCAACGCTTCAAAGCGTTCCGGAATATCACGCTCCATCAGTTCTTCTTCCAGATCAATCAGCTCCGGAATCATTACCATCACACTATGACCATTACCCAGATCTTCGACATAACCAGGACCACCCACAAAATCCAACATGCGTTCGGTTTGCTCATCCACCGAACTTAAGAATGATTTATGCACCAACGGAAAATGATAAGCATCTGTGGTATTTTCCAGCTGGATTTTCCAGTTACCCGGAAAACGGAAACGATGCTCGCCCAGCACTTTAATGGGATAACCTGCACCTTGTTTCATAAATAGGTCCATCCATTTTTTTGCAGGACCAAGAAAATCCAGCAAAGGTTCGATATCCTGTTTAAATGAGGCGAAAATCATGCCGTTGTACTCTTCAACCCGCAGATTAACCAAGGGAAACTCACTTTTATCTAGGCATTCACCATAACTTTCTGGGGCAGGTACACCACGCAAAGTCCCATCCAGTGCATAGCTCCAGCCATGATAGGGACAGACAAAACTATTGGTTTTGCCTTTTTTATGCTCACAGACAGTTGCTGCACGATGACGACAACGGTTAAGTAATACATGCACCTGTTTTTTACGGTCACGTACCACAACAACAGGTTGTTTACCAATATTGATGGTTTTAAAACTTCCTGCATCGGGAATTTCGCTGGCATGCGCTACCCAGACCCAAGTGCTATAAAATATTTTTTCCATTTCTTCATCAAAGATCTGCTCGTCTTTGTATAAAGAAGTGTGCACTCGGTCGGTTTGTACCAGACCGGCATAATCCGTTTCTGCGGCGCTCATCGGAATTAAACTGTTCATTGATTTTTTCCTCAAATATATGGGTGTAGCTGGTTAAGCCTTCGGCACAGGCAACGTTGCTGCACTTTCCCAGTAGGAGATCGGACGACTAAAAATGTTTTCGGTCTGAAAATGGCTGATTTTCCAGTGACCATCGTCTTGACATTTAAACTGGATATGCAGTCTGGCGGCATTTAGATGTGAACTGCCATCTCTAAATGTTGAGGTTTGCAGCATCAGCCAGCGACCTGTTGCCAGTGGTTCTTGCAGATCAATCTGTTCCGAACTGACAAAATGCGCATTCATGACAAAATGTGATTGTTGCTGCATATAGCCTGCAAACATTTTTTCGATTGCAGATCGCCCTTCATAGCGTCCAAATGCTGCCTGATAACGTTCGCCAACACCTTCCCAGATGGCCTGTTCATCAAACAGAGCCATCAATTGTGATAAATTGGTATTGGCATCTAACGCATCACAAATTTCCATATAGCGATTGATGCTGTTACGGATTTCATTGACCGCTTCCAATCGGGCTAATCGCTGTAAAATGGCCTGCATGACATTTTCCCCAACACATATCAATTAACGCTGGATCACCAGTTCGCGCCCTACCCGCGCTTCAACCTTACAATATTTCCAGAGCTTAAAAGGGCCTTCACCCACCACGGTGCTACGGAATAAATTGCAAGCTACGTGTACCGTTTCAATATCCGGCACATCAGCCAAAAGATAAGTGGTCCACGGCCAGCCAGCACTTGGCCCAACCATACTCTGATCATCATCAAGACTGCCGTATACGGTGACATTTGGTAAATCATGGATACCGTGCCACATTTCGCCAAATGCCGCCCATACTGCCTTGGCTTCTTCGGGAGGAGCATCAAAAAAGTTTTGATTGATTCCCATACAAAACAATACACGGAGTGATTTTTTGGTTTCCATTTCGCTATACCTCTTTAATGTTATAAATATCCCGGAGTGGGTTCCAGACCAAAGCTCATGGCGCCGGCATTCAACAAAGTTGCATCGCCCATAAAGGCGTGCTGTGTCACCACGTTGCTATCATTGACAAAACGACTAAACACGTTATTGGTATAAATGGCCGTCATGCCTGCCAGCATTTGCATTTTGCGGGTTACTTTTGAGGCCACCCGTGCTGCATGGGTACAGGACAAGCGCATCTGGCTGATTTGCTCAGGTAACGGCTGTTGCCCTTTTAAAATCACGTCCCAGACCGCATCCATGGTTTGATAAAACCATGCTCTAGATGCCAAAAATTCTGCTTCTGCCTTTGCAAATTCATATTGCGTAACTGGTCGATGCGCAATTTGTGCGCCACCTGTAATAGATGATTTTCCCGGTGCCAGATTTTTAAATTCTTCCAGTGCAGCGGCAGCAATCCCAATACCCACCACAGTTAAAACCTGTGTGGCAAAAGATAAAGAAGGATATTTAAAAAATGGTTCCGGTAACTTTGAAGCTTCACCGCGTACAAAGGTCCAGTCTTCCTGAACCAGTACATCATTCACTATCAGATCATGGCTACCTGTGGCTTTTAAGCCCACCGTATCCCATGTCATTTCGATCTGTACCTGATCGGCAGGCATCACCGCCATTCGAGGCAATCCTTGTGCTTCCGATCCTTTACACGGAGAAATACCTACACCGATAATATCTGCGCCCATACAACCACTAGAGAATTTCCAGCGACCTTTAACCAGCATGCCATCCTGAGTGACTTGAGCAGGTTGAGGCGGAAAAATCCCACCCGCAAAAACCACATCGGGACCATCCTGATAAATTTGTGCCAAAGTAGCTTCCGGTAAACCAGCAAGATAGGCCGGACTCATACCAAAACTGGCTACCCACCCTACAGAACCATCGGCCGTGGAGAGTTTCTCGATCAATTCACAAAATTCTCTCGGAGTACATTCTTCTCCACCAAAACGAGCAGGAACCAGTGCGCGATAGACACCAATTTTTTTCAACTTATCGATGATGTCCAAAGAAACATAAGCCTGTTCATCAAACTCGCCTGTCACCGCACGCTCTCTGATTTCCTGACATAAGGTGTCTAAATCGACATCATCATTCAGATTATTACTAATACTTACCATGGATAGGCCATTCATATTTTCCGGCTCCTACTAATTTGCGTTTGCCCTATTGACCAGATATGTCGCAATGGCACATAACTGTTCATCAGCATCATGTCGGGTGACAATTTGAAGACCGACGGGATTGCCATCCGCAGTCTGTAAAGGAATGGTGACGGCTGGATGACCTGATAAATTAAAAGGTCGCACCAACGCCGTCATATTTAAAAATGCGACTGTATTTTCTGCATCGGCAATTTTTGGTGGAATTTGCGGTAAAGTGGGCATTACAATGGCGTCATACTGCTCAAGCAATTGATCAATAGCCTGACTAAACTTTTCTCGTACTAGATTTGCAGCATTGACATCTGCACTGGTGGTTTTAGAGGCTTTTAACAATCGACCTGCCACGTCTTCGGCAACATCTCCACTTGCTACCAAGTGCCCAAATGCCTGCCATGTTTCATAATTAATAATTTGCATCCCTGCACTGTACGCTTCATCAAACGTTTCGATTTGAACATGGGGAGAATGCTCAAATCCGGCTTGCTTGAGAAACGCTTTCACCACTTGCCACACTTCATCTTCTGCACTCACATCAAGCATCACCAGATTAGGTGTTTTGACTGCCACAGCATTGACAACATCCTCTTTGAAACTAGGATCAATTATTTGCATAGCCTGAACAAGATGATCCATATCATTGGCAAATGGCCCCACACAATCTAGACTAGTCTGTTCAGGCAATACGCCTTTACGGCTGACTCGGCCAAATGTCGGTTTTAAACCAAACACACCGCAACAAGCAGCAGGCATACGGATCGATCCCCCCGTATCCGTACCAATTGAAAAGTCAACCAGATTTGCGGCAACCGCAGCAGCAGAACCACTGGAAGACCCTCCAGGAATCAGTTCTGGATATTTCGGATTAATCGCTGTACCAGTAAATTTATTAATGCCAGTAATACCATAAGCAAGTTCATGTAAATTAGTTTTACCGATGATTTGACAATCAGATTTTAGAATTAAATCCACAATCTCAGCATTTTCTTTTTTTATTTCACTATTAATTAATGCACGACTTCCAGCAACTGTTTTAAATCCGGCGATATGAATACTATCTTTAATCATGACTTTAATAGGACCTTCCCCTAAAATCATTTTTTCATAAACAATATTATCCATACATTCACCTTTTACTGTAAATTTCATCACTAGATTTAGAATTAAAATGCGTCAAATTAGTTGAAATGTCAATTAATTTTTAAGAGATAAAACTTGGTGCACACCTACTTTTAGATAGCACCAAAAATGATCAAATAAAATTATTAAATATTATAAAACAACATCTTATTATTATTAAAAAATCAGTCGAGCAAAACCTTTTAGCATTAAATATTAACTTTAATAGTCAATAAGTTTTTATAAAAAAATTATTGCACTATTTTTTAGCAAAGCTATTTTTTTTAAATATGCACCATGATTTAACATCTATATAATTTTGCTTTTTTTTGATGCATAGATTTGCAATTTAATAGAGCATTTAAAATTTTATAATTAAAAAATCATGAATCATGAAAAATATAATTAACCGTATATTCTCATTTAAAATCGGATTATGACCATAAATAGATCTAGCTGCATATTATCTCTACACAATAATATATTACTGATTATTTATTTTAATTACATATATCTAGATTAGCAGAACTGAAAAATTTCATAAGACGATTAGGACTGTAGTAGATTAGAATTGTAATAATCTAGTTGTATGAAACTAATCAGATGTAAATTGAGCAAAAAGACTCAAAGAAAATTACTTAAGTTTTTTATAGCAAAGGGCACTACTAGAGTAGAGCAGCAGCAGATTTACTCGGTATTCAACCTAACTCTGCTGCATTGCTTTATAGGAAAACTCGGCAAGTTATTTATTTATCATCTATCTTGACCGAGATGCGACAGAAGTCTTTAATGGACAAATTGAGCTAGATGAGAGTTATTTTGTCGGTGTGCATAAAGGAAAACGTGGGCGTGGCGCTGTGGGAAAAAGTAGCTGCATTCTGTATGCTTATACGTGATGGCAAAATTTACGTCAAGATTGTGACAGATATTAAGACAGTAATCATTAATGCCGATAATTACTAGGACGTGTTCTCAATTAAAGAATTAGTTTAAAGACTTAAGATAACCCCTTAAACTATTTTATTTCTATATTTTTCAATGGCACGTATTTAGATTACAGGGCATCTTGGATCAAGAATGGGTACTCATTGAGGGAAACCACATACGCGTGCATCAGCATGCAAATGGAGCTTGACATGGTTTCGAGCAAGCAATTATATAATCACGCGGTGGATGAACAACAAAATTACATCTTGCAACCGACGCGAATGGATTACCGATTGATTTAAAATCACCGGGGATGAAGCCCACGACAGTCAAGTTGTAAAACAACTAATTGATAGTGTAGAAGCAGCAGATTATTTGCTTGCAGTTAAAGGATATGATGCTGAAAACATCAGGATATTCGTAAAAAATAAGAATATGATCCCAGTTATTCCAATGAGATCAAACAGCAAGAGATTGAGTAAAGAGTTTGATAAATATCTATATCAATTGAGATATTTAGTTGAAAATGTCTTCTCTAGATTAAAACATTTCCGTGCCATTGCAATCCGATTTGATAAACTTGCACGAAATGATCAGTCTATGGTCTACATCGCTTGTATGTTTATTTGGTGCAAGACCAAATGAGGACATACCCTAATATGATATGAACAAGAATAGATAGCTGAGTTATTCAGTATTTTGCATATATAGACCTATTTCCACAAATACCCACATAGGAAAATAAATCAACAAAAATGAATATAATTAAGCTTAGATTTAATATATGAAAAAGAAATGAACTCACTGCTTGAATTGGTCGGAATGAAAGGATTTGAACCTTCGACCCCTTACACCCCATAAAAGTTTTTCACTATCCTGCTTATTCCGATTGAATCCTATACTATTTCACAAAACAACATAATACAATGATTTTACATTAATTTTAAAAATAATGAGTCCTATAACTTCCAAACCAATCCTGACCTAGCCAAACTCAATTGGCAACCAATTGGCAACCAGATATAATATGCTTAAACCAGAATGGAGATCGTACTTGGCGAACATAACAGACAAACAAATGAATGTAAAATCGGCTGATAAAGATATCTGGTTAAATCAGGTTGCTATTTGGGGACATGGTAGCCTCATTGCCAGAATTACTAAAAGCGGTGAGCGACTTTTCTATTTTCGCTATCAAAATGAACAGGGAGAACGAGTCACCTATCCAATTGGTACTTATAGCCGTTCTGGTAGTGATGGCACAATGACATTAGCCGAAGCTACTCAAAAAGCAACCTATCTAGCTGGCTTACATAAATCAGGTATCAGAAATATTAAAGAGCATCTGGAGGCTGAAGAACTTGCCCGTACCAAAACGAGAGATGCCGAGATTGCACGTCTTGACCGAGAGAAAGCTGAAGCGGATGCAGAAGCTGCTCGTCTTGCTTCACGCTTAACAGTTTCGCAATTATTTGAACGCTGGACACAGCTTGAAATTTCACAACGTAAAGATGGTGGTAGTGAAGTCCGCCGTATGTTTGAAAAAGATGTCTTACCTTCTTTAGGTCATCTTTATGTAGCTGATGTACAAAAATCTCATATTACTGAAATCACAGATCAACTGATGGCAAGAGGTGTCAATCGTATGTCTAAAGTGATTTTTTCACTTCTACGACAGATGTTTAACTTTGCCATTGAGCGGGATTATTTACAGATTAACCCTACGGCAACCATCAATAAAAGTAAGGTCTTTGGTAAAGATAATGAAAGAGATAGAATCTTAAATGAAGATGAAATTGTTATGTTATCCAAATTGTTACCAGCAGCAAACTTACTAGAATCAACTCAAATTGCTCTATGGGTTTGTTTATCTACTTGTTGTCGTATTGGAGAAATACTTTCTGCCGAATGGCGTTATATTGATTTTGAAAAAAGAACATGGGTTATACCAGCAGAACATAGTAAAAATGGTAAACCACACACTGTTTATCTATCTGATTTCACAATCAGACAGTTTAAACGATTGCATCAAATCAAAGAGCATGACACTTGGTGCTATCCTAACCGAAGTAAAACAGGTGCAGTAACAACCAAAACTGTCACCAAACAAGTAGGTGACAGGCAACGTGAAAATGATGCCCAGGTTATTCATGGTCGCACCAAATCCTTTGACGCACTGAAACTAATTGGTGGGTATTGGACACCACATGATCTACGCCGTACAGGGGCTTCAATGATGGTACGTTTAGGCGTTACCCCAGATGTAGCTGACCGATGCCTAAACCATACAGAACAGTCAAAGCTCAAACGAATCTATATTGTTTACGATTATGCAGATGAAATGCGCGAGGCGTGGGATTTATTAGGAAACAAGCTTGATATTTTAATTTCCAAATGAATAATGAAATGATAATAATATATAGCTTTCGATCTAGATCTTTTTGGATACTTATTTTGAGGCACTTTATTTCATGTATTAGCCTCTGATTTATTTTAACCTATACCGCTGTTTAGGGCTTTTCGGTTTATCCGGAATCGTACGCTCAATCAGACCTGCCTCTATTGCCGGTCTAAGATAATTCTGCTGGAAAGATGCCCTGTGAGATAATTGAAGCAAAGACATTAACTCTGTCAAGCTATACTCTCTATGTTCCATAGCTGAAACTAAACGTTGAACATAGTCATCATCTTGTACGGTAACTTGATCGGTAGCATGTACGGTGGCTTGGTCGGTTGTTAATGAACTTTGAATCGCATCGAAGATCATCTGTAGAATGAACTCTATAAATGGTGCTGAATTAGTCTGATCAGTACTGGCTTGCAAAGCATCATAATACGCTCGTTGATTCTGATAAATCAGACTTTCAACAGGGATATTAGCAAATATTGGATTCCACTTTGTTAGTATTAATGTTTGCCAAAGTCGTCCCATGCGACCATTCCCATCGGCAAAGGGATGAATAAATTCAAATTCATAATGGAACACACAGCTTTTGATTAAAGGATGTTCTTCACTCTGGGTAAGCCATTTTAATAGGTCAGCCATTAAACGGGGAACCTGATTAGCAGGTGGTGCCATATGCACCACTTGATTACCTGCCATAACACCTACTCCACCATGACGATAATTTCCTATCTCATCAATCAAACCTGTCATTAAAACTTGATGGGCTTCCAATAAGTCATGCTCATCCGTTGGCTGCCATAGCTGAAACTGTTCATAGGCTTTGATGGCATTACGGACTTCCTGCACCTCTTTAGGTGGAGCAATCACAGGCTTACCATTTAGTATTGCTGTGATTTGCTCTGTACTCAGTGTATTTCCTTCTATTGCAAGTGAACCTTGAATAGTTCGGATACGGTTAGCTTTCCTCAGTTTCAAGCTGTCCTGAATTTCCTCTAAAACAGTCAAACGCCCTATATTCTCACTGATCTGTGAAATCAGATGAATGATTTTTGAAGTGATGGTATAAGGTGGTTGGTATGTCATATTTAGCTACCAAAAATCCTAATCTGATTGGGAATTTTTCAAAATAAACTCTTTGAGAAAGGCTGCAATTTTCACATTGACCCTAAAAAGAGGTATTGTCGCCCCTTCTTCTTTCTCAAAATATAACTTTGCCTTTGCTTTATCTACTGTACTTAATAAAACATCAAAACGTGCAAATTCATTAATATTATTTTCATTGACGTGTGCATTGATCAACTGTCTTAATTTGGTTTCATCTATACCAAATGAAGTCGCAATAGCATGTATCTCATCCTCTTTAGCTTTAAATTGATACTCTGTAATGAAATCTCTAAATGACTTACCTTCTATGAATTGTACATCGCCACGCTGAACATCATGTAAAAAGATATTGGCAATTTTTTGTTCATCATGCGTTAAAGCTGCAAAGCTCTTATGCAGTTCATTCAATGCTTCTTCAACTGATATCGCTTTTTCACCTTCATGCAATGCTTTTAGGTATTTGGTAAAGCGACTATTCATGTAATCCGAATCAATCTTATCAGTATCAATCTCTGTTAAATAGCCTTCTATTTCAAATGGCACATTGTCTCCACCTCCACCACTTCCACCTTCAGAAAATAACTCCTTATAACGTAAAGCAAGAATTAAATATGTCTGCTCGTCTATTGCAAGCAATAACGGTGGTTCTGTTGAATCCATTTCATCTGAATTATATGTTCGTTTATTCCAATTAAAGCCTTGGATTTTTGCAGCTTGCAGATGCTCATTGAATTGCTTAAATAGTTTTGCAAACTGACCACAAGCCGCTTTATCTTTAGGTAACTTTTCAAAATTTTTAATACCTGCATGTTTAAATAGTAGCGCTATATCGGAAAAAATAGAATTTAATTTATTTAAGTTGTCTTGCAGCTTATCTACAAATAAAGCTAAAGGTTTATCTCCTGAATATAACTTCACTGCTGCATCAATATTACGTTTCATGGTGTGTGGACGTCTGTAATATCGAATGATACCGAATGGCTTATCTTTACCAAATAAGCGGTTTGTACGTGAGAATGCTTGAATCAAGTTCGCATACTCAAGCATTTTATCCAAATACAAAGTATTGACCCATTTTGAGTCAAAACCTGTCAGCATTTGATCAACTACAATCAGTAAATCCAGTTGTTTTTCAGGTGTATGTTCTACTCGTTTATACAACTCTTTATGTGCTAAACGGTCTGCAATATCTCGCTTCATTTTGGCATGGGTGGCTAAACTAAACTCCATACCGTAGCGAGTGTTATAGTCACTAATGATCTCAACTAAACCGTCTTCTTTAAATTTCGCATGTCCATTATTATCAATATTTGGGTCAAACAATGCTGTAATTTTCAGCTCAGGTTTTAGCTTCTTAAACAAACGATAATATTCAATTGCTTCGGCAATACTACTAGTGGCAAACATGCCATGAAATTTATTATTTTGGCTGTATTGCATCCAGTTTTCTAAAATATCCTCCACTACTTTATTCTGATGTGCTGGTCGACGATACTGTTCTGTTGGTAAATAATCCTCAATCCCTTTGACATAATTGTTGGCTTTGTCCCAATGACCCGCCATAGCAACCTGACTTTTATCCATAAAGCGCAAATAGATTTCTTTCTTTTTAGGATCATCTAAAGCTTCTCGAACAGTATTGGCTTTTGCTTCATCCAAAGCCACAGCTTCTCGTAATTTTGAATCTTTATAGGTTGAAATCAAATAAGGATCAAAACCCAATACGTTTTTATCTCGAATACCATCAGCGATACTGTAACGGTGCAATTCATGCCCGAATACGGTCGCTGTAGTATTCATATTCTTTTCATTTTCTTCTTGAATCGGTGTGCCTGTAAATCCAAAGAAGACTGCCTGTGGAAAGGTTTCTTTAATAGTAATCAGCATATCGCCAAAAGTCGAACGGTGTGCTTCATCCACAATAATCACAATGCGCTTTTTCTGCATCTGCTCAATATCATGGGCTTTTAATCCACCCTCTTCCTGTTTGATATTACTCATTTTTTGAATAGAGCTGACAATCAACACTTCATTCGGATTGTTGCTTTTTAACTTGCTGATCAATGCATGAGTATTTTCAGTGGACTGTACAAAGTCCTCTGTATCTGCAAAGTTATTATATTGCTCTAATGACTGTGTACCGAGTTCAATACGATCCATCAAGAAAATCACTTTATCAGCATCTTGAGAAGTCGCAATCAGATAAGCAGATTTAAAACTTGTCATCGTCTTACCTGAGCCAGTCGTATGCCAGATATAGCCACCCAAACGGTCTCGTCCATCCCACTCGATACGAGCCACACGGTCAGAAATTGCACGTACTGCAAAGTATTGGTAACTACGCATGACCTTCAATATGCCATCGGTTTTATCGGCTACGGTATAAAAACCGATAAGCTGATGCGCCATAGGAATAGATAAGAAATACGCTGCAATGTCTTTCCAATAATTCATTGGCTCATTATTAAAATCTGCCCAATTGAAATAATAGTCTGAGTTAAACGAACCATCCGGGCCAGGATTGGCAAAGTATTTGGTTTCTTCGGGATTCATAGCAACAAAGATTTGTACTAATGAAAATAGCCCTGAAAAAATACCAGAACGGGCATAGTTTTCGATTTGATATGTTGCCTGACTCACAGGTACACCGGAGCGTTTTAGTTCGACATGAAATACAGGCATCCCGTTAATGAGCAACATAATGTCGCCACGTCGGTCATTTAAAATGGGTGATGAGGTTGGAAATTTTGGTTGTTGTACGATTTGGTAGCGACTTTGCCCTGCTGCAATTTCCTGGCGGTCATAAATACTCAGGCTGATTTCTTTACTCAAATGCAAAATATCATTAGGATTATCTCGTTTAATCGCAACGGATTTACCGTTAATAAAGCCATTGAGTGCCAACGGTGTACGCAAATTTTTAATTTGTTCTAATATTTGTGCCATTTCGGAGTCGGTGAGTGGCTGACCATTCAGCCGATCTATACCGCTGTTATTTTCAAACAGAATATTTGCCCAGTTATTGATTAAATCCTGTTCTGTTGGATTTTTTAAAACCGTACTGTCCCAGCCCTTGTTAAAGAGTGTTTCGATAAATGCCTGTTCAAATGCTGCTTCGTTTTTAAATGTCATGGTCTATTTGCTTTTATCAAGTCAATTTATAAAAAGTCTCCCTTTACAAAGGGAGATTTAGAGAGATTCAAACAAACATTTTTTCTAAAAATGCCTGTTTTAGATTTTTTAAGGTTTGGAGCTGTTGCTGTTGTAGCACTAGGGTTTCATCAAGTTTTTTAAAGAATTGACCGATTTTTGATTGCTCTTCATCACACATTGGAACTAAAATTTCAACATTATTAATTTCATTCTTATTGATTTTTTTAGGAAATGCAATGTGTAAAGTGCGTCGCCAGATTCCCTTTTGCACAATTTCAGATGAAATAGCTTTTACTAAATACTCGGGGTTTACTTTTTTGGGTTTAAGTAGAGCCAAACTAACATAATAAGCCAACTTTTCATCTGAATTCACAATATTGGCTGTACCAATATCACCGATTCGGGTCATTAAGATATCATTCCTAACAGGAAAAACACTAAAGTCATTTTCAAAATCTTCCTCTGAAATATATTTCTTAGACTGTAATGAAACAATATTTTCAACACTTAGGAACATTATGCCTGAACTAGTATATCTAGGTGTTTGATGGGTTCCATCATAAATATCAGCAATTTCACCCAAGGTCGTTTGTTCCCAATCCCCACTAAACCCTTTTAACCGAATCTCAGGTTGCTTACTTCCAACTTTAGGAAACATTTTTTCCAACATCGCTTTTTTTAGGTTTTGGATTTGAATGAGCTTCTTTTCATGTAAAGCAATCGATTGGTCTAGGTTTTGGAAAAAGTTACCGATTTGGGCTTGTTCGGTCTTATCTGGTACCAATGTTTCTATTTCGATCAGATTACCTACAGCTAATCCAGGCTGTGCTGATTGACCAGAATATTGTCCCAGATTCATTGTTCCAAATAGGTGATACAGAAAGCTTGTATCGTTACTGTTATTTGCCTTTACTGCTACTGCATGTTCTGTAAAAAAAGCCTTTCCGTAGGAAAATTGCATATTGCCACATAAGGCTCCTTGACGACCAATCAGAGCAAAGTCACCGTCGTGATTATAAGTGTCAGTATATCCTCGTAGACCATTACCACCGTACACAGGATAGTCACCTGATGAAGTGATCTTTTCGGCTTTGATAAACTCACCACTACGGAACTCGCTACAAAGCTCGCCTAGCCTAAATTGCTTCCAAACATCAGTAAATCCTTTAAACCGTACTTCAGGACAATTTTTTATAGTGACTGTTTTGTTTGTAGCCATCATTTATCACCGCCTTTTTTAATTTGGCTTATCACCTTATCAAAGTCAGAGATGATTTTTTGTTGTTTATTAAATTCTTTGTATTCACCGATGGCTTTTTGTTTGGCTCGCTCGTGTGACACTTGCCCATGTCCATCTAAAATCTGATAGCGGTTAAATGTCAAAAATGCATCCACACTTGAGGCAAAATCCTGCATGGACAGCAGCGTTTCATCCTCTAGTAAACGTTCCACATAATCAAAGTAGGCTGATACATCACGTTCTAAGCGTTTAATTTGTTTATCAGATAAGTAGTTTTTGGCAATGGATACATCAGACTGTAAAATCCGCCCATCAGGGGCATTTTTCCATGTGGTCAGCCCCATGTTATCTTTAGTTTGATCGGCATGGTTATAAACAATTTCCGCTGCTGTTTGCCCTGTAATGGCAAAATGAAACTTGTTTTGTACCGTTGCATAAAAATTTTTAGTGATCTCTGAATTTTTATCATAGTCAAAGGCAATTTCCGCAAACACGTCGGTAACCTGTTGCCATATTCTGCGTTCACTGGCACGGATAGAACGTACCGTCTCCAGCAATTCACGAAAATAATCCTTGCCAAAAATTGTTTCGCCTTGTTTCATCCGTTCAACATCAATCTTAAAACCTTTTTGAATGTATTCTTTTAAGATATTGGTTGCCCAGATGCGAAACTTGGTGGCTTTTTGCGAATTGACACGGTAGCCGACTGAAATAATCGCATCCAAATTGTAAAATTTAACTTCTTTGGTCTGTGTCTTTCCTACAATTGCGCCGTGTTGAGTGGTATTTTCCAAAATGGAAATAACCACTGCTTCGTCCAACTCACCTGATTCAAAAATATTTTTTAAGTGTTTGCTAATTGCCGGGATTCCGACATCAAATAAATCAGCAATCGCTTTTTGTGTTGCCCAAATGGTTTCGTCTTTAACAATGACTTCAACTTTTTCGTCTGCTTCATAGAGTAAAAATTGTATTTCATTCATTGTATATCTCCTCGCAGCAAGCTTTGAAACTGCGCCAAACCTTGCAGATCAAAGTCATCACCTGTAAGGTCATCAATCAAGTCAGCAAGGCTATTTTCCGCTTCGGTGAGCTTTTGTGTGGTTTCGGTATAGGTCACAGCATACTTATCTGCCAACGCCTGCACCACATCGGTCAAATGCTCAATCACTTCATTCGGTAACGCCAAAATGGCAGAAACAATCGGTTGCACCCACTTCACTTGCAACAATTCCAAAACTTGAGAATCATCCAAGTCTTCAATTGTGGTCTTGGTTAACAAATGCAAGGCGTTGCTATCCGCTTTAATCTCTGCTTTTAGCTCTTTTTCCTGAGCAAGCAAATCCTCTACTTGCAACAACTTCGCTTCTAAAGAATCCTCCGCAAAAGTGAAGTTAACCTGTAAAGTTTTTAAATAGGCTTTGACTTTGGGTGCTGCATAAGTACCATTTTTATTGGCTTCAATCTTCGACCACTGCACTTCTGGATGTGCCTGTACAAATTGTTCTTGTTCAGGCTTCTTGGCTTTATTGCCAAGTAATTCTAGTAATTCATTGAGTGCACGGATTTCAGTAGTTTCTATATCTTCAAATGCTTGTTTTAGTGCTTTAGCAATTTCTGCGGTTACAAAAGCATCATTGGCATCGTTTAACAAGGATTCTTTTTCTTCTTCGGACAAAGACTCCATAATCGCTTCGATTTCAGCACTCGCTTCAATTAAAGCTCGCTCTTTGCTTTGTAAGGCAGTCAATTCATCTATTAACAAATGCTTTTGCACCAAATCAAACGGCAAAACATAACCAACCCAACCGTCCTGAACTTCTTGCTCCTTGCCATCTTTCTTTTTGATAATAATGTTTGGATTTACAATTTTGGCAGCGTTCAAACCTTCAGACTGTATAATTTCCAAGTCACCTGCAATACTTTGCCATTGATCGTCCAAAGCCTGATATGCCTGATATTTATCGACTAGAGAAATATTTTCCAAACGCTTGAAAATATCCAGACTCAAAACATTTTCCTGCTGTGCAATATGCAAAGTCTGCATTTTGCCAATTAACTCAGCTTTTAAATAATCATGGAAATTGGCAAAAGCCGTATTAAATTGCGTTCTAAATGTCTGAACATTGACATGTTCATGAATGGCCTGATTGATCTCAGTTGTTGCTAAATCAACATAGGGCGTATCACTGTCTGTAAATAAATCTTGGCGCAACTGCGGGAATGCCATCCAATACTTAGCATGTGTATCAATTTCTTTTTTAGGAATACCACCAAACATCGTGGCATAAATATCCCACGTTTCAGCCTTTGCAGATGAATCGACATAACGAGGAATATTTAAGTTATAGCCTTGCTCACGGATTTCTTCCAAGCTGACCAATTTAGAAAATTGATCAATATTCTTACGCTGAACCACCGCATCAACAATTTTTTTGATATTTGATGCCTGTAGATGGTTATTTTTACCAACTTTGATAAAGCCTTTTGATGCATCAACAATTAAAACATCACTGCTTTGGCGACGTTGTTTTAAAATCACAATCACAGTTGGAATGCCTGTACCAAAGAAGATATTGGCAGGCAACCCGATGATGGCATCAATATGTTTGTTTTCAAGTAGATTGGTACGAATACGTTCTTCTTCACCACCACGGAACAATACACCATGTGGCAGAACAATCGCCATAATGCCATCGGGTTTTAAGTGATAAAGATCATGCAGTAGAAACGCGTAGTCTGCTTTAGTTTTTGGTGCTAAACCAAAACGAGCATAACGTGGGTCAGATTCTTTATTCGTTGGATCCCATGCCTGAGAGTAAGGAGGATTCGAGACAACGGCATCAACATACAACGGCTCGTAAGTATTGATTGGATCATTGTCATCAAAATACGGCCAGTCATCCTCTAAAGTATCGGCATTACGAGCCACAATATTGGAGGGTAAAATGCCACGCATCACCAAGTTCATACGAGTGAGGTTATATGTATTTTCTTTTAACTCTTGAGCGTAGTATTTGATTTTATTTGCATCATTGACATGCTTGGCAACAGAAGTACCAATATTGATCAACAATGAACCCGAGCCACTTGTTGGATCGTAAATTTTGATTTCTTGCTGATCTTTTAAATGATGTGCAATGATTTCAGACATCAAAATAGATACTTCATGGGGCGTATAAAATTCTCCCGCTTTTTTACCAGCATTAGCAGCAAACGAACCAATCAAGTATTCGTAAATAAAACCAAGAACATCATAGTCTTGCTTGCTACTCATTGGAATAACTTTAATGAGTTGTAACAAGTCACTAATCGCTTTAGTCTGACTGTTTGAACTGTCTCCAAGCTTACTTAAACCTGTTTCTAATGTTTTAAAAATGCCTTCAAAAACTTTTTTATGTGATGGGCTGATTGAACGTGAAAAAGCAGAAAGAGCATCACGTACATTGGCAACCTCAAAATCATTACCTTTTTTCAGCCATGTCGAGAACAGATTGTCATAGGCAATAAAATAACCAATACTGTCTTTAATAAATTCAACTGTTTGTGAATCTTCTTCTGTGAGTGCTTCAATGTTTGCCTGACTAAAGTCATTTGCCACTAAGAAGCTTTGTTCTTTGTCTGATAAAAACTTGTAGAACATGAATCCTAAGATATAGTCTTTATATTCATTTGCCTCAATCTTTGAGCGCATTTTATTTGCTGAATCCCAAATTTTGGAAGCGAGTTGTTGCTTGTTCATAAGTTGTCTACAGTTATTAAATTGGTTTAGAGCTTTCTTAAATATCCAAGAAAGCTAGTATTATTTGTATTCTCTCTAATTTAGGATAGGTTCTCAACTTATAGTTTTTTATTTTTAACTTATAAACAAAAGAAAATAGATCAAAAATCAATACGAATATCTAAACAGCAATGCCTTATACGGTAAGGATCACCTGACTTATGATGAATGTGTTGAGAATAAAAAATTGAACTTGTATGTTCATCGAATTCAGAAGTAAAATTTTCTAATCGATTTTTAGGATCTTTCGCTAATTCTTTTAGATGAGTATCCCAACTTTGCATCACGTCTTTAACTGAGTATTGTGTCTTATTCAAGTAAATTAGTACACCACCACTTTCAAATTTCCCACCAGTTGAGTAATCATTTATCAACTGATATAAACCTTTTTGATGGTATCTATTTCCATCGTACAATTTAGCTTCACCAATCCATTTAAATTTTTTTGATTGATTCTGCACTAAAATATCAACGTGTCCTTTATTATTGGGGTCATGTGAGGAGACAAAACCTTTTGCGTCAAGGTGGTCAACTATCCTACAAGAAATATCATCTTCTAACTTTTTTTGTAATAAAATGATATGCTTCTTTAACTCATCAATATCCTTAATATTCGTTTCAGCAGATTCACACAAAGCTTTATAAGTACTAACCACTGAATTCTTATTAAGGCTGGAATAAATACGTTCCGCAGCCTCATCCAAAACTTCTTCTAGAAGCTCTAAGAATTCATCATACTTTTTTACATTCCGAATTTTATATAATCGCAACACAAAAGGATCTTTCATACTAAAACGTGTCATTTTTATGATCCAAAAAATTCTGTGTTACGCCAAAAAAATATATGACCTCATCATAAAACTGTTCTTCAGTTAACTCCTCACCAGTAAAAGGGTGTGAAAAAGTATTTGAATCAATCATTCTGTTTACTTTGTCAAATTTTACTGGAACAAATCGTGCTTCTACTTCTCTCCAAGCAGAGAAGCCTTGCTCAAGAATATCAATATCCTCCCTTGTCAAATAAAAAACACTCGAAATAAAATCTTCATCGCTAACACTATGATCAACATTCTCACGCAGTTCATCAAAGCTAAAAGTTACCTCAAGATCCCGTCCTGCAATGATCAGATAATCTAATATTAAAAGACAGCTCAATTTTACATCAGAATATTCAGAAAATTTCCGACTCCTAATTACTTGATGAAAATAGCTATCTCTTAATGACGAATTCATATGACTGTTCTATTCGCTAAGATCTTGTCAATGATGAATAGATAATCATTATAAGATTTGATATCAAAAATATGTGCTTCATATAAATTTTTTTCTCCTGATATAGCTTTATTAAAATAACGATAATGCACACCAGTATAAACTTGTGGCCATGTATTTGTGATTCGCTCAAAACGCTTACTTATCCGATAAGGACGAATTTTACCACCCAAAGCTTCTTCAGCCGCTTTACCTCTAAGATGATATTCAGCTTTACGAATATCACGAGCTCGATCTCTTAAAGTTTCATGATGATTATTCTTCGAAGTAGAAAATGATGCTTTTGTAACCTCTCCTTCTCCATTATCATAAAAGTTTTGGATAGTAGTATAAAGATTTATAAACTGTGTTTTATCAGGAATACGACAATTTGTGACTCCAGCTTTGCGAATAGCCTTGTTAATACTCACTCTCAAATTATGAAAAAATTTATCAACGGCATTTGCTAAAACTATACTACCTAGATCTAACTGTAAAATTAAACGTTTATTCTTAATATCAATAGCCAAAGCATCAAAACAAGTAATTTTTACAGGACGATAACCTATTATTCGACTATACTGACCTAGCACCTCTTCGCCTAAATCACCTAAGTCACTCATAGTTAGTTCCTTACGTTCAGAGACTTCACGGACTATTCTAAAATTATAAAAAATTAAATTTTCAGTAATTTGATGGCATGAATCTGCTATGTATTCTGTACTATCAAAAGAAGTACTATCACTATAGACCTTGATAAATGCCTCAATAAATTCCTGAATATTATCTTCAGAAAGATGATCATATACCATAACAATTTTATTATCATAGCGAATATGATTTTCTAAAAATACTGTTAATTTTTCTTCTATTTGTGATGCTTTTGTATCACTACATCTTACTGCTTCATTAGTAAGTGATCCCCATCTATGTGCTACATCAACTCCGGCTTTTTCAAATATATTTTCAATGATATCAAGATCTATACGTCGTTCCTCACAAAGTTTAATTTTATCTACTAGACTCTTCCGTGGATGTTCATTACTTTCATCAGTTTTAATCGTCAATTGTGCTGTCATTTTTCAACTTTTTAAAATTTAACCCTTACTAAAATTAATATATTTTTATCAAAAAAAAAAGCTGAATTTTAATCCTAGCAAAAATAATGGGCAAACAGCCCCTTTAAAGCTAATGTTAATTTTGGCGATTAGAGAAATCTGCATTTTTCTAGGGAGGATTATGAAAAGCCTATTTCAAACGAGCTATGTGTGTCTAAATTTTTAGTGGCTATTCACCCAATCAAAAATAAATATAGTATTATTTTTTTACTGATTTTTTCATATGAAGAGCTGCAATAAAGCTAGAATTTTGTAGAAAAACAAATACAAGCTGACCCAACTAAATATAGTTTTAGTCCTGTTTTTCAGACAATTAGATTATTCTTTCCACTGTTTACAACAAAAAAAGAGAACGGCCTAGCCGTTCTCTTTTTTATTCAGGTGACAGATCTTACACTTTGCCTCAAGCCCTGTTGTAACCTTAAAGTATCATGAATACTGGATTGTGGCTGAGTTGATCGCTGTTGTGCTTGCTCAAATTCCTTAACTTGTTCTGGATAAAACTCCTCCGTAATCTCCACACCCTCATCCTCCTGTATCTCAAATACCGCATTGTTAAAACCAGCTCTGGCAATATAGTCCAGTGCATCCTGTTCAAATCCTGCCGCATTACTTTGTTGATCCAGTTCCTTTGCCATCTGAATGGCGTCTTTTAAATTGATCCCGTCACGCAAGGTTAAATCCACGTAATACACTGGAGTACGGTAACTCTGAGTAGTGGATTTTCCTCTTAAGGTCAATTGCAACGGTAAACAGGACAATAGGCAACTCGATGCAGCATGGTAATAATTCAATCGTGCTGCCAATGTGCGGATGCTATTATAGCCAGTGGTCCTAAATATAAATGTACCCAGTTCATCACTTTCATCCAGATTGACATGCAAACGACCATAGGGTTTACATTGTCCACTTTGTGCCAAAGGACATAAATCTGGTGATGGACAAGGTAATTGTTCTACACCTTGTTGTGTGAGTCGCTGGCAGGTTTCCCCATTACCAACACAGACCGGTCGGCCAGTCTGACGATCAAACAAGGTATATTCTGCCCGTAGATTGAGTTCCGGATCATTAAAAATCATACGTACTGGAATACTTCTGAGTTTTTGGTTAGAAGCTTTGGCTCGAAGCTGTTCATCCAGTGGATGTTTGACCCAGCCGTCCTTGTTCTGAATCTGGCTGGTAATCGTGAATTGATCATCCTTTTCAGGGAGTCGTTTGCCGTTCTTTTCGACTATTTTGCCAATACTGATACGGCCTAATACTGGTGGTGTAATCGCTAAACCTTTAATCATGTTGTGACCTCATATCTTAATCAATAAAATCCGAATCAATAAAAAGACCATGCTGTGGTACAGAATGGTCTGATTTATGATGTGTATAAGAAAAACTATGCTGATAAAATGTATGGCTGCATTTTATGGATTCATGCTGTGGCAGGATAAATATTAAAGCGTCTACTGCCGGGACGAGTTTGTGGATACTGCTGCAATAATTCAGGTTTTTCCTGTAACGCAGCCTTTTGATCCAGCACTAGACTGTCTTTAGATCGTTTCCATGTCACACTACCCTGACTAAACACGGCTCTTTCTGCATCTTTCATCAAGGCCTGAATACGATGTTTGAGATAATCGTACTTGGTCTGATGATCAGCCAGAGATTGACTCTCTTTGAGTAAATCAGGGAAAAGCTGATCAATCCCTACGACATTACGAAAATCTACAGTTTGCAAAGGTATATGTTCCGGATATAACAGTTGCAGGGCTTTGGCTGCCGATTCACTGGCATCAACTGAGGGTGGAATGTCCTTCTCCACACAATCCCAGAATATTCGTTCACTGGCAATCATACGCTGGATCACCACTTCATTACGCTGCACTTTATAAATCTTGGCTTCATGTCCACAGATCAGGGCACAGACATGTGCTGCTTGTTTGCCTGTCACCGCCAGTTGATGTTGTACTTGTATCAATACATAGAGTGGGACACCGTCACGCCAGTGTTTAATACCCCATTCTCCGACGGATTTACATTCCAATACCTGTACATCATCACTGCCCACCACACTGTAATCCAAGTTCGCCAGCATAAAACTTTTATCCGGATCGGCATGTTGTAGTACTGCATTGACCCGCCTAACTTTATGGCCGGTCTTTTGCTGGTAATATCGAGCAATCAGTGGTTCCAGTTGCTGTCCCCAGTATAAAGGTGAATAAGATTTGTCCTGTGCATATTCGGCAGGCGTAGCGATACGTCCAGTTTTAATCATCCACAGTTCCAACATGGATTGATGTGGATTAAGTCCGCAGGCGGTGGCTGCATCACTGCTGCCAATACCCTGTTTTCTGACCTGTAACCATTGCTGCCGATCCATACGTTTGGTATTGATTAAGCGTTTGGCTGGAGAATATCCGGAGATAGGCCGTAACGACTGATTGATAGGAATACTACCGCTGGAAATATTAGGCTGATGATTCATAATGACCTCAATGAATTGAATTTTCTTAAATTTATGCATAAAAAAACCATGCTCCTTGGGGAGCATGGTTTTTATAAATTATTGATTAATTTTAGCTTAAGATGATAAACAGCAAACATGTACGGTAGCTTGGTCGGTGACCGTACATGCTAGTGTATAAGCTACCGTACAAGCTTAGGCAATTAAGCCTAAAGCCTGTTCCAGACTACGCTGTTTTAAACTGGCACCTGCACCAAACCATGCAGAGTCCAGTCGGTGATCTGTACTCATGGCACGACGTTCGTGATCGGTGTATTCGGTCATGGCACAGAGTAAGCCATAGGCTGTGCCTTTGGCCGAGGATAATTCCGCACCACGTCCCTGACCATTAAACATTTCCATGACTTTAGACATGGCTTTGCCATTCGGTTCAGTTTTATTGGCTGTGGTTGCTTTAGCTTGATCAGCAACATTGCGATAAAACCGGATCAGATTATCATCCTGTTCGGCAGTAGTTAAGCTACTATTATTAAATACCGCATCAAAATAAGCGGCAGCTTCACCTTGCGAAACTTTACGCAAACTGAGTTGCTTCATTTCATACATATGTTCATCCCATGCCCGAACTGAAATACCGAGCTGGGTTTTTACTACTTCTGCATCAAACTTGGTACTGTGTGGGACTTTAACTATACCAGTATTCGCGTGCTTACCTTTTAATGCAATTGCTAGGGTGTTATTACACACCACTCGAATATCAGTAAATTGTGCTGTGGTTGCCAGTGTGCCATCACATGCTGTTGCCAATAAGATATAGCCATGACTGACATCACCACCACGTAAGGCATGTGATTGTCCGGTTCTTGCCAAAGCCCAGAATTTTTTACCACCTTTAAGTACGCCTGCGGTTTCCAGTTCAAAACCGGATTGCTCAGTTAAATCCCGATAGAATTCCAATATTTCAAGGGGCTGCACTTCCTGATAACGCTGACTGACTACAGATAGTGGTGCATGGGTATCGGAACGATATAGTACCCGTTGCTCCTGATAGGGCATAATAATATTTTGTCCCCGCTGATTCTGTGCCATATAACTGACATCCGAAGATTCAATGCGCCAGTCCATACCGGCTTCTTTTGCCCAGACTTCAATTGGCTGGTTCTGACTCAGTTGATGACCCAGACCATGCCATGGGGTTTCGCCAATATAAGCCATTTGTTCAAGTTGATGTGCCATTGCGATGATTCCTGTAAAAATATGAATTTGATGTTATTAAGTCGGTAGAATTAAAGCGGAAAGCTGTTATTGCACTGTTGGCAATACCCGATCATTTTTGTTTTTAAATCAGTTAAGTGCTTTTTCTTGACCACATACTGACAAACACCCCCGACGATTGCACCAGCAACACCACCATAGATCGGAGAAACACCCTGACTTTTTGCCAGTCCAGCACCTAATGTCGCTAAGGCTGTTGGGGTTAATTGTGCATCGAGATCAAAATCCGAAATATTTCGATTGCTAGAAAATTGTTGGGTGGTATTGTGGGAGCCACAATAAGGACATGGTATTGTCATTGATTTCATCTCCATAAATAATTGATCGATTTAATTAAATCGTGACCTGCCTTTAAGGCAGGCATTCATGGAGATGTTGTGTATTTATAATATTTTTATTGCTGATTTTACTTAACTTGCCTGCATAAATTTAAGCAGGCAATCCCGTGCCTGATTCAATTGCTGCGCCTGTTGCTCAATTAATTGCCGAACACTGGGCGGTAATTGCTGATACTTATCCGGATGAAACTCGGCCATTTTAATCCGGTATGCTTTTGTCACATGATCTACAGTCAATTGATCGCTATTCACCTGTAGTAAGTCACAAGCCTGTTGAACCTCTATCGGTAATTGCTGTGATGATGAAGCAAATCCCCTCTTGTGTAGTGATTCCTGAAAACCGGACATCCTCTGATCAAATAGTTCAAAGAATCTTTTCATATCGCTATCATTCAAATGCAAGTGATTTGCCAAAGAGAAAAGATGATATTCAATTTCCTGATCTGACCAGTTATCGATATACATCAATTGTAAAGCATATAACATGATATTAAATCTTACTGGCAAATCTAGTAATGAATACTTCTGACGCAATTTATCCAGTATTTCGGACCAATCTGCTACAGCTCGTCGCTTTAGATAATCAGATAGATGTTGTCTTTCAACATCTGAAAATTTATTAAAGAACTCAAGGATAAATTGCTGTGTCTGATGATCACAATACCCATTCCGGACACTGCCAATATAACGCAGACAATCAGCAATGGTATATAGAATCGTAAACATTGCTAATGGATCACTTTCACTGGATTGTGAGCCAGAGGAGGCATGATCATTGGCAAAACCACGTTGCTGTGGCCCGGCAGAAGACTGATATTGCTGGTTCTGACTGGCAGAAGCTGTATGTTGCTGAAATATTTCCAGCAATTCCCGTAAACCCTGTGCCAATACTTCTGCATTACGCTTGTCTAATTGTGTCAGATCAATCGCCTTTTGATCATTAATATATAGACTGGTACTGAAAAAGCCTTTATCCACGTAGAATGATGACATGTGTTTCCAGAAGAACACCCGGGTATCCATAAATGGCTCATGGAGGATGATTCCACGCTCTGTAATACATAATCCATCTTTGGCACTACCGAACACGGTATTATCCAGCAGCAACAGCACCTCAACCGATAACATCGCTGGCGGAATATAATGTCTTGCTCCGGTCAGCTTATCTGGTGGAATATTTGGTGCAATATAAATTTTATCCTCTTGTCTGAGTATTTTAAAAACATTCGACTGCTGCATGTACTGAACAAAGGTCTGATTTAACATAGTGTTGTCCTGTTATGAGCCGATTAAAAAATCCAGCCAAGTAATTGAAATGGCCACGTTAATGCCCGCCCAAATAAATAAGCTTTCATTCCTGTACCAAATTTTCCCATCAGGCTAAACCAGTAGAACACAGCAATAATGATATAAACTAAAAAAACAAATCGTTTCATCTTTGATTACCTGCTTAATTTGGCTGCACAGGCATAAATGACCTGTTCTACAACTTGTGGATAATCATCAGATAGAGTTTTTTCCCCTTTTGCCATCTCTTCAAACTGTTGTTCGCCATAATGCGTTTTCATTTCTTCATAAACACAGTTGCAAATGTCTTTTTCTCCAACTGTTGACTTACATGCTCGTTTAAAATCTTTCTCGACGCTTGAACTACAACCCACATTGAAACAACTTGCCACCACAACCAAAACAGCCATAATATTGAAATTATTCATTATTAATTTCTCTTAAAATATTGTTAATCAGGAATCAGTGAATAGACTCCAGCCTGTTTCACTATCATCTAAACTTAAATCTACTTGCCGATTTTTGGTGAAATATTGATTAAGCTCTGCATCATAACTTTCAACTTCAACATCACAACGGTAAATATCATATTTAGGACCAGTACCCGCTTGCCCTGCAAAAATGTTGGCAACCTTGCATTGTTTTAACTTCACTTGAACCACAGCGTTATCCTGCTGATGCAAAAGATCAAGCAATACATTGGCATCTGGAATCTGACGTTTGTACTCAACACTTTTCATACAAGCACTAAACATCACCATGCTTAAGCTCATCACAAGATAAAAAAATGCCCAAAGTCCTGGATGCTTTTTCATAGATAAGCCTCCACATCCTGTTCTGGCATTTCATCATTGACGATGTCGCCACCTAATTCTTCAGGTTCTGATTCAAATGAAGCAGTACTTTCTTCCACAAATTTGTTTTGCATACTGGCTCGTTTACCATAATTTTCCAGACCAAACTCAAAAGGTAAAAGCTGATTAATTGGAAAATCATACAGAAGCGTTGCATCACCAGTTTTTTCACCATGTTCCATTGCGTACTGCAATAATTGCATGTGTTCAGGCACAATCAGGGCTGCAACCTGTTCATCACCCGGAAAGCTGAGAGGATTAGTCCGATAAATCAATACCTTATTCAAGGCTAAATAACCATCTCGAAAATCAAAGATAAAACCCAGACTGTACCTGGTATCCATTGCGTTTCTCAGATCGTCCAGAAGTCGTTTTGCTGCATCGGGTTTGATTTTAAAACTTAGATTTAGACTTCGTATTACATTGCCATTAGACTGATAAATTGTTTGAGCAACCACCAATTGCATGATTTGTGAATCCGCATCATAACCAACAAAATTACCCTCTAATTCATTATTGACCTCAATTGAAATGTTTCTCGCAAGAAAATTCAGTGCATCTTCGATCCGCCCCAGATCAACCTGCATATGACGGGTTAATAGCTTGATCGCTTCTTGCTGGGTTTTAATGCGTTGCTGGTATTGTGCAGTATTCTCAACCTCGCCTTTTTCAAGTTTTGGGGCTGTTTTTAGGGTACGAATATGATTAATGGTTAAATCATTGGCATTGGCAAACAGGTTATTCAGTGGAAATTCCATCAAAGAGAATGACCGAGAGTCAAAATTCGGATTCTGGGCACTTCCCAGAACCAGAATTTGTGTAGGTGTTAATTTAAGTTTTTGACGCAGTGCCTGTACAGTTCGATGTAGTCCACCCTGTTGATGAAGATAATGACTAAATTCTTCAACATACGCAGTACGATCATCAGCACGACTATCAAATGCAGTCAGATGTTCCCCTGTAAATAATACTTGTCGTTGTTCAATGTTAAGACGCTGGCTAGTAGCTTGTGCTTGATCTGGAATCAATACTTCTGGTGCATCGCTGGATTGGGTGCAGCCGACCAGTAAGCAGGTTCCCAAGACACAGGCCAGCCATGGATAATGGTCTGACATGAGATATTCCTCTCAGGCTTAAGATATTGTTATCAAGTTGTTATTGTTTTAAGCCGTCAAATCCTGCACTTAAATAATAAAGCACGACCATTCATTGCTGGGGAATATAGATAAGAAAATACGTGTAAGCACATGGCTAACTCCTTTGTTTGAAAGAAGTTCTACCAAATCACTGCTAAATGATGGCGGCAGAACAGAAGAGGGTTAGCAGACTGGAAACAAAGAAACCAGCACGCACAAGGCGTCCCCCTTCCGTCCTACCATAAAAAATGAGAAGGGGGACGAAGGGTATAACGACATACACAAGAAGAACTTGTATATCGCCTTTGTTTGTCAGGGTCTGCTAAAACCCACTGGCTTATGACCAGCTTGGAAAGGATAATCTGCCCTTAGCCTGCCGTCAAGAAAGGCAAGCACAATTTAGAGACGGATGATTGAAGTAATATAAATTTATCTTATTGTTACAATACTATTAGCTGAAAATCAGTAAATCCTTTTGATCGAGTGCAAATCCGATTTGAGTTCAAATTTGTATGGTGATAATAGTCACGTAAGAATCCCACATAACCTAAAGGACTTTGGCAGTCCGTCTTGGGCAAGGGAGGGTGTCTAGTCATTGCTTCAACTATCAGGTGATGGGTTTGTAAATTAAAGTGGATATCCTACCTCGCTTTACCAAGTTTGATATTGCCATAACAATGGTTGTTTATAAATCTTCTGTGCCAGATACTATTTTTCTTAGTTTTTATTTATGCAACAAATCCGATTAATATTCAAAATATACTTGCTCAATCGTAGTTATTATAAAGCCTCTTGGTCAGTCGGCTCTAGCTCAATACTCACTCATTTTAGTATCAATACAAAAATCCATTTACAAAACTGTGAAATCAATAATGTCCGTGAAGTTGAAATCAAAACAAAGTATGATTATTATTTTTTGAACTTAATGTTATCTAAATAGAAAACCTTGGATATGAATTGTTTCTATTTCAATGGAACAAACTGAATAGCTGACTCCATAAAATTTAATTAACCAATAATAACTTTCTTCTTGATAGCCAGACAGCCAATAGATTTAGCAAATAAATGTGTCATTTGATTATTTATAGGATGATAAGAGTCTTTTAAACTAATCGAGTAATGGACTATTGGTATCAGCGAAATCTGGAAATAATTAATTTGAAATACTGATCAAAATTACTAAGTATAAAATGAAGTGCATAAGACATTTCTACTGAATAACACTCAAAATCAAATTAGCTTTACCAGATTCTTATGTTGTAACAAAGACTAGTTTCCAATCAAAATTTATACATCATTTGGTAAATTATTTGTGAAAAACAGCACTCTTACAAAGCACAATTCAAGTTAACTAAATATCTAAAAATAATATATATAATAGTTAACTTTGCACATGATTTACAATGTTAATTATCGCCAAAATATATTGCGAATGAATTGAGCTTTGCCCTGTTCACTAGCGATGAAAAAATTAGCCCCTCAAGACTAAAATTCTTTGAATAAAATATTTTTTCTAAAGTAAATTTGTATTAATCTTAAATAATATTAGTTTCTAATTCATATTTCGGGGAACCTTATGAAGTCTAATCAATTGAAGATTACTGATCAAATCAAACTCATGAATGTGTTAGAGGATTTTGTCTTAAAAAATATTAAATATCCCTTTGGCGATCAAAGGGAAAGAATTAAATATTACAAATCTCGGTGCTTGAATTTACCTGAACCTAAAAATACAATAAAAGAACGTTGGCAAACTTATGCCCCTATTCAACAATCAGAACCAGATCTTCAGTCTCACTCTGAACAAAATCCCTCAGAATATCGTTATGAACTTACTGAACAAGACAAAAAATCTATCTATGCACGTCATGCCATAGGTGAATTTAAAGAAACAGATCAACAAAAAAAATATCGGGAAGAGGCTGTAAAGCAGGCTTATTGGTCCGATGATCCAAATGATATTATTGAAATTCCGCTTATCGATCGTCTTCCTCGCCATTACGATGACATTCTGACCGACATACAAAAGTTTTTTTATTACATCCAATCACAAGAGAACATTAATTTAAAACAAGTAGAAATATTACGTAAAAAGGCATTCTATACTTACGCTATGCATAATGACTGTAGATATTTGCCTGCTTTACCAAAAGAACTTTATGTTAATTTTGAAAAAATTCATAATGGGAATCAACAGCAAATATCTACTGATATCATCAAAAAAAGCTTTCTTAAATATGCTGAAGAAATCTTACTCAACGAAAAAGAAGTCAATAAAATATCTTCAATAAATAAAGATATTATTATCCAAAAATTAACAAAAGATTCTATTCCTTTTGTAAAAAAAGATTTAATTCAAAAACTTAAATCAGATATTGAGTTGTTACATATACAATTAACTCATTTGGATTATCAAAAGAACAGCCTTCTGTATCCCGCTGATCCGGATCAACAAGAAGAGCCAATCTATATATTTAATGATCGCACATATTTCGATGTCACACGAAGAAAGTATAAAAAACGTATTTCTAATTATCAAATAAAAATTAAGGAATTAGAATCAATTGGTGTAAGTAGTGCTCCAAGCATTAGGAGAAAAAAATTTACTGGGGATAGTGAAACTTGGCTAAAGCAGCATAAAATGCAGGATCAGTCACTTTATCATTTAATCAAAGAAATTGTTAAGAAAAATAGACAAACATCTTATATTAAAAATAAGAATTCATAGTTTTCTCAAACTGATCTAGTCTTCATAACTAGATCAGTTCTCTTACATCAATAACTTACTGTTAATTCCTACTCCCAACCAAGGATTTATTATTTCACCAGAAAAAATTGTATGTCCGTGCAAATAGGGTATTTTAATCGATCAACTTTTTTTAAAGTGAAGAAATCATCAAATCACCACTGATAGGACAATTTATGGTTTCCACAACTGATTCATTCAAAATGATTAAACGTATTGATTTAGAGAAACTGACAGGTCTATCTAGATCAACGATTTACGACCATCTCAATCCCAAGTCCAAACGTTATGATCCTGAATTTCCTCGGCCTATCAAGTTTGGTCATTTAAGCCGCTGGAGGCTCAGTGAGGTTCAGGGTTGGATTCAGTCCAAAATTAAAGCCCGGGACCTTCTGCAAAAAACGGCCTAACTATGTATATATCTTACATTGGCATATTCACGTAAATACAATATGAATTTGTGCATAACCTGTTTATTTGCCGTGAGTCTGAATAAAGGTATTAAATCATTTAGATATATTCATATATTTTAGATACTTATATTCTTAGATGTATTTAGATTGAATATTTAAATAAAAATATGACTCAATTATCTTCATGAATCGATAACTCAATTGAATATCATCATCTGTAGTGATCCTGACTGCTTTAAGCAAAATCAGATTAAAAGTTAAGTACTTGCTCATCAGATGGCAGAATAATATTTAGATGATGTAGTCGCTACAAATACCTAGATATGCCACTCACCAAGCTTAGACGTTACTCAACACAACGCCTACAGGCAGCTATTGCCCAAATTTATTGATGGAGAAATTTATGAAAAAACCTCAGTTACTGGACAACTCATCAGGCACTTTTACTATCGAAGAACAGATTGCATGCGTCCTCTCTGATCTTAGTTCAACAATTATAGCTGAAGATGCGATTAAATGTTATTTACTAAAATATAAAATCGATCATACAGCAAAAATTTGTGTAGAAACTGTTAGTCTGATGACTAAATGTGAAAAAGCTCAATTACCAATAGTACAAATAGCCAAAGCAACTTTCTATCGCCATACTCAACACTATCGAATTGTGTTCACGCCAGGTTGGGAACTTTTAGAAAAGAAAATGCAATCTGCACTTTATCATCAATTTACTGAACAATACTTTTACAGTGAAGAAATAAAAGCTTGGATATTTGTACGCAATCAACTCACCGAGAATGAACTCGAAATTCTATCAAATCGTAGCTCATTAGATTTTACAAATAAAGATAGTATCCAAAAATATACCGATTTATTTAACATCTTCATTGGTCGGTTGATTAAACACATCCAAAGTACGTCTTATAAAAAGAAAATCAGAGATCGTAATAGGATCAAAAAAAATAATAAAAAGGCATGCGTTGAGCTTCTGAATCACCTTATTGCAAAGTTTGCAAGAGTGATGGTTGTCAGAATTGATTTCTCACTAAAACGTGACATACAAACCATTCTCAAACATGCTTCAACGATGGGTATTCCTTATTCACGTAATGACTTATGTGCACTTAAAGGTTTTATGAGTAAGTTTAAAAACAATTGGCGTAATAACGATCAATTAAAAGGGATTGAGGGCTATATCTTCCAATATGAATACTCTCATGCAACAGGGTTTCACATACATTGCTACTTCTTTTTCGATGGGAGCAAACATCAAGAAGATATCAGTATAGCGCAATACATCTCTGATTACTGGAAAAAAATTACTATAAATCAGGGAAGTAGTTACATATGCAATATGAATAAAAATCAATATAGATACTGCGGTATTGGCATGATTCATTATTCAGAGATTGAAAAACAATCTTTCTTGATCAAAACCTTTGATTACATTTGTAAAGCAGATCAGTTTTTCATTTTTTCTGAATTAAAAAAATTTAAACGATTTCAACGCAGTAAATTGCCTATTCCTAAAGCTAAGTCTGGGCGTTCTCGTACTCTAAACACCGCAACAAAATTACATTAATTCATTTAGGAATCATTATATGATTAACTTCAACGCTGTAGAAAAACATGAAGCAAGCAACCAGTTAAACATTGTTACTGGTGTAAATCAATCTACAAACTATAGTTTATTTTCTTTCTTAGAGCTAACCAAAAAACTCGAGACAGGAAAACGCAATAAAATATTTACCAACAATCTTACAGCATTTCCTCACCCAAGTATTCCTAATCTCTATTTCACAAACTTAGGATATAAAATTCTAATGATCGCATCAAATAATTTACAAAATCCTTACACCACAGGTAAGTTCCAAAATACATTGATCCACCCTAAAGTGGCATTACTTAGCCAATTAATGTTTAAGCATTCTTTACATAATTTCAATATAGAGGCTCACCAACGTATAGAACATGCCTGTGAAACTTGTTTTGCAGACTTCAAAGTTCATATTCAGACAAGGGCTTTTATTACACAAGCCACATCATGGATAAACCGATATCGTTCATGTAGCAATGCTTATGACCGATTTTTAGAATTTATATATCAGGAGTCAAACAAATTTGAAATACATTCCCTGATCGTACAGCGCAAGCGACCTAATGGTTTCGAACCATTTTTCGGTGACCCAAATTTTTGTGACATGTCAGCTTATGAAATAGTAAGGGAGAAATGTGATGAAATCATTCAGAATGTATGGCGTAATCGTCATAAAAATGATGTTCTAGGCATTTTATCTAGAGAGGAAATTGACATAGAGCAAACTTGCTCGATCAGACTTATTTTTTTCGTACGAAAAAAATTCTCTGACCTGATTTCATTTGCAGATACAAATCTCTATGAAACACTTGAATCTTATTTTATAGATCATAATCTCGATCATATTTGCCTAGGCTCTATTTATACAATAAATTCTGGAATAGCTCCTTTATTTCAGGAGCAAGAACAAAACTATTATGATTTGAACCAAATGCATGTGGGTAATCGTTTAAATGTATTAAGAGCTCAACTCGTTATTCCAAACTATTTGTTCAGAATAAGGGATGACTCATGCAGTCTAATTATTGAACGAGGTCGTGGACATTATGAACGATAATTAAAGTATTTCTGTAAAGCAGTAGGATTCGATTCGTGCTGCTTTATTGTTTACTCAAACATTGAATAAAGCTTTAAACTAATACTCTTTTAAATAGCATCTAATGACGAAGAATCAATTATAACTTTTCAAAATTATTTATAAGCAAATCTTAATTGGCAACCAACTGGCAACCAGAAAATGAAAAATAGAAATTTAGCAGATAAAGACAAGATTGAATTTTTTATAAGTTATTGATTTAATTGGTCGGAATGAAAGGATTTGAACCTTCGACCCCTTACACCCCATGCAAGTGCGCTACCAGGCTGCGCTACATTCCGAATTCTTTTTTGAAGAGGTAAATACTTGAATTTTAAGATAATGGTCGGAGCAGTAGGATTCGAACCTACGACCCTCTGGTCCCAAACCAGATGCGCTACCAGGCTGCGCCATACTCCGTAAGTGGGGTGAATGATGGGGCTCGAACCCACGACAACCGGAATCACAATCCGGGGCTCTACCAACTGAGCTACATCCACCATAATTTTGGTCAAACTACAAGCTGCCAAATGGCGCGCCTGACAGGATTCGAACCTGTGACCATCCGCTTAGAAGGCGGATGCTCTATCCAACTGAGCTACAGGCGCTTCACCGACGACAAAAAAATCGTACGATACATTGCCTTATGTAATGGTCGGAGCAGTAGGATTCGAACCTACGACCCTCTGGTCCCAAACCAGATGCGCTACCAGGCTGCGCCATACTCCGATTTACTCAGCGTTTGCGTATCGCACCATGTGCGGTACGGAGTGCATTCTAGGCGCAGCGCTACACTACGTCAATACTTAGAATCAAAAAATCCTTGATTTTTTATCTAAATGCTTATTTAAACAACAAAAACTAAGGTTTTAAGCTGGCAGTGAAATTCAACATGCGGTCAAGTGGAAGCTTGGCACGTTCACGTAATGCTTCATCGACAAAAATTTCCTGATCTTTGTTCTTTAAAACATGAAGAATGCCATCAAGTTCATTCATTGCCATCCATGGACAATGTGCACAGGAACGACAGGTTGCACCCTCACCTGCTGTAGGGGCTTCAAACAATTCCTTATCAGGCGCTGCCTGCTGCATTTTATAAAAAATACCACGATCCGTTGCTACGATCATTTGTTGATGCGATAAGGTCTGTGCAGCCTTAATCAATTGACTGGTACTGCCGACTGCATCAGCAATTGCCACAACGGACTCCGGTGACTCCGGATGTACCAGTATCGCAGCATCGGGATACAATGCTTTCATTTTGAGAATACCGCGTGCCCGAAACTCTTCATGGACGATACATGAACCATCCCAGAGCAACATATCCGCACCTGTTTTTTTCTGAATATAACGACCCAAATGCTGATCCGGTGCCCAGATAATTTTTTCACCCAGACTATCCAGATGTTCAATGATTTCCACTGCACAGCTTGACGTCACCACCCAATCGGCACGGGCTTTGACTGCTGCCGAAGTATTGGCATAGACCACCACAGTATGCTCAGGATGTGCATCACAAAAAGCCCTGAACTCATCTTCAGGACAACCCAGATCCAGCGAGCAAGTGGCTTCCAAGGTCGGCATTAAGACAGTTTTTTCCGGAGAAAGAATTTTCGATGTTTCTCCCATGAATTTGACACCAGCTACCACCAGCGTGGTTGCAGCATGATCCCGGCCAAAACGCGCCATTTCCAGTGAATCCGAAACACACCCACCTGTAAATTCAGCCAATTCCTGAATGTCTGGATCACAATAATAATGTGCAACCAAAACTGCATTCTGTCGTTTTAATTCATCAGCGATTTCAGCAAATTTCTGCGCTTTTTCAGTTGCTGTGAGGATATAGGTGTTTGGTTGTCCCAATTGGTCCAAATGCTGTTCTACGATTCGTTTCGCATCATTAGCAATTAAGGTGGATTCATTCATCGAAACTTTGATCCTTATTGGCGAGTGAAGATCAGCTATTTCACTTAGCTAAAACATGACCTGTCATAAGATTGACACGGCGTAAGCATAGCATGTATTAGTAAAAAAGCCCCTAATTTTAGGAGCTTCTATCGCAATAAAAAGTCTAAGTCTAAGATCGATAATCGGCATTAATCTTGACATAATCATAGGAAAAATCGCAGGTATAAACGGTATCTCGTGCCGTACCACGTCCTAGATCAATACGAATGGTAATTTCTTTTTCTGCCATGACTTTGGCACCCGCTTCTTCAGTATAATCCAGCGCAGCACCACCATCACGGCAAATCTGCACATCACCCAGCCAAACCTGAACTTTACTGGTATCAAGTTGTACGATACCGGCCTTACCAATCGCCATGACTATACGCCCCCAGTTTGGATCAGAAGCGAACAAAGCGGTTTTAATCAAGGGTGATTCAGCGATGCTATAGGCTACATCACAACACTCTTGTGTATTTGCACCACCTTCCACTATCACAGTAATAAATTTGGTCGCCCCTTCACCATCACGCACGATCAACTGCGCCAGACGCAACATAATCCGCGACAGAACCTCCAATACAACTTGATAGCGAGGATCATCACTTTGCTGAATCTCTTGACCACCCGCCTGTCCTGTAGCAATAAAAATACAGGCATCGTTGGTCGAAGTATCCCCATCAATGGTAATGCGGTTAAATGTTTGTTCTACTGTGGTTTTAAGCAATTGTTCAACCAGATTTTTCGCAATCGGTGCATCTGTTGCCACAAAACTCAGCATTGTTGCCATGTTTGGACGAATCATACCCGCACCTTTGCTGATGCCTGTCATACAATAGGTAATGCCATTCAATACAAACTGTTCTGATGCGCCTTTGGGTGCAGTATCAGTGGTCATAATACCTGTGGCCGCTTCCTGCCAACTGTCCGCATTTAAGCAATCTAATGCAGGTTGTATACCATTGAGTAACCGCTCAATCGGTAATTGCTCACCAATTACACCCGTTGAAAATGGCAAAATCTGATGACTTTGCACGCCAGTAAGTTGGGCAAGATGCGCACAGGTTTTTTCAGCATTTTCCAAACCAATCGCCCCGGTTGCTGCATTGGCATTACCTGTATTAATGATCAGGTAGCGCGGTTGCTCTGCTGACAGACTTTTTGCAAGATGTTGCTTGGACAATACAACAGGTGCAGCAGCAAACGCATTCTGGGTAAACACACCAGCCGTATTAGAGCCTTCAGCCAGTTCAAATATCACTAAATCACGTCGATTGGGATAGCGAACATAAGCCTCACTGCTGCCAATTTTAACACCTGCAACTGTCCACATTTTTGGAAAAGAAACGTCACCAACCGCCATGAGATCGACCTTATTTAACAAAAGTAAAATGAAATTTATGCTAAGATTTTAGCTGACATTGATAGATTACAGGGTAATCCTCAAGATGGATAGCAGGATCAAACAACATTGTTTTTAATGTAGCTTGTTGTTCATTTTCAATCCACAACAAGCCCTTGCCCTGCGATAAACCTTGTTCTGTACGATAAAAATTCTGGCTTTTATCCGGCACAGAAAATTGTGTTAACTCAAAAATACGATGGGCAAAACCCAAACGTATTGTATCTTCATCCAGTTTTTGCCGACGAATAACAACCTGCTCATCACATTGATATTGCTGTACATTATTTTTAAATACTGCGTTTTTCGTAGCTGCACTATTATTTGTGACTGTCTGCTCGGGTACCATCTGACATGCAGAAAGTACCAGACTGATCGAGAACACAGTGGTCACGAATGCGACATCCCCCAATACCCTGATCATTCGCAATGATTCAGCACATCAACAACAGATTACTCTGCCGATGCAGTTTGAGCTTGTAAAGCTGTTGGTTGTGGAGCCTGAATACCTGCCAAATCCAATAGAGCCTGTTCTGCCTGTTGCTGACTCTGTGCAGATAATGCAGGATTAGAGGCGGCAATACGACTCACATTCTGTGCAGATACAGGCAAGATTCCTTCAGTTTTAAATATGATCTGACGATTATCCGGATTACTAAAGCTATAACGAATACCAGTACGTGGACTAATCAATACCGTCTTACCACCTTGTTTGGTTGCATCTACAGTCGGTGTAGCGAGCGCATTTTGTACTGCTACGGCACTTACAGTAAGCGGCTGAGAAGCAGGTTGTTCTTCTGCAAAAGCCATGCTTGTGGCGCCGACAAAAAATGATAAGACTGCAAAATGAAGTTTTTTGTTCATGATAAATCCTGTTAATCAATCAGTTTTTCTGGGAATATCTATAGCATAAAACATTTGATCTTAAATCACAAAAGGTAGCGACTTGCGCTACCTTTTGTAAATGATGTTAAATTTTGCCATGGCATTGTTTGTATTTCAAACCAGAACCACATGGACATGGCGCATTACGACTCATTGGTGGTTCGATATACTGGGCAGATGGATGTGCGCTACTACGGGTTTGATCAACCTCAGGATTTTCGGTGACCTCACCAGTTAATCCGTCCACATCACTATGTTCAAATGATAAACGCATGGCTTCAGCTTGCTGTTGCTGCTGTGCTTCCAAAGCGGCAACTTCTTCCGGTGTTGGAATATGCACACGGGATAAGTCGGTAACCACATCGGCTTTAATCGCACCCAACATATTTACAAACAAATTGAATGCTTCTTTTTTATATTCCTGCTCTGGATTCTTTTGTGCATAACCACGTAAATGAATCCCCTGACGTAAATAGTCCATTGCTGCCAGATGATCTTTCCAGTGCTTATCCAGTGCCTGTAGCATGAAATGCCGTTCCAGCATCGGTGCAGAATCTTCACCCATTTGCACACGGCGCTGGCGATAACGATCCAGTACTTCGTCAGTAATACGTGCTACCAAACCTTCTTCATCCAGACGACGATTGGTTTCCAGCCATTCAGCCACAGGTAAATCAATACCTAAATCATTACGAAGTGCATTTTCCAGACCTTCGATATCCCATTGGTCGTGAATTGATTCCGGCGGAACAAAGTTGGCAATCAGACCCTGCATCACATCGCGATGCATTTCTTCAATACCTTCTTGCAATGTAGCTTCTGACAAGATTTCATCACGTTGGCGATAGATGATTTTACGTTGTTCGTTATTTACGTCATCGTATTTCAACAGGTTTTTACGAATGTCAAAGTTACGTGATTCAACTTTACGCTGGGCATTTTCAATTGAACGGGAAACCATCTTGTGCTCAATGGCTTCATCTTCTTTTAAGCCCATTGCACGCATCATGCCGACCACACGATCACCGGCAAAGATACGCATTAGATCATCTTCTAAAGATAGATAGAAACGTGATACACCCGGATCGCCCTGACGGCCTGCACGGCCACGCAGCTGATTGTCAATACGACGGGATTCATGACGTTCCGAACCGATAATATGTAAACCACCAGCCTCTAATACGGCTTTATTGTTTTCACGCCATTCGGCTTCAAGACGCAGTTCATCTTCTTCAGTTGGATTTTCCAGTTGTGCCAGTTTGGCACGCCAGTTACCACCCAACAGAATATCCGTACCACGACCGGCCATGTTGGTGGCAATGGTGACAGAGTTTGGACTACCTGCCTGTGCAATAATATCCGCTTCTCTTTCATGCTGTTTGGCATTCAACACTTCATGGCGGATGCCAGCCTGTTGCAGTTTGGCAGAAAGAATCTCACTGGCTTCAATGGTTGCCGTACCAATCAATATCGGTGCAACTCCCGCCTCACGAATACGGGTGATTTCCTGAATAATGGCATTATATTTACCATCACGGGTCAGATAGATTAAATCGTTATTGTCCTGACGTACCATCGGTCGATGGGTCGGAATCAATACCACATCCAGACCATAAATTTCTTTCATTTCCGCAGCTTCGGTATCGGCTGTACCAGTCATACCTGATAATTTTTTATATAGACGGAAATAGTTCTGGAATGTTGTGGTTGCCAGTGTCTGGTTTTCCGGCTGAACTTCCAGCCCCTCTTTGGCTTCAACAGCCTGATGCAGTCCTTCCGACCAACGACGACCAGGCATGGTACGCCCAGTATGTTCATCAACAATGATGATTTCCTGTTTACCTGTCGATGGATTAACACCAATAATATACTGCACATCACGTTGATATAGATTATGCGCACGAATCGCCGCAGTCGCATGATGTAATAAGTTTAGATTGCTCGCAGAATATAGACTTTCACCTTCTGCCAACAGTCCCATTTTAATCAATTCATCTTCAATTACTTCAAAACCAGCTTCGGTAATTTCAATCGAACGTTGTTTCTCATCCACCCAGAAATGTCCACCATCTGGTACTTTTTCTTCTTTTTGTGCATGTAATTTGGGTGGAATACTGTTAATTAACTGATACAGCTGTGAAGAGTCTTCACTTTGTCCAGAAATGATCAATGGGGTACGGGCTTCATCGATCAGAATGGAATCGACCTCATCGATGATTGCGTAATGCAAGCCACGCTGTTTTTTCTCACCTAGTGCAAACACCATGTTGTCACGTAGATAATCAAAACCGAATTCGTTATTGGTCCCGTAGGTAATATCCGACTGATAGGCCTGTGCCTTTTCAAAAGGTGCTTGCATAGAATAAATTGTGCCAACGCTCAGGCCCAAAAATTCAAACAATGGACGGTTTAACTCGGCATCACGCTGCGCCAAATAGTCATTCACGGTGATGACATGTACACCTTGTCCACTTAAGGCATTAAGATAACAGGCCAATGTTGCCATCAAGGTTTTACCCTCACCGGTACGCATTTCTGCGATTTTACCTTCATGCAAGGTAATACCACCGATCAACTGTACATCATAATGGCGCATGCCCATGACACGCTTTGAAGCTTCACGACACACAGCAAAAGCTTCGGGTAAAAGTTTATCTAAAGATTCACCTTTTTGATAACGATCTTTAAATTCTTGAGTTTTTGCAGTTAAGCCTGCATCGCTTAAACTAGATACCGACGGTTCAAGTGCGTTAATTTGCTCGACAATTTTACGCATTCTTTTGAGCTCACGCTCATTTTTTGTACCGAAGATACCTCCGACCAGACTTGCCAACATGAATTTAACTCTCTAAAAATCTAAAAATACGTTCTTATGCAACGAAAAATTATAGCACTGAATATTATGAGGACAGAAATTTGAAGTACAAGTCCTAATCAGTTACTTTGCACATTTTTTTCCGATGGAAATGCAAAATTGTCGTAATTTTCCAAAATTCATTACCATCCATTCAATCCAATGTATTTTAAACCATATTTTCCCTTATGAATTTTTCATATAAAAAAATACAAAAACCTTAGTTCTAATTGCAATAGAACAGGTTCATATTAAAGCCACTGGTTTGAACAACAGATAAATAGAGGAAATAACAATGTCTTTGCGTCTTGGTGATACCGCACCCAATTTTGAACAACAATCAAGTGAAGGTTTGATTAATTTTTATGACTTTCTTGGCGACAGCTGGGGAATCTTATTCTCCCATCCTGCCGATTACACTCCGGTATGTACCACAGAACTTGGTTTTACCGCAAAACTTAAAGATGAATTTGAAAAGCGGCATGTTAAAGCAATTGCTCTGTCTGTAGATGATGTTGAATCACACAAAGGCTGGATCAACGATATTAATGAAACTCAAAACACAACCGTAAACTTTCCAATCATTGCCGACGCAGATCGTAAAGTTGCCCAGTTGTATGAGTTTTTACATCCAAATGCCAGCGAAACCACAACCGTACGTTCACTGGTCATTATCGATCCAAACAAGAAAGTACGTTTGATTATTACTTATCCTGCATCAACAGGCCGTAACTTTAATGAAGTATTGCGTGTTATTGATTCTTTGCAACTGACTGACAATTATAAGGTTGCAACACCTGCCAACTGGCAAGATGGCGATGATGTGGTGATTGTACCTTCGATTAAAGATGAAGCAGAACTCAAAGAACGCTTCCCTAAAGGCTATAATGCTGTGAAACCTTACTTACGCTTAACTCCACAACCAAATAAAAATTAATTTAATAATCAAATTTTAAGCATTACTCCATCCCTTGCCTGTCAAGGGATTTTTTCTTTTTAGCTTGCAAATCCCATACCCGCCAACTAAGGTAAATAAAGTTCGTATCACTTTATTGGCCATGATCAAACAAACTTATATATTAACGTCCTTACTTTCACTTACACTTGTGACTGGTTGTGTGAAGCATCCATCTCTTGCGCCAGAACAACGCCCACAGCATTGGGGTCGTTTGATTCATCAGCAACAAAATCTTTATCAGATCAGTGATTTTTTATATCGCAGCGAACAGCCACTAAAGCAACAAGGTCAAACCTTGCATCAGCTTGGTATTAATACCATTATAAGCCTACGCTCCCGTAATAAAACTGTACAGGAATTTCAGGATCAATCCTTTAATATTATTCACGTTCCCATTCATACTTGGGCAATTGATCGTGAAGATGTGCTGGCAACCATGCAAGCATTAAAACAGGCACAGCAACAAAACCATAAAGTCTTGATTCATTGTTATCATGGTTCTGATCGTACCGGCACCATGGTGGCAATGTATCGTATCTTTTTTGAAAACTGGTCAATTGACGATGCTGTCCAGGAAATGAAGTATGGCAGTTATGGTTTTCATCCGATCTGGGTCAATATAGACCGGTTATTTAATGCGGAAAATATTACCTGGATTCGCCAGCAATTAGACGAATCCAGTACAACAAATATGAATACCGATTAACGCTGATCGAGAGGAACCCAGTCAATCACCCAAGCCGATTTCATATTCAGGCTGGTATCAGTGGTGATTTTCTTACGCATGGCATCGGCAGCTTCACGGTCTTTTGATGGACCAACCATGATACGTACACCTTTTGAAGTTTTACTTTGCGTTACCTTATAGCCTTTGGCCTGAAGTTTTGCAGTTAAAGCATCGGCATTAGACTGATTGGCAGCAAGTGCAACCTGTACCATCCATTTTTTGTCGCCAGTTTCAAGCAAATCTCTTGCTTTTTCAGCTTCCTGTTTCTTTTTATCTTCGTCAGCTTTACGTTTGGCTTCTGCTTCTTTTTTCGCTTTAGCTTCTGCCTCAGCTTTGCGTTTTGCGTCAGCCTCTTTCTTGGCTTTTGCCTCAGCTTCGGCTTTTTGTTTCGCCTCAGCTTCTTTCTTAGCTTTTGCTTCGGCATCTGCCTTACGTTTTGCCTCGGCTTCTTTGGCTTTAGCATCTACTTCAGCTTTACGTTTGGCTTCTGCTTCTTTGGCTTTAGCATCCGCTTCCGCTTTACGCTTTGCCTCGGTATCTTTGTTCGCCTGTGCAGCCTGTTTGGCTTTTTCATCCTGAATCAGTTCTGGCGGAATATTATCAGAACTTTGCATCTGTCCTTGGCGACGAGCCTGAATAGCAGCATTTTCTTCGGCAGCCTTACGCGCAGCAGCAGCCTCGGCTTGCTGTTGCATCGCCAGATATTCAGCGGTACGTTGCTCCTGTTCGGCAACGGCTTTTTCCCGAGCTTTGCGCTGTTCTTCAAGCAAGCGTTTTTCGGTTTCCACATCCACAGCCAAGGGTTGTAAATCAAATTCTGTTTGTGTCTCGGAAGGCTGGGGCGCTACATTTTGCTGTTTTGTGGTCTGCGTTGTTACAGGCTCGGCACTTTGATGTGTTGTATTCTGCCCTTTTAACAAAATTGCAGCCAGTAAAACACCACCACCCAGTAAAACAACGCTACCTAAAAGACGCTGCTTATTATTCATCGCCATTTAACAAATACTCCCAAACGGCTTCCAATGTATGAAATGAACCACAAACCAAGATCAGTTGCTGCGATGAACTCTGCTGTAATGCCTGTTCGAAACTTTGCTGAATCGACTCGGAAACAAAAGTTTCCTGTCCTTGCAATTCGTGTTCCAGACGTGCAATTGTACATGCTCTCGCAACATTTAGTGGCGCAATATACCATTCTTTTACGATAGTTGTTAATAATTGCACAACACCTTGTATATCTTTGTCATCCAGCATGGAAAATACAGCATTTACCTGTGTAATTTCATGATGTAATTGTAAATATCTGCTTAATTGTTGTTTTAAAAACTGCACGCCATGCGGATTATGCGCCACATCCAGCACCAAATGCCGATCCTGATATTGACGAATTTCAAACCGTCCGGCCAATTGTGCTGCCTTTACCCCATCAATCATTTGATCATGACTAACATTTAAACCGCTTGCCAATATGGCCATCAATGCAGCACTTTGATTAATATGTGCCAAGTGACCATGGGCAAAGCTGATGGTTAAAGCAGGTGTCGCTAGATACCAATGCTCATCTGTCAGTTCGAAAAAATAATCTTTTTGATATTGATACAATGTGGCTTGGCACTGCTCTATTTTATCGGCAATTGCCTGTGGTAGCGTTTGATCTCCTGCAAAGATAACAGGAATATTTGGACGAATAATACCTGCTTTTTCAAACGCTATTTTTTCTATACTATCGCCTAGCCAGTCAACATGATCCAATCCGATATTGGTAATGACTGCAATATCCGGGTCAATAATATTGACGACATCCAGACGGCCGCCGAGCCCGACTTCCAGCACCCAGACATCACATTGCTGTTGTGTAAAAATATAAAATGCCGCAAGCGTGGTGGCTTCAAAAAAAGATAAGGTGAGATTGCATTGCTGCCGTGCCTGCTCAACCTGAACAAAAGCATCGACCAGAACATCATCTTCCACTTCAATGCCATTGATGCGCACACGTTCATTAAAATAAAAAATATGTGGTGATTGATACAAACCGACTTGATAGCCAGCCGCATTTAGAATCGCAGCAAGGGTGGTCGTGGTAGAGCCTTTACCATTGGTTCCAGCAACAGTAAATACTTTTGCCTTAGGCTGTAAAACATTTAAAGCGTGTGCTACAGGTAACACACGCTCCAAACCTAAATCGATGGCTGTCACATGAACAGTAGTCCAATAGTCCAGCCAAGTTTTTAATGAATCAGATGCAGTAGGTATCGTTTGGCTCAAGGTAAATTCATCAGTTTACTTACAATACGGTAGATTGTATCGCGTAATGCATGACGATGCACAATTTGATCGATTACACCATGCTCAAGTAAATATTCTGCCCGTTGGAAGGGTTCATCCAGCTTTTCACGTACCGTTTGTTCAATTACACGTTTACCCGCAAAACCAATCATGGCTTTGGGTTCGGCCAGATGGACATCTCCCAGCATTGCCAAAGATGCGGTTACACCACCATAGACAGGATTGGTCAATACCACAATATACGGCACACTGGCCTGACGTAAACGCTCAATCGCTGCCGCAGTACGTGCCATTTGCATCAGCGACAACATACCTTCCTGCATACGCGCACCACCTGATGCTGCAAAACAGATCAATGGCTGACGTAAACTTAAGGCACGTTCGGCTGCCTGTACAAAGCGGTCACCGACAACTGTACCCATTGATCCGCCCATAAACTCAAAATTAAAGGCGACTGCAACCATCGGCACACCTTCAATCATGCCCTGCATACTAATCAAAGCTTCAGTTTCGCCCGTTTTGGTCTGCGCTTCTTCCATACGTTTTGGATAAGGCTTGCTATCAACAAAACCTAACGGATCTTTAGGTGTAAATTCCAAACCCAGTTCTTCATCGACCTGATCGAAGAACCAATGCAACCGATCACGTGCCTTCATTGCCAAATGTTCGTCACATTGCGGACAGACATAAGTATTAAATGACATGGCTGTGCGTGTAACCAGCGCATGACATTCCGGGCATTCAACCGTTGGCTCAGAAAAAGTAGGTTTACTCTTGTTCTCTTCTGGTACATGTACACTTGGTACCGGACGTTCAAGCCAGTTTGTACCATTTAACAACGATTGTGATTGATCGGTTTGCGTTTCATTCATCATAGCTCATCCAAAGCTGCTCTTAATTCTTTCACTTTTGCAATAGCCGCGGCCGTTGCATCTTCTACAGATAAGGTTGCAAAAGGTTTTACAAATGCACTACCCACAATTACAGCATCGGCAACTGCACCCATCGCTTTTGCTGAGGCTGCATCACTGATACCAAAACCAACACCAACCGGTAAATCGGTTTGCTGTTTAATTTTGGCAATACGATCTGCTGCGGACTGAATATCCAGTGTTGCTGCACCGGTTACACCTTTTAACGACACGTAATAAATAAAGCCACGCGCCTGTTTAATCACATGGGTAATACGCTCATCAGTTGAGGTTGGTGCCAGCAAAAACACCTGATCCAAACCATACTGATCTAAAATAACATCAAATTTTTCTGCTTCTTCCGGTGGTAAATCCACCAGAATCATGCCATCAACCCCTGCATCTGCCGCAGTTTGAATAAATGTTTCATAACCGATGACTTCTGCTGGATTTAAATAGCCCATTAATACGACAGGCGTATCCTGATCTTTTTGGCGAAATTCCTTGACCATGGCAATCGCATCCAGCGTATTGGTACCACCTGCAAGCGCACGCTCTGCGGCAAGTGCAATCACCGGGCCATCAGCCATTGGATCGGAAAAAGGCAAACCCACTTCCAGAATGTCTACGCCTGCTGCCACCATCTCGTGAATCAAGGGTACAGTGACACTTGGCTGCGGATCGCCAGCCATTACATAAGTCACCAATGCTTTTCTATTTTCTGCTTTTAGTTGAGCAAAACGCTGCGCTAGACGAGACATAATATTTGCAATTCCTATCAATCACTTTCTACTGTGCAGCAATCATAAAACTAAACGTGATAAATTTGCAGGGTTGATTTGCATTTTTATGCAATGACAAGATGATAAACAGCAAAATACCTTTACTCAATGATCGAATGTTCCACATTCACGCTTTATGGTTTTAACAATCCTAAATATCAATCGCATGACGATTAGATACGTTCATACATATTCTTATGCTTCACTTGATATATAAGAACGTCATCTAATCTATTAAAAAGTATTGAATCCACAAATTTTATGGGCGGCGAATAATCATATTGGTAGCTGTGGCATGTGCATAAAGTTTGCCTTCTTCATCACGTAAATATCCTTCAGAAATCACCAAATTTTTTCCGGCATTAATCACTTTTCCTTCCGCAATCAATTTTTTATTAAAAGGCATCGGACGACACATTTTAATATTTAGATCGGTTGTGCCATAACCCTCCCCTGCTGCAAGCACGGTATGCGTTGCACAGCCTGTCACCGAATCCAGCACTGTTGCAGCAAAACCACCATGTACACCACCGAGCGGATTGGTATGCCGCTCATCGGCAATAGCACTAAATACAATGCGCCCATGCTCAACCTCTACAGGCTGCATAGGGACTGTTTTGGCAATGCCTGGTGCTGGGAAAAGCCCCTGATAAAAGGCCTGCATAATTTCTAGACCTGTCATTTCCAGTGGATTCATCACATTACACTCCTGTTGTTGAATGCTAAATTTACACGTTAAAAGCACAACTCACGATGATGCTAAATTACGTTAAATATTGATAAGAAAAATAAGTTCTAAAAAGGAACTATTAAAACAAAAAATAGCCATGCTATGATAAGAAGTCAATACAAATTATCGGATAACCTAAATTTAGTCCGGAATATCATCCATTATCAGAAATGTAGGAGATGGGATATGAAATGGCAGTCATTAGGTGACATGGATTGCCCAATTGCACGCAGTCTATCCATTTTGGGTGATCGCTGGACCTTGCTGATTATTCGAAATGCCTTTTTAGGTACCCGACGTTTTGATGATTTCCAGCGACAATTAGGCATCACCCGACATCTATTAACAGAACGCCTCAATCGTCTGGTGGAACACCAAATTTTTAAGAAAGTGCTGTATCAGAATGCACCAAAACGCTATGAATATAAATTAACCGAAAAGGGACTGGCACTGTATCCCATCATTGTAACAATGGGTCAATGGGGTAATCAGTGGTTCAATATCGATCAGAAATTTCAGCAATTACGCTATGTGCATAAGCAATGTGGCAATCTTATTAATCCAACCTTACACTGCGATTGCTGTGGTGAAGCATTGGATGCCCGACACATGACGCCAGTATTTATTGACCCAGAACAGGAACATCAAGCATCTTGATCGAAGGCAGATTGACTATTTTCCTTTAAAAACTGCTTTGGTGTTTTTCCTGTCCAGCGTTTAAACGCCCGGGAAAACGCACTTTGATCAGCATAGGCCAGTAACTCGGCAATGTCAGTAAAAGACTTGCCCTGCTGTAAATACTGCATACTTTTTTGCAAGCGATATTCATCAACAATATCCTGAAAATGCAGCGAGTAATACTTTAACTGACGCTGCAAGGTGCGTTCGGAACAATGTAACTGGGTCGCAATATAGCATTGCAAACGCCCCTGTTGCAGCAAGCCTTGCTCAATCAGCGTGGTAATTTTATATTTAAATTGTTGTTGCTGTAACGCAGGATTGCTGATGGCAAGATAATTTTCTGCCTGTTTTGAAAACATTTGATTTAATTGTGAATCTGCCGCCATACTACGTACAGCTAAAACCTGTTTGGGAAATTGAATAGAATACTGTTTCGGCTCAACCTGAACCGAACAATTAAAAAATTGCTGATAATAGGATAATGCCAGCTGCGGCGTATAGCCCAAGGTCAGATGCGTGGGCGGCATTAGGTCAACCTGAACAACCATACTGGCAATCTTGAATAACAAAGCCAGATTAAGCTCATAAAAACTTTTCCACTCTTCACACAAGCCTCGCCAGTAGATTTTTATATAATGGGTTTCTTGTAAAATATTTAAGGGTTCAGTATTGGTCTGTTTATAGAGCAAGGGATAATACTGACCAAATAACTGTAATGCATGCTGCAAATCCAGACTGGTCGAAGCCAGATACCCAACCAATCCGATATCCTGTAAAGCAACCCGCTCTGCCAAGACCAAGCTAATGGGGCGATCAAACTGCGTCTGTAAATGCTGTAACAGCTGGGCATACTGGGCAAGATCAAATTGATGGCTTTGCTCATTCAATAAATAGGCATGAAACTGCTGTATCAAAACATCAGGAACGCCTATCTGATGCAGATCAATCTGCTCCTGCTGCAATACCCGCTGAATCAAACGTAAATAACCCACGATAATTTGCACTGTCATGGTGAGAATCCATTTTATTTGTCATTATGTCGTCATTTGTATAAAACTTGGCTGCTTCTGTCAAAACATTTCGCTTTTTTATTCGCATACTCATTCAAGATTACAAATCGTCAGGGAGTGATCAGAATGAATGCAGCGATACAATATCAGGTTGATCCTGTCGTACGCACCCATCTGGATTTTAGACTTGAGGAAATTCCACGTTTCTGGTTTGGCAATGATCCGTTTAAAACCCGGGTTTTTGATGCACTCAGCCTGACCTTTCCGGATGGAGAACGCTATTTCATCGAATGTGTACGCTTGTTTCGTGACAAAATTACCGATCCGGATCTACAAAAAAGAGTTGCCGACTTTATCCGTCAGGAAGCACAACATGGCATTGCACACGAAAAAATGAATCAGTTGATGCAAGCGCAGGGTATGCCTGTCGATCAATTCACGGCCTTACTCAAGCGTATTTTCCGTTTTGAATTGAGTAAGCGTTCACCACAATACAATATTGCCATGACTGCCGCAGCAGAGCATTTGACTGCATTGATGGCAGATACCTTTTATCGTCATCAAGCAACCCTACAAGATGCTCATCCATTTGTACGGGCGTTACTGGCATGGCATGCTATTGAAGAAATGGAACATCGGGATGTTGCATTTGATGTCATGCAACAAGTGGGAGAAGTTCCCGAAGCCACCCGAAAATTCACTTTGGCTGCCACCACGGTTTTAATGCTGGGCTTCACCTTGTATCGCACCAATATCATGCTGAAATGTGATGGTTTTTCCGGAAGACAACGCCTGCAACTATTCCGTCAGGGCTTGCCTTGGTTTCTGGGTAAAAACGGCATACTCACCCGTATGAAACAACCCTATTTGCAATGGTATAAAAAGGATTTTCATCCAAGTCAACATCCGATCATCGCGCAATATCCTGTCTGGATTGAAACCATGGCAAAAACTGGTGACCCCATTGCCGCAGGTGAAGCCTTCTGGCAAGCAGGACAATAAAAAACTTTTGCCAGCATCACGTTTCGACACATTCTGTATTTGATCATTCGTCAGCCCTATTGCTTTGTTTCAGGATACCAAGTCTTCTATTTTTTAGTATTTAGGACATATTATGAAATTTTTACCCCAGCAAATCATTGCACCCAAAAAAATTGCTCAAGCTTTGGACTATTCTGAAAAGATCAATGGCCTACCCTTTGATCCTGCAACCGAAACGCATATCCCACAGGGCAAATATAGCACCACACATTACGGTGTGATGATTCCAAACCTGCCTGCCCCTTTTAACTTTTTAAATCTCATTACAGTTGTTGGACAACCCAAAGTTAATCTTTTTCACAATCAACATCTCATCAAGACCTCAGCCATTGATACGGCCAATGTGCTGGTCGGTACAGCGATTGGCAATGATGATTACTTTAATGGCTATAGTGTAAAAAATGACTGTGAACTGGCAAGTAATGGCTCATATTTACGTTTTGGCAATGATTTATTACTAGAAGGCAAATATCCTCATTTCCATGCCAAGCGCGAGGGACATGATTTTAATTTTGAACTCAATATTCATGCCACCGACAAGATTGCACATTTCATGCGTATGCCTTTTGGCATGTATGATCATTGGGCATTACTTTGCCAATATGAAGGTCATCTAGAATATCAAGGTAAAAAAACGCAAATACAAGGTCTGTGTACTTATGAGTATGCGCGAGGCATCGACATTCCACTCTATATGAAATATTTTACCTATCAGATTCTCAATATTGATGAAACAACGCAAGTTTTACTGGTCGAAGTGCTAGGGCCATTCAATCTGGTGTTACAACAACGTGTTTATGTGCGTTCTATTAACGATCATGGCGCAATTTATTCAAAAGACTTTAAACTGACCGTGCAAAGCTTTGAACCGGAACGGAAAATTACGCCCAATGGCTTAAGTATGCGCTTGCCTCGTACTTTCTCATGGCAAGTCAGTGATGATCAGGGACAAGCTGTGATTGCGATTGAAGCTAACAGCAATCAGGATTTCAAATACGGTATGACTGGCGGATATGCCGGAAGTTATCAATATTCAGGAACGTTCCGAGGTAAAACAATCACTGGAACAGGATATATTGAATATCTGGATATACGGAAATAAATCCCTTATCACCATTGATATGGCTTGAACATCTCTGGTGTTCAAGCCATAAATAGCAAAGTATTATAAATCTACCATTGGAATGCCATCAATTTTGGCAACCGTCATTAGATCCTTATCACCACGGCCAGATACTGTCGCAATGATGATTTGATCTTTATCCATGGTAGGTGCCAGTTTGGTCACATATGCCATGGCATGAGAACTTTCCAGTGCTGGAATAATCCCTTCAATTTTGGTCAGATCACGGAAACCCTGTAAGGCTTCATTATCATTAATCGGTACATAGTTCACACGATGCATATCTTTTAAGAAACTATGTTCCGGCCCAACACCCGGATAATCCAGACCTGCGGAAATTGAGTGAGTTTCAATAATTTGTCCTTGTGCATCACTCATTAAATAGGTACGGTTGCCATGCAACACACCGACATGCCCTGCATTTAAAGGCGCAGAATGTTTACCTGTTTCGATGCCATAACCCGCAGCTTCCACGCCATACATTGCCACCTCCGAATCATTCAGGAATGGATAGAACAATCCCATGGCATTTGATCCACCGCCAACACAGGCCACCAAAGCATCCGGTAAACGTCCTGCCTGCTCGAGGATTTGTTTTTTCGCTTCACGGCCAATGATCGATTGAAAGTCCCGTACCAGTTGCGGATAAGGGTGCGGACCTGCCACTGTACCAATCACATAATAAGTACTGTCCACATTGGTTACCCAATCGCGCATTGCTTCGTTCATGGCATCTTTTAAGGTTTTAGAGCCACTTTCTACCGGCACCACTGTTGCACCTAGCAAACGCATGCGATATACATTCATGGCCTGACGTTTCACATCTTCGGCACCCATGAATACAACACATTCCAGTCCCAGACGTGCAGCGATGGTTGCCGTGGCAACACCATGCTGCCCTGCTCCGGTTTCGGCAATAATACGTTTTTTGCCAGAAAGTTTGGCTAACAATGCCTGACCGATCGTGTTATTGACCTTATGCGAACCGGTATGGTTCAAATCTTCCCGTTTTAAATAAATCTGTGCACCACCCAATTCTTTTGACCAACGCTCGGCGTGATACAGGGGACTTGGACGACCAACATAAAACGCCAGATCACGATCAAATTCCGCCAGAAATTGCTCGTCATCTTTCATACGGAAATACAGTTTTTCCAAATCCTCAAGTGCCGCCATCAGGGTTTCTGATACAAACCGCCCACCATGAATGCCAAAATGGCCTTTTTCATCGGGAAATTGCGTATAGTCGGTCACCTGATCTTTATAATTCGCACTTTGTTGATCCACGTTGGACTCCTTGCATAAAACTTTGGATAAGTTGTTGGTCTTTGATACCTTTGGCAGATTCTACACCACCGCTGACATCGACCGCATAAGGTTTTGTAATCGAGATGGCCTGTTCAATATTCTCCGGATTCAAACCGCCTGCCAAAATAAGCGGAATGTCCAGTGTCGGGAACTTGTCCCAGTCAAATGCATGTCCGGTTCCACCCTTTAAATCGGGATGCCATGCATCCAGCAATATCGCACTTGCACCGGCAGCCTGATAACGCTTAATTTCTGCCACCACATCCAGATCAGACTTGACCTGTATGGCTTTATACCAGCGGCGTTTAACGTGCTGTGCAATAGACCGACATTGCTCAGGGGTTTCATCACCATGTAATTGCAGAATATCCAATGGCACCTGCGCCAGGGTTTGCTCAATCTCATCTGCACTGGCATTTACAAACAAACCCACTATCTGTACATACGCCGGAATGTCTTGTACTAATGCTGCGGCCTGCGGTATTGAAACAGCACGAGGACTAGGCGCAAAAAATACCAGACCAATCGCATCTGCACCCGCATCTACCACTGCCTGCACATCCTGAGATCGGGTAATCCCACAAATTTTGGCACGTACTCGCATGTTTTTAAATCCAGAAATTGTCTCGCTTTTGATGAAAGCGTTTAAAAATCGCAACTATTGTAATGCAAATTTCACCATTTGCATTGTCCTTTGAAGCAAATCCATAGTATTTACGTTGTTTAATTGCAATACACTCTTTATACTTCGCAACATCCACAACAAGTGCCGAGCAATATGCTCAAGGGAAACTGGTGTAAATCCAGCACTGCCCCCGCAACGGTAACGATGAAACATCTATTGTTTTCAGCTCAGAACTGACACCACTGCATGATATAAAAATGTGGGAAGGTGAATAGATCAATTATGTCTTGGCATAATTATATCGAAGTCCGGAGACCTGCTTGTTGTATTTATCCATTTGATCATTCACGGGGAGTGAATGTAGGAGTTACATCATGTCTAAACATTTCCAGCCTGCCAGCCTTGCAGGGGCAATTGCTATTGTCCTCACATCAAATACAACTTTTGCAGCAGATCAGACGATAGAACTTGATCCGATTGTGGTAACCGCATCAAAATCTGAAGAAAAAGCCAGTGAAGTGCCAGCACGTATTTCTGTGATAAATGAGCAAACACTGACTCAATCACCCATTGCTGCATTACCAAGCCTGTTACAACAAGAAGCTGCCATCAATATGGTACAAAGCGGTGGTTATGGCCAGATTTCCTCAATATTTTTACGCGGTAGCAACTCCAATCAAACATTGGTATTGCGTGATGGTATTCGTTTAAATACCATTTCTACCGGTGCAGCAAATATCGCTTTTATCGATACCACCGACTTAAAACAAATCGAGATTTTAAAAGGCCCTGCTTCTGTTCTATATGGTACTGATGCAATCGGTGGCGTCCTCCAGTTAATAAGCAAAACACCAGAAAAAACATCTGCATTTATCACCACTGAAGCTGGCGAAAAAAGCACTTATAAAGCTGTAATTGGTGCCGATCTGGTTGAAGATGGTTTTTATGCACAAATTCGTGGCCAACGTCTTGAAACAGATGGTACACGTGTAACCGACTTTAATCAGAGTAATTTAAAAACCGCCGATTATGACCAAAAAGGTTTTAGTACAAAAATCGGGATAGAACAAAAAGAATATGCGATTTCACTGGATTATAACCAGAATCAGGGAACAACAGGCTATATCGATTGTAATCTGTATAACCTTGACTATAGTTGCGGTGGTTTAAAAAATATGTCTCAGGATTTTAAAAATGAAGCCATCAATTTAAAATCGCGTATAAATGTGACACAAAACTGGGATGTAAATTTGCGTTTGTCTCAGTTCAAGGATGATCTTAACCAGAATGATGCAAACTGGGATGGCAGCTACGACTATATCCAGAGCAAAACCAAAGAAGCCGACCTCAATGCCAAATGGCAATTCACACCTGAACAAAATATTTTAATGGGTATTACCCGACAAAACATTGAAGGTGACGTGGTTTCATATGCAACGCCATACAATGGCGATGTCGATTCCACAGGTTATTATCTCCAGCATCAATACCAACAGCCTGGTCTGAACACTCAGCTTGGCTTACGGGTTGAAGACAACGAAAAATACGGTACACATACGGTTGGACAAGGCGCCATTCGTTTTCAGGTTTTACCTTTAACCAGTATCTATGCCAATATCGGTACAGCGTTTAAATCACCTACCCTTAATCAACTTTATAGTTCTTATGGTAATGTCGATTTAAAACCGGAAGAAAGTACCTCCTATGAAATTGGTCTGGATCAAAAGTTAAACTATGGATTAACTGCCGGATTATCGCTATATCATACCAAAGTAAAAAATCTGATTGATTATGCCTCATCTGCGCCGTATTACTTTAGCAACGTGTCCAAAGCCACGTTTCAAGGCGGTGAAAGCTATATTGCATGGCAAAATGAAGGGTGGTTTAGCAAAGCAGCCTATAATTATGTAAAAACAGAAAATGATGAAACCCATACCGAATTGAATCGTCGCCCACGTCAAAGCTTCACACTGACTGCGGGCGTTGAAAATGAAGTATATGGTGTGAGTGCATCTTTATCAGCTAAATCAAGCGCAAAAGATTACCAGCAAAATACACCGGGCTATGTCACAGTCAACGTCAATACATACTGGAACGTACATCCGAATGTTAAACTTTTTGCCAATGTTGAAAACCTTGCTGATGTTGAATATAAAACCGCGTCCTATCAGGCAGGTACCTATTATATCAACGGTGGACGTTTGGCAAGTGCGGGCGTAACTTTACGTTACTAATGCAAAAAATTTAAAACTTGATTCAAAGTTTATGGATAATGTTCTTGACCGACATTATCCTTTTTTAATTTAAAAATCAGGAAAACATTATGGGACATCGTTTAAGTAAAATTTATACCCGTACAGGCGATGCCGGCACCACAGGACTGGGAGATGGTTCTCGTGTCGGCAAAGATGACCTGCGCATTCAGGCTTTGGGCGATGTAGATGAACTCAATGCCATTGTCGGCGTGTTACGCGCGCAGATTTCAAATAGTGAGCTCTACGAAAAACAAGATTGGGATCATAAACTCAGTCTGATTCAACACTGGTTATTTGATCTTGGCGGTGAAGTCTGTATCCCCAATTACACCTTATTACAAGCCAAAAGTATCGATTTTCTCGAACAGGATATTGATCGCATGAATGAAGCATTGCCCATGCTCAAGGATTTTATTCTGCCCAGTGGGACTTTAGCCTGTAGTTATGCCCATCAGGCCCGTGCTGTGTGTCGCCGGGCTGAACGCAGTCTAATTATCGTACAACAACGAGATCAGAATATTCAGAACACTGCCCTGCAATTACTCAATCGTTTATCCGACTGGTTTTTTGTGGCATCTCGCAACCTGCAAAAACAGGCCGGAGGGACAGAAGTCCTCTGGCAAAAAAACATCAATGACACAATATAAGGTTTATAATTCAGACACGGTCATCTCTGGAATAACACATGCAAATCATTGGTCATCGCGGCGCACGGGGTGAAGCTCCCGAAAATACATTAGGTGGATTCCGTTATTTACATGATCTGGGTATCCGGGCAGTTGAGTTTGATGTACGTCAACTGGCCGATGCCGCCCTGACCATCATTCATGATGATAATCTTTTGCGCACTGCCGGCATAAATTATGCTGTAAAAGATTGTACACAAGATGATCTGTGTCGTTTTAATCAAGCCAAACATTGGGAATCTTGGCCACAACCTGAAAATGTGCCTTTACTCGGACAAGTTTTGTCATTAATCCATGACTTTGAACATATCGAAGTTGAAGTAAAAGCAGTAGAGACTGAACAGGAAGCAGAAAAACTAATTGCACATTTACAACAACAACTTCAGCCCTTCCAACAACAAATTACCATTACCAGTTTCGATTTAAAAATTTTAAACGCCTTAAAAAGCCAGCAATCTGCGTTTAAGCGAGGATTACTGGTCGAAATTCCGATTGGAGAACATGCCATTGAGGTTGCACATCAATACGATTGTGCGCGGATTGGCTGGAAAGATGCCTTGGTCAATCCTTCCATTGTCGAATTATCCCATCAGGCTGGGCTTGCAGTCAGCATCTGGACGGTCAATGATATAGACCGTGCCAAACAATTACATGATTATGGCGTTGAAGGACTCATTACCGATTTTCCCAAAGTAATGCTGGAAAATTTATAAATCCAGCTTAAAACCTGACTTTCCTTAAATCCTAACTTTGCTTAAATCTCTGCCGTAATTAGAACCTGACGATTGGCATCATAAAAAGTGATATTTTTATTCTGCACAGCAAAATATTGCACACGAGCAAATGCGTCCATCAGTTCTGCTTCTTGTGCCAGAGCGTTATCACAGGACTGATGCCCTGCACTGGTTTTAAATTGTATGGTTCTTTTATTCACATCAATTTGATAGCTGCCATAAATTGAATTACAACCAGTATTGCCAATCACACGCTGTACATTGGATTGCAAAAGTACCGATGGCATTTGATTAAAATACAATGCTTTTTTTGACTTGATCGATTTAATCGTCCACTTAACATCCTGAATACCGTCTTTACTCTTAATCACAGGTATGCTTTGCGTGTTTAATTGTAAGGGGGTGTTTGTTGCTTTGGTCGCCGATCCTTTATTTTTTGATGCAGATTGCGCGGGTGAGTGACTCTGACATGCCGTCATCAAGACAGCCATACCAATCAAAAAAACTTGAGCAAAAACAGAACTAATTCGCATAAAAATACACCGTTATTTTAATTTTAAAAACATGAAATGGGTCACAGAACAGTATAGTAAAATCATCGTGCTAAATCATGAATTTTTGATGTACTTTTTTGTCAAAAAATCATTTTTTTCGCTAGTGAACACTTGTTCTCGCATGCTATGATGATTGTACAAATTAAAGTATGGCTGACAATACTCAATTCATTCTTTTTATTTGTTCCCGCTTTTTGTTTGGTTTATATGGAGCAACCAAAATATAATGTCTGCTGAATCTCAGACCAAAGCACCCATCAACTGGCCCGGTGCAATTGTCCTTCTTGGCACGCCAATCGCCGCACTTATTCTTATCCCTTGGTATGCCTATCATCACGATTTTACTTTAGGTGCGTGGTTAAGTTTTATATTGTTATTGGCTTTTAGTAGCCTGAGCATTACTGCCGGTTATCATCGATTGTGGTCGCATCGTGCCTATGAAGCATCATTGCCGGTCAAGCTGATATTAATGATTGGTGGAACATTTGCCATTCAGAACAGCATTTTATTCTGGTCGTCAGGACACCGTGTACATCATCGTCATGTTGATGATATCGAACTGGATCCATATTCTGCCAAGAAAGGCTTCTGGTATTCCCATATCGGCTGGATGTTACGTGATTATCCAAACGGTACGCCGGATTATAAAAACGTCCCAGATTTACTCAATGACAAACTGGTGATGTTCCAGCATAACTACTATATTCCATTGGTCTTGCTGACCTCACTGGGTATTCCCGGATTAATCGGCTGGGCAATTGGAGATATTTGGGGTGTGATGTTACTGGGTGGTCTATTACGTCTAATTATTAGCCATCATGTCACATTCTTTATTAATTCCCTGTGCCATATGTTTGGCAAACGTCCATACACCGACGAAAATACTGCCCGTGACAACTTCTGGTTAGCTATTTTTACTTGGGGTGAGGGCTACCATAATTATCACCATATCTTCCAGTATGACTATCGTAATGGCGTAAAATGGTGGCAATATGATCCTACCAAATGGTTAATCTGGTCACTTTCAACCATGGGTCTGACCAAGAACTTACGCCGCATTCCGAGTTTTAATATCAAACGGGCGGAACTGGCAATGAAGTTCAAATATGCCGAAAAAAATCTGGCCATTTTTGGACATGATGTTGATGAAGATATTGCCCAGATCAAAAATAAAATTGCGCTGGAATACGATACCTTTACTCATACCCTGAATGAATGGGCGCACCTGAAAGAACAGGAATTACAGGCGAAAAAAGCCAGCGTTGCCGAAAAAATTCACCAGATCGATGTAAAGCTTAAACATGAATTTCATGCAGTGGAAAAAAGTTTGATCGAACAAAGTGAACGTATGGAATTAATGCTACGCTCACTAAAAAAAGAGATGAAAAGAGTTTAATTCAACTTTTACTCCTCCGGCTCCCATTTACTGGGAGCTTTTTTTGTGTTTAAAAAAACATTTGTACGAAACTAGGGTAGTATCTATGGCGTCTGTTGATATTTTCTCAGGATAGCCACCTTAGCTAAAACTTCTTCAGGCCCTAAACAATACAACAGGATTTCATTATGCATTTTGACAATACCTATGGTCTTCTGGACGATAAGCTATATCATAGACAAAGCGTACAAAGCCTAGAACATGTATTGCCTGGGCATTTTAATCAGGTACTGGCACAACAATTACAATGGACTGCCGAAGAACAAAACGATTGGGTCAATATCATAAATGGCACCCATTTACCCAAAGAGGCTGATCCGCTGGCAATGGTTTATGCCGGACATCAGTTTGGTCAATGGGCCGGGCAGCTTGGCGATGGACGCGGTTTGTTACTCGGACAAGTTCTCGATCAAGCACAAAACCGTGTTGATCTACATTTAAAAGGCGCAGGTTTAACCCCCTATTCACGTATGGGTGATGGTCGTGCCGTACTGCGCTCTGTTATTCGGGAATATCTGGCGGGTCACGCTTTAAATCAACTACAGATTCCATCAAGCAATGCAGTTGGCTTCGTTTATTCACACGATTTAAAAATCCGTCGAGAGCAGTTAGAACCAGCCGCCATGATGCTACGCACGTCAGATTGCCATGTCCGTCTTGGACATTTTGAATGGATTAATCAATATCAGCCGCAATTATTAAAAGAATTCACCGAATATTGTCTAAAAAATTATTATCCTGATTGCCTTAAAGCGGATCAACCGATTCTGGCTTTTGCCAAACACGTGATAGACCGTACCGCGTATATGATTGCTCAGTGGCAGTTGGTCGGTTTTGCGCATGGGGTGATGAATACTGATAATCTTAATATCACGGGTTCAACCCTTGATTTCGGTCCCTACGGCTTTATGGAAAGATTTAGACCGAACTGGATCAACAACCATTCCGATGATCGGGGTCGTTATACCTACCAGAACCAACCCAGTATTGCACACTGGAATCTGTGGATGTGGCTCAATAATCTCATTCCTTTAGCCGACTCGACAGAAAAAGAACAATTTAAAAATGATCTGGTGACTGCCCTTGAAGCATATGAACCTGCTTTTTTAAATTATTATACGGCCGGGCTGTGTAAAAAAATGGGCTTGCCGCTTGAAGATGAAAGAAGCTTTGATTGTGGTATTGCTTTTCTACGAATATTACAGACAGAACAACTAGACTACACCAGCAGTTTTAGACATTTGACCACACATGACTACACCGAAATTCGCGATAACTGTTTAGATATTCGTGCTTTTGATGAATTCTTGGCGCTATACCATGCGATTCGCGCCACTCAGTCTGCGGAGATTTTAGATTTGGATATGCAGCAACATAATCCGATTTATATTTTACGCAATCATATGGCGCAGCGTGCTATTGAACTGGCTGAACAGGATGATTTATCCGAAGTCGATCGTTTGTTTAAATTGCTGACTCATCCATTTAGCAAACAGCCTGATCTGGAAAGACCACAGGATTTGGCACCCCTACCCAGTGATCAACCAGAAGTGATGGTCAGTTGTTCATCTTAAGCAGAATTTATTTCCCATTGGGTGTTTCCGGTTCCAGATCATATGCCGCCTGAACCAATGGATCACGTTTTGCCTGTTGATGAATGGTACGCTCCCATACCTCATCCATTTGCTTTTTGGTATCCGCCGCAATTTCCTGAGGAACGATATTGCGATAAGTCAAAATCTCATTGCTGACCACTTTGACAATCAGATCAGAAACCTGTTCTGGATCATATTGTTTATGCGGAAACGCAAGTTGATCATAATCAAATAAAGTGTCCTGCTGATCTTCTGGGAACCAGTGTTTCCAGCCTTCAAACATACGATCATTAAAACCGGTTAGAATCGGACCGGGATTCACCGTACTGATTTGTACATTAAACTCATGTAATTCTTTATTTAAAGCTTCTGCAAAAGCCTCAAGCGCATGTTTACTGGCAGAATATGCTCCGGTAAATGGATCGGTAGTCAGTCCGGCAACGGAGGAGATAAAAACAATTTTCCCAGATTTTCTTTGGGCAAACTGTCGTGCAAATTGTTGTGTTAGCAAAATTGTACCAAATACATTCACTTCAAATTGCTGTCTTAGAATATATTCAGGCAAATCAACCACTGCCCCACCTTCGGAAATGCCGGCATTATTTACCAGAATATCAATCTCCCAGTTGGCTGCCAGTTCACGATCTGCCTCTGATGTGATATCCAGTTTTTCTATCACAAGTTCAAGATTATGGGCTTTTGCTGCCTGTTTAAGTGGCTGGATTTGTGCTACCGCTTCGACAGTCGCAATCACCCGATAGCCTAGTTGTGCCAATTTAAAGGAAACTGCTTGTCCAAAGCCGCTACCTGCACCTGTAATTAATATGGTTTTATCTGTTGCTGTGTTTTTGTTGGTCAGTGTATTGTCTGAAGTCATTGTTTATTGTCCTAATCAATTCAATTTTAAGATTCGGCAGCATGAAAAAAGCTTTACAACTCATGTTGCTAAACCTCGTATAAAAAGCCATAACTTTGTCTTTAATTAAAATTAACAGATTGATTTTTATTATGTGTGTTGATCAATACAGCATTATGTCAAATTAATTTAATAACTTACATAAAATGTTAAGACGTATAATCTTTATGTAGCCGGGTTTTGCCTGCATATCAATGTGATTTTCTACATCTCATCATGATCGACAGATAAAAACCCGGATTTTTACGTAACTTCTTTTAACTTCTCGCTTTAACACGATGAATACATAGGAATCAATAATTTAAATTATGCATCTGGATACTCAAAACGATAGCCTACGCCATACACTGCCTGAATCCATTCATGTCGATTACCGGTTTCCGCCGCATCAGAAATTTTACGACGTAAATTCTTGATATGACTATCAATGACTCGGTCTGCAACTTCATAACTGTCCGGATTAATATGATCAAGCAGTTGAGCACGTGAATAGACATGACCCAAATGTTCCAAAAATAATTCCAGTAGACGAAATTCTGTCGGTGTCAAATTCAAGGTTTTTTGCTTATACCAAATACGTTGCTGAGCTTTATCAATACGAAATAGATCATTGGTTTCAGGTTCTGCTTTACGCTCTAAACGACGTAATACTGCCTGTACCCGTGCCACCAACTCTTTGGGACTAAATGGCTTACAGATATAATCATCTGCGCCCATGTTCAGGCCCAATACCCGATCAATCTCTTCTGTACGAGCAGTAACCATGATAATTGGAAGATCGGACTGCTCACGGACTTTACGGCAAATGGTCAAGCCATCCATACGCGGCACCATCAAATCCAGAATCATCAGATTCGGTTTACGTTGTAAAAATGAATCATAAGCGGCCTGACCATCATGAAACACAGTGACTTCAAAACCAGCTGCTTCCAGATAGTCTTTAACCAGCTCTGCCAACTCCACTTCATCTTCCACCAACATGATATGTTTCATGTATTACTCTCCTGCGTATGTTCATCTTTTTGCTTATTTCGATTGAGTCGTACTGTACAGCGCAAACCACCCAGTGGTGAATGGGAAAACTGTAAATCTCCCCCTAAAATTTGTGCAATTTTTCTGGATAATGCCAAGCCCAGACCTGTTCCACCGGTACTACGGGTACGGGAATCATCAACACGGTAAAAGCGTTCGCCAAGCTGTTGCAATTGTTCATCACTTACACCGAGTGGGCTATCATCAATATTGACAATCCATTCGTTATCATTCATTTGACTATGAATCGCGATCGCTCCACCCTGTTCGGTATAACGCACACTATTACTCAGTAAATTTACAATAATTTGCCGAAAGCGATCCGGATCGGAAATCAGATTTACACCTTGCCCTTCGACAGAAACTTGTAATTTTTTCTGATCAAATTGCGGTTTAAAATTTTCTACCTCATGCAACACGATATCCCATGGATTGATTTGGGTTAGATAACATTTCAATTGTTGGGCATCTGCCTGTGCCAGATCTGCCAGATCAAGGGTGATCTTTTTCAGGGTCATAACCTGATTCATCATACGGGACAGATGTTCGGGTGTCGGTTGACGCACGCCATCCTGCATGGCTTCAATCTGTGCCTGTAAAACACTTAATGGCGTTTTAAGCTCGTGCGATGTATCGGCCACCCATTGTCGGCGAGATTGTTCATGCTGATCGAGGATCGCTGCCAACTGATTAATGACCTGAGATAAATCCCCCAGCTCATCATTACTTTTGACTTCAACATGATGACGATAATTGCCTTTACTCAATTCCTGTGCTGCATTTAACAACCGATGAATAGGTTTTCTAAATGATGCAGCCAGCCATAATGCGACAATTAAACTGACAACAATAGATACGCCATAAATCAGTAATAAATAACGTTGTTGGTTACTGAAAAAATTAATACTCAATGCATCATCAACATCCAGCGCAGGGCGTAATCCTAAATATCCCACCACTTTGCCATCAACCAATATCGTCTGAAGCGGAATTTCTGCTGATGAATCCCCTGTGACCAAATGCTTATTCTGATCATACAATGCCAGACGATTACCAAAGCCCAGCCGATCCGGTAATGGAATGAGCCAGCGACGGTTATTGTCCTTGGGTTGTTGCGACTGATTTGGGCCACGTTGTAAACCCAGTTGCTTTAACTGTGCTTCACTTAATTCAGGAGGCTGCGCAAAAGGATCAAAATGTGAAGGCACATAGGGTGTCAGATCAGTCTCTTGAGTGGACAATCTGGATTGAAATAATGCCGGATTTTTAATAATTTCACTTTGCTGCTGTGCAATATCGTATTGCCGACGCAACCAGCGCTGCGGAAAATGTGATTTATCCCGATCATCCAAACGATCCTGAATAGTTACAGCACTACTTTGAATGGCTGTATTCCAGTTCCCATATACCTGAAAAATTTCCGCAAGATTATTATTCAGATGTTCGAGTTTTTGCATCTCGACTTGCGTGACATAACGAGAAAAGTTCTTCTGCATTGTCCAATGTAATACCCCCAAACTTACAGTGGTAATTAACAATGTGGTCAATAATACGGCAAGAAACAATTTCAATGCGATTGGAATACGCCAGTGTTTCAAAGATTATCCTCTTTCTCGAGTTTGGTCTGGAATTTGTGCCTACATCATGATGTATTGTAACCAACAACGTCTAAAAACTCTCTACATTGTTTCTACATGTTTATTGCTTAATCTTTACAGCAACAAAAGAAGATTTGTTTTTTTGAGGAGTCAACAATGAATACTTGGGTAAAAGCATCTGTTATGTCTTTAACAATCCTGTCTGCAATTGGATTGAGTGCCTGCCAAAGCAGTGCGCCAGCAACCCCTGAAAAGCCCCATAAAAGCCTACAGCATCGCGCAGATGATTTGCGTAAGCCTTTTGATCGTGAAGGCAAACGTATGCATAAATTAACTGCTGAAGAACGTGCCAAATTTGAAAAAGACATGCAGGAACGTCGTGCCCAACGCGATGCAGACCGCAAAGCATTGCAACAAGCATGTGAAGGCAAAGCTGGACAAACTATCAGTGTAAAACTGGGTGAACAAACAATTGAAGGCAAATGTGAAATTCGTTTTCAACCCACCAAACCTGAACGTCCACAACCACCTGCTGCACCACAAAATGTACCAGCAGCGTAATAGCCTAAGCGTGTAAATTACTTGGTATTAAAAAAAGGGCAAAATGCCCTTTTTTTATATCAAAAATAATATAACACATTAATATTTAATCTATTTTTATTTATAAATTTTGCTATATCTGTCGGCAATACGACGATAAGCATACTAAAACGTAAAACAATTTTTCAAATCATATTTTAATCAAGACTTTTCTCTATTTTTCATTTACATTACTGAGAACTTGCATTTTCAAGCGCAGTTCTTTGACTTTACAGTCACGCGTAAAGCCCTCTTAACTCTTGTACAAGCGCATCAGATATTGCACGATTGGCACGACATTGCATGTATGCAAATTCAAATGAATTTAATTTAGGATCTGGTTTAACCAGTATTGAGGAACAAAAACATGCCACAATACAAAGCACCCTTACGTGATATGCAATTCGTTTTGCATGAATTATTAAATGCTGAAGAACATTATTCAAAATTACCCGTTTTTGCTGAAACCGTAAGTCGTGAACTGGTTGATCAATACTTAGAAACAGCTGCTGATTTCTGTGAAAATGAACTTTCACCATTAAATCAGATTGGTGATCGTGAAGGTTGTAAATGGGATGATGGTGTCGTCACCACACCAACCGGCTTTAAAGAAGCTTATCAAAAATATATCGAACTGGGTTTCCCTTCGCTTTCTGCCGAAGAACAATATGGTGGTCAGGGTTTGCCTAACTCTTTAGGTATTGCCATTTCTGAAATGGTCGGTACATCAAACTGGGCTTGGGGCATGTATCCAGGACTGTCACATGGTGCCGTGCGTACATTAGAGCATCATGGTTCTGAAGAACAGAAAAACGCATATTTGCCAAAATTGGTATCTGGCGAATGGACAGGCACAATGTGTCTGACCGAATCTCAAGCGGGTTCCGATCTGGGTATTATCCGTACCAAAGCAGAACCGAATGAAGATGGCAGCTTTGCGATTTCCGGTGAAAAAATCTTTATTTCTGCCGGCGAACATGACATGGCAGAAAACATTATCCATATCGTGTTGGCGCGTTTACCAGGTGCACCTAAAGGCACTAAAGGTATTTCCCTGTTTATCGTACCAAAATTCAACCTGACTGCTGATGGCGGTGTGGGTGAGCGTAATGCGGTGCGTTGTGGTTCGATTGAACACAAGATGGGTATCCATGGAAATGCAACCTGTGTGATTAACTTTGATCGTGCCAAAGGTTTCCTGATCGGACCTGAAAACCGTGGTTTAAACTGTATGTTCACATTTATGAACACAGCGCGTATCGGTACTGCGGTACAAGGTTTATCTGCATCTGAAAGCTCATTCCAGGGTGCTGTTGCCTATGCCAAAGAACGTCTAGCAATGCGTTCATTATCCGGACCAAAAGCACCAGAGAAAGAAGCTGATCCAATCATCGTGCATCCTGCTGTACGCAATATGCTATTGACACAAAAAGCCTTTGCTGAAGGTTCGCGTGCACTGGTTTATTTCTTGGCACAATTCTCAGATACAGTCGAGCATGGTGCAACGGAAGAAGAACGTAAATATGCCGATAATATTCTGTCTTTCCTTACCCCGATTGCCAAAGCATTCTTAACCGAAGCCGGTTCTGAATCTGCCAAGCATGGTGTACAGGTATTTGGTGGTCATGGCTTTATTTCAGAACATGGCATGGAACAGATTGTTCGTGATACCCGTATTTCCTGTTTATACGAAGGAACAACCGAAATTCAGGCACTGGATTTGTTAGGCCGTAAGGTTTTACAAACTCAGGGTGCATTGTTAAAAGACTTCACCAAGATTATTCATAAATTCTGTGAAGCCAACAAAGACAATGCCGATCAGAAAGAATTTGTTGAACCTCTTGCTGCACTCAATAAAGAGTGGGGTGAGTTGACCATGCAAATCGGCATGAAAGCCATGCAGAATCCTGATGAAGTGGGTGCCGCTGCGGTCGATTATCTGTACTATTCAGGTTATGTCACACTGGCATATTTCTGGGCAAGTATGGCGCTCAAAGCACAACAGAAACTGGCAGAAGGTTCAACCGAAACTGCATTCTATAATGCAAAAATCACCACTGCACGCTTCTACTTTAGTAAAATTTTACCGCGTGCCAAAGCACATGTTGCAATCATTGCATCAGGTGTAAGTCCATTGATGGCATTGGCTGCTGACGATTTCATTATCTAATCAATCGTTCCGGCAAATTCCATAAAACGAACTTGAGGCTGATGCAATGTTGTATCAGCCTTTTTAACAAAAAAATTAAACACAATGATGGTTTTAAGCATTATGCCAGACCTTTAACCAAGAATAGGGAACCCATATGCCAGTTTATAATGCACCGCTTGCAGATATGCGCTTTATTTTGAATGATGTATTTAAAGCAGAACAATTTTGGCAAGCCAATGAAAACCTTGCACATCTTGATGCAGCAACAGCCGAAGCCATTCTCGAAGAAATGGCAAAGTTTGCCCAGAATGTCACTTTACCACTCAATCGTAGCGGTGATGAAGAAGGCGCCAGAATTGAAAACGGTAATGTCTTTACCCCTGCCGGCTTTAAAGATGCATTTCGCCAATATGCCGAAGGTGGCTGGATTGGTCTAGGCGCAGATGAAGAATGGGGCGGTCAAGGCATGCCAAAAATGCTGACTGTTCTGTCTGATGAAATGTTGTTTGCCACCAATCCATCCTTCATGCTCTACCCGCTTTTATCAGTCGGTGCAGGTATGGCATTAAACAGCTATGCTTCACAGGAACAAAAAGAAACCTATTTGCCAAAAATCTATACTGGTGAATGGGCAGGTACCATGTGTCTAACCGAACCGCATGCCGGAACAGACTTGGGGATTATTAAAACCAAAGCTGAACGCAATGAAGATGGCAGCTACAGCATCACTGGTACAAAAATCTTTATTACCGGTGGCGATAATGATCTAGCCGAAAATATCATTCACCTTGTATTGGCAAAAACACCTGATGCACCTGCTGGTTCTCGTGGTATTTCTTTATTCATCGTACCGAAATTCCTGCTAAATGCAGATGGTACAGTGGGTGAACGCAATGCAGTCGGCCCGGGTTCAATTGAACATAAAATGGGGATCAAAGCCTCTGCTACTTGCGTCATGAATTTTGATGCAGCCAAAGGCTATCTGGTCGGTAAGGAGAATGAAGGTCTGGCAGCCATGTTCGTAATGATGAATTACGAGCGTTTGTCTATGGGTATTCAAGGACTTGGTGCATCGGAATTTGCCTATCAAAATGCTGCACAATATGCGACTGATCGTATTCAGGGACGCAGTGCAACAGGTGCCAAATCTCCGCAAAAAGCGGCAGATGCTATTTTGGTGCATGGCGATGTGCGTCGTATGTTGCTCAATGTACGTGCTAATAATGAAGCTTCACGTGCCTTTGCAGTCTATGTTGGTCAACAACTGGACATCACCAAGTTCTCAACTGATGCCGAAGCAGTGAAAAAAGCCAATGATCGTGTTGCCCTGCTCACCCCGATTGCCAAAGCCTATTTAACCGATACCGCCTTCCAAGCCACACTAGATGCACAAATGGTCTTTGGTGGACATGGCTATATTCGTGAATGGGGTATGGAACAATGTATCCGTGATTTACGTATCGCGCAAATCTACGAAGGGACCAACGGGGTACAATCACAGGATTTAATTGGTCGTAAAACCATTAAATGTGGTGGTGCTTTTATTACCGAATATATTGCAGAAATACGTGACGAAGTGAATGCACTTAGCTCGGATCTTAACTTTATCAAAGATGCGACACTAGATGCTGCAACCGAAGTTGAAGTGATTACCAGCTATATTCTCGAGCAAGCCAAAGAAGACCCCGACTATAGCAATGGTGTAGCTGTGGATTACCTGCATGCTGTCGGTTTACTCAGCTTTAGCTATATGTTTGCCAAAATTGCTACGGCTGCCAGTGAAAAAGAAGGCGAGTTCTATCAGAACAAACTTGCGCTGGCACGTTACTTTGTTGCCCGTATCTTGCCTGATCTAAAAGCACGCCTGATCCGTATCCAGACCAACAGCGATTTACTGATGGGTTTTGATGAAGATTACTTTACCAATCAGTCTTAATCTTTCAGAATTTTTCGAAATTGCTGACAAAACCTGCCCTCTAGTAGTGGCAGGTTTTTTTATATGTCCTAAATTTGGTCATGCAACTGGCATAAAAATCGCATAAAATGAATTTATCATATTTTCAACATGTTATCTTTAATCGATTATGGCGAACTTTAGTTTTAAAAAAATAGAATCCTTACTCGATAAGATTGGTCATTATCTGGTGGAAACTTTTCACTATTTAATGCTGGCTTTAATCGGTGCAATGATTATCTGGTCTGCGCTACACACCACACTTGATATCTTTACCGTCAAACAATTTGCTACCATAGACGATATCTTATTGCTGTTTATTTATCTTGAACTTGGTGCAATGGTCGGCATTTATTTTAAAACCAACCATATGCCGGTACGTTTTCTAATTTATGTGGCCATCACTGCCCTGACCCGTCTGTTGATTTCAAATATTCAACATGAACATAAAGCCGATATGGGATTATTAATCGTAACGGGTGCGATTTTACTGCTTGCTTTTGCTATCTTAATTGTACGTTTTGCCTCATGGAACTATCCATCTGTGGTGAGAGGTAAACAAACAGAACAGGAATTACCTGCCGGTAAAACACCGCGTCCGGAAGATGACGAACTTGCATAATACCGGATTCAATACATAAAAAAGATGCCGTGTTTTACACGGCATCTTTTTTTAAACAGCATTTCTGCACTGCACTCTATGAATTGATAAGAATACTTGCAATCACACCGGTAACCACAGAAACCAGTAAATAACGACCATCCACATCTACCCAGCGATAACCTTTCGGTGGTTGGCGTAAATTATGGGCATGCCAGTTCTTGACATAATAACGATCATTTTTCAAATAACGATCCGGCAAACGCTCACCACGTTTATAATGTGGTGCTGAAACCTGCATCGGACGTCCCTGATTCTGACGGTTAAAGTCGACACGCTGTCTATCTCCAGCAAATTGTGGACCACCATGGAAATCCTTGCCATGTTGCATGCTAGGAGGTGGCTGACGTTTATCGTTAGGTCGATCATTAAAATCACGTGCAAAGGCCGATGTCGCCACAGTAAAAGACAACAGGACACTTGTACTGATCAATGCAATTTTTTTCATCGGATAATCCTCTTTGTTTTCCTACTTGCACTGTAAGCCTTTATCAAGGGCAAATGATGAATAAAAAATGATAAGTTGCTAAGTGTTGTTAAAACTATGAATAAAAAATGAAATAAATAAAATATAATTTTTTTCAATATCTTAGGTTAAACAAAAAAACTTAATCTATCATTTCTCACCTGCTTCGCATTGCACATCTCTACTTAACCTCAAATGCTATAAAGAAAAAAATCATGCGCTATTTCATAAAGCTGCCTTTCGATCTATGCCTAACATAACGATCAGTCCCCCTCGTATTTCCATGCAAAACCCGTTACCATTTATGCAAATTTAATCAGGCAATATGATCAATATGAGTGGAATTAACTTTACTCGTCTTACCGAATTCTTTCATAAAGTTCCAAGTATTGGAAAACAAGGTTTAATTGCCCATGGCAATGATGGCGATCATGCATGGTGGATAAAATTTAAAATTGATGTTGAGCATCCTTTGGCATGGCAAACTGTTCAGGAATTGGGCCATGTGCTAAATTATCTCTCCACAGATGAACGCTTGCCGACGCAATTTTTCCCGGTTTCTCCTCCGCCTTATATGAATGGAGAAGCCAAAGATTTTCTAGCATGGGTGATTCAATGTAACCATGCCAATTTCTCACCGGATGTCATCTGTGACTGGCTGGAAGGTCGTTTACCTAATCCGGTTGAGGATGAATCACAATGGAAGATCAAAACTGATTTAAGCGAACTTGACAATTTAAGTGCAAAAGATCTGGATCAAATCATTCCACCGACGCATTAAGCAATATGCCTTCATTAAAGAAGGCATTATTTTTTGATCGTCAGTTTCTTTAATACTTCTGCAACTGCGACCATAGCAAAACTTGAAGTCACGACAACTGCCGAGCCATAACCACCACAACGTAACTTCGCACCGACATCAACTGTTTCACAAGTCGCGACATTGGAAAATGGATTATCCACTGAATAAACGCAGGTAATTCCGAATTTTTCTTTTGGTTTTTTACACATCCCTTTTGCCCTGAGCTGTGAACGCAATTTTGCCAGCATCGGATCCTGTTCGGTTCTGGATAAGTCGGCAACACGAATCTTTAATGGATCCAGCTTACCACCTGCACCACCCGAAACAATCAAAGGAATTTTATTAAAACGGCAATGTAGAATAAGCGCTAGTTTGGCTTTGACATCATCGATACAGTCTAAAATAACATCCGGACGATCCTGTAACAGCTCGGCAACATTGTCAGATGTTAAGAAATCATCAATTAAATTGACCTGAATATGAGGATTAATTTCCCTACAGCGCTGTGCCATCACTTCAATTTTGGCATGACCAAAAGTCGAGGTTAATGCCGGCAACTGACGATTTACATTAGAAGCAACAATCACATCCATATCAACCAGTGTCAGTTTTCCTACACCGGAACGTGCCAGTGCTTCAACCGCCCATGATCCCACGCCACCAATCCCAATCACCATGACATGGCTATTTTCAAAGGACTGGAAATGATCTTCACCATAGATTTTTGCTGCACCGGTAAAACGGCGGTCATAATCATCTTGGCTGGCTTGAGGTTGGGAATCAGTCATTCTAGCGTTTACAATAAAAGGATAAACGAATTATAAATCATAAGTCAGGTCAAACTAAAATCCTAACAGGTTATTTCTGCATAAAACCTATATTTTGAATCTGTAGATGGTGCATCAACTCTCGTACAAAAACAAAATAGGTAACAATGTTGATTTTATCCTGAGTGATGAGATGATTGTAATGTGGCAAATGGTCAATAAAATCATTAAAGGCATGTTCTAGTTCAGTTATGCTGATATTTTGTTTTGCATTAAAGAAAATATTACTGACCTGTCGCCCTAAAATATCATTTGTGGTGACATTTTCCTTAATCAACCTTAATTGCTTATTCGATTCTATAATATCTTCAATCTGCAAAATCAGACGTTCTATACCTGCTTCATCAATATCATCGGTAAAAATACTTTTTGCCTGAATATCTTTATATCCACAAGGCATTTCCAGAACAGTACCTTGCTTGTTGCTCAACAAAAGAACGTGGGGTTGTAAAGAAAATTCAAAAATAGGCGGTGTAATCATTTTATAGATTCATCCAAATTTTCTTTATCCCACTGTGACATACTTTCTGCCAAGGCAGTATGTCCATGTGCGTTTAATTCTTTGATGACATTTACAAAATCCTTTTTATCCCGATTTTGACTCAACTTGGATTTTGCCAGAACTCGCGTAATCTTGATTTCAAAAGCAATCAGATGTTCCATCATTTCATAAAGATAATCTTTGGGCGCATCCGACATTTTCCATGCAGCATCGCCATTGGTTTTTAACTCCTGAACTTTGGTTAATTGCCCGAGAGCTGCCAATTTAGATTTATTATCATGGTGAAAGATGATATTGCCATATACATGGACGACCTGATAATTCCATGTCGGTACTTTTTTATGATCTTCAAATTTACTTGGATAATAATTTGCTGAAATATATGCATCATCGCCTTTAAAAATACACAATACGTCCTGACCATCGGCAAGTAAATCCACCATGTCGTTTTCCAACGCCATGTGTCCAAGCAGGATTCCATTGTCTTTGGCAATTAAAGGAATGTGTACAGCAATCAATCCTTGCTCAGTATTTGCAACAATACATGCCAAAGGAAAAGTCTGTATGATTCTATTGATTTCTTCCGTTCTTATTTCTTTAAATTCTTTTGGAATATACATTTTTATCCTGATCCATGCTATTGATAAGACTATTATTTATGCAAAATAAAATATTAAAATTATTTGACCTTAGTTAGGTGTATCACCTCCTAATATGAATAATGTTTTACACATATTTTTATATTTTTTAAAGCAAAATTCAGACAACCATGATAAGCACATGGATCCGGTGAAAATCCATCATGAGCTAAAATAACTAAGAATTGTTTTGCTGCATTAATTTCATTTTCAGTAAGTGCATAAATAGTTTTTATTCCAAATACAGGATAAGTTTCTTCAGTTGGGGAGCACTCAAGATACCAATTTTGCTTACATTCTTGACAAATATAATAGTGATTTGAATAAGATAATTTAGGTTTAACATCATCAATTGGGCTATCTAGTAACAAATATTTAGGAAACTTTTCTTGAAAAACGTTATTACTAAAAAAATTTATGAAACTATCCATACATGCAAAACTATCTTCTACGTCCTGACATTGACACATAAATAATATCCTAATATTTTAAATCCAAGCACTGCACACTATTCTGCCATAATTTTTCTGCCAATATTTCCTTATCCACATTTAAGGCCGCACTTAAACCATCAAGGACATAAGGTAAATTCACCGGCGTATTACGTGTTCTAGTTTCAGTCGAAACTTGACAACATAAGGGCGTCATATCAGGGCAATCAGTTTCCAGCACTAGATCATCAATAGAAACACTTTTCACCACCTCATGTAAGCGTTTGGCATTAGGATTGGTGATCTGCCCTGTCACGCCAATTTTAAAACCCAATTTAATAAAAGCTTTGGCTTCTTCTACCCCACCACTAAAGGCATGAGCAATGCCGCCATTTTTAAATTTATGCTGTTTTAAAATCTGTAAAGTTTCACCATGCGACTTACGGATATGTAACAGCACTGGTTTATCAAACTGCTGGGCAAAAAACAGTTGTTCTGAAAAATAATCCGCCTGCAAGGCACGAATTTCCGGCGTTTTATGTTCCTTAATAAAACTATCCAGACCGATTTCACCAATGGCAATACATGGATGCTGTTTTAAAAATTGTTCCAAATCCAGTAAATGTTGCGTGGTATGTCGTTCAATATAAAAAGGATGCAAACCCGGTGCAAGATAACTTTGCGGCACATCCTCTAAAGATTTTAAAAATTGATCCGTTGCCAGCAAATCTGCAAAACGCGATTGTAAAAAGCCTATCAGAATCAAAGCTCTTACACCCACTTGATACGCTTGCTCTGCCAATTGCTGTCGATCGTGATCGAAATCTTCAACATCAAAATGCGTATGCGTATCAAACAGGCTGATCATCACATTATTTTTCCGTTGTTTTGGTGTTGATCTGTGCAGTAGATGTCTGCGCTATTTTATCTTTACCAGCTTCTACCGCAGCATCGGCCACTACAGGCAAATATTGGGGTTTGAGAATACCCTGTAATTTATCGTAAGGGATCACCAGACGAGGCAAGCCAACCGCATAAGGTCCAATATCATATTCACCATATTGTAAAATTAATCCATTGGAACTTAGGTAAAAGTTTTCCGACAAGGTAAATTTCCACAATTGTTGATAAGTTTTTAAATCCATGTCAGGCTGGGTTTCTTTAATCCATTGTTCAAATGCTGCATAGGCCAGATCATTAAAGGCTTTACGCTGACCATTTTGGATAATTTGATCCAGACTTAACAATGAATTACTGTCCAGTTCAAAATTCAGATATTGCTGTGCAGAGCTACCATGTGCACCACCGATATAATTACTGGCATTCATTACAACTGTGGTAATCGGGCCTTTAGGATTTAGCACTTGCGGTTTGACATAAAGACTTAATTGTGCCGAAGAACCCAGTGATTTGACCTCATCTGCTAGTTTAATAAATTTATTAACATAGCCCTGTAATTCACTATAATCTTGCTGTGGATTGGCTAGCTCGACATCGCTTTGCAAATTGCTGTGTGCATTTTTTTGCTCACTCATTTCAACAATGGGAGATGCCGTTTCTTTCGCCTTTGCAGTATTGTTTGCATTGCTATTGGTATTTTTATCTGCATTGCCATTACTGTCGATATCAAATCCTTGTACCAGATCTTTGACATAATTTAACAGATATTGATCCACCGCCTGATCAATTTTTGGATAATTACTTTTTAAATGTTGAAGCGAAATTTTTGGACATAGTTGACCATTGCACTCCGGTAGGGTCACCGGAACATTTTCAACCTTGGCTTGTAAGATAGGCGTTATTTCATTTTGTTCAGTTTCTAATGCAGTATTTTGTTCAATTTTTGCTTCTGGTTTTTTTTCGCAGCCAGCCAGAGTAAATACGATTGTGGCACCAAGCATGAGTAAGCCGATCTGATGTTTTACCGAGTTACTATGTATTGTTTTCATATAGATTTAACCTAAAAACTTTATAGCATGAATGCATGTGCATAGATTATCACTGATTCATTCTTTGCTTCGTTAAAGATTGTTTTTATTCGAATTGATAAGAAATATCTTGTATCATCAAAGTAAATGAAATTGCTGTAAATAATCTGCCGACACCCATTCTTTGGTCTGTTCCGGTGTCAAATAAATCACCAAATTTTTTGTGGTCTTTGTGCTTAAATCTGTCCCCCGATAATAAATTGCAATGCCCTGATCATCAAAAAACCAGTCCTGATTGGCCCAGTACAATTTTTCTGGTAACTGTTGCTGTTGTTGTACCGACCATTGCTGCTGCCAATCCTGATAATGCTGTTGAATAACATTTGTCAGAGCAGCACGATATTTAGGAGCAATGATGTCATATAGACGAATCATCTGCTGTTTTTTGCGATCTACGACAAAGAAATAATCCTGAGCCGGAACTTTCTCCTCACCAACATCATATTCCGCATTGATCTGTAATAAAGCAATTTCACCCTGCTGCGTTGCAACCCGAGGTTTGATATACAGGCTCCATGCTTTTTTAGATTGATTTTCAGCTTGTGCCCGCCATTCATCCGACAGGGTTACAAATTGATTGACTGCTGCCTGCAAGCTCATTTTCTGTTTTAAGGCCAGTTTTTGCCGGATTAAATCGGCAATTTGCTGATCGGTAAACTGATTAAACCATTGATCCTGACTGTTAAAATCAAAGATCTCCACCTCTATACAATATTTTTTTTCACAAAAAGGCAAAGCATAATCAGCAATTTGGGGACTGGCAATCAAGATCGGATAACCCTGCTGTGCCTGTTGCTGCCGCAATTTTTGCTGATCCGAATCTTTTTCATCCGGTGTTTTTGAACAAGCCACACAACTCAACAATACGATGCATAGTACTGCTAATTTTGTCTTGCCCATCCTGTCTACCCCTTATCTATTAAAAAAACAAGCTGCTTCTATCTATGGATAAAAACAGCCCTAATTAAAATATCTTAATATTTTAGCTTAATGTTTCGCCTAATATTTTGACCCAATATTTTGCCTTAGTGCTCTCGTGTCGCACTAAACGTGATTTCCGGCCAGCGTTCCTGCATCAACTGTAGATTGACACGACTTGGCGCAAGATAGGTCAGATGTCCACCACCATCGAGAGACAATTGGTCGTGTGCTTTTTTCTTAAAGTCATTAAGTTTTTTCTCGTCATCACAATGAATCCAGCGCACAGTATTAATGCTCACCGGTTCATAAACACAATCTACCTTGTACTCTTCTTTCAGACGATAAGCCACCACATCAAACTGCAACACACCAACGGCACCGACAATCAGATCATTACTGTTTTGCGGCATAAAGACCTGCGTTGCCCCTTCTTCAGAAAGCTCTTTTAAGCCCTTTTGCAATTGTTTTGATTTCAAAGGATCACGTAAACGCACACGACGGAACATTTCCGGCGCAAAGTGTGGAATCCCGGTAAAATGCAGATTCTCACCACTGGTAAAGGTATCACCAATCTGAATCGTGCCATGATTATGCAAACCAATAATATCACCCGGCCATGCTTCTTCCAGATGCTCACGCTCACCGGCTAAGAATGTCAACGCATCGGAAATGCGTACTTCCTTACCAATACGAACATGGTTCATTTTTAGACCTTTTTCGTATTTCCCCGAACATACCCGCATAAAGGCAATACGGTCACGATGTTTCGGATCCATATTGGCCTGAATCTTAAATACAAATCCGGTAAAGGTTTCTTCGGTTGCCTCGACCATACGTTCTTGTGTCGGATGCGCTTTAGGTTCTGGTGCCCATTGCAAAAATGCATCCAGCACATGATCTACCGCAAAGTTACCCAGTGCAGTACCAAATAAAACCGGGGTTTGTTTGCCTTGTAAAAACAACTCACGATCCAATGGCTCGTTCGCCATTTGTACCAGTTCCAGCGACTCTTCAAAGGCAGCAAAAGCAAGATCACCAACTTTTTCACGAATATCCGGATAATCATATCCATCGCGTATTTCAATGTCGGTAATGGTCGAACCAAAACCCGCCTTATAAATATAAAGTTTATTCTCCAGTATGTTATACACACCGGCAAAATCACGACCCATACCCAATGGCCAGGTAATCGGAACACAACGGATTTTTAGTACATTTTCGATTTCATCGAGCAGTTCTAATGGCTCACGGATTTCACGGTCCATTTTATTGACAAAAGAAATGATCGGCGTATCACGCATACGACAGACTTCCATCAGTTTGATGGTCCGTTCTTCGACCCCTTTTGCACCATCAATCACCATCAAGGCAGAATCCACCGCAGTCAAAGTACGATAGGTATCTTCCGAGAAATCTTCATGTCCCGGTGTATCCAGTAAGTTAATGGTATGGTCTTTATACGGGAACTGCATTACCGATGTGGTAATCGAGATCCCACGTTCTTTTTCCATTTCCATCCAGTCTGATGTGGCCGCACGATCTGATTTTCGGCTTTTGACCATACCAGCAACCTGAATTGCTTTACCCCATAACAGCAGTTTTTCTGTCATGGTGGTTTTACCGGCATCGGGGTGGGAAATGATCGCAAATGTGCGACGCTGTGCAACTTGTGCTTTTAGCTCGTTAAGAGATGTCATGAAGGTTACCTACTGCAAAACGCAGTGCTAATGCCTAATTGTGGCATATGTAATTTGAAAATTGGCGCAATTCTAGCAGAATTGCAAAGTAGTGACTAATATTGTTATCGTTGTTATGACTTACACTGGAATCTCTCAAAAGAATGGTTAAAACACAATGTGACTAGATTAAAAGGCTTTCGCTTGGATATAAAGTATCTACACTAAATTATCCAGCCCTTTATCAATAGATCGCCCTAAAAGACATATAAATTCATCAAATAAAAATACCCATTTGTCGAACAACTTGCTAGATATAGAAAACATCTACAGTCAAAATCATCATAAATTCCCTGATAATTAAAGATATAAGCGATGCAAGTTTAAACATAAAAATGTCATATGAATGTCATATCAACATTTTATGCTAAACCTGCATCGAAGATCACAGCTTAATTGACAAAAGTCTTTTGCATGGTGCTAAGGAAGTCATTATTTATCGGATACTTGGAGGCGTCCCCAATCACAGTATTGGTTTTACAATAGGGACAAATGGCAGTTTTACCATTATCTGCCCATTCTTTAATATGATCGGGGCTAAAAATTTGTAGACATTTAAAGCAGCCACACGCGCGGCTTGCCAATAGTTCAATACGATGAAATGCAGAATGCTTGACAGCTTTTTTCGGGTTAAGAGACATGGTTGCATTACCTCTTTTAGCAGTAGTCCAAATTCATTAAATATACCGCTCAAACAACTTCCTGTTGTCTTTATTTCCATAGGCGGTATTCTCTAGACTAGCTAAAACATAGACGCTGTAAAGTCAGTTCAGGACTCGCTATGTTTCAAAACATTTCGCCCCATTTTTCTATAATAAAAATCATGACATTAACATTGTTATTCTTTGTAATTTCTTTACTTCTACCCACAAAACAGTTTTACTATTTGCTGTTTTTATTACAGTGGGAAAACACATGACAAATTCGGTATCTTCTCCATCGTCTTGGCTTGGCTCAGAATTGGTTCTAGCAAGCAATAACAAAGGCAAAATCGCTGAATTTGAACTCCTGTTTTCTGAGCTCAATTTAGACACCAAAGTCATTGCTCAAGGCCAGCTTAATATTGAAGATGCCATTGAAGATGGGCTGAGTTTTGTTGAAAATGCCATTATCAAGGCTCGCCATGCCGCACGTTTATCAGGTAAACCTGCGATTGCAGATGATTCCGGCCTTGTCGTTCCAATTTTAAATGGTGCGCCGGGGATTTATTCTGCCCGTTTTGCCGGAGAACATGGCAATGATGAGGCTAATAATGAAAAATTACTGCAAGAATTACGTCCTTTTCGTCAAGAGGGAAAAGTGATTGAAGGCATGTTTGTATGTGTACTGGCCTTAGTACGTCATGCAGATGATCCTTTACCGATCATTGCACAAGGCATCTGGCAGGGTGAAATTCTGGAACAGGCTCGTGGTGAACATGGTTTTGGCTATGATCCATTGTTCTGGTTACCCGAACTTAATTGCTCTAGTGCAGAAATGCCAAAAGCAGAAAAAAATAAAATCAGCCATCGTGGTCAAGCCATTCAAAAATTAAAAAGCTACTTATAATTTTGGATTTCAGAGCAGTTTTCACTGCTCTGTTTTTGAAACTATAGTTGTTTTAAGGATTGAAGATAAAATGTACCGCCAGATAAAACCCTAATAATAAAATACAACTGATCATGGTACCCGAAGCAATATATTGCGCTGATTTTCCCGTACCAGAATAAAAAGTTTCTAGTGAAACGATATTAGCCGCAGGGGGCAGGAAAAACAGTAATAGCATCATGCCGATCTGTTGCTGCATTTTCGGCAAAAATAACCATATCAACGCACAAAGCACACTACCTAGCGCAATACGAAATACTGATAACTGTAGACTTTGCAGTAGATCAGACCATTGTAATTTCACATGACGTAACCACATGCCTAGGACAAACATGCCACTAAAGGTCATCAGCCATTTGGTCAGTTCATAGATCCCGTCAATCAATACATGTGTGGTAAGGTGATGTGCACCCAGCAGACGTAGGACTGCGGCAATGATTAATGCCATGACAGGCGGTGACAAAAACACCCGTTTGAGAAAAAATTGCCAGGAATTCAGTTTTGGACTAAGTGCTGCAACAGCAATGACATTACCAAATAAAGAGCCGCCAATGTATAAAGCGACCATACTGGCACTGACACTTTCACCAAAAATTGCCAACGCAACAGGAAAGCCCAGCCATGCCAGATTGGGATATGACACACATAATGCCTGAATTTTATTTTGACTAAATAAGCGATACACCACATACAGCATGATTGAGCTAAACAGGCTAAATAACATCAAGTAGATACTGCCCGCCTGATAAAACACCATGTTGTAAATAATCACAATCGGAATGAAAAGCTGGGACAATAATCGTGCAAAGATTTGTTTTAATTGTGGTGACTGATCTGCACATGCCAACCCGACCATAAAAGAGACTGTGGGTAGCATCAAACTCATGTTCAAACCTGACTGTCATCTAAAATGGAGCGTAGCATTGTAGCGAAAATCCTGTCTTTGCCCAAGTCTTGTCTTTAAATTGCAATATTTATGTCACGCTTTTGTCATTTTAACTTGTTGCAATACCCTGTATCTATTTTGATGTATTTTGGGAATCGTATTATGGCTGGTTTATCAATTTGGCACGTCCTCATTTTTGCAATCGTTGTACTCTTATTATTTGGTACCTCTAAACTTAAAAATTTGGGTAAAGATGTTGGTGGTGCAATTAAAGACTTTAAAAAGACTGTACGTGAAGATGAAGTAGATCCAAAACTGATCGAACATGCAAACACGTCTGAAACTACTGGTACCGAAAGCAAAAGCCAGTTAAAAGGCTAAACTGATTTTAATCCATGTTGCTTGAGGATATGTCATGTTAAATCTTGGTATGAGTGAGATTTTAATTTTTTCGATTATCGCACTCATCGTCCTCGGACCGGAAAAATTACCTATTGCACTTAAAACAGTTGCAAAATGGTATGTTCGTATCAAAAAATTTGTTACCAATGTTCAGCAGGATATCGAAAAAGAATTCAAAATTTCCGAATTACGCGAACAAATGCAGGATGAAATCAAGCGTATTGAAGCACTGGAACAACAGATGCAGGAAAAATTTGCAGCAATGGAACGCCAGCAAAATGAGTTTCTGCAACAGCAATTAAAACAAAAAGCTATTCGCTATGATTATCTGGAAGGATTCTACCAAGTACCGTTTCAGGCAAGTTTCGATGCGCGAGTTCTCTCACAATCAGCTCAGCCGATAGCAATCAATCCTGTTCACACTACATTAAAAGTTGCCGTATGAACCAATTACCGATCACCACGTCACAACAATCTCAGGAAGAATTGGATCAAATGCCGCTAACAACGCATTTGATCACTTTACGTCAACATCTGGTTAAGATTGTTGGCGTATTACTGGTGCTGTTTTTTATTTTATTACCCTTTCGAAATCATACGTACCAGCTACTTTCCGAACCTTTACGGGCCCAGCTTCCTGCCACATCGACCATGATTGCGACTGATGTTACAGCAACATTTATGGCACCATTTAAACTGAATCTATTTGCAGCATTATTTATTGCAATGCCATTCATTATTTATCAAATCTGGTTATTTATTAAGCCTGCGCTCTATTTGAAAGAAAAAAAACTGGCCTTTCCATTATTATTTGGCAGTATTATTTTATTTTATCTGGGTGTAGCATTTGCATATTTTATTACCCTGCCAGCAGTTTTACATTTTTTTATTAGTGTATCCCCTGAAACAGTTGCACCAATGACTGATGTAAATAGTTATCTTAGTTTTTGTATGAAGCTATTTCTGGTATTTGGTTTAACATTTGAAATCCCTATTGTTACCCTAGTTTTAATCTTAGCCGGACTCATCAGTACACAAAGCCTGGCAGAAAAAAGACGCTTTATTATTGTGGGCTGCTTCTTTGTTGCCATGTTTGTTACACCACCTGATGCCCTGTCTATGGTTATGCTGGCAATCCCCATGTGGTTATTATTCGAATTGGGATTATTTCTAGGGAAATTAATCGAAAAAAGAAGTTAATATCATTATTATCAAATCTATATTATATTCATTTAACGCCTATTATTTACGCAAAATAATAGGCGTTTTTATATTCATAAAATCCCGATGTAATCAAACTGATATAAAACCGAAAGAATAATGTCACATATTATACCTACACTCTGACCAGGTTTTATTTTTAATCGATGCTAAAGGAAAAACAATGACTGAACAGGCTAATCCCCCATCACGTCGCGATATTTTAAAATGGTTTGCTGGGGTACCATTTTTACCACTTGGGGCAATGGCAACTGCATCTGTATTAAGTGGTTGTAATGATGACGACAATGACAGCGATACTCCTGCTAAAGTTGTCAACTTTAAAAGTGCAACGTTTACTGCAATGGATGCGCCTACACTAGCAGATGCCGCAGCGATGGCCACAACGACTGTTGCCTCCAAACTTTCTGTAAACTGGGACGATGGTTCAAAAACTGACTATCAACTAGGCTATAAAGAATTCTTTAAAACTGGTGTAGAAGTAGACAATCTGCTGGGCGGAAAAATTATCGCTGGTAGCTATTACGATATTTATAATTATCCAATCTACGATACTTCCGTAAGCGGTAAAAAACGTCAGTTTTTCTCTGACTGTCCAGATGGTTCATCACTGGTAAAAATTGAGGGTGCAAGTGTTTCAGGTGTGACCAATCCTGTATTCCATGTGGTGCAATTTGAATATACAACTAGTGATCTGGCTGGAAACAGCATGTATGGTAAACTACCTTCACCAATTGCCATCTTAACACTGGATCAAGATCAAAAAACTGGACATCTGGAACTTAAAAAATATTTTAATGTTGATATGTCTAAAGTCCATGGTTTATGGATTACTTGTGGTGCAAGCCTTTCACCATGGGATACGCATCTTTCCAGTGAAGAATATGAACCAGATGCATTCGATCAAATCGGTACAGGTCTATCAACACTAAAAGCCTATAGTAAAAACCTTTATGGCGATGAAAATACAGCCAATGTATATAACTATGGTCATCTACCTGAGATCGTTATTAATGCAGATGGCACAGGCACAGCGAAAAAACACTACTGTCTGGGGCGTATTTCTCACGAATTGATTCAAGTTATGCCGGACAATCGTACTGCAATCATGGGCGATGACTATACCAACGGTGCTTTCTTTATGTTTGTTGCAGATAAGGAAAAAGACCTGTCTGCGGGAACATTGTATGTTGCAAAATATACCAGTGTATTAACAGAAACCTCTACTGCTGGCATTCAATGGATTAAGTTAGGTTATTCCGATAGTAAAACCATTGAGGATCTGGTGAATGTTCGTGGCATTACCAAAGATAATATCTTCGAAAGCTATCTAGATAACGATGCTAACAAACCTCAAGACCTCACTGGTTTTACTCAGGTTGTACTTGCAGCTAAAAAACTGTGGATCAAACTGAAAGAAGCAAACAATGGCTTTAGCAAACAAGAGATTGAACTTGCAGCAGCTTTCCTTGAAACACACCGCTACGCAGCACTTAAAGGCGGTAGTATGGCATTTACAAAAATGGAAGGTACAACCGTTAATGCGACAGACCGCGTAGGTTATTCTGCATTAGCAAATATTCAGGATTCCATGATTAAAGACAATGCCGCTTGGGTTTCTGAATATAATGTATCTTTTGCTAAAAAAGTATCAGCAGGTGGTGTATTAGCACATGATTTATTAAAAGAATCTGATGCCAAGCTAAAAGATGATCAAGGTTATGAAATTAATAGCCAATGGACACCATACCAAAGCCACATGTTGTTAATGGGTGAAGATATTGCTGCGGATAGTCTGGGTAATACTGCCAATCCAAACAAAATTGCCAGCCCAGACAATTTAAAATACTCTGAAACCTTAAGAACTTTATTTATTGGTGAAGACAGTGGTAACCATGTCAATAACTTCTTATGGGCTTATAACATCGATAGTAAAGAACTGATTCGACTGTTGTCTACACCTGCTGGTGCTGAGTCAACAGGTCTTCATGCGGTAGATTCAATCAATGGTTGGACCTATATTATGAGTAACTTCCAGCATCCTGGCGATTGGGGCGGTATACATAATGTTGTAAAAGGTACACTTGATCCTTTGATCAATGCGAACTACAACGATGGTTATGCAGCTTCTGTTGGCTATATTACTGCTGATAGCATTGAAATTTCTCTGGAAGAGAAAAAAGCATAAACACCGATTCTCTTTCATTCGACAGCCAGTGTAAATCACTGGCTGTTTTTATTTGATATGTATCTGCCGAATTTCTCCGGCATGTTGTCCCTGTTGCGTTTTTTCCCACCAGTTGATTTGTTCATCTTTTATGGATAAAACATTGGAACACCGTGTTCCATAGACTTCACTTTGAATAAAGGTCGAAGATAATAATAACTCCATTTCCTCACCAATCCCAGTATGGGGTAATAACGACACTGTAACTTTACGTTGATCCTGCAAAATATCCCAAGCTGTATCTAATTGTTCTGCCAGCGTCACTTGTGGCAACTGCATCAACGGCAATAATTCCTGTGTAAAGCGTTTACGTAAATGTGCGGTTTTTTGCCAGTGTTCACTCATCAATCCATTAGACAACACATACACACCTTTAGGCAGAATCTGCGGTGCTTCGCCGCGATTACTCATATAAACAGCTTGCTGCCGATCTCCGACAATTAGATTAAAACCAGCATAATCCTGTTGTCGGGATTCAAGTTGCTTTGCAAAACGAATGGGTGGTAAATCAGAACATAAAAAATCCTTGACCAAATCACCGCGTGAGGTTGGATATTGTGTTGTTTGTCCACCCTCGCGAAAATTCGTCACGATTGCCCAACGTCCCTGCTCGGCTATGCCCTGCCATGTCCCACCTTGTTGTAAATCTTGCCCGGCAAAGATCGGACTATGCGGCCAATGTGCCAAAGGTTGGGCAGCACGATGATAAAACTCGTCACGATTGGAAATCAAAAACAACGGTATATCTTCCAACACTTGCCAAGCCAACGCTAAAATACACATTTAATCAACTCTTCCCTTGTGACTTCTTGAAAATTCAATGCACCCTATACATTGAATGTACAACATTTTTCAAATTATCCGCTACAATCAAGCACAAAATAAAACTGAATGAAGGAAAATCAATGCTGACCTATCCAAACATTGATCCTGTTGCCTTATCACTTGGACCAGTCAAAGTCCACTGGTATGGCATTATGTACCTATTGGCCTTTCTATGTGCCTGGGGACTGGCAACCTACCGCGCCAAACAACGCGATGGCTGGAACGCAGAAATGATCTCCGATCTGGTCTTTTATGGCGCGCTGGGTGTCGTGCTCGGTGGCCGAATCGGCTATGTTGTATTTTATGAATTTGATAAATTTCTGGATAATCCACTCTGGTTATTTCAAGTCTGGACAGGTGGCATGAGCTTTCATGGTGGCTTTATCGGTGTCATGCTCGCCATGATCTTCTGGTGTCGCAAGTACCAGAAAAGCTGGTTTGAAACGCTGGATTTCATTGCACCCTGTGTACCAACCGGTTTGATGTTCGGACGGATTGGTAATTTTATCGGTGGTGAACTCTATGGTCGTCAGGTAACAGATCCAAGCTATCCATTTGGCATGATTTTCCCAACCGATCCTTTACAACTGGTACGTCACCCTTCCCAGATTTATCAAGCATTATGCGAAGGCTTATTGCTCTTTATCGTATTATGGTGGTTTAGTAGCAAGCCTCGTCCTCGTATGGCGGTTTCTGCGGTGTTCTTAATCGGTTATGGCGTTGCTCGCTTTGTGATGGAATTTTTCCGTGAACCCGATGTGGATCAAGGCTTTATTCTGCTTGGATGGGTCACCAAGGGGCAATTGCTCAGTTTCCCAATGATCATTGTTGGTCTATTGATGTTCTGGTATGCATATCAACGCAAACAATATGACTGGCATATAAAATAAACAAAACCATGGTCGTGATTGTCCCAAAATATTGATTATGTTTGTTATGATAGTCACAATATTTTGGGATTATTACGGTGATGGACTTTAAATTATTTAATCAAAAAACACTCTCGAATCATCAACGTCATTTCATCATTTTATGCAGTGTCATCATTCTGATTCTGACAGCCTTAATTGATCTATTAAATCTTAAATTTATTCTTTTTAGCTGTCTTATTGGAATTCTGATCGCCTTGTTTAAACAGCAATACAGTAAAGTAAAATCTGATAACACATATAAAAAAGGCCTTGAAATTATCTTATGCACGATACCATTTGTGCTTTTTCTGAATCTGATCTTCAACTTACCGAAGGATACGTTTTTAGTCACGCTACTCCAAGCAATTACTCTCGTGATTCTATCTCAATATTTTAGTGCCCGATATTTGTTTAAAACTGTAGAAATCAGTTAAGATAAGCCGCTATGTTTTGACCTTATGAAAATTGGATAACGTATGAAAGCCTATCTCAACCTACTCGACCATATTCTACAAACTGGCGGTGATAAAGGTGATCGTACAGGTACAGGCACTCGCTCGGTATTCGGTTATCAGATGCGTTTTGATTTATCCAAAGGTTTTCCTCTACTTACCACCAAAAAAGTCCATTTCCGTTCAATTGCAATTGAACTGCTATGGTTTTTAAAAGGTGATACCAACGTCAAGTATTTACAGGATCATAAAGTCACCATCTGGGATGAATGGGCCACTGCCGAACAATGTGCCCGTTTTGGTCGTCCCGAAGGTGAACTTGGCCCAGTATATGGTCATCAATGGCGTAACTTTGGCGCAAGCCAGAATGCTGATGGCAGCTATAAAAATGATGGTTTTGATCAAATTTCATGGCTAATCAATGAAATCAAAAACAATCCCAATTCTCGTCGATTGATCGTTTCCGGCTGGAATCCCAAAGAAGCTGGTCAGGTGGCCTTACCGCCTTGTCATACGCTATTTCAGTTTTTTGTTCAGGATGGCAAACTGTCCTGCCAATTATATCAACGTAGTGCCGATGTATTTTTAGGTGTTCCCTTTAATATTGCCAGTTATGCCCTACTCACGCATATGATCGCACAAGTCTGTGACCTAGATGTGGGCGACTTTGTTTGGACTGGTGGAGATACGCATTTATATACCAATCACTTTGAACAGGCTAGATTACAGTTAAGCCGTGAACCATTGCCACTTTGCCAGCTTCAACTTAATCCTAAAATTAAAGATATATTTGATTTTAAATTTGAAGATATCGAAATTGTCGGTTATCAATCACATCCTGCAATTAAGGCACCTGTTGCAGTTTAAGGTTTTATCGCATATATATTTAAAACGCATCTCCAATACGGAGCGCATCAGGGAGAAGAAAATGGCCTTTCAAGACATCGAAGTTGTACATGTGGTGGCCTGTGATGTTCAACAGTGTATTGGTAAAGGCAATCAACTGCCTTGGCATATTTCAGAAGATTTACAGCATTTTAAACGTATTACGCAAGATGGCGTGGTGATTATGGGGCGTAAAACCTTTGAATCCATGGGACGCCCTTTACCTAATCGTATTAACTGGGTGATTACCCGAGATCATCAATGGACAGCAGAGGGCGTAAAAATTGCCTACTCCATTGACAATGCGCTGGAACAAGCTGTATTTGATCTGGAAGAAGTAGACAAGCCATCATTGTTTATTATCGGTGGTGGGGAAATTTTCAAACAAACCTTGCCTATTGCAGATCGTCTGGAAATCACCCATGTTGATCTGGATGTACAAGGTGATGCCTTCTACCCTACAATTCCAGATGATTTTATCCTAACCGATTTTAGCGATCATATCAGCGCCAAAGATGCGATTTCTTTTCGTTTTGCCCAATATTTACGCCAAGATAATTTATGCTAAGTATGAACGACATCGATAAAAAAACCTTCCGCAAAAGTATTCTCGGTGCTTTATTGCACGGTCTGTTTTATATATTTGTCATTTTATCCAGTATCTGGCTGTGTCTGGCACTATGGATCCAACAACCATTTGGCAAAATTTTTAGCTATGTGGCAATTGGTTTCTGGATTATCTTGTCCTGTAGCATTACTGGTGTCTACATCACACAGGCAATTTTTAAACGCAAAACTGATGTCTGGATTTATCTGTTGTGTTTTGCCATCGGTGTGACGTGGTACTTTTCCATGCAGCCCCGTAATGATCGTGACTGGAATCCCGAAGTCGCCAGAATTTTAAATTATCAACAACATGGCGATCAGATCACCATTGAAAATGTCCGTAATTTTAACTGGCGTAGTGAAACCGATTACGATATTCGCTGGGAAACGCGGCACTACAATTTATCCAAAATTGAAAGTATGGATTTAATCCTGTCCTACTGGGCCGGAAATGACATTGCACATACCTTATTAAGTTTTAATTTTGCCGATGGGCGACATCTGACATTTTCGATAGAAATCCGTAAGGAAAAAACTGAAACATTCTCTAGTATTGGTGGTTTTTTCCGTCAATATGAACTTGCCATTGTGCCAGCCGACGAAAAAGATATCATCTATACCCGCAGTAATATCCGTAAAGAGCGTGTCTATATCTATCCAGTAAAAATGCCCAAAATTGCCATGCAGGAATTGTTTTTATCCTATCTAGAGCAAGGACAGGCATTGCAAACTCATCCTCGTTGGTACAATACATTGTTTAGTAACTGTACCACCATCATTTTTGATATGGTGAATAAGATTGACCCAATCCCGGTCGATTATCGCGTATTGTTATCCGGAAAATTACCTTATTATCTTTACGATCATCAGATTCTTGATCAACGATACTCACAAGGTCAGTGGTTACAAATGGCCTATATCAATCCTAGAGTACAGAACTTTACACAGCTCAAAGATCAATCAAGTCAGCACTATTCGCAATTGATTCGTTCCGGATTACCCAAAGTAGATCAATAAGATCAAACTGCTTTACAGTTTGCATCATTTTTGTTGATCAAATCACTGGCTATTTCTGGTATTTTTTGCTTTGATCAAGTAAATACAATTTAACCTGTTAACTTTAAATAAACATAGGAAAGATCATGAAAAAAAACTTTTTATTGGGATGTGCCCTAAGCTCCGGCATCATTTTTTCGGCATGTAGCTCTACACCACCTGAAGTAAAAGTGGTACAAGCAAATAATTTGGCCCACCTACAGGGTAAAGTCTGGATTGTAAGCCAGATTGGTTCGCAACCCATTACCTATGCACAGAATGCCCAAACTGCAAATATTGAATTTAGCCCAACTGAAGCCAGATTCAGTGGTTCTGACAGCTGTAACCGTATTATGGGCAGCTATCAGGCCGACAATCTGAATAATATTAGCCTAGGGCAAGTTGCCAGCACCCAAATGGCATGTTTAAGCAATAATGGACAAATTGAACAAGCTTATCAACAAGCACTCCAACATGTTGCCAAATACACAGTAAACCATCAACAACTGGTCTTACTTGATGCTGAGGGAAATGCACTGGTGACTTTTATCAGCCCAATTCAACCGCGTTAATTACCCTATGAATGCTGCTTTAATTCCATCTGTCAAATTATTTAAAGCAGCAGCAATTATTTCACCTACGCAAATAAAATCTTATAGCCAATGAGGATTAAACAATGCAACAGGCAATTTTTGGTGGCGGATGTTTTTGGTGTACAGAATCAGTCTTTCAACATATCAAGGGCGTACAGCAAGTAGAAAGCGGTTATGCTGGTGGACAACGCCAGAATCCGAACTATGAACAGGTCTGTTCCGGCGCAACTGGTCATGCAGAAGTGATCCGTATTAATTTTGATGAACAGACAGTCAGTTATACACAGCTCTTAGATGTATTTTTTGCTACACATGATGCCACCACCCTCAATCGTCAGGGCAATGATATCGGCACACAATATCGTTCTGTGATTTTTTATCTGGATACAGCCCAAAAGCAACAGGCACAAGATAAAATCGCCCAGTTAAAGGCCGATGGTATCAATGTCGTCACCGAATTAGCAGCGGCACCCGAATTTTATAGTGCAGAAGAATATCATCAAAATTTCTTTGATCGTAATCCAACCCAGCCCTATTGTAATTTTGCCATTCCACCCAAAATTGAAAAATTACGGACTAAATTTCCGCACTTATTTAAAGGATAAAATGTTTTAATACCTCAGGCGACCTCCAAGAAGTATATAAGAGAAAATAATAAATCCTAATATGTTGCCAATTGAGGATATATTGAAATTCGGTTTATTATAGTATTTCTTGATCTTATGAGCTAAACCAGCATGTATATCGACAATATCGTAAGAAAACTTGATTTGGTTACGCTCATTATTTTTAAAACAATTTGTGAAGAAAAATCGCTCAGCAAAGCAGCTCAAAAGAACATGATTGCCTTATCAGCAGCCAGTAAACGTCTAACTGATCTGGAACAATCAATCGGTACGAAACTCTTTATCCGTGATAATAAAGGGATGCAAATTACCCCGGCGGGAGAAAGCCTGCTTTATCATTGTCGTTCCATTCTGGATTCTGTTTATCAGGCTTCAATTGAACTGGACGAATTTAAACATGGGGTAAAAGGTTTTATCCGTTTACAGGCCAATCTTTCCACCATCATCCAGTTTCTTCCCGAAGATTTAAGTTCATTTATTAAAAATAACCCGCAAATTAAAATTGAACTGGAGGAACGGCCTAGTCTGGAAATTTTAGAACATGTCCAAAATAAAACCGCAGATCTGGGAATTTGCGTTGTCGAAAATAAAACCGTAGATTTGATCTATGAAAAATATCGTAATGACCGTCTGGTGGTGGTAGCCCAAAATGAAAGTTATCTTCAGGAAAAGCAAATTATTTCTTTTGAAGATGCATTAGATCATGATTTTATTGGTTTACATGCACAAAGTGCCATTAACCGTATTTTAAAAGCCAAGGCCGATGATCTGGGCAAGCAATTAAAACTTCGAATTTTGGTCACCAGTTTTGATGCTGTCTGCCGTATGATTCAGGCAGGTATGGGGATTGGCATTTTACCTGAAAAAGTCTATGAAATCCTTGGAAAACCTTTGGGTTTAAGTGCCATTTCATTATCAGAATCATGGGCCTACCGTGAACTTTATGTGGTATCCAAAGCCGATGAATTTCTTAATCCAGTTACACTGCTGCTAAAACAGCATTTATTAAATTGTCATTTATAGCAATTCTTTGCTTTCGCATTTCACGAACATCACTTCAAATTTTAAGATTTGATTTTAGATCATGTCTGTTAATAATTATCCATATCATGAACGAAAATATGGATATTTATGGGCTTACCTCTACAAAAAATTAAGGTGTTAGAGATTGGCACCCTCATTGCTGCTCCCTTTGCAACGCGTATTCTTGCCGAATTTGGTGCAGAAGTTATTAAAATTGAACCCATTGGCAAAGGTGATCCTCTTCGTAAATGGCGTAAACTACATCATGGCACATCGCTTTGGTGGTATCTGCAATCACGTAATAAAAAATCACTGGCCCTTAATTTAAAAGCTCCAGAAGCTATCGAATTGATCAAAAAAATCTTAACCGATACAGATGTGCTGATTGAAAATATGCGCCCAGGGGCCTTGGAAAAACTGGGACTGGATTGGGAAACACTTAAACAAATTAATCCAAATCTGACTTTTGTCCGTATTTCCGGTTATGGTCAATCCGGGCCTTATAAAGACAAGCCTGGCTTTGGTGCTATTGGAGAAGCCATGGGCGGGATTCGTTATACAACAGGATCACCAGAGTCTGCTCCAGCCCGTGTTGGTGTCAGTTTGGGAGACTCGCTGGCTTCCTTACATGCCGTAATTGGTGCTCTAATCTCCATTATTAATATTAAAACCAATCAAGGTAAAGGACAGGTCATTGATGTTTCACTGGCTGAAAGTGTATTCAACATCATGGAAAGCATCGTTCCAGAATATGATCTTTTCAACTTTGTAAGAGAAAGAACGGGCGGATCACTTCCGGGGATCGCACCATCCAACACTTACCGCACCCAAGATAATGCTTTTGTAGTCATTGCAGGAAATAGTGATCCGATCTTTAAACGTCTCATGACTGCAATTGGACGGGAAGATATCGCCAATAATCCCGAATTTGAACATAACGATGGTCGTGCTAAACAAAGTGACTATCTGGACAAGGCAATTGAAAGCTGGACCAGACAACATACAATTCACCATGTTTTACAGGTTCTGGAACAGGTAGACGTACCATCAGGACGCATCTATTCGGTTGCAGATATTGTCCATGACCCTCATTTTATTGCACGCGATATGTTACTGGACTCTACATTGCCCGATGGTCAGGTCGTCAAAATGCCGGGCATTGTTCCCAAACTTTCTGCAACACCAGGTCAAGTAAAATGGAATGGCCCTGATCTGGGTGCACATACACAGGATATTCTGCATACGCATGGTTATAGCGATGAAGACATTACAGCCTTACGTGATAAAGGAGTAATCCAATCATGACGACATCTCCAGATACTTTAATTGTCCAAGAAGTTGCACCACGTGATGGTTTACAAATTGAACCTACCTGGGTACCCACCACTGAAAAGATTAAGCTTATTAATGCGCTGTCACACATGGGATTTTCCCGTATTGAGGCGGGCTCATTCGTATCTCCTAAAGCCATTCCTGCATTACGCGATGGAGATGAGGTTTTTAAAGCGATAACAAGACATCCTGACATTATTTATGTGGCATTAATTCCTAATTTAAAAGGTGCCTTACGGGCACTGGATGCTCAGGCAGACGAATTAAATCTGGTTCTGTCTGCGAGTCAAACACACAATCTGGCCAATATGCGCATGACAAAAGATAAATCATTTTTGGGCTTCGCAGAAATTAGTACCCAGATGAAAGAACTGGTCAAACTTAATGGCACCGTGGCAACAACTTTCGGCTGCCCATTTGAAGGAAAAATTGATCCTAATGAAGTTATGCGTTTGGTAGAAAACTATCTTGCATTAGGTATTCAAAATATTACGCTCGCAGATACAACTGGTATGGCAAATCCGGTTCAGGTGAAAAACATTGTGCGTCAAGTATTAACCCTCATTACGCCTGAACAATTAACGCTACATTTTCATAATACCCGTGGTCTAGGCCTTTGTAATGTACTAGCAGCCTACGAAATAGGGGCGCGCCGCTTTGATTCCGCCATTGGAGGATTGGGAGGTTGTCCATTCGCACCGGGCGCATCCGGAAATATCTGTACCGAAGATTTGGTCAATATGTGTCAAGAAATAGGCATCCCCACCACCATTGATCTGGAACAGGTCATACAACTTTCCCGAAAACTACCTGCTTTACTGGGACATGATACACCAAGCCAGTTAGCAAAAGCAGGACCTAACCATCATTTGCATAGTCCTCCTGACTACATCAAAACATTAGTTTAAAACAATGACCAACTCATTTATTAATGGAGATAAAAATGAGTGATTCACAAGCAATGGAATTAAAAGAGTACGCACTCGCAGAAAAAAAGCTGATTCATAAAGTGGCATGGAAAATCATGCCCTTAATTATGATCTGTTATTTGTTTGCATTTTTTGATCGTATTAATATTAGTTTCGCCAAATTCCAGCTTCAGGCAGACCTGTCCTTAAGTGATACGGCTTATGGCCTAGGTGCCAGCCTTTTTGTCGTCGGATATGTTATTTTTGAAGTACCGAGTAATTTATTTTTACATAAATTCGGTGCACGTAAATGGATTGCCCGCATCATGATTTCATGGGGAATTGCGACCTGTCTGATGATGTTTGTCACCACAGACTGGCAATTTTATACCTTGCGTTTTTTGATTGGTGCAATGGAAGCGGGTTTTGCTCCGGGTGTTTTATATTATATGACGCTCTGGTTCCCTCAATCTTATCGTGGACGTATTATTTCCTTATTTTTTCTGGCATCGGCCTTCTCTGGAATTTTTGGCGGCCCCTTCTCAGGCTTTTTACTTTCCTCCATGGATGGTGTATTGGCAATCCGTGGCTGGCACTGGTTATTCCTTCTCGGCGGTATTCCATGTGTGATTTTAGGATTAATGGTATTAACCTATCTTAAAGATCAAATTGACGATGCCAAATGGTTAACGCCCTCTGAAAAAACACATTTAAAAACTCTGGTTCAACCCAAAGAAGCCTCTAAAGCCTCTCATTCCTTATGGGAAGCCATTAAAACGCCCGGATTATTAATTCTTGGTCTAATTTATTTTTTAATCCAAATTGCATCTTATGGGCTAAATTTCTGGGGACCACAATTAATCAAAAGTTCTGGTGTGGAAAGTACCCAAATGATTGGGTTCCTGACTGCTATTCCCTATATTATGGGGGCAATTACCATGGTAATTGTTGGACGTCTGTCAGATAAATCCGGTGAACGTCTCAAATTCACCATTTTCTTGCTAGGTCTGGGAGCAATTGGCTTTTTAACCGCGGGTATCTTTGATCGTAATACCACCATTGTTGTGACTTCACTGGCCTTATTGGGTGCTGGTATTGTAGCGGCCATTCCATCTTTCTGGAATCTACCACCAAAAGTATTGGTCGGTGCTGGTGCCGGTGCTGCGGGTGGAACTGCATTAATTAATACACTAGGTCAGCTAGGTGGTATTGTGAGTCCTGTAATGGTCGGACATATTAAAGATTTAACCGGTAGTACAACACCAGCCTTGTATCTTATCGCAGGTCTATGCCTATTCACAATTATCTTACTGGCCTTCTGTACCCCTAAAGTATTGCGGGAAAAAGAAAACATGAATTAATCCATTGTTTTTTAGTTTTTATTCTTTTTTATCACTCGGCAAGCATTTGCCGAGTTTTTTTATTAACCATTCTGAGCAATAATATTGTCTTAGACCGGAAATTCGTTGAGCTTGTTTAGGGCAATAGTCACATTCGCTTGTATTGTGTTTAATCTCACAGATAGGTAGCCGATTAAGAATATCTTAGTTTTCTAGTAAGAGTTGATATTGAAAATTTACTTTTCAAAGCATTACACATTCTCATCTTTCGTCTTGAGAAGATTAAATATATACGTCATTGTGTGCTTTCCAATTGCACGTTGAAAAGTCCAATAATACTCATCTAGCAAACTTTTTAACTAACTACACATGTATGACAATTAATAGTTGAATTCATGATATAAAAAAAGCTACTCGCTTCTGGCGAGAGTAGCTTTTATTTTTTTAATAGAATTTTAATTTTCGCTGACAAACGCAATATCTGCCAAACCAGCTTCACTTGCACGGGACATCACCTGCGCAGTTGAATCATATTTTGAATCTTTATCCGCACGAAGCTGAATCGTTGGTTTCTGTGTTGCCTGACTTTTCTCTTGGAAACGTCGTGCCAATTCATCCAGTGATACAATGTCTCCATTCCACGCGATCTGATTATCTTTATCGATACTTACAGTAATCGCTTCCGGTGGCTGCTCTTGCATTTCTGCTGTTGTTTTCGGCAATGTCAACGGAATGGAAGGATTCGCTACAGTCGCTGTGACCAAAAAGATAATCATCAATACCAGCATGATGTCGATCAACGGAATAAGGTTCATCTCCGTCATGCCTTGATCATTATCTTCTCCTAGAGAAAATGCCATTATGCCTGACCTCCAGCATATTGTGCTTTACTGGTTGCAACTTGTTCAGAATGCTCAGCTACATGCTTTTGATCCTGTAAAATTGTATCAATCAACAAGCCATGTGCATGATCTTGCAAGTCATTTGACAATGTACGATTCTGACGTACACAGATGTTATAGGCAAGTACCGCAGGAATCGCTACAGCTAGACCAAGACCTGTCATAATCAGTGCTTCACCGACTGGTGTAGCAACCTGAGCAAGGCCGGCCTGACCACTGGAACCTACCGCTACAAGTGCATGGAAAATACCCCATACTGTACCAAACAAACCGACAAAAGGTGCAAGTGATGCAATTGTACCCAATACAGAGACACCTTTATCTGCGGCAGATTTTTCACGGGCAATCTGCTGTAATAACACCTGTTCGGCAGCTGCTTTACGTTGATCATAGGCCAATGCACTTATACGGCTTTTCAGGTCTGCAATCGCTTTTTGTAAATGGGCTTTTGCTTGCTGTTTAATTTGCTTGGTACCCAAAATGCGGATAATAAAGATTGTCCACGTCGTAATCGACATTGCAAGTAGAATAAAATACAGCGTCTTACTTACCGCATCTGCATGTTGCCAATACACTGAAAAGTTCATTATTCGAACTCCTTAATTTTCAAATATTTCGGTTTAGCCCTGCGGCTTTACTGTAAGTGGAATGGTTGTTCTGCATAAAATGGAACAGCGACACCATTTTCTTTATGCGGATAAAATTGTCCTGCCTGAACAGCTCTGATGACTTCTCTATCCACCCTGTCATCACCACTGCCCTGCTTAATTCTAGCCTTAATTTTACCTTTATCGTCAACATCAATGCGAATGATCATCATCGTATTGCTAACACGTTTAAGATCATTCTGACTTAAGCGAGGTTTTGGTTTGCTTTTCCAGGCTACACCCGATGCGTCGCCCAAATTACGTGGGCTATTATCCACTTGTGGTGCTGGCGTTGGTGCAGGAGCTGGTTCAGCCTTTGGTGCAGGTTGTGGTGTTGTTACTACAGCTGTAGTCGTGGTCACGATTTTTGTCTCAACCTGAGGTAACTCTGCCGGTTTTGGCGCAGGTTCCTTGACTTGCTGTACCTTCTCTACTTTTTTAGGTGGAGGTAACGGTTTTTCAACAATTTTAACCTGTTTCGGTTTAGGGGGTTCTTTCGGCTTCTCAGGTTCTTTTGGCTTTGGCAATTCAGCTTTAGGCTTTTCAACAATTTTGACGAAACGAACATGCACAGGTTTTGGCGGATCGATCGGTCTTAATTGCATCGGCTTCATATAGGACAAAGCCAGCAAAACGCCAGCATGACCAACAACAACTGCTGCAATCGCAGCAATAATTTTCTGGTTCCTAGACAGCGGATGGGAAGATGATGCTACAGAAAGTTGACCCATTTAGGATGTCCTAATTTTGTAACGTAAAATCATTCGATTGATACAACCGGATGCATAAATTAAAGTGCGACAATGATAAATGAGAAGTGTTTTCATTTTCAACCCTTTTTTATAATTTTTTACTTAATAAAAAAGCACAGTTAACAACTGTGCTTCATTAAAATTATTGAAATATGATAAAAATCAATCAAAAACAACCGTTTTGTTGCCATCTACAATAATTCTATCCTCAAGATGCCATTTTACTGCACGGGCCAAAACGTTACGTTCAACGTCTTCACCCAGTTCACGTAATTGTTCGACACTATAATCATGGCTGACCCGTTCCACATCCTGTTCAATGATCGGTCCCTGATCCAGATCCGCAGTAACATAATGTGCAGTTGCACCAATCAGTTTTACACCTTTTTCATAGGCTTGTTTATACGGGTTTGCACCCACAAATGCAGGCAGGAATGAATGGTGGATATTAATGACTTTCATCGGCCACTTTAAGACAAAATCCTCACTGAGAATCTGCATATAACGCGCCAACACAAGTAAATCATTACCCTGCATCAATTCATCAATTTGTGCATAGGCTTCTGCTTTATTATCTTTATTAACTGGAATCACAGTAAATGGAATACCAAAGTTTTCAACCGATTCACGTAAATCTTCATGGTTAGAAATCACCTGTGTAATTTCACAAGGTAGAGACCCTCGTGCATGACGCCATAATAATTCTAATAAGGCATGATCAACTTTTGACACCAAAATCCCAACTTTTTTAATGTCACTGACGCAGCTTAAACGCCAAGTCATGTTGTAGCGTTCGGCAACATTTTTCTGAAATGTTTCAATCAATGCATCCTGTCGGCTAGAAAGATGATCCAGTTCAAATTCAACACGCATAAAATAACGTCCGCCTTGCGCTTCGGTTGCATATTGATCAAGTGCAGTAATATTGGCACCCTGATGATATAAAAAACTCGATACAGCCTGTACGATACCGGGACGATCTTCACATGTAATCAGCAAACGTGCTGTATTTACTGTAGACATATTCATTTTACTTTAAATTCACAATAATTTTAAAAAACGCGTTAGTTTAACGCTTTTAACCAAAAAATCTTTAGTTTTTTATTTCCAATTCGCTATTTTCTGATCCAACATCTGCCAACTGAGCAAATAGATGCGAAGTTCCCATGGTTTCCAGTAACTTCTCATAGGTCTCACGACTTTCACCAATTAAATATGGCCCTTCCAGAAATACCATCTGCCGTAAAGCTTGCCAGACCCAGTGTTCCGAATTTTGATCCCCACTCAAATGACCGGACATATACAGAAAATTGGCCCAGTTGGTTAGTACGATCCACACATTGATGATTAAAGCTTCAATCTCCGATGCTGTCATTTTCATTAATCCGGCATCTACAAAGCCCTGATAAATCTTTTGTCCTTGTTGCATGACACGACCTGCCAACTGCGGATAAAGCTGTTTAAACTCAGGATTAGAATCCATTAAATGATGTACATCCCGATGTAAAAACCGATAAGACCACAACTGTTTGCTTAAAATCTGAAAATAATGAATTTTATCATTACTATTTAACGGACGACCTTCTGGCACATTTAATAAATTAATAGTTTCTGTTTGATATTGCTCAAATAGTTCTTTAATAATCTCTTGTTTATTACGAAAATGATAATACAGATTACCCGGACTAATCCCCAGTTCGGCTGCAATATGATTGGTCGTGATTACTCTTTCACCTTTTTCATTAAATAAGGTCAAACTTGCCTGCAAAATTCTTTCTTTGGTTTTTGAAACTTTCAAATGATTATTCCTCAAATCTGGCAATCACGATTTAAATAACAGATATTACGCATGTAAATGTTTTCTGTCTAACATCAGTACATTACAAATTTGCTCATATTACACACATATTCATGACTTGACTATTTAGAGCTTTTACTCTAAAAATAGTTCATCATCAATTTCATCTACTGGCATACCAATATGAATAACATCGTCAAAACAAGTAAAGCGGCGGAAACACCACCAGACATCCAGGCTATGTTCGATATACTGGCGGCACAAAAACTGGCGTATCAACGTCATACCCTACCTAACGCTCAGGAACGAATCGAACGCTTATCACAACTGCGTCAGGTCCTACTTAAATATCAAGATGATATCGCATCCGCCATTAATCAGGATTATGGAAATCGTGCATTTGCCGAAACTAAAATCGGTGAATTGCTGACCTGCGTCGAGCAAGTTTCCTATTATTCCAAACACCTTACACGCTGGATGAAACCGTCCAAGCGCCATATTAGTCCATTGCACCAACCAGCAAAAGGCTGGGTAGAATATCAACCCTTAGGTGTGATTGGTATTATTACGCCGTGGAATTATCCATTATTGCTTTCCGTAGGCCCACTAATCTGTGCACTCGCCGCGGGTAATCATGCCATGATCAAGATTTCCAGTGCTTCGGCACATTTTGGCAAACTACTGGAAAAAATTCTTGCCGAAATTTTTCCACAGGATCTGGTTGCTGTGATTAATGGTGGTGGCGCAATTTCTGATACCTTTAGTCATCTGCCTTTTGATAAAATTATTTTTACCGGCTCTACCGAAATCGGTAAAACCGTTATGAAGGCAGCCTCTGAAAATTTGGTTCCGGTAATTCTGGAGCTAGGCGGGAAATCTCCTGCCATTGTCCATCCTGAGCTTCCACTAAAAGATGCCGCGCAACGACTGGCAATGGGTAAATTATGGAATGCGGGTCAAACCTGTGTAGCACCAGATTATTTATTTCTACCACGCGGTAAAACCACTGAATTTGCCGGATTCTTTGAAAGTTTTGTGCAGTCGATGTATCCGACACTCAAAGATAATCAAGACTATACCTCAATCATCAATGATAAGCAGTACCGACGTATCCAAGGTTATCTTGAAGATGCCAAAGCACAAGGTGCAGATCTGATTGAAATCAATCTCAACAATGAGAATCTGGAAGAAGTCCGTAAAATTGCACCAACGCTTGTGACCAATATTTCACCTGAGATGCAAATTATGCAAAATGAAATTTTTGGTCCCGTGTTACCGATTCTTGAATATGATTCAATTGATGAAGTTCTGGATTTTATCAATGCACGTCCTCGCCCCTTAGCACTATATTATTTTGACTATGATAAAGATCGCGCCGAATATATTGCGAACCGTACGCATTCTGGACATTTCGGTCATAATCAGGTGGTTACCCATGTGGCACAGGATGATCTGCCATTTGGTGGTGTTGGCGCATCTGGTATGGGTAAATATCATGGTCCGGAAGGCTTCTTTAGTTTTTCACATGAACGCTCGGTGATGTCTAATCCAAAATTCTATTCGCTGAAATTTATCCTGCCACCGTTTAATAAAGCAGTACATAAAATTTTATTTAAAACCTTTTTACGTAAATAGAGAACATCTGCTTAGATTTCCTTTATTGTTACATATTGATTAAGACATAAGCTATTAATTGGGTTTATGTCTTAATTTTGGGCGTTGGACTTGCGTTTTAGTTCAAATTTTGGTATAAAACGCCCCTTATAAATGAGTTCACCCTGTTTTACTGACTGACAAGCCTTGCAATCGATTGTTGTTGGGCTTAATCAATGGAGTTCACCATGTCTAAGGTTTGCCAAGTTACCGGCAAGCGTCCAATCGTTGGAAACAACGTTTCGCACGCAAACAACAAAACCAAGCGCCGGTTCGAGCCGAACCTGCATCACCACCGTTTCTGGTTAGAAAGCGAAAAACGTTTTGTACGTCTTCGTTTAACCACTAAAGGTATGCGTATTATCGACAAATTGGGCATTGAGAAGGTTGTTGCCGATCTTCGCGCTCAAGGTCAAAAGATCTAAGGAGTCATTGCCATGCGTGATAAGATTCGTCTGGTTTCAAGTGCTGGTACAGGTTATTTCTATACCACAACCAAAAACAAACGTACTATGCCGGAAAAAATGGAAATCAAAAAATTTGATCCAAAAATCCGCCAACACGTTATTTTTAAAGAAGCTAAAATTAAATAATTTTGGCTGGATGAAAAGCGACTCACATGAGTCGTTTTTTTTCGCCGCTTATCTGACAAGCTTAAACTTGCCTCTACTCATCTCCCGCTAAAGTTAAAATTTTCTGTATTTACAGTTGATTATAAAGTGTCAATCGCAGCTAAATTTGATACACTCTAAAGTAATCAATATTGGCATTATTTATGCTTCTATTTAAAGCCCTTAACCCATCTCGATTAAGGAGTCGTCAGTGCCTCATGATGTAGATCTCATAATATTACTTGCCGTCGGTTTTGGTCTGGCGTTAATTTTTGGCTATATTGCTGCACGTTTGCGACTTCCTCCACTGATCGGTTACCTGATTGCAGGGATCATTATCAGCCCCAATACACCGGGTATTGTCGGTGATATTCATCTTGCCAACCAGCTTGCCGAACTTGGTGTCATGTTCCTGATGTTTGGTGTGGGTATGCACTTTTCATTAAATGATCTGATGCAAGTACGCCGTATCGCAGTTCCCGGTGCCATATTACAAATTGCGGTCGCTACATTGCTTGGCATGGGCATGACCATGCTCTGGGGCTGGTCCTTTGGTTCTGCACTGGTCTTTGGCTTAAGCCTCTCCTGTGCCAGTACGGTGGTATTATTAAAAGCATTGGGCGATCGGGGTTTACTAGATTCGGTCAATGGTAAGATTGCAGTAGGCTGGCTACTGGTCGAAGATCTGGTGATGGTACTGGTATTGGTGCTTTTACCAGCAACAGCAATTCTGTTAGGCGGACAACCCATCAGCCAAGAATCTGCCAATGATAATATCTGGCTGACTCTCGGCATTACCTTATTAAAGGTTGCAGGATTTATCGCCTTTATGCTGATTATCGGAAAACGTCTGGTCCCGATGATCATCCAATTTGTGGCACGTCTGGGCTCACGTGAGCTATTTACCCTCACAGTGGTCGCTGCGGCAATTTCAATTGCATACGGATCTTATGCCATCTTTGGTGTGTCTATGGCATTAGGCGCATTCTTTGCAGGGATGGTTGTCAAAGAATCTGCATTTAGCCATCGTGCTGAAGAAGAAACCTTACCTCTACGTGAAATTTTTGCCATTTTGTTTTTTGTTTCGGTCGGTATGCTGTTTGATCCGCGCATTTTGATTGAACAACCTGGGCATATTCTTGCGGTCGTCGCCATTATTATGATTGGTAAAACCATAGCTGCTATGGCACTGGTATTATTTTTCCGCTATCCGATTAACACCGCACTGACTGTCGGCGCGAGTCTGGCACAAATTGGCGAGTTTTCATTTATTCTGGCAACACTCGGCGTATCACTACAACTACTAACACTCGATGCACAAAACCTGATTCTGGCCGGTGCATTGATCTCCATTACCTTAAACTCGTTTGTCTTTTCTGCCATTGAACCGATTCAGAAATGGATTCGGGCACGTTCTTATCTTGCCCGTCTATTGGAACGTAAAAGCGACCCTCTGGCCATGTTACCAGATGAAGTAAGTCAGGATTACCTACGAGATCAAATCGTGATTGTCGGCTATGGTGAGGTGGGACGTCGCATTACCCAAACCTTACAGGAACAAAACATCAAAGTGGTGATTGCCGAAGAGAATCGTGAAATTGTTGAGAATCTACGTGCTAAAGGCGTTGCTGCGGTCAGTGGTTCGGCTACTGAACCCAGTGTACTGATTCAGGCGCATATCATGCATGCCCGCTTACTGGTCATCTCACCGATGGATCTGGTCAAGATTCATCAAGTGGTCAATATTGCCAAACAGCTTAATCCAATGCTTGAAGTGTTGTTATGTGCAGAAAATGGCGAAGAAGCGCGCGCATTACGTGAAGATGATATTGGTACAGTCTATTTTGCCAAAGAGGAAATGGCGAAGAATATGAGTGCTCATATTTTAGAACAGATTCAATTGGCACATCAGCATGGTCATCATGCTTAGGGTCTGTTGACATTTCATAAATGGATTGCGTTGTCGGCTAAAATTTCTTCAGACTAGGCACAAAGCGAAGGCAATGGCCATTCCCTTGTCGAGCTTTGTAACGACGTATGGGGTAATTTTAGCCACAACCCTTCGGGACAGGGTCGTTTTTTGACACTACTGCGTTATGAATAGTTCATTTAGAATGACTAAATTTCACTATTCATGCCTTGTATTGCCTAAAAACGGCCACTGTCGCAAACATAGACGAAGTATCAACAGCCCCTAATCACTTGATGAAAAAATAAGGAGTACGGCATTTACCGCACTCCTTATGATTATGGATTTAAAGAAGAATAAAACTGATACAGAATAAATTTAACTATAAAACTGTGGCTTTTGATCCAGCACATTTGCATGCCATTTATTCGCTTGATTTTCCATCACGCCATAAATCGCTGCCTGAATCATATGCTGTGCCACCATACCTGTATTTTCACCAAGTATTTTACGCACTTCCTCATTAAATTCGATTCTGACTAATGGCACATCTTCTGAATTCGATACTCTTAACGCCAAAGCACCATCATCAAGCTGAACAAGTTCAAGAATGGTTTCTTGAGTGCCAAGTAACTCTTTAAGTTCTTCAACTGACATTCGCAACCTCCTGCAATAGAATTTATTGCCATCTATGTTTATCTCTGATTCTTATTAATGCGTCCAAATCTTTAGAATTTCAAGTACTATTTGTATATTTATTCAGAACTCCACCATTTCATTACGAAAACCATCTATTAAATTCAACAACTCACTATGCCATTCACGCAGAATTTGTGTATCTGGCAACCAAGCCTGTGGACTTTGTGTGACCTTGATAATCAGGTTTGATGAGGTTTCCTCTTCCGGCTCAGGTGCAGCAGGTTCCGGTGCATATTGACACATGCGATAGGCACGGTTCAACGCTGCCAAAAAACCATCCTGACTGAGTTGTTTTAATACCTGAATTTCTGGAGATACCTGTCCACGCTCCGCCATATGCTGCTCGACATTTTGCAAGGTCGGACGAAATTCGGTTAAACGATAATAGCGTACTAACTCCTGCAAAAATGCCAATACCGCGCCTTGCAGATGAAATACTGCGGCTTCACGATGTGCCTGAATCTGCTGGACATGTTCGGTCTGCTCCGCTTGCTGACAAGCCAGACGAGCAAAATAAAGTTTTTGATTGGTACGGTCGGCATGATAACGGGCAACACGGGACATTACAGTTCCTTCAACTAAGCATTTCGTTTATTTTAAGCGTATAAATCGGGATGAGATAGTAAAAATACAATCCACATAAAATAATTAATCCCAATCTATGCCAATTTTTGGTTTTTCAATGCCATCTTCACGCTCAAAAGACCAGACTTTCTGGCGCTGATCACCTCGTCGATGCAGAGTTTCATGGCACAAGCCTGATGGCAAATCACTGAGGAAATAACCTGTCACCACACGTCCAAGTGGATCAAGCTGATCCTTAACCCAGGTAAATAAATTCTGACGGGTAATAATCAGCTCATTTTGTGCCCGGGTTAAAGCCACATACAGCACACGACGTTCTTCTTCAACCTCATCAAAATCGCCTTGTGAACGGGCATGTGGAAACTGCCCGACTGAAGCATTGGCAACATAGCACACTTGTCGTTCTGTACCTTTGGCAGAATGAATGGTAATCAGGGTGACCACATCTTTATCTTTTTCCCGTTCGACTTCACTATGCGAAATCGGTTCCAGTACATATTCTTCAATAAAAGCGGCAACATTCATATGTCGCTCTGCCAGCTGCTTAACCAGCTCAAAATCGCGTTGTCGTCGTGACCAGTCTTGATTACGATAATTATGCTCAAGCTGCTCTTGTAAGGCTGTCAGCGCAACCTCCAGACTTTTACTGACTAGATGCTGTATCTGTAATAATTGTTGAAAGGCAGCAATGGCAATTGCCGGCACTTTGCTAAATTTTTTTAAGCGGGTCAGACAATCTTCCAGCGTATCAAACTGCAAGAACTCCGAAGCCAGACGGCTTGCGCCGACATCACCAACGCCATTCCACAGGGTTAAAAAGCGCATCCATGCCAACTCATCTTTATGATTGGCAACGATCCTGAGCATACTTAGCACATCTTTGACATGCGCCGATTCCAAAAGCTTAACCCCACCAATAAACTGATAGGGAATATCCGCAGCGACCAAGGCACTTTCAATTTGCCGTCCGGCAAAACCGGAACGAACCAGAATCATATGATCCTGCCAAGCACTGCCCTTTTTATGGCGTTTTTTTAAATCCTGTGCAATCCAGTTGGCTTCTTCAAATTCATTAGCCAGTGTATGTAATTGTGGTGCCAAACCTTTACCACGATAGGCTTGTAATTCTTTTTGATAATCCAGCGGACTAATTTTTAATAACCAGTTGGAAATATCCAAAATTTCCTGTGTCGAACGATAATTCCTTGCCAAGGTTAATATTTGTGCATCAGGCACACGCTGTTGAAAGGCATGGATATTCTGAAAATCCGCACCCCGAAAGCCATAAATTGACTGCGCATCATCACCGACACAAAACAGATGCGCTTTTCCAATAAAAGGTTTAAGCAACGACCACTGTAAGGGATTGGTATCCTGCATCTCATCAACCAATAGATAACGACAGCGATACAACACTTGATCCACCAGCGCTTCCGATTGATTTAAATATTTGGCCACATATTCCAGAATATCATCGTAATCCAGATAAGCCCGTTCCCGTTTTTGGCTTTCATAGGCTTTCATTACCGCAATAATCGGCTCTTTTAACTCCACCATATCAGGCAAATGTTTTGCCAATGCTTCGCTAAACTTAGTCTGTGTATTGCGAGTATAAGAATATAAATCCAGCAATTGTGCCGCCTTGGGTAATTCATGCTGTTTATCCTTACCACGTAACAAGCGAAACATTAATACCTGATCATCACGGTCAATCACATTAAATTGACCAAGATCAAAGGCTTTAGCATAACGTCTTAAGATACTCAAACAAAAGGTATGGAAAGTCGAAGCATGTAAACCCTGCGCCTGTATACCCAGATATTGTTCAACCCGGGTCACAATCTCACTGGCAGCACGCCGGGTAAAGGTCATGATCTGAATTTGTTCGGGTGGCACGCCCTGACTGATCAAATAGGCCGCACGAGCAACAATGGTTTTAGTTTTGCCACAGCCTGCCCCTGCCAATACCAATGTATTCTGTGCAGTGGTTGTGGCAGCCTGATATTGTTCGGGATTCAGTTCATCGAGTAGGCGTTGGATGGTCATGCAGTTTGAATGGCGTCTTGGCAAATTTTTTCAAGTTTAACATGCCTAAACTCCGATGACTGAATTGAATACAAGACATGTTGATGTAAAGGATGGCTATCAACGACCAAAGGATGAGCAAATTCCTGCTGAAATCGCATGCCTAAACGCTGCATTAATGTCCATGAGGGTTGATTTTGTTTCGCAGTAAATGCCATGATTTGCTGAAAATTCAGTATATTAAATCCTTGCTGCAATACTGCCTGCGCTGCTTCGAATGCCAAACCCTGATGCCAAAACTCTGGCAGCAATCGCCAGCCAATTTCTACAGGACAGGCAAAACGCAATTCATATTGCGGATGATTGAGTCCGACAAATCCTACAAATTGCCCTGTATTTTTTAAACAAACTTTGTATAGGCCATAGCCCTGCTGCTGAATACGCTGTCTAATTTGCTGAAAAAAATCTTGATTTTGTGCTTTAGACAATTGATTTAAAAAATAACGCATAACTTCCGGATTAGAATTTAAACGGTAAAATTGTACCTCATCGCAATCATTCCAATCAGTCAGAACCAAGCGATCTGTTTCAATAGACATGGCTTAAATCTCTAGTTGCTGCAAATTTATCTGATAAATCTTGCGTTTTGCCATCACTTCAATTGGCTGTTTTAATAGTCGAACATTGCCAATGACCCAAGCATAATAACCTGCTGCCCAATAGGAAGCTGTTTCCGCTCCAACCTCATCTTCTCGCCAGTCATGTACTGATTCAATATCAACCAGCGCAACAGCAATACCTGGTTCTTCATCACCATCTTCGCTGAGATAATTTTGATTTTCCACAATCAGTAAATTTTTTAATGGCAATTGTGCTGGTCGCCACGAGCGGATTTCTAGCGTTTTTATCCCTTTTGCAATTCGTTGTCCTGCTGGTGTAACAATGGATAATGCCTGATAAGTTTTCATCATTTCTATGCTACATTGATTTGATCATTCATTTTTAGATGATATGGAAAATAGATATGACACAAGCAACGATTGCATTAAATTATGTTGAATTTAAAGTTACAAATATTGCTCGCAGCAAAGTATTTTATCAGAAGTTTGGCTGGACATTTACCGATTATGGCGAACAGTACTGTGAGTTTAATGATGGTCAGCTAAAAGGTGGCTTTGCTCTGGCTGAAACGATTCAAGTACAAGGTGGTGTACTTCTGGTCTTGTATAGCCAAAACATTGAACAGGCCCAGCAGATCATTCAACAGGCTGGCGGAACCATCACACAGGACATTTACGATTTCCCCGGTGGTCGGCGTTTTCATTTTCAGGATCCTGATGGCTATGAACTGGCAGTATGGAGTGATAAAAATTAAAATAACCAATAAACGTCAATACATCAGATTTAGCGCATGTCTGCTTATTTTATTGTTAGGCATAACCAAAGCTTAGGCCTGTGAACCGGCTGCGCTGAATTGGGACAGGCTTTATCTGGATTATGATCAAAATAAAGATCAAAACATTGATATCGAGGAATGGAAAAAGCTGATTGAATTAAAACATCAGTCTTATCAATGGGCTAAAAAAGCGGAAAAAGATGATCCTTTTCGCTTGAAGATATTTGATCAACTCGACAAAAATAAGAATCTTGATTTAAATGAAAATGAACTTTCTCACATCTATCTTTATTTCCCCAACCCATGTGATGGCTGGGGAGAAACATGGGGAATCTCAGAAAAACCTACTGACAGCTGGTGGAAAAAACTATTCAATCGTTTTTGAACTGGCTGGAATCTGTTTAATCACACTCGCAATTGTCAGATAATTGATGCCTTGAAATAACACATCAATGGCTAAGAACATACCCAATACCCAGAACGGTGCATCAGGCGTAAACATAATCAATAAGCCTGTGATAAAAGTCAGTAAACCGGAAAAGAATGTCCATTTCCAGCCGGGTATGGCACGCAGAACTGTCGCATTTGCCATACGGATAACACCCGCAAACACAAGGAAGAAAGATAACAGTGTGGTCAATACCAATGCGGCTTTATCAGGTGAGCTAAACGCAAAATAACCCGCCATAAAATAGAAGATACTAAATAATGCCCAGAACCAGCGTGAATTGGATTTAAACAGGGTAAATGCCGCAAGTAGATGTAAAATACCACCCAGCATCATTAACAAACCAAAAAAATAAACGACGGAAAGCGTTGCAAAAGGCAACATGCCCAATAACAAAATCCCGATGACCACCAGAATCACCCCAAGAAAAATAAACCATTTGCGCTCTGCGTGAAGGTGATCCCGAACTAGGTCATTACCGACTGTAATCATTTGTTTATACTCTTTTTAAGTTGTTATAAATATTTTATACCTATTTTTATCTCTAAAAAGTTGCGAGTTGTAAAATTATTTCAACCAGCCAATTTCCCTTGCTGTTTCTACATTAATTCGTACATCCTTTAAACTATTGGCCATTTTGCTTTTTGTGGCACTCAAGGCAATATGACCAGCCATCAGCTCGGCAGTTTTTTGCGGATATAAGGGTTGCTGGTCAGGATCACCCAAGCCTTGCGGATAAACTGGCTGACCTGTGGATAAATCGTACTTATCGGTTGCACCAAAGGCATGTAACATCTCATGCGCAATCACAATCTGGTTTTGATTATCCTGTTTATGGTGTGCAAATAAATTGACCACACCAATACGGCCATTTTGCAAAGCTGTTGAATGTTTCAGAACTTTATGTGCCCGCATATCATAATAATTTAAAAACAACTGTAACTGAGGACGTACACCAATATCCTGTTGCTGTCGCCATGCATAATAACGGAATCTTAAACTCCACCACATGATCTCGAGTATAGATTGTGAATCGGGCACTTTTGGCGGTAGTGTCTTGACTTCAGAACCCAGTTTAAAATAAACCTGAATAGGCTGATGGTATTGCTGTGCCTGCTGTTGTAAATAGTGTGCAATCGCCGCAAAATCCTGTTCATTTAAACTGGCAATATAATCTGCTGTAACTATGGATTGATCAGCGTTTACGGGATATAAAGCAACAAAAACCGGCGTTTGCCAATTCTGGTGATAATCTCGCCAAGCATTGACTGCAACAATGATCAAAATCAGCAATAAAATGGTGACTCGAAACATTTTCCAGAAGGAAGATTTTTGTGCTCTTAACATCTTCCTAACTTACTTTATTTTTAATCTTTTTCAGATACATCTGGCTGCCATCAATTCTTGTTTCAAACAAATTCAGCATTTTAATTAAACCAGATAATTTTGCTCGGCCGTAATTGCGTGAATCAAAATCAGGTTTTACCGCAGTAATATATTGCCCGACCACCGACAGATTCGCCCAGCCATTATCGTCAGAATTATCTTTTACAGCTTTATAAATAAGATTTAATGTTGCTCTATCAATGTGTTGGGATTTATTATCCAAGCTTTCTATCGCTTCATTTTTTGTAGCATCTTTTTCCGGTTCGTGTTTCGATAATACCTGTGGTTTTACATCTTCTTTCTTTGTCGGTTCAGATTTAAGCGTCTCTTTCTCTGTTTCCTGCTTGATTTCTTCTTTATCTTCAAGCACAAGATTCTCAATATAGATAAATTTATCACATGCTTTACGAAAAGCTTCCGGTGTTTTATTGCGTCCGAAGCCATAAACCATCAAACCACTTTCCCGAATCCGTGAGGCAAGCGGTGTAAAATCACTGTCACTGGAAACAATACAAAATCCATCCAATGCCCCACCATACAGTAAATCCATGGCATCAATGATAAGAATCATGTCCGTGGCATCTTTACCTTTGGTATAGGCAAACTGTTGTACCGGCGTAATGGCATGAGGAAGCAATACTTCACGCCAGCTTTTTAATGTTTCACTACTCCAGTCACCATAAACGCGTTTGACACTTGCTATTCCGTATTTTGCAACTTCTTCCAAAACAGATTGAATCGAGTTTACCGAAGAATTATCCGCATCAATCAAAACAGCAAGCTTTTTCATGTTGTTCCCCTTAAGGGCGTCTACTTACTCTCAACCCATTTACCATTTTGATAGATCAGTGACCATTTTGTTGCTTTGCCTTCAGGCGTTTCTGATGCCACATATTGCGCCTGATTTTTACGACTGAATTTCAAAATCGCAGGGTTACCTTCGGGATCGGTATCCGGTGCTGCAAGTAAATATTGAAATTTCGGATCAAGCTGTTCTGCCACACTACGCAATTCAGCAATTTTTGGTGCACGGGTTTCACGCACTTTCGGAAATTTACTCGCTGCCAAAAATAGACCTGCGGCACCATCACGCAAGACAAAATAATCATCATGCTTGGTTGAACGTAGATGTTCCATTTTAATTGGATCAACACGCGGTGGTGCAGGCTGACCATTTTTCAGGACTTTACGGGTATTGTCACAGCTATTGCAGGCAAAATATGGACCAAAACGTCCAGTTTTTAGCTGCATTTCGCCATCGCATTTATCACAAGGGATCGTTGGTCCATCATAGCCCTTGATTTTAAATTCGCCTTCTTCAACTTCATAACCTGCACAATCTGGATTATTACCACAGATATGCAATTTACGACCACCATCAATCACATAGCTGTCCATGGCTGTACCACAAATATGACAGCGTTTTTTCGACATCAGATCATCAGTTTCGGCACTGTCATCGTCCGATAAGGCCGCCAGTGATTCTACCGGTGTCAGGTTTAACGTCCCTTTACAACGTTCTTTCGGTGGCAGGTTATATCCCGAGCACCCAAGGAAAACGCCTGTAGTTCCGGTACGAATCTGCATGGCACGTTCACACTGTGGACAATGTACATCAGGCACTTCTACCGGTTCGTTACGACGCATGCCTTCTGCACTTGCCGCAGTAGTCAGACGCTTTTTAAAATCACCGTAGAACGTATCCAGCAGGTTCTTCCAATTTTCTTCACCTGTTGCGACTTTATCCAGTTGCCCTTCCAGATCGGCAGTAAAGGCATAATTCATCAGGTTATTAAAACTTTCATCCAGACGATCGGTGACAATTTCACCCATTTTTTCGGCAAATAGACGGCGGTTTTCCAGCTTGACATAACCACGATCCTGAATGGTAGAAATAATCGCAGCATACGTCGATGGACGACCAATGCCCCGTTTTTCCAGCTCTTTTACCAACGATGCTTCGGTAAATCGTGCAGGTGGTTTGGTAAAGTGCTGTGATGGATCAAGTTTGATCAGTTTTAGAGTTTCACCGACTTTTACCGCTGGCAATAACACATCATCATCAGATTTATTGGCACCACGTACCCGAGTAAAACCATCAAATACCAGTGTACGACCTTTAGCTTTGAGTTCAACACCATTGGCTTCAACCAGAATTGTGGAAGATAAATACTGTGCAGGTGTCATCTGACAAGCCACAAACTGACGCCAGATCAAGTCATATAGACGCTGTGCATCACGTTCGGTTCCGCTTAGGTCACTACCACTCAACGCTACATTAGAAGGACGAATCGCTTCATGCGCTTCTTGCGCACCTGCTTTATTGCCGTAACGATTTGGCTTTTCAGGTAAATATTTTTCGCCAAAATTATCGTTAATATGATTACGTACCATATTGACCGCATCATCACTTAAGAACGTGGAGTCGGTACGCATATAGGTAATAAAACCAGCTTCATATAAACGTTGCGCCAACATCATGGTTTTTTTCACCGAAAAACCTAAGCGAGTACTGGCTGCCTGTTGCAGTGTTGAGGTGATATAAGGCGCACTTGGATTAACTTTGGTTGGTTTATCTTCACGGCTGACAATCTTGTATTCTGCATCTTTGAGTAAAGCTAGAATCGCATCAGCTTCGGCTTTATTTTTTAATTTGAGGGTCTTACCAGCATGCTTAAATGCTTCTAAACGGATGGCATCTTTATCTTTTTGGGTATCGGCAAAGATTTCCCAATATTCTTCCGGAATAAAGGCGCGAATTTCCCGTTCCCGTTCCACTACCAACTTTACTGCAACCGATTGTACCCGACCTGCGGACAAACCACGGGCAATTTTTTCCCATAGCAATGGCGACACCATAAAGCCAACTACTCGATCTAAAAAGCGGCGTGCTTGCTGTGCATTGACTCGGTTAATATCCAGACGTGAAGGATGTTGAAAAGCTTCCTGAATGGCATTTTTGGTAATTTCATTAAACACCACACGACGATAGCGGCTGTCATCACCACCAATCACTTCCTTTAAATGCCAAGCAATCGCCTCTCCTTCCCTATCCAAATCCGTTGCGAGATAGATAGTATCAGCATCTTTGGCCAGTTTTTTGAGATCGGCAACCACATGTTCTTTACCGGGCAATATCTCATAATGCGCTTCCCAGCCATGTTCCGGATCAACCCCCATTCGGTTGACCAAAGCCGTCTGCGCTTTTTTGGCTTTATCCTCGGCAGTTTGTTTTGTACGTGTAGCCGCTTTTTTCTCTGTACTTTTTGCACCGCCGCCTGTAGGTAAATCCCGTACATGTCCTACAGAAGATTTCACAATAAATTGTGAACCCAGATATTTATTAATGGTTTTGGCTTTGGCAGGCGACTCCACAATCACCAAAGAACGCCCTTTTGCGCCTTGAGTTGAGTTTTTGTCACGTTGTGAGGTTGTTGCTGTCGCCATAATTATTCCAATGAATACTGTTTTAGTGTGCTTGTCGTGCTAATGAATGGAGGAAGTTTTTCATATTTTCAAGCTGTTCACCAGCAAAATCTGCTGATTCATCCCAATATATTCCTACGCAATTGGCCTGCATATCAATAGCATAAATGCCCTTTAATGTAATAGGCTCACCGTTTAGTTTGGGATCGCCTTTCACCACAAAAAGCCGACCTTCCTGATTCACCGCTCGCAATAAAGGGAATTTACCCTCGGGTACTAAAATACTATAGTACGCCACCATGCTGGCTCGTGTTTCGGATGCCGGGGGAATATTGCTCCATTCAGGTGCAGGAATCAAGCGCGGATGTAAGCCCATTTTTCGTGCGTTGTCACGTAATAGACCCAGTGCTTTTTCACGCGGGCTAACCCTTAATCCAAAAATTGAACCCAGTAAAAAAAGAATAATTAAACCGACCACCCAATAAACGGTATATTCCGAATGCATAATCTCCCCCTCTCCCTTATTAGATTTGCATAAGCATATAGAAAAAGGCAAGTTTTAAATCAAATTTCTTGACATTAAAAACAAAAAACAATTGATCTGTATATTTCCTACCTACAAAAACGCCCTATAAGCAAATACTCAAAGCTTATAGGGCACGTTTCTAATCTGTACGATGTGACCTCATGGCGACCCCGTACTAATTGGCTTTTTGCAGATCAATCATATCCAGTAAGATTTGTGCAGACTCAGTGACAAATGCCTCTTCTTCCGGTAATGGCGGACGTTTGGCTTCTTTCATTTTTGCTCGTGCTTCACTACGAGCATCCAATGCAGCCTGATAACTTTCCCAGTTAGCATAAGGTGCTAGATTGGTTGCCTGACGACGTGCATTTTCCACGGCTAGAGTTTGTGCTTCGAGCGCGTTGATTTCTGCTTTACGCTGATCAATATCCAATACCACTTTCTTCTCATCGGCTGCTTTTTTGGCAATGCCTACATATTGATCCAGATAAGTAAATTGTGGATTTTGGCTACGACGCTGATCTGATTGCTGCTGTAACTGACTGACATAAGGCTTAATCACACCTTCCCGTTTAAACGGTGCAGTGGCAATGGTATCCCATTCCAGCGGATTCTTGGATTTACGTTCACCAAATTGATCAAAATAAATATCAATCAACTTCACATCTGGAATCACACCTTTGTTCTGGGTACTGCCACCAGTGATACGGTAAAACTTACGTTGCGTCAAAGTCGCCTGACCATAGGCAAGGCTATCGAGTTGTACTTGAGCCGTACCTTTACCAGTGGTGGTACTGCCAATGATAATGCCACGACCATAATCTTGAATGGCAGCAGAATAAATTTCACTGGCCGATGCCGATGCCAGATTGATCATTACTGCCATTGGGCCAGCATATAATTGTTGTCCGCCATCGGTATCTTCAAACACACTGACATTGCCATTACCATCGCGAATTTGTACCACTGGACCATCTTTCACTACCTGTCCAATCATTTTCGCCACTTCTTCAAGTGAACCACCCGGATTATTGCGCAAATCGACAATCACACCTGCTACATTTTGCTTGGATAAATCGATCAGGGCTTTTGCAGTATCTTCGGACACACTACGATAGTTCTGACCATCACGACGTGCACGATAGTTTAGATAAAATGATGGAATTTCAATCACACCGATTTTTTGCTTTTTGCCCTGATGGGTGACATCAATCACACGATAACGTAAACCAGAATCCTCTTCCTGAATCACATCACGGGTAATGGTCACCAGTCGAGCCTGACTCATCGGCGCCCCAGAAGCCACCAGTTTTAAAGTGACTTTGGTACCACGTTTACCACGGATTTCACCGACAATTTCCTGACTCGACCAGCCCACTACATCTTTCATGGCCTGACCGTCTTGTGCCACACCGACAATACGATCACCGGAACGAACCTGACCTGTTTTACTGGCCGGACCACCATCAACGATGGTTTCGATCTTGGTATAATCCTCATTGCCGCGTTCCGGACGAATAGTCACGCCAATCCCTTCAAGCTGTAACGTGGTTTGACGGTTTAATTCCATCGCATCAATCGGTGGATAATAGTTACTATGCGGATCGTAAGTTGCCAACATGGCATTTAAGGTTTTTTCCAGTACATCATCACTTTTCACCCGGGAAACACGTTCCAGCTGACGTTTATAACGTTTTTCCAGTGTTTGTACCGGGGTTAAATCTTCAGGTGGGGTCAGATTTTCACCCTGTGCCAGATCGGGATTATCTTTCAGTGCTTGCTGTTTGGCTGCTTCTTCTTGCTTGGTGATGGTCAACCCAATCAATTGCGAAGTCAGCACTTTATTCCAAAAATCCTGTTGTTCTTGTTTGGTCTTGAAGAAAGGTGCTTTTTCACGATCGGTATCCAGATATACATTCTTCTGATGTAAATTTTGAGTTTTTTTCAGCTCAGCCAGCATATAATTATAATATTGTTGGATGCGCTCACGATACATGGCATGGATTTCATACGCGGGCTGTAAATTTCCTGTTTTTAATGCCAACCCAAAGCCAGCTGCATATTTTTGTTTAAACTGATCAATCTCACTTTGTAAAAACAAGCTATGATCCGGATCAAGACTATCAATATACATATCAAAAATGCGCGCTGATGTATTGGCATCTAAGCGCATTGGCAAATAATGCTGACGATCAACCAGCGTTGCCATTTGGCGGGCAACCAGCGCTTGTTCCTGTGTTGGCTGAATCGCCCCTTGCACAGTTTTTGTTTCGGTGGCTGCCATAGCCTCAGATACAACATGGGTAAAAAACAGACCGCCTGTTGCAAGGGCGATGGCACAAGCAATGTGTTGTAGCTTCATAATCGATTTATGCTTCCTGTGAGTTATGCACCGATAATACTTTGCGATTTTAAAGAATCGCTTCTATTATGCTCAAACAATAATGCATTGAAATTTAGAATTTGCTAGTTTTAGCATATTCTTGATGCCGTAAATGTAAAAAATCATTACATTGCGAACTTATTTTTTGCAAAAAGTGAATAGAACATGAAGGAAACGTTATGATTGGTGCACTGATGCTGGATGTCGCTGGGACAACATTAACCAGTGAAGACATAGAAATATTAAAGGCACCACAAGTCGGCGGCCTAATTTTATTTGGACGTAACATTGAATCACCAGAACAGGTGCGCGCCCTCACCGATCATATCCGCCGAGTCCGTCCGGAAATCCTGATTGCCGTTGACCAAGAAGGTGGACGAGTACGCAGACTCAAACCCGAACACGGTTTTAGTCGCATTCCAGCCATGGGCCGCTTAGGCGAGCTTTATCTTACGCAACCTGAAGCTGCACTTGAACTGGCTCATGCCTGTGGCTGGCTGATGGCAAGCGAAGTACTTGCGGTTGGTATCGATTTTAGTTTTGCCCCGGTACTGGACATTGATGATATCAGTGATGTAATTGGTGATCGCGGCTTTGCTAAAAATCCTCAGGATATTATTCCGCTGGCAAGAGCTTTTATGCAAGGCATGAAACAGGCAGGCATGGCAACCACCGGCAAACACTTCCCCGGTCATGGTTCTGTCAAGGCCGATTCACATGTCGCTGCCGCCATCGATAACCGCAGTTTTGCAGAGATCGAAGCACACGATATGCTTAGCTTTAAAGCATTGATGCCAGAACTCGATGCAATCATGCCGGCACATGTCATTTATGAAGCCATTGATCCCAATCCTGCAGGTTTCTCACAATTCTGGATTCAAAAAATCTTAAGGCAACAACTCGGTTTTGATGGCGTTTTGTTCTCCGATGATTTATCCATGCAAGCTGCCTGTGTTGCCGGAGGTGCCGATGCCCGTATTCGTGCTGCCCTAAACGCTGGTTGTGACATGGGCCTGGTCTGTAATGACCGTAACGCAGCCTGTATCGCGCTGGAGGGTTTACAGGATCTTGAGTTACCGAACCAGAGCAGACTGGAAAAAATGCGTGGACAGATTCCGCAGATTGCGATTAAACAGACACTTGATCTGGGTGAACAATGGCAAAAAACCAAAACTAAAATTGAACAATTTGTAGAAAGCTTATAAAGTACAAAAAGATGTCAATTCGTGATGAATTGGCATCCTACCTAGGGCTTGTTGAGATTTGATCTTTGCTATGAAAAATGAGAAAAATTATGGCTTAGATAAGGCAACCAGTGTGGACAATATGTGTATATTGGCAAGCTGGTTAACGCAGTATTAAGTCTAATTTAGCCATTTTTCATGCAAAAATAGAACATAAAATGCCTTATTTCTAGCTTAAATTTAATATGTGATTAATTCTCAACAGGCCCTAATACAGCAAAACAACAAAATATTGTCACAGGATCGACATGACACAATCGAATTTATCCAAACCACTACGCTCAAAGCATCGTCATATTTCATTCACTGCACATTATACTGGCTATCGTTGGTATATGATGGGTATTTCCCATCCTGCCTTTGCCACGACACAAGGCAAGTTTTTAACCGGTCTATTACAACCTATTGAAGCCAGTGCAGAACGATTTATTGGTGGTAGTATCCGTACTACACTGCAACAGCGTCATACCCTGATTGATGCAACACTGGTTGACCTACTGGCACAACATCCCAACTTACAGATTATTGAAATTGCAACAGGTTTATCACCCCGTGGCTGGCATTTTCGCAAACATTATCCGGGTTTGACCTATATCGAAGTCGACTTGCCCAATATGGCAAGAATCAAAAAACAGGCTTTGCAAAAAGCAGGTCAACCTGATGCACAAGTCCTAGCAATTGACCTGTTTACCCCACAGATTCAGGACATGTTTGAACCTCTGGATCGCAAGGCACCATTGGTTGTCATCAGTGAAGGACTGGTCAATTATTTTGATAAAGCTGCGTTGAAAACCTTGTGGACTAGCTTGGCAGAATATGGTCGGGAATTCGATCACTTTTATTATTTAACCGACTTATGTCCCGAACCCGTTCAACATCCCCTGGCAAATCTGGTCTGGAATAGCAGCAAATTATTAAAGTTCTTATCCAGAAGTGCGTTTAGCTTTCATTTCACCACACCCGATGAAGTCAAAGCTTTCTTTTTAAATTGTGGTTATCATCAGGTCAATATCCAACAACCTAGCCAAAAAGATCACACACCATCAACAGCGCATCTTGGAGATTTTGTCTGGGTGGTGCTGGCGGAAATCTAAAAGCTAAACGCTAAAAAATCAGGTTGAATATTAAATCAAGGCTTATGGTATATGTATCTCACTTCTACCATAAGCCATAGTGGATTAAACAGAGCGTTTTATTTCTTCTATCACTTGTTTTTGAGTGGCAATATATTGCAACAACCGCTCTGCAAGCTCAAAACTACCATGTTTAAATAATATTCTTAGTTGATGTGCTTTCATTTCAAAAATCAAACATTCAATCGAAAATTCACCCTGCTCATCCGTCAAAGATAACGACATATCTCGTGCATAGCGAGCAACTTCCTGTGTTTTATCAATGTCTTTGACCTCAAGCAATACACCAAAAAAGTTAATGTTGATAATGTCTACGTTTGCGGTCAAATCCGAATGACGATAAGACATATACGTATGTGGTTGTTTGACTTTAATACGCTCTTCACCCCGACGTTCCATTAAATGCATTTGGGCACGGGACATCGGAATAATCCCCTCCAGATGCTGAATTGGATCACCACGTAAAAAAGTGCTAAATAAATTCATGGTTTCTTTACGACGTTGCAATTGTGGTACATGGTCAGCATTCGCAATCAAGGCAAATTCCATATCCGGACATTGCAAGGCAAAATGGGCATTTTCAAATGGCAGAGTGAAACTATCATATTGCCCAGCAGCCACCAGCACTTTACAGCTCGGTGCAGGCACACTGTGTAATCGCAATAGGCGATTACAATTGATTTCATAGCGTAATTGTTCTGTCGTAGTAAATTCCGACATTTGTTGAAAAAATAATCGCTTTGCGGTTGGTGACATGCGGGTTTGATCCAGTTTGGCATGGTTAACCAAATACAGGATCACTGCCTGTCCAAACTCCTGCATTCGACCTTCCTGCATCAGCTTTAATGACTCTTCAAGAATCATGCGCCAACTGGGTCTAGTCTTTTGCATCACGCCCATCAACACCATACGTTCAACCAATTCCGGACGTTGATCAGCAAAGTGTGAAGCCACCACAGAACCTAAGGACATCCCCATCATGGAGACTTTTCTGATCCCCATGGCATCCAGCCAAATCCCCAACATATGCGATAAATCAGGAAGTTCCAAAATTGCTGCCGAAGCCCCACTGTCCTTATTATAAATTTGTTGATTGGCCCCCATCGAGGGTAAGTCAATCAGGATCACTGGCCCACATTGAAATAATTGTTCAACACAATATTTATAGGAATTAAAATTTTGAAATGCCCCACCGACAATGACAATTGGTGTTTTATGTATGGTTTCGGGTTGTGCAATCGCCATATATTCAACTTTCCAACCATCTAACCAAAACTCCTTGGCGGGTTGTTTAAATACATCACGATGATATAACTCGAAAAAATCTGTTGGATTAATCTCAAAAGATTGTTGTGCCCGATCCTTAGCAATACTATTCACTATGCCCTCCCAGCCTTGTATAAGTCATTTATACAAGTGATTGCTCCTTTATTTAACGTCATCTCAACGTAAATATAGGCTTGTTATTGTTTACATCGACGTGCTGATTGACTCAATCTAACCACCAAAGCAAGATTCCTTTTCCTGTTTTGATCAACACTGCCCTTTTATATTTCGTTTAACTATAACATAATCAATATTGAAAGTGGCTTGATTTTCATAAAGTCTGATAAACTGCATATCGCATGTTTTTTATGTATTTTACCAGCAAACTTTTTTAGGCTTCTTTGTTTAGATTTCTATCTTTAGTTTCTAAGTGATTTTTATCACATGTCATTCATCAAAAAATTTTCGGGTCAATCATGAGTGAGTCTATTCAACACTATATGTCGCAAATCGGAAAGCAGGCGCGTCTTGCTTCGCGCCAATTGGCTGGCTTGGCGACTGATGCAAAAAATAATGCATTATCAGAAATTTATACTGCACTAGAGAATAACCAACAATTTATTCTTGCTGCCAATAAAATTGATATGGACAATGGTCATGCCAAACAACTTGAACCGGCATTACTAGATCGACTAGAACTGACTCCTGCACGCTTTCAGGCGATGTTAAACGGACTCAAAGATGTTATTGCGCTTACAGACCCGATTGGCGTGATTACGGATTTGGCCTATCGCCCCTCCGGCATTCAGATTGGTAAAATGCGTGTGCCGCTAGGTGTGATCGGCATGATTTATGAGTCCCGTCCAAATGTTACACTGGAAGCTGCATCACTGGCGCTAAAATCCGGTAATGCCATCATTTTACGTGGCGGTTCAGAAGCAATTGAATCAAATAAAGCCATCGCACAAGCGATTCAACATGGTTTAAAAATCGCAGGTTTACCACAACAGGCTATTCAGGTGATTGAAACCAGTGACCGCGCTGCTGTGGGCGAATTGATTACCATGACGGAATTTGTGGATGTGATTGTGCCACGCGGCGGCAAAAGCCTGATCGAACGCATCAGTAATGAAGCACGCATTCCTGTGATTAAACATCTTGATGGTAACTGCCATGTCTTTGTAGAACGTCAGGCTGATCTACACAAGGCATTGCCGATTGCTCTCAATGCCAAAACACATCGTTATGGTGTCTGTAATGCGATGGAAACACTGCTGGTGGATTCACCTGTGGCAGAAGAATTTTTGCCATTGATTAGCGAACTATACGCAGAAAAAAATGTGGAACTTCGAGGTTGCCCAGTGACACGCAATATTCTGGGTCAGGAAATCAAGGCTGCAAGCGAAGAAGACTGGTACACCGAATATCTAGGTCCTGTTCTGGCGATTAAAGTGGTGGCCGATATTGATGAGGCAATTGCACATATTAATCAATATGGTTCACATCATACCGATGCCATTATTACCGAGAACTATACTCAGGCGCGTAAATTCCTGACCCAAGTCGATTCCAGCTCAGTCATGGTCAACGCGTCTACACGCTTTGCCGATGGTTTTGAATATGGTCTTGGTGCAGAAATTGGTATCTCAACCGATAAAATCCATGCCCGTGGTCCAGTGGGACTAGAAGGTTTAACTTCACAGAAATGGATTGTTTTAGGCGATGGACAAATTCGCCAATAAGCACCATTTTTTCATTTTTGAGTCCTAGGGCGTGTTGAGATTTGATCTTTGCAATGAAAAATGAGAAAAATTATGGCTTAGACAAGGCAATCAGCACAGGCAATATGTGTATATTGGCAAGCTGGTTAACGCAGTATAAGTCTAATTTAGCCATTTTTCATGCAGAAATAGAACATAAAACGCCTTATTTCTAGCTTAAATTTAATATGTGATTAATTCTCAACAGGTCCTAAGTCTCGCTTTAGGGCTTTTTTGTATCCAAAACGGATTTCAGTGTTCGGCTTAAGTCTAATAAAGCCATAAAAATGAAATGGATTTACCTGATTTTTAGGGCATTCACACAGAAATTAACATCTATTAAAATGAAAAATAATATTTTATAACAAATAATTAGTAACAAAAAACACAGAACCTAAAAATTTAAATGATGCTAAAGTCTAGTAACCCAAAGTCTAACTTGTCGCATTTTACCAGAGCATGTTTAATAGGACTCGTTCTGACCGGGAACGATTACATTACCAGTCCATAACACGCCTATGGAACGTAGACCATTTGATATTCTATCCAGTAACAGATTGGCCTACATAAGATTTGAAAGTTTTGTTTTTTTAGGGATAACTGACTGTGTCTAATATACTTGTAATCAATTGTGGTTCATCTTCCATTAAATATGCACTTTTGCTTGACGATCATGACTACCGTATTTATGGTCTGGCAGAGAATCTGGGTACGCCAAATGCACGTATTTCAGGGATCACCGAAGGTCAGGAAAAATTTGAAGTCGAACTCGGTCAGGCAGATCACAAACAGGCACTCGAAGTTGCCATGGAACGCTTGAAGAAATTTCATTTTGATGCCATTGGTCACCGTGTAGTCCATGGTGGTGAAATGACTGAAGCACAATTGATTGATCAAGATGTCATTGACCATATCAAAGCCACTTCCGCCCTAGCACCTTTGCATAATCCAGCACATCTGGTCGGTATTGATGCAACCTTAAAAATGTATCCTGATCTACCACAGGTTGCTGTATTTGACACAGCATTCCATCAAAGTATGCCAGAAAAAGCCTATCATTATGCGATTCCGAAAAAGCTATATGAAGAACATGGTGTACGTCGCTATGGTTTCCACGGCACAAGTCATGCCTATGTCAGCGAAAGAGCATCGACACTGGCTGGTCAAAAAAATCAGGGCGGCTGGCTGGTTGCACACTTGGGAAATGGCAGTTCAACCTGTGCCATATGGAATGGACAAAGTCTGGACACTAGCATGGGTTTAACCCCGCTTGAAGGGCTGTGTATGGGTACCCGTAGTGGTGATGTTGACCCGAGTCTGCATCATTTTTTAGCAACCAATCTGGGTTGGGATTTGGATCGTATTGATCGTATGCTCAATCGTGAAAGTGGTTTATTGGGGATTTCCGGTCTTTCCAATGATATGCGTACCCTGATTGATGCATCCGAACAGGGCAATCATGATGCAACGCTAGCCATTGAAGTATTTGTCTATCGTTTGGCCAAATCACTTGCTGCAATGAGCTGTGCCCTACCACAAATCGACGGTTTGATCTTTACTGGTGGTATTGGCGAAAATTCCGCCTATATCCGCGAGAAAGTAATCAAATCATTACCACACTTTGGTTTTAGTCTGGACAGCGAAAAAAATAAAACGCGTGGTCAGGAAATCCGCATTGATGCAGGCACAGGCCCAATGATCTGGATCATTCCAACCGACGAAGAAAGTCGTATTGCACAGGAAACTAGGCAGGTTGCGTTAAATGCACTTGAAACGGCATAATTCAAAACATTTTGATCTTTAAAATTTCAGTAGGTGCATTTTTATATGCACCTATCTTGTTAGAAAAAATAGGAAGATTTCATGAAAACATTTTTATTGGTACCGACAGCTGAAGGGATTGGACTGACCTCTGCATGCCTGGGCATGATACAGGCTTTTGATTGTATCGGCGTAAAAGCCAATTTTTTAAAACCATTCGCACAAGAAAAAAACAATAGTATTAGCCGAACTTCAGCACTGATTTCTCATATTTATCAACGCCCGCAAGTCAATCCCATTAGCCATGAAAAAACCAGTCATATGGTCGGTATTGGTGAAATGGATGAACTACTCGAAGAAGTGGTCAGCCTACATCGTCATGTCTCTAAAGATCATGAAGTCATGCTGGTGGAAGGTCTGGTGCCAAATGCCAGCCAAAGCTATACCTCACAACTGAATGCAGCGTTGGCACAAGCACTGGATGCACGGGTGATTCTTATCAGTACTGCAGATTTGAATAATCCAGAATTAACCGCAGAGATTGTCGATAGTCATTTACGTCCGTTTGGTGGTGCAAATGCACATCGTACCGCTGGCGTGCTGTTTATGCGCAGCAAAGGTTTATCTGCCGAAAATGCACAAATTCCGGTGGCAACCGATCAAGGGTTACGTTTAACCAGCCAGATTGAAGGTTTTACCTCAGCCTTACAGCGCTTCTCGCCGTTACTTGGCAGCCAGCAATTTCCGATTATCGGTCTGGTGCCTTTTAGCCCAACCTTGAGTGTGCCGCGCACACTGGATATCGCTGCGGTCATTCAGGCAACATGGATTAATGAGGGAAATGCAGCACAAAGTCGTGTACAACACAGTACGCTGATCAGTGGTCGTATCGAACATGAGCTGGATAAACTGGTGGCAGGCGAACTGCTGGTTGCATCAAGTGATCGTAGTGATGTGGTTCTGGCAAGTAGTGTTGCCGCGCTTAGCGGTGTTCCGCTTGCTGGGATTGTATTATCCAATAGCGAAAATAACCCAAATACTGCAATTCATGGCTTTGTCCAGCAAGCTTATAAAGCTGGCTTACCAGTCATGTCTACCGTTCTGGACAGCTTTCAGGCCATGCAGAATATTCAAAATATTGCCAATGAAGTCCCCATTGATGATATCGAACGTGCTGAGCAAGTCACCCGTTTTGTTTCCAGCCATATTGATTTTGACTGGTTAAAACAGGAATGTGATGTTGAAAGCACCCCACGCCTGTCTCCTTCTGCCTTCCGTCATGAACTGGTACAAAAATCTATTGCAGCAAAAAAACGTATTGTCCTGCCAGAAGGCGCAGAACCGCGTACTGTACAGGCAGCGGTAATCTGTCAAAATCGTGGTATTGCCCAATGCGTACTGCTGGCAAAACCAGAAGAAGTTCAGGAAGTTGCCAAAGCACGTAATATTGAATTGCCTGCTGATCTGGAAATTATCGATCCTGACAGTATTCGTGCAAACTATGTTGCCTCTATGGTTGAACGTCGTAAAGGCAAACTCAACGATTTACAGGCCAACGAACAATTACAAGATACCGTGGTACTCGGTACCATGATGCTGGCATTGGATGAAGTCGATGGTCTGGTTTCTGGTGCAGTTCACACCACAGCCAATACAGTACGTCCGGCATTCCAGTTGATTAAAACTGCCCCTGAATACTCACTGGTGTCTTCTATCTTCTTTATGCTGTTACCGGATGAAGTCTATGTCTATGGTGACTGTGCCATCAACCCAGATCCAAATGCCGAAGAACTGGCTGAAATTGCGATTCAATCTGCTGATTCTGCATTGGCCTTTGGTATTGAACCCCGCATTGCCATGATCAGTTATTCAACTGGTGATTCCGGTGCAGGTGCAGGCGTTGACAAAGTACGTCAAGCCACCCAGATTGCCCAGCAACGTCGTCCGGATTTACTGATTGATGGTCCATTACAATATGATGCTGCCTCGGTAGAGAGTGTCGGTAAGCAAAAAGCGCCGAATTCCAAAGTTGCAGGTCAGGCCAATGTCTTTATTTTCCCAGACTTAAATACCGGTAATACCACCTACAAGGCGGTACAACGTGCTGCCAATGTGGTCAGTGTTGGTCCGATGCTGCAAGGCTTGAACAAACCAGTCAATGACCTCTCTCGAGGTGCATTGGTAGACGATATCGTATTTACCATTGCCCTGACTGCAATTCAGGCAACTCAAGGTTAATATGCGCTGAGTAGGGCGATGTTTGACATCGCCATCTCCTTAAAAAAATCGATTGATGAATAAAGCATCAATTGATTTTTTATAAAAATGCTCTTATAGTAGATAGTGACACAATTTCAGGATTTTTTTCCTTTTATGAATATTGAACCATCGCCCGCACATAAACCTAGTTTAGACGCAGTTTCAGATAAACATTCACAAATTAAAACATGTTTACATGTTGTTCAAGAAGCCCTTCTTGATGTTAAAGCAAAAGATATCATTGAATTCGATGTTTCGAATATCAGCAGCGTATCCGATGCCATCGTAATTGCTAGCGGTACCTCTACACGCCATGTTAAGGCATTGGCCGACAATGTTGCAGAAGAAGCACGTAAGGCTGGTTTTCGCCCGATTGGTATTGAAGGTGAACGCGATGCCGAATGGATTTTAATTGATCTCGGCTTTGTCGTTGTCCATGTCATGTTACCTACTACACGTAAATTTTATGACTTAGAAAGTCTGTGGCGTCCAGCCCCAGCAGAACAATTTAGTTAAATCACTGCGTTACTCAATATGCGATCTTTATTGATCGCATATTCCCCTCCCTTATTGTTTCTCTATCTCATGATATTGTTTTATCGGATAGTGCCAGATTTGTTCTTGCCAATGCCCATTTACCAGTTTTCGGTCGATGATTTCCACTTCCTCGCCTGAAAGCATCAATACTTCACTATATTCTCGACTTAACAATAAACCCTTTTGCGGCACAACCTCGTATTCGGAACGGGTATGATTACAGCAGCCACTTTTATTTAAGGTAATAATTCTCTTGGTGTCTGGATCAAGTCTAAACATACCTAGACTCTCTTGTGTCAGTCTTGATAGTTCTGCACTATAAATGAATTTCTGGCGTTTTCGATTCATTACATAAATATCATATGTCACACCGCCATATGCTCCATAATTTCCATCTTGAATCGCAATATCTTCATTCCCGTCAAAATTAAAATCCCCAAAGATCACGCCACTTTGATTATCATATTTCAATAGATGATCCACATCGGATTGATCATGCTTAGGCAGATAAAAACTCAACTGTGTTGTGCTAAATTTCTGGAAAACCTGTGGCCTGCCTTTTTGCGATAAAGTAATTTCTGCCTCTCCACTACATTCTTGCTGTACGCAACCAATCTCAATTCTGACATCATATAATTGGGAGGCATCATTGATCATCAATATTGCAGCATTTGTCGCTGATAGTCCTCCCATACATAATATTCCCATCAAAGATTTCCATATCATGCCAATACCCCCTGTCTTTTTCATAATTAACAGATGAATTTAAATAAGATTTTCATCATAATTTTTAATATAAATCATGTACTTTTACCATACATCATATTTAATTATCAGGATAAATATCTTTCAAAGGATATAATTTTACAGTTTCTTTCCAGCGACCACGAATCAAGTCACGCTGAATAATTGCCACCTGATCATCACCTCTCATGGCATCTTCAATTGATTCTGATAATAGAACCAAACCTTTTTTAGGTAGGACAGCATATTCCCGTTTTGCATGATAACAACATCCACCTTTACTGAATGTAATAATGCGCTGGCGTTTTGGATCGACTTGAAACATACCCAAGTTTTCAAAAGTTAAATCAGTTAATTCCTGACTAAATACAAACTTGTTTTTATTTTTATGATAAACATAAACCGCATAACTTGGACCATTATAGGGGCCATTATTGCCATTGCGAATTGCAATATCCTCAGTGCCATCAAAATTAAAATCCCCAAACATTAATCCACTTTGATAGCCATACATTGGCCTTTCACCTACAGTCGGCTGCCGATCCTCGGGCAAATAAAAATTTAAATCTTCGGATGTAAATTGCTGAAAAACTTTTGTTTTGCCTTTTTGGTATAAGACAATCTTTGCCTCACCGCCACACTTATCTTCTTCACATGCCACATCAATGCGAACATCATAAATTTGGGAAGCATCGGTAATCAAAAAAGATTCAGCCCGGGCAATGGAAAATAATCCCATACACAATATGCCAATCATCATCTTCAATATCATGTTGCTCCCCTCATGCCAGCCAATTCATCACTCATTTTTAACATATCACTATCAATATAAAAATCTTCGTCTTAAATATTCTTTCTACAATCTTATGTCTATCTATAAACAATTTAAACAACTTTTCAGATACTGTCTTCTATTAAATTTTCCATAAAAAAAGCCATCCGAAGATGGCTTAATACAGTGTTATATTCTCACTCAACGATCAATGCCCAGTCCCATTAATGGCTTTGGTCATATCCTCTACAACTTTCTTGGCATCACCAAATACCATCATGGTTTTTTCGTTATAGAACAAGTCATTGTCCAGTCCGGCATAACCTGTTGCCATAGAACGCTTGATCACCATAATTGTTCGTGCCTTATGCGCTTCAAGAATCGGCATACCATAAATCGGTGAGTTTGGATCATCTTTGGCAGCTGGGTTAACCACGTCATTGGCCCCAATCACCAACACCACATCGGTTGCCGGAAAATCGGAATTGATTTCATCCATTTCCAGAATATCTTCATAAGGTACATCTGCTTCGGCAAGCAAAACGTTCATATGCCCTGGCATACGACCTGCAACTGGATGAATGGCAAAACGTACTTTAACTCCCTGCTCTTTAAGCAAGTTGGCCAGTTCTTTCACTGCATTTTGTGCACGACCCTGTGCCATACCATAACCCGGTACAATCACCACACTGTCTGCATTTGACATCAGGAAGCCGGCATCATCAGCAGAACCAGAACGATAGTTACGCTGTACCTGTGCACCATCTGCATTACTACTGGCAACAGCTGCACCGCCCATCGAGCCACCAAACAGTACATTGATGATGGAGCGGTTCATGGCTTTACACATGATATAAGACAGAATTGCACCGGATGAACCAACCAGCGAACCAGCAACAATCAGCATGTTATTTTCAAGGGTGAAACCAATCCCAGCAGCCGCCCAACCCGAGAACGAGTTCAGCAAGGACACCACCACCGGCATATCACCACCACCAACTGGAGCAATCCACACCCAGCCAAATGCCAATGCCAGTATCGTCATCGCCCAGAACGCATTCATGTTGCCAGTTGAAAAGAAATAGAATCCGCAAACCAGCATTGCCAGAAAGATGATCGCCTGCACCGGTTTAACCCAGCCACCCGAAATGGTTTTGGCCCATTTTTTTGCAGCCAGTTTGCCATAGGCAAAAACTGAAGCCGTAAAGGTAATTGCACCAACAAAACACCCTACAAACAACTCAAATAAATGGACTTTATTCATATGGGCATGTTGTACGCCCGCCGCATCAAGTGCCGTACCATTTTCTGCAAACAAGGCAACCAGCTGGTTGTTATGTAGAATCGCAGCAATCGCAATCAAAACTGCTGCCAAACCTACCAAGGAATGCATCAATGCCACAGTTTCCGGCATTTGTGTCATCGGTACGGTACGGGCACGAGCAATCCCCACTACAGCACCTAAAACCATAGCACCGACAATCATCCAGATCACAGGATGATCGGCAACAAAGAATGTGGTGATCACGGCAATCGCCATAGCGATCATACCGTAACGGTTACCGGCAATCGCTGTTTTGGGTCCGGATAAACCACGCAAGGTCAAAATAAAGAGTACAGCACCGATCAGGTAGAACCAATCCGCATAGCCTTTCATAAAATCATGAATAAATTCCATTGATTAGCCCTCTTTTTTCTTTTGCTTTGGCTTAAACATTTCCAGCATACGTGCCGTCACGGCAAAGCCACCAAAAATATTGATACTTGCCAGAAAGACAGCAATTGCACCCAGCACACTGACCACATTAATACTTTGAAATGCCACACTGCCTTCGACACCCAGCACAGGTAATCCAACTGTCTGAATCATCGCACCAACAATAATGATCGAGGACAAGGCATTGGTCACCGCCATCAATGGCGTATGCAATGCAGGTGTAACCCCCCAAACCACGTAATAGCCAACAAAAATAGCAAGCACGAAAATTGTAATCGTTTCAACCATGAGGAATCTCCCTAACCACGCTTCAGCAGGACTTGACCGCCATGCGTGACCAATAATGCTTTTTGAATTTCATCGTCCTGATTCAGTTTTAATGCTTTATTTTCATCAAATAAAGTTTCAATAAAGTTCAATACGTTGCGCGCAAAGAGTGCCGAAGCTTCTGTAGCGACTGTCGAAGGAATATTCGGCACACCCAGAATCTTGACGCCATTTTCCGTGATCACGGTTTCACCAACTTTGGAGCCTTCAACATTGCCACCGCTTTCAACCGCCATGTCCAGAATGACCGAACCCGGCTTCATTTTTGCCACGGTTGCAGCATGAATTAAACGTGGTGCATTACGTCCCGGCAATAAAGCTGTTGTCACTACGATATCAGCATTGGAAACTGCCTTATCGACAATCGCCGCCTGATCCTGAATGTATTGTTCACCCGGGGTCCAGCCATAACCATTTTTAGTCGCATCATCCGCCCGTTGTTGCTCTTCTGCCGACATTGGTACATCAAGCCATTTCCCGCCTAGAGACTCAACCTGCTCTTTAGCTGTTGGACGTAAATCGGTTGCTTCAACCACTGCGCCCAGACGTTTTGCTGTGGCAATGGCTTGTAAACCAGCAACCCCAACCCCCATGATCACCACGCGGGCAGGTTTTACCGTACCGGCAGCAGTCATTAACATGGGAAATAAACGTTGATATTCATTTGCAGCAAGCAACACTGCCTTATAACCTGACAGGTTTGCCTGCGATGACAACACATCCATGTTTTGCGCACGGGATAAAGTCCGTGGCAATAATTCAAGCGCAAATGCAGAGACATTCTGACTGGCAAAACGATCTAGTTCCGGATTGCGATAAGGATCAAACGTTGCTACAACAATACTATTGGCTTCAAGTTTTGAAATTTCGTCGCCATGTGGCGCACGAACTTTCAATACAATTTGACTACCCTGATAGGCATTGTCGGTGATTTTGCCACCTGCCTGTTCATAAGCACTGTCGATATAAGCAGCCTTTACACCGGCACCACGTTCAACCACTACCGTATGTCCGGCACTGGTCAGTTTTTTTACTGTTTCTGGTGTCGCTGCCACACGGTGTTCACCCGTGAGGGTTTCGGTTGGGATTCCGATCTGCATGAGCATTCCTCAAGCTAATTTACGTAGTCAAAGTATCATCCGTACTGCATCAGCACAGGATACTTCCCCCATATGAATATTTGATCACTGATTCTAATATGATTTCAAAAATAAATACTACCCATTATTTAGATAATAAATACTATTCATTCATAAATCATAGTGCTAAAATAAACTAAAATTTCCTATAATTTTAAGGTTTGTCCCATTAAAGTAAGTACCCTCGTATAAAGGATAGACTCTTGAAACCTCTACACTGGGGCGCCAGTTTTGCTTTAATCGCAGCCTTTTTGTTTGCCAGTAAAGCGATTTTCATCAAGCAAGCCTATGCTTTATCCCCGCTGGTGAATGCCACCAACCTGCTTACTTTGCGAATGTTGAGTGCACTTCCCTTCTTTATCCTGCTGATTTATTTCGCTCCAAAGCATAAAAACAATCTTTTGCTTAAGGATTGGCTGCTTTTGATTTTTGCCGGTCTGTTAGGCTACTACTTTGCCAGTTGGCTGGATTTTATTGGTCTGATGTACATTAGTGCTTCATTAGAAAGGATTATTTTATTTTTATATCCCACGCTGACGGTTTTAGCCTCGACAGTCATTTTTAAACACAAATTATCTTTAAAAATCTGGCTGGCTATTTTGCTTAGTTATAGTGGTACAGTGATTGTGATGCTGGCCGAGCATCAGGGTACGGGTTTTGGTCAAAATATCTGGCTTGGATCAAGTTTGGTTTTTGCCAGTGCGGTTGCTTTTGCAGCATATTTATTAATGACACCCCGATTGATTGAACGATTCGGTTCGTGGCGGTTTACCGGACTGGCCATGACCGTTGCCTGTCTCGGAACCATTGTGCATTATATGCTTGCCACACCACATCCAATTACAGCATTAATTTCGCTACCAATGGCGGTTTACGGCTATGGGATTGCCTTGGGATTTTTTGTCACGGTATTACCAACAATCTTACTCATGCAAAGTATTGTACGCATTGGACCATCCAGAGCGGCAATGATTGGTGCAGGTGGGCCAATTTTTACCATTATACTTGCAGTGCTATTTTTGCATGAGCAGCTCAATGGCTGGCAATGGGTGGGCTGTGCCTTAAATATCCTCGGTGTATTGATGGTCAGCTTTTCCAGCAAAAGAACTTGAGTCCTCTGCTGTTTATGCCACACTATCCACATTTAAATTTTGACTTTAGTTGCCATGAATATTCAGGTCATTGCCCCTAGTGCATGTGTAGATGCAGAACCCATTCAACTTGCACAGCAACATTTACAACAATTTGCTGTAAATACAATTTTATCGCCAAATATTTTTGCCCAACATCGTTATCTGGCAGGCACTATCGAGCAACGTATTAATGATTTAAAACAAGCTTGTGAAGATCCGAACATTGATGCCATCTGGTGTGGCCGTGGCGGTACTGGTGCGGCTCAGTTATTACCTTATCTGGATCACTGGATTTTAAATAAACCAATCATTGGCTATTCTGACAGTACTGTTTTACTCAATTATGTAGCAAGACTGGGCGGGCAGGCTTTGCATGCACCGGTTTTTCAGGAAATTGCTGTTAAAAATCTTAATGACGTCATGCAGATTTCCAGTAATGCGCAGGAAGTGCTGGCTTTACTCAATCCTGTGTTGCAACAACAAAAAAATCATTATCCAGTTCAGCCTCTTAATACACATGCACAATCGACAAAAACCATATCTGGGAAAATACTAGGCGGCAATTTGGCCACTTTATGCAGTTTACAAGGTACAGCTTGGGCATTGCGACTGGATCAACCCAGTATTTTATTACTGGAAGATGTAGGTGAACCATATTATCGGCTGGAACGCTTACTGGTACAGCTATTGCAAAGTATTGATCTCAACCATCTTCAAGCCGTTGTGCTAGGTGATTTTTATCACTGTCCACAAAAAAATGTACCGCAAAGCATTGCCGAAATTTTTGCCGAACATTTAGATCCACTCAAAATTCCCATGTATCTGGGTGACTGGTTTGGTCATGGTGAAAATAATCGTCCATTCTGGATTGGGAAAGAAGCACATCTTCAGCAAACCAATTTATTGATCTAATCATCTCACGTCATCTTTCATATCATTTCACCTTGCTAAAACGTTGTGGCGGGTGGCCCAAATGGCGTTTAAACATTGCACTGAATGCACTTGGACTGGCATAGCCTAATGTCGTAGCAATATGAAAAATGGATTCACCTCTTGCCAATTTGCCAAGCGCCAGAACGATATACATATGTTGAATCCAGGCGCGATAGGATAAGCCTGTTTCTTTCTTAAAAAGCCGAATTAAGGTGCGTGAACTGGTATTAATTTGATCAGCCCATATATTAATATCCTTGGGTTGATCGGGGTGATCCAGTAAAGCCTCACAAATGGAAGTTAAACGCTTGTCTTTGGGCCATGGAATTTCTATGGGAAAAGTCAGCGCATGCTGAATCTCATTAAAGATAAGTAATTGTAAGGCTTTTTCTACATCTTCTGTATGTGACTGCTCTTGTTCCTCTAATGCAGCAAGCTGATTCAGTCTTAACACCAATTCTCTGAGTAAATTGGTCATGCGCACAAGAAAACATTGATTCCCCAGTGAAACTGCTGCTTTTTCCTCGACCAATGCTGTACTCAATCGTACCTGACTCAGTGAAATTACACTATGTTCTACGCCTGCCGGAATCCATAAAGCACATTGTGGTGGAACCAGCCATATATTTGCTGCGGTATGCACACGTATTGTTCCTTCTGATGCATACAAAAGCTGAGCACGCCGATGAACATGCGGCGCAATAATACTTTTATAAGGATGTAATGATCCACGGGCGATCACAAGCTGGGAAGCACTTTCCATCTTTTGAGCCATTTAATTGTCACTTATACAATGATTTTTGGAATATATGCTTCAATATGACAAATTATAATAAAAAATGTCAATATTCAAAGGATATGATTTTGCTTATGGAAACGCCACGTCTTCCCAATAAAAATCCTGTTACGCCCCAACCAAATCCAGTACAAGGTATGGTCATGCACATGATTCTGGCGGTAGCGCTAGCGCATCTGCTGAATGATCTAATACAAGCTGCGCTTCCGGCAATTTACCCCATGTTAAAATCCAGCTTTGCCTTGAGCTTTACACAGATTGGCTTAATTTCTCTGGTTTATCAGATCACCGCATCATTATTGCAACCTTGGATCGGTCTATATACGGATAAATATCCTAAACCCTATTTACTCCCGATCGGCATGATGGTGACATTCATCGGCATTGCTTTACTGGCCTGTGCCAGTAGTTTTTATATGTTGTTGATTGCAGCTTCTCTGATCGGTGTAGGGTCCTCGACGTTTCACCCTGAGGCATCCCGCGTTGCCAGAATGGCCTCAGGCGGAAAATTCGGAACAGCACAATCCGCCTTTCAGGTCGGGGGGAATACCGGTTCTGCCCTAGGTCCTCTGTTAGCTGCTGCAATCATTGTTCCAAATGGTCAGGCAGCCGCCGCATGGTTATTGTTAGTCGCATTAATTGCAATCGGCATTTTATTTAAAGTGAGCCAATGGACCATCATACATATGCAGACTAGGGCCATTCAACATGCCAGCAAAAGTAGCTTTAAATTACACGGTTCCATGCTCATTCGTGCCATAAGTATGATCGCTGTTCTCATGTTTACAAAATTTACTTATATTGCCAGTTTAAGTAATTACTACACTTTTTATTTAATAGATAAATTTCATCTCACCATTCAACAGGCACAATTATATTTATTTGCCTTTTTGGCAGCTGTGGCATTCGGTACATTTGCCGGAGGGCCAATCGGAGATCGTATCGGACGAAAAGCGGTAATATGGGTTTCTTTTATTGGCATTATTCCATTCGCTTTATTAATGCCTTATGCCAATTTATTCTGGACCTCAATTCTCACTGTCATTACCGGATTGGTGATTTCATCGGCCTTTTCTGCCATGGTCGTGTACGCCCAAGAAGCTGTGCCCGGCCGTGTAGGTATGATTGCCGGCTTGATGTTTGGTCTTATGTTTGGGATTAGTGGTATAGCCGCCGCTGGATTGGGCTATCTGGCCGATAAAAATGGTATTGCATGGGTGTTTAGCTTTTGTTCCTATCTACCCCTTTTAGGGCTGGCAACATTCTTTTTACCCGATACACAAACCAGTCATCAATCAAAGTAATCTACGCTAGATAATATCTTTTTGATAAAGGCAGGGAGCATAAAGTTTTTCCCTGCCACCATGATCAAAGCACTGGTCTATTGTGATTGTTAAAAGTGCGTTTTAATAAAGGCATGTTGCTTATTTTCTCATTCATCGAACCCTTATTTTTTGAAAAAACAGCGCCCATTGATGATATGTGCTTATTTTCCTTTTAATTTTGACGCGTTTATTTTAGCTGTACTTTAAGCAAATAGCCGCAGCATCTCATATTTCTTCCCAATATTCATGGGTTTGTGGATCCTGAGCAAAAATATCTTCCGGATTACGCAGCGGACAATTGTCCAGTGACAGACAACCACAACCAATACACCAATCCAGTTGAGTTTGCATATTTTGTAAAAGCTGAATTTTTTCTTCAAGTTGCCGTTGCCAGCGAGAAGACATCTTCTGCCAATCGGCTTTACTCGGAGCTTTGCCTTCCGGTAAATTTGCAAAAGCCTGCTGAATATCCTGTAAAGATAAACCCACGCGCTGGGCAACTTTAATCAATGCTAAACGGCGTAACATATGCCGTGCATAACGACGCTGATTGCCATTGGTGCGTAGACTACGGATTAAGCCTTTTTCTTCATAAAAACGAATGGCTGAGATGCTTAAGCCACTACGTTTTGCTACATCACCAATTGTCATTAAATCCTGTGCTGTTTTTTGCAAAAAATTCTTGACCTCAAGTTAACTTGAGCTTTGATACTAGCAACAATTCTTAAAACTGACTATCTTTCTCATGTTAAACCAGACAAAAAGCCTGATTCAGATCGAAAATCCAAAAACACTTTATGATCCAATACAATATGCCTATTCACACATGACGCGTATTCGTTTAAAAGATGTAGAGGAAATTATCCATATTGCAGGACAAAGCGGCGAACACATGTCCGGCCATATGCCTATTTCATTTGAGCAGCAATGCGATAACGTATTTCATAATATTCAACAGGCATTAAACATGGCTCAACTTGACTGGGCAAATATCGCAAAAATGACAATGCTGGTAGTTGAGCATGATCGACAAAAACATCTCAAGCTCATTGCTTGCATGCGTCACTATTTTCAACAGAATCGTTTTCCAGCCTGTACATTAATTCCTGTACAATCCGCTTGCATTACCCAATATGCTGATTGAAATTAATGCCACCGCATACCGCTTTACACCCCATTGATTAGGCAAAAATATGGCGACCTCCTCTCAGACCGGTTTAAAAACTTCAACACTCTGGCTTATGGCAGCGGCATGTGGCTTATGTGCAGGTGCAAATTATTTTAATCAACCGCTGATTCATTCGATTCAACTGCATTTTGCTGTCAGTTCGGCACAGGCACAACTCACCGTCACTTTTGCACAGGTGTCCTATGCACTTGGTTTATTACTGCTGGTACCGCTGGGAGATTTGCTAAAAAAACATATCTTTATTCCTTTACTCATGTGCCTGGCTGCGGTTGGATTATTGATCAGTGCATTTGCCCAGAATATTTATATGCTGTGGTTTGGTACAGCCATGACCGGTCTATTTACCATTGCTGCACAAGTATTGATCCCTTTATCTGCCACACTAGTAGAACCTAAAAAAACCGGTACCGTCATTGGCTTTTTGATGAGTGGCTTATTTATCGGGATTTTACTTTCGACCAGTCTGGCCGGATTATTATCCAATTTATTTGCCTGGAACACGGTGTATTTGCTCAGTGCCATTATTCTACTGATTTTAACTGCACTGTTACGTCCCCGCTTACCGCATACCGCGACTATTCAACTACATTATGTCGCCATGTTTGGCACCATGCTTGAACTGATTCGTTCGGAACCGCGTTTGCGTATCCGTGGCGGGGTCGGTGCATTTGCCTTTGCTTCGATGAGTACCTTGTTTTCTACCATGGCCTTGTTACTGTCTCGATCGCCCTTTTACTTTTCCGATTTTCAAATTGGTTTAATTGGTTTGACCGGAATTGTCGGTGCGGTTTTTGCACAATTTGCCGGAAAACTGGCTGATCGAGGTTATGCACGACAACTGACGATATTCGGCATTCTGGTGTTGTTGTCGAGCTGGATATTTATTTATCTGAGCCAATATTATGTGGTGGCATTTATTCTTGGTTTTACCACCATTAACCTTGCGATTTCGATGTTGCACATTACCAATATGAATATTATTTATCAGTTACGGGATGATGCCAAATCCCGCTTAAATTCCATTTATATGACCTTATATTTTATCGGCGCAGCATCAGGCTCGGCACTGGGTATTTTTGCATGGAATCATGGTGGTTGGGTAATGACCTGTATGATGGGTATAGGTCTAGCCTTACTCAGTGGGAGTTTTGCCATCATTGACCTGATTAAATATCCAAAACGTTCATAATTGGCAGTACATGGATTGAATCATTATTTTGGTTCTGTTTTCAATCTTATGTTTAAACCTGAGGCAATCGACGATCTTCTGCCGATTGCCCCAGATTTAGTTTTATCGCTGTTCAAACCCTGTTTGAGCCTTTATTTCCCCATCGCCTCCTCCCCTTTTGTCATGATGTGAATGCCCTCCCCCAGAGCACCGCATCAGTTACTAGAATGTTTAGGCTGTTGATCTAAAATATTCTGATCCGCAGCGCCACGCTCTACCACAAGTTGTTGTTGTTTTAAGCTAATATGGACCTGTCCGACTTCGGGATGTGTTAGAAAATAACGTGCCAGAATAGGTTCCAGATGTGTTCTAAGTTTTCTGACCAGACCTCGGGCGCCATAGCTGATATCATGATCTTTGGCCAACCATTGTGCAGCTGAATCCGATAATGTCACCGCACGGCCCTGACGTTTTAAACGGCGATTTAATTTCTCTAGTTCTATTGCAATTAACTGCTGTACCTCATCAGACTGAATCGCCTGATAATACAAAATACGGTCAATACGATTGAGAAATTCTGGATCAAATTTATGCTTGAGTGCCCGCTTGGTCATCTCATGATCATCCAGTTTAAGGCGGTGTGCAATATCGGCTATACGGGCAGGAAATTTATTGAGCAACTGCAATCTGGCCTGACTCTCTTTTGCACCAACATTACTGGTCATAAAAATCATACAGTTACGAAAATCTATGGATTTTGTTCCTGCGGTTAATGTTAATGTCCCTGTTTCAAGCACATTTAATAAAGCACGAATCACTTCTGTACTAGCTTTTTCAATTTCATCAAAAAGTACAATGCCAGGTTTGGAGAAACTGCCCTGTATGGCTTCGATGTCAAATAACGTGTTGCCCTCCTTACTACCAACATAACCAGGCGGTGCGCCCGTCAGTGCTGCGGCATAATGCTCTTGTGCCAGTGTATTCATGTCGATCCGGCAAAAAGCATGGGCATGACCATGAATTGCTTCGCTGATTAGCCGTACTGTTTCGGTTTTACCTACGCCTGTAGGTCCCAGCAACATGGTGACAGACAAAGGTCGTTCCGGATGGTTAAAATCTGCCTTCACCACATTGAGCATATCCTCAAGTGCATCGAGAATATGCGGTTGTCCCACGATTCTGGTTCTTAGCATTTGCATCAGTTGCTGGGGTTCAAACTTGAAGCGTGAAGTGCGGGCAGCCTGTTGCTGCCCCTGTTGATCATACTGTTGTTGAGCCAAAACATCCTGCTGATGTTGAAGTCTGTCACTGGCAAATGTCATGATGCAATCCTCACCGCCAGAACTTAAGCTTCTTTCTCTAAACCTTCATGAGGAAGATTTCCGATTGGACATGCTGCTACACCAATGGTTGAGCGGGTAATTTTTTCCACATTTTCCTGTGCTTTTTGTGCATCCAGCACCCATGTTCTATAAAAATCAAATGGACAATCTGCAACACCTTTATCGCCATCACCATTATTAAATGTGCCGGTATAACCACGATGCAACAGCTTAAATAGATGATTTTGCGCCTGATCATATTGACGTGCGTCACGAATTTCCGGAATAGATAACTGCGCGTATTGAATACCATTTTCTTCGGTACCGCATTCACCTAGCGTACGTCCATCAAAACCAACAATGGCAGAACGACCAAAGTAAGTGTAGACGCCATCAAATCCGGTACAGTTGGCAACTGCCACATAGACATTATTGGCCCATGCCATGGTTTTTGCCATGAGGACTTGTTGTTCACTCGATGGATACATATACCCCTGACAACGGACAATCAACTCAGCACCTTTCATGGCACAGTCACGCCAGATTTCCGGATAATTCCCATCATCACAGATAATCAAGGACATTTTGATGCCTTTTGGTCCTTCGGTTACATAGGTGGTATCCCCCGGACACCAGCCTTCAATCGGACACCATGGAATAATCTTGCGATATTTCTGTACAATTTCACCTTCATTATTAATTAATATCAAAGTGTTATATGGCACTTTCTGTGGATGTTGTTCGTGCTGTTCACCAGTAATGGAGAAAACACCCCAGACATTGGCCTGCTTACATGCCGCAGAAAAAATCGCAGTTTCATCGCCAGGAATGGTTGCCGCAGTTTCCATCATTTCATCATGATCATACATAATGCCCATGGTGCTATATTCAGGAAACACGATTAAATCCATGCCCGGTAAACCCTGTTTAATACCAATCAGCATTTCTGCAATTTTTTTTGCATTGTCCAGTACTTCTGCCTTGTTATGCAGGCGTGGAATTTTATAGTTCACAACTGCTACACCAACGGTACTAGGGCTGCTTGAAATATCACCATGTCTCATCGTTTTTTCCCATATCAAAAAATTACGCTGTGATTGGATTTTGCAGCGAAACAGCGTCGCTAGAAATACGTAAAATTACGTATAGAGGCATCATTCGATGAATATATAAAAAAAATCCCTGTAAATACAAGGATTAAAATAAAAGTCTAAAAGCCAGTTTCAGCGTTTTATTAAAACAGCAGATTACAGCTCGATTAAACAGATAAAAATTTGCTAATGGTCTCTTCATCCACATTTTCACGAATATTTTCGTAGGCAAACTGACCTTTATCAATCACCAGAAAACGATCCGCCATGGCCATGGTAAAGCTCAATACCTGTTCGGAAACAATAATCGTCAAATCCCGTTGATCGCGGATTTGCTTTAATGTTTTTGCAATGTCTTTAATAATTGAAGGCTGAATCCCTTCCGTCGGTTCATCCAGTAACAACACCTTGGGATTGGTGGCCAGCGCCCGTGCAATCGCCAGTTGCTGTTGTTGACCACCCGACAGGTTGCCGCCTTTGCGTTTACGCATCTCCCATAATACCGGAAACAATTCATATAAATCATCAGGGACACGTCCATGTGCAGAAGCGGGTAATCCGGTCTGAATATTTTCCAGTACAGACATGGTACCAAAAATCATACGTCCCTGAGGCACATAAGCCACACCATTTTGTACCCGCTTGAATGCCTCCATTTTTTCCAGATTTTTACCATCCAGCTTAATTTCACCCGACGTATTTTTGATGGCACCGATCAGGGTTTTAAAGAATGTGGTCTTCCCCATACCATTGCGCCCCATAACGGCAACAATTTCTTTGGGTTGTACCGTCAGACTCACATCATGAATGACTTCACTCTGACCATATCCAGAACGTAAAGATTGAATTTCAAATAATCCGCTCATATTTGTCTCCTTAATGTCCCAGATAGACTTCAATCACTTTTGGATCGTGTTGTACATCATCCATTTTTCCTGCTGCCAGAATTTTTCCCTGATGCAGTACCGTCACCTTATCGGCAATTGATTTGACAAATTCCATGTCATGCTCAATCACCAGTACCGAACGCCCTGTACTGATTTGTCTCAGCAACACAGCCGTTTTTTCTCGCTCAGACACGCTCATACCGGCAACCGGTTCATCCAGCATTAACAGTTCCGGGTCCTGCATCAGCAGCATTCCAATCTCAAGCCATTGTTTTTGTCCATGTGATAACAATTCAGATTGCGTATCGAGAAAATCCGTCAGAAAAATACTGTCTGCAACCTCATGGATTCGATCATCCACATCATGGCTGCGCTTAAAAAATAATGAACCCCAGACATTGCGTCCGCGCGGAAAAGACATTTCCAGATTTTCATATACTGTCAAATTTTCATAAATCGACGGATTCTGAAATTTTCGTCCGACACCTGCCCGTACAATCTCATATTCCTTAAGTTTGGTTAATTCCTGTCCCTTAAACTGTATTTTTCCCGCAGTGGCTTTGGTCTTGCCACAAATCAAATCCAGTACTGTAGTTTTTCCTGCACCATTGGGACCAATCACCACATGAACCTCATTGGCATCGACATAGAAGTTCAGGTCACTGACGGCTTTAAAGCCGTCAAAAGACACAGTCAGGTCCTCAATCACCAATACCGGTTTTTTCATTTCAACGCCAATTGCCTTACTCATTTGGAGCCTCCTGTATCGATCTGACTCGCTGCAACAGATGTATTCTCTTTGGTGACTTTGGTCTGTACGTTGTTTTTGCGTTTAAAGAAAAGCGGATGGACATATTTTTCATATAACCCGGCCAAGCCATTCGGTAAGAACATCACCACCACAATAAACAGCCCGCCTAGTAAATATAGCCATAAATCCGGGAATGCTTCGGAAAAATAAGTTTTACCCAGATTCACAAGCACAGCACCATATACAGCACCAAGAATGGATAAGCGACCACCAACAGCGGCAAAAATCACCATTTCAATTGATGGCACAATGCCCACCAAAGTTGGTGACATAAAGCCAACCTGTAGCGTAAACATTGCCCCGCCGATAGAAGAAATTACCGCTGCAAAACAGAAAATAAAGACTTTGTACATGGCAACGTTATAACCGGAAAAACGTACTCGCTCTTCCTTGTCACGCATGGCAGATAATAAACGTCCCAGTTTTGAACTCAGCACAAAACGACTTAGCAATATCACAGCGATCAGCAACAAGGCATTGATATAATACAAAACGTATTTTGCTTCATCGGTACGGATATCCCAGCCATGTAGGGTTTTTAGGTCGGTAATCCCGTTAATCCCACCAGTCAAACCTTGTTGACCAATCACCAGAATGGTGAGTATCGCAGCAATGGCCTGCATGATGATAGAAAAATACACATCCCCCACCCGGCGAGTAAACATGGCAAAGCCAATGATAAATGCCAGTAAAATTGGAATCACAATGATGGCAAAAATGGTAAAACTAAAACTATGGAATGGTTCCCAGAATAAAGGCAAAGCAGTAATCTGATTCCAGTCCATAAAATCCGGAATGCCTGGTGTGGTTTGTGCAGCAGTACTTTGCATATCCGAAGCTTCAAGTTTTAGAAACATCGCCATGCAATAACCGCCAATACCAAAGAAAATCCCTTGTCCCAGACTCAAAATGCCGCCATAACCCCAACACAACACCAGACCAATGGCAACAAAAGCATAGGTTAGATATTTCCCCATCAAATTGAGTCGGAAAACATCAAGAAACATCGGCATGACCAGAAGCATTAACACAGCTAGAATCAGTAAACCAATGGCACCTTCTTTGCCACCCAATAGACTATTCAATGAATTTTTCATTACGATTCCCTCACTGAATGTTTATTTACGGACTTTGATCGAGAACAAACCTTGAGGACGCATCATTAAAATAATGATCACTGTCGACAAAGTCAGAACTTTCGCAGTTGAGCCGGAAAGGAAGAATTCCAAAATGGATTGCGCCTGTGCGATACTAAAGGCCGATGCGATTGTACCAATCAGGCTTGCAGCACCGCCAAAGACCACCACAAGGAAAGTATCAACAATATAAAGTGAGCCTGCGGTTGGTCCAGTTGAACCAATCGTGGTAAAAGCAGCGCCAGCAATTCCAGCCAGACCACAGCCTAAAGCAAAAGTCATGCGGTCTACTTTTTTGGTATTAATACCCACTGCATTGCTCATAAAACGGTTTTGGTTGGTCGCACGTAATTGCAAGCCCCAGCGTGAGCGATACATCAAGAAATAAACAAAAGCCGTCACTGCAATGGTCACACCCACCAGAAACAAACCATTAATAGGAATATCAATGGTATCTGTCGGCTGGTAAGACCCCATCAACCAGTCAGGTAAAGTCGGGCTCACTTCTTTTGGACCAAAAATAGAGCGAAATGCCTGCTGCATCACCAGACTTAAGCCCCATGTTGCCAGCAATGTATCAAGTGGTCGATGATATAGATGCGAAATCATCAGCCGTTCCACCAGATAACCGATAAACCCTGCCACCAAAAATGCCGCAATAATAGCAACAAAAAAATAGTACGACATCAACTGCGGCAGATAGCTTTCTGTTAGGGTTGAAATGACATAAGTGGTATAGGCACCTATGGTTAGAAATTCACCATGTGCCATATTAATGACACCCATTTGCCCGAAAATAATCGCAAGTCCCAGCGCCATCAGTAACAAAACACAGAAAACTGATAAACCATTAAAGCCCTGCATGGCAAATATTGCACCGAATTCAGATAGACTAAAATCCATCGCAATTCCTCCCAGCCAATCATTAAATTTTTTAAACGAAATAGAGCATGAGGAATGTCAGACATTCCTCATCAGACAAGGATTAATAACCTTTAGGGAATGGATCTGGTTTGATCAGACCTTTGGACTCATATACCACTTTGAATTGACCTGTTGGCAACACTTGACCAATTCGGGCTTTACTCCACAAATGATGATTGGCATCGATTTTCACATAGCCTTCAGGTGCTGTTTTTAGTTCGATCCCCGGTGATGCTTTCACCACTTTATCAACATCAAAGCTACCTGCTTTTTCAACAGCAGCTTTCCATAACCAAGGACCAAGATATGCTGCCTGTGTCACATCACCGACCACCGCTTTTGGACCATACTTGGCTTTAAAGGCCTGTACAAACTTGATGTTATTTGGATTATTTAGACTTTGGAAATACTTCATTGACGAATAGAAACCAGCCATATTGGCGCCGCCAATACCGAGCAATTCATCTTCTGTCACCGAATAAGTTAATAAGGTTTGTTTGGCGCCAGTCACCCCTGCTGCATTCATTTGCTTATAGAACGATACATTGGAACCACCAACCACGGCAGCAACAATTGCATCCGGTTTTTTCAGTTTCATTTTATTGATGAGTGAACCAAACTGGGTATTGCCTAGTGGATAATATTCTTCCCCAACTACTTTACCTTTCAACACTTTTTCGATATGCGTACGGGCAATTTTCATGGTGGTCCGTGGCCAGATATAATCCGAACCGACCAGATAGAAAGTTTTGGCTTTTTTCTCGCGCGCCAGCCAGTTAAGTGATTCAAGTACCTGCTGGGTTGCTTCCTGACCGGTATAGATCACATTTTTGGATTGCTCAAGACCTTCATAAAACGTCGGATAATATAATAATGAGTTATTCCGTTCGATAATCGGTAACACCGCCTTACGTGATGCCGATGTCCAGCAACCAAAAATTGCTGCTACACGATCTTTCTCGGTTAATTTTCTGGCTTTTTCCGCAAAGGTTGGCCAGTCGGATGCACCATCTTCCTGAACAATTTTGATCTGCCGACCAAGCACACCACCTGCTTTATTGATCTGTTCAATCGCCAGACGTTCTGCCTGAATAGATCCTGTTTCACTGATGGCCATGGTGCCTGTTGATGAGTGTAATTGCCCAACATAAACAAATTTATCATCAACTTTTAACTTGGTTTTATTGACCTCGGATGTTGCTGGTGCCGCATTCCCCCATACCGATGCCATCAGGAATGGAACAGCCAGACAGCCTGCAATCAATGCTTTTTTTGCCGTAGATTTTACGTTTGTGGTCATATTCATGGTCCCCTCAAGTGTCATGCTCATTCACATTGACGTCGATCAATGTGTGCTTGTGAAGCAAGACTATTGCGAGAACCGAATTGGGTATATACGTTACATTGCGTATATCACCTGCTTGTCAGATTCAGAATTTTAAATAGAAAAGGTACGGTTATTGCTTGGCAATAATCCATCCACCGCCTGCACAATTTCTGCTGCCAATGAATAAAACTGACTCAAAAGCCCATGCCCCACAGCGTGTTATCCCGACACGCCGTGAATACAATTCATGGGTAATTGATGAAAGTATTGAAGATTATGCGCTGCGCTATGCACCAAAATCGATACGAAAATGGTCATTATGGACAGTGACCAATACCGCCATGTCATCGGTTTCGTTTCTAGCCATGGAAGCAATTGGTGCAACCATGATCTGGCAATATGGTTTTTACAATGCGTTTTATGCCCTGATTGTGGTTTCAATTTTAATTTTTCTCAGTAGCTGGCCAATTAGTTACTATGCCGCAAAATATAATGTCGATATTGATTTATTAACGCGTGGTGCCGGTTTTGGTTATATCGGTTCGACCATCACCTCGCTAATTTATGCAAGTTTTACGTTTATTTTTCTCGCCTTTGAAGCTGCAATCATGGCCATGGCCCTTGAGCTTACCCTCAATATTCCACTGGCTTTGGGTTACCTGATTTCTGCACTCATCATTATTCCAATGGTGATTCGTGGTATTGATTATATTAATAAAATCCAATCGTTTACCCAACCTATCTGGTTGTTCCTATTACTGTTACCGTGGTTTTTTATCTTCTGGAAAAATCCGGGACTAATTGAAGAAAGCCAATATTTTATTGGTGAACAGACCGATAGCCTGAGCTTTAATGTGCTGGCATTTGGGGCAGCATGCACCCTGGTATTCTCCCTGATCACTCAGGTCGGGGAACAGGTGGATTACTTGCGTTTCTTACCCGATGCCGAAAAAAACGCTAAAAAATGGTCTTTGGCAGTATTTTTGGGTGGGCCGGCATGGATCATCTTTGGCTTTATTAAAATATTTGTCGGCATGATGCTGATTGTATTGGCTTTACATTATTTTGTGCCTTTTGACGAAATTAATAATCCGACTTATCTGTACTGGATCGCCTATCAACAGGTCTTTAGCCACCCGGTCATTGCCTTGTTTTTCATGTTGATTTTTGTCTGTATTTCACAAATTAAAATCAATGTCACCAATGCCTATGCTGGTTCTCTGGCTTGGTCCAACTTTTTTGCCCGACTGACCCACAATCACCCGGGTCGCATTATCTGGCTGGTGTTTAATGTCTGTATCGCCATACTTTTAATGGAACTGGGCATTATCCATGCAGTTGAACGAGTTCTGGGATTGTATAGTAATATTGCGCTGGCTTGGATTGGTGCCATCGTTGCCGATTTAATCATTTGCAAACCGCTCGGACTTAGCCCCAAAGGCATCGAGTTTCGACGAGCATATTTATACGATATTAATCCGGTTGGTGTCGGTGCCTTATGTATTGCCTCAGTGTTATCCATTTTATGCTATCTGGATTTATTCGGGGATTATGCCAAAGCACTGGCTGGCTTTATTGCACTGGCAACATCGTTTCTGAGTGTTCCCATCATTGCCTATATCACTAAGGGTAAATATTATTTAGCACGGACTGCACCACCACCGATGTCAATTGTACAGATTGAAACCTGTGTGGTCTGTCAACATGATTATCAGTCTGCCGACATTGCCGATTGTCCTGCCTATCGCGGCAATATCTGTTCGTTATGCTGCTCGCTGGAAGCACGTTGTCACGATCTATGCAAGCCACATGGTCGCTGGTCGGCACAGCTCAATCAGATCGTTGCCACACTGCTGCCCTCCAACTGGGCTAAACGGCTAAACAGCCAGCTCGGTCTGTATATTCTGGTGACCTTTGTACTGGGCATTGTATTGGCGGTGTGTCTGAGTCTGGTCTATATTCAGGAAACCAGCTTACTTGGACCATCCAATGCAAACGAGATTAACCATATCTTCATGCTGTTTGTAAAAATATATGCCGTATTATTTTTATTGATGTGTGTTGCAGCATGGTGGTTAGTTCTAAATGATGTCAGCCGTCGCAATGCCGAGCAGGAAAGTAGCACTCAGAATCAATTGCTGATTGACGAGATTGCTGCCCATGAAATTACTGATCAGCAACTTCAGGATGCCAGAATACAGGCAGAAACTGCCAATGCCGCAAAAAGCCGTTATCTGATCGGAATCAGCCACGAACTTCGTACACCACTCAATAGTATTCTCGGCTATAGCCAGCTGATTCAAAAACAGGAACATTTGTCTAATCAGGGTGAAATGGCATTGGGCGTCATTAGTCGCAGTGGTCAACACCTAACAGCGTTAATCGATGGCTTACTCGATCTTGCCAGAATTGAAACTGGTAAAATTTCCCTGCATATGTCGGACATACAGTTTCCAAATTTTCTGCAACAGATTATAAAAATGTTTGAACCGCAATTCGAACAAAAAAATCTAAAATTTTACGCAGATATTCATGACAATATTCCGAACTATGTGCGTATAGATCAAAAACGTCTGGAACAAATTTTAATTAACTTACTGGGAAATGCACTCAAATTTACCAGTAAGGGTTGGGTTCGCTTCAAAGTGGAATATCGTTTTCAAACTGCGTATTTTGAAATTGCAGATAGTGGCTGTGGAATTGCAGAGCAGGACATTGGACGTATTTTTGATCCATTTGAACGCGGCAGCAATGTCATGCAAAGCAGCTTCACCGGCACAGGACTGGGTTTGCCGATTGTCAAACTCTTAACCGAACTACTGGGCGGCCAGTTAAATGTTCAAAGCCAGTTAAATCAAGGAACTATCTTTAAAATCAAACTCTATCTGCCATCTAAAGATCTGATCCATCCGATTGCCAATCTGCATAGTAATCATATTGTCGGCTATCTGGGTGAGCGCAGAAAAATTCTGGTGGTGGATAATGAAGCTGTTGATCGTGGTTTGGTGACCAATTTTCTTAAACCTTTGGGCTTTGCCGTCGAAGAAGCCGAATCAGGACTACACTGCTTACGTCTGGTACCGGAATTTCTGCCAGACCTGATTCTCATGGATCTGACCATGCCCACGCTAGATGGCTGGGAAACAGCACGAATTCTACGTCGTAATCAAATGACCAATGTCCCTATTTTGATTATTTCCGCCGATGCCAATGAACGCACCACCAATCCACAAACCGAAATTTTAAATGAAGATTTTCTAGTGAAACCTGTCGACCTTAATCTTTTGTTAAATAAGATCGGAGACAAACTGGATATACAATGGATTGATGCAGCATCTCAACCATCAGAAGCATTAGACTTGGCAGAAGCACAGCAGGATTCAACCCATTCTGTACAGCGTGATCACAATGTCAGACCAGATTCACAAAACCTGAGTCCACAGCAATCAGGCAAAGAACATATGTTGATTCCGCCAATCTCTGCGATGGAAATGCCAGATAGCGTCAGTGATGCCATCAACATGCTCAATGTGCTTGCCAATCAAGGCTATATTCGTGGGTTAAAACAGCTTTTAAGCTATTGCCATCAACATTTCCCTCACGATCAAGCCCTTTGGGATAATCTTTTGCAACATATCGCCAGATATGATTTGAAATCAGTTAAACAGGATTTAAACGAATTTCAGTTGAAACACTGAGGAACAAAGTGAGCTTAACATGAAGAGTCCAGAACAACCTGTCATTTTAATTGTCGACGATGTACCGGAAAATCTGGGAATATTACATGAAAGTCTGGATGAAGCGGGTTATACCGTACTGGTCACACTCGATGGGATTACCGCCATTGAAATTGCCCATCAATATCATCCAGACATTATCCTGATGGATGGCAATATGCCCAATCTGGATGGTTTTGAATGCTGTATCCAGCTAAAAGCCAGTCCCCTGACCCAGAATATTCCGATTATTTTTATGACCGGCCTATCCGAAACCGAACATATTGTACGTGGCTTTCAATCCGGCGGCGTGGATTATGTCACCAAGCCGTTAAATATTGCCGAAGTCCTAGTTCGTGTACAAACCCACCTGAATAATGCCACCCTGCTCAAACAGCAACAGCAGGTCATTGATGCAACTGAAATCGCGATTCTAGCACTTGATCACGCAGGACATATTACATGGAAGACGGCTAAAGCCCAGCATTTGATCAATGAGCATTTAATCGATATGGACAGTTTTGAACAAGGCTTAAAAAAATGGGTTGCCGATATACAGCACAACGAAGTCGAAAAAAGTTTGCTGCATTGTCGCTACTCCACCGCTAGCCAACAGTTTCAACTGATCATGCTCAGTCCTCAACAGGATTTGCCGACTCAAAACTATCTGGTGCAATTGAAACCAATTCAACAGGCCCCTGCGACAACCGAAATTCTCAAACATTGCACTCAACTTACCCCACGTGAAGCGGAGGTCATGCACTGGCTTATTCTAGGTAAAACCAACAAGGACATTGCCGATATTCTGGAGTTAAGCCCAAGAACCATTAATAAACATCTTGAGCATGTGTTTGAAAAACTGTGTGTAGAAACTCGTACGGCGGCAGTTTCTTATGTGGTTAATCGCTGTATGGCAAGCCCAACCACAGCTTAAACAATGATTTATGTTGATTAACTATACTTAGACAGAAAAGAGCCCACCTTAATAACATAAAGATTTAAGATTGAGGAAATACATGTTTTTGTAATGCACTATCATCTTTGGTGGCTTCTAGAGTCACTTCTAATGCATCGTGAATCCAGTATTCCTGATCTACATTGGTCACTTGTCCTTGTATATTAAAACTACTACGACAAATATATAAACCCAATGTCCCCGATGCCACCAAAAGATGCCGAGCCTGTATTGTGGTCAGTGAAGCAGGATGTAAATTGATTGATACTCGAACCAGTTCGGTATCGTAATTTTTATACATGATTTCGGTCAAGGAATGCGTTAGATCTTTGTCCAAAAATGCTGGAAACAATGCTGCATTAACCCGTACATGCTCCAGAAAAACAGGGCGACCATCGATAAAACGTCGACGCCAGATTGAATACACAGGTGCACCCACCGGAATACCTAGTCTTTTGGCAGCCCATTCCGAAGCCTCTACCAAATCAGCCGAGATTAATTCACTTTTTGGTGTTCTTCCCTGTGCAGTGACATATTGAATAAAACTTTCGGTACTACGGGGATTATAAATAATCCGTGATGGGGTAATAAACCAACCTCTACGATCTTGCCGATAAATCAGTCCTTCAGTTTCAAGAGCAAGTAAAGCCTCCCGAATCATAACTCTGGTCACATTGAATTGTTCCGACATTTCTCGCTCAGATGGCAGTTTGTCACCTGATTTGAATACACCCTGTTCAATTTGAGCGGCCAAATGATCTCTCATCATTAAGTACTGAGGCGTTTTTACACTGGTCAATTTTGTACTCATCACCTTAATAATCACCGTATGGAAAGAAAAACCTATTCTTTCTATTCCTACGCCAGATTAAATCTTCCATTTATGACATCGTATCGTACACAGTCCGGCAAATACACAGGACCGATCTCTATCAGCATATTAGCAGAAATAAATCATATATTATGACTTGAGATAAAAATTCAGTAGGAGGTGCTTATTAGACCACAACCAGTATCAAACCCAGCAACACGATTAGGTTGGCAATTGCAATTCTTGGCGTCAACGGTTCTTTTAGAAAAACTACACCAAATAATACGCCAATAGGAATACTCAACTGGCGAAAAGCCACTGCATAACTGACATTCGTGACAAACATATAACTAAACAAAACCAGTGTATAGGTGATGGCCATGACCAGCCCAGCCCATATGGCAGTATTTCTGTACAGCCTGAATGTGGTGATTAATTTTTGTCGTTCACTTCTTTTAAGCAGAATCATGGCTAAAAAGGGAATCGTTGCAATTCCCTGACACGCTGCATAAAACAATGCTATCTGTAATTTTGGGATATCCGGTAAATATTCACCTGCCAATTGTAGTGCTTGATAATCAATCATAGAATACGCCATGGTACCCAAAGCTGCCAAGAGTGCAAAAGCGATCATATAACCTTTATGTCGTGATCCCTGATCAAATCTCAGTAATCCCAACATTCCAATCACCACACATACCACACCAAGCAATGCAGATATACTCATGGTTTGATGAAAAATTAAAAAACTACCTATCGGCACCAATAGCACAGGTAAAGCCCTTGCCAAAGGATAACTCAACCCGAGTGAGCAAAAACGGTAAGCACCTGCCAGCCCCATAAAATAAAATGTTTCCGCAATCCCTGCAAAAAAGACCAAAATCCAGAATGAAGCAGGTAATACATCAAACCAGTGTCTGCCAAATGCCAGTAAAGGAACATAAAATACGCATGAGGCCACAACTGCAATTAAATAAAAAGAAAGTCCGGCTTCCGCACCTTTTTTACCAAATAAATTCCACGAGGCATGGGCAATGGTCGATAAACATAATAATAGAATTGCAAATCCGGACATATTTAACCTGTTATTGAAGACACATTGCTTTTTAAATGTATAGCGATCATCTATTTTCCCGAGATACAAGACAACATCCGAGATGGTCTTGAACCGTTATCCGTATCTCAGCAAAAATGTTCAAGATGATGCATGCCCTTAAAAATTATATTGAACACGCATGGATGCAGAATTCCCAGAATCATCACGACTAGCTTCTGCCACTTGCTTGGTCTGAATATTCTGTAAATTTAACATTAACTTGACATTTTTATTGGCATACCAGTTTACGCCCAGTAAATAAACATCTGCTTTTTTACTGTCGTACTGATCAACATCCACGTGTTCATAACGTCCGACAAGCTCCCATGCACCTGTTTTATGACTCGGTGTAATATTGGAAAACTTACCAGATTTGGCACTATAGCCTCTCGATTCACCTGTAAGCGTATAAGTCCCCATCAGATAATAGGACTGAATATCGGCATCTTCACTACTGTCATCCACCGCTTTCAGTTTGCGTTTCAAATATTCTGACTGCACTGAAAACGGACCATTCATATAAGCAAATTCCAGTACACCAGAACGATCACTGTCAAAAGTTCCTGTGGCAAATTTAATCCCGTCAGATTTTTTCGCCCCCAATGTACTTTTGGCGGTAAATGTCCCTTGATCAATATTGGCATCATCCAGAGAAAGTCCGAGATGCAAGACTTCTTTTTTACTTAAAATAGGCGCATAAGTAATCCGTCCATCATAACCATAACGGGTACTTTGGGAGTTCACCGAAGTATTGCCATTATCATATAATGACACCGCCCAGCTCATCTTGTCATAGCCTTTACTCAATTGTAACTGCTGACTGGATTCGGTATTGCCAGCATTGGTTAAATCCCAGATTGCTGCACGCTCAATGGTAGAAGTTGCACCCGAACTGATTGATTGCTCCAACCCAAAAGGTCTGACCGCACGCCCAATCATGACATCAAACCAAGGTAACCCTTTATATTGCAAAAAGAATGTATCCCATTCTAGTTGACTCTCACTGCCCAGATCCCCATAACCATTGACAATCATTTCATAATACCAGTCTTTGAAGGCTGTCCCGGTAATGCCAAAATAGCCACGACGCAAATAACTATCTACCCGGCTCTTATCATCGGTTGCATTATTTAATACGCCAGAAGAATACGAGGTATCCAAATTAATCCGTCCCGTCAGACTGATAGAAAACTGATCATCTGCGGTTCTTGCGCTAAAACCGCCATCAGTTTTGATGATGATATCCTGCCCTTCTGTGGTCACTACACCGGCATGTGTATGCGTGTAAAAACCGAATAAAAGTGGAACAAACGCCAATGTGTGAAAGTAGGTTGTCTTCATTTCATAATCCCCATAACATTGATTTAAAATAGATTTAAATTTACTTTGGCTTTTTTAAAGACAAAGTGTCCCGATATGATTGTTACCAATCATTTTTCAGTGTTGCGTGAAGTGGAATATTTGCGCCAAGCCAGGTGGCGCATGGTTCAGGATTTACTGATTAAATTGTCGCCAAGCCTGTGTCCGTTGTAACAATGCTCGGGTGCATAACCAGTGCACTAGTTTGATGATCATGGATGAAATTAACACCAGTGATCCCATTGCAGCAGCAGCAGCCGTATCACCTGCATCATCCATATTCAGAATAGATACCGAGGCCAGTATAGTATCTGGTGTATATAAAAATATTGCTGCGGACACGGTGGTCATTGCCGTCACGAAAAGATAAACCGAAATATCAAATATGGCTGGCAGACAGACCGGGATATACACTTTCCATAATGTTTTGGGTAAGGACACGCCCAAACTGCGTGCGGCATTATCCAGTTGTATAGGAAGCTGTTTAATAGCCGCCACAGCAGTTAAATGGGGTACGGTGTAATAATGAATAATCGTTGATAAAATCAAGATATACATGGTGCCATACAGGAAACTTAAGGGATTGGCACGATCATTAAAGAAGAAGATATAAGCAAGCCCTAATACCAGCCCCGGAATTGCCATCGGTAACAATGCAAAGCCCTGAATGGTATTTTTCAAAAACTCATATCCTCTTAGTCTTTGACTGGTAAAAGCCGCCAAGAAAATAAATAGAGTACCGAAAATGGACACAGCAAAAGCCAGTTTCAGAGAGTTAAAATAGGAATTCCAACCACCATCCACATATTCAAAATTATAATGTGAAAGTCCCAGTGTCATGTCATAAGGCCAATACTGGACAAAAGAAGCAAAAATCGCAGTACCAGTGACCAACAGCATAAAACCAGCAATCAAAGCACAAAACACAAATAATGCAATGGTCAGACCTTTATTCTTGCCACTAAGATAGGGACGAATATCCTGATGCTGCATTCTGCTTTGCGATTTTTTCTGTAAGCGATCAATGGTAAAAGAAATTACGGCAGGAATAACCAGCAGTAATGACACCACTGCCCCCATGCTAAAGTTTTGCTGACCAATAATCTGTTTATAGACATCCAGTGCCATCATGTTATAGGAACCACCTATCACTTTTGGAATCCCAAAATCTGTCATCACATTGGTAAAGGCAATCAGCACCGTACTGACCAGTCCAATTCTCAAAGATGGCAACATGACAAAGTAGAATGTTTTTAGCGGACTTGCACCCAGACTGCGACTGGCTTCAAATAACCGTGCATCAAGTCCCCGAAAGGCAGAAATCATGATCATCAATGCTGCCGGAAATAGCCAGAAGCAATATCCCATGACAATCCCCAATGGCCCATAAATTTCCAGATCACCAAGTAATGCTTTTAAAATGCCCTGATTACCAAACAAATAAACCAGAGAAATTGCAGGTAATAAAGACGGTGCCAAAATCGGTAATAAAGCGACCACTTTAAAAAAACCTTTCAATGGAATACGGCTGCTGGTAAGTGCAAAGGCATACAAACTTGCCGTAACCAAAGTAATACTGGTTGCAATAACTGCAATAAATAGAGAATTAAAAATCGAACTGGTTAAAGTCGAATCGGAAAAATACGCCACATAATTGGCCAATCCAACATACAACCCATCTCGATCAAAAAAAGACTTATAAATAATTACACCAAGCGGCATGACCACCAGAATAAACAATATTGCACACTGTAAAAGCAAAACTGCATTGTTCGGCGTAAGCTGGTATCTTTCCCAGAATGGATGGCTGGATTCATCCGGGAGGACAGGCTGTTTTAGCATAATGCACCTCCATCTGTTTCAAAAACATGTAGTCGATCATGATCAATCGTGATACATACCTGTTGATCCAGAGCGAATTTTTTACTCAGATGATGATCAATATCAATTTGCAGATATGGCTGCTGTTCTTCGTCCTGTGGAGTCTCCGCCTGATCCAGAGCAAGATGTAATCGTGCCTTTGCACCTAAAAACTCATGCGCCTTAATAAATGCAGAGATATACAATTTATGCTCAAGCATACTGTCATTGACATCAACCAATTGTGCATCTTCAGGTCTAAAGCCAATCTCTACTGGTGTATTACTAATAAACTGTTTCTTTAAAATGATACTAATCTGTTGCTGATCACCGACTTCAAGGAGATGATTGGCCTTAATTTTTGCAGGCAATAGATTCATATGCCCGATAAAGGTTGCAACAAATTTTGTTGCTGGATGCTTATAAATATTTTCGGGCGTATCCACCTGCTCAATCACACCATGATTCATCACCACAATACGATCGGCCAGTGTCAGTGCCTCTTCCTGATCGTGAGTGACCAAAATAGTCGGAATATGCAAACGCTGTTGTAATGTTCTGATTTCCTGACGTAAATGTAGACGGACTCTGGCATCCAGTGCAGATAAAGGTTCATCCAATAATAAAATATCAGGTTCAGAAGCAATGGCACGTGCTAAGGCTACCCGTTGTTGTTGTCCACCAGAAAGCTGTAAGGGATATTTTTTCTCGGAACCCGATAGCCCAATCATTTCCAACAACTGTGTCACCCGCTCCTGTTTACGGATATTGGACCAATATGCGCCCTGCAAACCATAGGTAATATTGTCAGCAATCGTTAGATTGGGAAACAGTGCATAGTTTTGGAAAACAATACCACAGCGTCTTTTTTCGGCCTTTAACTGACTGATATCTTCTCCATTTTTAATCAGTTGACCTTGTTCGATTTCATCCAGACCTGCAATCAAGCGTAATAATGTGGTTTTTCCACAACCCGAAGGTCCAAGAAAGCATAACAACTCATTCTGCCCAAGGCTCAGATCGATATGCTGTAGTGCCACGAAATCTTTATACTGTTTGCGAATACCAATCATCTCAAGTGCCGACTGTCCGCTTTTGTTTTTGTTCTCTGCACTCCCATCTAAATTTTGGGGCGTAGATTGTTTCCGGGATAATGTATTCATACGGATACCTCTTTGAGTCAACTATTTAATGCACACAATTAAATAGACTCAAAATCAACAAGTATTATCTAGATTGTTGTGTCACTCACCTAAGACACCCAAGCAATCTTCCTATCTCAACGCTGCATTAGATCTGAATATTATTTCGGCTCATTCTTGGCTGAATAACGAGAATTCCATTGTTTCAGGATACGGTCTCTATTGGTTGCAGCCCATGCAAAATCATTCTTAATCATTAATGCATTGACATTTGATGGTCTGAACTTAACTGGTTTTGCAACTCCCGGATAAGCAACAACCGCAGACTGTGTCGCAGCCAAAACATTGGCATCTTTACTCACCGCCCAATTCATGAATTTTTGTGCATCAGTTAAGTTTTTGGTCCCTTTCACAATTGCTGCGGCTTCCATATCCCAACCCAAACCTTCTTTTGGAAAGACCAGATCAATCGGTGCGCCTTTTTGTTTTAATAGTGCTGTACGATAGCCAAAAGAAACGCCAATCACGGCTTCTCCTTGTGCAACCATTTTGCAGGGTTTTGAACCCGAATGAATATATTGTTTGACATTCTTATTCAAGGCATCCATATAGGCCCAGCCTTTTTGCTCACCCATCATTTGCAACCACGAAGAAACATTTAAATAGCCAGTACCACTAGATTCCGGATTCGGCATCACAATCAACCCCTTATAAATTGGCTTAGTCAGATCCTGCCAAGTTTGCGGTAAGGGCAATTTACGTTTTTTCAGCTCAATACTATTAACACAAAGTGCAGCTTCATAAGCCGATAATCCAATCCATGTCGGTACTTTTTTATCACTGACAAAACGTTTATCCAGCTTCTGAACTCCCACAGGTGCATAAGGCATTAACATATTCTGTCTATCCAGTGCCATTAGACTGGTCAATGCCAATCCTGCCACCACATCTGCCTTGGGATTATTTTTTTCTGCTAGAAGTTTGGCAGTAATGACGCCAGTGGAATCACGAACCCATTTCACTGTGACATCGGGATAAGCCTTTTTAAAACTTGCGGTATAACTGGGTAACTGATCTGCCTCTAAAGAGGTATAAACCGTTATTACTCCAGCATTTGCTGTACCGAATACCATCAATCCACTCATTGCTAAAATACATTTAGCTTGATCTTTCAGTGATCGTTTCATCTTTATACCTCTTTAAATAGGAAGTTTCATAATTCAATCTGGTTTATACCAGTTTATCTATAAAAGCAATTTCAATGCCAAAATTTAAACAAATACTCCTTATACTTTTTATCTTGCTGATTTTTATAACATTCATTTTTTATAATTTAGTTTAGGCGTTCAAATATCTAAAAATCTAAAATAAAAATCTAAAAATTGCTTAAATAAAATCAAAACACATGATTATAAGTGAACCAAAAATGACCATTAAATATATCATTGCACAATAATAAAACACCAAGAAATAAAATAAATAAATTATTAAATATCAATATGATATATAAATATACATTAAATTAATTTTTATATTTTTTTAAAACACAAAAATCCACAACACCAATAATATATATTGATATTGCGGATACATTATTATTATTAAATTAATTAACAATATTAATCATTATGATCTTTTTAACTTTAATAAAGATTGATCCAATGCATTAACCAGCCAATCAATATCCTGTACTTGAAATGCCAGTGGTGGTCGCAGTTTTAAAACATTCCCGTAAGGACCTGCAACAGAAGTCAGTACCCGATGCGTATTACGCAACTCTTCAATTAAATCCAGAGCCAATGCTTTATCCGGTGTTTTACTTTGGCGATCTTTGACCAATTCAAAACCAATAAATAACCCTGCCCCACGCACATCGCCAACACATTCATGTCGTTCCATCAGTTTTGTCAGTTCAGCTTGTAATAATGCGCCCACCTGTTGACTATGAGCCTGTAATTGTTCTTCCTGAATCACCTTCAAAACCGCCTGAGCTGCCGCCATCGACACCGGATTACCACCGAAAGTATTAAAATAAGGAATTTGATCACTAAAAGCAGATAACACATCGCTTTTTGCCAATAAACCAGACACAGGAATACCATTGCCCATCGGTTTACCTGTGGTAATGATATCCGGTACCACACCGTGCCGGGCAAAACCCCAAAATGCATCACCAGTACGGGCAAAACCTGGCTGAACCTCATCTGCAATAAAAATTCCGCCATTGGCATGGACAACATCGACGGCTTTTTGTAAAAAGCCTACTGGGTTTGGCATCACGCCATCGGATGAAAAAATAGAGTCTGCTAAAAATCCAGCAAATTTAATTCCATGTGCGTTCATATCATCAATTTGCTGTTGGATTTGATTGGCAAACCATTCGCCTAAATCAGCTGTATCCACACGATAAGCATCTGGTGCTGGTACCAAACGAGTGGTGTCAGCCAATGTCTGACCGGAACCTAGTGCAGGCGAACAACCAGAGGTTAATGCACTTGTGCCATGATAGGCTTCCTGTGAAACAATAATGCCTGTACCACCGCTATAAGACTGTGCTACACGAATCGCTAGATCGTTGGCTTCTGAACCAGTACACATATACATGGCACGATCAACCTCGGTCGGGACAGTAGTCAAAAGCTGCTCGGTGTAATCCAGAATACCTTCATGCAGATAGCGTGTGTGTGTGTTCAACATCTTCATCTGTTGATTCACAGCCTCAATCACTGCTGGATGACAATGTCCAATACTTGCCACATTATTATAGGCATCGAGATATTGATTCCCTGCCGCGTCCCATAAATATTGCCCTTCACCACGAACCAGATGCACAGGGTTGCGATAAAACAAACGGTACGAACCACCCAAAATTTTACTTCGTTTATCCGTAAGTTGGCGAGTTTCGGCATCTAATGCATTGGCATGTTCAGCACGAAAACTATTGGTATCCATAATAGTGGAACGTGTAACCATATGACCCTCTCTAAGCGATGAAATGACAAATGTGGATAAGCTAGAAATAGATTATGCCTATTTTTATTAAAATGCAAGAAAATACACAAATACATTTTTATACACATAAGCCTTATTCTTTGCTACATTAATGGTTACAATCTAACGATGCTTTTCTTTATGGAATCTTGCGCTGATGCTGCAACAAGAACGCTTACATCGAATTCGGGCTTTATTGAGTAATTTTAAAAATATTTCCACTGAACGCATCATGAAAGAATTAAATATCTCACGAGAAACTGCACGTCGAGATATTATTGAACTCGAAGCCATGGGAGAAGGAAAACGTGTGCATGGTGGCATCGTTGCCATTGAACCGATTAATCAAGAAGCCCCGCTAACACAACGTTATCAACATATGGCAAAAGAAAAACGCAGTATCGTGCGTAAAGCTGTTGAACTATTAAAACCAGGGCAAAGTATTTTTATTGATGCAGGTTCAACCACATCAATGTTGGCTGAAGAATTACGCACCATGTCCGGTTTAACCATTATCACCAACAGTATTCAGGCTGTGATGAATTTGACACTGGCCGATGAAAATGAAAGCCCACAACATGAAATTATTTTAATTGGCGGCCGGATTTTCAATCGCCCACAAACTCAAGGGGATTTTACCATTGCAGAAATTCAAAAATTTACTGTGGACATCGCCCTCCTATCACCCGTTGGTTTGAGTGCAAATTTTGGTGCGAGCAGTTTTTATAGTGAGGAAGCACTGATTGCACAAAGCATGTCTAGGCGAGCAAAACAAACTTTCATTCTGGCCGATAGCAGTAAAATTGGGGTAAGCAGCAGAATTTGCTATGCAAGCTGTCAAGAGATCAATACCATCATTAGCAATGACGATATCGAAAAACACCCGGAATTTGAATCCATTCGATTAAAAAACAAGAATATAGAAATTCACTTATGTCATAAATAAACCACTATTTTTATGATCGAATCTTTATCCAGTAATGTTTTTCGTAACGATTAAAAAGAGGCGAATTATCGCCTCTTTTTTAACTGATGTTAATCCTCTGGATCTGGAAATAGCGGACGATTCCCAGGACCAATACGATTCATATGCAGGAATGACATATGACGCTCATATTTATCCAGAATGTCATTAATCACCTGCTCTTTGGTATACCCTACCAAATCATTATCTTGTGAACCTTCATATAAGAATGTTTCTAAACGATAATAAAAATGTTTGCCGGATTTACCACGTTCACTAAACTGTGGTGCAGTATAACGCACGGGCCAAATCTGATAGACAAAATTATAATCCTCTTCCAAATAAATTGTTAAATCAAGATGATAAAGGGCATCATTTTCTTTCAGTGGTGTCGTTGTCACATCAACCTGCATGCCCTGTTTAATCAGTTCTTCGGCAACAGTCTTAACGGCAGGCTGGCAAACACCATCTAACATCTGGAGCGTCTCGGTTGTACCGGGATGCTGCATCACTCGGGATAAACGCTGTTTCCAGTTCAGAATATCCACATTACCAACGACAGGTGCAGCGTTCAGACTTCGACTGGCTTTACGATAATCCTCGAGGCGCAAGGATTTATATAAACCGACCATAACCAACAACATCACAAAACTAAACGGCAGTCCCATAATCACCGTTGCACTTTGTAAAGCAGTGATTCCATTTGCCATCAACATTGCAAGGGTTAGCACTCCAATTGCAATTGCCCAGAACACACGCAGCCAGCGCGGTGCATCATTATCAATACTCGAAAATTTTGTCGTAAAATTTCCTAGCACCAACGCACCTGAGTCAGCAGAAGTCACATAAAATAATAAGCCAGTAATTGTGGCAACACCCGCAATAAAGGCAAAACCGGGATATTGTGCCAACAGATCATAAAAACCATGCGCAGGATTGATCAGTACAGTTTCCGCAAGTGCAGTATTACCATCAAAGATCACATTATATAATGCACTACTACCAAAGATGGACAGCCATGTCATGGTAAATAATAAGGGAATAATCAAGGTACCACAGACAAATTCACGAATGGTACGCCCGCGAGAAATTCTCGCCAAGAATAAGCCAACAAACGGTGACCAAGCCACCCACCATGCCCAGAAAAAGATGGTCCAGCTATTCATCCAGTCTTTGGGCTGTTCAAAGGCAAAACTTTCCAATGCCAAACTCGGAAAACGCGTAATATAATCGCCAAAGTTCTGTACCAAGGCATTGAGTAAAAACTCGGTATTGCCAACTGCCAATACAAATAACATCAGGCCAATTGCCACATAAACATTGACTTCAGATAAAATGCGAATGCCTTTGTTGACGCCGGTTGTTACAGAAATAATGGTGACGATCACAGCGACAATAATTAATGTCGTTTGTACCCATAAGTTTTCCGGCAAATCGAATAACACATGTAAACCGTAGTTTAACTGTACCACTGCAATACCGCAGGTGGTCGCGATCCCGAAAATTGTACCAATCACCGCAGCGGTATCTACACTATCACCAATTGACCCATCAATTTTTTTACCAAAAATTGGATACAAGGCAGAACGGATGGTCAAAGGTAAATTATACCGGTAACTAAAATAGCCCAATGCCATGCCAACCAGAGCATACATGCCCCATCCCGTTAAACCATAATGAAATAAGGTCCACACCATGCTTAGTCGCGCGGCTTCAAAGGTTTGTCCTTCGCCAACGGGTGGATTCATATAATGGGATAATGGTTCTGCCACAGAAAAGAACATCAAGTCTGTTCCGATCCCGGCAGCAAATAGCATCGCAGACCAACTGAGCAGGCTAAACTCTGGTTTGGAATGTTTTGGGCCCAGTTTTATATCGCCATAGCGTGAGCAGGCAACAACAATCACAAAAATTAAATAGAGCGTTGCGGCAAGTAAGTAGTACCAGCTAAACGTGGAACTAACCCAAGCCAGCACAGTATTTAATACATGATTGGCAAAATCATTAAAGAAAATCGTGGTAAATGAAAATATTAAAATAATGAGCGCTGAAACATAAAAGACCACACGATTTAAATGATCTTTTGTTTGAATGGATGAATTATCAACTGCTCTTGGATTATCTGTCACCATACAATCCTCAAGTGAATTTAAAAAAATATGTTCTCTTGCCTGACAGCATCGTACTGCCATGACAAACATCACATATGAAAAACAATGTCATAAAAGATTAGAAATGAAACCTGCTGATCAAAATCAGGTTTGAACCCTGTTCCCTTTGCAGTGTTGTTGACTTAGTACCAACAACGTCTCTGGCAAAAAATAAACATCTCCTCAGTAAAATGGACCATCTTGATCATTAGATCAACACTTTAATAGCTGTGTCCGATCACTTTTACAAGACTCATATAAAAACCCTGTTGTAACAAGCATAACCTTTATTGATTGAACATTCAATCAATAAAGGTTATATTAATATGAATCGCGACTTGTGCTGTTTTTTAAATATTTTATTATCGGTTTAAATTTTAGTGAGTTATGGCATACAAGCATGAAAAAACGCATCGTTAAACCCGAACATGAACGTCGTGAAGAAATTATCAATGCAGCGTTTGCAGTGATTTATGAGGTTGGACTATCTCATACCACGATTGCTCAAATTGCTAAAAAAGCTGAAGTCTCTACCGGCATCGTGAGTCATTATTTTGGTGACAAGCAAGGACTGATGACGACATGTATGCGAGAAATGCTGAAAAGACTGTACCAAATTACTCAGCAGTACAAAGCGGAAGTCAATGATCCACAGCCGGAACACTATCTTAAGGCGATTGTGAATGCCAATTTTGACTTAAGTCAGGTGAATAAGATGGCGATGCGAGTTTGGCTAGATTTTTGGTCTGCCAGTATGCATACCCCTGAACTTGCGCGTTTACAACGGGTCAATGATCGACGCCTGTATTCAAATCTAAAATTTCAGTTTCTTAAACTATTACCAGATGATCAGGCAGATACCGCCGCAAGCGGCCTTGCGGCTTTAATTGATGGTCTATGGCTGCGTGGCGGTTTAAATCAGTATGATCGATTTGATCGTCAATCCGCCAGACATATTGCTTACGATTATTTAGAAATACAGTTGCAACGCGCCAAACTTAATGAATAAACAAGAGGAGAAACCATATGAATGATGTGCATATTCATCCATTGTATATCCATGGCCAATACACCCCTGCCAGCAGTGGTATAAGTTTTGATAGTATTAATCCCGCCAATGGTAAAGTGATTGCCAGCATTCAACAGGCTTCTCAACAAGATATTGAAAAAGCGGTACACAGTGCCAAACAAGGACAAAAAGTCTGGGCTGCGATGACCGCAATGGAGCGTTCTCGTATTTTACGTCGTGCAGTAGATATTTTGCGTGAACGGAATGATGAACTGGCCCAACTGGAAACACTTGATACTGGTAAGGCATATAGCGAAACCTCAACCGTTGATATTGTCACAGGTGCAGATGTACTGGAATACTATGCAGGCCTTGCTACCGCGATTCAGGGCGAACAAGTGCCACTCCGCGACTCTAGCTTTTTCTATACTCGTCGTGAACCTTTAGGTGTGGTTGCGGGCATTGGCGCATGGAATTATCCGATTCAAATTGCACTATGGAAATCTGCGCCGGCCCTTGCCGCTGGTAATGCCATGATTTTCAAGCCCAGTGAAGTCACACCGCTTACCGCGTTTAAACTGGCAGAAATCTATACCGAAGCAGGCTTACCCAATGGTGTATTTAATGTAGTACAAGGTGCAGGTCGTGACATTGGCCAATGGCTCACAGAACATCCCGGTATTGAAAAAATCTCATTTACTGGTGGTGTAGAAACGGGCAAAAAAGTCATGGCAAGTGCCGCAGGTTCCACCCTCAAAGAGGTCACCATGGAATTGGGCGGTAAATCCCCACTGATTATTTGTGATGATGCTGATCTCAATAAGGCGGCTGATATTGCGATGATGGCGAACTTCTTTAGTTCAGGTCAAGTCTGCACCAATGGCACACGTGTCTTTGTGCCTAAAACACTTTTAGCTGATTTTGAAGTGGCCGTAGTCGAACGTGTAAAACGCATTCGCATGGGCGATCCTATGGACAATCAAACCAATTTTGGCCCACTGATCAGTTTTCCGCATATGGAAAAAGTATTGTCTTACATCAATTCTGGCAAACAACAAGGCGCAAAACTTCTTATTGGTGGGGAACGTGCAACAGGCGAATTGGCACAAGGTGCCTATGTACAGCCGACAGTGTTTACAGACTGTAGCGATGATATGCGAATTGTGCAGGAGGAAATTTTTGGCCCTGTGATGAGTATTCTCAGCTACGAGACTGAAGAAGAAGTGATTCGACGTGCCAATAATACACCTTTTGGTTTAGCCGCAGGTGTGGTCAGCCCAGACATTAATAAAGCACATCGTATTATTCATCAGATTGAGGCCGGTATTTGCTGGATCAACACATGGGGCGAATCCCCAGCCGAAATGCCAGTCGGTGGCTATAAGCAATCCGGCGTTGGCCGTGAAAATGGTATCAGCACCTTGGCACATTACACCCGCGTTAAATCCATTCAAGTTGAGCTTGGCGATTACCACAGTATTTTCTAAGTATTTCCCCTCCTTTCGCACGAACTGAACAGAAGCAATCTTTCAGTTCTGATCCAAACATAAATAAGGAAAATTATGACCAAGCAAGAATACGATTATATTATTATTGGTGCGGGTTCGGCAGGTAATGTCCTTGCTGCCCGCCTAACTGAAGATGCAGATGTTTCAGTTTTATTATTAGAAGCCGGTGGCCCAGATTATCGACTGGATTTTCGTACGCAAATGCCCGCAGCACTGGCCTATCCCTTACAAGGTCGTCGCTATAACTGGGCCTATTTAACCGATCCTGAACCACATATGAACAATCGTCGGATGGAATGTGGTCGTGGCAAAGGTTTAGGTGGTTCTTCCCTGATCAATGGCATGTGCTATATTCGTGGCAATGCCATGGATCTGGATCAGTGGGCAAGCATTAAAGGGCTTGAAAACTGGCACTATGCCGACTGTCTACCCTACTATAAAAAAGCCGAAACACGTGATATTGGTGCCAATGATTACCATGGCGACAGTGGACCGGTGTCTGTGGCAACGCCAAAGCAAGGTAATAATGAATTATTCCATGCCATGATTGAAGCAGGTGTACAGGCAGGCTACCCACGTACTGACGACTTAAATGGTTATCAGCAAGAAGGTTTTGGCCCCATGGACCGGACGGTAACACCAAATGGCCGTCGTTCCAGTACCGCACGTGGTTATCTCGATATGGCGAAAGATCGTGCTAATTTAACCATCGTCACCCATGCCACAACCAACAAAATCCTCTTTACTCAAAAACAAGCCATTGGGGTGGAATATATTCTTGGCGCGGATCAAGCAAACATGAAACAGGCTTACGCAAAGCGTGAAGTCTTGCTCTGCGCCGGCGCAATCGCCTCCCCACAAATTTTACAACGTTCAGGTGTTGGTCAAAGTACATTCCTTCAATCAATGGACATCGATGTCGTACAGGATTTGCCCGGTGTCGGTGAGAATTTGCAGGATCATTTGGAAATGTATTTACAATACAAATGCAAGCAGCCTGTTTCACTCTATCCAGCATTAAAATGGCATAATCAGCCTGCTATCGGCGCTGAATGGCTGTTTTTAGGCAAAGGTATTGGTGCAAGTAATCAGTTTGAAGCGGGTGGGTTTATCCGTTCATCTGAAGAATTTGAATGGCCTAATATCCAATATCATTTCTTGCCTGTTGCGATTAACTATAATGGTAGTAATGCAGTAAAAGAACATGGTTTTCAAGCACATGTCGGTTCCATGCGCTCGCCGTCCCGTGGTCGGATTAAACTGAAATCAAAAGACCCATTTGCACACCCAAGTATCCTGTTTAACTATATGTCCACAGAACAGGATTGGCGTGAATTTCGTGATGGTATCCGTATCACCCGTGAAATCATGCATCAGCCAGCACTTGACGCATATCGTGGTGAGGAAATCAGCCCCAGTATGCAACTCAAAACCGATGCCGAACTGGATAGTTTTGTCCGAGACCATGCTGAAACAGCTTACCACCCATCATGCAGCTGCAAAATGGGCGAAGACGATATGGCAGTCGTCGATGGCCAAGGCCGTGTCCATGGTTTGCAAGGACTACGTGTGGTAGATGCCTCGATCATGCCTATCATTATCACAGGCAATTTAAATGCCACCACAATTATGATTGCTGAGAAAATTGCCGATCAAATCCGTGGCCAACAACTACCACCTTCCCAAGCTGGCTATTTCAAAGCAGACACTGCACCTATACGCCAAACACCACTACGTCCATTTCAATAAAATATGTCTTACCAACAGCACCTTAGGTCCGATAAGGTGCTAGTTACATCCAAGGGAAAAAATGAAAAAACTGCTCCTTTCAATCACTTTAGGATTATATTTACCTTCTGTTTATGCTGCCGAGTTAGCCCCAGAAACCATCTCCCCATTAAGTGCCAACCTCACGCTTGCCAGTCAATATGTTTCCAGAGGCTTTCAGCAAACATGGGGAAAACCAGCCCTGCAAGGGGGACTGGATTACAGCCATCCAAGCGGTGTATTTGCTGGAACATGGGCATCGACTGTCAGTGATCATTTTATCCGTGATGCCACTGTCGAGTGGGATGTTTACACGGGTTATTATCATGATTTAGGCAATCTTTCCTTAGGCGTTACCGCCGCTTATTACTATTATCCTGGTGCAAAAACCACAGCTGAAACAGGACATACACGTTTTAATTATGGTGAAATTATTCCCGAAATTGGTTATGGACCTTTAACAGTTAAATATGCTGTCACTTACACTCGTGATTATTTTGGTAATAACGCTGATACTTTAGGCACTGATACACCACAACATTCCCGTGGATCAGCTTACTTAGATATCAATTGGGATCAACCCATCACAGAAGACTGGTCTGTAAATGCACATTATGGTCATCAGCGTATTAAAAATTTCTCGGCAGCGAACTTTCAAGATATCAGTGTTGCAGTCAACAAAGAATTGCCGCATCACTTTACTGCAAGCCTCATCTATAGCAAAGCATGGGATAAAGATAATTACTATAAAGCATATAGTAATGGTAATCCAAATGCTCGGATTTCTAATCCAATTGACGCAACTGCAACCCTGTCAATTACCAAAAATTTTTAGGTGATTTCAAATTCATTAACGGATTTTAAAATTGGCAATTTCACTTTAAGAATAAGGAGAACTAAAATAGCATGTTCTCTTAAAATATGGACAGAAAATTCTGCATGAATATAAGAGGTCTTACATCGTATAAGATCTCTTAATCTATATACTAGAATTATTAATTAATTCTCAGGGTTACTATAACCACTTATAACAACTCTATTTATAAATTATTTTTCGATCTCAATATTTTTCACATTCGATTTTCGTATCATATTACGACGATATTGTAATGGGCTCATATTAAACCAGCTTTTAAATGCACGTTTAAATGAACTTTGTTCATTATAAACAAGTAGTTCAGCTATATCACTAACACTTAAGGAACTATCCCGCAAATATAATAACGCCCTTTCTTTACGCACCTGCATTAAATACTGTTTAAAGGTGCGATTTTGCTGCTGCAATTTATTTTGTAATATACGTGTTGATAAACCTAATTTTTTAGCGATATTGTTAATACAAATATTACGTTCATGAATTGCTTCTATAATCGTAGCTTGAATTCTCTCATCAAAAGAATTAACTTCAGGAAGCTCATCAAGCAGTTTTTCTGCCTGATAAATCAAAATACTATTCAATGTCCGATCACTATTCGGTATACTTAAGTCTAGAATACTTTGAGAAAAAAACATACATATTTTATCTTTTTCAAACTCAATAGGACAGCCAAAGAAACTTTCATAAATCTGTGTAACTTTTGGTTTTTTTGAGCTCAGATAAACTTTATTTAACTTAATTTTTTGTGGAAAAACAAATTGACTAACAACATTAAATAAAATAGCAATCATTGTCGTGTTTGCTAAAGAACTACTCATTATGTCGAAATTAGATTCCCAACTAATTCTAATATCTGAACCTTCCACAGAGACTATTGGTTGAAGGAAGTCATAACAAAGCCTTTGATATCTAACAAAGACTTGTATGACTTCAGAGATATTTTGGCAAGACTGACCAAGGTAACCTAAAACACCAAAATGGGAAAATTGGGCACATTGTGCTATTTCCAATTCAATCGCTGGCCCCTTATATTTTTGTGCTATTTCCTCTAATAATGAAAACCATTCAATAAAAGAAACTCTTTCATTTACATCATAATAATGTAATTGCTTAGGAATATTTAGATTATGTTGATCGATAAAAACTTCCAATAACTCAATTAAACCACTATTTAAAGATTTAATATGATAAAAACGTTTCATAGTGCAACTCTAATTATACAATTAAAAAACAACCGTAAACATTTCCTTAAACTTTATTTCCTATTATTAATGATGCTCTCAACACCTATAATATTCAACCCCTTAAATTTACGATTATAAAAAATATGATCATATTATTGATAGGAAATAACATATATAAGCGAACTATTTATTTTTCCTGAAACTACTTGATCACCATAACGATATAGCCGTGCAGCAAATGGAAAAGTCAAGTTACCACTACCACCAATATTAGGTCTAATTGTAGTGGTTGAAGTAAGATCAACAGGCACATAAGTGTTAGTACTACTGGAATCATAACCAATTTGTACACCAACATTTTTTGCAGAAGATGTACTATCACCAGATATTAGACCTGTCGTTCCGAGAATAGATTCAACACCTGAAGGTAATAGAAAATCTAAATTAACATAGTTTTTTGTAAGGCTGTTTGCTGTTGGAGTCCCAGAATTTGAACCTGTGATCTGGTAAGATGCCGAACTATTGGCTCCACTATTATTACCATAAAATATGCTGCATCCGGTTAACGTTATCGGTGTTGCAGTCCACACCGTAGATGAACCATTTGTCGGTAAAACACTTACATTATGTGACCCTAAATTATATTGATAATTAGGCGTAGCGCATGTAGGTGTGTTATAGACAACCGTACCACCAAAGCCATAGTTTGCAACTGTGTAACGGTCAGCAGGATTTGAAATGCTTGCTGCATAAATGATGAGCCTTGGCAGTATAGACCCATTGATTGTTCCACCAGCAGGTATATCTCCAAGTTTGACAAATTCAAGATCAACCTTTAAATATCCTGAAGCTGAAAAAATACGAGATGCCCAACTACCATCAGCGTTTTGTAGTGTCCCGGGATAAGTTTTTGGCGCAAAGGCACCATCATACAATTTAACTCGCATTCCAAGATTGGGGATTCCTGTTTCATATATCTCTCCCGATGCTGTTGAGGATAATAATGTTCCCCCCTCAAACCTAAAACCTGCAAATGTCGAGTTCACCCCACACTTTACGGAAACATCCTGATATCCATGAATGGTTTGGCGAGCGAGAACAGTTCCTGTTGCCATACCACTTCCTGCAGAAATATTTCCAATATTCATAGGAATTGTGGTTGTTACAGGACTTCCAGAGGATACAACGCAGGCTGCCTGAGTAGCAGAAGCATAACAAAATCCAAAACCTAAAATTGATAGGCAGTTTAACTTAAAAAGATGATCTCTAAATTTCATAAAAGTATCCCATTCATTTAATGAACACTATTCACATGAATAATTTGATATGTATAAACTAGAAGTAGAATCAATTTTTATCTGGTCGTGAATATCGTATTTTATGGTACAAATACTCTCCTGAGCCGAACTGTTGGAAACCGTAAGTATCCCCTGTACAGTAGAAGGATGAATGTATATTAGACCACCCTGACCGACTTGCCCCACTATATTCATATTTCCATCATACACATTTGTACCAAGTGCAATCGACGGGGAATGAATGGGTTTTAATAGCAGTGGATAACCAACTTTAGTATCAAATTCTGCTAAAACCACTGCACCACTTCTTGGATAAACATCTTTTGACGATGACTTTAACTCAATGTTATTAGAAAGATTCTTTGGATCTAAACTTACTGTATTTTTTTGATAAGGAGATCCAACTGGAATCGCTGCATTTCCTAAAAAATCTAGCTTTAAATGAGGATAGCTTGAAATTTCAACACCTTTTGCTTGTTCTGCATGGGCAATAATATATCCATTACTTGAATAAGGGCTAAATGTTACACCTAACGGATGTGCCACGATCGCACCTGAAGCACCGGCGCTTATTGTTCTGGCATCACCATTTACACTGGAAGAACCAACCAAAGTAGTAAAAGGACTAGTATAATTACCACTTAATGTGGCATTAAGTAGCTCGCCTTCTGTCTTATTGGTGGTTACAGACCAACCTAGGCGATTATTTTTCCCTGAAGATCCAGATAGCATTAACTGTTCATACCAATCGCCACTCGTATTCCGACCCAAACTGGACGTTAGAGCACCTTTGGTTTCTTTTCCTAAAGGAATATTTAAAGTAAGCATATAAGAATAGTCATTATCATTGAATTGATTGCTATATCGGCTCACATTTAAAGAGTAGAAAAGTCTTCGCCATGCGTTACTATAGCCAAATTGAATTTGCTTACCTGTATGAGAACTATTCCAGTAATTTTCATAAAGCCCTGAAATATATAGTTGCCCATATTCAGCGCCTAAATTCTGATTCAAACTCAATGTATATCTATTTTTCGGCCTTAAAAAAGAATCTGTACTCAGTGTATAACCATTTTTTAATTGTTCCTGATATAACATTGCATTATCGAAATCCAGATAGTTTTCCGTCGATAATTTATATCCAACCAATGTAATGTCACTATGTGTTTTATTAATACGCTTATTAAAACTCAAACGGTAACTCTGCCCTGTAAGATTATCCTCTAAGCCATGTGTACCTGAATGTGTTACATCGACTGCAAATGCACCAAAAGGAAAGTTAAAAGCACTCCCCAATAAATAAGAACCATAATAATCGCTTTGCTGACTACCGCCATACAAAGTCATGAAATTGGACAAACCTCTTTGATAGGTTAGCTGATAAAATGGCTGACCATCTTTAATATTTTCATTTCTATAGCTTCCAGCCACTACCTCATACTTATATGCATTAGGCCGTAGCATATCTACGACTGAAGCAAATGGTATGATAAAACTAGATTCAAACCCATTGGCTTCTCGTACAACAACCTGCAAATCCCCACCATAACTTGTGGGAAAAAGATCCCGAATGACAAACTCACCAGGGGGTACTGTCGTTTCATATATAATAGAATTCTTCTGTCTAATCGTAACCCTAGCATTTGTTTGTGCAATACCACGAACAACAGGGGCAAATCCTCTTAAAGATTCTGGCAACATTGCATCATCACTAGAAAGAGAGATACCTGTATAATTAATAGAATCAAAAACCCTGCCAGATGTATTACTTTGACCAATAATTAACTTACTTGATAATGAAAAAATATCTTTTAGTAGATAAGTATTCATATTATGATAAGAATGTTTAGAGTTATATTTATCGTTATAATAACTATAATTACCATTATGTCTAAAAAACCATCCCCATAAATTTATACCAGAATTTACAGAGAAAAAACTTGATTTTGTATTATTGTTTTCAAACTGACTATCATAGGCACTTAAGTTATAATTTAAAAATGCAGAATTCATACCATTACTTAATAATTTAGGTGAAACAAAACCTCTTGGATTTGTATCCATATAAATTTGTGGTATAGATAAATAAATATTTTGATCACTTGAATTAATTCTAAATTTCGATCCACTTAAAAATTTAGTTATATCAAAGCACATATTAGAATTATCAATTTTTTCCTTAATACTACTTAAAACACTTTCTTTTAAACCAATATTAAAAATAATTTCTGTAGTTAAACATGGTATTATTTTACCCTCCATATCTCTAACATCAACATCAAAATAGCCAATTTTCTCTTCATTTACATAGATATCCATATAATATAAACCTGGAATTATTTCATTTTTTTCAAATCTTTTAAGATTGATAGCATTTTTATACTTACTAAAAATAACATCTTCGTTAAATCGTACATGCTCAACCTTATCGTTTAATTCATCTGCCCATCCAAAGCTACAATGCCACAATGGAACCAGTGAGCCAAAAAATATTTTTATTACGACCTTAAGATTCATAATACCACCCACATCAGAGTTAATCTGACGATATTAAAGCTGAATTCAAACCACCAAAATCATTTAAATAATTTAAAGTTACCTTCAAATTTGACTTAGTTACTTTATTAGACAAATTATATTCAAACAATTTACTTGAATAGGGATAAATCATCTCACCAGGAATATCAAACTTATCACCATTACTTTCCAGATTAATATCAACTAGTGATATATTAAATGGTGTAGAATTGATTATATTTAATTTATTACCAATTATGTTCCACTTCACAGCTTTCACTAATGTTGATAAATCTAAAGATTTTAGAATTTCGGGTCTTAAAAAAAGTTTTATTCTTGTTCTATAAGCCACATTCAGTTCATTTTCAGAAGAGTCAGACTTAGGTGGTACTTCCAATACATTTAACCAATAAACTGTTTCTTGATTTTTATCATGCTTCCTTCCTATATACCGAATACGCAATGTTTGTGACTCTTTACTGTCTATACGTGTAATAGGAGGTGTAATTAGAAATGGTACATCCATATCTTCTGGTGTTGATTTAATATTTCCAGCATCAATCCATGATTGTAATAGTACAGGGTATGTTCCCGAGTTAAATACATGCAACGATACTTCTTTATCTGTATCGTTATATATTAGTCTTGTCGTATCTAATATGACACTTGCATGCACCTCAAACCAGCATACAGGTGTAAATAATAAAAATAATGCCAGCTTCAGTCCAAATTTTTTCATTGACCACTCCCCTAAAATAGAAAATGCATCTCCATTCTATGAATGGAAATGCATGCTTAACTTACTTATAAATTAGAGAGTAAACTACAGATGAGTTAACATTACCTGCTGTAGTTGCCCCTGTTGCATAGTAACGAACTGCATAAGGAAGCTCTAAAGAAGATGCACCATTTGCAAAATTAGTAAATTTATTATTTGAAAGCTGAGTTGTATTTCCTACCGCAACTGGTGTAGTACGATCTGTATCCAGAATTTGAAGTTGAACATTTGTTGCCGCATCTGTCGATGCAGTATTTATCAAACGACCAGTACTGGCATCAACTGTGGCGCCTAATTCAAAAAATGCAGCAACACTTTTACCATCAACCCCTGTACAACCAGAAAGGCTCATGGTAAAACCAGTTGTACCAGCAGTAGCCGCGGCAGCAGTTAATTGATTGATACTCAAGGTAGGTAAAGTCACAGTAGGTGAGGCTGCACCAGCAATGTCGACATCACAAGTTGCTGATGTTAAAGCTCCATTAAATGTGATGGTACCCGTATTAGCATGTGCCATCCCAATAAATAACAGCGATGAGATGACTGCGATAGAACAGTTCTTATAAAACATAATGTACTTCCTTCAAAGTATTTCTTAATTTTGGATGCGGCACCTGTAAATTTGCTAATAAATTTATATACATAGAGAAATAAATATAAATTCAACTGATAAATAACAAATCCAACAGATACAATTATTTTATTTTGTCAGATAAAAAAAACTTGGTATAACACGCTTATTTTTTGTCATTTTATACACCCCCTATTACTCTAACTTTGAGTAATGCTTTTGCTTAAATAAACTTTAATTAATCCTGATCCTCAGAACTAAGATCATTAGTAAGCTGTTTAATGGTGAAATATGGAAATACTATTTTTAATAAAGAAATAACATAAATCATTGTTTTTTAAATATATAATAAATCAGAAGTGATAAAATTCGACATACATTTTAATAATCACTTTTTCTATAAAATCACATGATGCTTCAATATATCAGCCGATTTTATTTTTTGATAATACGCTATGTTACTATAATTACTCACTTAATTAGAGAAGCAATACCTTTATTAGGATATTAATTATCATTATCTGACTAATAAAATATCTGGATTTTCCTCGACTTCCTCTGTGAGTTTAGGCTATAGCATGATTGCTATAATTTACGCCATAGTCATTTTATTAGAACGTAAATTACAAAAAATAGGATATAAAATACGGCGTAAAAAATCGAAATAAGTTAAAATCAGCAACACTGTAAAGGTATGTTTTTTAATATGAATATTGATAAACCCATTGAAATCGCTAAAGAACCTCGTATCAGTGTTGCACCGATGATGGATTGGACTACGCGCGACTATCGTTTTTTTGCTCGTTTATTCAATCCACATATTGTTCTATATACCGAAATGGTCACTACAGGTGCAATTCTTTATGGTGATGCAAAACGCCATCTAGATTTTAATGTGCAAGAACATCCCATTGTTTTACAGCTTGGCGGTTCCAATCCACAAGAACTAGCGCAATGCACAAAAATAGCAGAGGACTGGGGTTATGATGAAGTCAATCTTAATGTTGGCTGCCCTAGTGATCGTGTGCAAAATAATAAAATCGGTGCATGTCTAATGGCAGAAGCCGATCTTGTAGCAGAATGTATTGCTGCCATGCAAAATGCTGTTAATATTCCGGTCACGATTAAACACCGTATCGGCATCGATGACATGCAATCCTATGAAGAAATGCTGAGTTTTGTCGATACTGTTGCTGCCACTGGCTGTAGGCATTTTGTGGTACATGCCCGCATTGCGATTTTGCAAGGTTTATCACCTAAAGAAAATCGTGAAGTTCCACCTTTACGCTATGAAGATGTCTATCGTCTAAAACAAGATCGTCCACATCTCACCATTGAAATTAATGGTGGGATTAAAACTGTTGCAGAAACACAGGGGCATTTACAGCATGTTGATGGCGTTATGATTGGACGTGAAGCCTATCATAATCCCTATCTATTGGCAGATTTAGGCAAACTCTGGAATCTAAAGTCGCCGGATCGTTTTGAAATTATGCAGCAAATGCTACCCTATATCGAACAGCGACTGAATGAGGGTGCACCGATGTCGATTCTCTCACGGCATATTCTTGGTTTATTTCAAAACCTCCCTGGTGCTCGTAAATGGCGACAAGCGCTAAGTGGTGGCAATGCAAAAGACTTAAACGATATCAAAAATGCAATGTTAAATATGCAAGAAACACTTGCCCGCTCAGAATATGATCGCCTTGAATATATACAATCCTTATCCTGATCTATATTGCGAATTGCATCATCACGCCGCTAACGCTATGATTTCGTCTTAAATAAATTTGGTTTGTTAAATTTTCATGCAGATTCTTAAACTCTTTCGTTATCTTCCGCTTACTGTAATTCAAGCAAGCGCACGTATGGCTGCATGGTTTATCAATCAAAAACCTAATACTGGAATGCTTTGGAAAACGAAAATAAATCTTAAACTTGCCTATCCAGATTTGACAGATCAACAGCGTGAGCAGTTGGCAAAAGAAAGTGTAACCAAACAATGTTTATCTTATGCCGAATCACTGAAATGCTGGGCGATGTCACCCGAATGGAGTGTCAAACAAATTCAGACTGTGCATCATCTTGATGTATTAACACAGGCTTTAGCCGATGAAAAAGGTGCGTTAATTATTACCCCACATTTAGGGACTTGGGAAATCATGAATGCATGGGTACATCAATATGGCACACCGACCATTATGTATAAACCCATGAGAAATCCTGAAATTAATGCGTTTGTATTACAATCACGACAAAGTCTAAATGCTGTCTTGGTTCCAACTGATGGTACAGGGGTAAAAGCTTTATTTAAAACATTAAAACAAGGGGGGTTTAGTGTAATTTTGCCTGATCATGTACCACAACCTTCAGGTGGCATAGTTGTCCCTTTTTTTAACGTTCCCTGCTTAACCAGTACATTGGCCAGTAAAATGGCGCAAAAAACCCATTGTCGCTTAGTTGGTTTAAGCTGTTTTCGACTTGAAAATGGCGAAGGTTTTGAAGTCTACTGTGATGATCTTAATGATCCGAAACTCTATGATACAGATATTGAGATTGCCACCACCGCATTAAATCGAGCGATAGAAAAGATGATTAATCGTTTTCCAGCCGAATATATGTGGGGATATAAGCGGTTTCGGGGCAATCCGGAACTGAAGGGAATTTACGCTGAAAAGTCAGCAAATTAATGCTATTTTAAATAGGGAAAACATTTTTGAAAAAAATTAAAATGATTCTGGCGATGCCAAGCCATAGTAATTTTGCTACACCTATTCAAGATAATCTCAAATATCATAATTTTGATATTGAATTTATTAATAGCTCTCCTGAACATTTAAAGCGCTTAAAACTTCCTTTTACAATTTCTATTTGTCATTTTTTCCGTAAAATTTTCCATGTCAATGCTTCCACTTATAAAACCGAAGCCAAACAATTTCTTAAAAATCAAATTATCGTTAAAGAAATCAACGACAAACTTTCTAATCAAAATTTTGATTATGCGTTAGTCATACGACCAGATTTATTTTCCTTAACACAGTTAGAACTAATTAAAACATATACTTATCAGAAATTTATTGGTTATCAATGGAACGGCTTAGGCCGTTTTCCTGATACGTTATTCTCTATTAAATTATTTGATCGTTTTTTTATTTTTGATCATACAGATTTATCAAATCCTGATTATGCAAGTTACCCTTTACTAGGTTGCACAAATTTTTATTTTGATATGTACCAACCACAGCCAATTGCACATCATGGAATTATTGCCTACTTTGTTGGTCTACATTTTGATGAACGTTCTATGTCTATTAATTTTTGTGCACAAGAATTAGTTAAGCACGGGATAATATTAGATTTTAATATTAAGTTTCGTCACGGCGAGCAAAATGCTCATCTTCAGTATCCAAGCAAAGAAATTAAATTTATCAAAAAAAATATCGACTTTGATGAAAATATAAAGCGTATTAATCAATCAGATATATTGGTTGATGTGGTAAATCCCATACACAATGGCTTATCATTTCGGACATTTGAAGCATTATATTATGAGAAAAAATTAATCACCAATAATAAAATGGTACAGAATTATGATTTTTATCATCCTAATAATATCCTCATATGGGATGGACAGGACCTTACTGGACTGACAGCTTTTTTAGCAAAGCCATTTACTCCAATTGATAAAAAAATTGTTGAAAAATATGGCTTTAAAAATTGGATCAAAAACATATTAGACCTCCCTCCCTATCAACTCATCAGACTACCGGACAGTTTTGATTGAGAAATTGAAAATTAAATTTTCTTCGTCACTCGAGTAGCTCTATACTTAGCAATAGAAGTTTAGAAACTCTCAAATATATAGACAGATAAAATTGCAGTACAAAAACGGTTGGGAAATGAATTCTTTTCACTCCAAGAGTTTGTTAAAATATTAAACTAAGTATCCTTAGCGGTGGCTCTATATATGACAAATGGTACCATTAAAATTTTCGTTGGCTGTGATCCAAATAATTGTGATTTAGAGCAAATGATGGTATTGGACTATAGTATCCATAAGCATACCTCCCAACCTGTCGAAATTATATGGATGCAGTTGAGCCACGATCCACAAAGCCCTTGGTACACTAATCAGGAACAGCAACAAGGCTGGCATACCGAAAAATGGGCAACTCCTTTTTCGGGTTTTCGCTGGGCTATTCCGGAATTATGTGACTTTAAAGGACGTGCAATTTACATGGATGCTGATGTATTGGTACGCTGTGATATTGTAGAGCTTTGGAACCATCCGTTAGCAGAGGAGGCTATTGTCATTGCCAAAGGAAATAAAAGCTCAGCGCGTCTTTGTACTTGTGTATGGGATTGTGAAAAAGCACAAAAATATTTATATCCGTTGAAAAAACTACAATCAGATCCAAACTCACATAAAAACATGATGCAATTACTCAAAAATAAACCTTATCTTGTACAGCCTTACCTCGATTCTTATAACTGTATTGATGGCGAAGGCTTGGATATCGAACAAATTAAAATTCTTCATTATTCTGACATGGGTACACAGTTCACACATAAATATTCTATCCCTCGTTTAGCATTAGAAGGACAAAAACACTGGTTTGATGGAGAAATTTTTACCCATCCTCGTCAAGACTTAGCCGAATTATTCGATCAATATTATGAGGAAGCTCTCACAGCAGGTTATCAACTTGAAAACTATAAAGTTGAACCTTATGGCACTTTTTCCAAGGCTACACAAGTTCATTATCATGGCAATAAAGTGACTCGTCCAGAGGATGAAAATAATTGGTTCATTCACACAATGCGTAAAATCAAATCAAAATTTAAAGGCGATAAATTTACCTTAGATGATTAATTTTTATTTAATTATTTCAACTTATTGATTGACTTTAAAACTATGCCTGAGTTTTCTGGATTATTTTATCTAAAATTAAGTAAACTCATTCATAGAAGTAAAATAGCTTTATATTAAAGAGTTTTATGCTATGAATAATTTTTTTACAAACACTCTTTTCAGAAATATTTTTAAATATTTGTATAAAATTTCTCATACTAAAAAATTCAATCACAACCGTCGCTATTGGCCTTATTTTAGAGTTGAACGAGATAAACATGGCTTATTAAAAAAAGTTTTTTATAAAAATATCCTTATTGCTGACAATACTGTCATAGCAGAACATCAAAATAACACCTGCATGATTATTGCCACTGGCCCTTCTATTAAAACAATAGAATCCACATCTTTTCAGAACGATAGGATTGACTATCTTGGACTTAATGGTGCAATAAGCCTCAGTCATACTCAATTTAAATACTATATCGTGATTGATCATGATTTTGTGATAAATAAATTCAATCTTATTTTAAAAATTTTAGAAAATACTGAATGTATATTCTTTACCACACCTCGTTGCCTAGAAATTATTCTACGTAAATATGATATTAAGAATATTAAAGCTCATCTTAAAGTTATAGAAACTATCACTGAAAATAAGCTAGAAAGATTTATGGGTTCTAAAATAATGATAGATAACACTGAACCTCATACTTACATGAAAAACAATATAGGATTTTCAACAGAGCTCTTTCATGCAGTCTATGATTACTATACTGTAGCATATGTTGCATTACAAATCGCTTATGCTTTAAATTACAAAAAAATTCTTATTGCCGGTTTAGACATGAATAATTTTGACTCTCCTCGATTTTATGAATCTAATGACAATAAACAGCCAACTAGATTAAAACAAGATTTTGAAGCAATTTCACAGGCATTTAATGTCGCCGCTGACTTCTTTAAGGATCATAATATTGAGGTTTACAATCTATCACCTAATAGTGCGATAAAAGTTTTCAAAAAAACTGATCTAAAATCTTATATTTTTAAAAATCTATAAGTGATCCTTTAAAATATAAATTCCTATCATAATATTGACATAAATAATTCCGTTCTTTTCCAGCTAATTTAATTAATTTTGGATACTCTGTAGCAGGATAGTTAATTGCCATATCAATTAATATTTTTTCTTTCACCCATCGATTTTTAACTTGATAGAAAAAAGCATTTTGATCACAGTCAATCAATGTAATACTTGGAAAAGATTGTCTTAATACTTTTTGACAAGCTACATAGGCAACCAGATATTCTAAATTACTGATCCGTTGAAAAATATCTTGAGTATTTGATTCTGTTTGTTTAATCTGTTGTATATATTTTTTGGGTGTTTGTTGAATGGCAATATATAGCTCATCATACCACTGTTTAAAGAATATATTATTCGGAACACTTGCCAATAACCAGTTTTCTATTACAGGATAGTTTAGATTGGTAGTATTTTTTCTTCTATAATAGGCAAAACTTTCCGTCCGGTTCTTCTGCATGATATTTTGAATCCAATCCAAACTATCATAGACAATAATACTGGCATCCAACCAAATACCACCATGACGGTAAATAAGATCAAATCTTAATAAATCTGCTTTTTGTTGTGGTGTTGCTTCTTTTAATTGAGAAAAATCAAGATTGGTATATTGGTGTACATTTTCAGGATTAAGCACAAAAACCTCATAATCCGAATTTTTTTCACGAATATTAACAATACATTTCTCAACAAATTCCGGAAAATCACCTTCCCAATATATCCATATTTTTTTAGGTAAAATGATGCTTTTATTGACCGGATTAAAAGTCAACATACCTGCATAATTATCAATATTTTTATTCACCTGTCTAATTTTATAATGATACATAAAATGAAACTTAAGCAGGTAAAATATTTTTTTAAAAATTTTCATATTAATTTCACACTATAGTCAGTTGATGAACATCAAAATTTATATAATTTGACGCGATCAAGAAATCAAATGCTTTAAGGCATGGTAACGATCCAGCCACATCCGTTTTTGCTTTTTCAAACCATGGGAAAGACTACGATTTTCTTTGTCTTTACGACTAATCCCCTGTTCAGCAACTGTACCTAAAATATCACTATCGACACCACGTGGACGAACCAATGGAGGCCAAACACCTAAACCTAGACCATTTTTACTTAGCCAGCGTTGGAAGAAAATATCTACAGGCACATTGATGTTCTTACCTACTTTTAGAAATTCTTCTGCCCCTGCTCTAGACCAAATTAAACCCAAGCCACGAATAGGAAAATAATAGGCGTGCCAAAGTGAATATTCACCAATAAGTGTAATATCTTTTGCCAGTTTTTTCTTTTTTGCTGCAATATTAATCAAATACCAGTTCAAATCTTGATGTTGCTGTAAATAATCAAGTATGCCATCAATAGCTGTTTTAAAATCCGTGACAATCTTCATATCATCTTCTAAAACAATTAGATAGTCAGCATCAGTTTTTAAAAACTGTTCAACACAACCATAATGACTTAAATAACAACCTATTTCGGAATTCAATAAACTACGGCCTAAAATTGCTCTGGCCTCTATATCATCATAATCCTTGAATTCAGATAAATTTTTACCCCGGCCATCATAAGCGGGAAAACGGCTAAACTCGACCTGTGCCAACTGCAACTGTTGACTGGCATTTTCCAGACGCTGATTGCTGCCATCAAGATTAATTAAATAAGTAATGACTTTCATTCTATGCTCTTAAACAGGTGTGTATTGAAGTAAGGATTCGGGTAAAAATCCTGCAAACTTAGCATTTAAAGCGGTAGATATTTGCCGAGCTGCATCTTGATCAAGTTGGTCAAGACTCTGTATACAACCATATTTAATCGTATTCGACTGCAAATCCTGTATAAATTTGGTCAATCCTTGCTGATTTTTTAGATAAGCAATCTCAATATCCGGTTTCAAAATGGCTTCACCTTTTTGAATTTTTAAATGATTCATTAAAGAAATTGGGTTGAGTTGTTCTACACTTCTAAACTTATAGCGAATTTGTCGATCCAGCAATTCTGGTGATTTTAGCAGATAATCCGCTAGAATTTTTCGATCCACAATATGCGGATAATGATGAATTTCAAAGAATTTTTTAAATCCAAGAATATCTGCACCAAGCATTTGAGCAATAATATGTCCAGGCTGAATCGGCTTGCCAAATTGTTTGTTTAAAAATTGACGATATTTTAATTTGACCTTTAAAATACTGCTATTGGTCCAGTGACCATAAATAACCATTTTATCCTGCTGAATAAAATCTGTAATATCTGCTGGCTGATTAAAAAAGAAATCATCATTTAAATAAATGAAATCATCCGATAATCCAGGAATATTCCACAGCATGCTCTCAATAGAACGTGTATTAAATGTGGGCAAATATTGCGCATAACCTGCAAAAATATCGCGGTGATCAACAATCTTTATCTTTTCAACGGTGCAAATATTTTGCTTAGCAAATTCATCAATCCATTCTGGTTGTTGCTGATCTGTAACGATATAAATATGACGGCAAAATGGGACATATTTTAAAATAGACGCAACATTATAATAAATTTCATTATTACTGGCGAAGCGAGTATCACTGACGGCATCAGATGCTTGTTCAGGATTTAAATACTGTTGACGTTTCTGCTTAAGTTTTGGATCATTTCCATCTACCCAGGCAATCACCACATCTATATATTGTGCTGTATTATTCATTTACGTCAACTCTTAAAACGCTTTATTAAATCATCATAAATCAGACGCTTTCATTGGATGAATGAGCGAGCATCAATATATTTATGATGATGTTCTGAAGTCTTTATTTTGCCAAAATTGATTATAAAGCAGGCAAAAGTTAAAACCCTGTTACTGCCATGCCTGTTTAATCCAGTCTGACGGCAAAATATGGCGATACCATTTTCCACCACCGCCATTAATCGCATCAGGTGGATTTACTTCACCATGAAAAATAATAATTTTAGCATCTTTAGGCTTTTTAGGCGGCAAGACATAAGCTAAAGGGAGTTTGCGTAAACAATGATATTTATAGCTTTTACACCAGCTTTCCGGCCAATAACTCAACTTACCTGTTTGTTTTACAAACCAAGTTAAATATTCCTGTTCGTTACGGAATCGATTACTGATTTCGTCAAAATGTTCACGGAAATAAGGTAAAATTTCCGGAAAAGCCCCCAGTTTAAAACGATAGACCGAACTATTTCCGGTAATACGCCATGGACGCTTCCAATCATGGATAATCAGAAAATCTCCTTCCTGTTGGAAAAAGCAGTCGATATTATCAATAATCACCACATCCAAATCCAGAAACAATAGATTACCTCGTAGTCCATATAAATCAGGTTCAAAGGTGGATAGTTTATTCCAGCCTCGCTCCGGACTACCTGCGGGTAAATCTAATGGTGGTATTGGAAAACATTGTACTTCAGGATTTATGCCCTCTGTACGATCGGTTAGACACACCATTTTAAATGGCAAAGTCAAATGACGACTGACCATGTTGTACAGGCGATTGACGTATTCCGCACCATATTTTGTACCCCACTTCATACACAGGATAATATTATCCTCTTGTGTTTGGCCAAGCTGTGAATCTTGTTCAATGTTATTGACCGGCATCATCAATCATCCTGCTATTCGACTGTTTATATCATAACATTATTGTCATTATATTTGCGCAATCCACATGATTTAGCATGTTCCCAACAGACTTTATTTTTATGATTAAATTTAAAAAATATCAATAAACTAAATCAAAAACAATACGACTAAAATGATCAATAATTTTGAGTTTAGATTGAATTTTTTAAAAATATGCAAAGGACAAAACCAATCTATTATTTTCTTGTTTATTTTTTATCACATACTAAAACCTTCTATACAAAGGAGAAACCATGTTCTCCTTTGTAAGAAAAGAAAATTATCCAAATAATTTTTTCATTTTTGCACTTAAACCATGAATGAAACGATGCTTGGCATTGGCTTTGTCGCTGGTTAAAAAATTAATTTGAATAGACTGACGTTGGCCTTCATAAGGTACATAACCATGCCAGCCATTATCGGTGACTTTAAATGCAACCAATGTCCCTGGACCTGCATTAATTTCTGCGGCATAGTTATCCATGTCTTTTTCATCATTCAGAATACGTAAACGTCCGGTAGGCGCTTCCCAAGACTCGTTCAGATAAATAAGAATGGTGAGTAACTTGGTTTTGGAATCAGAATGAATACGACCATCTTTTTGACGGGAATAACCACGCAAAGTAATCATCATGGGATGCTCCATCACATCCACATCAAATTTTTCTGTCAGTATCTGGCGAAATTCCTTGCAGTCCAATGACTTTAAAAAACGATCGAAATTCGGTTTCAGTTCAACATCATCAAGATTATAGCTTCCACCCTGTTCAATCTTGGGAAAATCCCGAATAACAGCCTGAACCTCACTGTCTTCTAATGAGTTTTCTACCACGAAATAGGGATATGGCGAAGTAGAAACCTTCGCTTCTTTTAAAGCGTCTAATTTTAAAATATGTGCCATAGAAATAATTCGATTAGATAATAAAACTGGCAATAATTATAGCAAAAAATTCATTGGCATGACATGTGACAACTCAACTTGGTGTGCCAATTACAAAAATCCAAATATCTGCAATATGATATTATCCTTATTTCGGACCAATCAGTTGAGCAGGTTCATTGCAAAATAATCCGCCTTTCACCTCAACCAGCCGTTATAATAAATACCATCTATCCAATCCTTTTCATTCAAATTGAATAATAGTGTCAGGTCATTATGAAAATTGCAGTTGCGGGAACAGGCTATGTCGGGCTATCAAATGCAATGCTGTTCGCACAGCACCACGAAGTCGTCGCATTAGATATTTTGCAAAGCAAAGTTGATTTACTCAACAATAAAATATCTCCTATTCAGGATGCCGATATCAGTTATTTTTTACAAGAAAAACCGATAAATTTTCGTGCAACTACAGATAAGCAACACGCCTATCAGGATGTTACATTTGTTATTATTGCCACACCTACAGATTATGATCCGCAAAGCAATTACTTTAACACCCAAAGTGTCGAGTCTGTAGTGAAAGATGTGCTGGCCATTAACCCGAATGCAACAATGGTCATCAAATCCACCATTCCTGTCGGTTTTACCGAAAAATTAAGACAGCAGTTTGCGTGTGACAATATTATTTTTTCGCCTGAGTTTCTACGGGAAGGCAAGGCGCTGCATGACAACTTATACCCATCAAGAATAATCATTGGGGAACAATCGGAACGGGCGCAACAATTTGCTAATCTTTTGATTGAAGGTGCGATCAAAAAAGATATTCCTGTGTTATTGACCGATGCCAGTGAAGCAGAAGCCATCAAACTTTTCGCCAATACTTATCTGGCCATGCGGGTATCATTTTTTAATGAACTCGATACCTATGCCCAAACCTTTGGGCTGGAAACCAAACAGGTTATTGATGGCGTTTGTCTAGATCCCCGCATTGGCAATCATTATAATAATCCATCGTTTGGCTATGGCGGTTATTGTCTGCCCAAAGATACCAAACAGTTGCTTGCCAACTATCACAATGTACCCAGTAATCTAATTCAGGCCATTGTCGATTCGAACCGTACCCGTAAAGACTTTATTGCAGACTCTATTATCGCCAAAAATCCGAATGTGGTTGGGGTTTATCGTTTAGTCATGAAAAGCGGTTCAGACAACTATCGTGCCTCTGCTATTCAAGGGGTAATGAAACGAATTAAGGCCAAAGGCATAGAAGTCATTATTTACGAACCAACCTTCACGGAAGATGAGTTTTTTAAATCCAGAATTGTTAATGATCTGAATACCTTTAAAGCATCGTGTGATGTGATTATTGCCAATCGTTTATCCAAAGATTTACTGGATGTTGAATACAAGGTCTATACACGAGATATTTTTGGAGGCGATGAATGAAGGTTTTAGTCACAGGTGCTGCGGGATTCATCGGCTTTGCTGTCGCAAAAAAACTACTTGAACGTGGCGATGATGTGGTCGGTTTTGATAATCTCAATGACTATTATGACCCTGCATTAAAGCAGGCACGAATTGAGCAGTTACGTCATATTGCACAGTCCGCGCAAGGTACGTTTGTTTTTATTCAAGAGAATTTGACCAATAAAGCTGCGGTAGATCAATGTTTCGAGCAGCATAAGTTTGATCGTGTAATTCATCTGGCAGCACAAGCAGGTGTACGTTACTCACTTGAAAACCCGCATAGCTATGTAGAAAGTAATATCATCGCATTTACCAATATTCTTGAAGCCTGCCGTTATGCCAAAACACCGCATCTAACCTATGCCAGCACCAGTAGTGTCTATGGCGCCAATACTACCATGCCCTTTAGTGAACAACATGGTGTTGATCACCCCATTCAGTTTTATGCAGCCACAAAACGAGCCAATGAATTAATGGCACACAGTTATAGTCATTTATTCAAACTGCCAACCACAGGATTGCGCTTCTTTACTGTCTATGGCCCATGGGGCCGTCCAGATATGGCACTGTTCAAATTTACCAAGAATATTATTGAGCAGCAGTCTATTCCGGTCTTTAATCATGGTCATCATACGCGGGACTTTACCTACATTGATGATATTGTTGAAGGCGTAATCCGCAGCAGTGACAAAATTGCTGCCCCAAATCCAGACTGGGATAGTTATCATCCTGATCCTGCCAGCAGCAATGCCCCCTTTAGAATTTTTAATATTGGCAACAATAATCCCGTGCAATTAATTGAATATATTCATGCCATTGAAAAAGCATTAAATCAGAAAGCACAATTGAATTTACTACCGCTACAACCTGGTGATGTTCCTGATACTTTTGCAGACAGTCATGCCCTTGAACAATATGTCAATTATAAACCATCAACTTCAGTTGAAGATGGAGTCAGAAACTTTGTAGAGTGGTATCGGCAGTATTATCAGGTTTAATAAAGCATAAAAAAATCAGGCAAATGCCTGATTTTTTTATCACAAGACTGCTTATTTTACATAAGTCAACCAATGTGCATATTTATCATTTCGACCTTGAACGGCATCAAAAAAGGTTTTTTGAATCTGTGTGGTAATTGGACCACGGCGACCTTCACCAATTTGACGATCATCATATTCACGGATTGGAGTCACTTCTGCGGCGGTACCAGTAAAGAACGCTTCATCTGCAATATAGAACTCATCACGGGTAATACGACGTTCAATCACTTCGATGCCCAGATCCTGTGCAATGGTAATGACAGTTTGACGAGTAATCCCGTCTAATGCGCCACCAGCCAGATCCGGCGTATGTAACTTGCCATCTTTGACCAGGAATACGTTTTCACCGGAACCCTGACAAACAAAACCTTGAGGATCCATCAGCATCGCTTCGTCATAACCTGATTGTGCCACTTCCTGATGCGCAAGAATCGACACTGTATAGTTACCACAGGCTTTTGCTTTACACATGGTCACGTTTGGATGATGGTGGGTAAAGGAAGATGTTTTGACACGGATACCCAATGCCATTGCTTCATCACCCAGATAAGCACCCCAAGACCATGCAGCAACCGCAGCATGAATGGTATTATCTGTTGCGGCAATACCCAGTTTTTCCGAACCAATCCAGATGATTGGACGTAAATAGCAAGAACTTAACTTGTTTTCACGTACCACATCAATTTGTGCCTGTTCTAAAGTTGCCTGGTCAAATGGCACTTTCATTTGATAGATTTTGGCAGAATTTAATAAACGTTTGGTGTGGTCCTGCAAACGAAAAATTGCGGTACCTTTAGGTGTTTCATAAGCACGCACACCTTCAAATACCCCCATACTGTAATGTAAGGTATGGGTTAAAACGTGAACTTTTGCATCACGCCAATCAACTAATTTTCCGTCTTGCCAAATAAAACCATCACGATCAGCCAAATTCATGGCACATACTCCAAATTTTTTACACAATTACTCACTGTCCAGTGCTGAGGGCTTATCAAAAAGCTCTACAGTGGCACTAGGATCAATTAATCTTTGCCATAACTTGCAAACGACTTCTCGGGTATCATGCCAATCCGCGGCTTTAACTTGCAAAGATTGATTTGCAAGTGCCAAACGGTGGCTTTCAGCGCGTTCACGTAGATAAGCTTGCGTTAATGCTGTGGCGTCAATGCTTGGTAAGCAGCCTGCTTTGGCAGCATCTTCAAGGATTCGCACATTATCTGAGTAATGGGCGAGATCAGGATTCGACCCACTCCATGCCAGTACTGCATACTGTGCCATAAATTCGATGTCAACGATACCACCTGCATCTTGTTTTAAGTGAAAAATTCCATGTTTTTTTTGTTCATTTGAAGAACCAAGGTGATCTTTCATTTTTTGCCGCATCTTCAGCACTTCTACACGTACTTCATTTTCATCACGTTTCTGGGTTAAAATTGTTCGACGAAGTGTCTCAAAAGCCTCGCATAATTCCACATTACCCGCAATCGAGCGCGCTCGAACCAACGCCTGATGTTCCCATAACCATGCGCTGGCCAGTTGATAATGCTCGAATGCTTTTAAGCTACACACCAGTAATCCGGCTTCGCCATTAGGTCTCAAGCGGGTGTCAATCTCATACACACGGCCATCGAGCGTTTGTGTGGTCATCAGGGATAAGAACTTTTGTGCGACCCGCATGGCAAATTCAAGTCCGGTCACGGCCTTTTTACCATCGGTTTCCGCTTGTTCCTCATATTGATGAATAAAAACCAGATCAAGATCCGAGCCATATCCCAATTCAATGCCGCCCACTTTGCCATAACCAATGATGGCAAATCCCAGACGATCTAGACTACAACGTTCACCCGTGCTATCCAGAGGATAACCATGGCGTTTCACCACCATTTGGTAGGATAGATGTAGTGCTGTTTTTACAGTGATTTCGGCAATATCCGTCAGTACATCCGAGATTCGCATCAATGGGCTTTCGGCCAGAACATCACTGGCTGCGACAGCCAAGACATTGGACTTTTTAAACAGGCGTAGCACTCGCATAATATCTTCGACTTGATCCAACTCGATACGCAACAATTGTTGCCGTAAGGCCTGTTCCAAGTCCTGTCGACGAGGCAATTCAAAATCCATCGATAAAAATTCATCCAGCAATACAGGATAATGTGCCAATTCTTCACAAATCCATGGACTAACACTGGCCATTTTAACCAACCGCTGTAATGCACCACGATTTTCCATCAACATGACGATGTACACACTACGCCGTAAAATCGATTCAATTAGCGGTAATAAGCGCATTAATGCAATTTGAGGATGTTCGGAGGCGATGACTGCCTGTACCAGATGAGGCCAAAATTGTTGCAACCGTTTCAATGCTGTACTAGGCAAACGCTGCACAGCATTACTGTGCCAAAACTCTTCTATACGTTGATAAGCCTCATCATCCAGATAAGGTTGTAAATCGATATGCTCTGATTCGGTAATATTGACATCAGCATCATTAATCCGCTCCTGAATTAATGTACTAAAATAAAAACCAACCCGTTCACGCTTTTGATTTAAGACCTGCATAAAGTCTTGCCATGAATCATAATTCAATGCAAAAATCAGCCGTTCTCTTAAATTTTCATCCTGTGGCAAACTCTGGGTTTGTTGATCCTGCAAAGCCTGAATCGCATGTTCAACCCGTCGCAAGAATAGATAGGCATCTTTTAATTCATGATAAGCTGTTTCACTGAGTAAATGATCATCTTTTAAATGCTGCATGGCGACCAGACATTGCCGATCCTGCAACTCCAGACGCGAACCACCGTAAATCAGCTGAAAAACCTGTACAATAAATTCAATTTCACGAATACCACCAGCACCCAGCTTGACATCATCCGAGATATTGCGACGAGCGACCTCTTTCTCGATCATCGATTTCATTTCACGCATGGCTGAAAATGCGGTGTAATCGACATAACGACGAAACACAAATGGTCGTGCCATTTCCATCAATTCATCACCGGCCTTTCCGCCGGTTATCACTCTAGCCTTAATCCAGGCATAGCGTTCCCATTCGCGTCCGTGTTGAATCAGATATTTCTCCAACGCTGCATAACTCAGCGCCAGCGCACTACCATCCCCCCAGGGTCGTAAGCGCATATCTATCCGAAACACAAAACCATCTGCGGTCACCTGATCCAGCAGATTAATGATTTTTTGCCCCCACAAAATACAGAATTGTTGAACATCGATACACTTACGACCATTGGTTTCACCATTTTCACCAAAGGCAAAAATCAGGTCAATGTCACTGGATAAATTCAGTTCTTGTGCACCATGCTTGCCCATGGCAATCACGATTAAATCCTGTACCTGTCCATCTTCCCCAATCGGTTCACCATATTTTGCAACCAAAGCCGGACGGGCAAAATTTTTCGCGGAAATCACACAAGCATCGGCAAAATCGGATAATTCCCGAGTTAAGGTCACGACATCAGTGAGCTGATTACAATCCTGCCAAATCCAGCGCAGCATAAATCGAGCTCGTAATTGTCGAATACTACGCATCCAACTGGTTTCGTCACTGATATTTTGTAATGTATTTTCGACCCACTGGAAAATTTGACTAGTATTTAAAGGAAGAAGAAATTGATCTTTGGCATAATCCTGCTGCCAGATACCGTCTAATGTTTGCATCACCTGACAAGCGTATAGACTACAAAATTGCACGCGTCTTGCGAAAGAACTTTCCTCATATTGTTGATTCATTAGTATGAAAACCTGATAACCTTATATGCTAATCATTCCCGAATTTAGATCGCCTTGCAAGAACATATCGGAGGTATTAAACATTCAGGTTCAAGATATACTTTCACCTATTGGCAAACGCACAATAAATTTTGTCCCCTGCCCCGGTGTCGACTCCACATGAATTGAACCGTGGTTTAAATCTAGAAAACGTTTACACAGCACCAGCCCCAAACCAGTTCCTTTCTCCCCAGCTGTCCCTTGCGTACTTGGCACAGTATGCTCTCTAAATAACTTGGCAATCTGCTCCGGCGTCATACCAATCCCCTGATCCTGAATGGAAATTTCTACCCATTGCTCATTTTTGATCGCTTTAATCTTAACGGTTTTATTACGATTGATCGGGGTAAATTTTAATGCATTAGAGGTTAAATTTTGAATCACTGATGTGACCATATTAACATCAGCAAAGGCATAAAGATCATCAGCAACGTCATAATCCAAGTGAATCTGTTTTTTAAAAGCAAAAGCATTCAAAAGATCAAACACAAACTGTAAGGTATCAACCACTCTAAAATGTGAAGGTGTTTGATGAAAACGTCCATTTTCGGCCATGGCCCAATTCAGTAAGTTTTCTAGTAAGCCATAGGTCGATTGCGTCGTATCATGAATATAATCTGCCAGACGTTGTGCAGCAGCTTCATCCAGTGTTTCTTTCTCATGTGCCAAAATATCAGCACAGCCCAAAATACCATGAAAAGGCGCACGTAAATCATGTGCAATGACTGAAAAATATTTGGCGCGCCCAAGATTCATACTCTCTAACTCAGCCATGCGCTGTTGTAGGTGATCATGCTGTAAAAGTTGACAACCACTCTTTTGACGTTGCTGTATATAGCGTTCAATACACTGCCAAGTCGTATGAGAAAGTTGATGCTGCTGATCAGAAAACAGAATCACAGTAAAATCATATTCAACTGCATCAAAAGATAATTTGAGGGAACTTGCGGATTCCAGCTTATGATTAAATAATTTTTCGAGTTTTTGTTTTAAAGTTAAAAATGAAGGCGAGAATACATTCAACTTAATATGCTGGCCTAATAAGGTAATTTCATCCAAACTCACCTTACTAATAAACGACTCCTGTCCAAGAAATATTTTTACATATTGCTGACCGTTATCATAAAAACTATAAAGCGCAAAATCGTATTGACTCAATTCTTTTAATAAATCTACAGTCTCGTCAATAAAATTGGCAAAAGTATGCGCTTCTGCAAACCAAGTTGAAGAAAAGTCAATTTGAGTGGTTTGATCTGGCACTTGAACTGCAACTTGCATTTTTCGCCCCCATCAATCCTAGTGTATAAAAAACATTAAGATGTGTTTGATTGTTCAAAAATCGTTGTTATTGATTAAATCTAACATACCTATAAAAACTTACAAGCTATTTATGCCAAAAAGTGACAAAATTGGGCAACCCTATTTAGTTAAACTCTAGCATTAGTATAATCCGTTACTTCACATTTATAATTGACGATATTTTTTATACTTATATTTTTCTGTGCATAAAAATAAAAAAGGCAATAAAGCTCAATTGAACTTTATTGCCTATGGATCAAAATAATCTTTTAATCTTCAATCACAATACGGCCATTGACGGGTTGTAATGGGCGATTATTTGCTTCATCTTTCAATACTGCCTTGAATTGTTTTAATTGTTCGGCAGAAATTGTTAAAGGTTGTTTTAATACGATCCAGTTAACGCCTTCAGAACAAGGCGGTGTAGTTAATGAACCAGAGAAACGATAATATTCACGTTTCTTAGGTAACAGTTTTTCAAGATCCACAGTGTGTGTTAAATCTTTGGCATCATTTTCCTTATTGGAAAGATCAGACCAGAGTTTATTCCATTCAGAATTTGGCTGACCCAGTTCAAACATTACTGCAAGCACTGTGAGCTGACCTTCTGCATTGGCATTAACAAAATGCAATTCCAGCGGATAGCTTTTACCCTTGATCTGGTTTTCACTTGGGGTGTGGAAATGGAATTGTTTCAGGAAAAATTTCTGATTATCCAATACCAGATAATCACTATCATCTTTGGTATTCACCTGAACAGTATGACCATTGAATACAATGTCTTTTGGCGAAACTTTATATTCAATGTCAACTTTATGTTTCACAGTACTGGCATAAGTACTATTAATGTTAATTGGGGTTTGATTTTTACCCGCACTACATGTTTTATAATTTTCACTGAGTTCGCCCCAATGTTCTGGAGAGATGTCTTTGTCATATCCCCAATGGATTGTTTCTGCGGCAAAAGTCATCGAGCTTAAGCAGCAGATGAAGCTACTTAAAAGAATTTTTTTCATGGGAAAACCTATTGTGAAAACATATGAGAGATGTTACGAGAACGAAACGAATCATACGCCTATAATGAGATTTTGACTTATGGATTATTTATATAAAAGTTAAACTACTATTAGTATTTCTTATAAAAAGTTTTCACTGAAATTAAGCAAGAACCGTATCAGAAAAAAGAAACTAGTTTGAGTAAGAATTAAAAAATCAATTAAATCAAAAAATTAGAACACAACTTATTTTTATTAAAATTTTTTAAATTATACGCTTTTATTTAGTAAAAATTGTGACAATTTAATGACTATTTTTTCTTAGCATCCATCAATCTCATTAAAGCTATTAAAAATTCATCAAAAAAATTATGCTTCATCCTATATTTTCAATAAAAAATTAGATTATACAGTCTTCAGATCGGTAATTTAGACTAAAATATAACCCATCTTAATAATAGGGTTTAAAATTGATTATATTTTGTATGGATTAAATTTAAACAGTATCCAAAAATGTAAATGAGACATATTCACAAATAATACAAATTGAGAATATTCTTAATAACCATTTAAATCCTCATTTATATATTTGACATATTTATCCTTCCTTTTTCATCATTTTGTAAAAATAATATGAATATCTCTTTTTGGAACTTCATTTTAAATTGCGATTAATACGCAATAGATCTAAGTACTGGTTGGTATAGAACACTGGAGATTCCATCTTTCTTTAAGAGATTCAGCATTAATTTTGTCAGTTCATATCCCACATCTATTTCTTTAGGAATCTCTATGGTTTGAATATTAGGGGCTGGTAATATCATCTGTTCCGATAACATACCATAGACGATAATGTTTATATCTTTACCCAGTATTAAACCCGCTTTGGAAATAGCAAGTAATACCCCGATAGCTGCCATATGATTATCCACAAAAATCGCTTCTGGTAATACCGCTTGTTCCAAAAGATGTTGGGTGACTAAAAAACCAGAATTTTGCTCAAGACCAATGCGGTACTCTTGTAAGTGAATGTCTGGATATTGGCTGACTTCATTTTTAAAAGCTTGATACCTTTGCTGGATAAAATTATAAGATAAATCTGCGGCCAAATAAGCGATAGACTGATACCCTGCATTAATCAACTGTTTTGCAGCCAGTGCTGCACCATATGCATTGTCCATATCAAACCAAGCATAAGGATAAATAAATTCGTCACTTCTGCCATGTGCGACAAAAGGAATTTTTCGTTGATACAGATAAGCCAGTCGCTCATCATTAACCTTTGTGCGGGGAACAATAAAGGCATCGACACGCCCCCCCTTAATAATCCGTTCATAGGTTGCCAGCTCATGTTCTGGTGGCGCAGAAATAATCAGTAAATCGATACCCTCTTTGGCAAAACATTCGCTCATGGACGAAAGCACATGCAAATAATTAACATCGCCCAGATCATTCACGGTGGCGGGAAATACGATACCCACCGCATTGGCGCGTCCCAATGCAAGTCCTCTTGCAATTGAATTCGGCACATAACCAAGACGATCTGCAACCTGTTTGACTTTAATTTTTGTTTTAGAGGACACTTCGGGATAATCATTTAATGCTCTACTCACTGTGGTAAGAGATAAACCAAGTTCTTCTGCGATGGCTTTGAGTGACATTAAATAGATAACCTGAATAATCAATCTTTGTTGTATAGCATTTTATCGAATATCCTTTTATAGAATCCAATTATTTTCGTCTAAACTCAGCATAACCACCTTCCGTTAAAAAATCAGTTTTTATCAAAAATAATCAATCTATTACACGAATAAAACCGTTAACTTTTCAACCAGCACCATTTGTTTATCTATTTTTTAGATGTTGATCCCTATTTTTCTTATTTCAATTTAAAGCCTAAAAGTCACAAAATCCAAAGCGCTTTGGATTGATACAAAAAATCATTAAGATATTCCCATGATTCAAAATATCTTTCCTATAACAACAAGTTATCTATGAATTATGTATATCTAAAATGAATACTCGCTCAACAGATAACTTAATTTTTTGCCATGACTTTTGCTATGACCATTTGGGGGTTTGTATCATGATTTTATCCAAGACCAAATTATCTGTTGCTGTGAGTATGCTATTAAGTTTTGCAGTTCAAAATAGCCATGCAGACACACAACCGGACACTGCTTCAACGACTACGTCTCCTGCTGTAGAAACGCAATCTACGGAACAGGTCAAACAGTTGGAAACAATTGTCGTGACAGGTACAGCAAGAAGCAGCGGCATCAGCAAACTGGATGCCGGATTTTCTATTTCCACTGTAAACCAGGAGCAGATTCAAGAAGTGGCACCTCAAAGCACTGCCGATTTAATGAAAATCGTACCAGGTGTATTTGCCGAAACCTCAGGTGGTGTGGCCGGTTTACATGTCGGTGTACGGGGGTTCCCACAAAATGGTGGTGGCGGTTTTGCCACTGTACAGCTGGATGGCTCACCAATCTTTGTGCCTGCCACACTGGATTTCCTTGAAGGTTTTAGTCTATTTCGTATTGATGATACGGTTGAGCGTGTAGAAGTCCTACGCGGTGGTCCGAGCCCGATTTTTTCCAATGGTAATCCAGGTCTTACTGTTAACTTCATTCAAAAGAAAGGTAAGGATACCCCAGAAGGAACAGCTGGCATTACTTTAGGCTCTGAAGGATTATATCGTTTTGACGGCTACTATGGCGGTAAAATTGCTGAAGGCTGGTACGCAACTGTCGGCGGTTTTTATCGTCAAAGTGATGGGATTCGTGATACCCAATATCCTGCTGATGAAGGTGGACAACTCAGTGCCACTTTAAGTAAACGCTGGGGTGATGGCAATGATTTAACCTTCTATGTGCGAAAAACCCATGACAGCAATGCCTTTTTCACACCAGCTCCGTTACTGTCCAACAATGGTAAACTGTCAACTTATCCAGGATTTGATCAACGCAAAGATACCTTACAGGGCAACGATCTTCGGCAACTTAATCTGGAAATTGCACCTAATCAAACCATCTCAAGAGATTATTCAGATGGCCGTACCATTGATTTGAATTTATTTGGTGCCAATCTCGACTTAAATTTCGATGAATGGACCTTGAGTAATCGTGCCAGTTTTCTTAAAGGTACAGCCGATGTGCGTGCCTTATTTACCAGCGCAACGCCTTTAAGTTTAAATGACTATATCAATGGTCGTATTACTGCAGTCAATGGTTCTGCCAATGTAGTGAATAGTGCAGGTGGATCAGCAACCTCAGGGAGTGCTTCTTTTGCTTCAACCGGTAGTGCCATTACAGATTTATCCCGACCAGTTATTGTTGCTGCACTTAATTCAATCGACAAGGACATCGAATCTTTTAGTAATGACTTTCGCTTAAGTCGTAGCTTTGCTGATCATACTGTTACGTTAGGTGGTTACTTTGCACATTATAGTGTCGATGACTTATGGTATCAGGGCAATAATGTTTTATTGTCAATGGAACCGAATGCCCGTCGTATTAATGTCACGCTAGATAATGGGGTACAAATCAGTCGGGATGGTTTTGTCAGTGCCACGACCAATCAAGTTAAAGCGTCTTATAGCGGCAGTAATTATGCTGCATTTCTGGCAGACGAATGGCAAATCACACCCGATTTAAGACTGGATGCCGGCATTCGTCTGGAACACTATAAAGCGGATGGCAATCGAAACCTCACTACAGCCGGTGTCGATCTGGATGGTAATCCGCTGACGTTTTATAACAACAGTAGCGTTATTTTAAATGGGGACAAGCTATACTCAAAATTCTCTGATACCAAAACCTCTTGGACCGTAGGGGCTAATTATTTTCTACAACCTGATCTCAGTGTTTTTGCGCGTCTAAACTCTGGCTATCGTTTTCCCTCACTTGATGATGTTCGCAACTTAGGTGAAGCAAGTGTAGTACAAAGTATTGATCAGTATGAGCTGGGTTTAAAAACCATTAACTCATTGTATGATCTGGCGCTCACTGCATTTTTAAATGAATTTGATGGACAGACTTACACTCAGCAAATTGTAGATCCCAATACCAACCAGCAAACTACCATTAATTCAATTGCTGGTTCCCGGACTTATGGCCTAGAACTAGAAGCAGCCCTGCGCCCAACTGATCGTCTGGAATTACGTCTGAATACCACATGGTTAAATGGTGAATTTAAAGATGTCGTCGACAGTAGCAATCCTGCCTTTAAAAATGGCAATGAAGTGCAACGTCAACCCTCTGTACAGGTTCGTTTCACACCAAGTTATTATATTCCGCTGAATTTTGCCGATTTATCGCTATATGGCACCTATAGCTATCTGGGTAGCCGTTATTCGGATATCAATAATTTGCAATCTTTGCCGTCTTACCAGACTGTAGATTTAGGGGCAAAACTGGACTTCGGCCAATGGGATTTACGTTTTACCGGCAGTAATATCACCAATGAACTAGGATTAACTGAAGGGAATCCGCGTGTTGCAGGCTCAGCCAATGTAAATAATGTGGTGATGGGACGCTCACTATTTGGACGTGAATACCAGTTGGCCTTACGTTATCGTTTCTAAACTGTTTTGGCAGCAGTTTACGGACAGCTGCCCGATTTAATTTCTCTAGTATGAAGTTGTTATTGCCATGAATTTGCTTTATTTACATACCCATGATAGTGGTCGTTATGTGTCACCTTATGGGTTTGCTATACCTACGCCAAATATTGCCAAACTTGCCCAGCAAGGGGTACTTTTTCGGCAGGCATTTTCAGCAGCGCCAGTGTGTAGCCCAAGTCGGGCCGCTTTGTTACATGGTAACTGGCCACATGAAAATGGCATGATGGGCTTAGCACACCGTGGTAGTCGGCTCACCTCACCACATCAACATCTGGCTTATGTACTGGCACAAGCAGGTTGGCAATCGGTGTTAATTGGCGAACAGCATGTGGCTCCACCTGATGAACTCATGGCATTGGGCTATAGCGAAATTTTGCAAATTGACAATACTGCTGCACAGAAAGTCGCACCTGTTGCCATCAACTGGCTCAAACAACGCGATCGCTGCAAACCATTTTTCTTATCTGTGGGTTTTCATGAAACCCACCGCCCCTATCCCTATGTTGCTGATGAAACACAAGCACGTTATCTCTCCACTCCACCCGGAATTCCTGATAATGCCGCCAATCGTCTGGATATGGCGGGTTATCATCAATCGATCAAAATAGCAGATGAAGCCTTTGGACAAATTCTGGCAGCATTAGAACAAACAGGCGATGCAGACGATACACTGGTGGTACTCACAACCGACCATGGGCTACCTTGGCCCAATATGAAATGTACTGCGGGGGATGCAGGTACAGGCGTCATGCTGATTATTCGGGATAATGGACATTTTTCCGGTGGCAAGGTCATTGATGCTATTGTTTCACAACTGGATATTTTCCCGACATTTTGCCAACTTGCCAATATTCCGGAACCTGACTGGCTAAGAGGAGAAAGTTTATTACCACTGGTCACAGGTGAAACTGAACAACTTCATCAACAACTCTTTTCAGAAATTACCTATCATGCTGCATTGGAACCTGTACGTAGTATTCGCACAGCGAAATGGCGCTTTACCAAGCGTTTTGATGCAGCAGATTTGCGTATTCTGGCGAATGTCGATGCCAGCCCAAGTAAACAGCAATTTATTGAACATGGCTGGCGCAACTGGTTGCCCGAGGGAGAAAGTTTATTTGATGTGATTCTGGATCCACAGGAAAAAGTCAACCTAATTGATCGAATAGACTATGGCGAAATTGCCCAACAGCTTCGGCAACAGTTATTGACCTGGATGCAGGAGACCCATGATCCTCTATTACAAGCGGACTGGACGCCTGATCCAAACATCTATGTTGTACCTCGTGATTCTATTTCACCGGATGGTGATGCCAAGGTCAACTCACAACAGAATGATGACCCAACCTCATCTACTGTATTATAAGGTCGCCAATCCTATGAAAAGAAGTGTTTTTTTCTGTTTATGTAGCCTGTCTGTCACGACACTATTTTCATCAGCATATGCAGCAACTTTAACCCTTGCTGCACCCTCTGATGCACAGCTTCCTGCACTGGAAAAACAATTGGCAGCATGGCAGAAAAAAACCGGGCATCAAGTTAAAATCATCAAGCTGAGTAATGCCAGTAATGATGTATTTGTGCAATATCGCACCTGGCTGGCTTCACGCAATAACAGTGTGGATGTCTATAAATTTGATAGTCAGTGGGTCGGGCAATTGCGCCGACACTTACTAGATTTGTCGCAAGATACCACTCAACAGCAACAGATGTTCCCCACTGTCATTTCCGCATATTCTGATCAAAGTGGAAAATTATATGGGCTACCTTATACCGTAGGTATTCCGCTACTCTATTATCGTAAGGATTTACTAGATCAATATCAGCAGCCAGTACCCAAAACATGGACAGAAATGACCCGAATTGCCAGCTATATTCAGCAACAGGAACGGGCAAAAGGGCAAAAAAACCTATGGGGCTATGTCTTTCAGGGCGCTGCCTATGAAGGTTTGACTGCCAATGCTTTGGAATGGGTAGCGTCCCATGGTGGTGGAAAAATTGTTGAGGTGGATGGTTCAATTAGCATCAACAATCCTGCCAGCATCGCTGCACTGACACTGGCTAGTTCATGGGTTGGAAGTATCTCCCCCATTGGTGTAGTCAATTATAAGGAAGATGATGTACGTGGCGTGTTTCAGACCGGTAACGCGGTATTTATGCGACACTGGCCAGCAGTGTGGAATTTACTACAAAAAGAATCAGGTAGTGCAGTTTCTGGCAAGGTTGCTGTCACGCGTCTACCATATGAAGGTCAAGGCCAATCTGCGGCAACTATGGGTGGTTGGGGTTTTGTTGCCTCTAAATACTCAAAGCAAAGCCAACTGGCAAAACAACTGGTGATTTATCTCGGTAGTCAGGAGGCACAGCGCATTTCAACGGCTTATAGCTTACCACCTACTTATCCGACACTGTATGATGATCCAGCCCTTATTCGGCAATTCCCATTATTGCCCCAACTTAAACTTGCTGCACGGGATTTGATCGCACGATCTTCAGCACAGACTGGACAACATTATCCTGAAGTCAGTAATGAATTCTGGACAGCGGTACAACGTGTTTTACAAAAACGACAAGCTGCACCTGAAGCAGTCGAGCAATTGGAACAACGCCTGAAACGGGTTAAAGGTCGAGGGTGGTGATGAATATCAATCATTTAAGTCAGACATTTTTTGCCAAGACATTGGCAGCAAGACGATTACGCACAGCCCTATATTTATTGCTACCAGCTTTATTATTACTGCTTTTGGTGGCGGCACTACCATTGGGACAGACCATTTTATTTAGCTTTAGCAATGCCACTGCTGATGATCCACAAGCGGCTCAATGGGTTGCTTTTGATAATTATTTTAGTGTTTTTCAGGGTGAATTTTTAGGGATTTTAACCGATACACGCTGGTGGTTATCGGTTAAAAATACCATTATTTTTGCCTTCTTTTCCGTATCGCTTGAATTGTTTTTTGGCATGGCGATTGCGCTGAGCCTCAACCGAGAATTTCCCTATCGAGGCATTGTACGTGCCTTGGTATTAATTCCTTGGGCGATTCCAACCATTGTTTCGGCACAAATGTGGGTCTGGATGCTGCACGATCAATACGGCATTATCAACTGGATACTCACACAGCTTGGCTTGATTGATACTGGTGTGGCATGGTTATCGCAACCGTCCACTGCACTTGCCACCATTATTGTGATTGATGTCTGGAAATCTACCCCCTTTATGGCTTTAATGCTATTGGCAGCACTACAAACTGTACCGAATGAGTTAAAGGAAGCGGCCAGAATAGATGGTGCAACATCATGGCAAACGTTTAGGTACATTGTTTTACCAATTATTTTTCCTGCAGTCGCTGTGGCAGTGGTATTTCGTATGCTGGATGCCTTACGGGTATTTGATCTCATTTATATTGCCAATCCCTCTGATGAAAATGTAATTTCTATGTCGGTCTATGCCCGTCGTTTATTATTTGAATATGGCAAATTCGGTGAAGGTTCAGCCGCTTCGGTCCTATTATTTCTGGTCGTATGTGGCTTGGCGATTATCTGGATTAAAGTTTCAGGTGTCATTGAGCGGCAGGAGCATTAACCATGACAAAAAACATTGCAAAGCATATAGGCAAAAGTGGGTTATTTTTTTTCTGGTTATTGGTGGTAATAGTCTGGCTGGTATTTCCCTTTTATTATGCCATTATCACCTCGTTACAATCCGGAACAGCAATCTTTCAGCCCAGTTTAATTCCGGTTGATGCCAGTTTAGAGAATTATCGTCAAATTTTTCTTAGAGAATATTTTAGCGTCAATATTTTAAACTCGGTCATCATTGCCAGCACTGTGGTCGGCTTATCCTTATTTTTTGGCGTTTTGGCTGCCTATGCACTGGCACGAGTTGACTTTATTGGCCGAAAAACCTTATTACTGACAATCCTTGCAGTTTCCATGTTTCCGCAAATTGCAGTGTTGTCAGGCATGTACCAGATGTATGTGGCTTGGCGCAGTTTTTTACAAGTTGAATTGGGCGTGCAATGGTCACATGCCTTGTCATTAAGCTGGCTTAGTTTTTCTTATTTAATTTTTACCTTGCCATTTACCATCTGGACCATTACAGCCTATATGCGTGCCATTCCACAAGAACTCGAAGATGCAGCACTGGTCGATGGCGCCAGTTATCCCACGATTATCCTTAGAATCTTTCTACCAACCCTCTGGCCTGCACTCATTACGACAGGGCTAATGGCTTTTGTTACAGCATGGAATGAGTTTTTATTTGCTTTAACCTTTACCAGTCAAGAATCCGAACGGACCGCAACGGTGGCCATTTCTATGATTTCCGGAATTGCCGACTATCAGGTGCCCTGGGGCATGATTATGGCAGCCTCGGTCATTATCACCATTCCCATCATTCTGCTGGTATTAATCTTTCAACGTCGTCTCATCTCTGGTCTTACCGCAGGGGCTGTTAAAGGATAAATCTATGCATAAACCTATCACACCACAAACCCAATCGCCCTGCTGCTGCCCACAAAATCAACAACAGCATTGTCCATCTTCAATGGAGATACAAGTACGAGCTCATGAGGTGTTTCAGCTTGATCTAGTTAAATTTGAAAATCAACAACAGTTTTTGATGGGCAGTGAAGATACTGACATTAATATTTTGGATGGCGAGGGTCCTGTTCGAGAAGTGACCTTATCGCCCTTTGCCATTGCAAGCAAACCAGTCAGTAATGCAGAATTTCAACAGTTCATTGATGCTACTGCATATGTGACGCAAGCAGAACAGTTCGGTGGATCGTATGTGTTTTTCAAACATTTACAAACACAGCAATTGCGACATTATCAGGCACAACATGTCGCTGAAACACCATGGTGGGTCTATGTAGAACAAGCAGCATGGCATTGCCCTGAAGGAAAAGGTTCAACCATTCAACATCGACTGGATCACCCTGTAGTCCACATCTCATGGCATGATGCCCAAGCATTTTGTCAGTGGGCAAAATTGCAATTACCAACAGAAGCACAATGGGAATTTGCAGCACGAGGCGGCTTAATTCAGCAAAAATATGCTTGGGGCGATACATTCCAACCTAATGGACAATTAATGTGTAATACATGGCAAGGCAAGTTCCCTGATCAACACAACGGACAAAATACACCTGATACCGGATATTTAGGCACCTCTCCTATTGGTGCATTCCCTGCCAATAACTATGGTTTGTATGATGTTGCTGGCAATGTATGGGAGTGGTGTACCGATTATTTTAGTACACGCCATCTACAACCCCATTTACGTGATCCCAAAGGCCCCGAGACTGGCAAACAACATGTCTTGAAAGGTGGCTCTTTCTTATGTCATGACAGCTATTGCAATCGTTATCGTGTTGCTGCACGAACAGCAAATACGCCGAACAGTAGTGCATCAAACATTGGTTTTCGTTGCGCCTCCATCCCTAAATAAAAATAAATCGAGAAATCCCTCATGGCAAAAGTAACCCTCAAAAACATTGTAAAACGATATGGTCAACTTGAGATTTTAAAAGATATTTGCATAGAGATCGCTGATGGTGAATTTGTTGCTTTGGTTGGGCCATCAGGCTGTGGCAAATCGACGCTTCTGCGCACTATTGCAGGACTGGAAAGCATACAATCTGGCGATGTTAAGATTGGTGAACAGATCGTCAATAATATTGAACCCAAACATCGTGACATTGCCATGGTATTTCAAAGCTATGCCCTCTATCCACAAATGACCGTCGCAGAAAATATGGGTTTTGCATTAAAGCTTAAAAAAGTGGATAAACGGATCATTCAAAGCAAAGTCGAACAGGTCGCACAAATGCTGGACTTAAGTGCAATTCTTGCGCGTTATCCTCGCCAGCTTTCAGGTGGACAGCGACAACGGGTTGCCATGGGCCGGGCTATTGTACGTGATCCACAGGTATTTCTATTTGATGAACCCTTGTCCAATCTGGATGCCAAACTACGAGGGCGCATGCGACTGGAACTCAAACAATTACATCAAACGCTCAAAACCACCACGCTATATGTCACACATGATCAAATTGAAGCCATGACACTAGCAGATAAAGTCGTGGTATTAAGAGATGGAAAAGTTGAGCAAATCGGTACGCCTCTGCATATATACGATACGCCAGCAAATGTCTTTGTCGCTGGATTTATCGGCTCACCTAGTATGAATTTTCTAAAAGGTAAAATTTCATCACAGCATCCTCATGATTTTATCACCATACAAGGTAGCCAAATTTCACTTGGTAATTTTAATAAAAATATTAAAATATTACTGGATCGCGACCTAATTCTGGGTATTCGCCCAGAAGATATTGCACTGGTTACTCTCCCACAACAGCATGGCATCACAGTAACCATTCAAGTCACAGAACAAATGGGCGCAGAAACTCATGTTCTAACATTTTTACCATTACCTCACCAATCGCAAACCAAGCACAATGTCGAAGAATTATTTATTATCAGTAAAAATCGCGACATCGGACAGACAGGAGAACAGCTCCATCTAAGCATCAATGCGGAAAAATTGCATTTTTTTGATGCCTTGACAGAACAACGGATTAATACGCAGCAGTGATAGACTGCTCAACCGTAAAATAGAAAGCACTTAATTCTATTGACCTAATCATTAAGATCAGCAAAAAATCTTCTATGGTCTTTTAAAATTTCCATGCCCTAGTAATCTATGAATAATTAAAGTTCCTTAAAAATATCAGATAGTTTGATTCAAATTAAGCAGTATAAATAAGGAAGTATAAACTCGAAAAAAAATCGAAAATCCTACAACGACAAAGCCCCAAGCCTTTATATATCAAGGCTTCTGAGTTTTGCGTAATAAACTGTTTATTCTTAGTGGTTCCGAGGGTCGGAACCACATTAGCGTTAAATAACAACAAGTTCACTATCTTTGGGCGGAGAATTGGCGGAGATAGCACGATATACAATGAACAAGAAAAAGAAAAATCCCGAAATATAGTGACAAATAAATCCCGGATATTCTGATACAATCAAAATGGCAAAATTGAGGGTTTTAAAAAACTAGGGGTGGTCTCGGAAAAGGGTAACAAAGGTAACAGCATTCAATAAAGTATAGTTAAATACATGTTTTATATAATTAATTAACTAAATTATAAAAGGTAATTTCATGGTAACTTGGAGGTAACAAATTACCATTTAAAAAGGTAATCAGATGTTACCTTTTATATACATGATTTATATATGTTTATTTAAAAAATCACGATTCTTGTTACCACAAATTACCCTTATAAGGTAACAAGAATTAATACATATTATTCAATAGCTTATATTAATATTTTTGGCATATTTTTAACGAATTACCTTTTGCCCTACCTTTTTATAAATCCCGATCTATCATATTTTTTATAGTCCTATTTTTATGTTGCAGAAGTTCGCAGAATGCTTGTAGAAATATGCAGAATCACATTACAAATCGATAACACTAGACCCTGTTATATATAGCGTAGAACAGCAATATTTTTTAAGGCTATTTTTTGTAGAAGAATCGACACATTTAGACCGGGCAGGTGAGGTGGGGTGAATTGCCCGCCGCCATCGGGCAGGCAAGTTCGGTCGGCTTTTTATATTTGATTGCAGATCTCATACACTTGCAGATGTAACCCATTGATAATGGCATTGAACTCCTCGCTGGGTAGTCCATCGTCGTAATACATTCGACTAAGTGCTGAGATGTATTGCTCCAGACGGTTGAGTTGGTCTTGTACACTCTCCAGTTTATCTTCGGCTGTACGTAGTGAATTGCCTGCTTTTAATAATGGAATCATGGCATGCCCCTTATGCGTTAAATTCAATGGCTTGTTGTGGTTTTGTGGTATCGAATACCCAACACTTGACCGTCTTATCCGTGACAGCACTATGTACTGCATAGTTATGCTGCATGTACTTTGGATAAGGATCACGGCTATGCATAAGCAATCCTGCCAGTTCGATACGAGGTGGTATGCCTTGAATAGATTGGGACACTTGTTTTAGGTTAAGTGCTATCAGATTGGGGTTCTTGCTATGATTGAATTTGTCCAGCCCATAGGCAAAGACAGCCTTCCAGAAAGTATCTAATACATCACTCTGAAATCCTTTGACTGGAATAACACTACTGACGTTAAGTATTTCTTTATGCAGGCGATTTTTATTCCAACATACAATCTCTACGCTATGTAGATAGCCCTCTTCATCGTAGATCATTTGATTGACGGTAAACTCTGGGCTGCCTGAAATTAACTGGACTTTTGCACCGTATTGCAGACCTTGCGATACATACTGTTGGTTGTGCAATAGCACTGCCATCGTATTAAAGGCTTTGATATAAGCTTCTTTGATCTGTGCTGCCTTCTCTCCAGTAAAGCCCATGACCAAGAAGATAAAACCATCTTTGGTCATTTCGTAGTATTTGGACTCTCTTTTAACTGCACCAGCCTGAATAGTTTGTACGTGGGCGCAAAATTGCGCTGACGTAAATTCGGGTGAACAATCTAGGTTTTCAATTTTTCGAATAACATCTTTATGTTGTTTCCCAAAAATCTCTGCGACTTTCAGGCTATCGGTTTTTACTTGTTGGTTTTGGATAAAGACGGCGTTGTCTAGGTCAAATAATGATGTGTTCATTGATTATTCCCCCATAAAGAAAAAAGAGAATGCAAATAGGACTGAGCAAAATAAGGCTGTTGAATCTAACAGGGCTTTGCGACGTTTATTTTTTCGTTGTTGGCGTAGATGGGCATCTACATCGTAGATTGGTGTGTGTTCTCGAATTCGAGCATAGCTCTCATCTTGCGCTCGGGCAAAGCAATGCTTTGCTAATCCTCGCTCATGATTTGATTTTTTCATGTTCTTTACTCTTGAATAAGTTTTTACAAACCTACCGCCATTCTTTCCACGGAATGGTGGCAGACCGAACAGGGGTGGAAATACCGCTCAAGAGTACACGGCCAGCACAAGGCTGCCCTGTCCGATCTACCATAGCGAGTATAGTCGATCAGACTTTTTTGACAAAAAAAGCCGCTTATGAGCGGATATTTTCTGCTCTCTTGAATAAATAAACAGGTTTCCACGCCTGTACAGAGATTTTGCTCTGTACTTAGGATAGTAACTTAGTTACTATTTACGGGTCAAGTGGGGATGATTTTTTATTTTTTAAGTTAACTATGTCTGAACAAGAAAAACCATTTTATAAAAGTTTTACATTTTTAGGGCTTATCGCAATCGCTGCATCTTGGATTATTATTTATGGCGTTTGGGTTACTTACCCTGATCGTATTATGAATGATGATAAATATAATTCAAAAAATTTACCTGAAAATACATGGAAAGGTGTGCCCTATCAAATACCAACTGAAGAAGAAATGGCAGGTCGATCATATTATGGTGCTTTAGGTGAAAAGTATGGTACTTATGGTGATATGTATGGATCACTGAATACTTTATTTAGTGGGCTAGCTTTTGCTACCTTAATCATTTCACTGTTTTTACAAATGTTGGAATTGAGAGAAACACGTAAGGAACTTGCTAGTCAAAGTCAAGCACTTAAAGATCAAAAAACAGAATTTGAAAATCAAACTCAAATTTTGCAAGAGCAAGAAAAAAATGCAAAAACTCAATTGGATATTGTGAATAATCAATTAATTGAATCTAAAAAACAAAATTTTAATAATCTATTTAATGCCTTATTAGAAGAAAGACGTTTTCGTATTAATAATATGATTATACTCCCACAAAGCCCTGGGGGTGAATCTATTACCAAAGATCAGGTTTTTGTATCATATGCTAATAATTTTCTATCAAGAATAGATGGAAAAAATATAACTCTTGAATCTATTTTGGAAAAATTCGATGTAAAAAATAATTTTAATAATCGTCGAGAGCAGCTATATCAGCATTGGATAAAGTTTGAACATTATGAGACAAGAAACTATGTAATTGGTAATTATTTTAATACATTTATTAATTTACTAGATTCAATAGAAGAGTATAAAGATATATTAGATAGATCATATGAAAGTCACATAAATATAATAAAATCCTTATTTACTATACATGAAATTATTGTATTTTTCTGGGTAGCTTTAATATTTGATAAATATGATAAGTATGTACATAAATACAAGCTACTTGACAAATTACCATATACAAAAGGGTGTGAAATCTTAGCAAAATCAACCTATAAAATTCAAGCTTTCGGAAATAATCCTGACTGGATAGCAGCCTATAAAGAAAATGATAGTTAATCACCACCACCGCACAACCTCAATCAAACGAGCCATAGCATAAATAAAGGCGACAAAAATGATGGCATAGGACATGATGCGTAAAAATTTATACTTAGCGATTGTTTCCATAATTTTCTATCTATACCTGTATCTTTATTTCAAAACATTTATATAAAAATATGTGAATGCGATCAAAAACATAGAAATTACGATTCCTATTTTTTAAAAATAGATCGCCATATGCATTCATTTTGCCAACAATGCCTGAATCTTTCGCTGTCATTTTACCATCTACCTTTAATTATTTCGGTCTTTATATTCTATATATAGTCTTAATAGCTTTGGAGCATGCCAAGTAAGAATACACAGCATAATACAAAAGACGATGAAAAGAATTTTGAGCACTGAAATTGCGTCCATAATTTGCACCAGTAATACAATATCTTTGATATAATCCATCTAGGTTCTCACTTATTGTCTGTGAATTTGTGGGAAACAGAAAAGCCGAGAATTACGAGTTCTTGGCTTTTTGCTTTTGGACTAAAATTAATATGATGTTTAGGGTGTGTCTTGCAGGTCGTGTTGTCTATTGTCAATACACAACACGTCAATCCTTCAGTGGCATCGGATTATCAAAACGAATCAACTGTTCCCCTGCCCATTCATTCACAATCGACGATAACCGTACTTGCAATGGGATAATCTCATTTTCAAAATAAATTTGTGATGCTTCCGTTGGAGATCCAAAGCCAGCAGTATTACTCGGAATGATCCCCATCAACACAGGTGGAATTCGCATCCCTGCTAGGATATCTTCTCGTGTAGTTGACTTGATATTAAAGAAATCATCCTTTGTCGCCACTTCATTAACAGGGATAATCTGTACGCCCTTATCTTTGCCGTTTGGTGCGTGGATAAAAAGGTTCTTAAAGTTACCAGGACCTTTTGAATTTTTTACCGCAGTTTGAATCGCATCGGCATCATCTTCGGTAATATTTGGATCATTCATATACAAGATATAACCTGTATGCGATCCATTGTTGTAGTACTTGCGACGAAATAGTGTAGCCGACTCATTCAGCAATGCACTTTGCAATACTGCCATCCATTCCGGCACACCGTACACTTCTTGATTAATATCATTTTCAGCAATATGGCAGATATAATTTTTACGATATGGCTGCAATGAATAATCATCTTTAATCAATAAGAATTCATTGTCTTTACTCATTCGCCGGGTATATTTTGCAATCGAAGCACGATAGTACAGCGGTTCACCCAACCAATTATCTACACGCTCCAGATAAGCATTGGCAAACGTCACAAACTCAAGACACAGGCGATCAAATTGTTTCAGGTTTAATTTTGGGTGTGGCACAAAATATTTTAACAGTTGGTTTTTCTTGAACTGCAAAGCACTGGGTAAATAGGGATTAGATCCAATCGATTTTGCCAACCCATACATATTAAATGGCGTTTCATAATATTGACCATTCCACCAGCATTCCATCATATCCTGTATTTGATAGCCATTTAAGACCGGTTCCGGATCGCCAAAGGTAAAGACCATACCATCACTTAGCTTTACGTGTTCATCACTCATTATCCAATCTCAACTTTTGTTCTACCTGTTTTTGCGCCCTGGCGTTGGCCAAGCGGTTCATTTTGTAGGGCATGCAATAATGCCCAGGCTAAATCTGCATGTCCGGTTTCTTCAGATCGGCTTGCTTCAAATGTGAATTGACGACCGGATCCGGTCATGGTTTTTTTGATCGACATTAAACTCATGGCAATATCAATATCACCGGCATCAAATTCAAGTCTTTTATCCTGAACCACTTCAAGTCCTTTCATCACCAATAATGTTTTAACTTCTGGTGAATAACTGTATGTGGTTAATGCTGGGAAAAAGACTTTGACCAGTTGGGCTACACCTGTACCCATACCTGTCGTATCCAGTCCGATATAAGTCACCCGATATTTTTTACATATTTTTTCAATCACATCGGCTTGCGATTTGAAATCCATGCCTTTGAATTGATACTTTTCCAGTACACGGAATTTTGAATATTCATAATCAGGCGGTGCCAGAACAATCAATCCGGCACTGTCGCCTGTTTCCGCTGGATCATAGCCAAGCCACACCTCTTTGTTGCCGAAAGGTCGATTGAATGCTGGTTTAAAGTCCTTGTACCAGAGTTCCATGCTATCAACCATCAATGGTTGTAAGCTTGCCAATGGGAACATTGAGTGACCATCATCGACAAATTCACACATATACAGATTAGAAAATTCATCTGTACTGTTTTCATCGATCAATTCTTCAATATCAAATAAGTCACAGCCCTGACGTTCGGCATCGTAAATATTAACAATATGTCGCCAAGTACGATCCCCACATAATGCACCGTTTACCAATGCACCATGTGATACATCAATTTCAACCTTTTTATCCTTGGTTCGCCCTTTGTTATAGGCTTCACCATTCCAGAACTTATAACCCTCATGGGTTTTGGTGGAAGGGGTGGAAAAATATGTTTTTTTATAGATTTTTTGAGTTGCCATACCGGAGGCAACTTTTTTCAATTGGGCAAAACCATAAACCCAAAAGAACTCATCAAAATATAAATCGCCGGAGTAACTTTGCGCTGTCCTGAAATTTGTACCTAAAAAGAATAAACGTACTGTTTCATTGCTTGGCAAAGTAATCACGATCGGATCGCCAGTAAGATCAACTTCGATTGCCTGCATGACAAAATCTTTGATATATCCCTTGAAGGCGTGTGCCTGGGCTTTTGATGCAGAGATAAAGATTTGATTTCGTCCGGTGGTGATTGCTTTAATCAAAGCCTCTCGGGCAAAGTAGAAAGTTGCACCAATTTGACGGGATTTAAGCAATATTCGGTTACGTTGATCTACATTGCGGTACCAGACTTTTTGATAATCGAATAATCCCTCATCAAATTTTTCAATCAGTTGTTCGATTTGTTCTTCTGTCAATGCATTGGGTAAATTTGCTTTTTTGGGTTTAGCATTTCTATTTTTAATATTCGGATTCAGATCCGCTTCATTGCCACCATTTAAATATTTATCGACCCTAGCCAGACGTTCGACCTGCCGCATTAAACAATCAATTTCTTTAAAATCATGTGCCGACTTTTGATCCTTCAAAATCAGCATCACCATTCTGGCTTCAAGTGCTTCGGCAATACGACATGCAGGTGCGTCTTTGTCCCATTCATCACGGGTTTTCCATGCGTGGACAGTTTTATCATTCTCTTTCAAGAATTCTGCAATCGAACTGATCCGCCAACCCATCCAATATAAAAACTTGGCATACAGTCGGTTATCAAAGGTCAGTATTGGGGATTTTTCGGCGATTTCATTCATGTAGCCATTAAGCCAATTACTACAAAATTAAGCATGTTGGTGGTGTTGTCTATTCGCTATACACAACAAGGGCTTATTGCGTATTTATCCATTTGTGTCGATTCTGCCAATTATATTTATAGATTGTTATTTTCAATTTTAACGCAGGACCCGACATGTCAGCAGAAAATCAACCAACGGCTAAAAAATCAAAATGGTTTCGTGTAGCCGTCGCCGGTGCATCAATTGATGGCCGCACCATCGAACCGCAATGGCTCACAGATATGGCTGATACATATAGCCAAAATACCTATGGTGCCCGAATTTGGCTTGAACATTTACGCAGTGCATCACCCGATTCAACTTTTGGTGCATACGGTGATGTACTTGCACTTAAAACTGAAGAAGTTGAAATCGCCGGTGAGAAAAAACTTGCGTTATTTGCCCAGATCGAAGCCCTTCCACAATTGCTTGAAGTCAATAAAAAAGGGCAAAAAATTTATACATCCATTGAAGTCAAACCGAATTTCGCCGGCACAGGTAAAACCTATTTAGGTGGACTGGGCATTACCGATTCACCTGCATCCATTGGCACCGAAAAACTAAAATTCTCTAGCACATTTGCTGGGATCAAGTTTGGTGACGGCCCCGACAATCTGTTCTCGACACCGATTGAAGCCAGCATCGAATTTGAAGAAACCCAAGCCAATACAGGTTGGTTCAATAAATTCAAAGCCATGTTCTCCAGCAATGCAGAACAAACCGATGCCAATTTCTCAAACGTGCAGCAAGCCGTTCAAATGGTTGGCGAACGTCAGGTTGATGTCGAAAAACAATTTGCATCATTGCAAACAGCACATAACGATTTAGTCGAAAACTTTAAATCACTGAAAACAGATTACGAAACGGTAAAACAGAAACTGGAATCGACCGAGCAACCGGGACAACAGCAGCAATTTAGCCGTGGCAATTCAACCGATGTCGTGGACTGCTAAACCGGTCCTTTAAATTTTTACGATTAACCAGATTTTGAGATAAAAAAATGCGTAATGACACCCGATTAAGATTTAATGCAGCAATGACACAACTGGCCACGCTCAACGGAGTTTCCAGTGTTACCGAAAAATTTACTGTCAGCCCGACAATTGCACAGAAAATTGAAGGACAGATTCAGGAAAAAGTCCAATTTCTCGGCATGATCAATGTTGAAGAAGTGATAGATCAAACAGCGGAAGTGCTTGGCTTAGGCATGGGTTCAACCGTTGCAGGACGTACAGATACCAGTGGTACCGGTGAACGTACTGCAATTGATCCATCCAACATCAGCCGTAAACGTGTCTATTTCTGCCGTCAAACCAATTTCGATACAGCAATCCGCTACAACCGACTTGACATGTGGGCACATAAACCTAATTTCTACCCATTGTTTAAAGATCAGATTCAAACCCAGCAAGGTCTGGATCGTATCATGATCGGCTGGAATGGTACGTCTGCCGCTGAAACAACCAACCGAGCAACCAATCCACTATTACAAGACGTCAATATCGGCTGGCTGCAAAAAATCCGTACAGATGCACCGACGCAACACATGACTGAAGGCGTGGAAGATTCCGGGAAAATTACCGTTGGTGCAACAGGTGACTATAAAAATCTGGATGCATTGGTACAAAATATTGCCGATGAATATATCCATCCGATTTTTCGAGATGGTACCGATTTAGTCGTCATTGTCGGTCGTAACTTGCTCAATGAAAAGAATTTCCGCATTACCAACAATGCAGATGACAACGAAAATGTTTTGGCAGGCCAAGTTTTGGTATCACAGATTCAGATCGGTGGATTAAAAGCTGTCCGAGTGCCGTACTTCCCGGAAAATGCAATTCTTATCACCAGCCTGGATAACTTGTCGATTTATTGGCAAAAAGGTACTCGTCGTCGTCACATCATTGATGAACCGAAAAAAGACCAGATCGCAAACTATGAATCGGTGAATGAAGACTATGTCGTAGAAGAATACGAAAAAGTTGCATTTGCAGAAAATATCGAATTTATTGACTAAGGTAATTTAACGATGATGTCACCAGCAAAACGCCATCGTTTAAAGGTTCTGGCGGAGCAACAAGCGACCGCCATGACCGATGACTTTGGCGGTTACAACAAAGATGCCAGCGCATATCAGTTGCAGCTTAAAGAACTGACCAACGACAAAATTCGGCTCAAGGGCATTGAATCAATTCAAACCAAAATTGAAGAAAAGCGCAAACTTGTTCCGAAATACATGCCATACGTCAAGGGTGTAATCAAGGCTGACAAACCAGTTGATGACCTCATTGTCACGACAATGATGGTCTGGTGTATCGACACCGGTTTTTATCATCTGGCGTTGATGATTGGCAACTTTGTCCTAAAACATAATTTAAAAATGTCCGACAATTTTTCCCGTTCTACAGCATCAATTTTGGTTGAAGAACTTGCCAATGCCGCATTAGAAACACTTAAAAATGATGGTGATTTTGACGTTGGTATTTTAAACAGCGTGTATGACATGACAGATGCATTGGATATGCACGATCAAATCCGAGCCAAGTTATACCATGCGATCGGCAAGCTGTATCTAAAAATGGAGAAAGGTCAATACGCCGTCGAATTTTTAAAAATGGCTTTGGCCAAAAATCCAAAGATCGCTGCCAAACAGGAACTTAAATCTGCGGAAAAACTGGCAGCAGAACAAACGTAACAGACCCAACAACCAGCAGCTGAACAATCCGAACAACACGATTCAACACTATTGCTCAATCCCAACGGTACTCCCGTTGTCGATGATCATGGCAATCAGGTTGAAGCATCTTAACGAGTGCACCCGCACCACCTGGGCGGCAGAGTTCAAAGCTTAATATTTCCAAAATACTTGATGCTATTGAACTCTCCACCGCCCACCCTATTTTGAGATTAGATCATGAGCTTTACCAGCCTCGTCGCAAATGGTGCACAAGATAAAAATCCAGATGTCATCGTCTTGAATAATGGATTTTTTCCCGATGTCAGTACCGAAAAAGTCCGTCAGGTCAGTCGGCTGGATGGCAGCGTCACCAATGATCGTTTAATTCATGAAATCCAGAACGCTATTCTTGAATGCAACCGTTTGTTGCTTCCGCTGCGAGTAAAAGCAGCTTCACTTGCAGAATTAAATACAGATTTTATCGGCGGTGAAGGCGATAAAGACATTCTGTATTTTCGTGCAATTGCAGCCTGTTGTGCTGCCCTATTACTTGAAAAATACCGCAGTTTCGACTCATCCGGTGATGGCCAAAATCGTGCCGATGATGTTGGAATTTCCGCAGCAGAACATCGACGTAATCAACGCTTTGCCATTCGTGATTTGCTCGGTGAAACCCGATTAACGGTGGTATTGCTATGAAAATCTCAACCATTCAAGGCGACACAGTAGATCTGATTTGCTGGAAACATTATGGCCAGAGTTCAGGCATGGTCGAACAGGTTTTAAATGCCAATCCACATTTAGCCGGCTTAGATCCAATTTTACCCATCGGTACAGAGATTGATTTACCCGAAATATCCAACAATCAACAAGATTCCAAAGCCACGATTCAGCTTTGGGATTAAGGATCTCAATAATGGCAGAACCAACAACAACTGCGGCAGCAACAGCAATTACCATCAGTGCCGCATCATTTCTCCCCTTTGTCAATGGAAATGCTTTGCTGGGGGCGGTCTTTGGTGCTGCATTATTTGCAACCACCAAAAAAGACTTAAAACCATTACAACGCTTAATGACCATGGTCATTGCAACTGGCATTGGTTATTTACTTACACCCGAGATTACAGCACGTTCATTCGTCAATAATGATGCAACAGCAGGCATGATCGCTGCCATTTTTTCGTTACCAATCATCTTAAAAGTCATGGTCTGGGTGGATCAATCTAACCTGTCAGACATTATCAATAAAATTTTTCGTGGTGGAGGTACATCATGATCGAAGTCATTTTTCAACTGATTGCACTCATTGCATATCTGTTCTGCGGCATCCGGATTATTTGTTTCGACACATCCGGTTTACGTCAACGCCAGGGATATTCAGTTCTGGCAACGATTCTGATTGCTGCCTTTATCGGGCAAAGTGTCCATATCCTATTTTTTAAGGATCCGGTCACCCTTTGGGATGCAATTTTTGCAGTACTACTAGCCGTCCTTATTTGGCGATCCAAAGGTAATGTGGCAAAACTCATCTGGAGTACAACATCATGATTTTAAAATTTGGCAGCAAAGGCGATGCCGTTGCAATATTGCAAAAACGTCTAAATACTCATGGTCATAAACTTTTTGTCGATGGTGACTTTGGGCAACTTACCGAAAATGCGGTCATTGCATTTCAAAAATCAAAAGGCTTGGTTGCAGATGGTATTGTCGGTGATAAAACCAATGCTGCATTAACCGGATCCGACACTTCCAAGTTTTTGACCGATGCAGACTACATCGCAGCTGCAAAACGACTTGATGTACCAGAATTAGTCATTCGGGCATTCGCAGAAACAGAAAGCAGCACGGGTGGCTTTTTAACAGATGGTCGGCCGATTATTTTGTTTGAACGACATCATATGTATCAATACTTAAGTGAATTGACCAGCAAAGCCAATGCAGATAAAAAGCGAGTTCAATATCCAAATGTTGTAAATACTGCAACTGGTGGATATCGTGGTGGTTCCGCTGAATATACAAGACTTGCTTTAGCAAAGCAGTTCAACGAGCAAGCAGCATTGCAATCTTGTTCTTGGGGACAATTCCAAATTATGGGATGGCATTGGAAATCATTGGGTTATGAGTCTGTTAATGATTTCGTTGCCCAGATGTATATTTCAGAAAGCCAACAGCTTGAAGCATTCCTTCGTTATATTGAATGGAAAAAAGGTACTGTAGATAAAAAACAAATCTCATTACTTGATGCACTTAAAGCACAAAATTGGCATGCAGTTTTCAGTTTATATAATGGTCCAAATTATAAAAAACTGGGTTATGACAGTAAATTTACTCGCATCATGAATCGATTAACACCGATTTACGGGAATAAAGCCGCATGAAAAAAATCCAGCAATTGCGTGAATATCTCATCAATAGTATTGCCGGACTTAAAACCAATCCCGACACCATGCAGATTAAAGCAATGTCGGGAAACCCTGTTTGCTCCATGGGAAATAATCTCAACATTGAGTATCGCTACAATGTTGAATTAATTCTTGTCGATTTTGCCAATGATCTTGATTTATTAATGATTCCATTGCTGGTCTGGATCTCGGAACATCAAAGCGATTTATTGGTTAATCCTGATAAAGCCAAAACTACCATCAATTTTGAAATGGATGTCATCGACAACAGTAAAGTCGATATTCGTGTCACCTTTCCACTGACTGAACGCCATATTATCAATAATAATGATGGCCAGTTAAATATTAATGTGCCGGCAGAACCACAATATCAACCATTTTGGCCAGCACAAACACTGGAATTACAGGATCAGGAAGGTTCAACTCTTGTAAGTTTCCAGACCGCAGATCAAAAAGGTGCAGCCCTTGAAATGCCCTTTCCAACAAAACGGTAAATCATATGTCTGACCATGATTTTGATGAACTGATTGAAACCATTGCCCCACTTATTTTACAAATGCATCCGGCTGGCCGTGCAGTACTTATGGCAAAACTGGCTTTAGAATTACGCCGCAGCCAATCACGTCGAATCACCATGCAGCGTAATCCGGATGGTACGACATTCCAGCGACGCAAAAATATTCGTGATAGCAATGGCGATATACGTTTACGTATGTTCAATAAAGTCCGGACTTATCGCTTCTTAAAAGAACAACATACCGCAGATTATGTTGCCATTGGCTTTGTCGGCCGTATTGCCCGTATTGCCAGAGTCCATCAGTTCGGACTGAATGATCGACCCGGCAAAGGTCAGAATTTTATTCGCTATCCAAAACGTGAATTACTCGGTTTTAGTCAAGAAGATATTCGTTTAATCGAACGCCTCACCAAAGAATTTTTGCAAAAATAATAACATTTCACCTCACCTCTGTTGTGTATTGGGAATAGACAACAGCACAGACAAGACAATTCAAAAATCACTCGGCAAAGTGACAGCATGAACTATGCCGAACTTGCCCGTCGTATCGAAAATATCTGCCGATACGGCACCGTCGAAACAATCGACCATGAAAATAAAACCATTACAGTGAATTTAGGTGATATTACCACCACAAATATTCGCTGGGCAGTATTACGTTCCGGTACAGATAAAACATGGGATGCACCCAGCTTCGGCGAAGAATGTGCAGTGATTTCTCCCTGCGGTGAACTTGCCCTGGGCTTTGCCATTTTTGGATTTTATAACGAAAATAACCCCAGTCCGGAATCGAACCCGGCTTTAAAATTACGCTTGTTTGAAGATGGTACCGTGATTTGTTATGACACAGAAAATCATGCACTGACTGCAATTTTAGTTGCCGGCGGTACCGCAACATTAACGGCAACTGGTGGCATTACCATCAATGGCGACACCACAATTAACGGTAATGTCACGACTAATGGTAACGTACAGACCAATGGTAATACCGCAATGACCGGAGATAATACCGTTGGTGGTAGTCAATCCGTAGATGGAACAAGTCTGGCCAAGGGTTCCTTAACCTGCAATGGCGATGTCACCGCTTCGGGCATTAGCCTAAAAAATCATACACATGGCGGGGTTCAAGGCGGTTCTTCAGATACTGGAGGACCAAAATAATGATGTCCCGTTTAACTGGCCGTAGCCTAAGCACAATCGAACATATCAAACAAAGTATCCAGGATATTTTAACCACGCCTATCGGTAGCCGGATCATGCGTAGAACATACGGGTCACTTTTACCCAAGTTAATTGATGCACCTTTAAATAACACCACAATTTTGCAATGTCAGGCAGCAGCTGCAACCGCCATTTTGCAATGGGAAAACCGAATTTCTATCAGCAGCTTAACGATCAATCAATTATCTAAAGGGAAACTGGTGTTCGATATGCAGATCCAACTTGCAGATGATACATCGACACAGGATTTACAAGTGCCTGTAAACTTTGGAGCAGCTGTATAAAATGTCTATTGTAGATTTCAATCAACTCGACCCGCCAAACATCATTGAAACAATAGATTTTGAACAAATCTATAACGATAGAAAAAATGCATTGATAGCATTATATACAGAGAGCGAAGAAAAGGCAGATATCACAGATTTATTAAGTCGTGAAAGCGAACCTTTATGTAAATTTTTACAAGAAAATGCGTATCGTGAAATTATTCTCCGACAGCGTATTAATATAGCTGCAAGAGCTTTACTACTTGCATACGCCACAGGAAATGATCTTGATCAACTTGCAGCAAATTTTAATGTACTGCGTTTGATAATCACCCCAGCCGATTCAACTAAAAACCCTCCAAAGTCTGCAATCTACGAATCAGACGAAGCATTCAGGGAGCGCATTCAACTTTCATTCGATACATTGTCAGTAGCCGGTCCAGAAGCGGCTTACAAAAAATTTGCTAGAGATGCGGATGGTCGAGTTGGTGATGTCAGTGTCGTTTCACCACAACCGGCATATATTACTTTAACTATTTTACAAGCGGATTCACAAAATGGATCAGCATCACCAGAATTAGTTGAAATTGTCGAAAAAGCAGTAACTGCTGAAGATAAACGCCCTATTGGTGATCGTGTTACAGTGCAATCAGCACAAATTATCAATTACTCTATCAGCGCAAAATTATTTATCGGTAAAGATCCTGAAGCAGCAAATTTACTTCAGCAAGCGATTAAAAATGTGACTGATTATGCGACAAAACAAAAAAGAATCGGTAGATCAATTCGATTATCCGCAATTTATGCTGCACTTCACATCGAAGGTGTGAGTCGATTAGAACTGATAAGCCCAACGGAAGATGTAGTTCTAACTTCTGAACAAGCATCATATTGCACAGATATTTCAATCATCATCGGCGGTGTTGAATGAGCAAGCTACTTCCGCCGAACAGCACTCAATTTGAGCGCAATGTCACAACAATAGCAGAGAAAAACACTGCATTAACAGTAGAGATCAAGACACTTTCATCTATTGATCAAGCCCCTGATCAATTCTTACCATTTCTTGCCTGGCAATATTCAGTCGATTCATGGGACACAGACTGGCAACCCTCCTTACAGCGTCAACTGATCAAAAAGTCATTTCGGCAGCATCAGATCAAGGGTACACGCACCGCAGTTCGAGAAGTCCTCGCCCAATTTGGGTACACATGCGTATTTCAAGAATGGTTTGAAACCAATCCAATTGGTACACCAGGAACATTTACGCTCACGCTCGATCTAAACGGCCTTGAGCTAACCGATGGGACCTATGCTGAAGTCAATAGACTTGTAAAAGATGCAAAACCTGCATCACGCCATCTCACCAATCTCATTATCAACGTACAACCAATTTGCATACCTCGCGTTGGGACTGGTTGTCACAGCGCAGAAACAGTTACTATATTTGTAGAGTAAAATCATGGCGACATACAAAGGTATTTTGACTAACAACGGCAAAGCACTGATTGCAAATGCCACGGTCAATAATAAAATTAACTATCCACATATTGCTATTGGCGATGGCAATGGGTCCGTTCCTGCACCGTCAGAGACCCGTCCAAATTTAGTCAATGAAAAAGCACGTATTGCATTAAATGTTGTCGAAATCAACCCAAACAATACAAATCAAATTGTTTGCGAAGCGATTATTCCGTCAACCGTTGGCGGTTTTTTCATTCGTGAGCTGGGTTTATATGCTGGTTCTACCATGGTAGTCAATGCCAGTTATCCACCAACATATAAGCCACTTGAAGACGAAGGCGGTGCACGAGAAATTGATATCAAACTGATCATCAATATTCAAAATGCAGATGTTATTGCGCTTTATCTTAATGATTCTTTGATCTATGCAACACGTGATTGGGTAAACAATAATTACATCCGTCGAAATGAAATTATCGACAATTTAACAACCGAAGATTCAACAAAACCAATTTCAGCAAAGCAGGGAAAGCTTCTCAACGATCTAAAATTCAATAAAGTAGGTGGCGAAATTTCAGGAAGTGTTAGTCAGATTTCTGATAATTCACATTTCACATTCGGAAATGATGGTGATTTAGGTTTTGTTAAAAAATATAATGATAAAGCAAAAATCGCTGTAGGTTCAGCAACAAAATTTGAAATTGTAAAAAGTGACAAAACAAAAATCTCGTATAGTGATGTGTTTACAAAAATTTTGTCGTTGGATGGATCTGGAAGCTTGTGGACTTTGGGTGGGTTTTCCGGAAATGCTGCATCAGCAACTAAGCTGGCCACATCTCGCAAAATTAACAATGTAGCATTTGATGGTACTGCGGATATTACAGTTTACGATAATACTAAATTAGAACTTTCAGCCAATCCAGCGAAACAAGGTGCATACGCAAGTTGGAATAAACAATCAGGTCAAGGCCGAACAGATTTCATTAATCATCGTGGCGGCGGAGCAGGTGGATTTGATTTTTGGAATGGCACACCAGACAACTATAACGTAATCGCATCTATTTATCATGATGGCACATTTTCAGGCAATGCTGCATCAGCCACCAAGCTGCAAACTGCTAGAACAATTGGTGGTGTATCGTTTGATGGTACAGCAAATATCAACTTACCGGGAGTGAATTCAGCAGGTAATCAGAATACTAGTGGCAATGCTGAATCTGCCACAAAACTCCAGAATATAAAAAATATTAATGGTGTAGGTTTTGATGGTTCAAAAGATATAACAATTTATATGATTCCGAATGTTGGTAGATATACTGCACCAGAAAATGGTTCTCTACTTCATCAATCAGGATTAAGTCTTGGAGAGATTTATCTTAATGGGTATCCATTTTCGTATGGAAATGTTTTGAATATAGGCGGGAGTGGATGGTCCCAAATTGCTTTAGGCTGGGGCGAGAATAATATTGCATACAGAAGCGCAAGAGATGTTGCAAAACAATGGTCAGAATGGAAGTTTATAGCATTTACTGATAGTAATGTAGCAAGCGCAACTAAGCTGGCCACATCTCGCAAAATTAACAATGTAGCATTTGATGGTACTGCGGATATTACAGTCTACGATACTACGAAATTGCCGCTTTCAGCTAATCCAACGACACAAGGTTCATATGCAAGTTGGAATAAACAATCAGGTCAAGGTCGAACAGATTTCATTAATCATCGTGGATTGGGGCCAGGTGGATTTGATTTTTGGAGTGGCGCAACAGATAACTATAACGTAATCGCATCTATTTACGCTGATGGCACATTTTCAGGCAATGCTGCATCAGCCACCAAGCTGAAAACTGCCCGAACTATATGCGGTTTTTCATTTGACGGCACTTCAGATATTAATATTTTTCCCAATGGGCACTTATTACCGATCGGCGATGATATTTTTATGGGTGATGGCAACGTATCAGGCTGCCTTGTCATTCGATCTAGTTCAGTTACACCTCCAGGTATTGTTCTGAGAAATTCTGACGGTACAGAATCAGGCAGATTACAAGCTGGAAATATTAGCGGTAATGCTGCATCAGCCACCAAGCTGCAAACTGCTCGCAACATTGCAATAACTGGTGCAGTGACAGGTTCTGCAAGCTTTGATGGCACTGGAAATATTCAGATTAATACAGCTTTAAATAATTTCTCAAACAATAAAAATTCTAATGGTTATACATATTTAGGCAATGGTCTTATTTTGCAATGGGGTACATTTGATGTCGCATATGTTCCGGGTGAAGACGACATCAGCTTTAATTTTAATTTAACTTTTCCAAATGCGTGTTTGAATATGACATGTACAAGGAAAAAGGCTTCAGGTAATTCGCAAAATGGTGATGGTGGAGTTTTAATAGTAGATACAACAGCAGCAAATTTTACTGCCTCATTACAAACATTTAATACGAGTAATAACTTAGTTCGTGGATTTACTTGGTTCGCAGTAGGATATTGAGATGATTAAATTTAGTGTAATAAAACAAGCATTTTATGATTCAGCTTTAGATTATCCAGAATTGCCGGAAGATTTAATTTTGGTTTCGAATGAACAACATCTGTATCTTTTAGAAAAAATAAATAATGGTTGTATTATTTTTGAAGATCTTTCTTACACTGATCGGAAACCAAGCCAGAATCATATATGGAATGGTGTTGAATGGGAAGATAAACGATCTGAAGAAGATAAACGATCTGCTTATTTAGCATCACTTAAAAATCTCACTCGTCGTCAGTTCAAATTAACTTTGCTAGATTTCGATCTGCTCGACACGATAGAGGGTAAAATAGCAGCAATTGAAGATAAAGCAACTCGGCAACGTATTCAGATCGAATATACAGAAGCTTTAGAATTTAATCGAACAAGTGATAGCGTACTATACATGTGTCAGATGCTTGAATTGACAGAATCACAAGTTGATGAAATGTGGAAACATGCGATGCAGATTCCTACTTAATGCAATTGATCGCATTATTTGTAAACCTATGATTTATCGTGTTGTCTATTCTCAATACACAACACGCCAAAATTTAAAAAATGTCTTGAATATGCAAGCCTGTTTTAGAAATTTAAATTCTGAAACAGGCTTGTTTTATTATGTCATTAGATCAATTCCATCACGGTGTTCGGGTCGTCGAAGTCAACGAAGGTACAAGACCGATCCGCACCATTGCCACTAGCATTATCGGGCTGGTGGCCACTGCCCCACTGGCCGATGCAACCGTATTTCCACTGAATACACCAGTACTTCTCACAAATCCGCAAAGCTATATCGGCAAAGCCGGTGCAACCGGAACATTAAAATCAGCACTGGAAGACATCACAGCACAAGCAAACCCAATGGTCGTTGTTGTGCGTGTAGAACAAAAAGCAGATGCAGCAGAACAATCCGCAGCAGCCATCGGCACAGTCAATGAAGATGGCAAATACACAGGTTTACAGGCACTCTTAACAGCGCAAAACTCGCTTAAAGTTAAACCACGAATTTTAGGTGCACCAGGACTTGATACCCCGGCCGTCGCCGTAGCTTTGGTCACGTTGGCGAAAAAATTACGGGCATTTGCATATGTCGAAGCCCATGACTGTACAACCAAAGAACAAGCCGCAGCCTACCGTGAAACCTTTGCAGCACGTGAAATCATGGTCATTCATCAACGACCACTGGTGTTTGATACCACCACAGCGGCCAATCAGGATCGCTCCCCTGTTGGCTTTGCCTTGGGACTTCGGGCTTATATCGACAATAGCATCGGTTGGCACAAAACCCTATCCAACGTCGCCATCAACAATATTTTAGGTCTGAAATACGATCTATTTTGGGATTTACAGGATCCGGATACCGATGTCGGCTATCTAAATAGCAACGAAATCACCGCAATCATTCAATCCGATGGCTTCCGTTTTTGGGGTAACCGCACCTGTTCTGACGATTCACTTTTTGCCTTTGAAAACTATACCCGGACAGCACAAGTCCTGGCAGACACCATCGCAGAAGCGCACATGTGGGCAGTTGATAAACCGATGCATGCATCACTGGTCAACGACATCATCGAAGGGGTCAATGCAAAATTCCGTAAACTAAAATCCGGTGGCTACATCATTGATGCCGAAGCCTACTACGATCCGGAACAAAACAGCACAGAAACACTCAAAGCCGGCAAGTTGCGTATCTCATACGACTATACGCCTGTCCCACCACTTGAGGATCTCGGCTTTATCCAGAAAATCACCGATTCATATCTTGCAGACTTTGCATCACAAATCACGGCATAACCCGTGATTTCCCTGAAGGAAAAATAACATGGCATTACCCAGCAAACTTAAAAACCTAAACCTTTTCAATGATGCAGAAAGCCTACTCGGACAGGTCGCCACAGTGACCCTGCCAAAGCTCCAGCGCAAGCTGGAAGACTGGCGTGGTGGCGGTATGGACGGTAACGTCAAAATTGACCTGGGCGCAGGTGATGACGGATTACAACTTGAATGGACCATAGGCGGTCTGGATCTTACCTCCATTCGTCAATTCGGTGGCTCTATTTCATCGGTGCAACTACGTTTTGCCGGCGCATATCAACGTGACGATACAGGCACTGTCGATGCCGTTGAGGTAGTCATGCGTGGCCGCCATGAAGAAATCGATATGGGCGAGCAAAAAGCCGGTGATGATACCGAGCAAAAAATGGTAACCCATTGCACCTATTACAAGCTCACAGTTAATGGCCGTGTCGAGGTCGAGATCGATGTACTCAATATGAAATATATCGTCAACGGTGTCGATATTCTTGCAGAACAGCGCAAAGCTCTGGGCATGTAACAGTTCTCCTCCCTTGTGTATGCCAGTCGTGCACAAGGTTTTTTTAATTACTTTTAGGAAGTTTAACCATGACGACTCAAGCACAAACCGAAAATTTAGCAGCAATCACACCAGTATCAAAATTAGTAAAACTTAGCCATGGCATCAAGTTGGGCGATAACACGATTTTTGAAATCACAGTCCGCAAGCCAAATGTCAGTCATCTTAAGGGCATTAATTTACGTCAATTGCTGGATCTCAATGTTGATGAGCTGAAGAAGTTATTACCACGTATCACCAGCCCTGCAATTCCGGAAGCTGCAATCGATAATATGGAAATTTTGGACTTCACCACACTTACAGGTGATGCCTTAAGTTTTTTAGCTCCAGCAGCACAAGCTACCCCAACAGAATAGAGCCGGTGATTGCCAATCTGGCCGTCGTCTTTCACTGGACCCCGGCAGATTGTGCCGATTTTGATATAGAAGAGTTGATGTATTGGCAGCAACTCGCATTTGAACGAACTCAAAGCGACAAATAAACATGAGCAATCTTGATCTAAACATTCTGTTAAAGCTGGTCGATAAAGCATCAAAGCCATTGCAAAGCTTTATGAAAAATACCGAGCAAACAGACAGTGCTTTAGATCGGCTCATCGCATCTATTGACCAACTTGATAAAACCCTCAATAACAACCGAGGGTTAAATAATTACAGCAAACAATTACAAAATGTTCGTAACGAAGCCAACCTCACTCAAAGAACTTTTTCTACTTTAGGCACAGGATTTAAAAAAGCTTGGGATGGCATCGATTACGCACAATCAAAAGTAGAAAAATTTCAACAATCACTGGCAGACTCCAGAGCAGAAATGCGACAGGAATTTAAAGGTATTGCGATTGGTACTGGCGTAGTGGGAACTGGATTATATCAACTACTTAAACCAGCTATCGCATTTGAACAGCAGATGAGTCGGGTTCAGGCAATTCTGGATCTCGAAAAAACATCTGCCGATATGGATAAATTGACAAAATCGGCACGGGAATGGGGTGCAGCATCATCATTTAGTCCAACAGAAGCAGCCCAGGCACAACATGCATTGGCATCAGCAGGGTTTACCAGCGATCAGGTTTTAGATGCATTGGGTGGGACATTACAGCTTGCAGAAGCTGGACAGGTGGAATTAGCCAGAGCAGCACAGATTGCAGCCGGGACATTAAATGGCTTTGGTTTACAGGCCAAAGAAATCACCAGGGTAAATGATGTGATGCTACGGGCCACAGATCTAACGGCCACAAGTGTTGATGGTTTTGGTGAAACCATGAAATACGTTGCCCCGATTGCAAAGGCGTATGGTGCAACATTAGAAGAAACATCGGCCATGATTGGTTTACTCGGCAATAACAATATTCTGGACACTCAAGCCGGTACATCATTAAGAGCGATGATGACACGTTTTGCTGCGCCGCCGAAAGAAGCTCAAAAAGTTATTGATAAATTCAATCTCACATTGACAGACAGCAAAGGAAATTTGCTGGATATGTCAGATATTTTTGAAGAAATTAACCGCAAAACCAAGAATCTAGGAGAAGCAGAACGCCTAGAAATCTATAAAAAATTAGGTGGACAGGAAGCAATTTCAGCATTTGCAACATTGGTGGACCAGTCGGCAGTAATTGATGAAAACACTGGCCAGACCGTCAACAAACTTAAAGAACTAACAAAACAACTGGAACGCTCACAAGGTGCAGCTGCAAAGGCCGCAGCTATTATTAAAGATAATCTCGCTGGTGATTTAGAACAGCTTAAAGGCGGTGTAGAGGATTTATCTGTTTCATTACTAAATGCCCTTGGTGGTAATTTGCGTAATGCAGTGCAAGGATTTACCCAGTTTATCGAAAAAATCAAACAATGGATCGATGCAAATCCGGAACTGGTCAAACGAATTGCAGATCTACTGTTAAAGCTTTTAATGTTTAAACTCGCAATGTTAAGTATCAAATACAGCTTTAATCTATTCCTGGGTAGTTTAGTCAGTATCTTTGCCGGTATCACCAAGCTAGGGATTATTGCCTTTATTACCAGTGCCATTTTAGCCAAATTCGGTATTGGATTTTGGGGACGTATGGGGTTATTGGCCAAAGGTTTTTCTTGGCTGGCTAGAGGCGCATTATTTCTGGCCCGTAATGCCCTGCCTTTAGTTTTAACTGGTTTAAGAATGCTGGCCACATCAATGCTGGCCAATCCTCTCGTTTGGATTGGAACCGCCATTGCTCTTGTAGCCCGTTTGATTATTAAGTATTGGCAACCCATTACCGCTTTCTTTTCCGGCTTTGCCACAGGATTAATGCAAGGCATGGCACCGGCACTGGATCGCTTTAAACAAATCTGGCAAAAATTACAACCAGTCCTTGCGCCACTTATGCCGCTATGGGATGGCATTGTGCATGTACTAGGTTTTCTTAAATATCTTTTGGTTTCTTTATTTCAGCCACTGGACGCAACCAAAGCGGAAATTGATGCAGTTAGCCAGTCAGGTCAAACCTTTGGTTTTTGGCTGGGCACAATTATTGGTTTCATCACAGATCTAATCGCTATTTTAATCCAAGGCGGTGTTGCTGCATTTATTGCTTTTGGTACTGCAATTGGTGAAACAGCCGGTTGGATCGTGGTCACCTTCGGTAAAATTCCGACATTTTTTCAAAATACATGGAACAGTATTAAAGGCTTTTTCAATAGTGGCATTGCCAATATTAGCGCAACCATCCTCAACTGGTCACCCCTTGGCTTGTTTTACCAGGTGTTTGCCAAAGTCATGTCCTATTTTGGCATAGACCTTCCGGCCAAGTTTACCGGCTTTGGTGCCATGATCATCGATGGCCTAAAAAAAGGCATCGTCAGCAAAATCGACTCACTCAAAGCCACCTTTAGCAAAATCATGTCCAACTTGCCGGACTGGGCCAAAAAAATACTCGATATTCACAGCCCTAGTCGGGTCTTTGAGCAGATCGGTAACTTTACCATGCAGGGCTTGGCCAACGGCATCAACAACACCGCAAACCAGCCTTTAGCCGCCACCGCCAATGTTGCACAAGCTTTGCCACAACACACGGCCAAAGTCCAACCGGTACGCCCTATCCAGCAAGGTCGATCCGTCACCGTGATTAGCCATGACACCAATCATTACCATTTTCAGGTTTCCGACAAAACACCTGTCAAACAAATCATTGCAACAATGGATGAAAGGGACCGAGCCAAAAACGAAGCCATGAAACGGGCATTTAAATCCTATCGGGATCAGGAGTAATACAGCATGCAAATGGCACTTGGGCTATTTATCTTTTCACTGCCAACGATTTCATACCAGCAGCTCCAGCGACAAACCTCGTGGCGGCATGTGGCACACAACCGTTTTGATGATGCACCGGACTATCAATATGCCGGCAAAGGCGAGGATAAATTCACCCTTAATTGCAGTATTTCCCACGAGATCCAAATGCTTTCACGGATTGGTCTTGATGGACTACGAGCCATGGCCAATACCGGCAAGCCCTACTTACTCATGGAAGGCACCGGACGCATTTATGGCTTTGTGGTGATTGATGAAATGAACATCACCCAGACCGATTTTTTCCCCGATGGCGCACCACGGAAAACCGAATTTACCCTGTCCTTGACCAAAGTCCGGGATCATAAATTTGGTCAGATTGGTGACCTACTCACGTATGGCGTGTCCTTATTAAGGAAAATATTCTAATGGTCAGCGATTTTTTAGATACCATCAAACAGCAATATCAACAAGCAGCTGCATACGAAAAAGCCATCTATCGTATCGAAGTCAACGGGATCGATATTTCACAATACTTGCAAAATCGCTTGATTTCCCTACGCATTAACGATCACCGTGGGCTGGTCGCAGACAGCCTCGACATCGAACTATCCGACACCGATGGACAACTCGACATTCCACCGGAACAGGCAGAGATCCGGGCATGGATCGGCTGGGAAAGTACCGGTCTGGTGTTTAAAGGCTCTTATCAAGTCACCGGCACCAGCCACAGCGGTCCACCGGACAAAATATCCATTGCAGCCGAAGCAGCAGATCTATCTGAAGGATTACGCCAGAAAAGAGAAAGAACCTGGCATATGATTGCCCTGGGCGACATCATCACCAATATTGCCATTGAATACAGCCTAACACCGCAAATCCACGACAGTCTATACGATCAGGAAATTGCCCATATCGACCAAAACGAATCCGATGCCAATCTCATCACCCGTCTGGCCGACGAACATGATGCTATTGCCACTGTAAAAAATGGCTACTTACTGTTTATGCCCCGTGGTGCAGCACAATCCGCATCCGGATTGGATCTACCGGTGATCTACCTACACCGCAGAAATGGCGATAGTCACAGTTATCGTTCCGGTGACGGTACAGACCGCATAGATGGCGTAAAAGCCTTTTATTACGATACCGACAAGGGGCTAAAAAAACACGTCATCGTGGGCATTGACGAAGGCGGTAACTGCAAAGAGCTACGCTACACCTGCCGGGACAAACAATCCGCAGAACTAGCCGCCAATGCAGAATTCAATCGCAGTAAACGGGCAGCAAAATCCTTCAGCATGACGTTGGCCAGAGGCAATCCCAACATCATTCCGGAACAACAAATCATCGTTGAAGGCTTTAAACCCAGTATCAACGAAATTGTCTGGCTCGGTACCACCATCAGCCACAACTTGGATGCCAACGATGGCTATACCACGGATATTGAATGCGAGATCCAGCTACCCAATGCCGATGATATTAGCGAATTATTTGATGGCAGCATCGAAAAAGAAGACATCGACTATAGCCAATACACCGGTGTTATCGCCATTTATAAAGACAAAAATGGCAAGCAACAAAACTTTAACCTTGGCGACCAAAGCAAGCCATTAACCTTAAAACATGTCTATGGCACAGAAACAACAGCCCAGAATGCAGCCTATCGGGAATACAACCGCATCCGGGAAGCCAACAACCAACCTTTAGTCGAGAAACCCAAAAAAGAGAAAAAAGCCACACTCACCAGAGCAGAAAAAGCCGCCAGACTTAAAAATAAATATGCCTCTTACAGCGGTGTAAAAACCTGGTACAAAGGCAGCAATGGCAAGGATCAAGTCGTGACACTTGGTGGACAAAGCAAACCACTCATCAAAGAACATCTTTATGTCACCAAAAAATCTGCCGATGCCTGGGCAAAACGGGAATATCAAAAAATACAGAATGCCAAAAAATAGGCAAAAAAATACCCACTTGGGGAGGTGGGTAGAAAAAAGGGTTTTTCATTGCAATTATCAGCAGTGCTGACAGACATAAAATATCATATTTAATGATATTTTCAAGTTAAAATCACTATTTATCGTGATTTTAAGCTATTATTTACATATGTTTACAGAGCAGAAATCATGAGAATACCCAAACATGCTTGCCCTCACTGTAAATCGGCAATGATCCTGCGTTCCAGCAGACAGGAACACGCATTATTAAAAACCGTTTACGCCCAGTGTACCAATCCATTTTGCGGAGCCACATTTAAAGGCCGCACAGAATGGCTACAACAGCTCTCCCCTTCCGCCACCCCGAACCCAGAAATACTCAAACAATTGAAGCAACCAGCATGACAGACATCATTGACATCGCACAACAACGCCAACTGGAGCAAGTAAAGATCCAGCCCAGAGATTACACCGCTCTATCACTTGCTGAATGTGAGCAATGCGGCAACGACATTCCACCCCAGCGACAAGCTTATTGCGGTATTACTTTATGTATTGAATGTGCATCGGCAAAAGAAGCCAAAGCCAGGACATTTCGTTAATGCACTGGCCAGCATTTTATTTTGGCTTTTTGATCGGTGCTTTGATGGCACTTATCGCCGTGTGCTGGTATTTAGAAATTCCATTATTCCTGATTCATCGGTTCTAAATAAATTAACAATCTATTTTTGTAAAAGTTAAATTTATACCTTATAATTTGTACATACAAATGTATTTACAAGGTGCATTACAATGGCAACCATTAATATTCGAATAGAAGACGAGCTAAAAGAACGAGCTTATGCCGCTTTAGATAAGCTAGGGATTACGCCATCCGATTTATTGCGTCAAACTTTACAATATGTCGCAGATCAAGAGAAGCTACCCTTTAAAACGCTAGTCGTTTCAGACGAAGACGCAGAGCTTTTGGAAATTGTTAAGCAACGATTAGCCACCCCACAAAAAGGCATTAAGGTAAGCCTAGATGACCTCTAATCCTAAATACAATCTCGAATTTGATCCACGAGCATTAAAGGAATGGAAAAAGCTAGGCGGCACCATTCAAACACAATTTAAAAAGAAACTTGCCAAAATTTTGGAAAATCCACATATCGAAGCCAATCGTTTAAGTGGATTTTCAGACTGTTATAAAATCAAACTTAAAGCGTCAGGCCATCGTTTGGTTTACCAAGTACAAGATGATGTGGTTTTGGTCTTTGTATTAGCTGTGGGCAAGCGTGAACGTAGTGAGGCATATGAGCTGGCACATAATCGAGTAGATGAATAAATACCTTTAACTTAATCTTTCACCTTTTCCAACTCTAAAAATTGTTTTGCTTTCCACGGTTTTAATAGAGGACTTAAAATAAATAAACCAACAACTATTGCGATAATAGATAATAAAAATTGAAATGCAAAAAATACATTTGGCAAATCATTAAGATTTTCACCTGTAGTCCAAGCGATCTGAAAAACCCAAATAGTCGGGAATAAAGAAGCAAATACAAGACCAAAATATAGTATTGTTCCAAGCCAATACAACGTACTTACAACCCAGTTTTTATATATTTTCTTTAATATATAGCGTTTAGTAATTAGATCTTTTTCTAGACAAGATGATGAAGATTCATAATACTTAATAGCAGCTTTTTTATTACGACAAGAAATAATATAAAAAATTAAATCCATATCAGAATGCTTAAATTTCAAATACTTCTGTATTCTCTCAATATCAAAATGATACTTAAGTTCATTCTCAATAGGCTTAAATGAAGCCATAGCTAATAAATCATTTTGATTTTTCAATCTATCTTGTTCACTTTTATTTCGATATTCCAGATAATTTTTAATTTCAGAAATTAATCCTGATTTTGCAATAAAATAAACAAAAACTGTTAAAATAACTAAAAAAATTATGATACATAAAAAAATTAAACCATACGTATCATTTAATAGTTTCTCAATAATAGCATTTAAATCTAATTCCGCATTAATTGACATTACCAGTTAACCTTTCAAATTCTTAATCGCTTCCGTTGTAGCTTTCACCATATCAGTTGTACTTTTCATCTGGTCAGATATCAAATTACTCATGTCCTTATGCGCTGCACCATCGACTTCACGACCAAAATACTTAAGTGCCAATTCTTTACGTACACTAGCCGCTTCCTCAGTTGGGATACTTTCCATAAAACTTGGATAAGCTTGTAGCTCTAATTGTGTTTGATAGTTTTGGTCTGCAAGCTTTTGATGATGCGATGATTGTTTTAAAAAATAGGTGAGTAGGGTTATACAGGCTATTAATGAGGTGATTTTCACAGACCAAAAAATAGCTGAACTTGCATATGATGGCTGATTAATAATGTTATTAAGATAGTCGCTATTCCAAAACCACAAAGAAACTCCAAAAACTAGGGCGAGAGTTAAAAAAAATGCTATCCGATAACCCCACTCATATTTTCTATATTTTACAACTGCATTATTATAAATATTTTCTGTTTTAGCATTATCTGCATTATTCCGCAGTCTTCTAAAATCTTCAACCTCTTTTACTAAATCATTTCTTGTACTTTCTATTTTACGAACAAAGTCATTATTAGCCATTAAGGTGACTTGTTGAGCTTCCCTTTTTAAACCGTCATATAAGGCTGATAAATAATAATTTAGATGTTCCAGATACTTAACTCTTGCCAAAATAAATTCTGAGAACTCAGCAAAACTTCTCTTCTCGTCGCCATATCCTATAAAATTATTTTTTGGGTATACCCTAAAATTTTTAATTCCACTTAATAACAGATCCAGCATAACTCTTATATTATAGAATTCGCTTTTAAGTATTTTTAATATCCACTCACTTGCAATAAAATCATATTCTTTTTCAATACGAACTAAAATATTTTTAAAAATTACACTAATATTATTAATATCAGTGAATGTTGATTCACCTAATAGGTGCATTTCTTTAATATCATGAAAAACTGGATGCTCAATTAGCACCTTTAATTCCTGAATGACCTTATCCCTAAGCTCTTCAAATGCTTTCCGCTCTTCTAGCTGTCTTAATCTATTATTTTCTGCTGGACTTTCCGCCACACCAAATTCCCCACCAAACCAATCACTTATAAAAATTAATACTCTAAATACTTTTCTTTTGGCAAATGAAAATGCCCATCCGCTTTATAATGGAAAAGTACATCAACAATTACAATATGCTGATCTGACACTTTAATAAAATGCAATACCCAATCTGAAGTATAATAATCTCGATATAAACTCTTCACATATTCAGGAATTCCAATATGATAATGCCAAAGTTTATGCTCATAAGCGTATTGATAATTAAATGAATCAAAATCAACACCTTTCCATGAAGGTGTTATCTTACCCTTATATTTAGAAAAATCACTTAACCCATATAGTTCATATATATCTGTAAAATCAATAATTGCATCTTGTTGATCTTCCGGATATCTAGCAAACTCATTCGCAAACTGTTTGCCATATTCAAACGTATAAACCAATTACTTACCCTTAGCCGCATTCAAGATATGCTGACGTTTTTCCTCACGACTCAAACCTTCAGGCATACGAAACCGCTCTGCCGCCAAAGCTTTTTGCATACGAGAGATACTAATTTTTACTGGCGCAGATTCAGTTGTTTTCTTTTGAGTATCGTTAATAACAAAATGCATCATGGACAAACCTCCAAATTTTGGTTAAAAACCACTTGCCAAAAAATAGTAACTTAGTTACGATTTAAAGGCAAGGCAAAATCCTTGTACAGGCGTGAGAACCTGAAATATTTATGATCACAGACGCAAAAAGTCCGTCGCGGGCTATTTTTTTGCGTAAAATCCAGCTTTGCTGTTCTATGGCAGGCTGGACAGGGCAGCCTTCGGGCTGGCCGCTCCCTGTGATCGCGGTATTCTCACCCCTGTTCAGTCTGTCACCATTACCGTGAGAAGTAATGGTGTCAGGTTAAAACTTAACTTGATCACAGGAATAGCAAATGAAACATTTCGCTTCTACGCATTCGCACACTCAAAATTCTGTCATTGAACATACCCCGATCTACGACTTAGACGCATACCAGCAAAAACAGCGTCATCGCCAACGTAAACATACCCTGATCAATACTGCCTCATATCTCTGTATCTTTGGCTTTGCATTTTCCATGTTTTTCTGGGGAGTGTGAACATGAAAAATCTAACCTCTACAGACTTAGAGCATCTAAAGCAAAGAACGATCAAAATTATCCTCAACGAAGCACGCCTATCAAAATCAGAAAAAGTGGCCATGTTCTATGGTTACCTCTTCGCGATGCAAAATTTTGGAATGATCTCTAGCAGTAAATCTGATCTAGAAATAATGGAATTTTCTGAAAAACTAAAATATCTTGGCTAGAGGACAACCATGACAGTACTCACACAACTCGACGATGCCGTATTTATCCACGACCAACAGGTCAAAACCAGCAGCCTAAAAGTTGCCGAAATTTTCAAGAAACGTCATGACAATGTTGTACGAAAAATTGAAAGCTTTTTTGAAGATGAACATGCCCTCAATTTTGAGGGCATGCAAAATAATATTAAAAGTTTTGCATTAGCGCAATTTTGCGCTCATGTTCAAACCGTTGAAATTGGTAATGGTGCGACCCGAGAATCCAAATATTACGAAATGACCAAAGATGGATTTATTTTCTTGGTCATGGGCTTTACCGGTGAAGAAGCAGCCCTGACCAAAATTGCCTACATCAACACCTTTAACCAAATGGCCGCCATGCTCTACAACGTACAGGGCAATCTGCAACACATCCATGTCGGTGCAGCCGTACAACTTAAATCCGGTGGGCCACTCTATACCGTTAGTCGTATCCACTACGACCAAAACGGTTATATGCAAGATGCCGACGTCATGTGGCACGACAAAGCCAAACTATGTCGTGAAACCATCCCTGTTGCCTGCCTATCGCTGGAACAAAAAAACCTCATCCAGAATAAAACCCTGGGCGACTTCTGGCAAAGCATCAACCACTACGGCATAGACAAGCTCAATCACAGTCGGGACAATCGTATTCTGGCACTCAACATCACCCAGCTTTACCAGAGTATCGAAGGTTTACCACCCAAAACCCAGCTATTGGCCAACCTCATGCAGAGCCGAACCCCCTACCCGATCTACATGCAGCACAACCATGCCGTCAGTAGTATCATTACAGGAAAAACCGTCAAATGCTGGATATTTGATGCACGGCAACAGCATACGCTAGAACATACGGAATATCCTCTTGGATAAATACACGTTTTTAAATCAAATCCCCACTCATACAACGAGTTAGGAAAATTAAAGATGAGTTCAACAATACAAATTCAACTGCGCCCCAATATGACAGCAGAACAAAAACTGGAACAGATCCAATATCCAGTTGAAACCCTTAAATATGCATTATCCGCATTCACCAAAATCAGCGAAGGGCTAACACCGAATGAACATACTGCACTGTTTAATCTGCTTCACCATCAAATCTGTGAGATAGATCAAGTATTGAAGTGATAAAAAACCCGACTTAGGTCGGGTTTTTATCATCATTGAAAACATCAGAATTTCTGAAGCTGGATTTATCCAATCCAAAATGTTTAATGAATTTACGGAATCTAGCTTTCCTTTCTAATTCAGACTGGTCATCGTCCTCTCTATCAACAATTTTCAAATCTAAAAGATTACTATCCATTAAAGCGTCTCGATAAGACTGACTATTAACTGCCAACCATAATAGTGCTTTTTTCTCTCCGTAATACATAGAATTACCTATGATATTCATATAAAGTAATTTTTTCTTTTCATCGCCGCTCTGTTCAACTTTTACATAATTTATAATGGTCGGATAAAAATTAAAAGCAGAATAAAAACCTGTAGACTTTGTTTCGTCACTAATTTTACGAATAAATGTCCTTAAAGCTAACCTTACTTCACTTGGAGTCAACGTATCGATTCTGTCTTTCCATTCTTCATTAAGTAGCCTTGTAAATTCATCACTTAATTTACTAAAGATATCTATCGCTTTCAATGACTCTTTACTATTAGTAATGACAAGAGAATTAAAAATATTTCTATTGTAATTCAATAAATTGTAAAACTCATTAATAAAAATCGCATTTTGGGATTCTCTGAGCTGCTGCTGATTAGTCTCTCGAGTTTCCTTCAGTGAAGTCACTTGTAACCAAGTAGAATAAGCAATAGCACAAAGAGCAATTGAAGAAATTAAAGTGTTTAAACTGCCATAAATATCCCCTACTGCACCAAAATTCTCGCCATAGTAAACTGGATCTTTCAAAATCCAATTAAAAAAAATTGAGAATATCCAAGGGAACAAAAACCAAAGTGTTATACCTAACAATATCCATCCAATGTAGTCAGAGATTTTAAAATCTTTCTTAATACTTTTTTCAGTAGAATCACTCACATCACTCTCCCCAGAGCAAACAATACACTATCTAAAAATTATTAAAATCAAGTTTTCTCAATATAACATCGTGTTGTCTATTCACAATAGACAACAAATACCCCAAGACAATCGCCCCTACTCATCCTATGTTTAGCCCATAAAAGCAAAAAGCCAAGAATTTGCGGTTCTCGGCTTTTCTGGTTCAACCCTTAAAGGCAGAAGGATTAAACACTTGTGAGCAATAATAAGCAATTTCGATTTAAATTTCTAGGCTTAATGATGGAATCTATGAACTACAACCCAAATAGCTTTATCAAAATCCTATGGCACATTGCCTTAATGGCTAGTTTTATTATGCTCATACGGTTTTTAATTAAACTAGCTAGCTTCTATATAGGGCTAAACTAATTCAACCACTAAACTGCCCAGCAAAACATTCCACCACCGCCACCAGACCAGCTTTCATATCATCTTTGGTATTCCGATATGCAGTGATGATACGCCGCTCATCCTCACTTAACTGAACATCTACCACAAACTCTTCCTTACGCTTCCCCCAGAGAATATAACCAATATCAAAACCGTAATCTTCCAGCTTATCCAATTGGTCTGTAGTTAATGCATCATTATGTTTTTCATATCTAACTATAGAATTCTTTTTTACCCCTAGGATTTCGGCTAAATCTTCCTGTGTTTTTATATCTAGGCGTTTTCGTTCTTCACGTAATCTTTCACCACGATTAAATAAATCATCATTTTTCATACTTTTTTCCAAATAAGTACTTTTAAATCATCTTTTATCGTGATAAATTAGTTTTACTAAGTAACTAAATCACGATTTATAGGGATTTAACCATGTCTAAATGCAACAATCAATCAAAACAAAACCGAACTCACGTGATTGCTGTACGTGTCACCGAAGCCGAAAGAGCCATCATTGAAAAAGTTGCCTATGAAACCCGGAGAAAACCCACTAGGGTTTTACTGGATGCATTCATACAACAGCAGCAGGAAGCGGATTGTACGACATAGATAAGACTCTTGTAGCATGTGCTACAAATTACAAAAAAACATATACGTTTCATTGCAATAGAGTGTATTTATGTCAGATATATCAAGACGCATCGACGACCGTCTAAACCAGATCTTCAAGTTTAAGCGGCAAGGCGAATGGTACAGGGAAGGTATTTGCCCGCAGTGCAGCAAAAAAGAATGCTACACCCATGCAATAAAACCACGCATCGTCAAATGCGGTCGCTTAAATAAATGCGGCTACGAAGAACACGTCAAAGACATCTGTGAAGATTTATTCAAAGACTGGTCAAAAGAATTTCCAAAAACCGACATAAATCCACATGCCGCAGCCGATGCCTACCTCAAACATGGCCGGGGTTTTGATCTAACACAGCTTAAAGGTTTATACACCCAGGAAACCTTCAGCAACGAGAAAAAATATCCAGGGCTTTATACCGGTACTGTCCGTTTTAAAATAGCTGAAGGGGTTTATTGGGAACGCTTTATCGACCGCCCAGAACGATTTGGCCGTCAGAAAGCCAATTTTATCGGCAAATATGAAGGTCTGGCTTGGTCATTACTTGATCTCGACAACCTGTGTAAAGCGCAAAGCATCTGGATTAGCGAAGGCATATTTAATTCAATCGCCCTGGTACATTCCGGCCAAGCTGCAATTGCCAGCATGTCCACCAGCAACTACCCTTCCAAATTACTCAAACAGATCGAAGACCGCTGCCACGAGTTAAAAATCGACAAGCCACGGTTAATCTGGGCATTCGACAACGACAAAGCCGGCAAAGATGCCATCAAAAAATTTCATATCCGAGCATTACAACAAAAATGGTCATCTTCCGCTGCCCTGCCACCGTACCAAGTTAAAGGTCGTAATTTCGACTGGAACGACCTGTTTTTACACGATCTATTACACAGTGAAGAACGGGTTAAATACCGTCATTACGGTGAATTACTCATTGCAGAAACCGCCGAGCAAGCCGGGTTGCTTATTTATAACTTTAAAGAAGGTCGTACCAAAACCTTTTTCTTTAATCACAACTTACGCCTGTACTGGTTCAATCTAGATTACGACAAATACTCAAAGCGATTAGAGCAAATTGAAAAAGAACCTAGTTTTTTAGAAATGCTTGACGAGAAAAAACGGGAACAGGCATTGCGTGATAGTGCAGCCGTCACCGAGATCTGTAATGCCCAGATCGAACCGCTTTATTTTGAACGTAACGAAGTCACAGGCGAGTCCTGGTATTACTTCAACATGCAAAGCCAATGGGCCGAAAAAAAGACCCAGTTTACAGCCAGTGAAATCGGCAGCCGTAGCAAATTCAAAGATGCAACCATGCAAATCATGGCTGGTGCAATGTGGACAGGCACAGATCAACAACTTGAATTTTTTATCAAACGCAAAACGGAGCGACTTAAAGAAGTAAAAACCACAGACTTTATCGGCTATTCCAGCGAATACCGAACCTATATTTTTCCACAGCATGCTGTCCACGATGGCCAGATCATCGGCATTAACGAACACGACTACTTCAAGATTAAACGGCTTGAACTCAAGTCGCTGGCCAAATCCCCAGTCATCACCATCAATCCGAAAAAAGAATTTAAACCGACCTGGTGGAAAGACTTTTACCGTGTTCGTGGTTGCAAAGGTTTAATCACTCTTGCGTGGTGGACAGGATCTTACTTTGCCGAGCAGATCCGCAGCATTCATAGCTCATATCCATTTATCGAAATCGTCGGTGAAGCTGGTGCAGGTAAATCCCGTTTAATCGAATTCCTTTGGAAATTATCCGGCCGTGAAAATTACGAAGGCTTCGATGCAAACAAAGCCACCAGCGTTGCCGTCTATCGTAACTTTGCCCAGATCTCCAACCTACCCGTCGTCCTGATTGAGGGCGACCGTAACGATCAACAGGGCAATAGCGTCAAACAAGCCAAATTTAGCTGGGACGAATTGAAGGATGCATTTAACGGTCGTGCAATTCGTTCAAAAGGTATCAAAAATGCAGGGAATGAAACGTATGAGCCACCCTTCCGTGGCGCAATCATGATCAGCCAAAATACGTCCATTGCTGCATCAGAAGCGATTTTGACCCGTACATTGCACCTGTTTTTTGACAGGAAAGGCCAGTCACTCGAAACCAAACGTATTGTCGATACGCTTGACCGCATGGATCTTGAAGATACATGCACCTACATGACCCATTGCCTGCGTAAAGAAAACGAAATCCTGCAAACCTACCAAGATCGTTTAAAAAGCATTGAGGACCAATACCACAGTGCCGGCATTACCCATACCCGGATCGCTTTATGCCATGCACAAGTTGCAGCACTGGTTGAAGCATTGGCCGAGCATGTACTTGATGGTGTACTAGATTATGAGGAAGTGGCCAAAGCCCAGGACATGCTCATGGAAATGGCACAAGCCCGGGTTGATCAGCTGAATGGTGATTGCAAAGAAGTCGAGCAATTTTGGGAAGCCTTTGAATATCTGCAATCTGGTCGATCGGCTCAATTCAGCCTCAACCATCATGATCACGATGCCCAGACCGTCGCAATCAATCTCAACGAAATCTACAAAGTTGCGGCACAGCACTATCAGAAGCTGCCGGACATCACTTTGATCAAAGATCTACTCAAGACATCACAGAAGTACAAATTTATCGAAACCAACCGAGCTGTCAGCTCAAACCGCTATCCAGCGGATGCCAGTAAAAACGTCGATGCAGACAATGAAGTGTCCGACCGTCGCCGTACCGTTAAATGCTGGATATTTACCAATCCGAACCTACTTCAAGCCAAGGGGAAATAACCATGAAGCAAAATGAGGATCTACAGTTTAAAGCCTATGCGCTTGATAACTTAATTATTCGTATCAATGAAACAGTCGCAATACTCGAAAATATTGTTGCTGAAGATGAAGTAAAGACAAATGCAAAAAACTATCCGTATTTATACGGCGCAACACGACAAACATTAGCGGTCATTCAAGATCTAGCTAATCGAATCAAAAAAGAAATCGACAACTCAAACGGATCTCCAGACGCCAATCTTTTCAATCCGAATGAGTTGCCATTTATCGACCCTGAAAGTCTAGCCTTAGAGGACTAAAGCCATGTCATATCTTAATGCACTTATCGTACTCATACCAACGCTATATGACCCATTTGCACTAAAAATCATGCTTACCGTACTTGGTATGGCATTTGTGATGCTATTGGTCTGTTTCTGGATAAGCCGTAATTTCCTACATGCACTGATTGCATCTCTCAGCATAACCACCTTGGCTACTGTCATTTCACTTGCACTGGCCAGCGTATTGTCGAGAGGTTAAAAAAAATATGGCAGACCTATCCCAACTTGAAAAGATCATTAACAAAATGGTCGATAGAATCGCCCATCGTCCAACCATACCTCTGGATCAACAACTCTGGGACGAACATGACATCGCTGCCTATTTTGGTTACAGCCTTGACTACACCAAAAAACACATCATGAACCACAAGCAGTTCCCACCGGCACGAATGCTACCCACCAAAGATACCTATGTCCCACGCTGGAAAGCCAGTGATGTGACCAAATACGCTATGGCATTTGATAAACAGACTATTTCATATTAAGGAACAACCAACATGACCACTCAAACTACCGCAAAAATCACAGACATCATCTACTTTCATGGTTGTACACTTCCAATTATTACATGGAACAATATCAACTATGTACCTGCAAAATACCTAACTGACCTCGCTGGTGTAGATTGGCGAACAGCAAAAAGGAGCCTTTTAGATGAGGAAAATATACTTTTATATGCAATAAAACAGTTCAAAAGCCCTGTTATTGCTGCTCAAGGTGGTAGCCCTACCACCCCAGATGATGTTATTCATATTCAATTTGACCGTGCATATTTTTATCTTGCTCGTATTAATACCAAAATCATGAAAGCAATGGGAAATGTCACCGCAGCCGAGCAGCTACTACAGCTACAAATCGAATGGGCAAAAGTCCTACATGACTACGAAACTGACGGCATCGCTATAAAAGGCAAATCCACCCATAACGAACTCATGCAGATCATGAAAATGCGCCAAATGGCAATCGGACAGGAAAAGCAGGTCTTTAGCAAGATGCTACAAAGCAAACTGGCAGAGCTTGGCTATCAACCCGATGGTGAACAAGGTGATCTATTTAAATAAAGAAAAGGGGCTTTTGCCCCTTTCTAAACTATCCATTATTCTGACTGATATATCGCAAAATGCACATTTTGACCAAACTTACTTTGCAACGCACTATGTAAACTATCGAAATTAAATTGCTCAGACCTAAACTTGAAGCCATCAGTACTAATCTCACCATTTTCTTTAATTGAAAATAAAGGCTCAATTACATCAATAGCTGTTTTAACTAACCATGAATACTCATGTAAGCCCGTATGAATAAAATTATTCGACCATTTGTTAATTATTTTTAAGTCCTCTACCTTGATTTCAACAGGTAAATTAAAAAATGTAGCTCCTTGATCTCCCAAAAAGTCAATACATTCACTAATCATAATTTGTTTAGATTTAAAGCTATTATCTGTGTTTTTGGTTACAGCATATGCAATTCCAAGCATTTCAGACTTAATTTTAAGCTCTAGAGCTTGTCGAATCATAAATGGAACCAATTTTGCCAGATACTCAGCTGTACCTGCAGAAGGACATCCCGCGTATAAAGCCTGCATTTTTGCTGTTACGAAAGCATTTTGAGCACTAACATAGTTACTATCAAATATCTCGCCTAACATTTCGTCTGTGCGTGCATCATATATAACATTCAAATTTAGCCGTTTAAGGTCTCCATTAAACGCTTTAAACGTAAAAATAAATTCTTTTGTCACCTCAGCAAGATCACGTTCTTTAACAACATTCAGAAAATGGTCGGCATAAAACAAATCAATATAACTTAAAATACTATGACACTGAGCAATTACCCAATTCTGATCATAATCTTCTTTAGTCAACAGATCAGACAATACCAAAGTTGATTCTGACGCAGCATGTGCAGCTAAATAATCTTCAACTTTAGATTTAATATAGGGGATCAGTGTTTCTAAATTAACTTTTGCATCAGATGCAGTAATTAACTTTAAGGACTCATCAATTTCATTTTGTTGCATATTCAAATACTCACTTACTCAAGTTTAAATTAACGCCGTTACCGATCTAATCTTTAGTTATAGCTTCAACATTGTTAGAAAAATAACAACCTAACTTATTTAAGGGCGTTGACAAAAACTTCAAGGTCTACTACGATAATTTTACCACTCCACATGAGTGGTCGAGTTTCGCAGCTCGCAATCAAAAGGCAGATAGAATCCGCTGCTCAAGCGGTATTTTTTTATCTGAAGAATCCGTACACCTTTCGTTATGGTAGATCGGATGGGGAGGCGAAAGCCTGCCGTTCCTTTTGACGGTACTGCGAACCTCATTCGGTCTGCCACCAAGTTTTCGCAGATTTGGTGGCTATAAAAACCTTTCAAAAGGAAAGCCATAATGAATAAATCAACACAGGCACAAATCCGCCTAACTCAAAGTCATTTCGATAGAATCTGTTATCAACGTATTCAATCCCCAAACTTTGCCCAAAAACCAACTTTCATCCAAAGAATCATCACAACAATCAAAGGGGCAAGCGTATGAACACACTTGACCTCAACGATGCCGTCTTTATCCAAAACCAGCAAATCAAAACTAACAGCCTAAAAGTCGCCAAAATTTTTGCAAAACGACATGACAATGTAATACGTGCTATTGAAAACTTAAAATCAGAATGTGATTCCGATTTTTACCTCCTCAATTTTGAGGAGGTAATCGCTGAATATGAAAATGGTAAGGGTGGAACACAACAAGCACCTGCATATAACCTGACCAAAGATGGATTTACACTTTTAGTCATGGGCTTTACAGGAAAACAGGCCCTACAGTTCAAAACAGACTACATCAACGCCTTTAATCAAATGGCAGCCACCCTATACAACCTTCAACACAACCCAAATCAACTGCACATCGGCGCAAAAGTACAGCTTAATTCAGGCAGCCCACTATTCACCATCACCCAATTCAACCACGATGAGCAAGGCATCATCCAAGATGTCGAAGTCATCTGGTACACACGCAACAAAATCCATCGGGAAACCTTGCCCCTGCAATGCCTCACACTGGATCAAAACAATCTTATCCACCAGCAAACACTCGATAGCTTCTGGAGTGCAATCCACAACTACGGTCTGGACAAACTCAACCACAGCAGAAAACCACACAGCATTGCCCTAAGCCTAGTCAACCTCTACCAAATCATAGAAGGCTTACCACCACGCCCACAACTCACCACTGCCCTACTCAACAGCCATCAACCACACCCTGTATTTATGCAAAGCAATCAGGCAGTCAGTAGTCGTTTAACAGGAAAAACCTGCAAATGCTGGGTATTTAGCACCCCAAAAAATATGATTGAGCATCGGGGAGAATAACAATGACAAAACAAATCGAATTCGGCATCACCCAAGCCCATGCCGACCTCATAGACGAAGTAAGAGCCACCCTCAACATGATCGCAGTTATGGGTATGGACGGCACCAGTGATCATGTCGCCCACCTATCCAAAGGCGACCTCATCACCGTACTGGACAAAGCCCAATTCCGTCTAAAACAGGTACAGGACGAAATGACACCTCTTTAAATCACACCAAGCGGTAACACCCGTTACCGCTTTTACACCCGAAAGTTACCTTTCCAACAATCCAAAATCACACTATAAAAACAATCAATTACGACAGCCTTTGATAATCCGTTACCTTTATGACCTTTTTCCGATACAAAGGATTAAATCTACTTTGATTAAGCTCGTCCACGATCTCATCATTTGTCGGATTATAATAGACCAGAGCAAATTTAGGATCCTTCCAACCGAAGATTTTGCATAAAGTTAAAGCATTTTTAATCCGCTTGGCCATCACACTTGCCGCCTCATGCCTACTATCGTGGAATGTTAGATCTGCATCATCAAGCTTGGCCACAGTCCGGGCTTTTCTAAACAACGTATCACGGCTGCCGTCAGAAACAGAAAAAACTTTGCTTGAATTGTTCGTTCTGCGGATCCGCAGAGCCAAGATCCACAGATCCTTTGCATAGTCATCAAGCGGTACAACTCGACTGGTACCATTTTTCGTATCCGGAAGAATCACACAATCCCGATCCAGTAAAATATCCTCAATCTTCCGACCGACAATTTCCCCCGACCGCATACCCGTGGCCATCGCAATGAGCCAAATCAAGCCCACTTGCTGCATCTTCGTAGTAGGCACAGTACCAGGAACATAATTTAAAGCTGTCAGGATCTTGTCCACTTCATCCAGCTCAACACGACGGACACGATGTGCCGGTTTCTTTGGCTTTCTAACGCTTTCTACAGGATTAAAATCAATCCAGCCCTTATCCCTGCGGCACCAGTTAAAAAATGCAGACAGCGTCGAATAATCACGCAATACAGTCGATGCAGATAAAGGATTGATCGACCGCTTCATTACCATATCTTGATACTGTACCAGATATTCAGCACGATACTTTACCAGTGGAAAATCCGTATTTGGTAAAGTATCAATAAAATAACGGATCCGTTGCTTCTCTTTTTTACCAGTTTTCTTAAATTCCGATACTTCACTTGCATAACGTCGTAAAGCCTCGGCCACAGTCAAAACAATATTCCGTTTATCCAATGCGTCACGAGTACGTTTATTTAAAATAAGATCTCTCTCGGAAAGCACTGCCCACTCTTGAGCATCTTTTTTTCGATCAAAACTTTTTGTCCGACGTTCGCCATCTATAGCAACATCAGCATTCCATTTTCCATTCTTACGTTGATAAACAGATTGGCTCATAAAACATCCATTAAATCACTGGCGGAATCAAGCGGAAATCGAGCGGAGATACATACCGAAATATACCTAAAAATACCCGAAAAAAACCGAAACCCCTAAAACGACAAAACCCCGAAGCCTTTATATATCAAGGCTTCGGGGTTTTGCGTAATAAACTGTTTATTCCTAGTGGTCCCGAGGGTCGGACTCGAACCGACACGTCATCTCTGACAGTGGATTTTGAGTCCACCGCGTCTACCAATTTCACCACCTCGGGAAGGTAGGAATGTGCTGCACATAATACGCCGTTCTTTGAGGTTGTCAATATCTTGGTAGCTCTCTTGTTTATTTTTACAACACTTACACGAAATCATTGGCTTATCGCCGATCATTTGCACGACTTTACCCGATGATGGCAGAAAATCGCTATAATACGTCCTGTCTTTTTATCCATATTAACCGCACATGCAACTTTCCGACTTTAGTTATCATTTACCCGAAGAACTCATCGCACATTATCCTTTAGCAGAACGCAGTGCTTCCCGTTTGTTGCATCTGGATGCTCAGGGACAATTTCATGATCAGCATTTTACTGATCTACTGGATTTACTCGATACAGGTGATGTCCTGATTCTCAATGATACCAAAGTAATGAAGGCCCGTTTAAAAGGTAAGCGCGCATCTGGCGGGGCCATTGAGGTTTTGGTTGAGCGTTTAACCTCGCCCAACACAGCCTACTGTCATATCAAAGCCAGCAATGCACCAAAAGCAGGTGTGGAAATTTTTATCGGGCCAGACCTTATCCCAGCCAAGGTGCAGGGTCGGCATGAAAATTTATTTATCGTTGAGTTTTCTCAACCTGTGCTTGAAGTGTTGGAACAATATGGACAATTGCCAATTCCGCCTTATTTTAATCGTGAAGCAGAAGCAATTGATACCGAGCGTTACCAGACTGTTTTTCATGATCCCAATAAACTGGCCAGTGTGGCCGCGCCTACTGCCAGTTTGCATTTTGACCAGAAATTATTAAAACAATTACAAGACAAAGGGATTCAAGAACATTTTGTGACTTTACATGTCGGAGCAGGTACATTTTTACCTGTTCGGGTGGATAATATTGAAAATCATGTGATGCATTCGGAATGGTGCGAAGTCCCCGCAAGTACAGTCGATGCGATTTTGGCAGCCAAATCTCGTGGTAATAAAGTGATTGCCGTTGGGACTACAGCGACACGTGCGCTTGAAAGTGCAGCACAGGCACATGGTGGGAAACTCGCTGCATGGTCTGGTGATACTCAGATTTTTATTTATCCCGGATATGATTTTAAAGTGGTGGACCGTTTGATTACCAATTTTCATTTACCCGAATCAACGCTGTTAATGCTTGTATCTGCCTTATCAAATCGTGACAATATCCTGAACGCCTATCAGCATGCTGTAGCACAGCGATATCGCTTCTTTAGTTATGGTGATGCAATGCTGATAGATCGCCTACAACACGCATAAATATACAATGAAGAGCAATTATGCCATTAGAACATTTGCAGGAACGCTGGCACTTTCACCAGCGTATGAATAAAAAAGTCTGGAATAATATTCATCGCTTACGCAATATTGCCCTGTCAAATCCCTCCAAACAGGAGGTACTGGATGCTCTGCATCCTTGGCGCTTATCAATTTCTCTACGTTACAACAATACTTTTAGCTATTTATTATTAGGTATCAGTATATTACTGCTGGTTGGTTCAACACTGTATCTCTACCAAACTGGTCTTCCATTACTATTGTGCTGGATTGTGGGAATTTTCCTCGCCGCTTATGCTCTATTGTCAATTGATAAACAAAGTGAAGTCGAGGATATGATCAATCTACTTCAAGACAGCGTTTTTCAGTCCCAGTATGATATTAAGTTTTCAGAATTCCCTACAATTGATCAAAACATTGCAATGAACCAGACCTATATGCTGGCAAAGGTCACTCAAGGGTTCCCTTGTCTAAATGAAGGCAACGCTGGCAATGAAATTGCACAATATGCCGCAACACACTGGCATATCGATGGACATAACTACCCTGTTCTACTGTTACATTATATTGCGGTATCCGAGATTGTTATTCGCAATCAAAAAGGTGAGGAAATTCGTAAAAGAATCGAAACGCCACGCTGGGGCGCATGTGTATTTGATATGCCAGCATTGGCACTGGTCATTAGTAGTGAAAATGTCAATTATGAGCGTTATCCGGTACGCTGGACCAGTAGTGACATTCAGTTTAATCAAAGATTTTACCTGTATGGGCAACAGGAATTTGAACTGGCAAAAAATTTAAGTCCACTACGAACTTTGACCCTCGCCAATCATTTACAGCATATGAAAGGCAGACTGGTCTTTCATGAGCAAATGCAAGCCTTTTGTTATCTCAGCCGACAAAATATTTTTGAATGTAAAAAACCTGCAAAAAATATTACCGATGTATCCCAATTACGCGGCTATTTAAGAACATTACAAGCCCCTCATTATGAACAAATGCAGCATAGTTTAACCGCAATCATTCGTAGTTTTAGAGATGAGAATTTGCTACATTAACTAAGCTTTGTTGACACCAAAGGAAACACTCGATAATAACGGGAATACCGAATTGTTGTTTCTTTAAATTCATTAAAGTTCAAATTTGAACAAATTGGGGAGTATTTATGGGGACGTTAATTTTCTTGATCATCATCATATTCATTGTGGTGATCTTTATCATGATTCGCAATAATATTGTCAAAAATGAAAATGCAACCAAACGTGCCTGGGCAGATGTAGCCAGTTTCGAACGTCAAAAAGTCAAAATACTCGATGATCTCCAACCGCTGATTGATCGTTATGGCGAGTTTGAACAAACCACCATGACACAAATTAGCGCCTTAAGACAAAACATCCTGAATTTAAACAGCGATAAACAGGATGTACGCCAACTAGAACAAATTGAACAGCAAACCTCACAGTTACTTAATGGCATTCATGTACAGGTCGAAGCCTATCCAGAACTAAAAGCCAACGAAATTTATCAAAAACTAATGCATGAAATTACCGAACAAAATGAAAATGTTGGGGCTGCCATCAGTATTTTTAATCGTAATGTTGAGCACTTTAATAACAGTATCCAGATTTTCCCAAACAATGTAGTCAATAGTCTGACTTTAAACCGTAAAGCATTAAAACCTTTTCAGGATCGCGTAATGAATAACGGTTTTGACTATAAGCCCAACTTTCATGGTTAAAATAAGGATTTAAAAATTGATTGTCAGTCTTGAGATAAAATGAAGACACCATCACCAGATTTTAAAATTGTCAGCGCAATATCTGGTTTTATTGATTAATATGATCATTGTAGAATATGCTGAACAGCCTAAGCGACCACAATTTAAGAACTTAGAGAGATAAACTATGCCAAGTGAAAGAATCCAGCCAGTTACAAATCCTCCAGGTGAAAATGCACTTTTTATGATTTTGACCATTAATCAAAATCAGGATGCGCTTGATAGCGTGATTGACTTTGCAGCCGGATTTACTGCCATCGTGCGGAGTTTAAGCAAGCGTTTTCCACAAAGTCATTTTAATGCAGTGATGGGTTTTGGTTCAGATGCATGGGATCGCCTGTTCCCCAATCAGCCGAAACCGAAAGAACTGGCAACATTTCAAGAAATTCGTGGCAAAAAATATGTGGCGGTCTCCACTGCGGGCGATTTATTTTTCCATGTACGTGCCGATAGCCAGGACATTTGTTTTGAGCTAGCCTCAATCATTCATCAGCAATTGCATGATGCAACAAGCGCAGTAGATGAAACGCATGGTTTTAGATATTTGGATGGTCGTGCCATTATTGGTTTTGTGGATGGGACAGAAAACCCAGAAAGTGAAATTGCCGCCGATTATGCCTTGGTCGGTGATGAAGATCCTGAGTTTAAGCATGGAAGTTATGCCTTTACCCAGAAATATTTACACGATATGGAAAAATGGCGCGCCCTTTCTACCGAAGAACAGGAAAAGGTGATTGGTCGTCGCAAGTTTGATGATATTGAACTGAGTGATGAAGAAAAACCAAAAACTGCCCATAATAATGTCAGTAAAGCCCATGATGCCGATGGCAACGAACTCAAAATCCTGCGTGCCAATGTGGCCTTTGCCAAGCCCTCAAGCAATGAATATGGCACTTACTTTATTGGCTATGCCAAAAGTTTTAGTGTCACACATACCATGCTAAAAAACATGTTTAGTGGCAACGAAGAAGGCTTTACCGATCGCTTACTGGATTTCAGTACACCAATTTCGGGCTGTTTATTCTTTGTCCCAACTTATGATTTTCTTGATGATCTAGGTGATGATTAACATATAACCTGTAGCGGATGATTCAAACTTCTTTTATATATTCATGGTCTAAAACACCCATAGCTTAAGGAAAAATTTCTATGGGTGTGTTATTTTTAATTTGATTCCACAATTCATCCATATCTTCATTGGACACCGCAATACAGCCCCATGTCCAGTCTTTGGCTGGCAAGTAATGGTAAAGTGGCTGACCTTTTGCGCCGCCCAAAGCTTTCATCGATCCATGAATCATAACATCACCGCCTGCACTCACACCTCGAGCCTTAGCCTGCGCTTGGTCCTGTGCATTGGGATAAGAAATATGCAGGGATTTATAAAATTGGCTATTAGGATTACGCCAATCTAGTCGATAGAGGCCTTCAGGTGTTTTACCATCTCCTTCTGTAGTTTTATGACCAACTGGTTCAAAGCCCAAACGCATTTTATAGGTTTTTATCACTTGCCCTTGCTGTAATAGCTTAAGTTCCCGTCTGGATTTATAGACTTCAACCTTATCAACCACAACATGTTGCCAATCTACGGGTTGTATTGCTGTTTTCTCGGTTGTCGGACTCGGCATAAATTGATTGAATCGCAGCACAAGTAACACTGCAACAATCAATAGAACCAATAAAATAATAAGTTTTTTCATCTATCTCTTTTCCGCTGCTGGCAGCAGCATTATCCGATTTTTAAATTGGTCCATCTTTAAGCCATCTTTTGCACATTCTATCCTGTTGTTATATTGCATGGTATTACATTCCAACTTAGGCATTCTATTGATTAAATTAACATATCCCAATACATTTTTTTGTATGGAAACTGCATTAAAACTGGCACTTCTGGCTAAAATCTAAGACAATATGCGCCAACCAGCGAACTGTTTTTTCGCCCATTCAAGGTATGTATGAAATTTGAGAAATTAAACCAGTCGGGACGTGCCCGTCGCGGTCGTTTGACGTTAAATCATGGTCAGGTAGAAACGCCTGCTTTTATGCCTGTCGGTACTTATGGCACAGTAAAAGGGATGTTACCTCGGGATATCGAGGAAATTGGCGCTCACATTATTTTGGGTAACACCTTTCATCTTTATTTGCGTCCCGGTCTGGACGTGATTAAAGAACATGGTGGCTTACATCAATTCGTCAAATGGGACAAACCCATTCTAACCGATTCCGGTGGTTTTCAGGTGTTTAGTCTCGGTGAAATGCGCCAGATTAAAGAAGAAGGTGTTACTTTCCGTTCCCCAATTGATGGGGCAAAAGTCTTTCTATCACCAGAAGTATCCATGGAAATCCAGCGCGTATTGAATTCCGATATCGTGATGATTTTTGATGAATGTACGCCTTATCCTGCTACACATGAACAGGCACAAAAATCATTACAGTTGTCTTTGCGCTGGGCCAAACGCTGTAAAGTCGCACATACCGAAAATGGTAATCCCAATGCGCTATTCGGCATTATTCAGGGCGGTATGTATGAAGATTTACGTGATGAATCCTTAAACGGTTTACTTGAAATCGGTTTTGATGGTTATGCCATTGGCGGATTATCCGTTGGTGAACCAAAAGAGGAAATGATCAAAGTACTGGATTATTTGCCCAATAAAATGCCAGCAGACAAACCACGCTACCTGATGGGCGTCGGCAAACCAGAAGATATCGTTGAAGCGGTACGTCGTGGTGTAGATATGTTCGACTGCGTGATGCCAACCCGAAACGCACGTAATGCACATTATTTTGTTACAGATGGCGTAGTACGCATCCGTAACAGTCAGTATCGTCATGATCAACAGCCGCTTGATCCACATTGTGATTGCTATACGTGCAAGAACTTTACTCGTGCCTATTTATTCCACCTGGAAAAATGTGGGGAAATGCTCGGCGCCATGCTCGGAACCATTCATAATCTACGTTATTATCAACGGCTGATGCAAGCGATCCGTGATGCGCTGGATGCCGGAACCTTTGAACAATTTGTACAGGACTTTTATCAGCGCCGTGGGCTGGAAGTTCCTGTTTGTGACACTGAATCATTTGCGTAGTTGCACAATACAAGGTAAATTGCTGTGCAGCGTTTTTATAAATTTAAATTGTAAGTTTTAATTGTTTTACGTGATTAGGAAAGATACATGAGTTTATTTATTTCTACAGCTTATGCTGCTCAAGGTGCTCAAGGTCAGAGCCCATATATGTCACTCATCATGATTGTGGTGATGATTGCGATTTTCTATTTCCTGTTGATTCGTCCACAATCCAAACGTGTCAAAGAACACCGTGCTTTGGTTGAAAGTCTATCTGAAGGCAGTGAAGTGGTTTTTGCAGGCGGTTTGATGGGTCGTATTATCAAAATTGATGGTGACTATGCAGTGGTTGAACTTAGCCGTGGCAACGAAGTCAAAATTCAGCGTGCATCGGTAATCTCTGTATTACCTGAAGGCACACTTAATAATCTTTAATATCAAGTCCGTGCGCAAGCACGGCTTTTCATTTTAAGAAGAATATAGAATGCGTTACCCTGCATGGAAATATGTGCTGATCATTTTTGTATTAGTGCTAAGTACGATCTATGCGTTACCCAGCCTTTACCCGGATGAGCACGCTGTGCAGATCTCCGGTGCAAAAGCCGGTACGCTGATTGATGACTCAATTGTACAAAAAGCAGAACAAGCTTTACAGCAAGCCAATATTGCAACCCACAACAACAGCTTTACCAACAATGCCGCATTATTGCGTATTGCCGATAATAAAGCTGAAACCCAGTTAAAAGCTCAGGATGTATTGCGCCATAATCTCGGTGACAATTATGTGGTGGCACTTAACCTTGCGCCAACCACACCAGAATGGCTACAAAAACTTGGTGCCAAACCCATGAAACTGGGTCTGGACTTGCGCGGTGGTGTACACTTTCTGCTTGAAGTGGATATGGACAAAGCGATTAGCCAGCGTATGGAAACATCTGCTGCCGATATTCGCCGCCAGTTCCGTGAAAATAAAATTCCCTTTAATCAGCTAAGCTTGACTGCAAATACCATTACTGTCCGTTTTGCCAATAATAATGATCGTACAGCTGCGATGGATTTTCTACGTCGCAATGGCAATGAATGGACCCAGCAAGCGCTTGCTAGCGATGATGGCAGTATGCTTAGACTATCCTATAGCGATGCCAAACGTCAGGAAATCGAATCCTATGCAGTCGATCAAAACCTGACTACGCTACGTAACCGTATCAACGAACTCGGTGTTGCCGAAGCATTGGTACAACGTCAGGGTAGCAATCGTATTGTCGTGGACTTACCAGGTGTACAGGATACTGCCGAAGCCAAACGTGTACTTGGACGTACGGCTAACCTTGAATTCCGTCTGGTTTCCGACCAGAATGATCAGGTGGTTAATCCATATACCTATCAATACAATGGCCAGCCTATTCCTGCCGGTACAGAGCTTTTTGACTATCAGGAAATCAATAGCGGGAAAAAATTACTGCTGCAACGTCAGCGTATTTTAACCGGCGAACGTGTGCAAAATGCCCGTTCTGGCTTTAGTCAGGATTCTGGTGGTGCAGAAGTCAATATCACACTGGATGCTGCCGGCGGTAAACTGATGGCGGATGCGACACGTAATGCGGTCGGCAAACGTATGGCTGTATTGTTTATTGAAAATAAACAACGGATCAGCTATGTCAATGACCCAGCAACCGGAACACAAACCGAAGTCCGTACACCATATACCGAATCTGTGATTATCAATGCAGCCACCATTCAGGCGGTATTGGGTTCCCAATTCCGTATCACTGGTCTGGATTCACCACAGGAAGCTTCTGAACTTGCCTTGATGCTACGTGCCGGTGCACTGGCCGCTCCGATGTATTTCGTTGAGGAACGTGTAGTTGGGCCAAGTCTGGGACAAGAAAATATCGACAAAGGTATTTTATCGACCCAGATTGGTTTCCTACTGGTGGCGATCTGGATGGTGGTGTTCTTCCGTTTATTCGGTTTAATTGCCAACTTTGCGCTGGTCTTTAACCTTGCCATGATTCTCGCTATCATGTCCTTAATGGGCGCAGCATTGACCTTGCCAGGGATTGCCGGGATCGTGATTACCATCGGTATGGCGGTTGATGCCAACGTACTGATCTGTGAACGAATACGGGAAGAAATACGCTGGGGTGCCTCCCCCAAACAGGCGATTGTGGCAGGTTATGATCGTGCCTATAACACCATTTTCGACTCGAACCTGACCACGTTTATCGTTGCATTGATCCTGTTTGCCATTGGTACAGGCCCGATTAAAGGCTTTGCTGTGACATTAATGATCGGTATCGTTTGCTCAATGTTTACTGCAATCACCGTGACTCGTGCGATCGTACAATTGATCTATGGCAAACGTCGCAACTTGCAAAAGTTGAGCATTTAAGGAGAGCATCATGAGCACTGAAATGACTCAACCCAAAGACAAGCAGTATGGTCGTCCGGATGATGAGAAAATCATTGACTTTATGAAGATTGCCAAACCGGCAGCAATCTTCTCCATTATCCTAACCTTGGCCAGTATTTTCTTTCTGGTCACCAAAGGGTTAAATCTGGGTCTTGATTTTACTGGTGGTGTATCAGCCGAGTTAAATTATTCGCAGCCCGTCAAACAGTCCGATGTCAGTAAAGCACTAGTTCAAGCAGGATTCACCGATCCTGTGGTACAGAATCTGGGAAGTGAGCGTGACTTGCTGATCCGTATGCCTGCACTGGAAGAATCGGTCGATAATCTAAAGGCACATATACAGCAAGCGGCCACCATGCCCAATAACGAACTGACCGTAAGTAAGGTCGATTCTGTTGGCTCGCAAGTGGGTAATGAACTTTACCTGCGTTCTGCCGGCGCAGTGGCTTTGGCATTATTGTTAATGCTGATCTATGTGACCATTCGCTTCGAGTTTAAATTGGCAGTTGGCGCAGTACTTTCACTGTTCCACGATATCATCGTCACACTGGGTTTCTTTGCCTTTTTCCAATGGCCTTTTGACCTAACCGTATTGGCAGCATTGCTGGCGATTATTGGTTTCTCGCTGAATGATAATATCGTTGTCTCAGACCGTATCCGTGAAAACTTCCGTAAAATCCGTGGCGCGACACCACGTGAGGTGGTAGATATTTCCCTGACCGAAACATTACGTCGTACCATTCATACATCCATGACCCTGTTACTGGTTGTGGTTGCTATGATGGTATTGGGTGGTGATGGTTTACACTGGTTCTCGATTGCCATGTTTATTGGGGTCTTTGTGGGTACGTATTCATCAATTTATATTGGTACCACCTATGCCCTATGGCGAGGCCTGAACCGTCAGGACTTTATCGTTCAGGTTAAACCGGAATTTGATGAAGAAGAAGTACATATCCCTTAAGGTGAATCGATCTACAGAATAGCGTCTTCGGACGCTATTTTTTTAGCCAGAAAAAATCAGCGATTGTAATAATAAATCTTTTTGTCGATATGCCACAGTCAACATCGAATCCGGTAATTGCAAACATTGATAGGTAAACTGACCTAATTCAGAATGATCTACCATACCGAAATCCCAGCTTGGATGTGCTCGGCTATTTAACTCTTTTAAACTTAACCGAATGCCCAAACCATGAGCTTTTAAAACCGCTTCCTTGATCGTCCAGATTTTAAACCAGAATGCACGATCAAAACCGGTTGCTTGCCAGCTTATAAACTCATCGGGATGAAAAGCATGTTGCGCTAGAGCATGCATGCGTACATGACGGGAAAAGTCCTCAATATCAATGCCGAGATCCTGCACATCTTCACTATAAGCCAAAGCATAATATTTTTGACTATGGGAATGATTAAAATACAGCTTGGCAGGCATCAAACTCACGGGTTTACCATAGGCATTCTTTCCACCGATAAAACCTAGATACCGTGCCGAAAGTAACCTATTTCTACGCTGTCTTAATTCTTCTCGCGCGGCAGGTAATAAACGAATTGCATCATCATACACTGCCAAAACAGGCAGTATATTTTTAAGGCGTTGATAATCTAAAAAAATCGTCATGCATAATACGCTCTTCCAATGCCATGACAATTATACCCGTTTATGACGCCTGAGATACTACCGCTAAAACACTCTCAACATTATCTGGCTGGGACACCAATATAGTTGCAACTGTACGACCAGTTTCCGTTTGAATATGGCAATCAAAAATACCAATTTGATGACGATTTAAAAATTGTAAAGAGATTTCGATCAGCAGTTCTTCACCTACTGCAAAATAATCCTGTGCCATCTCGAAGCGTTTTGAACCCAGTAAAAATCCAAGTTTTGGCTTATTACCTTTCAATCGCTCCTGTACACCACCAAACATGGCAATGGTTTGTGCCATAATTTCTATCGCCACCCAACTTGGTAAACCCTGCGCCTCGATAAATGGCATATCTGGACGAATGGTGACTTTAGCAATACAGCCATTGTCTTTGACTTCTACCAGTTCATCGAGTAACAACATGGGTGCCCGATGTGGAATATAATAGTCAGCATGACGTGGGAGATCGGAAAGTTGCATGAGATATTCCTTATGACTGTTGATCTTTTGGCTGTTCATCTTTAAAAAATAAACGACCACTGGCAACAACATCCTGTGCTGCATTGGTCAGCTTAAAATTCATGGATTGTTCAGTTTGTTCAAGCACAATAAAAATCTCTTGATCTGGCAGGATAAAGTTCTGAAAGCGTAACTGTTCTATCCGCTGAATCACACCCAGACTGGCAAAATATTGCGAAATGATTTGCTGAACCATGGCAATTTGCGCCACACCGGGGAATACTGCAAATTCTGGGAAATGCCCTTCGAAGGCCAATAATTCCTTATTAACTTTTGCTTTAAATTGTAGTTTATCTGCTTCCTGTGCAACACATTGTGCCATTGGAATAAACTGCCCCATAGTCGCAATCCTATATGCAATATCTAGATACGGATTGAGTGAATCCGTATTCATAAGTGAATATTTGTACACTTATAAGCATAGTCACTCTTTAGGTTCACAACAATGGCGAATCTTCACAGTCTGAATATTTCATTATTGTCTTAAAACATCATATGCAAGCCTAGAGATGTAACATTCTTTAATATAAGTATGTTATAAACTTAAAAACAATCAGCGCCAAACTTGGTCAATATAAACATCACGAAATTACCAATGTACACTTTGTGTCTTTATTTCTTATTTAGATAGATTCTTTACTCATCACCTATATTTATTGAAATAAAGCAGTGCAGAAATGTGTTATAAATTGCGCATATTTTTTGCTGTATGGCGCAATGCTTAAATCTTTTTATCCTTTTATTTATCTTGTTATCTTGCTTTTCCCTGCATTATTCACGGGCGGATTGTTGGCATTTGCCGGAAATGCTGCTGATGGTATCCGTTTAGGTTGTTTATCCTTGCTCGGCTGCGCCATTTTTTATTACGCAGTCAAACGGCAAAGCAAATTACTTTATATCCTGACCGTTATTTGGTGGCTGATTTTCTGGCTTGATAGTGTATTACGTGCAACAAGCTGGTTCCTGTTTGATAGTGATACCAATGCCTATTTTATTATGCAAGCCATCGCCAATACGAGTCGACACGAAACTCTTGAGTTTTTACAGACGCTTCATCACAACCTCATGATACTACTGTCGCTATTGTCAGTGATGTCACTGGTTTACTTTTCATACTTGTTTAAATATTTCAAGGCAGAACAATTAAATACTTTATTGCAGCAAAGGTTTAGTCGTTATGTGATTATTTTTTGCAGTATCATCATGATCGCCAGTTATGCCATGCGCCCTGCACGTGCATTATTTCCAGTACTATACTGGCAAAACTACTATGCAGAAATACAAGAATTTCAGGATGGAATTTTAAAGCATAAGAATTTACAACAGCAATGGGCACAATACGCCCAAAACAATCTTGTTTACCAGAAAAGTTTTCAGCAACAACAAACGCATGTGTTGGTATTATCGGAAAGTATCACCAGTCTGAATTTGGGCGTATGTGGCTATGATCGTGAAACAACACCTGAGCTCAAAAAGCGCCTTGATCAGCTTTATATATTTTGTCAGGCTTACTCACCTTACCCTTCGACCATTAATTCACTTAGGGTCAACCTAACCAATAGTTCTGCGATCTTACCCAATGATGAACCAACAGAAAGTTTAATTAGCTATGCTGAAGCTGCCGGTTTTAAAGTCTATTGGCTGAGTAATCAAGATGACAGCTATATTTCCTCGTTGTTTGGTTCCGATGCAACAGTAAGTTTTTATAACAATAAACGTTCCGGGCGTAGTAGTCAGGCACTAGATGAACAATTACTCCCCGCATATTTCGATGCCCTAGCAGATCCGTACCCGAAGAAGCTGATTATCCTGCATTTGATTGGTGCGCATCCCAATTATGCAGCGCGTTATCCAATTAAATTCGATCATTTTAATAACGATAGTAATGACGAAACAGAAAATCTTTTGCAAGCTAATCACATCGGACTATGGGTACAATCTAAACGTAATAAATATGACAATGCCATTCTTTATCAGGACTGGCTCATTGCCCAGCTATTTGATCCTCTACAACAAAATACCACACTAGGACAGCGTTCCTTTATGTTTCTATCGGATCATGGTAATGAAGTCGGACATGAACTGGATTATGCAGGACACAGCCCAAATACGATTGCAGGCTATCAGGTCCCGGTAATTGTATGGCATGATCAAATGAAACTTCACGGAATTAACAATAAGGACATCATTGATACTGCCGAACTGGACACCAACCTTATGCACTTGATGGGGATTCGGGATAAAAATGATCTTCCTCAACTTTTCTGGCTAAATTCGGATTATCAATTTAAACCAAATGCGGCCTGGCCTTATTGGCAAAAGAAAACATCCTAGTTCCCTCACAGAATAAAACCCATAAAAAAACAGCATCTATGTCGATCACATAGATGCTGTTTTTAATCTTAAGATGAAGCGATGATATTAGCGTCTAAACTTCTTCTCTGCTTTTTTAAACTTCTGCACATAACGACGACGACGTGCAGCAGTACGCTCATCAACTTGCGATTTTCTACCTTCAAATGGATTTTCAGAGGTTTTAAAATCAATTCGAACTGGCGTGCCTTCCAGTTTGTAAACCTTACGGAATACATTTTCCAGATAACGACGATAATCCGCTGGCGTTTTATCCACTTTATTACCATGAATCACAATTGTTGGTGGATTCTGTCCGCCCATATGTGCATAACGCATTTTAATACGACGCCCCTGAATCTGCGGTGGTTGATGCTGTTCTGTGGCATCATTCAGGATTTGAGTTAATTTAGCCGGCGTTACTTTTAAATTGGCAGACTCATATGCACGATGAATCGATGGATATAAATCACCGACACCCGTACCATGCAATGCCGAAATCAGATGAATTTTTGCCCATGGAATAAAGTCAAAACGTCGTTCGATCTCCATTTTGACCTGACTGCGATCATAATCGCTCATGCCATCCCATTTGTTGATGGCAATCACCAATGCACGACCAGCTTCCAGCGCATATCCAATCAGATGCAAATCCTGCTCAACAATCCCTTCACGCGCATCAATGACCACCACAATCACATTGGCATCTTTAATGGCTTGCAAGGTTTTAACGATAGAGAATTTCTCAACCGTTTCATCGACTTTGCCTTTACGTCGAACCCCAGCGGTATCAATCAAAGTATATTGACGACCATTACGTTCAAACGGGATATACACCGAATCACGCGTCGTTCCTGGCATATCAAAGACCACAACACGATCTTCACCCAGTAAACGATTGACCAGTGTTGATTTACCAACATTGGGGCGACCAATCATGGCAAGGCGTAAACCAGTGTTTTTATCGTGCTCTTCCGGATTTTCATCTTCGGGTACATCTGCCAGAACATCTTCCAGCATTTGTGCTACACCACGACCATGGCTGGCAGCCACATGCATCGGCTCACCAAAGCCCAGTTTAAAAAACTCTGTCACAGCAGCTTCTGCATGCGTGCCATCAACTTTATTGGCGACCAGAAATACTTTCTTGCCTAAAGTACGTAACTCACGGGCAATTTGCTCATCTGAGGCCAGCAAGCCAGCACGGGCATCAACCACAAAGATAATGATATCGGCTTCATGAATGGCAGTTTTGGATTGCTCTGCCATATAAGAATCAATACCTTGCTCACTTTCACCAATCCCACCGGTATCGACCACGATAAAGGATTTATTCTGGTAAGTCGCATCACCATATTTACGATCCCGAGTGAGACCGGCAAAGTCGGCAACAAGTGCATCACGACTTTTTGTGATTTGATTAAAAAGTGTAGATTTTCCGACGTTTGGACGCCCGATTAACGCAATAACTGGTTTCATAAAACTGTCTTTAAAAATCAGGGAGTTTGCCAAACACTAAAGTTGCCTTTAGTTGTCGCAACATAAAGTAAATTATCTTCTACACGTAAAGTACGCACATCACCAGAAGTTTTTTCACGGCCATTAATTTTTCCTGTAGCTGGATCAATCAGATGTAAAACCCCTTCATAATCACCTACCACCAGAATATTACCCAAAACAACAGGATTACTCAGACCACGATGTGCAAGCTCATCGGTTTCCCAAAGTTTGTTGCCATTATATAAATCATAAGCAACCAAACTGCCATCAGTATTGGCCACATAAACCGCTTGATTATCCACTGCTGGACTATTCAAACTGCTGGCTTTTTCAGACCACAACACTTGCTGAGAAGTTAAATCTACAACAGTGACCTGACCCTGAAAACTGACCGTGACCATCTTATCACCGATCACCACAGGCTGACCATCAATATCAATTAAACGCTGAATGTCACCACGGCCATCATTCACTGCAACCCGACGCTGCCAGTTCGGCACACCAGTAATCACATCCAGCGCATAAACATAGCCATTTGCAGATGCTACAGCAATAGTACGATCATCAATCACTGTTGGAGCTGCATAACCACGTACGCGTAAAGAAGTATCCGGTAAATCAAAGGTCCAGATCAGTTGACCACTACGCACATCATTGGCAAATACTGTGCCATCATTGCTGATACTGACCACACGATTCTGGAAAATCAAAGCTGGGCTTAAGATAGATCCGGTAAGTTGTTGTTGCCACAAGGTCTGGCCTGTTTTGGCATCCAGTGCAAAAATCTGCCCCTGACGATTGCCAACAATCGCAACACCCTGTCCGACAGATACACCCGCAGTTAAAGCCTTACTTGGACGAACTTCCCAGAGTTTGTTTTTGCCATTGGTAGCCGCCACCTTACCATCCGGATCGACACTGTAATACACACCATCAAAACGGTCTAGCTGATAACGTAAAGGATCATGCTTTGGACTGGATGAAACACTAGTCTGAAAAACTGGTTTTAACTGTTGTGTGACTTGAATCTTTGGTAACGGATTCGGTTTTGGCTCTTCAACTTTAATGCCACTTTTGCTCGAACAACCGAGTAAAGCAATCGATAAGAGGGTAAATGCAAAAGGAATTTTAACGATATTTTTCATCGGTTATGACTCGCTCGGAATGTTCGCAGATGCTTGACTAGGGGTTAAAACTGGACTTTCAATTTTAGGATCTTCTACTAAAACACCCAAGTTTGCCAATTTAATTTGTAATAATTCACGAGGTTGTTCACGTTCAACCAAAACATCCCACGCTTGTTGATAGGCTTTTTTTGCAGCCTCAGGATCATTTTTCGCGACATAAATATCGCCTTTTGCTTCGGCAACCGACGGAATAAATGCTTCATTATTAATGCCATCAAGTGTCTTTAATGCTGCATCCAATTGCTCCTGAGCAACTTGCGTATAGGCCAGATGGAGTTTAACAATGGATTTTAAGCCTTTATCTTTAACTTTACTGGTTTCTGCCTGAGTTAAAATTTTGTTGGCTGTCGCATAATCTTTTTTATCAAATGCAAGTTTTGCCAGTAACAATTGGGTCTGAACCGCTTGTGCACTGTTTGGACTTTCCTGCACAATTTTATTCGCATCCGCCGTCAGCTTTTGATAACTGGCATCATCAACAGCAGCAAGTTGCGATTGGTTCAGTACATTTTGATATTGAACAGTCAGATTGCTTGAGCTTACAGTTTGTTTCTTTTCCCACCATTGCCAGCCGAAAAACACACAAAGTGCAAGAAGTACACCTGTCACAATAGGCGAACCATAGCGTTTAACAAAGGAACTTAACTTTTCCTTTTGTTCATCGTCTGTCATTGCGGTCATGTATACTTCCTTTTCCAAATTTAATTCTATGAATCTGCGTTAACAATTTACAGTTTACTGCTTTTGAGTGCAGAGTACCTGCTGTAAATAAGCCACCAATTGATCAATATCAACATGCTGTTGTTCAGCATTGGCCAGATGTTTCACCAGTACTTGCTGATTTTCCCATTCACGCTCACCTAAAATCACCGCAAGCGTCGCACCAGATTGATCCGCTTTTTTCATCTGGCTTTTCATGCTGCCCTGCGATCCGGTTTTTAAACGAATGCTTAATGCAGCCTGTTCAAACTGATTACGCAATTGTTCTGCCAACACCAGTGCTTTACCTTGATATGCAGGTTCGGCCAGTAAAAACACTTCACAATCGGTAATGGTTTCTGTCAGTTGCTGTTCCAATAACAATAACAAACGTTCCATTCCCATGGCAAAACCAACCGCAGGCACCGATTGATCCACTTTACCTTTTAGCTGTCCGACCAGACCATCATAACGTCCACCAGCACACACTGTGCCTTGTGAACCCAAATGTGTGGTGGTCCATTCAAATACTGTTTTATTATAATAATCCAGACCGCGCACAAGTTTCTGATTAATGACAAATTGAATGCCAGCATCAGTTAAATACTGTTGTAACTGCTGAAAATGATCCAGACTATCCTGTTGCAGGAAATCATGTAACTTGGGTGCTTGCTCTAGAATTTTTTGTGTACTTTCGATTTTTGAATCCAGAATACGCAGCGGATTGGTGCTTAAACGACGTTGCGAATCTTCATCCAGCGCATCTTTATGCTGGTTTAAAAACTCAACCAATGCAGCACGATATTGGGCACGCTCATCGATTTCACCCAGTGTATTAAGCTCAAGCTGAACCTTATCTGCCACACCCATACGCTGCCATAAACGGGCAGTCATCAAAATCACTTCGGCATCCATATCCGGTGTTGCCACACCAAAAGTTTCCACACCAAACTGATGAAACTGACGATAACGTCCCTTTTGCGGTTTTTCATAACGAAACATCGGTCCGACATACCAGACCCGAGGTGTTGCACCACGTAAAAGGTTATGTTCCAGCATGGCACGTACACAGCCTGCTGTTCCTTCCGGACGTAAAGTTAATGATTCTGGCGGATTACCCTTGTCCAGAAAGGTGTACATTTCTTTTTCAACAATATCGGTCGCATCACCAATCGAGCGTTTAAATAGACTGGTTTGTTCAACAATCGGTAAACGAATCTGTTGATAACCATAGGCATCCATTAAAGACGCAAGATGCTGCTCCAAACGACGCCATGCAGGTGTTTGGGCAGGAAGAATATCGTTAAAACCTTTAATTGCTGTAATTGAACTCATGACCTACTCAGGAACTTGTACGAATAATCTCTTTTGATTTAGCTTCTTCAAGCTCTTTAACACGTTGACGAACCATTGTTTCGACTTCATCAACCAACTTATCTGTATCAATTAAATGGCTTTTTTCACCATTGCGATACACCAATGACCGAGGACTTGCCCCAACCACCCCAATATCTGCTTCTTTCGCTTCGCCAGGACCATTGACCTTACAGCCAATCACCGAGACATCCATCGGTGTACGAATATCTTCCAAACGCTCTTCAAGCATTTGCATGGCTTTAATCACGTTAAATTCTTGTCGTGAACAGCTTGGACATGCAATAAAGTTAATGCCATTGGAACGTAAACCCAGCGATTTTAAAATATCAAAACCGATCTTAACTTCATCTTCAGGTTCTGCTGCCAATGAAATTCGCATGGTATCGCCAATGCCTTCGAGCAACAAACCACCTAATGCAATGGCTGACTTGACCGTACCAGTTCGATAGATCCCAGCTTCGGTTACACCCAGATGTAAAGGATTATCAATTTGTTTGGATAATAAACGATACGCATCCAAAGTCAAAAAAACATTTGAAGCTTTGACACTGATTTTAAATTCATGAAAATTCAGACGGTCTAAAATATCAATATGACGCATGGCTGATTCAAGCAATGCCTCACCTGTCGGCTCGCCATATTTTTTCTGTAAATCTTTTTCCAATGAACCAGCATTGACCCCGATACGCATGGAAATATCGTGATGACGTGCAGCCGCGACAACTTCACGAATCTTGTCTTCCGAACCAATATTGCCCGGATTGATGCGTAAACAGTCGGCACCACGGTCTGCCACAGCCAGCGCAATTTTATAATCGAAATGAATATCTGCCACCAGCGGCACTTGCACCTGTTTGCGTATTTCGCCAAATGCTTCTGCAGCTTGCATGGACGGAACGGATACGCGCACGATATCGGCACCTGCATTCGCACAGCGCTGAATTTGTGCCACCGTAGCATCAACATCGCAAGTTTCGGTATTGGTCATGGTTTGCACACTGATCGGTGCATCGCCGCCCACATAGACCGAACCGACACGAATCTTGCGTGTCGGACGACGTTGAATTGGATTGTGCATCATGATGTTTTACCTGTACAAGACGCCAAATGAATAAAACAAAACCTAAGGAGACAATCTAAAATCGGCAGAACCATTAGATTTTGTATAGCTAGATAAGCCAATCGTCTCATTATTGAGTTTCAGTTTGACTGCACTTGCATCATCTAAGCGAATACTAAATGGTGCCTGCCCGTTTAAATTTAAAGTCGTTGCCTGACGACCCTGTGCCAGAGTTTTACCCGTCACATCAGTAATCATAACCGATGTCGGCTGACTAAACTCCAGTACCAGTTGATCTTCACTACCAGCATGCGTTGCAGCACCACTGCTCATCGGCAACACTTCTACAACACGATTATTGCTCCCGACAGAATCAACTTCTGTCACGGATTTTTTACTGTTCCAGTTACTCAAACCAGCCCAAATTGCCCAAAGCAGTACCAATAACACAATGAGAACAAACAGACGTTTAACCCATTTATTAATGCCACGTCGCCCACTACTGGACAAGCGTCCCATAATCTTGATTGGAGAATCCTTTAAGGCATGATTTGGAGGCAAACCAGTATCATTACTATAAATTTCATCAAATCGTTGAATTAATACAGTCGCATCAGTATTCAAAAATTTGGCATAGGCTCGATAATAGCCTTTAATAAAAGGTGCTTCGGGCAAAGCCTTATAATCATCTTTTTCCAAAGCGGCCAGTTGTTTCTCGGGAATCTTTAATTCCTGTGCAACCTCGGACAGCTCTTTTTTCTGAGACAAACGAATTTGACGCAAATACTCGCCAGGACGTTGAGAATTTCCTAATCCAGAAGATGTAGAAGTCGTAGATTTAGGAGTATTTGAGTTTATTTCCATACCGCCTCAGAACTATTTTGTAGCTGTAAATATCGTTTATATTCGGGACTATCCGGAAATTGGGCCCGTAATTGGTTCACCAGTACCTTCATTCCCATCTCATCATTTCGTGCACGTGCCAAGCGTAAACCAATCCATAACGCACGCGCACCTTGATTGGTCTGTCCAGTATAGCGGACATAATCTTCATACATTTGCCCCGCCAATGTAAAGCGTTGCTGATAATAAAGCAATTCTGCCAACTCCAGACGGGAGATAACAGCATCACGATTGGCTTGTAATGCTTGTGTAAATGCCTGCTCGGCGCTGGCATTATCATCCAGCTTTAAATAGGTACGTCCCAAATTTTCCAGTGCAGAAAAACGCTGTTCATAACCCAGTGTCGTCCCTGCAATTTTAAATTGTTCTATTGCCTCTTTGTAACGGCCCTGCTGGAATAAATATGTACCATAATTGTTACGAGCCTGAGGATATTTTGCGTCAATCGAAATTGCACGTCTAAAGTATTCTTCTGCTTTTTTCATGTTGGTCGGGCTGCCCTCTTGCTGCAACAGCACCCCCATCATCAAATTTGCCTCAATCGAACGTGGGTTAATCTTCAAAGCCTGATCAAGCTCATTTTTAGCTTTGTCTAAATCACCCGTACGGATATATTCGGCAGCCAGTTGCGTACGCAACTGAACAGCTCTGGCAGGATTTTTATCACCAAGTGTCGAATTGGACGTGGTGGTCTGACAGCCTGTCACGGCCCACATTGTACACGCCAGTATTATGATCTGACCAAACCGAGCTACTTTCATCCCACCCATAACCTTTTAATTAATCACCTTGCGTTCTTAAAATCTCACCCTGCTGGCTTGCAACTTTTTTCTGCCAACGCTCTGCACGGCGAGTACGGTCTGCAACCTGTCCAACCAATTGACCACATGCTGCATCAATATCATCACCACGCGTTTGTCGAATCGTACACACAAATCCGGCATCTGACAAAGTTTTTTGAAATGCCATGATCCGATTTCGGCTGGATCGTCCATAAGGTGCATGAGGAAAAGGATTAAAAGGAATTAGATTAATTTTGCTTGGCAAATCTTTAAGCAGTTTTAATAATTGCTGCGCATGCTCTGCTTTATCATTCACACCATCGAGCATGACATATTCAATGGTGATATGTTTGCGGCTACTTTCATTGCCATCTTTGGCAAGATACCGCTGTGCCGCTGGAATCAATTGTTCCAGTGGATATTTCTTATTAATCGGCACCAGTTCATCACGCAGCTCATTATTTGGTGCGTGTAAGGAAATTGCCAGAGCGACATCAATGGTTTCTGCCAGTTTATCAATCATCGGTACAACGCCGGAAGTTGATAAAGTCACACGACGTTTTGACATGCCATAAGCAAAATCATCCAGCATCAATGCCATAGAAGCGACCACGGGCTCGAAATTAAGCAAAGGTTCACCCATACCCATCATTACCACATTGGTAACCGTACGGCTACGCTCGGCAACCGGCACATCTTCCATATACGACTGATTGGCGACCCAAAGCTGACCGATAATCTCGGCAGGTGTAAGATCGCGTTGAAAACCCTGTTTCCCGGTAGAACAGAAGGAACAATCCAGCGCACAACCAACCTGAGATGAAATACACAATGTTTTACGGGCACCAGTTTTATCATTGGCTGGAATCAATACGGTTTCCACCAAAGAACCCGCTCCATCGCCAACCCGAAATACCCATTTACGGGTACCATCTTTGGAATAATTGCGATGTACGACTTCAGGCGCACGAATTTCGGCAACCTTTTCCAGTTTTTCCCGTAATTTGCCCGAAATATTGGTCATTTGGGCAAAGTCAGTGACCCCAAACTGGTGAATCCATTTCATGACCTGACCAGCACGGAATTTCTTTTCCCCCAATTGCTCAAAAAACTGTTCCAGTTCAGGACGCGTCATGCCTAACAGGTTTACTTTTTCCACAGCAAACACTGCTGCGGAAGAACCTTGTTCTGGCGCGGATGTCGATTGTGGCATTACAGCATTCATGAGCAGACCTATTTCGCTATTTGGCTTTGGGTGCGTAAATTAAATTCGGTAAAAATGTCACGTCTGGATAAAAAGTACGTGAAAAGAAATTTGCATCAATAAAAAACCAGATAAGTATAACACTTATCTGGTTGGTGTACTGTTAAGAATTAACGTGTACGTGGATAGATCTCATCTGCATTGAAGAAGTATGCAATTTCACGTTCAGCTGATGCAACAGAATCTGAACCATGTGCAGCATTTTCATCGATGCTTACTGCAAAATCTGCACGGATTGTACCAGGTGCAGCTTCTTTCGGGTTAGTTGCGCCAAGAATGTCGCGGTGTGCAAGTACAGCATTTTCGCCTTCAAGTACAGAAACCACAACAGGACCAGAAGTCATGAATTCAACCAGATCGTTAAAGAAACCACGTTCTTTATGCTCTGCATAAAAACCTTCTGCATCTGCTTTTGACAAATGTTTGTATTTGATCGCAACAGGTTTTAAACCAGCTTTTTCAAAACGTGCAATGATGTCACCGATGTGGTTTTTGCCTACAGCATCTGGCTTAATAATAGATAAAGTACGTTCAATCGCCATGATTGGCTCCCTAATGGTAATGTTAACCGAAAAAAATTTTCCGCATTATATACGAGCATCCCCCTTAAGATATAGAGCGATTTCGCAATAACTCAGTCTTTTCAACAAAATTTACACGATAAGTGATACAAACTAATTTGCTTCGTCAATCCATGCCATCTGGATCGCTTCCAGAATGCCTTCACTGGATTTATTCGGATCATCTGCAAAATCAGGCAATGCACAAATCCACTGGTGTAAATCGGTAAAACGGATATATTGCGGATCAACTTCGGGATGAGCTTCATAAAGTTCAATTGCAATATCGATTGTATCTGTCCAGCGTAACGCCATGGTGGTTCACCTAAATTTCATATTGGCAGATACTTTAACAAAAAATTGTAGCGAGACAATCTTAAAGTCTATATTTTAACGGCCAACTATTCACACTTTACAGAATGATGTTAAACACAGGTGCCAGCCAAAGCGTCAATGATGCCACAACCACGCCGATGGTTGCCCCGACGATCACATCGGTTGGATAATGCAGCCCCAAGATCATACGTGACAAGGCGATAAGTAAAGTAAAAGGCAGCATGATCAACAAGAGGATCGGCATAATCGAACCTAATATCGTCGTAATCATGACAGCATGCAGCGTATGTCCTGAAGGAAAACTAAAATGATCCAGTGGACGCTCTCCCAAGATAATCACCTGATGTACCTGATAAGGTCTGGGACGCACGGTATGACGTTTTAATACTTTATAAATCAATGTACCGACACTACTTGCTGCAATCAAATACATCACCTGAAAAAAATAACTGATGCCCTGCATAAACCAAACGATGCCCAGCATAGTGCCCCAAAACAGGCCATCGCCTAGTCGACTAATTGTTCTAAAGAAAAGTGCAATGTTTGGATTTTCAGACCAGTGATTAAGATAAACACAACTGCGTAAATCCCAATCCAGAATGGTTTTGTGTGCTATTTTAATTCTACTCATGGGTGTATCCCCCTACATTCGTGCATAAACCATTGGTTTCTTGGCAAACTGCGACAATGCCATTTCAAAATCTGCGACCGGTTTCTCCCAACCTTTATCTTTCGCCTTGATTGCCGCCAGCTCACCCATTTGCCTTAATGTTTTTAATTCTGGTAATTGTAGCAGCTTTTGCTGCCAGAGATTGCATTCACCAAGCGGTACCAGCCAACCAGTCTGTGCCTGCTCCAACATCTGACCAGCACAAGCATAATTATATGCCAATACTGGTAAGCCACTTGCCATGGCTTCGAGCACTACATTACCAAAAGTTTCTACCTGACTTGGGAAAACAAAAACATCGGCACTGGCATAACATTGTGATAAAACCTCACCAGTTTGTGCCCCCATAAACATCACATCAGGATAGTCTTGTTGATAGGTTGCAAGGATTGGACCATCACCCACCACAACCAATACAAATTTACGATTTTTTTGCGTTCTTTTTAATTGATGAAACGCCGAAAAAATTACAGGCAATTCTTTTTCCGGTGAAACCCGTCCTACAGACAATAATACCGTAGTTTCTTGATCTGCCTGCCATTGCTTGCGTAATGTCTCGCTACGGTAATGTGTATTAAACCGGCTTGCATCGACACCGCGGCCAATCACACGCATCGCACACTTCACTCCAAATGTCTGCAACTGATCCAGCGTAAACTGACTAGGGACACAGGTTAAATCGGTATTATTGTGAAACCATCTTAAATATTGTTGTAAAGGTTTCAACAAAAATGCCAGATCGAAATGACGACTAAAATCATGAAATGCCGAATGAAATCCACTGGAGATCGGAATCTGGCGTAATTTCGCCTGATTTAAAGCAGCCAGTCCCAAAGGACCTTCCGTGACGATATGCACAATATCCGGTTTAAATTGATCAAATGCCTGCCCAATCTTAAATACCTGTGGCAAACCAAACTGCAACTGACGATATTTTGGAATAGATTGTGATTTTACCAGACATTCCATATCCGGAATAAAGTCGTGACTTCTGGTTTTTTGTTGCGGACGAATCAATAAAATTTTGTGTCCACGCTTTTGTAATCCTTTTGCCAGTTGCAACATAGAAAAAGATACACCATTAATTTCGGGTGGCCATGTTTCACTGACAATCGCAATATTTAAACAATGCTGTGCTATTTTATTTTTATCCAGATCAATTGTTTTTGTACGATCAAAATACGCTGTTGAAGCAGTTTGATCCAATAATAAAGTCGGGACTTGAGGTGGCATATCGGTTTATCCTAATTTTTATCTTATACCGATAGCTTAAAAACAAAGTTTGACTTTTTTATGATCAAATGATGACAGTTCCATGAAGATGACCCACGCTCAACTGCCCCTACACATGTATTTTTTTATTTTCCATCAACTGATCCGCATTTTGCTGCATCCAATCACTTAAGGCATTTAAAGGTTGCTGCATGGTTAAACCCAAAGTCGTAATTTGATATTCCACCCTTGGCGGTATTTCGGGATAATGCCGCCGTTCTACCAATCCCAAGAGCACAAAATGTTTAAGATGCTTGGACAATTCCTTTTGTGTAATAGGCTGCAGAATCTGCAATAACTCGCCAAAACGCAAGGGTTCCTGTTGTTGAATCAGGCGATATAAAATCGGAATGGTCCATTTCCCAGATAAAATATCAACAAACTTCATTATTGGACAATTCAGATCCTGTGCAACATTTTTCATTTACATTTTCCTACATTTCTTTTGCTCAATAAGACACAAAATGCAAACCACATAGACACTCAGTATCCAATTGGATATTACTATCTTTTTCATACTTTTTAAAATAACAATAAGCTAAAGATAAAACATCAAGGAATATCTCATGCGTTTAAGTCATAAAAAAATCCTGATCACGGGTGCAACCAGTGGTATAGGCAAAGCCAGCGTTGAAGCCTGTCTAAACGAAGGGGCTTTTGTCTTTTTTACCGGACGTGATGCAAAAAAAGTGCGTGATTTACAAAAGCATTGGGGCAAACAAAGCCTTGGATTGGTCAGTGATGCTAGCGACTGGCAGGCACAATCCGCATTGGTTCAATCCATAACACAACATACTCCAACACTGGATGCGATTTATCTCAATGCAGGCGATGTGACGCATGCACCTTTAACAGAATGGGATAGCATTTCTTTTGATCGGGTTTTTAATACCAATGTTAAGGCACCTTTCTTTTTAATTCAGTCTGCTCTGCCACTATTATCCAAGAACAGCACAGTAATCCTGTGTGGCTCAACCTCCATTCATATTGGATTGGCACAAAGCAGTGTCTATGCTGCCAGTAAAGCAGCCCTGCGTTCATTGGTGAAAACATTATCTGGCGAACTATTGCAACGAAACATTCGCTTTAATTTATTATCGCCCGGCCCGACGTATACCGATGCTTTTGATAAACTGGGTTTACAAGATGAACAAAAACAACTGATGATTGATGAGATTAAAAATCTGGTGCCTCTAGGCCGTTTGGCAAAGCCCGAAGAACTGGCACAGGCAGTAGTATTTTTAGCATCTGACGAATCAAGATTTATGCTCGGTACAGAAATCCTGATGGATGGTGGGGTGGCAAATCTTTAAAAAAACCTATTTACCATCAATAATGCGGTGGCTTATTGCTTAATGGATCAAAAGGCGCAATGCCTTCAGAGAGATCGGATGCCTCAACACGTTGATACAATAATTGCATTTTCTTGTTTAAATCGGCAATTTCGGTATTCTGCTGCGCCACTTGATCGTTGAGTTGCTCAACTAAATCATCTAAAAATGCAATTCTTACTTGCAAATCTTCTATGAGTTGGGACAATGGCGCATGGTCATCATGGGATGGCGATTTTGACATTTTGTCGCTCCTGAAAAACGAGTTCTAAAAGTTGGGTTTAAAATTATGGCTTACATTACTTTACGAGATGTTCACTTGGCATTCGGTGGACCCGCCTTGCTTAATGGAGCAAATTTTACCTTAGAACGTGGCGAACGTGTGTGTTTAATCGGACGCAATGGCGAAGGAAAATCCACTTTACTGAAACTCATTGATGGCAGTTTACAACCCGACACCGGTGAAGTATCCATTCAAAATGGTGTACGTATTGCCATGCTGGCACAAGACGTGCCTATGTCCTCCGGTCTGGTCGCCGATATTGTCGCCGATGGTGCCGGAGAAGCTGCCAAAGTATTGAAACAATATCATGAAGCCAATAATGCCTGTGTATTGGGTGATCTGGATGCATGTGATCGCATGGGTGAACTTCAGCACCAACTAGATCAACTTGATGGCTGGTCACTGGAAAATCAGGTCAATACCATTTTGGCAAAAATGGGACTTGATCCCAATGCCGATCTTGCCGATTTATCCGGTGGACGTAAACGTCGTGTACTTCTCGCACGTGCCCTGCTGACCAAGCCTGATGTATTGTTACTGGACGAACCCACCAACCATCTGGACGTAGAGAGCATCGAATGGCTGGAAAACTTTTTACTCGAACAGCACAATGTCACACTATTATTTATTTCCCATGACCGTTCTTTTGTTGATCGCCTATCAACACGTATCGTCGAACTGGATCGTGGTATGTTACGCAGCTTTGAAGGTAATTATTCCCGTTATCTTGATCTTAAAGCACAACAACTCGAAGCCGAAGAAAAACAAAATGCTCTGTTTGATAAAAAGCTGGCTGAAGAAGAAACATGGATTCGACAAGGCATCAAGGCACGTCGCACCCGTAACGAAGGACGTGTACGTGCATTAAAAGCACTGCGTGAAGAGTCCAAAGCCCGCCGCTCACAACAAGGCAAAGTCAATATGGGCGCACAGGAAGCCAGTCGTTCCGGCAAACTGGTGTTTGATATCGAGCATTTAAGCGTCAGTTATAATGAGCAAACCTTGATTAAAGACTTCTCAGCCATCGTCATGCGTGGTGATCGTATTGGTCTGGTTGGCGATAACGGTGTCGGTAAAACTACACTGGTTAAAGCGATTCTGGGTGAAATACCGCATCAAGGCACAGTCAAAACCGGGACACAACTGGAAATTGCTTATTTCGACCAATTGCGTAATCAATTGGATCTGGAAAATACCGTTGCCAATAATGTCAGTGAAGGTTCTGATTTTGTCGATGTAAACGGTCAGCGTCGTCATATTTATAGCTATTTACAGGATTTCCTGTTTGCGCCGGAACGCGCCCGCACACCAGTCAAGGCATTGTCCGGTGGTGAACGTAATCGGGTATTGTTGGCCAAATTATTACTTAAACCCTCCAACCTGATTGTCATGGATGAACCGACCAACGATCTGGATATGGTGACACTGGAATTGCTGGAAGAAATGCTGGCAGAATATAAAGGCACATTATTACTGATCAGCCATGACCGTGCCTTTATGGACAATGTGGTTTCATCAACTTGGGTGTTTGATGGCAAAGGCCATATTCAGGAATATATTGGTGGTTATCAAGATTATTTACAGCAACGTCAGCGTATGCTGGAACAGGCTGCAAGCAAAGTCAATAAAAGCACGACAAGTGAATCTGGCAAAGAAAATGCCAACAATAAACTATCTAAAAAAGTAAAATTAAGTTATAAAGATCAACGAGAGTTAGATCAACTTCCAGAACTGATTGCTGCATTAGAAAACGAACAGCAAACATTGGAAGAAAAGCTTGCTGATGGTTCATGGTTTATTAATGATCCAGAACAGGCAACAGAAGCGGCCACTCGCTTGGCGGAAATAGAAGAACAGTTATTGGAAAAACTAGAACGCTGGACTGTATTGGAGAGTCAGCAACAAGGAGAGTAATCGTGAAAATTGTCTATGGGGCAATCTTAATTAGTACGCTAGGGCTGGCTGCATGCCAGTCCACACCCAATCCCAATCAACCGCAGTTACAAACTCAAAAAATCTATCATGCACCTGCACAGATTTTTGATTTTGACCTCGGTAATAGCGCCTTACGTGGCAAATTGCAATTAAAGCAATCCTGTGATGTGATCGGGACCAGTCTGGATATTCGAGATCAGTTAAGCCAGCAAGTTCGGATTGATACCTTTAATCTACGCAACAATCCCCAATTCAATCTCACTGCACAAAGCAGCCTCAAACATATTGCCGAACAATTACTTTCGCTCTATCAACAAAAATACAAGGCCAATCTGCTTGGCGCACCGCAATATTATAAAACCACGCAAAATGAAGTGGTGGTAGGACGCTTGCAAATCGGACAACAACCTATCGACATCGCCATACAAACTGCTTATGATTATGCTTACGTCATCACCCTAAATAGTCCCTTACAACAAAGCAATCCGCAAAATACACAACAACAGCTACAAATTTTGTTAAAATCACTCTATATTCCTGGCAGCAAGATCACCAGCAGCAAAGCAACAGGCAGCACGAGTGACTTACCGATTGCCTTTGATTTAAGCAATCATGATGCAAATGCTCGCCGTAACTGGCAAAAAACGTATTGTTTATGAGTGACTCCACACAACACACCTCTGCACGTCCATATTTTCGATGGTCATTCCTTTTGCCACAATATTGGGGCATCTGGATCGGTCTGACCTTTTTAATGTTGCTGACCATTTTGCCATGGTTTGTACAGCGAAAAATTGCTCATACACTGGCTGCGCTTGCATGGAAAACCCTGAAATCACGTCGAGAAACCACCCTTCGTAATCTGGAAGTCTGTTTCCCGGAATGGTCCCCCGAACAAGTTCAACAACAAGCCTATCAGGTTTTTATCGACATGATGCTGGGTGTATTTGAAACACTTAATGCCTGGTATCAACCATCGTGGTACAAAAATCGTGTATCCATTGAAGGACTTGACGCATTACATGCTGCACAAAAAGATGGACATGGCATTATTCTTTTGGGTTCGCACAGCACTTTGCTAGATGCTGGTGGTTATATCTGTAGTTTATATTTCAATCCCGATGTAGTGTATCGTCCACAAAACAATCCCCTACTTGACTGGCTAATCTATACTGCCAGAGAACCGATCTATGGTGAACAAATTGACCATGATGATCTGCGTTTTCTGGTGAAGCGTTTGAGACAAGGGCATATTATCTGGTATTCACCTGATCAGGACTTTGGTTTAAAACAAGGCGTGATGGCACCATTTTTTGGTGTACCTGCCGCCTCAGTCACCGCCCAACGTCGTTTGGTTAAAGTTAGTAAGGCCAAAGTATTATCGGTACATTTTTATCGTATCGGCGAAAAAGACCCGAAATATCAAATCATCATTGAACCTGAATTGGAGAATTATCCAACTGCGGATGAAGTGGCTGATGCAACCCGAGTCAACCAACTATTAGAAAAACAACTGCTTCGTGCCCCAACACAATGGATGTGGTTTCACCGTCGTTTTAAAACACGACCTAAAGGTTATGAGAAGATTTATTAGGATTATATTGCTGCATTAAAGAACAAACCAAATATTGCAAAAATTTCGGATTATAAAGTTGTATCTCAGATTTTGTCGCTGACGATGAAGCACATTCAATACCCACAAATTTTATTTGCTCATGTCTAAGAAAAAATAAACCCTCAATATCGAGGGTTTATTCCTAGCATAAATTAGTCTTCTTGATCTTCTACAAACTCTCTAAAATCTGCTTTGCGAATCATGGCATGAATTCCTTTGGTACGATCAACCACTTGAGATACCTGAAAATCAGTCGCTGCACTTAAATAAGCATAAGCAAGTGCTTCATCAATACCAAATTCATTTTTCAAAAATGCAATTGCCTCTCTGGTCGATTTTTTCATCGCCTCATCTAGATCAGGATCTAGTCCTGGTGTAATCCAAAATTCCGCATTTTCAGCTAAAGGCTGTTTGATTTCCTTACCTGGAATTTTATCTTTACCTGCTTTCAACAAGGTAATTTTTAAAGTGGCACGTGCAGAACCTTCCAATGCAGTCAATGCAACCTCTCCATCACCCTGCACAAAATGGCTATCCCCTATATAAAATAAAGCACCCGGTACCAGTACTGGATAATAAGCCGTTGCACCAGCACCTAACTCATTAATATCAATATTCCCCCCGAAAAATGATGGCGGAATGGAGTTGATGGGTTCGGCAGTATTGGCTGCAACGCCCATAATTCCCATAAATGGAAATAATGAAAAGCGAATCGATTTGCCATTTTCAGTTTTAATGACCCCTTCATATTCGCCCTTGTCATTTTTCTCAATCGGCGTGAAGACGGATACATTACCAAAAGTTTCCGGATGATTGACATCAGGATTTTCACTTGCTGGTGTTTTAGGATATTCCCCTGGTAATGCACCTTTACCATGTCGATTTGAAATCACACCATATGGCACGCGAGGTTCGACCTTGAGCACTTCTACCTTAAGTACATCACCCGGCATTGCACCTTGAATCGCTACCGGACCGGTAACAACGTGTGGACCATCTTTAAAGAAATCACGTTTAATATTTGATTTTGTAATTATTTTTGCTTCATCTAAAATATATTCGGGTTTCACGCCTTTGGAAGTAAAATATTTTTCTGCATCACGGCCCTGATCTTCCAATAAGCCTTCATGCGAAACAGTATCAAAGGTAACTGTGCTGCCTGAAGGCACTGTTAAAACTGGTTTTGATAGTTTATTCGGCAGATAACCCCAAGTAATAGTAGAAAGTGTTGATGGTACATAATAATTGCCTTTGTAATCCCCGCTTTTTAATAAGGTTGGTTTATCAGAAATTTGTTTTAAAACTTTAAAATCTTCAGCATGGGCAGAAATATTAAAGAACATGGAGCCACACACAGCAATTGCCAATAAAGATTTTTTCAACATATAAACCTCTTAAAATAATAAATAAAACAAAGCACTATGTTTTAGCAATAGTCGTGCCAGATTATTTTCTATTTTCCTAAAGACTCATCAGATGAATTGCACTACAAGTGTGCATTTTAGATATAATTTGAATATTTTGCCCTTTTCCATTAATGTATGTAATAGATCATATGAATAGACTAAACCTTACTTTAAATTCAAATGTTAGTAAAATTACTAAACTTACATGAAAAAAGTTTAGCATACCTAATAAATTATTTAGGCTAGAATATTGATTATCAATGAAAGAAAGGTGATTTTTTAAATACTAGGTAAAATATTATGAAATTTAGATATCTTATTTTTTTAGCCCTTTATATTCAGAATGTGCAAGCTGATTATTTAGACGAGGCACTTTCTGATCTAAGAAGTGGAAAAGCACCCTCCTACACTCCATATCAACCTAAATATACAAATACTTATCAAAACAACAGTATTGAATCATTAGCAACGAATATTGGTAGCTCAAGAGGTCCAACACATGGTTCAACAAATTGCTATTATGAAACAGCAACTGGCTTTAGATTTAGTTTCATCATAAATAATACTACATGTCCACGATCAGTTTATATTAATGATAAGGGTCAGATACGATATTAAACTAATAAAAGAGAATATTTATATAGACAAACATAACTTTGTTGTATAAATAAAGGACATTCAAAAATCTAGCAAATTGGCTGACACAGATTTTTGAATGCCCTCCAAAATTTAAATACCCTCACAACATCAAATAATCTAATTAATTTTTTACTCTAGAGCACTTAAGACTTCTAGTGATATTTGGAGATTTTTTAAAGTTTTTTGAGCAACCTCGGTTTGAGTAGAGTACTCTCTAGCATTTTCTTTTATTTTCCTTAACGCAGACCTTAACTCGCATAATTCATTTAAAAAATCATACTCTATTTCAGCTGTTATAAATTCATGATTACAAGAAGTACACATTCTTCCTCTTTGAAAAAACTGTATATCAGGATGACCTATTATCTGCATTTGCTGAGTATAATCTTTTGTATCATAGGTAATATATGTTACAGGTATGGCTTTACAAACCTTAATTTTTTTACATATAGGACAATATATTTTTGTTCCTCCTGTTGATGACATATTTCCCTCTAAAAATTATACTGTGCTTACTTTATAATACACTACTTCAATTTTTAAATACAACAACTTAATCAACACATAACCCGAGTTGAACTTCCTGTTCAAACTCGGGTAATATGCGGTTGTGCTTGGCGTTTTTTGTTTTCTCTGGTGTCCATTCCTCATCAAATCCATGATGATTTTCCATTCAGCTCCTGTCGATCCCTGTTGAGAAATATCCGTTTCTCATCTCCTGTGCTGATAAACATAGAATAGAAAAAATCATGCGCTAAAAGAAGTCGTAAATTACAGCAGCTCTTGTAAGCCAAAACGTACAAAATCAGCCCTTTATCAGTGGATCTTGTCCAACAATAATTTCATCCTCTATATTTTTCTCAGATTTTTCAATTCCTTGTTTAATTTTATCCTGCGCTTCCTGTTCATCAGATTCCGTCTGTTCTAGTTCCTGTTGCTGTGCCTCAAATTTCCGTCCCGTTTGCAAAACCGTATACACAGGAAAATGATCAGATCCCATATGAGGCAAACGTTGCATGGTCACCAACGCAAAATCCGTGCTATGAAATACATGGTCCAATGACCAGCGTAAAAATGGATAATCCGCATGAAAGGTGTTGATAAATTTTCGTCCGACCCGTGGATCAAGTAATCCACTAATGCGCTGAAACAATCGTGTTGTGCGGGACCAAGCCACATCATTTAAATCACCCATCACAATACAGCTTTGGTCAATATCTTTAATAGCATCACCAACAATCAATAATTCCGCATCCCGAAGTGTCGATTCCTGTGCTTCTGTTGGACTTGGTGGTTTTGGGTGCAGGCAATATAAATCAACAGGCTGACCAGAACGTAAAAACACCGTGGCATGAATAGAAGGAATTTCATCACTGAGTAAAAATTTTACTTCAACATGTTTTAATTTAAGTCGGCTATATAAATGCATACCATATAAATTATCTAATGGAACCGGAACACGATAAGGATAATCCTGCTCCAATACAGACAATGCTTTTTCCCATGTCCTATCTGTTTCCAATGTTAGTACCAGATCCGGTTGTAATGTCTGTATTTGCTCAATCAATAAATGATATTGGCGATTGGGCGTTAACACATTGGATACCAAAAGTGAAATTTGCAGGTCTGGATTTAATTCATTCTTTTTGACCGATTGTACCTGTTTTTTCCAGATAAAAGTATAAGGCAAGACCATTTTTAGCTGATAGGCCATGGCCGCCATCAATAAGATTAAAATCAGATAACGCCATATATTCCATTCACTGGGCCAAAACAATAACCCAATGAAAGCGATGCCGCCCAATGCCAAAATTTGTAAGCGTGGAAAATCTGTTCCTCTAAACCACCATTCATCTCGTGGAATCAATGACCAGAATGTCAGCCAAATAGACAATATGGCCAGAATTTCAAAAATTAGCATTCTTCCCCCAGAAGCAATATATTATTTTTATCAAAGTATTCAGGGACTACTCACTGCATTTATGAATAGCGATAACCCTTATCATCGAATAACACATAGCAGTAGTGTATCGCAATAATATTGCTGTTTTGATTCTGTATATGCTGTGCAGATGCTGTTGCTTTTGCTACACTTGAAGCCCTTTTAAAGTATTTTATAACCTGAGGCAAGATGACATGAAAGTAGGTCTGGTTGGCTGGCGTGGGATGGTAGGCTCTGTCCTGATGCAACGTATGGTTGAAGAAAATGATTTCGAACATTTCGAACCATTTTATTTTTCAACCAGTAATGCAGGTGGTGATGCACCTACATTCGGTGGCAAGACAGCGCCTGCTTTGATGGATGCTACAGATATTAACAGCCTAAAAAATATGGACGTGATTATCACCTGTCAAGGTGGTGATTATACTTCTGATATTTTTCCAAAATTGCGCAACGATGGCTGGAAGGGTTACTGGATTGACGCAGCAAGTACCCTGCGTATGACAGATGATGCCATTATCGTACTTGATCCTGTAAACCAGCATGTCATTAAAGATGGCTTAAGTAGTGGTGTTAAAAACTTTATTGGCGGTAACTGTACCGTATCTCTGATGTTGATGGGCCTAGGTTCACTATTCCAGCAAAATCTGGTGGAATGGATGACTGCAATGACCTATCAGGCAGCATCGGGTGCAGGCGCACAAAATATGCGTGAATTGATCACTGGTATGGGCTATTTATATAACAATAGCAAAACCTTACTGGATGATCCAAAATCTGCAATTCTGGACATTGACCGTCAAATTGCAGACTTACAACGTGGCGAAGGTTTCCCAAAAGCAAACTTTGGTGTGCCTCTGGCAGGATCGTTAATTCCTTATATCGATAAACAACTGGAAAGCGGTCAATCCAAAGAAGAGTGGAAAGCGCAGGCAGAAACCAACAAAATTCTGGGTAATTCACAAATTGTACCAATTGACGGTCATTGTGTCCGTATTGGTGCTATGCGTTGTCACTCTCAAGCATTGACCATCAAACTACGCCATGATGTACCACTTGATGAAATTGAGGATATGATCGCACAGTCCAATCCATGGGCCAAAGTGATTCCAAATACACGTGAAGCGTCAATGACTGACTTAACACCAGTTGCCGTGACAGGAACTTTATCTGTGCCTGTTGGCCGTTTACGTAAATTAAATATGGGTAAAGAATATCTTGGTGCATTTACCGTGGGTGACCAATTGCTCTGGGGTGCCGCAGAACCATTACGCCGTATGTTACGTATCCTGATTGAATACCAACAAAAATAATTTTTTAAGGTTACTTGCTCTCGGGCGAGTAACCTTATAACTTATCCATTGCAACAATATAAAATTTATAAACGGATGTACTATGGGATTACATTTTAAATTCGGGGTATTTTTCATTGGGGTAAATTTACTCTTCCCATCTTTTGCCCAAGCTCTGGTGATTGAGCCTGTAACGATTGATTCCTCACAAGGTGAACCACTCTATGCAGAAATCCCTTTTTACCATGCCGAAAGTAATACACCCATCAAAGTATCGATTGCACAACCCTTTGAAATGGGACGTCCTGAAGTCATTAACCAGAATCAATTTTCACATTTAAATTTTTATATCCGTCAGAATTCACAAGGCGATGGTGTGATTGTCATCACCTCCTCGCGCCCAATTCAAGAAAATAATATTGATATTGCACTCAAAATCATCGATGGTGGGCAAACCCGCTTTCAACAAATCCGTGCTAGATTGCCAAGTCGCATTGACCGACTACAGGCAACCTTAAATGCAAAACCGCTACAACCTAAAATTATTCAAAATGAAAATGATATTGCGTTAAATTTGCCAACGGCAGGCACAATATCAAGTACACCTTCCAGCCAAAACAACACAGATCAAGCATTGGTGGTTCAGCGCACTGCCCCACCGCCATTATTAAAAAATAATAGCATCAGTAAAAGCAGTTCTGCTCCGGCACTAGTTGTCACAGCCCCATCGCCACAATCCGTATCTGTGAATGGAAAAGAAAATATTGTGGCATCACAGGCACGCAATGGAGATACTCAAACGGCTTCTGCTCCAATGACAGCCCAGAAGACAACACCACAGTCACTCCAGACTGATCAGGCAAACGCCTCAAACTTGAGCATTGATGTGACACGTCGTGCTACCAATGACTCGAACAAACCTGTTCAAACCACAGCTACATTATCTTCTGACACGATGCTAGCAAAACAGCCAAATACCTCGACCTCTATTAAAAACAATCAGACACCTTCAAATACGAACACAACATCAAAACCTCGTGATACATCCAGTCATTTGGTCAAAGCCAATGAATCCTTGTGGAGTATTGCAATAAATATTGCACAACAACAAAATATTCCCGTGCAACAGGTGATGCAACAAATTCAAGCCCAAAATCAGCATGCATTTATTAATGGCAATGCCAATCGCTTAAAACAAGGCGTGGTACTCAATCTTCCTGGTAATTATCCTGTCAGCACAACACAGGTAAAAAAACAACCGACAAAAACGGAGCAAGTTCCCGCTCTGGCAAAAAATCAATCACAGCCACCGATTGCCCAGAAACAAACCGATGCACATATGAGTATTGTCGCCAATGATAAAGGTGCGATACAAGGCAGTGATAAAAACAGTGCTGAAAGCAAACAACGCCATGAACTTACAGTACAGGTTCAACAACAACGGCAAGCTGCACTTGGATTACAAAATAATGTACTTCAACTCGACCAGCAGCTTAGAAGTAAAGAGCGTCGTATTGCCTTACTTAATGCCAGATTGGCCGAATTGCAACAACAGTTAAAATCAAAAGAGGCTGGACAGAAAGATGCGAAAACCACATCGCACACCACCTCAAAATCACAAAGTATCGTGCCCGCACTGATTACAGGAACAGTTATTGCTTTTGCAGGATTAAATTCGGACTTTGCAATCACCACATTGCTTCAGGAGCTTGTCTAGCTATGTCTATTACAATTATTGTCATCTTGGTTATTGCAATTGCAGTATTACTGGTTGTTCGTTCAAAACAGGGGCAAGATAAAGCCCCAGCAAAAAAAACGACGACCAGTAACAATAAAAAAGTTGCGAAAACCCCAAGCAAGAATACAACGCCAACCAAAGCGACTAGCACATCAACTCGGTCTGAAGCGCCAGCAAAAGCAAAAGTAGATCTTGATAATTTATTGGCAAAACTGGACTTGCTGATTGCTGATCGGGAATATGCCAAAGCAGAAGGCTTAATCAATCTATCATTAAATCAGGATCCAAATTTACCAGAGCTGTATTTTAAACTACTTAAACTGTATCAATTACAAAATGATGATTTTGCCATCAAACAATTATTTGATACTGTACAAAAACTGAATTTAAACGAAGTCTATCAACAGCTCTTTAGTGAACATGAAATATTCAAAGAAGAGCAACTACTGGTACACAAATCCACACCAAACTCTGCCTCACCTGATGTCATCGAATTTGTAAGTCCGAACATCCCCAAGGCATCAGAGCCATCACTTGATAATGCCAAGCACATATCCCAACCCGTTGAGAAAAACACGCATATTGAACAAAACAATACTGTAGAGTTTGATAGCCTTGCGTTCACACCAACATCACATGATACAGTACCAGCCACTGTAGACAATAGCCTTGATTTCCATAGTACGATTAGCACAGAAAAAGTAGATGAACCTGCACTTGAATTCAAATTCGAACCACCCACCCAGTCTGAAGCAAATCAAGATACGTTAAGTCATCAAGCCCCACTGACATTTACACTTGAGGAACAACCACTCGCTCAACCTGCCCACAATCCACTTCCAGAGTTTGAATTTAAACTAGAAACAGTCCCACAACCGCAAACTATTGAAGAAATTCATCTGGAAGAACCTTCTGCTGTTATAGTCCCTCCAGCTCAAGTCGAGATATCACTTCAAGCTGAACCAAGTCGTACTGTTTATGCCGATCCAGAAGACCCGATTGTTCAGGCATTCCCTGTCTTAACGAATCTTAATCCAGTTGATCTGGATATCGATCTGGCAGAGCAATATATTCGTTTGGGTGAATACCGAGCTGCAAAACTCATCCTAGGTGAACAACAAACCAATGTTTCCGATCAACAAAATATAAAAATTGAACAACTCTTACAAAAGATCGCCTAATTAAAGCAAATCTTGTTAAAATAAGCAGTTTCTAAAACTGCTTATTTTTTTATGAATAAAATCGCCATTGTTTATATGGGGGGTACATTCGGTTGTGTGGGCTCACCTTTAACTCCCATGCCAGCACCAGATTTTCTAGAAAAACTACAGCAGTTATATTCTTCAAGAACGCAGCAACTGGATTTTTTTGCGGCACCAGTCATTAAAGACAGCAGTGAATTAAATGCCAGTGACTGGATGGAATTAAGTTTTTTTATTCAAAAACTTAGCAAGCAATATCAAAATTTTGTATTGATCCACGGAACTGATACCTTACATTATGCAGCTGCGTTTTTGCATCATATTTTTGCTGATAACATTCACCTGATTATTACTGGCAGTCAACATCCACTCTTATCACAAAATGGTAAGAATCTCTATCCAAATTCTGATGCATGGGAAAATCTAAATTTTGCATTAAACTCAATTTCAACGCTAAAAGCAGGCGTTTATCTCGGCTTTCATCATGCGCTTTATCATGCCAATAGCTGCTATAAAATCCATACACAGGAATTAAAAGCATTTTCAGGTTTAGAAGTCAGTGTACATTCCGCCAGTCATAGCCTGAAAGCATTACAATATTTAAAACCTGCCCATCTTGAGCTTGCCAAGAATATTCGCATACTCAATTATTACTTATCACCCGATAGTGCAGACAATATCGTGCTGAACCTTCAGGCATTCACGCATAATCCACCCGATATTCTTATTTTGCAGGCATTCGGTTGTGGTAATTTACCTTATACAGAAAAATTAAAAACATTGCTCAATACGCTGATACAAAAGCAATGCTGGATCATCCTCAGCAGTCAGGTTTTATATGGTGAACTTTCCCATCAATATGCTGCTGGTTCATGGCTGGCCGATCTCGATCTGGTCTTTGATCCGCATCATAGCCAAGCAGATCTCTATGCTCGTGCAGTGTTACTTTATCTACAATATCATCAACAGCAAAACTGGCAAAAATACTGGTCAATTTAAGGATTCATCATGCAGCGTTATGCAATCGGCATTGAGTTTTGTGGCACCCGTTTTAAAGGCTGGCAAACACAGCAAAGTGGTGTACGCAGTATTCAACAAACCATTGAACAGGTTCTAAGTAAAATTGCAGATGAACCGATCACAATTCATGGTGCAGGTCGTACCGATGCTGGTGTACATGCGACCAATATGGTTGCACATTTCGATACGCATGCGATTCGTCCAGAACGCGGCTGGTTGATGGGTGCCAATTCACAATTGCCAAAAGATATTGCCATTCAGTGGATTCAACCAATGGATATGGACTTCCACGCGCGTTTTAAAGCCTGTGCGCGTCGCTATCGCTATGTGGTCTATCATGCGCCACATCGTCCTGCATTATTATGGGGACAGGTGACCCATGCCTATTATCCGCTGAATATTGCAAAAATGATTGAAGCAGCCAAAAAATTCGAAGGCACACATAATTTTGAAACCTTCCGTGCTGCTGCCTGTCAATCCAATCAGCCAGTGCGGCATGTCAAACATTGCCGTTTATTCCAACATGGTGCTTTTCTGGTATTGGATATTCAGGCAGATGGTTTTCTGCATCATATGGTGCGTAATATCATGGGATGCCTACTGGAAATTGGGCAGGAACAATATGATATTGACCATATTGACACCATGTTTGCAGCACAAGACAGACGTGCAGCCGGTGTTACCGCCCCACCTCATGGCTTGTATTTTATCCATGCCGATTATCCACCACAATTCCAGTTACCTAAAAGACCTCTTGGCCCACTTTGGCTGAATCTACCAGAATAAAAGCCATTTTTGCATGCAACCGCAAAAGCGAGATATGCAGTCAATATCTAACTACTTGGACGAAGAAACTACCTGTTTACGTTTACGATATTCAACAGGTGTTTCATTGGTCCAGCGTTTGAATGCACGATAGAATGTACTTGGTTCGGAAAAACCGGTGAGATACACAATTCTTTCCACACTTTCATTGGTATTTGCCAATAATTTTTTTGCCAGACGACAGCGATAATCCGAAAGAATCTGTTGAAAACTGGTATCGGCTTCACTCAGTTGGGTACGCAGACGCCGTGGTGTAATATTCAATTGTGTGGCAACCGTTTCCAGTGTCGTATCACCACTTTCCAGTGTTGCACCGATTGCACGTCGAACCTCACCCACCAAATCGTAGCGTGCCAACTCTTGTAATTTTTCGACGGCAAGTTGCTCATGTAACTGTAAAAGCTCGGGTTCTGCTTGCCAGAGTGGATAATCCAGAATAGCGTGATCAAAATAAATTCTGGTTTCTTTTTGGCCAAGGCTTACAGGACAATCATAAACCCGTAAATATTCTTCATCACTCGCCCCTTCACTAAAGTTGAAATCAATAAATGTCGGTTGAAAACGGCCTTCCGTAACAAATTTAAAGAAACGCAATACACCTGACATAAAACATTCAGAAAAATGACGATTTACTTTTTGATCGGCAGTTTGTTGAACACAATTGGTCAGATAACAATGTGCTTCATTAATCACCAGTTCTGCTTTTAATGCATCACTGATCAGACGTTGATAAGCCAAAGCACGTTTAAGGCCAGCACCAAAGTTTCCACTGCTGATAAACAGATGTTCAATCACCTGACCTCGATACAATGGCAAATATTCACCCAAATGCAATCCAATATCGGGATCATGCGTGACTTCTTCCAGCGCATTCCAAAAAGCACTTTGGGCACTAAATGGTGTCCGTGCATTTATTCCCAATTGACCTAAAGCAACACCAGCTTTATTTAGAATTTCTTCTGTAGGGAGTCCTGCCCGTCGCATTGCCTGATAACCCAAACGTAGAACAACTGACGCATCTGTTAACTGCCCCATGATTTTCTTCCTTACTTAATCATGTTGAAATATATCCACTTTCATCTATATTAGATTACCCACTATTGACCAAACTGACAACGTATTAAGCTACAATTTTCAAGATAAATTTAAGCGCTTTATGTAAAAATTTTACAATTTAAAAATCTGTTGCGCTTTAAATAACATATAACTTGAGATATTTGATTTTTTTGGCTATAATTTGCGCCTGTAATTTTTAACAAATCAGGTAGGCTATGGCCAATAAAGAAGAGCTCATTGAGTTCGAAGGCGTTGTCACCGAAACGCTTCCTAATACCATGTTCCGTGTCCGTTTAGAAAATGGTCATGAAGTTATTGCGCATATCTCTGGCAAAATGCGTAAGCACTATATCCGTATCCTTACAGGAGATAGTGTTAAAGTTGAAATGACGCCTTATGACTTAAGCAAAGGTCGTATCACGTATCGTGCGCGTTGATTCTATCAACCTCTATTCAACTTAAGCCAAATTCTAAAAAGCTACATTCTACAATGTGGCTTTTTTATTTATCCGCTATTATCAACTTTATTTATCCGCTATAATCAACTTTATTTATCCGCTATAATCAACAAAAGCATACTAACGAGCAAAACAATGACAAAAACCATTCTTGTATTTTTCTACACAACCACAATATTTCTTCTCACGGGATGTATGCATAGCAGTCTGCAACATCAGAACTTTACTGCCTACTTAGATCAATTTATTGGTCAACCCAAAGAAACCATCCTTGCCAAAGCTGACTTTAAAACATTTGGTTTTGATACAACAACCCCAACTTTGCAAAATAAAAATCAAATTGTCTATACTATTATCCGCCCATTAAATATTCCCCTACCAATCCCGGTTGAAACAGGAAATTCAGGGGGTTCAGGTGGTAGAATATCTACAAACACAGCTTCTTTAGCAAATTCATATCAAATGAATGTAACCTGCAATATCATTTTTCATCTGGAAAATAACATTGCGACCAAATGGGAAAGTAAAGGTAAAGCCTGCTAATCTGACATAAAACAAAAAACGCAGCCTAAAGACTGCGTTTTATCAACTATTTTAAAGTTAAATCAATAAATTAAGCCAGAGCAGCAACCACGGCTTCACCCATCTCTTGCGTGCCAATCTTAGTTGTGCCTTCAGAGACAATATCCGCGGTACGTAAGCCCTGATCCAACACCTGACCGACTGCATCTTCAATGGCTTTGGCCGCAGTTTCTTCACGGAAGGTATAACGCAATAACATTGCAACTGACAAAATGGTCGCCAGAGGGTTTGCAACATTTTGTCCCGCGATATCAGGCGCCGAACCATGACAAGGTTCATACATGCCTTTGCCATTCTCATCCAGCGATGCAGAAGGCAACATTCCGATTGAGCCAGTCAACATGGCTGCTTCATCAGATAAAATATCACCGAATAAATTACCGGTCACAATCACGTCAAATTGTTTTGGCGCACGTACCAGTTGCATGGCTGCATTATCCACATACATATGTGAAAGCTGAATGTCTGGATAATGTTCGTCTTTTAGTGCAGTTACGGTTTGTTTCCAAAGTTCGGTCACTTCGAGTACATTGGCTTTATCCACTGAACAAACTTTTCCGCCACGTAAACCTGCCAATTCAAACGCAACTTTGGCAATCCGTTTGATTTCAGATTCGGAATAAACATCGGTGTTATAGCCTTGTTTTTCGCCATTCTCAAGTTCACGAATGCCTCGAGGTTGACCAAAATAAATACCGCCAGTCAATTCACGAACAATCAAAATATCCAGACCTGCCACAATTTCAGGCTTTAAGCTGGACGCATCGGCAAGCTGTGGATATAAGATCGCAGGACGGAGATTGGCAAATAAATTAAGTTCACTACGAATTTTTAATAGACCACGTTCCGGACGGATTGAACGCTCAATGGTATCCCATTTTGGACCACCAACGGCCCCCAATAAAATCGCATCGGCTTTTTGCGCCTGTGCACTGGTTACCGCAGGATAAGGCTCGCCATGTGCATCAATGGCTGCACCACCAAGTAATCCATGTTCCCAAGTCAAACCTAAATTATATTTTTCATTGACTGCACTTAATACTTTTTCGGCAGCTGCGACAATTTCGGGACCAATACCATCGCCATCTAAAATTAAAATATGTTTCGTCATTTTAAAGTCCAATTGTGATGTGTTTTACACACGGTTCTTAAGGGCTGACCCATCAACCCTAAATACGTTGTTCTACAAATTCACCTAAACCTGTCACCACATTAAATGGTCGGCAGAAACGTCGTAAGGCAATATTGTCTTGTAAGAGGTCGACACAAAGCGCACCAGGCATTGCGACATTAAGCAAGGAACCATTACTTACAGCCTTTTGGCGGAACATCATTAACTTATATTCATGACCTGCCAAAAAACTGTGGATCAAGTGAAACTTTTCTGCTCGCTGATTCGAAACCGGATAAAATCTTACCGCCACCTCATGCTCTCCCGGAATCAGGGAAAGCGCATATTGGTGATTAGTGGAAAAGACTGAACCTTCCAAACGAACCATACCTCGTTCAATCGCCTGCTTAGTTGGACGATGGGTTTGCTCATCGATGACTGTCACATCATCCACTCTTGCAAAATCACAGCCTTGTGCTGCTGCACAAGATAAATACAGCGTATTTAACTCTGAATGTGGCTGTTGCAAGATTTTATAGGCATCCACCACCGTATTTGTGCTTTGACATCCAGTAAGTAACATCATTGCACCTAAAAACCACGCAGTGAAATATGCGACACGCATCATGTGTATCCTACTCATGTGTAGCATTGGACTTTTAAATATCAACGCTCATCTTATCAAGATGTGTTTCGGATAGCTATGCTTGCCGCACGCTGTTTACAAATTCTTTAGTCCTGAATTTCCTGAAATACCCATGGGCGTGACTGTTTGGCCTGACTTTCAAATGCACGAATCGCATCTGCATCCTGTAAGGTTAAACCAATATCATCCAAACCATTTAACAAGCAATGTTTGCGAAATGGATCAACCTCAAAAGTAAATACTTGTCCAGATGGGGTACGAACTTCCTGTGCAGCCAAATCAACAGTCAATTGATAACCTTCTGTCGCTTCACATTCTTTAAATAACTGATCAACTTCAGCTTCAGTCAAAATGACTGGCAACATGCCATTTTTAAAACTGTTGTTAAAGAAAATATCGGCATAACTTGGCGCAATCACAGTACGGAAACCATATTCACTCAATGCCCAAGGCGCATGTTCACGACTCGAACCACAACCAAAATTGGTACGCGCCAAAAGAATGGTTGAACCTTGATAGCGCGGCTGATTTAATACAAAATCCGGATTTTTAGGACGTTTAGAAATATCCTGTCCCAGATAACCTTCATCCAGATAACGCAACTCATCAAATAAATTATCACCAAAACCAGTGCGTTTAATCGATTTTAAAAACTGTTTTGGAATGATTAAATCGGTATCGACATTGGCACGGTCTAATGGTGCAACAATACCTTGTTCAACTGTATATGCTTTCATGGTTTTGTTCCCTTAGAATGTCCGAACATCAACAAAATGACCCGCAATCGCTGCCGCAGCAGCCATAGCTGGACTAACCAAATGGGTACGACCACCATTGCCCTGACGACCTTCAAAGTTACGGTTAGATGTTGAGGCACAATGCTCGCCCGGCTGTAATTTATCAGCATTCATTGCCAAGCACATCGAACAGCCCGGTTCACGCCACTCAAAACCCGCTTCCAAAAAGACTTTATCCAAACCTTCTTGTTCTGCCTGTTGTTTTACCAAACCAGAACCCGGAACAACCATTGCCTGTTTAATGCTACCCGCAACTTTACGGCCTTTCACGACTTCGGCAGCGGCACGAATATCTTCAATACGGGAATTGGTACAGGAACCGATAAAGACCCGATCCAGTTGAATATCTGCCAAGGCCTGACCTGCATTTAAGCCCATATATTGATAAGCCCGTGTCCAGTCATTACGCTGCACGTCATCTTTGGCCTGTTCCAAAGTAGGAACAGCTTGTGATACAGGAATCACCATTTCTGGTGAAGTGCCCCACGACACTTGCGGTTCAATCTCTTCACCTTGTAACACCACCACAGTATCAAATTCTGCGTCTTCATCAGAATGCAATGTGTTCCAATAAGCAACAGCCTTATCCCAGTCCTCACCTTTCGGTGCATATGGACGACCTTTTACATATTCAATTGTTTTTTCATCAACAGCAACCAGACCCACGCGCGCACCAGCTTCAATCGCCATATTACACACGGTCATGCGTCCTTCAATCGACATATCGCGGAATACCTGACCACCAAATTCAATGGCATGTCCTGTTCCGCCTGCGGTACCAATCTTGCCAATAATAGCCAACACCACATCTTTTGATGTCACACCTTTACCCAGTTTGCCATCAACACGCACCAGCATGTTTTTCATTTTTTTCTGAACCAGACACTGGGTTGCCAAGACGTGTTCAACTTCAGATGTACCAATCCCGTGTGCCAAACAGCCAAAAGCACCATGTGTCGCAGTATGTGAATCCCCACAAACAACTGTCATTCCCGGTAAAGTCAAACCTTGTTCCGGTCCAACCACATGTGCAATCCCTTGACGAATATCATTAATGGCAAATTCAACAATGTTAAATGTCTTACAATTATCATCCAGTGTTTGTACCTGAATACGGGATGTATCATCTTCAATCCCGGCAATGCCCTGTTCACGTTCTTTTTTAGACGTTGGAACATTATGATCAGGGGTAGCAATGTTGGCACTTAACCGCCATGGTTGGCGTCCGGCAAGCTCTAATCCTTCAAATGCCTGTGGTGAAGTCACTTCATGTAATAAATGGCGGTCGATATAAATCAGACTTGAACCATCATCACGTTGTTTGACCAAATGATCATTCCATAATTTGTCATATAAGGTTTTGCCTGCCATATCGTCGCCTCCATTGTGCTACATCGGACTGGGTATATATTTTATGATTATGAAGTATAGAGGATTTAAAAACATAAAACTAATTTATCATTTTTATGTATTAAAAAACTTTTTGAAATATATTTCTAAATCATTAGTCAATTTCACAACAAATCAATAGAAGCGAGGGAAACAGGTGCTGATTTTCTAATGGTATCGAAAATTGCACAGGCTTTAGATCTTCGCGCTGCTTGTTTATATAGATGATGATATTTTTATGAATTATTAAAAATATCAATTGTTTGATGAAAATTATCTTGAATATACATACCAGTTGTATCACACAAATGATAATCAATCTATTTTTCAAATAAAAAACATTAATATTATCGGTTTTTAAAATTATTCAACTGGCCTTATATTTCCCTTTATCAACAGATCATTGCGGAGAGAAACATCATGGCACATATTCAGCATTTTATTCAGAATAATCAGCGTACCTTAAAAAAGACCTTAAGCTATTACATCATGCACATTAGCATTGCAATGTTAGTCGCTTATGTTGTCACAGGCAATCTGTGGATCGCCATGACTTTAAGTTTACTTGAACCTACCGTTCAGGCAGTTGCATTTTTCTTTCATGAGAAAGTATGGGCAATCAAACCTGCCAAAACGGAACAAATACCCAATCAACAGGACATGATCACGCAACACTAAAATACTGTGATATCTGTTGTCTCTCTTTTTTTAACTTAAAAGGCAATCTGGAATTTTTAGATTGCCTTTCTTCCAAATTCATTAGATGATCCTATAAATACAGCCAAAAATTATTTCTTTTAAATTATGAAAATTGCCACGTTTAGCGCGTTTATCAAAGTCATGGAAACCGGTTCAATCTCTATTGCCGCAGAAAAATTGTATTTAACCCAGCCAGCAGTAACCAAACGTATTCATGGTCTGGAAAATTATCTAGGCATTAAATTATTTGAATCTGTGGGACGTGGTATTCAGCCTACACAAGCAGCATACCATATTTTACCCCGCATCAAACAATGGTTAAGTGAACTCGAAGATATTCAACGTGATATTAGTCAGTCACAGGACCGAATACAAGGTAAACTCAAAATCGGTACCAGCCATCACATCGGCTTACATCATCTGCCAAAATACTTAAAGTCTTTTGCACAGGACTATCCGCAAGTTGAATTAGAGGTACAATTTGTTGATTCAGAACAGGCACACCAATTGGTTTTAGCGGGAGAAATTGAGCTTGCCTTTTTAACTTTGCCGCCGCAATCCGATATCCGTTTACATTATCAACCCTTATGGCAAGATCCACTCACTTTTGTTGTTGCACCCTTTCATCCATTGGCACAACAACAGGAACTCACCCTAAATGATTTAATCAACTACCCAAGTTTACTACCTTCTGCACATACCTATACCAGTCAAATCACCTTGGCAGAATTTGAAAAACGTGGCTTAAAACTACAAGCTTCCATGAGTACCAATCCGCTGGAATCGATTCGTATGTTGGTATCCATTGGTTTAGGCTGGTCGGTTTTACCACAGACGTTAATCAATCAGGATCTAAAAGTATTGGATCTAAATTTACAGTTAAAACGTCAATTGGGTTTGGTTTGGCATCCCGAACGAAACCAATCCAAAGCAGCTCAAACCCTGATTAATCTCATACAGCAGAACTTGCAATTTCAATAAATTCAATAGCTATGATATGTAGTACCCGAATTCAACCACATCAGTTTTATTCGGGTACTTTCACAAAGCGACTACTATCATTATTTGTGTTGCTGAAACAACCAGTCACGGATACCCTCAATGGTATAAGCAATACGCCATGTATTACGATGGCCCGCAGCACCCGCTGTACTTTGACCCGCAGGAATGACTGTACCCTTTTTAAAAGCAACATAATACACATTACTGTCAGGGCCTGATTGCTGAATATTTTTGACATCGCGATCAAACTGGGCTGCATCGGCATTGGCATCCCATACTGCACGGGTCACTTTAGCCCCATTTTGTGCGAGAGTTTGCGTGATGGCATTCATACCCGGATACGCTTTGCTATCATCTTCGGAAACAACGATCCATAATTTATTTTTTGCCATGGGTATAGTCTTATTGGCATCCCATTGTCCCGCCACCAGAAAAGAGGCTGCAAATAAATCAGGGTATTTAATGTTCAATGCAATACTGGTCATACAGCCACCTGATTGACCTGTGGTATATAAACGATTGTGATCAATCGAATATTGTTTTTGCAATGCTTGCAGCAGGCGGACCGTAATATCTGCATATACCGAGGTTTGATCATTGTCATTTGCCAAAGCAACCGGATATTGCGGTGCCAGCACAAAAGCGGCATGCTTGCTTTGGGATTCTGGACTGGCCCAGACTGTAGCACCTAGACCCTGTGCCAATGTTGCATATGGATTTGGACCTGTCACACCCAAATCATGCATAAACAAAACCAGCGGGTATTGACGATTGGCATCATAATCTTTTGGTACATATAAATTATAATCCAGCGTTAATCCAGTTTCCGGATCAGTAAATTTAAACTGTTTAAAATCATCAACAATCAGATTACTTTGACGTGTATTGGATAATGGTTTTGCTGGTGGTGTATAGGATTTGCCCGAGACTGTGGTAATTTTTTCTGCCTGAGTGACCACCACGGAAGCCTGACTAAGTACAGGACCTTGAGCATTATAAGTACTTGCATTTTCATCATTGACATTCAATTCAATAATGACAAAACGACCATCTTTGGCAATACTATTTTTCTCAGCCCAATCACTCGCATAAACTTTTGTGATATTATGGTTGGACACACTAAAGGTATGGGTCGTTAACGATTTATTTTTAATCGGCACATCATATTCAACAATAACAGCAGTAGTACGCTGACCATCACCAAATACTTCTGTTACTGCAGTAACAGCGCGAATATGCTCGCTATAAAAGACAGAATCCTGCATACCACCTGATTTTTTATTATTCGTACCATTTGGTATCTCTGCCTGCATCTGTACCGATCCCGTTTCAGCCTGAGCTAAAGAGATATTTCCGATCCCCATACCCAGAATCATTAAACTATTTAACAGCGTCTTATTCATCTCAACCTCGTTCTATACGTCTAAATATTTATAAAATCTTTCAAATTTAAAATCAGTTTTATCTAAAAATGTATTAGTGATGCTCAGCCAAGATTGCCAGTTTTTCCTGTGCCGTCGAATCCCCTGCCTGTGCGGCTTTTTGATACCATAATAGCGCCTGTTGAAAATCTTGAGTTACGCCAAGACCATGTTCATACATACGCCCCAAAGCAAGCATGGCTGGTGCTGCAATAATATCTCCACGCTGTGCTGAAACAGCATACCATTGCAACGCTGCCTGATAATCCTGTTTTACACCAATACCCTGTTCATATAAAGTGGCCAGTTGATATGCGCCAGTAATATCGCCACGATTGGCAGCAAGCTGATTATATTGAAAAGCCTTTGCAGTATTCTGTAACTTGCCTTCCTGCTGATAAATCTGGCCCAAATAACGGGGTGCCTTCATGTCACCTAATGTTGTGGCACGTTGAAACCAATCTTGTGCCTTTACCAGATCTTTACTAACACCCAGCCCCTTGAAAAAAGTAATCCCTAGGTCGGTCATGGCACGTACCGAACCCTGTTCGGCAGCAGTATTTAATAAAGTTAATGCCTGTGCATCATCGTTTATCCCATAACGTCCATCCTGATAGGCTTCGGCCAAATGCACCATTGCAGACAAATGACCTTGTTTGGCTGCCTGTGTTAAATATTGCAATGCCTGAACCTGATCACCCGCAGTATTGGCCTGTTCATACAAATCATAAAGCTGCTCGGCATCAGTACTTTGTTGTACCACTACTGGATTAGAATCCTGAGTTGTTGCTTGTTTTATCGAAGGGGATATCTGACAGCCCGCTATATTCCCCAGCAAAAATAGTACGCATATGAGCCTAAATACATTAAAACCAACCATTGATTTCTCTTTTGGTGTAAATTTATTTTTATGATCTTAGAGTTAAATCATGTAGTAAAATTGAAGATGATGTTATTCGACATCACTTATCCACTAAAAAAATAAAACATTGAATCTGTAATTTTTATCACGATACTAATATAGACAGCTACACTAAATAGACAGCTATGCTAAAAACCACATATTTTAAATCTATGTGATAGAAACCACGCCATGCTTTTTTTATATCGTAGACCAGCAATAGTTCCTATCATCTTATTCTTTGTTTAAATCGACCAGTCCTGAATATCCCACTGTTGTGCCTGTGCCAGTTTTTCCAGACGATCATCCGGATTAACAGCAATGGCATGGTTTGCATATTCCAATAAAAAACGATCATTAATCGAATCGGAATAAGCCCATGATTCAGATACAGGCCGTCCATTTAACCATTGATCCAACCGTTTTAATTTACCTGTTTGATAACACGGCAAACCAGCGACTTTGCCAGTATATTTTCCATCAATGACTTCTGCATTGGTGGCAATAATATTGTGAATACCAAACGCGCGAAAAATTGGTGCCGTAATAAAATCACTGGTCGCTGTAATCCCCACAATTTCATGCCCCAGATCCTGATGTTTTTTGATGGCTGCAAAGCCCTTGGGACGCATCTGTGGTCGAATGACTTTTTGCATAAACACATCATGTAAAGCACTTAAATAATGGTTGTCATGCCGGGTCAGAAAATCAAACACAAACTCATTATAGGCTATCGGATCAAGCTGCCCTGCTTTGTAATCCTGATAAAACTTATCATTCATTTGGCGGTGATATACCGGGTCGACCAGCCCTTCATTTACCAGAAACTCTCCCCAGGAATGATCCGAATCGGTATTTAGTAGAGTATGATCCAGATCAAACAACGCCAATTTCATGAAAAGCCTCAGATTTAGTAGGGTTTATTAATTACTTTATAAATAGATAAAATATTAACAAACCTTCAATAATTTAGTAAAAAAAATGTAATTCTGTTACCGCAAAGAGCAGAAATTCGTTAAGATCATAACAATTTCAATTGCTTTGACTTCGCGATTACTCGATGAGCATGATATAGCAACTCATCCTGCTCGCAAAGTCCATAACATAGATAAATATTTAGGTGCCAAATGATCGATTCTGAAGGTTTCCGACCCAATGTCGGGATCATCTTGGCAAATGACGCTGGACAAGTACTATGGGCAAAACGCATTGGACACAATGCTTGGCAATTTCCACAAGGAGGCATCCAATATGGTGAAACTCCTGAACAGGCTTTATATCGGGAATTATATGAAGAAGTTGGATTACTGCCGGAGCATGTGGAAATTATTGCACAAACCCGAGGTTGGCTAAGGTATCGTTTGCCATATCGCTACATTCGAACAGACTCCAATCCTGTATGTATTGGACAAAAACAGAAATGGTTTTTATTGCGCCTTGTAGGTACGCAAAAAAATATTTCCTTACAGACCACAGATCCTGCCGAGTTTGACGAATGGCAATGGGTAAGTTACTGGTATCCACTTGGACAAGTGGTAAATTTTAAACGAGATGTTTACCGACGAGCACTGTCCGAACTCTGTTTGCACTTACCTTTTCGGCACTCATCTTGATTTACTTAGGAACAGCACATTTAATCAGGGAATAAATTCATGGCAAATACAATGCAACTTGAAACCTTAAGACGTATCGTGCAAGAGGTCGATGCCTCGCCAAGTTTGCATGAAGCGCTTGATGTGATGGTGAATCAGGTTGCAGAAGCCATGGATGCCGATGTTTGCTCGGTCTATTTACTTGACGAACGTAACCATCGCTATGTACTCATGGCATCCCACGGTTTAAAACTTGAAGCTGTAGGCAATGTTTCTTTAGATACCAGTGAAGGGCTGGTCGGCTTAGTTGGACAACGCGAAGAAATTGTCAATCTGGAACATGCACCAAAACATGAACGCTTTATTTATTTACCCGAAACAGGTGAAGAAGTCTTTAATTCATTTTTAGGTGTGCCCATCATGTATCGCCGCAAAGTCATGGGCGTGATGGTAATTCAGAATCAGGAAAGCCAGCATTTTAGTGAAGCTGCCGAATCCTTTTTGGTCACCTTATGTGCGCAACTTTCCGGTGTTATTGCCCATGCCCATGTGGTTGGCAATATTGATGTTTTTCGCAAACCGTCCAGTGGACCAAGTTATCAAACTTATCAAGGCGTTGCCGGTGCAGATGGGATTGCGCTAGGTCGTGCTGTCATTCTTTATCCTGCCGCAGATCTTAACTCAATTCCAGACCGTGAAGCAGAAGACATTAGTATAGAACTGGAACTTTTAGGTAAAGCTGTTTTTGCGGTACGTGAAGACATTAAAAATCTTGATGCAAAAATGCAGGATTCCCTAATGTCAGAAGAACGTGCTTTATTCAGCGTATTTCTACGTATGCTCGATGACAATGCACTGCCTGCCGAAATCAGCGCTTTGATTCGGGAGGGTCATTGGGCACAAGGTGCTGTGCGTCGGGTGATCGAAAAGCATGTCAATATTTTTGCACAAATGGAAGATGGTTATCTGCGTGAACGAGTATCCGATCTTAAAGATCTCGGTCGACGTATTCTTGCTCATCTACAAACTGCCGATACCAGCCACAAGGAAATTACCGAAGATACCATTTTAATTGGTGAAGAAATCAGTACCGCGGCGCTGGTTGAAATGCCGATTGGTAACATTGCCGCAATTGTCACCACTGAAGGTGCAGCCAATTCGCATATGGTAATTGTCGCACGGGCACTGGGTATTCCAACTGTTGTTGGTGTGACTGAATTACCAATCAGTACGCTGGACGATGCCGAGATTATCGTCGATGCCTATCAAGGTCGGGTGTTTGTACATCCACCACGACGTTTACGTACCCGTTATAAAGAAATTAAAAAAGACGAAGATCAGATCGCCAAAGACCTAAAACAGTATGAAACCAAAAGCGCCATTACGCCTGATGGTGTTGCTATGCCGCTGTTTGTTAATACCGGTCTAATGATTGATGTGGTTCGTGGTGTACAACGTGGTGCCAAAGGTGTCGGGCTCTATCGCAGTGAGATTCCGTTCATGCTACGGGAACGTTTTCCCGGTGAAGAAGAACAACGTGCAATTTATCGCCAACAACTGAGTCACTTTGCCAATAAACCTGTGGTGATGCGTACGCTTGATATCGGTGCCGACAAAGATTTGCCTTACTTTTCGATTGAAGAAGAAAACTCGGCGTTGGGCTGGCGAGGTATCCGTTTCACGCTGGATCATCCGGAAATTTTTTCTTCACAAATCCGTGCCATGCTCAAGGCAAGTATTGGTCTGAATAATCTGCATATTCTATTGCCAATGATCACAAGCGTTAGTGAAGTTGAAGAAGCACTCTATCTGCTTGACCGCGACTTAAGTGCAGTTCAGGAAGAAGAACAAGTCAAAATCACCCGGCCAAAAGTTGGGATCATGATTGAAGTTCCCAGTATTCTGCTGCAAATTGACGAATTTTCCGAACTGGTCGATTTCTTCTCTGTCGGTTCAAATGACCTCATTCAGTATTTACTCGCGGTTGACCGAAACAATCCCCGCGTTGCCAGTGTTTATTCGCACTTTCATCCAGCAATTCTCCGGGCACTGACCAAACTGGTCAAAGAATGTCATCAATATGACAAACCCATTAGCCTTTGTGGTGAAATGGCAGGTGACCCACTTACTGCAATCTTATTGATGGCGATGGGCTTTAATACCCTGTCAATGAGCTCTAGTAATATCCTGCGTGTGCGTAAGGCCATCTGCCATGTACCGATGACAGATGCACAAGACTTGTTAGAGCAAGTTTTAAAACTCAACAATCCGTTGATGATTAAAAGCTTAATTGAACATTATTTTAGAACTCATGGACTGGCGGATATGGTGAAATCCAATCGGACTGTAACTGTTTAAAATTGATTTCAAGGCTGTATCTATTACAGCTTTGGTATCAAGACAAGTGTTTCTTTTAGCCCTTTACCATTCAACAAGGAAAATAATAAATGGATCAATCAGATCGATTGATTAGCTGTATTTTATATGCGCTAACAGGTATAGGACTGGGTATTGTAATTGCAATATACTGTTCTCTTTATGGCGTTTTAACGACAATAAATTCAATATACATTATTATTTTCACAGCCTTGACCTGTTCCTTTATCGGTTATCTTTTCCCAAATTTGATCTCTCTTTTCTTTCGCTGGATGTGGAATATTTTTAAGTAAACTCCCCCTTATAACAAAGCCTAAAACTCTTTTAATTGTTTAAATCTCATTTAAAATAAATAACTATATCTGTTCTATATAGTATCGATCATTGATCATAACAAAATAGATCAATGATCAATCAAAGAAATTATATCTTGATCACAGTGCCCTGTGCGATGGCACACAGATACTCCCGATCTTGATGGATACAATAAATTTCAGCCACACAGACGGCCTGTTTTTTGCCAACACTTTTTGCAATGGCTTTTGCAATCAAGCGTTCACCTTGCGCAGGCTTAACATAATTAATCTTAAATTCGGACGTTAGCGCATCACCCATTAACGCAATGCCGCCAGCAAAAGTAATGGAATTATCCGCCAGATAGCTTAATACCCCACCATGAGCAAAACCATGCTGTTGTCGATGCTGCTCACCTAATACAATGCCTATTTCAACTTCATTCTCTGAAATGACTTTTAAGGTTGCACCCATAAACTGGCTAAAAGGTTGTGATTTAAAAATCTGATCGGCGGTATTTTGAATATCCATATTCCATTCCTTTTTAAAAATTATGCAGGCAATGCCCGTTCAAGTATCCGTGCCACATCAATCCCCTGTGCAGTAACAAGTCCAGTCACGCGCCCGTGCAATGCGTTAAAACGTGTCTGGATAAATACCTCCGCCACAAAAGGTTCAGAATATCGCAGTAATAATACCGCCTGCGCCAGCAACACCAGTCGTGTTACCAGACTTCGTGCGGAGAATTGTAAATCATGGGCTGATTGCAGCAATAAAGCATATAACTCGGCCCGTGCAACCTTTAATTGCTCAACCTGCTGGCATTCTGCATCAAATGAGTTTAATAATATCTCGATTAGTTCCGGTTCTCGTTGAATCGCACGCAGGACATCCAGACACATTACATTACCAGAACCTTCCCAGATAGAATTCACCGGTGCTTCCTTAAATAAACGTGCCATGATGCCCGTATCGACATAACCATTCCCACCAAATACCTCCATGGTTTCGCCGGTTAACTCAACCGTACGTTTACAAATCCAGAATTTGGCCGCAGGAGTCATGATCCGAGTCCATGCCTGTGCGAATTGATTATCAAGCTGATGTTGGTGTTGTTGATCTTGTCCATAGTGCCAAGCCAGATGCATACTCAATTGCAATGCTGCTTCGGTTTCCAGTGCCAGATCGACCAGAACCGATTGCATCAGAGGTTGATCCGCCAGCACTTTACCAAAAGCCTGACGTTGCCGTGTATATGCCAAACATTGCACCAATGCCTGACGCATGATGGCACTACTCCCAACCGAACAGGTTAGACGGGTATAGCCTGCCATTTCAATAATGGTTGGTATACCTCGCCCTTCTTCACCAATCATGATGCCCCATGCATCCTGAAATTCCACTTCACTGCTGGAATTACTGCAATTGCCGACCTTGCTTTTTAAACGCTGTATATTAACCCGATTTTTGCTGCCATCCGGCAACCAGCGTGGTACAAAGAAACAGCCTAATCCGGAATTTTCGGTCTGTGCAACAACCAGATGTGCATCGGACATCGGTGCGGAAAAAAACCATTTATGGCCAGTCAGTAAATATTCCTGCCCTCGTCCAGTCTGATTTACTGGTTTTGCCAGTGTTTGATTGGCACGTACATCTGATCCACCCTGTTTTTCGGTCATGCCCATGCCAATCCAGATCGACCTTTTATCCTGAATGGGAATATCACGCTCATCATATTCTGTGGACAGCAATTTATCGCCCAATTCAGCCCATAAGACGGGTTCTCGCTGTAACAGTGGAATACTGCCTAGTGTCATGGCATTCGGACATAAATTACCGCTTTCAACCTGTCCAGACAGATAAAAACGACTGGCCCAATCTACCCATGCACTGGATTTATGCTGCGTAATAAATGGATAAGCATGTACAGCATATTGCCGATTTAAGCCCATCCATTGATGCCAGGCAGGATGAAATTCCAGAAAATCAATACGTCGTCCACGGGCATCAAAAGCATGTAATTCCGGTGTATGCCGATTAGCCAATTCCGCAGCATTGTAGAATGCTGAACGACCTACCACCTGACCAAAAGTATGCAATACTGGCTGATCCTGACTACCATAATGCTTTAAAATTTGCTGTAAAATCAAATCCGTATCAAATAAATTATAATCCTGAATTTCATCAAACTGATTACTGATCTGATGGGTAAGCCATTTTGTTGTCATCTATGTTCCCTCATGTGTTATTTTAAAAGCACTTTTCAAGTATAAAAGATTCCTATTATTCCCATGTTCGGATTTTCGTGATGGCTCAAGCATCCATAAATGTACGCCGAAAACCAAGGCAATCCAGAGCTAAATTTACACAGCAGGCTTTGCTGGAAACCACTGTTCAGCTTTTGCGGGAAAAAAGTTTTGATGAAATCACCATTCGGGAAATCACTGAAATTGCTGGCGTTGGTTTGGGCACCTTTTATGAATATTTCAGTCAGAAAGAAGATGTGATTGCTTTAATCATTCACCAATACATAAAAATGAATATTCAACAACTTCAGCAACTGGCAACAGCATATCTATCAGATCACCACGACTTAAACATAGCGCCCTATTTACGTTATCTTATCGAACAGCAAATTTTAATGATCAAACAGGAACAGCGTATCTGGGCAACGATTTTTTTACTTGAACGACAACTTTCAAGCGTCGAAATTTATCAAAAACATTATGAACTTATGACGCAGCACTGGCAGACTTTAATTACATTCTATTTTCCTCAACCAGTAAAAAAACAACGCGCGGCGCAGAATTTACATCGGATCCTTTATGGTTTTGTCATGCAAAGCTTACTCATTCAGCCGGATTTTCGGGATTGGGAAAATTTGCAACAGGATATTATTACGGCAAGTCTGGCTTTTATTACAACAAGAAAAGATTAAAATATATAAAATCAGTTAGTTAATACGGTTTAAATATCAACCCTAGTACCACAATAATCTAAAAAACAAATCACTATTAGAAATTTAATCTGTTTTACAAATGATGTAATTATTTTATACTAAAAAACAGATTCAAGCACTTCATTGGCTTAATGTAGAGGTTATGATGCATATAGATCAGCACTATCCAAAACAACGTAACTCGAACTTTAATATCATTCAACAATATTTGGTTGCATATTGTTTTATCCATTAAATCAACCCCATTTACCAACTTCATAAAAAACAGGAGATAGCCATGACCGACAAAAAATGTCCTTATAGCCATTTAACTACCGACTTTGGTGCACCAGTTGTCGATAACCAAAACAGTTTAACCGCCGGTCCGCGTGGTCCATTATTGGCACAGGATGTTTGGCTGAATGAGAAACTGGCCAATTTCGTCCGAGAAGTCATTCCAGAACGTCGTATGCATGCCAAAGGTTCTGGCGCATTTGGTACGTTTACTGTAACCCACGACATTACTCAATATACGAGAGCCAAAATCTTTAGTGAAATTGGTAAAAAAACCGAAATGTTTGCCCGTTTTACCACGGTTGCCGGTGAACGCGGCGCAGCTGATGCCGAACGTGATATCCGCGGTTTTGCCTTAAAATTCTATACCGAAGAAGGCAACTGGGATCTGGTAGGAAATAATACACCCGTATTCTTTTTACGCGATCCACGTAAGTTCCCTGATTTAAACAAAGCGGTAAAACGTGATCCACGGACCAACTTACGTAGTGCAACCTATAACTGGGATTTCTGGACACTGTTACCCGAAGCATTCCATCAGGTGACAATTGTCATGTCTGATCGTGGTATTCCAGCCAGCTATCGTCATATGCATGGTTTTGGTAGTCATACCTATAGCTTTATCAATGCAGCCAATGAACGCTTCTGGGTGAAATTCCACTTTAGAACCCAGCAAGGCATTAAAAATCTGACCGATGCCGAAGCCGAGGCTGTCATTGCCAAAGATCGTGAAAGCAACCAACGTGATTTATATGATGCCATCGAACGTGGTGATTATCCGAAGTGGACACTGTTTGTACAGATCATGCCGGAACAAGATGCAGAAAAAGTGCCTTACCATCCGTTTGATTTAACCAAAGTCTGGCCACATGCAGATTATCCATTGATCGAAGTCGGTGAATTTGAACTGAATCGTAATCCTGAAAACTTCTTCTTAGATGTAGAACAATCTGCTTTTGCGCCAAGCAATCTAGTTCCAGGGATTAGTGTTTCTCCAGATAAAATGTTACAAGCCCGCTTGTTCAACTATGCAGATGCACAGCGCTACCGTCTGGGGGTAAACTATCAGCAAATCCCAGTCAACAAAGCACGTTGCCCGGTACACAGTAACCATCGTGATGGTCAGGGACGTATTGATGCCAACTATGGTTCTTTACCACATTACGAACCTAACAGTTTTAATCAATGGGTTGAACAACCAGAATACAAGGAACCACCACTAAAAATCACTGGTGATGCCGATTTCTGGAATTACCGTGAAGATGATAGCGACTACTTCAGCCAGCCACGTGCCTTGTTCGAATTGATGAATGATGAACAAAAACAGGCTTTATTTGATAATACTGCCCGTGCCTTGGGTGATGCCCTCGACTTTATCAAACAACGCCACATTGATAACTGCGAGAAATGTCATCCAGACTATGCACAAGGTGTACGCGATGCTTTAAGCCGACTCAATGCAGAAGCCTAAGTCTATATTTTTATTCACTATTCCTATTTGTATATGTGAATAAAGAAAAAACTAAGCATAAATTCGTTTAAAAAGTCATCGTCAGATGGCTTTTTATTTACACAGCATCACTTGAAGTCGATTCTGTTTCTTTTAAGCTAGATATTATTTATTAGAAAGAACAAAACAATGTCGAATCTACTTCATCCTGCTGCACAACAAGGTTTCAGTCAGGGCGCAGAACTCTATCAACAGTCGCGTCCAAACTACCCGAACGAGGTGGTCGACTGGTTAAAGCAAGAGCTACAATTAAATGGTAAAAGTAAAGTGGTTGATCTTGGCGCAGGTACAGGAAAATTTATTCCTTATTTGCAACAAGTCACCCCGCATATTTTTGCAATTGAACCAATTGCAGAAATGCTGGATCAACTGATTCAAAAACATCCAGATATTCATAATATTCAGACCGATAGTAAAAATATTACCTTACCTTCCAATAGTATTGATGCCGTGATTTGTGCACAATCATTTCACTGGTTTGCCAATGCCGAATCACTTGATGAAATTTATCACGTACTTAAGCCCCATGCAGCATTGGGTTTAATCTGGAATCAACGTGATATTTCCTTTCCATGGATCAAAGCAATTACCGATTTGATTACGCCTCTTGAAGGCGATACTCCACGTTTTTATCGTGGGACATGGCAGAATATCTTTGAACATCAACATTCATTTCAATTGCAATCGATCAAAAAATTCCAGTTACTACATCGCGGCAGCGTGGAACAGGTGGTGGTTAATCGTATTTTATCCACTAGCTTTATTTCTGCGGCACCAGTACAGGAAAAAGAGAGAATACGACAAGGCCTGATTAAAATCGTTGAGCAGCATTTAAACAAAGGTTTACAGGATACAATTGATTTCCCTTATGTAACCTATGCTTACCACTATAAAAAATGCTAATAAAAAAACCATGATGAGTCATGTACAGACATCATCATGGTTTAATTAAACTGGTCTATGACAGCAGTCAATACATTATTTAATACTGACCTGGCATTGCCATGATTCTGCTGGTTTATCCTTTTCCCAAGTACGAACGTAATCTAACTGGATCGTTTCAGTCCCTGCTTTTTTTGCCGAAAATTCAAAATGACGAATCCCGCCACTTCCCACCACAGTCTGATCTTTGGCATCTGCTACATAATATGATGTTGCACTCAGATGATTTAAAGGATTTTTCAGTTGCCATTGATAGCCGGTTGTTGCATTTTCTGGCGCACTAAAACCGATCTTTTCACCGATAGCCAAACTTAAGTTGGCAGGACAAGCCTCACCTAAATGGAAGTTCTGTTTCACCTGTGTTTGCTCATATTTTGGAATCTGTACACACCCCACCATGAATCCACCACATACTACGATTGTCGCCAATTGTTTTAATATATTCATTTATACCTTCTCTCTATTGTCAGTAAACGAAATTTATCATGCCATAAAGCAAAATGGTCTCCTATCTTAACTTGTGCTTTTTTCCAGCCACTCAATCGAACTGACCCGAAATACTTCACAAGCACCATCGCCCACATCATCCGGACGCTGCGATGATTTCCACACCAGATCCTTATCCTTGATCTCGACCAGATCACCCTTTAAACGGACAAAATCACCACGATTGACCTGTTTAATTTCCTGTGCAATTTGTGGATTAGCCGGAATAATATGGATATTCGACACCATTTGCATGGCTTGCTCGGCAGGAACAGGTAATTTTTGAATACTCCATTTCAAATAACGGTCATATTGTTTCACCGAAATTTGTGAAGCAATTTCCGGATAAGCAAATAATCCCCAACTCACCGCAAAATCTACCGGGGAAAATTTTGCCTGTTCATCATCATCATAATTTTTATAGCCTAGAATGCGAAAATCACCATAAAATGGCTGTAATACCGAAATAGACTGCCCTTCTACAGGGGGCAAACCGTGGGCAACATTATATTCTGCATAACTGGCATAGGCCGGAATCATTGCAAAAGCAAAAAAAGAAAGTAATGCCATCTTTCTGATTAACATCTGCAAATCCTCTCAATAGACAATAAAACAATGATGTTATTTTGCAAGATTCCAGCAGAAACTATGCTAGTTTTTGGTAAAACGATTTGCATCGAAACGCAGGTTTTGTCGGTCAGGATTAAACTTTTGTAACCATCTTTACAAAAATAAAATATTTCTATTCTTCCTCAAACTCAATTCGTACCGTTTCAAATCTGACCCGACCTTCTTCAATCGCTTGGGCAATCGCTTGCTGCCCTTTGGTCAACCGAGCTTGACCCGATTTAATGTCAATAAAAATCACTTCGATATCTTCAGCATCACACAAGCCTTCCCGATATTCACTGTAGCCAGAGAACACCACATAATCGACCGGATCACCCAAAAATTTGGCATCACTAGGCAAATAGTCAAACTCTGGAAATAAGGGAGCAAATTGCTCTGCCATCTTACCTTTTAACACTGCCCGACTGGTATTGACACTACGCTTTCTTGCCAATGTCAATGCCGCATCATGCTCACGCATTAGCTCACTCATTTCATATTGATGTTCTGCTTTTAATTGTTGTAGCCGACCAAAGAAAAACCACACACTGCTAAACAGAATCCCCACCATCATACCAATCAACAGGGCAACAGGAACGGACATAAGACACTCATTAATATCATAAAGTATTATTCGCACAAAACTGTTATTAGCATAAACTATTAGGCGAGATAAAGGGTATGCTTATCAACATTACACCTTTTTTATTTTTTTGGTTGATAAAACCTGCCTTAAAAGACATCATGGCTCGATTATGTGATGCATTAAATATATTTTAAATAAAAACAGCACATTATTATAGATTATGTCATTCTACTGTCATAATAAAATGGTATGCTTGGGAAAGAATATCATTCATTTTTTAAGGTAAAGCATGAAAACGCTGTTAATTGCAAATCAAAAAGGTGGCTGTGGAAAAACTTTAACTGCAATTACCTTAGCTTCTGCCCTTGCCAATAAAGGTTATAAAGTTGCTCTTGCCGATGCCGATCAACAAAAATCCAGTCTGCAATGGTTAAAACTTCGTCCCACAACTGCCCCTTCCATCATTCCCGTCGATTGGCGTGATGAACAATCCATTGGCGAATCGCCCAAAAAAGTTGACTGGCTTATTATTGATGCACCCGGTGCCTTATCCAGCGAGCAAGCACAACAATTAATCGCCGAAAGTCATGCGTTGATTGTTCCACTACAGGCATCTTTCTTTGACATTGATAGTACACGACGCTTTTTAAAACAAATTGAAGATATCAAACGTATCCGCAAAGGAAAAGTTGAAATCCAGTTACTTGCCAATCGAGTAAAGACCGGCGCTTCCAGTCAAACGCAGATTCAGGAATTTTTTGATAAAATCGAGCAACAACCAATTGCCTGGATCAATGAACGCAGTGCCTATGCACAACTGGCCATGCAGGGCTTAAGTGTATTTGATAAAAATCAGAAACAGTTTTTAATTATTCAGCAACAATGGGAACCTATTCTAAAACAACTACTTGGTCAAAATGTTGGTCAAGATAAACAAGACTGGTTCTAGTTTCTGTCATTTTAGGCTAAGATGAGGCAAGTTTTGCTTCGAACATGGATGCGACAACGTGCAAGAAAATGCGCCTATATTGCAACGTCTCTTATTATTTGGATTATTTTTTTGCTTAATTCTACTAAGCTTTGAAATATTAAAGTACTTTATCGTGCCTGTTGTCTGGGCCACGATTATCGCCTATATGACGTGGCCGGTTTATCGGCGAATCTATGCTTGGTCTGGTGAACGTAAAAATTTAAGTGCGCTGTTGATGACATTAATTGTGGTTTTGGTCGTCGGCATTCCCTTCATTATTGGCATTTTTGTCTTACAGCATGAAGGGCGCAATTTATATTTTGAATTACAACATCAGCTCTATTCCGGCAAATTAACACTTCCAGATTTTGTCAATGAGCTTCCTGTTGTCGGCAATGAAATTGAGCGTATTATTCGAGATTTTAATGAGAATCCTCAGGCAGCAACACATAACATCGGTATGTGGATTCAAGGCCATCTGGGTTATGGTCGTTTAGTCCTGACAGAAATCAGTCGCAATCTAATCAAACTGGTGTTTGCGATTCTCTCTTTATTTTTCTTCTATCGTGATGGCAGTATCATTCTGGCTCAAGTACAACGTGCCTTTGAAATGGTGATTGGTGCACGTATCCATCATTATTTTGAAACCATTTCGGAAACTACCCGTGCTGTTGTCTACGGTGTAGGCTTAACGGCAGTTGCTCAGGCATTACTTGCGGGTGCCAGCTATTTTGTTGCGGGTGTTCCCAACCCAATGGTGTTGACGATTGTGACCTTTGTACTGGCCTTAATTCCCTTTGGAACCCCAGTTGCCTATTGTGGTGTGGCATTATGGTTGTTTTCGCAAGGACACACTGTAGAAGCCATAGGCGTGGTATTGTGGGGTGTGGTAATTGTTAGCAGTGCAGATAATGTCATTCGTCCACTGGTAATTTCCGGTGCCACCAAAATTCCTTTTTTATTGATAATGTTTGGCGTCCTAGGTGGTATCAGTAGTTTTGGTCTGGTTGGATTATTCATCGGTCCAGTAATTCTTGCTGTATTATTGGCATGCTGGCGTGAATGGCTACAGGAAAAATTACAGGAAACAGAACTACAGACAGAAGTACCACTTATTGAACATACTGAAAAAAAATAAGCCTATCTTACAGCGTGTATACGTTAATTTTTATTGATTTCAATCGCTGTAATATAGCTAGTGCTAAGTTTCAAACATAAAAAGGCCACATACGTTTTAGCGCATGTGGCTTTTATCTAAACAATAACAATTCATTAACCAAAAAGTTTTCTACGCTTTTTCACTACTTTTGTAGAATGACTTTTTACAAACTTTAAAATACCATCTTTAAAATTGGCTTTTTGCAACGCATCACGATCTGCATAATAACTGGCACGGCCTACCCACGGATCTCTTAAACCTTGACGAGGCATTACCTGTTCGGCACGTTTAATGTATCCAGAGGTCAAGTTACTCCCCATCAAACTATCCGTCGATTTTGCCGAATCATCACCTTCAGGTATGACTGTAGCAAAACCATGCTTATCCATATAGTTAAATAAACGACATAGATACTCTGCAACAATATCAACTTTTAAAGTCCATGAAGCATTGGTATAGCCAATAATCAAGGCAAAGTTTGGTACGTCACTGATCATCGATCCCTGATACATCAAATGTTCTTTGGTTTCAATCGCCTTACCATCAATTGAGGCATTTAAGCCGCCTAATAATTGAATTTCCAGTCCCGTTGCCGATACGATAATATCAGCTTCCAGCACTTTACCGGATTTTAATTGAATCCCCTGTGCAACAAATTTTTCGATATGATCCGTTTCAATAAAGGCCTTACCTTCACGTAATACTTTAAATAGATCTCCATCGGGTACCACACATAAACGTTGATCCCATGGATTATAATTTGGGGTAAAGTGCTTCATATCCACTTTACCTTTTAATTGCATTTTTACCCCAGCCAGCAATAATTTTTTCACTGCTTCTGGATTTGATTTTGAAAACTTGTAAATTGCCCGCTGAAAACCGATATTACGTTTACGGGTTAAACTATAAGCCACACTTTCTGGCAAAATTTTTCTAAGCTTATTATAGACAAAGTCAATCGATGGAATGGAAGCAATATAAGTCGGTGAACGCTGTAACATGGTAACAATTGCACCCTGTTTTGCCAGAGCAGGCACAAGCGTGATAGCTGTTGCTCCACTCCCAATAATCACTACTTTTTTGCCTACAAAATCCAGATTTTCCGGCCAATGCTGTGGGTGAATCAATTGACCCTTAAATTTATCCTGATCAACATACTTCGGTTGGAAGCCATGATCATAGTTATAATAGCCAGTACAGCCAATCACAAAATTTGCTGTCCATTGTTCAACTGAGCCATTATTATCAATTTCCAGTTCCCAAAGCTGTTTTTCTGTATTCCAGTTCGCAGCATTGACTGCGTGGTTAAATTTAATCTTTGGCTGGAGATGATATTCGTCTATGGTTTCCTGTAGATAATTACAGATGGCACCTGCTTCTGCCAGCACCTTATCTTCACGCCAAGGCTTAAATTTATAGCCAAACGTTGACATATCAGAATCGGAACGAATGCCAGGATATTTAAATAAACTCCATGTTCCACCGATACGATCACGACGTTCAAGAATAATAAAATCTCGCTGTGGGCAATTTTGCTGCATATGAACTGCTACACCGATGCCTGAAATCCCTGCGCCGATAACCAGCGTATTAATATGTTGTGTCATTGTTTTCATACCTTGCGTCCCTTTTTTGCAATGTACCATAAAACTGACAATACGCCATGTCAATTTAGGCTGTTTTTAAAAAAATTTGTTATAAAATGACAAAAATAAAAAAAGACCAGATAAACTGGTCTTTTTTAGTACAGACTGAATATTATTCAGCAGTATTTGTTTCACGATCAACAAGCTCTACAAAAGCCATCGGTGCGGCATCGCCAGCACGGAATCCTGCTTTAAGAACTCGTAAATAACCGCCGTTACGTTCTTTGTAACGAGGGCCAAGAACGGTAAATAATTTACCAACTGTTGCTGCACTACGAGTACGAGCAAATGCCAAACGGCGGTTTGCTACAGTATCGTTTTTAGCTAAAGTGATTAAAGGCTCAGCAACACGGCGAAGTTCTTTCGCTTTAGGCAACGTCGTCTTAATCAACTCATGCTCAACTAAAGCATTCGTTAAGTTTTGGAACAACGCCTTACGATGGCTGCTAGTACGGCCTAATTTCACACCACTATTACGATGACGCATGGTGAATAGTCCTACTCAATTAACGGCTACGATAGGCAAAACGATCGTCCATGCGTAAGCTGGCTGGTGGCCAGTTTTCCAAACGCATGCCGAGTTGTAAGCCTTTAGAAGCCAACACATCTTTAATCTCAGTCAACGATTTTTTACCTAAGTTTGGAGTTTTTAACAACTCAACTTCTGTACGTTGAACAAGATCACCAATGTAGTAAATATTTTCTGCTTTTAAACAGTTCGCCGAACGAACGGTAAGCTCTAGATCATCCACTGGACGAAGCAAGATTGGATCTACTTCCTCACGTGGTTCTTGCGCTACAGGTGCTTGATCTTTTTGCAAATCAACAAAAATCGCGATCTGTTGTTGCAAAATAGTTGCTGCCTTGCGAATTGCTTCTTCAGGATCAACAGTACCATTGGTTTCAAGATCAATTACAAGTTTATCCAAATCAGTACGTTGTTCAACACGCGCACTTTCAACCGTGTAAGATACACGTTTGATTGGACTATAACTTGCATCAAGCTGCAAGCGACCTACTGGACGAGTTTCACCTTCCGGGAAACGCGCATCAGATGGTTCATAACCACGACCTTGAGCAACTTTCAGGCGCATTTTTAAATGACCATTTGCACTCAAAGTACCAATTAAATGCTCTGGATTTGCAATTTCAACATTATGCGGTAAACGCAGATCTGCGGCAGTAACTTCGCCAGGACCTTGTTTATCCAATGTTAAATATGCTTCGTTTTGATCGAACAGTTTAATTGACAATCCTTTTAGGTTCAGCAAGAGCTCGACGATGTCCTGCTGCAAGCCTTCTAAAGTACTGTACTCATGCTCAACACCTTCTACCTCTACCTCTACCACAGCTGCGCCAGGTAGAGAAGACAATAGAATGCGACGCAAAGCATTGCCGAGAGTATGACCAAAGCCACGCTCTAAAGGCTCAAGAATTACTTTTGCCGAGGTTCCGCTTGCCGCTTCGACCTTAATCGCTTGCGGAGTTAGAAACTCGTTTGCAGTACGCGTCATATTGCTACCTCAAGGATTATTTAGAATACAATTCTACAATCAAGCTTTCATTAATTTCAGCTGGTAGATCAGAACGATCCGGTGCAGACTTGAACGTACCTTCCATTTTGCCGTGATCGATTTCGATCCAAGCTGGAAGACCACGTTGTGTTGCCAACTCAATTGCGTTTTTGATACGCAGTTGTTGTTTTGCACCCTCATGAACTGCAATTACATCACCTGCTTTAACTTGGATAGACGCGATATTAACACGACGACCATTTAAAGTAATGCTACGGTGACTTACAAGCTGACGAGCTTCTGCACGAGTAGAACCAAAGCCCATACGATACACAACGTTATCTAAGCGGCTTTCAAGTAATTTCAACAAGTTTTCACCTGTTGCGCCTTTAACACGAGCAGCTTCTTTATAGTAATTACTAAATTGACGCTCTAACACACCGTACATGCGACGTACTTTTTGTTTTTCACGTAATTGTAGTGAATACTCAGATTGCTTGGCACGAGACTGACCATGTTGACCAGGTGCTTTCGCGTGTTTTTTAGTTTTGACGTCAAATGGTTTAACGCCAGATTTTAATTGCAGGTCTGTCCCTTCGCGGCGAGAGAGTTTGCATTTTGGACCAATATAACGAGCCATGAATGTTTCTCCTTACACGCGACGTTTTTTAGGTGGACGGCAACCGTTGTGAGGAATTGGAGTCACATCGGTAATGCTGTTAATCTTATAACCCACTGCACCTAATGCACGAACCGCAGATTCACGACCAGGACCAGGACCTTTTACAAGGACGTCCAAGTTTTTCAAACCGTAGTCTAAAGCTGCTTTACCAGCAACTTCAGCCGCTACCTGAGCAGCAAACGGAGTTGATTTACGTGATCCACGGAAGCCTTGTCCACCGGAGGTGGCCCAAGCCAATGCATTACCTTGACGATCGGTAATCGTTACAATGGTGTTATTAAAAGACGCGTGAATGTGTGCAACACCTTCAGAGACGGTACGAGAGACCTTCTTGCGTGTGCGAGTATCTTTAGCCATCTTTTAGCTTCCAGAAATCTTACTTTTTAATCGGTTTGCGCGGACCTTTACGGGTACGTGCGTTAGTTTTGGTGCGTTGACCGCGGACAGGCAAGCTGCGACGATGACGAAGACCACGATAGCAGCCTAAATCCATTAAACGTTTAATGTTCATGGAAATTTCGCGACGAAGATCACCTTCGGTATGTACCTTAGCTACTTCTGCACGAATCGCATCAAGCTGAGCGTCATCAAGTTCACGAATTTTTGTTGTTGGTGCAATGTTTGCAGCAGCTAAGATATTCTTAGCAGTGAAACGACCAATACCAAAGATATACGTGAGAGAGATAACAGCATGCTTGTTATCCGGAATGTTTACACCGGCAATACGAGCCATTGACTTTTCTCCAACAAGGCAGTTGAGATAATCAACCGCCCCACAAAAATCTTGAGGGGCGGATATTAACCCAATTGACCTAATAAATCAACAGGTCTTTGATTATGATTAACCTTGACGCTGTTTATGACGAGGCTCTGCGCTACAAATTACGCGAATCACCCCATTACGACGGATAACTTTACAGCTACCACAAATTTTTTTAACTGAAGCTTGAACTTTCATGATAAACCTCTATGTGCACTATCCTTTTGGATGAGCGGTCGATTTTCTCATCAATGACTGATTATCATATTGATGCGATGTTAAATGTGCCTGTAGTTGCGCCATGAAATCCATTACAACAACCACGACGATTAACAATGACGTACCACCCAAGTGAAAGGGTATTCCAAAAGAACTTTGTAAAATCATTGGCATCAAACACACAATGGTAATGTACATCGCACCGATAAATGTCAAACGATTAAGAATATGATCTAAATAACGAGCTGTCTGCTCACCTGGACGAATACCCGGAACATACGCACCGCTACGTTTAAGGTTCTCTGCGACTTCTTTTGGACTGAATACCAGTGCCGTATAGAAATAACAGAAGAAGATAATTAATGCCCCAAACAACACCAAATAAAGTGGTTGTCCTGGCGATAATACCAATGCCAAATCTTGTAGCGAACTTTTTATAATTCCAGCATTAGGATCCGCACTTCCTACCCATTGTCCCAAACTTGCAGGAAACAAAAGAAGTGAACTCGCAAAAATTGCAGGGATCACACCAGCCATATTAATTTTTAATGGTAAATGTGTTTGTTGTGCCGTAAAAATACGACGACCTTGCTGTTTTTGTGCGTAGTTAACTGGAACACGACGTTGCGCTTTTTCGATAAACACAATCGCTGCAAGTACCATAATAGACAGTACGCCAAACACCAAGATGCCAATTAAGCTGCTTTGACCATTTTCGATCGAAGAGAATGTTTGCATCACAATATTTGGTAAGCCTGCCACAATACCTGCAAAGATAATCATGGAAATACCATTACCCACACCACGTTCGGTAATTTGTTCACCCAACCACATTAAAAACATGGTTCCTGCAACCAAAGAAGTTACAGCAGGGATATAAAAAGCCAAACCTGATGTCAAAGTAATTCCCTGACTGATCAATCCAGCACACATACCGACAGCCTGAACCAGTGCTAAAAACAATGTTCCTTGCCGTGTATATTGGTTGATCTTGCGTTTACCTTGCTCACCCTCTTTCTTTAATGCTTCTAATGATGGAATAACAGAAGACATTAACTGCACGATGATCGATGCCGAAATATACGGCATGATCCCCAGTGCAAGGATGGACATACGCTCTAATGCACCACCCGAGAACATATTAAACAAACCAAGGATAGTCCCTTGATTCGCATTAAATAATTGTTCAAGTGCGGCATTATTAATACCAGGTACTGGTATATGTGCTCCCAGCCTAAACACCAGTAATGCGCCAATCAGGAACATTAGACGGTGAATAATCTCACGATATTTCACATAAAAAGGTTGCCCTTTTTGTTCATGAACGTGACCAGAAGAACTAGGAGACATAGACACAGATGATTACTCCTCGACTTTACCGTCAGCTGCTTCAATCGCAGCTTTCGCACCTTTAGTCAATGCAATACCTTGTACGGTAAATGCACGAGTAACCTCGCCAGAAAGTACAACACGTGCACGAAGTTGATCACGACGTACCACATTTGCTGCTTTCAAGGTTTCAAGACTAATAATATCGCCTTCCACTTTATTCAGCTCAGACAAACGTACTTCAGCAGTTTTCAATGCGATTTGGCTAGTAAAACCAAATTTTGGTAAACGACGATAAATCGCTGTTTGACCACCTTCAAAGCCAGGGCGTACACCACCACTTTTACGTGATTTTTGACCTTTAACACCACGACCACCTGTCTTACCGACACCGGAACCAATACCACGTCCGACACGCAGATTATCGCGCTTTGCACCTTCAGCAGGTGCTAGTTCATTTAAACGCAGAGTCATGGCATTATTCCTCTACACTAACCATATAGTAGACTTTATTGATCATTCCACGGTTAGAAGGTGTATCTTGCACCTCAACTGTGTGACCAATGCGACGCAGACCTAAACCTTGTAAGCAAAGTTTATGATTCTTTAAACGATGCGCTGAAGATTTAGTCTGGGTAACTTTAATCGTTTTCATGATTGATTACCCTTGAATTTCTTCTACTGATTTACCACGTTTCGCAGCGACTTTCTCAGGAGAAGTCATATCACGCAAACCATTGAAGGTAGCGTTTACTACGTTAGCAGCATTCGTAGAACCATAACATTTAGCAAGTACGTTTTGTACACCAGCAGCTTCTAAAACAGCACGCATCGCGCCACCAGCAATTACACCGGTACCTTCAGAAGCAGGTTGCATATAAACACGACTTGCACCATGACGTGCATTCACAGGATGTTGTAAAGTTGTTCCTTTCAGATCAACTGTAATCATGTTACGACGTGCAGCTTCCAATGCTTTTTGAATAGCAGCTGGAACTTCACGTGCCTTACCACGACCAAAACCCACACGACCGTTACCATCACCTACCACAGTTAATGCTGTGAAAGAGAAAATACGACCACCTTTAACAACCTTGGCTACACGATCAACGGCAACCAGCTTTTCAACGAGACCTTCGTTTTGTTCAACTTTCGCCATGATTAGAACTCCAAACCGCCCGCGCGGGCAGCATCAGCCAAGGCTTTGATACGGCCATGATATTTAAAACCAGAACGGTCAAATGCAACTTTGGTTACACCAGCTGCTTTGGCACGTTCAGCAATTAAAGCACCTACTTTCGTTGCTGCTTCTACATTACCTGTAGTACCAGAACGCAAGGCTGCATCCAAAGTTGAAGCTTGCGCTAAAACTTTGCCACCATCTGCTGAGATAACTTGCGCATAGATGTGACGCGGCGTGCGGTTTACACACAAACGAGTCGCACCCAATGCACGGATGTGCAAACGTGTGCTTTTGGCACGACGTAAACGGGATTGTTTCTTTTCGTTCATAAGAACCTCGCGCCTTATTTCTTCTTAGCTTCTTTACGAAGAATAACTTCATCCGAATAGCGAACACCTTTACCTTTATATGGTTCAGGAGAACGATATGCACGGATTTCCGCTGCCACTTGACCTAACAATTGTTTATTTGCTGATTTCAACACGATTTCAGTCGCAGTTGGCGTTTCAGCAGATACACCTTCAGGTAAAGCATAGTCGATCGGGTGTGAATAACCGAGGTTAAGGTTTACAACTGTACCTTTAACCGCAGCTTTATAACCAACACCAATCAACTGCAACTTACGTTCGAAGCCTTCACTAACACCTTTTACAAGGTTATTTAAAACAGCGCGAGCAGTACCAGCTTGCATCCAAGCATCTTTTGATTCAGATGTTGGAGCAATTTTAAGCTGGCCTTCTTCCTGTTTTAGCTCGACCAGCGCATGCAGGTTGAAAGACAATGTACCTTTACTGCCTTTCACTTCGACCTGCCGGCCGTTCTGAGTAACTGTTACACCATTTGGTACAGTTACTGGGGCTTTAGCCACACGAGACATGAGGAATCACCTATTAAGAAACAAAAGCAATAACTTCACCACCAACGCCAGCTGCGCGAGCTGCACGGTCAGTCATGATGCCTTTGCTTGTAGAAACAATTGCAATACCCAAACCTTGCTTAACGCTAGGTAAGTTATCTTTCCCACGATATTGGCGCAAACCTGGACGGCTTACACGTTTTACAGTTTCGATAACTGGTTTGCCTTCAAAATATTTTAAAGTTAAAGTCAAAGTTGCTTTAGTTTCTTCTTGAGAAACTGCCACATCAGAGATATAACCTTCTTGCTCTAATACGTTTGCAATTGCAACTTTTAGTTTAGAGCTTGGCATAGCAACAGTTGCTTTTTTTGCCATTTGTGCGTTACGAACACGAGTTAACATGTCGGCAACGGTATCTTGCATACTCATCTAGTCGCTCCTTACCAGCTTGCCTTCACAACGCCCGGTACATCACCTTGCATTACTGTTAAACGTAACATGTTACGGCTTAAACCGAACTTACGGAAGTAACCATGTGGACGACCAGTCAAACCACAACGGTTACGAAGACGTACAGGAGATGCATTACGTGGCAATGCCTGTAATTTCAACATCGCTTCAAAACGCTCTTCTTCAGATGCATTTACGTTTGCAATAACAGCTTTCAATTCAGCACGTTTTGCAGCGTATTTGGCAACTGTTTTTTCGCGTTTTAATTCGCGATTAATCATACCTTTCTTAGCCATATCGACCTCTTATTTGAACGGGAAGCCGAATGCACGCATAAGCGCACGGCCTTCGTCATCGGTGCGAGCAGTCGTAGTAATGGTAATATCCAAACCACGAATACGATCAATCTTATCAAAATCGATTTCTGGGAAAACGATTTGCTCTTTCAAGCCCATTGAGTAATTACCACGGCCATCAAATGATTTCGCAGAAAAACCGCGGAAGTCACGAATACGTGGAATAGCAATAGAGATCAAACGGTCTAAGAATTCGTACATTTGGTCGCCACGTAAAGTAACTTTACAACCAATTGGCCAACCATCACGGATTTTAAAACCTGCGATTGATTTACGTGCAAGTGTAACTACTGGTTTTTGACCAGCAATTAATGTCATATCGGCAACAGCACCATCTAATAATTTCTTATCAGTTGCAGCTGCACCAACACCCATATTCAGGGTAATTTTTGTAATGCGAGGAATTTCCATCACATTCTTAACGTTAAGCTCTTGTTGGAGCTTAGCTTTAAGTTCTTCATTGTAACGTGTTTTAAGTCTGGCCATCGCCGTATCAACCTATTACTTCGCTACCGCCACTGATTCACCATTTGATTTATAAACACGAGTTTTCGCGCCATTTTCATCAACTTGGTAACCAACACGGTCAGCCTTTTGGGTTGTAGCATTAAAAATTGCCACGTTTGAGATATGAAGCGAAGCTTCCTGAGTAACAATACCGCCTTCAGCGCCAGTTACACGATTCGGCTTTTGATGCTTCTTCACTAAGTTAAGGCCTTCTACCTTAACACGGTCTTCAGAAACTGACAGAACAGTACCCTGTTTGCCCTTTTCTTTACCTGCGATCACAATTACTTGATCGCCTTTTTTAATCTTCGCCATGATTGCCTCTTATAGAACTTCTGGAGCCAATGAGATGATTTTCATGAACTGTTCAGTACGAAGTTCACGAGTCACTGGTCCGAAAATACGAGTCGCAATCGGAGCTTTGTTGTTGTTCAGAATAACAGCAGCATTATCATCAAAACGGATCACAGAACCATCTGGACGACGAATACCGAATTTGGTACGAACAACAACAGCATTCATTACGTCACCCTTTTTAACACGGCCACGTGGAATTGCTTCTTTTACTGTAACTTTAATAATATCGCCAACAGAAGCATAACGACGATGTGAACCACCTAGTACTTTAATACATTGTACACGGCGGGCACCACTGTTGTCTGCTACGTCGAGCATACTTTCGGTTTGAATCATTGCCCTACTCCAAAACCGAGCATCATCGGCCCATTCGAAAGGCGTAAATCCTACTCGAAATTTACCGATGATGCAACAAGAACGTTGAATTACTCAGCAGCTGCTTCAACCACTTCCACTAAAGTCCAAGCTTTAGTTTTAGAAATTGGGCGGCTTTCTTTGATGGTTACAACGTCGCCTAGTTTGGCGGTGTTGTTCTCATCATGAGCATGTAACTTAGTTGAACGGCGGATTGATTTGCCATACAACGGGTGTTGAACACGACGTTCAATCAGAACAACAATAGATTTGTCCATTTTGTCGCTAACAACTTTACCCGTTAATGTGCGGACTGTTTGTTCACTCATTGTCCGTTCCCCTGTTTTTCGGTAAGGAGTGTCTTGATGCGAGCAATTGCTTTACGAGCAATTTGCACTTCGTGCGTTTTGCCCAATTGACCAGTTGCTTTCGCCATGCGAAGACGGAATTGGTTAAGCTGTTGCTCATCAAGCAAAGCTTTCAATTCTTCTACCGATTTTTCACGTAGATCTTTAGTTTTCATTACATTACCGTCCGAGTCACGATAGTGGTTTTAAACGGAAGTTTAGCAGCAGCCAAAGTGAATGCTTCACGCGCTAATTCTTCGTTCACACCTTCCATTTCGTACAGGATCTTACCTGGCTTGATTTGGCAAACCCAGTATTCCACACTACCTTTACCTTTACCCATACGCACTTCAAGAGGCTTTTGAGTAATTGGTTTGTCCGGGAATACACGGATAAATATCTTACCACCACGCTTTACACGACGGCTAATGGTACGACGTGCAGCTTCAATTTGACGCGCTGTCATTTGACCACGCTCAACCGATTTAAGCGCAATTGTACCAAAAGATACTGTGCTACCACGATGCGCTAGACCAGTGTTACGGCCTTTGTGCACCTTACGGAATTTAGTACGTTTAGGTTGCAACATGGATTATTCTCCCTTGTCTGCAGCACGGTCATTACGACGTCCACGACGCTCCTGACCTTCACCACGACCACGACCACGTTTAGCTGGACGTTCTTCAGCAGGAGCAGGGTTCATGACTTGTTTCATGCCACCTAGAATCTCACCACGGAAAATCCACACTTTCACGCCAATCGTACCGTAAGTTGTTTCTGCACGCATAGTTGCATAGTCGATGTCTGCACGAAGTGTATGCAAAGGTACACGACCTTCACGATACCACTCTGTACGAGCAATCTCTGCACCACCTAAACGACCAGAAACCTCAACTTTGATACCTTTTGCACCAGCGCGCATAGTGTTTTGTACCGCACGCTTCATAGCACGACGGAACATTACGCGTTTTTCCAGTTGTGAAGCAATCGCTTCTGCAACCAAACGTGCGTCCAAGTCAGGGCGATCAATTTCGTTGATACTTACTTGCGCTGGCACACCCATAATTTGGGTAAGTTCACGCTGTAATTTCTCAATATCTTCGCCTTTTTTACCGATAACAATACCTGGACGAGCAGTGCTAATTGTTACCTTAGCAGCACCAGTAGGACGTTCGATAAGAATATTGCTTACCATCGCGCTCTTAAGTTTTTTAGTTAAAAACTCACGAACTTGAAGATCTTTAAGCAAATAATCAGCATATTGTTTCGGATTCGCATACCAGTTAGCGTTATGACGTTTCACAACACCTAGGCGGATACCGATTGGATGAACCTTCTGACCCATATCAAACCCCTACCTTAACAGTGATGTGACAAGTACGCTTAGTGATACGATCCGCACGACCTTTTGCACGAGGCATGATACGTTTCAGACTTATACCTTCATCTACAAAAACTGTAGTGACTTTAAGGTCATCAACATCTAAGCTGTTATTGTGTTCAGCATTTGCGATTGCAGATTCTAATGCTTTTTTAACCAGCACAGCTGCTTTCTTGTTACTGAAGTTTAAAATGTCTAGCGCGCGCGCAACTGACTTACCACGGATAAGATCAGCAACTAAACGTGCTTTTTGTGCCGAGATGGCGGCACCGCGTAATTTTGCAGTTACTTCCATTATTAGCACCTTAACGTTTAGATTTCTTGTCAACACCGTGACCACGATAGGTACGAGTTGGCGCGAATTCACCGAGTTTATGACCAACCATATGCTCAGTTACAATAACTGGAACATGGTTACGACCATTATGAACAGAAATTGTTAAACCAACAAAATCTGGGAGGATCATCGAACGACGAGACCAAGTTTTAATCGGCTTGCGAGAGTTACTAGCAACAGCCGCTTCAATCTTAGCGAACAAGTGCGCATCGACGAATGGGCCTTTTTTCAGAGAACGAGGCATTGTCAGATTCCTTTACTTGTTACTTAACGCGACGATCGCGAATAATCATCTTAGTCGTACGCTTATTGGTACGTGTTTTGTACCCTTTCGCTTTTTGACCCCATGGGCTTACAGGTTGAATACCTTTGTTACGCCCTTCACCACCACCATGTGGGTGATCGATTGGGTTCATCGCCATACCACGAACGGTAGGACGAACACCACGCCAGCGTGAAGCACCAGCTTTACCCAATGAACGTAGGTTGCTTTCTTGGTTAGAAACTTCACCAATAACAGCACGGCATTCAACATGCACTTTACGCATTTCACCTGAACGTAAACGAACAATTGCATATGAGCCATCACGACCCAACAATTGAACAGATGTACCAGCAGAACGTGCTAATTGCGCGCCTTTACCGATTTTAAGTTCGAGGTTATGTAAAGTAGAACCTAATGGCATGTTACGAAGTGGTAAACAGTTACCTGTACGAATTGGTGCATCGTTACCAGATTGAACTGTATCGCCAGCACGTAAACCTTTAGGTGCGATGATATAGCGACGCTCGCCATCAGCATACTTAAGTAAAGCAATGTGAGCTGTACGGTTTGGATCGTATTCGATACGTTCTACAACCGCTGGGATACCATCTTTATTACGTTTAAAGTCTACAATACGGTACTGTTGTTTATGACCACCACCAACGTGACGAGTCGTGATGTGACCGTTGTTATTACGACCACCAGTACGTTTTTTAGCTTCTGTCAACGCTGCAAATGGCTTACCTTTGTGAAGGTGGCTATGAACCACTTTTTCTACAAAGCGACGCCCTGGAGACGTTGGCTTACATTTATGAATTGGCATAATTTTCGTCCTTATTCCGCTGTCGTTTCAGCGGTATCGCCCAAGTCAGCCATTTCTACATCTTGGCCAGCTTTCAGGGTGACGTATGCTTTTTTCACATCAGAACGACGTCCTAATGTACGACCAAAGCGTTTAGTTTTACCTTTAGTGATTGTTGTATTTACTTTTACAACTTCAACACCGAAAAGTTTTTCAACCGCTTTTTTAATTTCAAGTTTAGTTGCATTAATATCAACTTTAAACACTTGAACACCAGCAGTCTCGCCTAAAACTTGTGCTTTTTCTGAGAATACAGGTCCTTTAAGGATTTGATAGATACGTTCGTTGTTCATCCGAGTTCTACCTCAATTTTCTTAGCAGCAGCAACAGACATGACAACTTTATCAAACGCAATCAAACTTACAGGATCGATTGCAGTTGCATCTACCACATCTACATGCGGAAGGTTACGCGCTGCAAGGTATAGATTCTCATCTACAGCATCTGTTACGATCAATGCACGAGTTGCATTCAAGTCATTCAGTTTTGCAAGCAATTCTTTGGTTTTTGGTGCAGACACTTGAATGTCTTCAACCAATACCAGACGCTCTTGGCGAACAAGTTCAGCCAGGATACATTGCATTGCACCGCGATACATCTTACGGTTAACTTTTTGAGACCAATCTTGTGGACGTGCAGCAAATGTTTTACCACCACCAACCCAGATTGGGCTACGAATAGAACCAGCACGGGCACGACCAGTACCTTTTTGACGGAAAGGTTTTTTACCGCCACCAGATACATCAGCACGTGACTTTTGTGCACGAGAACCTTGACGACCACCAGCTAAGTAAGCTGTAACAACTTGGTGTACAAGCGCTTCGTTAAACTCACGACCGAAAGCAACTTCTGACAATTCAACCGCAGAGCCGGAAACAGTTTTTAAATTCACGTTATTTCCCCTCAGGCCTTGATGGTAGGACGTACAATTACGTCACCGCCAGTTGCACCAGGAATAGCACCTTTAACAACCAGAACAGAACGCTCTGTGTCGATAGATACAATTTCAAGACCTTGCACAGTTACGCGTTCATCACCTAAGTGACCAGCCATTTTTTTGCCTTTGAACACGCGACCAGGTGTCTGGTTTTGACCTGTAGAACCTAATACACGGTGAGATACAGAGTTACCATGCGTAGCATCTTGCGTACGGAAATTCCAACGCTTCACACCACCCTGAAAACCTTTACCTTTTGATTGACCAGTGACATCAACAACTTGACCCACTGCGAACAAATCAACACCGATCGTACCACCAATTTCACGACCTTCAAGTTCCGCTTCATTTACACGAAACTCTTTCACTAAACGACCAGCAGCAACTCCAGCTTTAGCAAAATGACCTTTTTGTGCACCTGTTACGCGAGATTCGCGACGTTCACCAGTGGTCACTTGAATTGCTTGATAACCATCAGTCTCAAGTGTTTTGATTTGTGTAATACGGTTTGGATCGACTTCGATCACTGTGACTGGCACAGAGACGCCGGCTTCTGTGAAAATGCGGGTCATACCGCACTTGCGACCGACTAGACCAATAGCCATATGTGTAAACCTCTTAAAATACAGCTGACTAAATCTTTTTGGGATTTAATCATCCGACAAGCCTTATCCCAATGCGATCTGAACGTCAACACCCGCTGCAAGATCCAACTTCATTAATGCATCAACAGTTTTGTCTGTTGGTTGCACGATGTCGATCAAACGCTTATAAGTGCGAATTTCGTACTGATCACGTGCATCTTTATTCACGTGAGGTGAAGTTAAAACGTTAAAGCGTTCGATGCGAGTAGGCATCGGAATAGGACCACACACTTGTGCGCCTGTACGCTTAGCAGTTTCTACGATCTCTTGAGCAGATTGATCAATTAAACGATGATCAAAAGACTTAAGACGGATACGGATTCTCTGGTTAGACATACCAGTAAACTCCAAGCTTAAAATATAAAGAATCACCCATGACGCACCTCACCTATTGGCAAGTGTCAAGGGCAGTGAAAATCACTAAGGTCATGATCGATGCCACGACTGTCACGATTCATCCACACCAACCATATTTGGTTGAATATTGTGTGCGATGACCTTCTAAATTAAAAAGGTCGCTTATTATAGCGACCATTGCACACTAAAGCAACTACCGAAATCGAATATTATTTATTCGACAGATTATTTTCTCAACACCACTATCCATGCGCCACCCATTTTAAATCATCTTCTATATTTTCTGGTATATCTATTTGATTTGTTAAAACATAATCGATAGCACGATTTAAAATATCATTCCCCATTTTATAGCGGTGTGCTTCGACTGGCAGCGTTGCCAATGTCAAGTCATCTTTCAGATTTGCATTTTGCCCTGTGAATCTTAATATTTCTTCATCATCTTCTAAGAAAATACTAAGCGCATGTGGTGTAATTTCTGGATGAAACTGAAACCCAATGATATTGCGCCCAATTTGATAGGCCTGATTCACACAAGCTGCATTTGTTGCCAATAATTTTGCACCTTTAGGCAAACTAAAGCTTTCACCATGCCATTGCATGATTTCAAATGTTTTGGGCAATTGAAAACATTGCTCGGGATAAGGATCAACTGCAAGAACCTGTGTCCAGCCAATTTCTTTCTCAGGATTTTGGGTCACTTTTGCCCCTAGGGCATTGGCAATCATTTGCCCTCCCAGACATAAGCCAATGACAGGTTTCCCCAGTGCGATAAATCGTCTCAACCATCTTTTTTCGGTCACAAGCCACGGGTATATTGCTTCATCATTGACACTCATCGTCCCACCCATAATAATGAGCAAGTCAATATCCTCGACGTGGGGCAAAGCCTCAATATCTAGTTTCTGTTCAGGCGGCAAGGCAAAAAATTCTGTCGCAGTGATTTGTGCTTTATGTTCACGTAAATAATGTTCACAACTGCCGAATCCTTCACCTGCGATATGCTGAAAATAATGCACTCTAAGATGCGGTTTCATTGTAATCTTCCGTTTATAATTCAGTTTACAAAAGGATTGCAAAATTGAAGCCAACTCATGTTTTTCTTTTAGAAAAATATTGTTTAATAACATTATGAAATAATCTATTGACATGGTTTTACAATGCCCAAAACTTCTTTGCAAAAACAGACACTTTTTAGCCAGCCTATACGTCAGGCACCACAATATATTCCTACTGTTCAAGCACCGGTTTATCGGGCATCAACCATTATTTTCAAAAATACCGATGCCCTCACCCAACGCCACTGGACCGATGATTATGATTATAGTTATGGCACACATGGCACACCGACCACTTATACGCTGGCCGATCAAATTGCCTTATTAGAAGGCGCAGATCACTGTTTACTGGCACCCAGTGGTTTATCTGCCATCAATCTGGTCAATAGCGCTTTACTCGATTCTGGTGATGAAGTCTGGATTCCGGATAATATTTACGATCCAAACCATGCACACTTAAATGCGCTGAATAAAAAATATGGCATTATTTTAAAGGTTTATACACCAACTGATGTTGATAGTATCGAATTTGGCGACAAGGCTAAACTGATCTGGATTGAAGCCGCGGGTTCGGTTACGCTGGAATTTCCCGATGTCATTGGTATCATTAAAAAAGCACAAGCACATCAGGTTCTCACTGCACTGGACAATACTTGGGGTGCCGGTCTGGCATTTTGTGCATTTGATCTGGATGATCAGCATCTGGCAGTCGATATCAGTGTGCATGCGCTCACCAAATATCCAAGTGGCGGTGGTGATATATTAATGGGCAGTATCTGCACCAAAAACAGAACTTTACATCAACAGCTTTTACATATGCATGCTTTACAGGGTATTTCTGTGTCTGGGGATGATGTGGCACAGATTAATCGCAGCCTGCCTAGTATGTCGTTGCGTTATCAACAGCACCAAAACAATACACAAATGATTCTCACTTACCTTGTGGCCTGCACCGAATTTGCACAGGTTCTACATCCTTCACTCAGCAATCATGCAGGTCATGCGTATTGGCAACACATTTGTAAAGATGGGCAAGGTGCAGGTCTGGTCAGTGTGATCTTTAAAACAGAATACGATTTGAAAAAAATTCAGCAATTTTGCAATGCCTTAAAGCTATTCCGTTTGGGATTTAGCTGGGGCGGTCCAACCAGTCTGGTGATGTATTACAATCTCAAAGAGATGCGTCAATGCTCAACCGCTCATCTGGCTGACGGCTGGCTGGTACGCTTTTGTATCGGTTTAGAATCACCAGAAGATTTAATTGAGGATATTCAACAAGCCCTTGCCCAGCTTTAAGTTTTAAACAGTTTTTTTATCCATGTACATGGAATAAGCTAAAACTTTGCAGTATGTTATAAACACATCAAAACAGGCTTTGAGGATTTTATGGGAACACCACTCGTTATTGCCAAACAAAGTACCGATACTACAAAAGAAATTGTTTTATATTCTCAACTTGCCAACCGTCACGGCCTCATTGCAGGTGCAACAGGAACAGGTAAAACCGTCACCTTAAAGGTACTGGCTGAGAATTTCTCGCGTATTGGTGTTCCAGTATTTCTTGCAGATGCCAAAGGTGACGTCTCTAGTATTGCCAAAGCCGGAAGCAGCAATGCAAAGTTTGAAGAACGGCTGAAAATGCTCAACATTGATAGCGTTCCTTTTGCTGCATCCCCTGTGACCTTCTGGGATCTGTTTGGTCAACAAGGACATCCGATTCGCACCACTGTTTCGGAAATTGGTCCTTTATTATTAGCCCGTATCCTTAATTTAAATGATACACAGGAAGGTGTGTTATCCGCCGTCTTTCGTGTCGCTGATGATCAGGGACTATTGCTGATTGACTTTAAAGATTTAAAGGCCATGATCAGCTATGTCAGTGAAAATGCTGCCAGTCTTAAAAATGAATATGGCAATTTGTCACCTGCCAGTCTCGGTGCGATTCAACGTAATTTACTGGCACTGGCTGATCAGGGTGGCGAAAAGTTCTTTGGTGAGCCAAGTCTGGATATATTGGATTTCTTACAGACTGATAGCAACGGGCATGGTTATATTAATTTGCTTGCTGCCGACAAGTTGATGAACACACCAAAACTTTATGCCACCTTCTTATTATGGATGCTATCAGAATTATTTGAAAAATTACCTGAAGTGGGTGATCTGGATAAACCCAAACTGGTATTTTTCTTCGATGAAGCGCATTTACTGTTTGATAATGCCAGCCCTGCACTACAACAGAAAATTGAACAAGTCGTGCGTCTGATTCGCTCCAAAGGTGTCGGGATTTATTTTGTCACTCAAAATCCGCTGGATTTACCAGAAAGTGTGCTTGGACAACTGGGAAATCGTGTACAACATGCTTTACGGGCATTTACCCCCAAAGATCAGAAGGCAGTTAAAACCGCAGCAGACACATTCCGCGCCAATCCTAATTTTAATGTAGCAGAAGTCATTACCCAGCTTGCCGTTGGGGAGGCATTAATCAGTTGCCTTGATGAACAAGGAACACCGCAAATTGTCGAGCGTGGTTGGGTGATGCCCCCCTACTCATCATTTACACCTTTGACACCGGAAGAACGTCAAGCATTAATGCAGCAAAGCATTGTTGCCGGTGTCTATGAAAATGAAGTTGATCGTGACAGTGCCTACGAAATGTTGCAACGCAAGGTCAGCGAAAGTGAACAGCAAAAACAGGCAGAAGCACAAGCTGCACAGCAAGCCAAAGAACAAGAAGCCTTGGCAAAACAACAAGCCAAGGAGCAAGAACGTCTGGCTAGAGAACAACAGAAGCAAGCAGATAAAGCTCAGAAAGAACGTGAAAAACTGACACAGGATCTGGTCGGCACCTTTGCAAAAAGTGCTGCCCGCTCTTTGGGTGGAAAAACAGGTCAAACTTTGGTTCGTGGAATTTTAGGTTCTCTCTTTGGTAAACGTTAGGACATCCTTATGCAATTTAATCAAATTCAAAATGCTTTACAGCATGATGAAATTTTACAGGCACTTGCTGCACAACGTGAAGTGAGTTGGGAAAATCCGCATGTGGTCAGCTTTGACCAAGCGCAACATGATACAACGCTCAATCGCGCGGATATTGAAGATGCAGCACAGCGGTTACAACGCTTTGCACCCTATATTGCGCTTAAATTCCCTGAAACCACAGCATCACAGGGTTTAATCGAATCCGAACTAGTGGCAATACCTAGCTTTGCCAAAACTATGGCAGACGCATTTCAAGTCGACATCACGCCAAAACTTTATCTAAAAAAAGACAGTCATTTGCCGATTTCAGGTTCAGTCAAAGCCCGTGGTGGCATTTATGAAGTGCTTTATCATGCCGAACAACTGGCATTACAACAGCATAAAATTACGCTTGAAGATTCTTATCTTAAACTTGCCGAACCTGAATTGCAGGCATTTTTTGCTCAATATAAAATTGCTGTCGCCTCTACAGGTAATTTAGGTTTATCCATTGGCATTATGGCAGCCACACTAGGCTTCCAGTGCAGTGTGCATATGTCACATGATGCCAAGCAATGGAAAAAAGACAAATTACGCAGTATGGGCGTGAATGTCATCGAACATCAGGGCGATTATGGACAGGCAATCTTGCAAGGACGCCGTGAAGCCGATGCCGATCCAAAATGTTACTTTATTGATGATGAAAACTCGCAATCGCTCTTTCTCGGCTATGCAGTTGCCAGTCAGCGTTTAAAACAGCAACTCGAACAACAGCATATTATTGTCGATGCTGAACATCCTTTATTTGTCTATTTACCTTGCGGGGTTGGCGGCGCACCAGGTGGTATTACATTTGGTTTAAAGCATGCTTTTGGTGATCATGTTAAATGTATTTTTGCCGAACCCACCAATTCGCCTTGTATGCTACTTGGAATGTACACCAGTTTACATCATGATATCTCGGTACAGGACATTGGATTAAGTAACCTAACCATTGCTGATGGACTGGCAGTAGGTCGTGCTTCTGGTTTTGTTGGACATGCCTTGGCACGTAGCATAGATTTTCTTTATAGCCTTTCCGATGATGAAATGTTGTATTGGTTGCGACAACTATATAAGACTGAAAATATCATTCTGGAACCCTCTGCGCTCGCAGGCAGTGTCGGTTTTGCCCGCTTACAACAACAAGGGTTGCTTAAAGATATTACGGCACAGCAATTTGCACAGGGAACCCATATTGTTTGGGCAACTGGAGGTGGAATGCTACCAAAAGAGGAAATCGAAAAACTTTTATAGTATGTTTGCTATCTTGCCAATGATAAAACCATTGGTGAGATAGTATTTATTTTATCCTTTTCCAATAAATAATTTATTTGATTAATATTTCCTTAAACTCATCTTCACTTTAAAAATAAAGCTATACTTTTCAAACTCTTAAAATAAAATCCTCCGCATAAATTAAAGATATATTGCAAATACACCTTTAAAGATGTATTTTAAATACATCTTATTAATAACCAACAACCAAAGGTGCCAGCCATGAATGAGCAAGCCATTGCAACTGTAAAAGCCACTGTCCCTGTCCTCCGTGAAAATGGGGTGGCACTGACCAGTTATTTCTATAAACGTATGTTGGGAAATCACCCTGAACTTAAAAATGTATTTAATTTAAGCCATCAAGCCACAGGTCGTCAGCCACGGGCATTGGCAGCAGCAGTTCTGGCGTATGCAGAAAATATTGAAGACCCAAGCAAGTTGTTAAAAGCCGTAGATCGGATTGCCATTAAGCATGTTTCACTAGATATTCATCCCGACCAATATGCCATTGTCGGTACGAATTTATTACACTCAATCAGTGAAGTACTAGAATTACCGATGGATCATGATGTCATCATCGCATGGGAGCAGGCATATGGACAACTGGCCGATATTCTGATTAATCGTGAAAAAGAGCTTTATCACGAAGTTGCAACCAAAGAAGGTGGCTGGTCTGGCTGGAGAGCATTTAAAGTCAGTGCCAAACAACAAGATGGTGAGCACACGACATTTACTCTAATCCCAACAGATGGACTTGCGATTACACCAGCACAAACTGGCGCATTTATCTCGGTAAAAGTTGCTATTGCCGATCAGGGTATTGAACAGCCACAACAGTTTAGCTTTGAACAGGCCCAAGATAATGCTGAATATAATATTCAGGTTAAACGCGAATTGGTTGATGCAGATGTCCCCTCTGTATCAAATGCTCTTCTTGAGCATGTACAAGTCGGAGATACAGTGCAAGTCACCGCACCATTAAGTTATCATTAAACTGTACTGGCTCTATTTAAGGGTGCTATTCGGCACTCTTTTTGTTTTAAATGGCTTATAATCACTATATGCAACTCAATAAATTTACCGATTACGGTTTACGCCTATTAATGTACCTTTTACAACCGAGTGATGGTGTAGTGACCATCGCTCAGGCGGCGCACGTGCTTAAAATATCGGAAAATCATTTGGTGAAAGTCACGCATTTTATGGCAAAACAAGGCTGGATTATCAGCACGCGCGGTAAAGGTGGTGGTATCCGTCTGGCACCTCAGGCACTCACGCTGCCCATTGGTGAAATTGTCCGTACGCTGGAACATGATGAAAAAGCCATTAACTGTCTGGAACCTGCTTGTGTTTTACGCTTTAGCTGTGGTTTGAAATCGGTACTGGATCAGGCCCTTGAGCAGTTTTACCAATATTTAAATCAATACCAATTACAAGATGCATTGCATCACCCCGTATTATATAGCTTGACTAAAGATAAAGATTTTGCCGAAATCAAGGCGATTAATATCAGCTAATCAGAATTGCCATTCGCTACCTATCCCATATTGACCTATAATAGTTACTGCCTTATTTAATTTATTTGTATTGATGATATGCACAAATACCAGAAATCGAAAGACACCAAAGCCAAGCTAGCACCGAAACAAAAAATCAGCTATGAGAAAAAAACCTCTGATGCCACCAGTCTTTATACAGCACAGGCATTAAACTGGTTACGTCAGGCTGAATTTTTAATGAGTGCGCCCAAGCTATCAATTTGTGTCGAAGATACAGGGTATGAGATTGCTTTTGCAGGCCGATCCAATGCTGGCAAATCCAGTGCCATTAATACCCTCACCAATCAGAAACAATTGGCACGGGCATCAAAACGTCCTGGCCGTACCCAGATGATTAACTTTTTTAGTCTGGGGAATCCCAATCAGCGACTGGTGGATTTGCCCGGTTATGGCTATGCGGCTGTACCGGAAGATATGAAGCTGCTATGGCAAAAAGAGCTGGAAAATTATCTGATTCACCGTGAAAGTCTACAAGGCTTGATCCTGTTGATGGATATTCGTCATCCTTTACAGCATTTTGACCGTATGATGCTGGAATGGGCACATTCACGTAATCTCTTTGTGCATATTTTGCTGACCAAAGCAGATAAGCTGAACCGCGGTCCAGCCAATAAAGTCTTACTCGAGGTCCAAAAAGAACTAAAACAATCTAAACTGAATTTTTCAATTCAACTATTTTCCTCACTGGATAAACAGGGTTTGGCCGAATTGGCAGGGGTTATGGCAGGACGACTGAATTTCACCTTACCATTGACTGATCAAGAACAACCCGAGCCTGCGATTCCATCAGCATCTCCTCGTGATGAACAGCATGATTCCTGAACGATTTTTCAATCTGGAAATCATCTCGTCCCATAATGATAACTCCTGTCCCCTATTCCTTTTGAATTTGACCGGAATCATCGTTAAATAAATTTATGGATACAATAATCGAAAATATTAGGTGATCAGAATGGGTATATTGTCCTGGTTCAAGAAAAAAACCATTGGCTCTTCAATTTCTTACCATATCAAACCGCGTAAAGTAAAGTTTGAATGGCAAGATACACCTGTGGACTGGATTCCGCATGAGCCTTTTGCCAGTTATTTTATTAATGAAATTAATATGATTCTTCCGGCAGGCGAGTTCTGGTTTTGCCGACTCTATAATAAAGTCTTACCACAAATCACCGACGAAAAGCTTAAAGAAGATGTAAAAGCCTTTATTCGTCAGGAAGCCATGCATGCCAAAGCACATCAATCTGCTAATGGTGAATATCTCAGCGTTCGCAATATTGATGTCAACCGTAACATCAAAATTATGGATTTTCTGTTTACCAAATTACTGGCAGATCAACCCCTTGGCTTAAATGTACCTAAACCACTAGAAGATCAATGGGATTTGTTCCGTTTGGGAATCATTGCCACCGTTGAGCATATGACTTGTGTGATGGGTAAATATGCTCTGGAAAATACCTTATGGCAGCAATTACAAGCCGATCCGGAAATGGTCGATCTGGTGAAGTGGCACGGTGCCGAGGAAGTTGAACATCGTACAGTGGCGTTTGACCTGTATCGCCATCTGGGCGGTGGTTATATCGCACGTTATTATTTAAGTCTGGTGGTAATTGTCGGTGTACTCGGTATCTGGGTAGATGGTGCTGCGCATATTATGAAACAAGACCCACGATTAGCAAAACATAAACCAGCCATTTTTAAACCATGGATCTGGCGTGAATGGTTTAAAATTGCCAGACGTAGTCAAGGTGGATTATTACCTAGTCCATTGTGGTTGATCTCGCAACAAGCCGGTTATTTAATGCCTTGGTACAATCCATTACATGAAGCCAATACCGAGGTTGCGATTGAATACCTAAACCAATCACCAGCTGCAAAACGGGCTGAATCAACTGGCACACATGCCGCAGCCTAGATCTAAATAAAATGCCCGATCAAGGTCGGGCATATGCAAAAATTAAGTCGGTGCTTGTAGCGAAGAATCATCATCACCGATATGATGCTGTACCACGGCACTAATCATGATATCTCCCTGAACATTGACGACTGTTCTGACAGTATCCAAAATACGGTCTATCGGCAGTAAAATAGCAATTGCTTCTGCGGGTAATCCTACCGATTGCAATACCATAATCATAGTGACCATACCTGCACTAGGAATCCCCGGTGCACCGAGCGATGCCAGCATTGCTGTTAAACACACAATAAATTGCTGGGTAATCGAAAGTTCCAATCCCATCAAATTGGCAATGAATAATGCAGCGGCGGCTTCATATAATGCCGTACCATCCATATTCAGTTGCGCGCCCAATGGCACCACAAAACCGACAATTTGTGGTCGAACCCCTAGGTTTTGTGCACATTGCATTGATAATGGCATGGTGGCAGAACTGGAACTGGTGGCAAATGCCGTGATCAATGCCGGTCTGGCAACCCGGAAAAAGCGAAGCGGTGATACTCGTCCAAAAATCCAGAGTAATAAAGGCAATACCACTACACCATGAAAAATTGTTGTACCGGTAACCACTGCGGCAAATTTTGCCAGACTACCCAGCACAGCAAAATCTTCAGTGGCAATCAATTTTGCCATCAAGGCAAAAATACCCAGTGGTGCAATGACCATCACCCATTTCACCAATTGCATCATCATATCGAATACTTGCTGAAATAAATCATGCACCTGCTGAAATTTACCTCGCCCGGACACAATGATTGCACCGAGCAATAATGCAAAAATCACCACAGCCAATACATTATTTTCAGCCATGGCTTTAAACGGATTAATCAGTGTGTTTTGCAGAAAATTGGTAAAGAATGCACTGGGCGATAAGGTGTCAGGCGTATGATGGGCATCCATCGCATCTTTAAACAGTGAAATGTCCAGACCAACTCCCGGCTGAAAAACATGTGCACACAACAAGCCCAGCAACAATGCACAAGTAGTCGTGGTAAAAAAACACAATAGCGTGATTTTCCAAGCCTTGCCAAAATTGCCCACCGCCTGAAGATTGGCTACGCCCACCACAATTGATGAAAAAATCAGCGGTATTAACAACATTTTTAGCAGCCCGATAAAAAAGCTACTTAATAAGGATAATACATAGAGGCTATTACCTGACCAGTCACTTTGTGGCGATAAACTAAGTAACCAGCCAAAGGCTATACCGAGTACTGCCGCAACAAGGATTTGTGTATTTAATGATTTCAGCATAAGGATTGTTTTTAGACGATTTTGGAGCTTTATCGCACTATAACATGCTGTGAAATAAAGCCGTTGAAAAGAATTTTTATATTGTTATCCAAAATATGCTTAAGCCCGACTTAAGTCAATTTCTCTAAGCCGGATTAAACCTTCTTGCACTGTACTACATACCAGCTGTCCATTTTGCCACATACGGCCAAAGTTTAAGCCACGTGAAGATGCAGTTTGAGTTGCATCCATATCGTACAATAACCAGTCATCCACCCGAAAAGGATGATGAAAATAGATGGCATGATCAATACTTGCCACCTGCAAACTAGGTGAAATCCACGATAGCCCGTGTGGACGTAGACAAGTTGTCATCAAGGTAAAGTCCGAACAAAAAGCAGCAATCGCCTGATGCATCGCAATTTGATCATCTTCACCAGTAATTTTGTCCCATGTACGCAAATAATGTGCCTGTGAAGGTGCTTCGGGCTGTGCATCAAACGGATTGGTTGCATTGATCGGAGTGATTTCAATATGGCGGCGCCGTAAGAATGCCTGTCGATAATTTTCCGGAACAAAATTGATCATGGAAGATTTTAGTTCTTCTTCCGATTTTAACTGCTCCGGTTTTGGATATTCTGGTTCTGCAATCTGATAATTCAAGCCTTCTTCTTCATGGGCAAACGATACCATGGCCTGAAAAATGGTACGTCCATGCTGAATGGCTTTGACACTGCGACTGACAAAACTCTTGCCATCGCGTAAACGCTCAACCTGATAAACAATCGGCGCATTGACATCACCGCCAAATAAAAAAAAGGCATGTAATGAATGTGCAGGTCGATCAGTGGTATAAGCTGCTGCCTGTAAAGCCTGCCCAAGGACCTGACCACCAAATACACGTTTACCTACTAGATTTTTGCTTTGTCCTCGGTATAGTCCATCTTCTATTCGTTCTAATGTCAGTAAGTCGATCAACTCTTGGGTAAGTGAAGTCATAAATCACCTTTAATGCTATTGCAGCACTGCAACTGTGGACGAGATGCGTTTTATTGTGCCACAAATTGCATAGATTGCAGTATTTTTTTGACAATTGTAAAAGTCAGTAAGAATAAATCCCCATAAGGAATAGAAGTTTTATATAATCGCACAGCATATTGCTGGCAACATATATTGTCCTTAATTGGCATAAAACAGCATTCGGTTTTAAGTTAAACTCGGCAAAATATGCTTTTCATCATTTACACTGTGTAGATACAAGGAGTCCGCTGGTGGATAACTCTGGTTTTTCAAAACTATCACGTCGATTATCAAGTAAATTACTTGATCTTGTGGTCAAGCCACATTTACTCGGCGAACCACCAAAAGTTACATCACAACTCGCTGTCGTAGACAATACACAAACCGAGCAAACTCAAGCACCACAGCAAAAAATTACCTTGTATGTGTTACAGAATTATTCCCGTAGTAATGCAGTATTACTGGATAATGAAACCAAACGGTTAAATCTGCCGCGTGCCTTACATCCGCTTAAGCTTGCTGATCTACAAGAAAAAAAGTCGGTGATTTTCCTGCAACATCGCAACCAGAATAATTTATTAAATCCGCCTGCACATACCCTGCCACCACGTTTATTGCGGTTAATTGAAGCACTGGATCAACATCCCGAACTGGATGTCGAATTGATTCCTGTGACTATTTTGTGGGGACGTGAACCGGATAAAGAAGATTCATGGTTAAAACTGCTCTTTACAGATTCTTGGTCAACACCGGGTAAAATCAAGCAACTGGTGAATATCGGTGTACATGGCCGTCAGACCTATATTGAATTCCATGAAGCACAATCCTTAAGAGCATTAACCCAATATGCCAAAGTGCATTATCCAAATCTGTCACCTGCAACCTATGTGGTCAGTAATCTTAATCAATATCTAGATAGCAAACGGGAAGCTGTCCTTGGCCCAGACCTTTCTGACCGCCGTAATGTGATGCAGAGTCTGATTAAATCCCGTGATGTACAAGAAGCCATTCTACAAGAAAGTATCCGTAGCAAAATCAGCGTTGAAGAAGCAGAACGCCGTGCCATTGGTCATCTTAATGAGATCGTATCCGATTATTCTTATTCTACTGTACGTTTTGCCGAAAGTACCTTAACCCGTTTGTGGACGCAGCTCTATGACGGTGTTGATGTACATAATTTCAGTACCGTTCGGGAATTGGCAGATAAGTATGAAATTATTTATACGCCTTGTCACCGTAGCCATATCGACTACTTACTGCTGTCGTATGTGATTTTTAAACGTGGCTTGATGGTACCGTATATTGCTGCCGGTGATAACCTGAACCTGCCATTTGTCGGGCAAATTCTGCGTGGTGGTGGCGCCTTCTTTATTCGCCGTTCATTCTCTGGTGCACAGCTTTATACAACTGTATTTAAAGAATATTTATATAGTATTTTATCGCGCAATACGCCACTGGAATACTTTATCGAAGGTGGACGTTCACGCACAGGACGCTTGCTGCCACCAAAAACCGGCATGCTTGCCATGACTGTCCACAGCCATCTACGTGGTCGTGGTAAACCGATTGTATTCATTCCAACCTATATTGGTTATGAACGCCTGATGGAAGGTGCAACCTATGTCGGCGAAATGCAGGGACAACCCAAAGAAGCCGAATCCATTTTTGGTATCATCAAAACTTTGCGTAAAATTGAACGTATTTTCGGTAAAGTCCACGTCAATTTTGGTGAACCAGTCTTTCTTGATGAAATTCTAAAACAGCAACATGTCGAAGATGTGCAGATTAAATCCAACAAGGATGCCTTACCGCCAGAAGTTTCTGAAGCAGTCAATATTGCCGCGCATCGCATCATGGAAAATATTAACCGGGCAGCGATCATCAATCCGGTGTCGTTATTGTCTTTAATCCTTCTTGCTACGCCCAAACATACACTGGACGAAGATGCCTGTATTTCACAACTGGAAACCTATCAGGCATTGAGCAAAGCTTTACCTTATGATGAGCGTACCGAAATTACGCCATTGTCCGGCAAGGAAATTATTGCTTACGGTCTAAAACTCAAACTGATCAAACGCATTAAACATGTGCTAGGCGATATTATTGCCATTGAAGATCAGCAAGCGGTGTTATTGACCTATTTCCGCAATAATATTTTGCATTTGTTTATTCTGCCTTCATTGATTGCAGCACTGGTTGAACATAATGGTCGTTTATTACGTGATGATCTGATCAATGTCATCCGGGCACTTTATCCTTTCCTCAAAGCAGAATTATTTTTAAAGTGGGATATTAAGGCGCTTGATCCGGTGATTGAGCAATATTGTGATGCACTGATTGAGGCGAAACTCATTCTCGATGATGGTCGCAATACTTTATATAGCCCAACCCCAAATAGCGAGCAACATAAACAACTGCTTGTGCTGGCAACACCAGTCAAACAAAGTCTTGAGCGTTATTTTATGACGCTGGCATTAATTAACCAGCGTGGTAGTGGCAAAATTTCCGCCAGACAGGTCGAGGAATTAAGTCATTTATTGGGACAACGTCTATCTGTGCTTTATGAATTCAATTCACCTGAATTTTTTGATAAGGCATTATTCCAAAGTTTCCTCAAAGTACTGACCCAACAAGGCATTATCTGCACCAATCAGGAAGGCATGATTGAGTTTGATGATCGTTTAAGTAATATCGCACAGGATGCACATCTAATTCTGGATGAAGATACCTTGCATATGCTGGAACATATCACCACCTTTGATGATGATGAACTGAAACAGGCCTTAGATGCGCTTGCCCGGCAAAAATCGTCGCGCTTACGTAAAAAAGCCAAATAAGCATAAATGCAAAGCGGCAGTGAAAAACTTGCCGCTTTTTTAAATATCTATCCAAAATCAATAACAAAAAATCCTTCCATCTTGAACATCATTTTTTACATTCGATAAATGCTGGGTCCTGTGCACAACGCAAGTGTCTGATCAAGACAATCATTGACGGATCATAGGTTTTATTGTCAACAAACTCTTTACGCATTTGTGATAGCAATAGATCATAACCGGAACGATCAATCTCTGGAATTTCATAGATCATGCGTTTGGGTACAGTACTGTCCCAGCGCAGTACGGTTTTCATATACTGTCCCGATTTCTCTGAAAACCATTGTCTGCTTTTTTGACCAAAATTCTCCGGATAATCCCCTTTGGCAAGAATAAAATTCATCGACATAAATGCCAAAGGATAATTGGCAATCCCACCACCTGAACCCAATACTTTTTCAACCTCAAAGGGCTGATATACCACAAGAGGAGCCGGCACAATATCAAACTCTCCTGCACGGAATCTTGATGCGGCATTATCAAAGGTCATCAATACCGGCTTCATTCCGACCTTTTGAGCCATACGGCGTTGTGACGGATCTGAAGCAAGTACACCCAGACGTTTGCCATTGAGTTTTTGCAAGGAATCAATACTGCGGTCCTTGCTGATAAAATATGCCAGACCAAATGGCATATAGCCTACCACCTCGTAATCCTTATTTTTAAGTTTTGCTGCCAGCTTGGGGCTACCAAGGGCACTAAGCACTTTCTGGGCAATGCTATAATTTGGTATTGCGCCAATGGCTCCGACAGTTCCCATAAAGTTATTATATTTTTTAGTGGCAAAATTATCCGCCACCAAACCACCACATTTTTTTTGCTCAAAATCGGATTGGGCCGCTTCAAGATTGAGATAAACTTTAGCCTGAATTTCGACGCCCCACTGTTTCGCCACCAGTGCATAATCTTTTGCAACAGCCATGGTATCGCCATTTGCCCCCATAATGTCATAAACGCATAAATCAATTGGCGCAGCATATGCCGAGGCACTCATCGTTACCATCAGCCCGATGAGGATAGATTGATACCCGTTCATTATTGTTACTCCCTATCTGTCTTTGTTTTTATGACACAGCCTGTGTCAGCTTCAATCAACCATAAAAATTAAGCGATTGATTTATTTTAATTTGCATTCAAAATACTGCGGATTAAACATACAATTAATCCTAAATACTATATTGATTAACGCCGGATCATACACGCTGCTATTGATAAATTCCTTTCGCAGTTGTACCAGCAAACGTTGATAAGCACTACGATCCGCAGCGGGAATATCGTACCAATATTTATTGGGTAATGTCCTTTCCCATTGCACAACATTTTGCATCATGCGTGGTGTTCGTGCCTTAAACCAGTCACGACTTTTTTGTCCATAACCAGTTGGAAAAGCCGCCTGCCGAATGATAAAATTCATGGATATATAAGAAACCGGAAAATTAATGACGCCGCCCCGATGTCCCAAAGCCTGATTCAATTGTAAAGGCTGGTAGGCATAGATGGGTGCAGCCAAAATATCAATTTCATCATTGATAAACTTCTGCCCTGCATTATCAAATGTAATCACCACAGGTTGCGCACCCACCCGTTTTGCCATGCGCTGCTGGGAAAGGTCGTATTTCAAGACACTCAAACGCCGCCCTGCAAGCTGGGTAATCGAGTTTAAGCGATTGTCCTTCACCATAAAATAAGCATTACCTAGCGGCATCCAGCCCACCACCTCATGGCCATTTTGCAACATGGAACTGGCAACTGTGGGACTAGCCAGCGTCATAAATAAACTTTTGGCCACCTGATTATCGGGAATTAAACCCACTGCACCGATTGAACCAGTAAAATTATTCAATGATTTGGTAATAAAAGTTGATGCAACCAGACCATCACATTTTTTATTGTTATAGTCCTGCACAGCCTGTTCTTCATTTTGATAGACTTTGGCGTCAATCGACATATTCCACGACTTTGCTGCAATGACATAGTCTTTCATCAATTGCATGGTATCCCCACGATTTCCGGCAACATCATAGACGCACCATGTCACCTCCTTTGCATGGATACATTGCATGATCACCATCATGATTAGCATTGTACCAAGCTGCCACTTTCGCTTAATCATTAATCTTCCCTTTAAATTGAATATGATTCCCAGCTCCATCAACTTATGATTATTATGGCGAAATGCCGAATTTTCTTTAAACACAGTACAGTAAACCTATTCCTTGATTCACTTTCGTGTAGTATTTAAACAATAATAACCTTAAAACTTGCAGCATCAATTGGCTTTTCCTACAGCATTTAATGTGACAATATTCAATAATCCTTGAAATCTGTTTTGTAGTATAGTAATAGATAAAATTTGCCTGAACTGCGTTGATCCAAAACTGCATGGAATTGAAACTCTTATGAATATTCCGATTCGCCAAATCTCTGGCGTAAGCGAAGCAGCCGCCCAACAATTAGAAAAATTAAATTTATTGACATCACACGACCTACTTTTTCATTTGCCCCGTGACTATGAAGATCGCAGCACCATTATCAATATCCAACAAGCACATGTTGGACGCACTGTATTATTACAGGGTGAAGTCAAATCAGTCGATTTTCCGGCAGGAAAACGTAAATCCATGGCGGTACTACTACAAGATGGTACCGGCAAGATTACCCTACGGTTTTACCATTTTTATAAGGCATTGATGGACCAACTCGCCATGGGAAATATTGTCCGAGTTTTTGGCGAGGTACGTCTGGGATCGCGTGGACTGGAAATTTACCATCCGGAAATCCAGAACATCAATGATCAGGTACCGCAACCCAAACAGCAACTCACTGCGATCTATCCCACCACCGACGGTTTAAAACAGCAAAAATTACGACAAATCATTGATTATTGCCTAAAACACTATGCCAATGATTTACCAGAACTCATCCCCGAAGGCCTGGCAAAAAAATATGATTTAAAACTGGCACTTGACTATATTCATCATCCACCAGTCAACAGTAACGTACAACAATTACGTGAAGCCCGCCATCCCGCCCAGCAGCGTTTAATTTTTGAGGAACTGGTTGCACATCAGCTTAGCCTATTACAACGACGGCATTTTATGCAGCAGATCCATGCTGCCAAAATACAACCCAGCAAAGCCATCCTAAAACAATTTCTGGCACAATTAAGTTTTCAACCCACTGCCGCCCAAAGTCGGGTGACACAGGAAATTCTGACCGATTTACAAAAAGATAAACCCATGCTGCGTCTGGTACAGGGCGATGTGGGGGCCGGAAAAACCGCGGTTGCTGCCATGGCAGCGACACATGTACTGGAAGAAGGCTGGCAAGTGGCTATTATGGCACCTACCGAAATTCTAGCAGAACAGCATTTTATCAATTTTGCCAAATGGTTTGTGCCTTTGGGGTTTGATGTGGTGTTTCTGGCCTCAAAACTTAAAACTCGAGAGAAAAATAAAGCGCTGGCACAGATCAATGACGGAACAGCGCAAATTGTGGTCGGCACACATGCCCTGTTTCAGGAACAGGTACAATTTCAAAAACTTGGCTTGGTGATTATTGATGAGCAACATCGCTTTGGCGTGGATCAACGATTGGCTTTACGCGATAAGGGTAATCTGGGTCTGACACCGCATCAACTGGTGATGACCGCCACACCGATTCCCCGCACGCTTGCCATGAGTGCGTATGGTGATCTGGATACCTCAATCATTGATGAATTACCCCCTGGTCGAACACCGATTCAAACCGTTGCCATGCCACTTGATAAACGCGAGCAAGTGTTACAACGTATTTATCAAAATTGCGTAGAAGGCAAACAAGCTTACTGGGTCTGTACATTGGTGGAACAATCGGAAAGTCTGGATGCACAGGCAGCCGAAGTGATTTTCAATGAATTGACAGAAAAATTTCCCGATTTAAAAATTGGCTTGGCACATGGCAAACTGAAACCCGAAGAAAAACAAGCCGTCATGCAGCAGTTTAAAAACAATGAATTACAACTGTTAATTGCCACGACAGTAATCGAAGTCGGTGTAGATGTTCCCAATGCCTCAATTATGGTGATTGAAAATGCCGAGCGGCTGGGATTATCACAATTGCACCAATTGCGGGGACGTGTCGGTCGGGGTTCACAACAAAGTTTCTGTGTATTGCTGTATAAATCACCGCTTTCACAAAACGGACAGGCGCGTCTGGATATTTTAAGACAAAGTAATGATGGTTTTGAAATTGCCGAACGTGATCTGGAATTGCGGGGTCCGGGTGATATTCTCGGCACCAAACAAACCGGTAATCTGAATTTTAAAGTTGCCGATCTACAACGTGATGAATATTTATTGGTCAAAGCACATCAGATTGCTTCAGAGATGATTCAGCAAACACCGGACAAAGCCGAAGCATTAATTCAACGCTGGTTACCGGAAGCACCACGTTATGCATTTGTCTAACTTAAGTTTTTTGGACTGGAAAAGGTATGCGCCATGTTGTTTATGCGGTGAATCGCGTGCAATACAGCATAGCGTATGTCAGCAGTGCTGGGATGGTTTGCCGTGGCAAAAACAGCACATCCATCGACATGACATCGAATGTTTTGTCAGTTGTCACTATGACTTTCCGATCAATCGTATCATCCATCAATTCAAACAACAGGGAAAATTTGAATTTATTGAACTTTTAACTGCATGTTATTTAGAAAAGCCAAAACCTCGGGTTCAGGCGATTGTACCAATGCCGATTGCCACCGAAAAACTCATTCAGCGTGGTTTTCATCCTAGCTATCTATTGGCAAAAGCCTTATCGCATCACTGGCAAATTCCAATCTGGCAACCAGTGTCACGTCATGATGGTCATGCGCAGCGCGGCTTATCCCGTGCAGACCGACTGAGCAATCTGCTTGATCAATTTTATTTGAATACCGAACACTGCCGTTACAAGCATGTATTAATGCTGGATGATGTAATCACCACCGGCGCCAGTCTGGCTGCATTACAGCAACAACTTGAACAATTGGGCTGTAGCCAGATTCAGTCAATGTGCTTATGTGATGCAGTACACTGAGCTTGCCACCATGGAATAATCAATTCTTTGGTTAACGGTGCCAGCGGATAATCATCACGTTTTTCTATATCCAGCCATAACATTTCTGCCAGCTCTGCCTGAATTTTCGGTTCACCTTTGATCGTGACCAAAAAAGTATGGCTCACCAATTGATGATCAGGCTCATTGGCCGCCTGTGTATGATAGGTCTGAAGAAAGCGCAACTGCGAAACCTCACACCCGATTTCTTCCAGAATTTCCCGTTTCAAGGCTTGCTCTGCCGCTTCATCGACTTCTAGTTTGCCACCAACCTGCATAAAAGCACGGGTATTCTTTTTCCGCACTAGCAATAATTGTCCTTGCTGATTGGCAATAATGGCAGAAGCGACAGTAATCGTATTACGGTTGGACATTGCTATTTTGCCATTTTGCTTCGGGTGGCTGATAGTTGGCAAAAGCCTTTAAAATATCTTCAATATCATCAGATTGCGTTAACATTTCAGCATAGCGTGTTTTGGTAAACTGTTTATCTACCATATGCTCAATCATCTGTAACAATGGATCATAATAGCCTTTGGTATTCAAAAAGGCACAAGGTTTTTGATGAATCCCTAATTGCGCCCAAGTCCATTGTTCAAAAATTTCTTCCAATGTACCTGCACCGCCTGCTAATGCCACAAAACCATCAGACAACTCGGCCATTTTTTGTTTGCGTTCATGCATGTTATCGACAACATAGAGTTCGGTAATGCCATTATGGGCAATTTCCCGATCAACCAGATGTTTAGGCATCACACCTAGCACTTTCCCACCATGCGCCAGTACACTATCGGCAACTGCGCCCATGAGCCCGACTTTACCGCCGCCATAGACCAGCGTCAGACCTTTTTTTGCCAGAACTTCACCTACAGATTGTGCAACTTGAAGATAAACAGGGTCATTACCTGCGGAAGAGCCACAAAAAATACAAATTGATTGCATATAATTTTAAACCTAGCGTTCATCGATTGGTCATATCACCATAGTATAAACCTAGGGCTGACTGGCTATTGTTAAATTGGTGCAGGAGTAGGGTAAAAATTCATCAAATGAAGTATCGTCTTCATGAGATAAATCAATGTTCCCGAATAAGCAACCTTAACTTTTTACGAAAAATATTTTTTAGCTAGTGATTTTTACCCTAGAGCTTGACTACAATAGGCAGGTTTATTTTTCCCATTGATCATCGCGCAAGGAAGACTGATATGTTAGAAGCCTTTTATGCCACTGAGCGCGGTAGTTTGGAAGATGTCACCATTAATGGTGGCTTCGATTTACATCAGGATTTGGCCTGGATCGATCTGATTGCACCAACGCAAGAAGAACAACAGTGGATCTTGGATGCCTATAAACAGAATCTTCCAACCCTAAAATCATTAGAAGACATTTCCTCATCAGCACGTTTTTATCGTGATGATGATGGTATTTTGCATATCAGCACCTACTTCCTCACCAAAAATAAAAATTTTCAGGTCGATGGCGAGTTGGAAGATCTGGAAAATACGCTAGCTGCGACAGTTCATACCGTTGCTTTTTTGCTGGATAAAACCCGACTGATTACCCTACGGGGAGAAAAACTGGTTGCTTTCCGGGCGTTTCGTGCCCGTGCCCGACGCAATGATTATGATATGGATTATAAGGATCCTGTCTGGATCTTACTGGGGTTATTGGAAGCCAAACTGGATGAGTTGTCAGATATTCTCGAAGATACCCATAAATATCTGGAAGAATATTCAGCAGAAGTGTTAAACAACCATCACCGTGAACAAATTCTTGATCTCGATGACATGATTACCCGACTTGCGCATCAAGAAGATATGCTGGGAAAAGCACAGCTGTGTTTGACTGATCTGCGCCGTGTATTGACCTTTCTCTCTCGTCCACGGGCTTTGGGTAGTCATATCTATGATGCCGATATTCGCGAGATGAACGAAGACGTGCGTTCATTGCTGGAACATAATACCTTTTTGTTCCAGAAGTTAAAATTCTTGCTCGACATCACCACAGGTTTTGCCAACACCGAAATGAATGAAACCTTTAAGCGTTTCTCGATTTTACCGAGTATGTTGGCACCACCAATGCTAGTGGCTGGTATTTATGGTATGAATACCGATGTATTGCCCTTTTCACAAGGCCCAATGAGTTTTGTCATGGTCTTTGGTATTGTATTATTCTTCCTGACTGCACCGATCATTATCTTTAAATGGAAAAAATGGATTTAATCACATGACCTAAGACGTAAAATATCATTTTGCTTCTTAGGTTGTAAAAATGCAGTCTTGCAAGACAGCAGATTCTATTCAATTTTCTTTTCACAGACCGATTCTTTAATTTAGGATAAACATCCGGATAATGATTCCGGATCATGCAATAAAATTAGAGAATTTTTATGATATATCTTGCGCTGGCGCTCACTGGTATTTTAGCTGGTTTCATTAGTGGTATCGTCGGCACAGGATCATCCATTATTTTGTTGCCGATTCTGGCTTATTTATTTGGCGCAAAACTTGCCGTACCCATTATGGCGATTGCTTCAATCATGGGTAATATCTCAAGAGTAATATTATGGCGTAGTCAGCTTAATATTAAGGCTTTTTTGCTCTTTATTTGCTTGGGTATGCCAATGACGATTCTTGGCGCAAATACCCTTTGGATTATTTCTCCGGTTGTTTCCGATATTATCATCGGTTTATTTTTTATTTGCTTGATTCCAATCAGATACTGGGCCAAAGCCCATCACTTCCAACTCAATAACATGCAATTGGTTCTTGCTGGTGCGGTATTAGGTTATTTGACCGGCATTGTATTCTCAACCGGTCCATTAACCTTGCCGATATTTAGTGGATTTGGTTTAACCAAAGGTGCATTACTGGCCACCGAAGCCGCTGCATCATTTAGCATCTATCTAACCAAGGTATTTACCTTTGGTCTGTTAGGCGCTTTAAATGGACAAACCATCATCATCGGAATAATGGTTGGGCTAACCTTGATGCTGGGCAATTATATCGGTAAATATTATGTCTTACAGATGTCAGAGCAATGCTATCACCTGTTGCTGGATTTAATGTTACTGATAGCAGGTCTAGCCATGTGGTATTCTGCCTATACGGTACTTTAAAATCATTTAATCAAAATTTGATTCATCAGACTGTTTTTTAAATAGATATAAACAAAACTGCGCCTGAATTTTAAATTGATCCCGAGCTTCCAGTGCTGCCCGCTTATCCGCCTTGGCCTTCCACGCATAGGGTGTCATGGCAATTAAATCTTTGAGTTGTTGCTGATTCAGGCTTAAATCATCTGTAATAAGATGCTGTTCAATAAGCTCAAACTCTGGCTGCAACTGGGTAATAAACTTTTCCGGTTCATGCACCTTGACCTGATCAAATAAGGCTTCACGCATGGCATATAAATGCTGCGGTGCAGGTGTGGCAACCAGTAAATACCCCTGAGATTCCAGTACACGTAACATTTCCATTTTTGGTAATGGGCTAAAAAAACTGCTACACAATCGTAACGACTGATCCTGTACCGGAAGTATCGCACCTGTACCGACCACCCAAACTACCTGCTTCTGTGTATCTTGTTTTGCAGCAATCTGCACCGCCGACTTGGCAATATCCACCGCAATTAAATCCGGTACAACCTCGGCCATAGCCTGTGTGTAATATCCCTCACCACAGCCAATATCAATAGCCGACTGGATATTTAACTGCTGTAGTACTGCAACAATTTTGTGCTGTAAGCTTTGATAAAATCCAGCCGTTAAAAAGCGCCGACGGGCAGCCACAGCCTCGGGTGTATCCCCCGGCGATTTACTGTGTTTATGCTGGACTACATGCAAATTGACATAGCCTTGTTTGGCCTGATCATAACTATGGCGATTGCTGCATTGCCATGTCTTGTCCTGAAGTGTCAGATTTTCCCTGCACACAGGACACATTAAATTCACCGTCATTCAGGCTTTCTCGTCTAAATTCTTTAAATAGGCTTTGGCTTGCATACCCACAAAGGTCCGCCCGGCATTCTCACCCTGAATCCACTCATCCACATTAAATAAATCGAATAAGCCAATTTTTACCAATGTCGGTACGGCAACTTTTAATTCTTGTTCTACTGCACTGCGTTCAGCTGCACCACTTTCATAACGATTGTAAAGTGCAATATTATGCAACATGGTCGCGACCGTTCCGGTTTGAACACGACTACCATCTTTTAATGTCACCTGTGTTAGAACTTCACCTGCTTCAACCACTTTATGATTAATTTGTGATAATTGATCTGATCCGGAAATTTTAGACATGTCTACACGCTTCCTGTTTTTGAAATTTCAAATATTTGATTAAACATTTGTCTGGTCTGCTGCGCGATCTGCTCATTATAGCCATCGACCAGAAAACGACTGATTAACCCTTCCAATAAGGTATAAAGCAAATCTGCAAGGTCTATTATGCCAGATTGAGGACAACAATAGTGGCAAATCAATTGATATAACCATTGTTTATGCGACCTTGAAATTACAATGATTTCAGTTTGTTCTACATTGGCTTCGGCCACTGCACGTACAAATAAACAGCCCTTAAACGTATCGGTCTGGAACCAGTCCAAGTGCCAGTCGAAAATTTTATTTAAGGCATTTAATCCTTCCGCCTGTCCAATATAATCCGTTAACGTTTGCCTAAAGCGTTGATCTCTAGCTTGTAGCACCGACTGTACCAACTGATTTTTATTTTTAAAATAGGTGTACATGGTGGTTTTGGAACAGCCCGATTCATCCCGGATTAAATCTACTCCCACCGCGGTGAAACTCTGTTGATTAAACAAGCTTTCTGCCGTGTTCAAGATTTTATCTGCCGACTTTGACATTTTGGATGGATTAGACTGCATAAATTTCCTTTATAAAATAGTACAGATCTGTACTATTTAAAATAATAACGCTATGATCATAAAAAATCAATCCGAGTACACCATCATGGCTTTTTACTTACAACAGAAAAAACGGCTGGCGTCATTTTTCCAGCAATCTGAAGTTTTACGTAGTTTAATCGGTGGGACAGCTAGTATTTTGGCGTTACTCTGGTTAACTCAATTCAGCCAGCACGTCTGGATTATGGCGCCGTTCGGTGCAAGTTGTGTCATTCTTTATGCTGTTTCTCAATCGCCTTTGGCACAGCCTAGAAATGTTATTCTAGGGCATTTTATCTCGGCATTGATTGGTTTACTGTTCCTGAAATTCTTTTCCACATCCATGCTCAGTATCGCATTTGCGGTAGGTTGTGCCATTGCCGCCATGCAACTCTTAAAATGCGTTCACCCGCCTGCTGGTGCCAATCCATTGGTAATTTTACTAACCGCCAATACTGTGCAGTACGACTGGAGTTTCTTATTATTTCCGACTTTATCAGGCGCTATAGTTCTGGTGTTAATTGCATGTATTGTCAATAATATCGGTCGTCACCAGAAATATCCTGTACAAGGATTTGCATGGTTAAAAAAATAAGTATTAAAAAACCTGCAATTTCTATCACAAAATTGCAGGTTAATATAGATTGCAAACTTAACGTAATTTTAAGGTCATTAAGCCCACGACCACTAAAATGATGGTAATAATCCAGAAACGGATCACCACTTGGGTTTCTTTCCAGCCCTGTTTTTCATAATGATGATGTAAAGGTGCCATTAAAAACACACGTTTTTGCCGCATGCGTAACGAGCCAATCTGCAAGAATACAGAGATTGCTTCCATCACAAATACACCGCCCATGATGGCAAAGACAATTTCCTGACGTACCATCACCGCAATAGTACCTAGCATTGCACCAAGTGCCAGTGCACCAACATCCCCCATGAAAATTTGTGCAGGATGTGCGTTATACCAAAGGAACGCCAAACCCGCACCAATCATGGCAGCACAAATCACGACCAGTTCTGAAGCATAGCGGATATAAGGAATATGCAGATAATTGGCAAAACGAATATCACCCGCCAGATAGGCAAATACACCCAAACCAGCAGACACCAGAACAATCGGCATAATTGCCAAACCATCCAGACCATCGGTTAAGTTGACTGCATTGGAAGCACCATTGATCACCAGATAGGTAAACACAATAAATGCCAAACCAAACGGGATCACAGACAATGGGATACTGATATTCTTAAAGAACGGGATCAGTAAATCCAGCATATTGGCCGTGACTGCTGGATTACCCTGCTGGGTCGCAATGATATACAAGCCAATCCCGGCACCTAATGAACCAATAGACGTCCAAAAGAATTTCTTCCGCGCTGGTAAACCGGCATTGTCTTTATAACGGATTTTAATCCAGTCATCGGCCCAGCCCACTGCACCAAAGATCACCATGACACCCAGCACAATCCAGACATAAGGATTGCTCAGGTCTGCCCAAAGCAAGGTACTAATACCGATAGACAGTAGAATTAATACCCCGCCCATGGTCGGTGTACCCATTTTTGCAGCATGATTTTCCGGTGCAAAGCTACTTACAGCTTGTCCGTATTTAAGCGCACGCAACTTACGAATCATGACCGGACCCAAAAATAGTCCAATCCCCAAAGCAGTTAAAACGCTCAGTAAAGAACGTAACGTTAGATATCGAACAACCTGAAACGAGCTATGATAGCCTGCAAGGTGCTCAAACAGCCATAACAGCATTTAAAGTTTCTCCATCAATGCCGCCAATACATCTTCCATATGGGTATAACGTGACCCTTTAAACAGGAAGCTCATTGGCTGTGGTTGATGCTTATTGACAATGGTCAACAAGGCTGCCAAAGCATCCTGTTGATTCGTATAAGCTGAACAATGTGCAGCTTTCGCCCCATTGGCGATGATTGTGGCATATTCGCCAACTGCAACAATATAATCGAGTGGTTTCTCTGCCAGTGCCTGCCCCAAAGCAAAGTGTTCGGCTTGGGCATCATCACCCAGTTCACCAATATCACCGATCACCATGACTTTAATACCATTTTGTTGGGCAAGGACATCGGCAGCCGCACGCATGGAATTTGGATTGGCATTATACGTGTCATCAATCAATAAGTATTGTTGATGTTGAATAAAATTCAGACGTCCTTTTGCCCCTTTGGCTTGTGCCAATCCAAAGACGATATCTTCCAGACCTACTTGCATGGCCAGTGCAAAGGCTGCGGCTGCTTCGGCATTATGTACATTATGTTCACCGGCAAAAGGCAATTCGATGTGGACTTCGCCCTGTGGCGTAATTAAATCAAAACTTGAAGACTGGGCATGAAGCTGGATATTTTCGGCATAAATATCGCCACCTTTGCCAAAGCTCAGTTGTCTATAAGCTTGCGCCGCTTGACGGATAGGTTCGACAAAATCATCTGCGGCCGGAATAATCGCAATCCCACCTGTTTTAATGTGTGGATAAATTTCCGACTTTGCATTACAAATACCTTGTCGTCCACCAAATTCACCTAGATGTGCAGTACCAATATTAATAATACCGGCCACATCAGGCTGGACCAGATTCGAGGTATAGTCAATTTCCCCCTGATGGCTAGCACCCAGTTCCATTACTGCATAACGATGCTCATCAGGACGTAACTCCAGCAACATCATCGGTACACCCAGATCATTATTCAGATTGCCGCGTGTGACCAGCGTAGCCCCCAAACGGGAAAAAATACTGCCCAGCATTTCCTTGGTGGTGGTTTTACCACTACTACCAGTTAAAGCAACCACGTTTAGATGCTGACATTGCTGGCGGCGATAGGCCCCCAGATGTCCCAATGCCAGACGAGTATCAGCAACAATTAACTGTGGAATAGATAAACCAGTGATTTCACGCTGTACGATCACACAGGTTGCACCCTGTTCGACCACTTGTTGTACAAAGTCATGTGCATCAAAACGCTCACCTTTTAACGCTAGGAAAGCATCACCTGCTTTTGCCTGACGAGAATCGGTGAGAATACGCAGGATAGAGGTGTCTGGATGTTGATTGTGCAGCCACTGCCCTTGTGTTGCCTGTTGTAGCTGATCGCTAGACCATGGCACTAGAGGCGCAGTGCTGGTTGTAGAGGTATGCATAAACGTTCCTATTGCGCAGGATAAGCCGATGGCGATAAATGATGCGGGGTATCAATGGCAGACTGCACTTCAACCACATCATCAAACCAGTGTCGAACACCATCAATTTCCTGATAATTTTCGTGCCCTTTGCCTGCAATTACCACAATATCACCGGGCTGTGCATGTTTTACGGCAAACTTGATTGCCTCACGTCGATCATGAATTTCCTCGACCTGATGACCATTAAAATTAATCCCGGCTTTCATATCCGCAAAAATTTGTACAGGATCTTCACTACGTGGATTATCCGTGGTCAAAATCACCTGATCGGCATGATTCAGGGCAGCTTGAGTCATTTCCGGACGTTTGCCGCGATCACGATCTCCACCACAACCAAATACCGCCCATAATTGGCCTTCAACATGATGTTGTAAACTGATCAATACCTGCTCTAATGCATCTGGGGTATGGGCATAATCGACAATAAATAATCGTCCCTGATCACTCAGCGTTTGCATACGGCCCGGGGCACCTTTAAGCTGCGGAATCAGGGCAATAATATCAGGCAAGGCAAAGCCCAGTTTTTCTACACAAATGATCGCAGCCAATATATTTTCTACATTAAAATGGCCTAGCAGCGGACTCTCAACCTGATATTGACCAGACGGACTATCCAAAACAAATGTTGCACCAGATAGACTAAATTGCAACGCCGAAACACGATAATCTGAGCGTGCTTCAGACAAGGCATACAACCAGATCTCAGGCTGGGCCGGATTGTTTTTTGCATGTTCAATCATTAAAGCGGCATGATCATCATCATGATTGATCACCGCATGTTTTAAACTAGGAAAATCAAATAAACCGGCTTTGGCTCTGGCATAATTTTCTAGCGTTTTATGATAATCCAGATGATCACGGCTTAAATTGGTAAATGCAGCAACCTCAATCGGCGTACCTGCCAAACGGCCTTGTTCAATGCCGTGTGAGCTGGCTTCCAGTGACAAAAACTTTGCCCCTTGCCGACTAAAATCATAATACATTTGCTGAAACTGCAAGGCGTCCAGTGTGGTATGGCTGGATGCCTGCAAATTTGGCAAAATGCCATTACCTGTCGTTCCCATCACGGCAGTCGCTTGTCCCAGCAAAGTCAACAACTCGGCAATCAAACGAGATACCGTGGTTTTACCATTTGTTCCGGTAACTGCAACTGCACGCGCCAATGTTTGCGGCTGTCCTGCCTGTAAAAATGCCTGTTGTAAACCGCCCAAAATTTGGCGCAGATTGGCAACAAATAAAATACTGTCCTGTCTTTCAAGCTCAACTTCGGTTAATACCCCAATCGCTCCCTGTTGCAAGGCTTGCTGAATATAATGCTGCGTTGCAGTTACATCATTATGCAGCCCCTGCAATGCAATAAAAATATGACCTGTCTGTACTTTGCGACTATCCAGACAAAAACCATTAAAGGATTGCATCGCCCAGTCAGGAAGCTGCTCATCATGCGGGAAAATTTCAGATAAAGTCGTCATGATGTATTAACTTCCTTTTGGTGTTTCAAGTGGTCGATCAAGTGGCACATTGAGCAAGCGTAATGATTCTTGCATGATTTTGGCAAAAACCGGCGCAGCCACCAAACCACCATAATATTTACCTTGTGGATTCTCCACCACCACAATCATGGCAATACGTGGATTACTGATCGGCGCAACACCGGCAAACAAGGCGCGATATTCATTTTGAGAATAGCCTTTACGGTCGGCACGTAATTTATGTGCAGTACCGGTTTTCCCACCTACACGATAACCGGGAATAACCGCTTGTCGTGCCGTACCACCAGGCTGAGTCACGGCTTCCAGCATATGCAATACGGTATCGGCAATTTCCGGTGCAACCACTTGTTCGCCTTTGGGTTGCTCCGATACTTTGTACAAGGTTAACGGGACTTCTACACCATGATTGGCAATCATCGCATAGGCCTGTGCCAATTGTAGTACGGTCGCATTTAGACCATAACCATACGACATGGTTGCAACTTCGGATACATTCCATTTACTCGGTGGCAAAATCAAACCAGCACTTTCACCCGGGAAACCTACAGCCGAGCGCTTGCCAAAACCAATCTTTTTATAAAACGTCGGTAAAGTGGAATAAGGCAAGGATAAGGCAATTTTTGAGGCCCCCACATTGGAGGATTTAATTAATACCCCGCCTAAAGTCAATGCACCATAATTATGTGTATCACGAATGGTATGGTTACCAATCCGCATCGAGCCGGGGCTGGTATTAATAATTGTTGTTGGCTGGAATTTACCACTCTCCAGACCCATTAGCACGGTGAACGGCTTCATGGTCGAACCAGGTTCAAATGAGTCAACTGCGCCACGATTCCGCATCGCATCCTGATTACTTAAGCCCTTCGGATCATTCGGGTTATATGATGGCCAGCTACTCATGGCCAGAATTTCACCAGTTTTGACATCAACCGCAATTGCAGTGGCAGAACGGGCATTATTGGCAACACCTGCTGCAGTCAACTCACGATACATGATGTATTGCAAACGTGAGTCAATACTCAAAGTGATGTTCTCACCGCCATTGCCCTGTGTGATCACTTCTTCAACTTTTAAGCGATTACCTTTACGATCCCGAAGTACCCGCTGCTCACCGTCGACACCTGCCAACCGCTTATTCAACTGCATTTCCAGCCCTTCAATCCCAACACCATTACTATTGGTTAAACCAATAATCTGTGCATTCGGCTGGGGCTGCGGATAATAGCGTTTATAATCTTTTTCGGTATAAACACCCTGAAATTTATGCGCCATAATGGCATCTGCTTGTGCAGGTGGTACCTGACGTTTTAAAGGTAGATAACGTGAGCGTGCCCGACGCTGCATGTCTTGCTGCAATTTGGCTGCATCAATCCCTACGACTTGAGCCAGTTTATCAAGATCAAAACTTTTCTGCGGTAATGCACGCTTTAATTTGGCATTATGCGGATCTTTTTTGAGTTCCTGAGAAATTTTTTCAAACTGTGCCTTAGCTTCAAAATAATCCTTGGGATCAATCACAACCGTCATTACCGGCGTACTGATGGCCAATGGTACGCCATGGCGATCACTGATCACGCCACGCATTGCCCGAATCACTTCGGTATGGGAGATATTGGCATCTGCCTTTTCTTGCAAAAAGTCACTATCGAGGATCTGTACCCAAAAAGCACGGCCAATCAATAAAATAAACGCAGCAAATGCAGCAAACCACAGTAACCGAAAACGCCACATATCCTGCGCGAGTGTAGGCTTGGCACTGACAGCACTTTTCCGCTGTTTCGTCTTTTTTGTAGGAGCAACCATTGCTGTGTCTTTCGCCTCACATCATTATTTTGTTGAAATCACGACAGTTTGAGTAGCAGGAGGAGAATACATACGCAATTGCGTCACCGCCCGGGAACCAATCTGGGCTGTCGCACCAAACGTTTGTTGCTCAATCAGCAAACGTCCCCATTCTGCATTCAAATCATCTTTTTCTTTCATTAAATTATTATAACCACGATAATCATGGCGATAATTAAATACCTGATTCACCACCATAAATGCACTGCCCATGATCGCAATGATGATCAATAGAACAATCGCCACCTGTTGCAAAATGCTTTTCTCAATTAGTTTATGGTTTTTGATCATCATATTTTAATGTTCCAGTCGCTCTGCCACACGTAACCACGCACTACGAGAACGTGGATTCTCTTTTACTTCCGCAGCACTTGGTGCAATACGTGCAATTTTTTTCAGGGTACGAGTGTCTTTTTGTGCCTGTGGCATGCCCCAATCCTGTTCCGGCAGTGTTGATTCCTTCTGGATAAACTGTTTGATTAAACGATCTTCCAGAGAATGAAAACTAATCACTGCCAAGCGCCCATGAGATTTAAGCATACTGACCGCTTGCGGTAAAAATGTTTCAACATCGTCCAGTTCCTTATTAATCGCAATACGGATCGCCTGAAAGGTTCGGGTCGCAGGATGTTTATGTTTTTCCCATTTGGGATGGGCAACTTTTACAATCTCGGCCAGTTGCGCAGTGGTTTCAATCAAACCTGCCTGCTTAATCGCTCGGGCAATACGGCGGCTGTAACGTTCTTCGCCATATTTAAAAATAACATTGGCAAGGTCTGTTTCATCCATTGCCACCAACCATTGCGCTGCGGTTTGTCCCTGTGAATTGTCCATCCGCATATCCAGCGGTCCATCATGCATAAAGCTAAAGCCGCGTTCAGCTTGATCCAGTTGCGGAGATGACACACCAAGATCTGCCATAATCCCTTCAACAGACGCAATACCCAATTGCTGTAATTGCGCTGCAAGATCGGCAAAGCTGGCATGCACAATCTGAAACCGTGAATCCTCACTGGCAAGTTCAGCCGCTGCTGCCAATGCCTGCGGATCTTTATCAAAAGCAATTACTTTTGCATCTGCGTCCAAACGGGATAATAATTCACGGCTATGTCCACCTCGACCAAAAGTCGCATCGACAAAAATACCGGTTGTTTTTTGTCCCAAAACAGCATCAACAGTTTCATGGAGCAGGACGGAAATATGAGACATGTATAATCAACAATTTAAAGTAAGACGAACCCAAGTTTAAGTTGCTAATTATTCAATGATTAGCAAAAATGACCAAGCGGCTTTTTGTATATAATTTTAAAATTATGCAACTTTGGGATAAATTTCCATAATTATACGCTGATTTTCGGGTTTATTGATTCATTCCCCCGGTATTTTTGCAATTTCTCTGCCAGAAATGCAATTAATAGACTCACCCGTTTTGGTAAATGTTCCTGTTGATAATACACCGCGTGAATATTCTGATAATACAAGGTATTTTGTTCTTCCAGCAATGCCACCAGTTTGCCCTCTTTTAAATCTTTTGCCACCAAAAACTGTGATAAACAGGTAATGCCATTACCCAGTAAAGTCAATTGCCGTACCGTTTCACCATTTGAGGCTTTTAATTTGGGTTGAACTGTTAAAAATTGATCATTAATTTTTAACGGCCAAGTATTTAAGGTGGGCACTTTGCTAAAACCAATCAATTGATGCTGCAATAAATCTTGTGCTGTTTCCGGATAACCTGCCCGTGCCAGATATTCCGGACTTGCCACAATATACAAGCGACTCCGGCACAGTAATTTTGCATGCAGGCTAGAATCATTGAGCTGTCCAAAACGAATCGCTACATCTGTTCTTTGTTCAAGCAAATCAATCACCTGATCATTACTATTCAATTCAATTTCGATACAGGGATAACGCTGCATAAACTCCTGTATTAAAGGTGCGATCACATGCAGAACAAAGGGTGTTGCCGAATCTATGCGTATTAAACCTGAGATTTCATGATCAAATCGCAATAAAGCATCTTCTGCTTCACCAAGATCATTGAGAATTTTTCGTGCCTTATCCAGAAATAATTGCCCTTCCTGCGTTAGTTTTAATTTTCGTGTGGTACGCTCAAGTAAAGTGACATTCAGTTTGGATTCGAGACGCTGTAAAGCCCGACTTACTCCCGATGTGGTCTGGTTCAACTGCTGTGCTGCATACACAATCGAACCCGCATCAACAATAGTGACAAAAGCAAGTAATTCTTCAATCGAAGATTTCATTTGATCACCGCACTTTATTGTTGAGTTTTAGTCAATAATATTTTGCAGATCATCTGGTTTTTTTGCAACAAAAATCCAAGCAAAATACCTATCAAGACAAGACTGTATATGCTATGCAGTCTAATACCAGAGATAAAACCTGAGGTAAAGAAAGATGACTATTCCAAAATTTGGCGTTGGTACATTTCGTTTAAAAGACCAAGTGGTGATTGATTCGGTCAAAACAGCCCTTGAGGTCGGCTATCGTGCCATTGATACTGCACAAATATATGACAATGAAGCACAGGTGGGTCAGGCCATTGCCGAAAGTGGTATTGCCCGACAGGATTTGTTTATTACCACAAAAATCTGGACAGACCATTATTCCCGTGAAAAATTAATCCCAAGTTTAAAAGAAAGTCTTCAAAAGTTAAAAACTGATGCGGTCAATCTAACCCTAATTCACTGGCCCGCACCCAAACAAGGTTTTTCGATTGCGGAGATTGTGGAAAATCTTTATGAAGCACAACAACAAGGTTTAACGCAATATATTGGGGTATCCAACTTTAATATTGCCGAAGTACAACAAGCCATTGATGCGGTAGGCAAAGAAAATATTATTACCAATCAAATTGAACTAAGTCCGTATCTACAAAATGAAAAAGTGGCAAATTTCTTAACCAGCCAGAATATTGATGTCACTTCCTATATGACCCTAGCCTATGGCAAAGTTCTGAATGACCCTGTATTACAAGAGATTGCCCAACAACATCAAGCCAATAGCGCACAAATTGCGTTGGCATGGGCATTACAAAAAGGCTATGCAGTGATTCCATCTTCAACCAAACGGGAACATCTGATCAGTAATTTACAGGCACAGGACATCCGCTTAAGTGCAGATGAAATGCAACTGATCGCTGCGCTTGAACGCAATGGCCGAGAAGTTGATCCGGAACAACTGGCACCATTATGGGATTAAGGTTTTAGCAATGAAGCTCAATTTTCCCTTACTTGCACTAGCAATTGGTGCATTTGCCATCGGTACGACCGAATTTTCACCGATGGGTTTTCTCCCACAAATTGCACAAGGCATGGATATTTCCATTCCACAAGCCGGTATGCTCATCACTGCCTATGCGCTGGGTGTGATGATTGGCGCACCATTGATGACGCTGTGGTTTAGCCGGTTTCCACAGCGTAAAGCATTGATGTTACTTATGGTACTTTTCACCATTGGTAACTTACTGGCAGCCTTTTCCCCCAACTATCTGGGTTTAATGGCAGCACGGATTATTACCAGCTTAAATCATGGTGCTTTTTTTGGGATTGGTTCTGTCGTTGCGGCCAGCCTCGTCCCCAAGGATAAACAGGCCAGTGCGGTGGCGACCATGTTTATGGGCTTAACCATTGCCAATATCGGTGGCGTCCCCTTAGCAACATGGTTTGGACAAAATGTGGGTTGGCGTATGTCCTTTGCAGCGATTGCAATTTTAGGTGTGATCACTATTTTGTCCCTAGGCAAAGCCTTACCCAAAGGTCAGGCCGGACATCCACCCAATGTCAAACAGGAACTTAAAGTCTTGACGCGCGGACCTGTCATTCTGGCCTTACTCACCACAGTCATGAGTGCTGGTGCCATGTTTACCCTGTACACTTATATTGCGCCAAGTTTAAAAAACTTTAACAATGCAACACCCCAACTGATTACCATTATGCTGATTTTAATTGGTATTGGCTTTTCCATCGGTAATCATCTCGGTGGGAAATTTGCCGACCGCTCAATTGATAAAACCCTGATCGGTTTTTTAGTATTGCTAATGTTGATGATGGTACTTTTCCCATTTTTGGCAAAAACAACCATCGGTGCTGGTATTGCGTTAGTGATCTGGGGTGCAGCTGCCTTTGCTGTGGTTCCACCATTACAAATGCGCGTCATGTCGGTTGCCCACGATGCGCCAGGGTTGGCATCTTCCGTCAACATTGGAGCCTTTAATCTGGGTAATGCCATTGGCGCAGCAGCCGGTGCAGCAGTATTAAGTCTGGGCTGGAGTTATACAGCCGTTTCCTTTGCTGGTGCAATGTTGGCTGGATTAGGTTTAATATTGGTGTTTTTCCAAATGAAAAATATTCCTCAAACACTTACCCAATAATATTGATCATTGCACAAGTTTATCCATAAGCTTGTGCATAACCCTTTATTTATCCACAGCCAAACCAAAGTGACGTAAATTTTCCTGTTCATACGGTGCATCTTCAGCCGAATAACGTCAGCCGTCTATATCGTACACTTTGGTGATCTGCCCTATAATGCTTCTACCTAAAAGCAGATACTTGATATGAATAAATTAATATTGCAACTGGGTATAACTTTAATTCTATCCACACTTCTACTCTGTAGTGGCTGTGCAACACTTTACCTAAATGCCAGATATCCTGTAACAAACCTCGAAAAAAATTATCAAACTATTGATAGTGATGAACTTATTGCCGTTGCTCATCCTGTCCAGCTCAACCAATTGGTCACTGCAATATTTATAGGAAAAAAATATCATTACCAGAGTATTCAAGGACATCATCAACTCAATAATATTATTCAAACCTTAACTGATGAAGAACGTCTGATAAGCGCTGACCCGTTAAATTTCATCCTGTATCCAGATCATCAAAGTTTTAAAACACGTATTAACTTTATCCATCCCATACCAATCTCACAATTAACGACAGATAAGAAAAAACAGTTACTTACATTGGGTTTTAATACTACGTCCAACCATGATGCAGGACAATCAGATGAACAGTATATGACAGCGCAAATTGATATTATGGGTTATATTCATTCAGCAGAATTGACACAACCGATTCAACATTATCTTGAGCAAAGCATTCCCATAAAAATTCAATACGAAACCGAAAAAAGGACCTTCAAAAACCAAAATCTGCTTAAACAGATCGTTCTCACACCTTTGGCAATCGGCTATGATGTGATCACCTTTCCAATTACATTGGGAACTTTATATGAGATTTCTAGGCAAAAAAACACGACATCACAATAAGATGAATCTAGCCATAACGTGAATTCAGGATAAGATGAGTAGAAAAAATCGATTTCGTAGCAGTGTCCGCTGCTTGTCCGAGGTTAGTAAGTTGTCTGCAAAATAATGGTTTTCAATTAATTTGTTTTTTTAGCGGTATTTGACCGAGTTTGCAGCGGACAAATGGTTTTGCCTACTTTTCCCGAAAGCCTTGTGAGGCAATGCCTCTCAGGTCGAACCGAAGGTTAAACCAGATATATGAGCCTATAATGTAAGACTCCGTCGTGATTCTTTCATTGAAATTAATTTGATCTATATAAAACAAGTGCTTTTATCCCGAACAGACGTTAACCATAATTTTATTGCACACGTTTATCCATAAGCTTGTGCATAACCATTTACTTATCCACAGTCAAACCAAAGTGACGTAAATTTTCCTGTTCATAAGGTGCATCTTCAGCCGGATAACGTAAGCCGTCTATACCGTACACTTTTGCGATCTGCCAGAGAATACTTTCACCGGCGGGTAAAACATTGAGTTGAATTTTATACACTGGATCCTGATAGGCAGCATCACTATCAATAAATTGCCAGCCCTGTTGCCGAAATGCGGTGATCACATCGCCAAGCCATGCAGCGTTAATCGCACGAACATGCAGTAATAATACATGCTTGGGTGAACGTCCCAACGTTTTTTCTGCCAGACAATCATAATAAGCAGCCCGATCTAGCAAATGCGCAATATAAGCCTGTTTTAATTTGCTTAAACTGACTTGATCATTGGCAGTTTGATATTGCATAAAAAGTTGATTGTAATACCAGTCACTGGCATCCATACTCACCGCACCCGATTGATAATGATGCTGCGCCAGCCATTGTCTTACGCCATCTCTTTTTTGCTGAGTATTGCCTTCTTTTAAAAAAGGAAAACGATAACGTGGCACAAATCCCTGCAACGGCTTAAAGTAACTATCTCCACGTTGCATACTGTCTAAATACGCCGCCAAGCTAACATCATCATGATTTAAATTCTGGTGCAGATCACTATGGTTACCGATTCGATGCCCTTGTTGTCCCCATTCGGAGACTAAAGCCAACCCCTGTTCATAGCCAATTTTACTGAGTGATGGAAATAGAATCGCTTTGATCTGGTTTTGATACAAGGTCGCTAAAATATCATGATTAATCTGCTTGGCCTGTACTTCAATTTGCGGGTCTAATCCATCATCAAAACTTAAAGCCAGTTGTTTGGCAGAGGCAAAGCCATTGAATAATAAAAATAGTATTGCTAGCCAATGCTGCATGTATATTTCCTAGAGGAAAATTATCGGTATAAGATACCAAAACTAACCCACTACATATCAAAAATATATGATTTCAATAAAATTGGCTGTAAAAAAACAATGATGTTTAACAAATTAAAGAAGAATATTCTCAATAACAGGTATATCATTAAATTTACTTTATATTAGTACTAAATAATAGTACTATTTATAAAAAGAATTTGTGATCTGGTCAATGAAAAAACAGCATCAAAAAACTTTAGAAGCCATTTTTAAAAAACCAATATCTGGGAACATTGCATGGAAAGATATTGAATCGTTATTTAAGGGTTTAGGTGCCGAAATTGAAGAACGTGAAGGATCACGTATTGCTGTTATTTTATTTGGTCAGGTAAAGGTATTTCATCGACCTCATCCACAACCAACCACGGATAAAGGTGCTATAGCATCTATAAGAGCGTGGCTTAGTTTAAATGATGTTACACCATAAGGAGTCAGTAATGATTAACATATTAAAAGTTGATGGCTACTCTGCTGTAGTGAATTATGATCCTGATATTGATATGTTTCGTGGAGAGTTTACCGATCTAAACGGCAGTGCTGATTTCTATGCCACAACGATTGATGATCTAAAAAAAGAAGCAAAAATTTCTTTAGATACATTTTTAACTGTTTGTAAAGAACGAAACATCGAACCAATAAAAACCTATTCTGGTCGTTTTAATACACGCATTCCATCTGAATTACATAAAAAACTTGTGCTGATTGCTACAGTGCAAGGGAAAAGTATTAATGATTTTGTTAAACAGGCGATTGAAAAAGAAATTATTGAAGCTGAAATAACTTAATTTAATTCATTTTGGAAAAACTAAAAATAAGAAAACCAGCCCGAAAGCTGGTTTTTTATCACATGGCAATTAACCACTAATCTTTTTATATTTTGTCCGTTTGGCAACTGCATCTTCACCTAGACGAGAAGCACGATAAGCTTCATATTCTGCATAGTTTCCTGTGTAGAATTCTGGTGTTTCGTTTTCAAAAGACAAGATATGTGTCGCAATCCGATCAAGGAACCAGCGGTCATGCGATACCACCATCACAGTACCTGGGAACACCAAAATGGCATCTTCCAGCGCACGTAGAGTTTCGATATCCAGATCGTTTGATGGTTCATCGAGTAAGATAACGTTTGCACCCATTTGCAGGATTTTAGCCAGTTGTAAACGGTTACGCTCACCACCGGACAACTCACCAACACGTTTTTGCTGATCCTGTCCCTTAAAGTTAAAACGACCGATATATGCACGAGATGCAATTTCATAGTCACCAATTTTCAGGATATCTAAACCGCCAGAAACTTCTTCCCAGACAGTTTTGTTGTCATCTAATGTGTCACGAATCTGACCGACATAAGCCACTTTTACAGAGTCACCTAAAGTCACAGTACCAGTATCAGGTTGTTGTTCGCCTGTCATCATACGGAACAAAGTGGTTTTACCTGCACCATTTGGACCGACAATACCCACAATTGCAGTAGGCGGCACGGTAAAAGTCAGATTTTCATACAGTAAACGTCCATCAAAGGATTTACTAATTCCTTCGACTTCTACTACTTTATTCCCCAGACGAGGACCTGGTGGAATATAAATTTCAGAAGTTTCATTACGTTGCTGGAATTCTTTCGAGTTCAGCTCTTCAAAACGTTCCATACGGGCTTTGTTTTTCTTCTGCTGACCTTTGGCATTAGAACGAACCCATTCCAGTTCTTTTTTCAATGCCTTAGCAAAAGATTCTTCCTGTTTGTTTTCCTGCTCTAAACGGGCATTTTTCTGTTCCAACCAAGAAGAGTAATTGCCTTGATAAGGAATACCATGTCCACGGTCAAGCTCAAGAATCCACTCTGCCACATTATCAAGGAAGTAACGGTCATGGGTAATGGCCACAATCGTACCTGAGAAATCTTTCAGGAAACGTTCCAGCCATGAAACTGATTCGGCATCCAAATGGTTGGTTGGTTCGTCCAGTAACAGCATGTCTGGCTTGGACAGTAATAAACGGCATAATGCCACACGACGACGCTCGCCACCGGAAAGCAGAGTAACATCTGCATCCCAAGCCGGAAGATTTAATGCACCTGCTGCCTGTTCCATCTGGTTATTCAGGTTATGTGCATCCCAGGCATGAATAATTGCTTCCAGTTTTTCCTGCTCTTTGGCCAACGCATCAAAATCGGCATCTTCAGCCGCATATTCTGCAAATACTTCATCCAAACGTGCCAAAGCATCCAGCGGTTCACGCAAACCATCTTCAACATTGCCACGCACATCTTTATTTGGATCTAATGGTGGTTCTTGTTCTAAATAACCAATTTTAATACCCGGTTGTGCCCGTGCTTCACCCGAAAAGTCTTTATCGACACCTGCCATAATACGCAGTAAGGTTGATTTACCTGCACCGTTTAAACCCAGTACACCAATTTTTGCACCCGGGAAAAATGATAAAGAAATGTCTTTTAAGATGTTGCGCTTGGGCGGCACCATCTTGGACACTCGGTTCATCGTGTAAATATATTGGGCCACGTAGGACTCCTAAGTTAAATCAGTCAATGCCAAAAAATGGCAACATACAAATGCCGACTATTATACGATGAAATACGAGATAAAATATCAAATTATTGGAATTAAACGCATCTGAATGTTTCTTGTTGATTATGAACAGCATTCATATCAACAGATTCAGATAAAGCATTTCTTTAGGCAGGGTATTTATTCTATGCTGGACTTGTCCATCGCTCAATTGAAGGAGTCAATTGGGTGTGCATAAAAACTTAATTCGCTAATAATCAAAAGGATTTCAATGTGATCAATACAAATAAGACCATCGACTTTGCCATTATAGATCCCCATATCCATCAATGGGATCCTTATCATACGCCGCATCCCGCACATACACTGGTTAAAATTTTCGGTGATTATCCCGGTGTCATGGATAAATTGCTGCGTCTGGTCAAACCCCAACCCCTCATTGATACCGTCGGCTCAACAGCACATATTCTTGCACCCTATTTACCGCAGGATTATACCAAAGATCTGCAACATTATCAGGTAGACAGTGTGGTGCATATTGAAGCCAATTGGCATGACCATAAAGGTACTGGTGTAGTGGGTGAAACCCACTGGATTAATACCCTGCCCTTTGCCCAGTATAATATTCAACTGGGTGCCATTGTGGCTGCTGCCGATCCCCGAGATAAGCAGTTCAAAAAAATTCTGGACCTACATCAACAGGTCAGCCCTGTATTTCGGGGAATCCGTAAAATGGCCTCTTATCATCAAGATAAGGGCATTTATCGTTGGTGTGATCAGGCGAATTTATATCGAGATAAGAAATTTTTAATCGGTTTTGAAGAACTTGCCAAACGGCATCTCAGTTTTGATGCATGGGTATATTCCAGTCAACTCAATGATGTCATTGATCTGGCAAAACAGTTTCCAGAAACCGCAATCGTGATTGATCATCTGGCCACGCCTGCCGGTTTATTCGGTCCGGTTGGAAAAACCACAGGTCAAACCCAACAAGATCGACTGAATATTTTTGCCCATTGGAAAGAGTATATTGCACGACTTGCCGAACATCGTAATGTATATGCCAAAATTTCCGGGCTGATGATGCCAGTGTTAGGCCATGATTATTATCGTAAAGGACAATACGCCAGTGTAGACGAGATGATTGATCAATTATCGCCACTGATCAATCATGCCATTCAAGCGTTTGGTATCGACCAGATTATTTTTGCATCAAACTATCCAATGGATAAACCAAATGCCAAACTGGTTGATATTATCACGGCTTATCTGGAAATGATTCGTCCTTATGGTGATCAAGCATTACAGGCAATCTTTCGACAAAATGCCAAATCTTTTTATCGGATGGTTTAGTTTTGATGTGATAAACAAACACGACACTTCTCAAATCCCAGATGAGAAAACCGAATTTATGGCCACGATTTGATCCCAATACCAACTAGAGCAATTACTCTATTTTTATTATTATTTTCATACACTTATTTATAGACAATAGGATTAAACATCATTTATCCTAAAACATAAAGATTTTTATCGTCGTGTACAAATCGGTAATCCCCTATGTTAATTAAATAGTGGAATGGATTACCGTTTCAACCAAAAGGATGGCTTGATATGAATACAAAACTACAAAAACTTTTACCCACCAAAGTAAAAGGCAAACATATCCTGATCACGGGCGCATCCAGCGGTATTGGGCTGACTACAGCAAAAATGCTGGCAGAATATGGGGCACATGTCATTCTGGTGGCAAGAACACAGGAAAAGTTAGAGGAAGCACAAGCAGAAATTCAGGCTAATGGTGGATTGGCATCTTTTTTTACTTGTGATTTAAATGATATGGAATCAATTGATCAGGTTTCCAAAGACATTTTGGCAACATTTGAGCATATAGATATTTTGATTAATAACGCAGGTCGTTCAATTCGACGTTCCGTGCATGAATCGATTGATCGCTTCCATGATTTTGAGCGTACCATGCAGCTTAATTATTTTGGTGCAGTACGTCTGGTCCTTAATCTATTACCGCATATGATTAACCGTAAGAACGGACAAATCATTAATATTAGTTCGATTGGCGTACTGGCAAATGCAACCCGTTTTTCTGCCTATGTCGCCTCCAAAGCTGCTCTGGATGCCTTTAGTCGCTGTTTATCAGCCGAAGTGTTAAAACATAAGATTTCGATTACTTCAATCTATATGCCACTGGTTCGCACGCCGATGATTGCACCGACTAAAATTTATAAATATGTACCAACACTTTCACCCGAACAGGCAGCAGATTTGATTGCCTATGCCATTATTAAGCGTCCGAAAAAAGTTGCCACACATTTAGGGCGTTTGGCATCGATCACCTATGCAGTTGCACCTGATATCAATAATGTGTTGATGTCGATTGGCTTTAACCTTTTTCCAAGTTCATCGGCAGCGAAAGGTGAATCACAGAAACTTAACCTGTTACAACGTGCTTATGCCCGATTATTCCCCGGTGAACACTGGTAAATTATCAATTATTTCAACAGGAGATTTAAGCATTTAAGCCGCTTAAATCTCTTTTTTTATGTCAATTCTTTGTACTTATTTCTCTCATAAAAAAAAGCATCCGAAGATGCTTTTAGATGATGAAATATGAATCTTAGTGGTCAGATGCACCTGATGCACCAATCCCTGTAATCGAACGAACATATTGTTCATTAAATGCTTTGCGTTCTCTTTCTGCACGGGCAGATTTGTCTGTGACCGAGAATAACCAGCAGCAGAAGAAAGACAATGGCATTGCAAAAATCGCTGGACCGTTAAATGGATTAATCGGATTATCAGAAATTTTGAAAGTATCGACCCAAACTGCTTTAGATAGAATAATCAGGACAACAGCCGTAACCAGACCTACAACACCGCCAATTACTGCACCACGCGTTGTTAAACCTCTCCAGAACATAGATAAAACCAGTACCGGGAAGTTGGCACAACAGGCCACTGAGAATGCCAGACCCACCATAAATGCAACGTTTTGCTTTTCAAACAAGATACCTAAAATCATTGCAAAAATAGCCAAACCTAAAGTCGCAATTTTTGACATTTTAAGTTCAGATGCTGGTGTGGTTTTACCTTTTTTAATAACGTTGGCATATAAATCGTGGGAAATTGCAGATGCGCCAGATAAGGTCAGACCAGCCACTACCGCAAGAATTGTGGCAAATGCAACGGCTGAAATAAAGCCCATGAATAAATCGCCACCAACCGCATCGGAAAGATGCACCGCAGCCATATTACTACCACCGACCAGTTCTAACTTGCCTGTAACTGCCATTTTGGCTGTATCAAGGAATTGTGGATTATTAGATACAAACAGAATCGCACCAAAACCAATGATAAAGGTCAATAGATAGAAGTAACCAATAAAGCCTGTTGCCACAACCACAGATTTACGTGCTTCTTTGGCATCTTTTACCGTAAAGAAACGCATCAGAATGTGAGGCAAACCTGCTGTACCAAACATCAATGCAAGACCTAGTGAAATGGCATCAATTGGGTTGGCAGCAAGTTTACCTGGTCCCATGATTTTTTGCGCATCTTCCAGACTGACATTGTTGGCCTGACTAAAGACCACAATTGCCTGATTAAACATGTTACTGAAACTAAAACCTACAGCCTTCATTACCATGAATGCCATAAAGGTTGCACCAGAAAGCAATAACACTGCTTTAATGATTTGTACCCATGTGGTTGCCAGCATACCGCCAAACATCACATATGCCATCATCAATAAACCAACGATCACCACAGCGATATTATAGTTCAGACCAAACAACAGTTTAATTAACTGTCCAGCACCGACCATTTGTGCAATTAGATAGAATGCCACTACAACTAAAGAACTGATCGCTGCTAGTGTACGCACTGGTTTCTCTTCCAAACGAAAAGACACCACATCGGATAAGTTGTATTTACCTAGGTTACGTAAACGTTCTGCAATCAGGAACAATACAATCGGCCAGCCGACCATGAAGCCCAGAGAGTAAAGCAAGCCATCAAAACCTGAACTAAACACCATGGCAGAAATACCCAGAAACGATGCTGCCGACATGAAGTCACCAGCAATCGCTAAACCATTCTGAAAACCAGAAATTCCGCCGCCCGCTGTATAGAAATCTTGAGTGGATTGTGTTTGTTTAGCTGCCCATTTGGTAATAAACAAGGTAAAACCTACGAATATTACAAACATAATAATGGCATGCCAGTTAGTCGCCTGCTGTTCGGCTGCACCTAAATCCGGTCCTGCCATTGCGACACTGGAATACATGGCGGTTAATGCGCCAGTTGCAGCAAGTAAGGCTTTTGCCTTGATTGAATTCCATTTCATATTAGTGTGTTCCTTTCTCGTGGGTAATGGCCTCTACTTCCTTGAGGGCTTCTTTACTCAATTGATCAAATGTGTTGTTTGCAATATACGAATACACTGCACACAGTACAAATGACAAAACAATAATCCCCAGACCCAGTGGAATTCCCCACGTTGTTACACCACCATTAAAAGAACTCATCAAGAATTCTTTGTTATAACCGACTAATAACATAAACCCGACATAGATGACCAACATGATAATTGTCAATGTCCAGCTTAATTTGCCCTGTTTTTTCACCATTTCTTGAAATTTTGGATTTTCCAGAATTCGTTTTACTTGAGCATCATCCATTCTCAACTCTCCTAATATAACCACGACCAGCCTTAGCCATATTCTTGTGGCCATCACAGCCATAACTTTGGTTGATGTCAAATTAACAACTTGTTAGGCAATGGTAACTTAGACTTTGGTCTTGAAACGCTCTCATCAATAAGTCGTATTTACAGCAATTCCATTCATATTTTGCAGTTCACAGCATCTGATTCAGCATGATCATAGGCTGCTGTTGCTGTATGATGTAGCGGTCAAACACTAGGTCGCGATCTGATGAATGCCAGTTTAATCTTGGGCGTACTTGCTACTTATATTTTTATATTATTTGCCTGTGCCTTTTTGGGAGAACGTCACGCCAGCCGTTTAAGTCCTCGCCGACGCATGATTTTGTTTAGTCTTACCTTGGGAGTGTATTGTTCTTCATGGACATTCTATGGTGCGACAGGTGCAGCCGTTCGGGATGGCGCCATCTTTTTACCCATCTATCTCGGACCCTTATTATTTATCTGGTTTGGTTATGATATCTGGCGCCGTTTGGGCCGTGTCAGGCAACACCATGCGGTATCATCAATCGCGGATTTTATCTCAGCGCGTTATGGTAAATCAGGGGCATTGGCTTCACTGGTCACTATTCTGGCAGTGGTGGCGATTCTACCTTATCTGGCATTACAACTTCGGGCCATTGCCTTAAGTACCTCCATCATACTAGAACAAACCAATTATCAATATGCTGCAACCAATAGTGTTTTATTATTAACTGGTGTCTTGGCAATATTGGCCATGTTATTTGGTAGCCGGCATATCGCCAACACAGAACAACATGGCGGTTTAATGCTTGCCGTTGCATTTGAGTCCTTTGTCAAACTGTTTGCCCTACTGGCAGTCGCGGGCTTTTTTGCTTTTTCATCGACTGAAAACTTACAGCAAATTAAAACTGATTTTTTAGATAATATTTATCAAATTCAGCAAATTGGGGTTCCACCTTCGTTCTGGACACAAACAATTCTGGCAGGACTTGCCATCATCTGTTTACCACGCCAGTTCCATGTTGCTGTGGTCGAGTTACGCGAAGAATCACACATCAAAGGTGCCAGACGCTGGTTTGGCGGTTATTTGATTCTGACCACCATTGCCATTATTCCTTTGGCAAGCTGGGCCCTACATACGCCATTGGATATTCTTCCAGTCGCAGATATTGCAGTCTTGATGCTGCCAATGAGCTATAACAATGAATGGCTGACTTTACTGGCATTTGTCGGTGGTTTCTCTGCATCAACCGGTATGCTACTGGTGTCCTCTGTTGCGCTCTCGATCATGCTCAGCAATGACTTAATCATGCCGGCATTATGGCGTTTTAATCTGATTTCCAGACATGATGCCCGCCTGCCGCAACTATTAAAACTGGTTCGTCGTATATCTATTCTGGCAGTTATGCTACTGGGCTTTTTGTTTTATCATTTCTTTGCCGACATTAATCAGCTTTCGGTTTTCGGTTTATTGGCTTTTAGTGCAGTAGCGCAATTCGCCCCGGCATTAATTGGTGGTTTATACTGGCGTGGCGGCAGCAAACAAGGGGTTTATATTGGTCTGCTCGTGGGTTTTGCCCTGTGGTCCTATACCTTATTATTTCCAACGATTTTACGTAGTCTGCCTGAACAACATCAACTCTGGGCCTATCACATTCTCGATGATGGACCTTTTTATATTAACTGGTTGCGCCCGGAAGCATTATTTGGATTTAATTCTCTGGCAGCCCTCACCCATGGCGTGATCTGGTCACTGGGTGCCAATATCCTGTGTTTTTATGGCTTTTCACGTCGCTATCGCCCCAGTGTTGCCGAGCAGATTCAAGCGGAAAGTTTTTTCTTTTACGATACCAAACCTTTACCCACACAAAGCTCTTTACATGATGGACATATTCCCAGTGAGCAAATTTCCCGGTTAAAAATTGCCGATCTGATTGCCTTGTGTGCAAGAATTACCGGAGAAAAAAATACGCTGGAAGCCTTTAGCCAGTTTGCCGAAAACAATCTGTTCTCGCTGGACAAGCAACAGTTCGCCAATGGGATGTGGTGGCGATTTACCGAACAATATCTGGCAGGTGCAATTGGTACAGCCTCTGCCCGTACATTATTAACCACCGCTTTATTAAATAATGGTCTGGCTCTCGGACAAGTAGCCAATATTCTCGATCAGGCCTCACAATGGCAACGCTTTAACCAGAATCTAATCATGACCATGATTGACCATATGACCCAAGGCGTCAGTGTGGTTGATGAAAATATGTGTCTGGTGGCATGGAATAATCAATATTTAAAACTGTTTGATTATCCAAAAGATCTGGTTTACGTCGGTTGTCCTATTGCCGACCTGATTCGTTATAATGCAGAACGTGGTGAATGTGGCCCCGGTTCAGTCGAAGAACATGTCAGAAAACGGGTCAACTGGATGCGTAAAGGCAGCTCACATGAATTTGAACGCTATCGCGCCGATGGTCGTGTGATTCAAATGCGTGGTAATCCGATTGAGGGTGGTGGCTTTGTCACTACATTTGCCGACATTACTGCATTTAGACAGAATGAGGCCTTTCTTGAAGCACGTGTCAGTGAACGTACACAACAGCTTGAAGAAGCCTTGACCGAACAGCAAATCGCACGACAACAAGCCGATCAAGCCAATATGTCAAAAAGTCGCTTTATTGCTGCGGCCAGCCATGATTTATTACAACCCATGCATGCCGCACGTCTCTTTAGTGCTGCCTTAGAACAAAGCACATTGAATCAGGAAGATAAACGCACTTTAGAACAACTGGATCGTGCCCTGTTCGGTGCAGAAAGCATGCTTTCTGCACTACTGGATATTGCAAGACTTGAAGGCGGTTCGATCAAACCCAATCGAAAACCTTACAAACTTCAGGATTTACTCAGCGACTTACGCTTACAATTTAGCTCCATTGCGGAACAACGCCAAATCATCTTGCATGTACACAATACCAAATACTGGATCGATACCGACCCGCAATGGATCCGAAGAATTATCCAGAACTTTGTCAGTAATGCCCTGCGTTATACAGCTGCCGGGCGTGTCATTGTTGGCGTATTGGGATCGGCCTCGAAACCCAACCACATCCGGATCGGTGTTTGGGATACAGGTCCCGGAATCAACAGCGAACAAAAAGAAAAACTATTTCATGAGTTTGAACGTGGTGGTCATACCTCCCCCTGGGGAGAGCAAGGACTTGGTCTGGGTCTGGCCATTGTCGAGCGTATGACCCATCAGTTAAATTATCGGGTACAGGTAAAGTCGGAACTGGGCAAAGGCTCATGCTTTATGATTGAAGTTCCTACCGTCCCTGCGCCTGTAGAACAGATAACGGTACCACAGCAGTTAAAATTACAGCAAAAATCTTTAAATATCTTGTGTCTGGATAATGACCACACCATTTTAAATGCGATGCAACTTTTACTGAATAAATGGGGCTATCATGCAATTCTGGCAACCGAACCTGAACAAGCACTTGAACTGATTCAGCAGCATGATATTCATGTCTGGTTGATTGACCAGCATCTTAATCATGACCAATATGGACTGGATTTTATCCGTCAGCATAAAAATGAACAGATTCCTACCGCCTTAATTACCGCTGATACCAATCCGGAATTACCGGAAATGTTAAAAGAGCTCGGTATAGTCTTGCTTAGAAAACCATTAAAACCCGCCGCGCTTCGTGCATTTTTATCCAGTATTAAAACCAATGAATACTAAAAATAAAAAGTCGTTTTAGGGTGCTTTAACAGGGACCATAAAACGACTTGAAAACACTTTTAATGAAATTCTATGGCAGAATTGCTCATTTACATAAGTGAACAGTTGTACACTTTATTACAAATAGCTAATATTCTGTTTTTATTAAGTTTTAAAACCAATTCTTGCCGATATTGTACATTAGTCTTATAGGTTTGAAAAATGATCAGCGTATAAGAATAAGAAATAAAGATAGACGCTAAAAGGAGCATCGACATGAATATCAGCACCCACCAAAATCTGCATGCGATGCAAAGCCTGCAACGTCAGTATGCCGAAAATGCCCTTCTCCCCAATATCGACTGGCAAGCCCTGTTTCAGCAACAACGCCTCACGCCTGCCCAAATCACTGCGCTGGATACCATTTATCAAAGTGCGATTCCACTCGCGCTGACAGTATTCAAGCGTCTGAATTTTGATGTATTTTCTCCTGCGGCCTATCATCCACAAGGATTAGGACTGTTTGATCAACTGGCAAAACAGGAAGATCGTTTTCTGCATATTCTTTCTAGCATGGCTGATGATCTGGATCACGAAACACGCCATCAAATCTGGAGTATGTTATTGCGTGGTGGTGCAGTTCTGGTCTTTAAAGTGTGGTTAGGACTGGTAAAAACCGGACAATTGACAATTGATCTGAGCCAATTTGATGAACTGTCAGATTTATTATGGATCAAAACCAAACCGGAGCAACTGGCAAAACAACTCCGTGTTGATACAGAAGCCAAGTACGAACATTTATTTTTAACCTTTGAAGATCAGGTTTTTCTTGAACGCTTTAATTGTCTGGAAACTGCGATACTGTTTAGCCGTTTAGGCGTCTATGATCCGGTATTTTTAAGTTTAAGAGATGAAACTGTAGCAGAATTTTTCCTTGCACAGCAGTTGGTGACTCAAGAGCAAATTGAAGAATTGCAATGTGCCTTAAACCCTTTGAACTGTGCAGACCAAACCAGCAAACAGGATTATCTGGTTTAATCAACGTCGCCTATAAACCATCATTCAAGGGCTTGTTAGTATGCTATCCATGATACACAAGCCCGAGATTTAGGCCTTATGATTTTTTTCTTCGATCAACATATACACCAGATCAAGTTCCGGACAAGGATACCCCATTGCTGTCAAAGCAGCCGTTATTTGACCTCTATGATGTGTGCTATGGTTAAACACATGCAATAATGTAGCTGCATAAGGTAACACCATGTCCTGTCCGGATGAGGTTTGATAGTTCAAATCCTGCCTAAGGCGCTGTTCATCCAGATCATTTAAAAACCTAGACCAGTTATAAGATTTTTCCAGTAAAGTATCGGTTAAAATTTGACGATCTTGTTCAATAATTGTATTTAGCGCCATTCTTGCCGAAGTGCCCGTCGCAAATCGTGGAAACCAGAGATAATGTTCGCCCACCAACAAATGATTTAAGGTCGCAAAAATACTTTTGAAATATAGACCACTGTCTGCAAAGAAATCATGATCTGAAACGTCTGCTAAAACTGTATTCAGTCTTTGAGTCGCCCAAATATTATAACGCGCCAGTAATTTGAAAGTTTGTAAATCCATGGCTGCCCTTCCAATCCTGACATTGATACCTCACCTATCAGCATCACCCTATTGTTGCTGACAATAGAGCAAGAACGACATGAGCTGATAGGCAATAAAAAGTATCTCCAGCACCAGACATTAAGGCTTATCGACTACAGCCCCAATGATGAAAATCTCCAGCTGGATATTGATTATATTTTCTGGTCTTCAATATTCAGGGCATTGATTGCCAACACTGCCTGTGTACGGTTTTGCACACCCAGCTTTCTAAAAATTGCTGTGACATGCGCCTTGATTGTCGCTTCAGACACATCCAGTTCATACGCAATCTGTTTGTTCAGTAATCCTTCTGCGACCATCATTAGCACTCTAAACTGTTGTGGTGTTAAAGACTGAATGCGTTCTGCCAGTTCGGTTTCATTGGCGGCACGGGGATCATGATAAGATTGTAATAAATTCGGCGGCAACCAGATATCACCTTCCAGCACGGTTTTAATCGCCTCACCAATATGGACAGGCGGCGCCGACTTTGGAATATAGCCCATCGCACCATGTGCAATCGAACGTTGAATAATATTGGCTTCTTCATGCGCCGATACTACGATAATTGGGATCGCAGGATATTGTGCGCGTACATGCACCAATGCCGAAAACCCTGATGCACCGGGTAGATGTAAATCCAGCAAGACCAGATCAGGTTCTGGTCCCGTTTCCAATCGCTGATAAAACTCGGCAACTGATGCGGTTTCACTAATTTGTGCCTGTGGCAAGCTATATCGTACTGCCTGAATCAAGGCATGGCGAAATAGCGGATGATCGTCAACAATTAAGATATTCATAGACGTATGTATTCCATCCTTGCGAGCTTCCAGTCTATTGGCAGATCAAATCTTAACATAAATTCACAGAGGTATGCTAAAGCACAATAAAAACAATTTCATCAACTAGATATTAAAAAATGTGAATCACCTTTGGTATTTTTTAGGAAAACCAAAAGTAATTCACATTGTAGCTAGTCTACCCATACCGTTTTTGCCATTAACAACACTTGTTTTCAACAACTTTATCAAGTTTCCGTTCCAGCAAAGCATGTTTGATCACGGTATATCCGGCACTGATCCCCAATACCGCCATGATCAAAGCAACCAGTAGATCGGGATAAATACTGTTTGTACCAAAGACACCGATGGCTGCAAAAATCAGGGCAATATTGCCGATCGCATCATTACGGCTACACAGCCAGACCGATTTCATATTGGCATCGCCATCACGAAAAGCATATAAAATAAGCGCACAAATCACATTGGCAAATAAAGCCAATATACCGATCATGCCCATGGTGATTGCTTCTGGCACAATACCAAGCATATAGGCATAGCACATTTTAATCAGAACAAAAATACCAAAACTGGCCATGGTCACACCTTTGAGTAAGGCAACTGTCGCACGCCAATACAGGCTCATTCCCAGAACAGCCAATGAAATCGCATAATTCATGCTATCACCAGCAAAATCCAGTGCATCAGCCCAAAGCGATGATGAATGTGCATAGATACCAGCAATGACTTCAACAATAAACAGGCTCAAGTTAATGATCAGTGCGATCCATAAAGCGATTTTAAATTTTGCAGGATATGAATGATTTTGCTTGGGTGGTTCGGGCGTACAACAACATGCCATTGCTTAATCCTCTTGAATGCTTTTACAATCATTAAAAACTATGGTGTTACACTAGGGTCAAGAGGAAAACGAGATGTTATTAAAAATTCGTGAACTGGCCGAAAAAGCACAGGTTTCAGTAGATAGCATTCGGTTTTATGAAAAGAAGAATCTGCTTCAGCCTACTTTCCGTGCTGACAATCAATATCGTTATTATGATGAAGATGCATTAAAAAAATTATTATTTATCAAACATTGCCGTGATCTGGGTATTGCCATTCATGAGATCAGCAGTTTGAATGAATTACTCAAACATCCTCAACAGAACTGCCATGCGGTCAATATATTAATTGAAAAACATCTACAAGAGGTCAATGAGAAAATTCTGGCTTTACAGCAGTTTCAAACACAGCTCCAGCAATTACGCCAGTCCTGTAATCAAAATACCACCGTGGAACACTGCCAAATTATCAAGACACTGGAACATCTCTAAAAACTGTCTTTTCATCATGTACATTGACTTAAACGACTTAAACAGCATGCTTAAATAAAAAATGCATTTGCCATCATTACAATCGCAAATGCATCTCAAATCACGGATTGTGGTTTATTTCCACTTCACCGTTTTAATTTCTTGAGGCTGTTTACCCGCAACCTCGGATTCCTTGCCACAGCCACAACCGCCACCACAACCCGCAGATTGTGTCGGTGCAATTTTTTTAGCCAAACTATGCCAACCTTGCTGTTTAAAAAATGAAGAAATCGCCAAAAAGGTTTTATTTGCCGTGTTCGGCATAACCTTTTTAAAGACAACAACACTACTCCATAACACCAAAACAGCAATAATGAGATATTGAATCATTGTCTTTACTCCTACTCCAATTCGTTAAGCAAGTACGCGGGACGCAACCTGATAAGTAATGAATGACATCACATAAGCCAGACTAAATAAATATACCGTCATAATTGCAACATTTTTCCATGAACCTGTTTCACGTCGTACTGTCGCCAACGTTGCCAGACAATGGGGTGCATAAATAAACCACACCAATAAGGATAAGCCTGTTGCCAATGTCCAGCCGGAATCCGGTGAACTGATCAGCGCTGCCAGACTTTGTGCCTGTGCATCTTCATCACCCGAAAGTGCATAGACCGTACCGAGTGCTGCCACCACAACTTCACGGGCAGCCATGGCCGGAATTAAAGCCACACACACTTGCCAAGGAAAACCAATCGGTGCGAAAAGTGGTTGTATCCAGTGTCCGACAATACCGGCAAAACTGTAATCTATATCCGGCATTGTGGCATTTTCAGGCGGTTGCGGGAAAGTACACAAGAACCATAGCAAAATAGACAGTGCGAAGATGATACCACCGACACGCTTCATAAAGATTTTGCCACGTTCATAGACACCAAGCAAAATACTGCGCCAATCCGGAATACGATAACTCGGCAATTCCATCATCAAAGCATGTTCGGATTTATCTTTACGGAACAGCTTGACGATATAAGAAACGATCAAGGCACTGACAATCCCTGCCATATACAGGCCAAATAACACCAGACCCTGTAAATTTAAAACACCACCAATAATTTGTTGGGGTATAAAGGCAGAAATCAATAGGGCATACACTGGAAGTCGGGCAGAACAGGTCATCAATGGTGCCACAAGAATGGTGGTAAAACGATCTCGTGGATCGCTGATACTCCGTGTTGCCATAATACCCGGAATTGCACAGGCAAAACTGGACAATAAAGGAATAAACGCCCGACCACTTAAGCCGGCCTGATACATCAGTTTATCCAGCAAAAATGCAGCGCGGGGTAAATAACCCGATTCTTCCAGCAATAAAATAAAAAAGAACAGAATTAAAATCTGTGGCAGGAACACCACCACACCACCGGCACCGGCGATAATGCCATCGACCACCAGACTTTGCAGTAAGGGTTGTGAGATATATTCACCCACCGTTTCACCCAGCCAGCCAAAGAAAGTTTCGATCAAATCCATAAATGGCGCAGCCCAGGCAAATACTGCCTGAAATACCACAAACATCATCACAGCCAGAGCAATCAAGCCAAATACAGGATGCAAAAAGATTTTATCCAGAAATGAGGTGCGCTGATCTTCCTCAATCACAGAGGTTACTGTCGCATCAAAAATAGACTGAATATCCTTGGTGATGTCTGGTCGCGGTACAAAGGTAGATACTGCAAAATCCTTGAGCTCCAAAGATTTAAGCAGATTTTGTATACCGCCCTGCTTCACCGCAACAGTTTCAACCACAGGCACACCCAACGCCTGCGATAATGCCTGTGGATTAACTTGAATACCACGACGACGTGCTTCATCCATCATATTCAGCACAATCAGCATCGGACGTTTCAGTGCCGCCACTTCCAGCAATAAATTTAAATGTAATTTCAGGTTGGTGACATCAACAATATACAAAAAAGCATCTTGTTCTGCCTCACTGCTGAGAATGCCCTTGCACACATCCCGAGTAATTGCCTCATCCGGACTTGCTGCATTTAAACTATAGGCACCGGGTAAATCCAGAACACGAACAGACTGTCCACTTGCCAGATTAAAAAAACCTTCCTTACGCTCTACTGTAACACCAGCATAATTGGCAACTTTTTGTTTGGTACCGGTTAAATTATTAAACAGGGATGTTTTACCACAGTTAGGGTTGCCGACCAGCGCAACACGTAATACATCGCTACTCATATCAAGTGTCCTTATACGTTTACTTCAATGCGATCAGCTTCATTACGACGTAATGCAAAGCGGGAAAAACCAACTTTGACCAAAATTGGTTCGCCGCCAAATAAGCCTCGTGTAAGCACCTCGATTTTTTCACCTGGTACAAAGCCTAAACTCATTAATCGTGTTGCAATACCATCTTCTCCACCGTCTTGTGAACGATTCAGATGATAAATTTGATTAATTATGGCTGGCTGTTTAGTTTTTAATTCAGTTAAACGCACAGTGTTCGCCCTAGCTATAGTTCAATCATTTAATCATGCTACATTATAACGTCAAATGAGAATATTTACTAATGAAGTTGATTTTCATTTTATAAAAGAAATTTGACTGTTTAACTTCAATATCCATATGGATTTTGTTATTTTATCTTTTTTAATAGATTAGCCAGCCGATGTTACAGGCAAAGAAACTTAGACAGCCAACACCTGTCACCATCCCACAAGACAAACCCTATTTACAGGGATTCCGTGACTATTTGATCAGCCATAGCAGCAGTATCCATACCCGGAATGCCTATTTATCCGATCTAATCCAATGTTCTGACCTACATCCAACCACTTTACCTGAATGGCAATCGGAAGATGTCAAAAGTGTTTTGCTGGCACTCACTGCACAAGCCAAAAGTCCACGCTCAATTGCGCGCTATATGTCTGCACTGCGTCAGTTTTTTAAATTTTTAAGAGAAACCGGATTACGGCAAGATGATCCGCTGGCCGAACATAAGACACCCAGACAGGGCCGTAGCCTTCCCAAAGACCTATCCAAGCAAGAAGTTGAAGCCTTAATTAATGCGCCGGATACCAACACGGCCTTAGGATTACGTGATCGTGCCATGCTGGAAGTCTTATATGCCTGTGGCCTGCGTGTTAGTGAATTGATTGGTCTACAAACCCAAATGCTTAATCTGGAACAAGGTTTTCTACGTATTAAGGGCAAAGGCAATAAGGAACGTCTAGTTCCTTTGGGAGAAATCGCCATAGAATGGCTAAAAGAATATCTGCATTCTGCACGTCCGACTTTATATAAAAATACCACGGATGCGCTGTTTCTCACCCAGCATGGAGGAATCATGACACGGCAAAATTTCTGGTATGCGATCAAACGCTATGCTCTGATCGCCAATATCCAGCATGAGCTGTCACCCCATGTCTTGCGTCATGCTTTTGCCACGCATTTACTCAACCACGGTGCAGACCTGCGTGTCGTACAAATGCTGCTCGGCCATGCCGATTTATCTACCACCCAGATTTATACCCATGTCGCACAAGCCCGTATGCAACAGATTCATCAGCAATTTCATCCACGTGGCTAATCTGTTTCAAGTCACAGATTTAGAACCGTGTATTTACAGCTTTAAACTAGGCAGTAAGTTTGCTTTTTGCTATGCTTTAGCATCGATTATTTTTCATTCTTTATAAAAAGGCGTTGTATGCAATTTCCCAAACTTGCAATGAGTACACTCATGATTGCCAGTGCATTCAGTTTTGTTGCCTGTTCAAAACAGGATGCAAATCAAAAGTCCTCAGATGAAGCCATTACTGCAACAACATCTGCCACAGGCGAAGCTTCAACATTACCCGAAAATAATGCACATCAACGCCTGATGCAAACCTTACAGGCCAACTTTGATAAAGCAGGCTTAAAAGCCAAAATTTTAAATATTCGTAACACCGAAATTGCCAACATGTACTGGGTAACACTAGAAGGCTTTCCAGCGGTACTGGCAACAGCCGATGGCAAATATATTTTTCAGGGTGATGTGATTCGTCTGGGTGACAAGCAAATTCATCATGTCAGTGAAGATTTACAGGCAGCCGACAACAAAGCCAAATTTGCTGCGCTCAATCCAAAAGATCTGATTATCTATCCCGCACAAGGCAAAGCCAAACACATTATTTATGTCTTTACCGATTCCAGTTGCCCATATTGTCATAAATTCCATGAACATATGGTCGAAATGAATCAAAAAGGCATCGAAGTCCGTTATATCGCATGGCCACGTGGCGAGCAATATTTTCCGACCATGCAAAGTATCTGGTGTAGCGAAGATCGTAAGGCAGCCTTTGATCAATCTGTCAGCGGTATTCCAGTACAAGCTGCTCAATGTGATAATCCTGTTCTGGCCCAATATCAACTAGGCATGAATATTGGTGTAAACGGTACACCTGCTGTCTATAACGCAGATGGTAAATATCTGGGTGGCTATATTGAGCCAGCTGATCTACTTAAACGTTTAAATGAGAAATAATTTGCATAAAAGCGATTTTCACCCTAGAGTCGGCATCGCTTTTTAGCTATTATCTAAGCGATATTTTTATAAGATGATGGAGTTTGACGTGAAACCAGTTCGTCTGGCTATACTCGGTTTAGGTACCGTTGGTGGTGGAGTTCTTAAACTACTACAAGAAAATGCTGCTGAAATTAAACGCCGTACAGGTAGAGAAATCCAAATCACCCATGTTGGCATCCGTCGTCCTCATCCAGAACTCAATTTAGACGGCATTGCACAAAGTGCCGACCTTTTAGATATTGTTCGCCAACCCGATGTTGATATTGTAGTTGAAGTCATGGGCGGTATTCACCCTGCCAATGAAGTCATTCTGGAAGCCATTAAACATGGCAAACAAGTCGTCACTGCAAATAAAGCATTACTGGCCGAACATGGTAATGAATTATTCAAGGCAGCTGATGATCATGCGGTTCAGATTGCCTATGAAGCTGCGGTTGCCGGCGGTATTCCGATTATCAAGGTGATTCGTGAAGGTCTGGCAGCTAACCATATCGAGTGGCTTGCTGGCATCATCAACGGTACAGGTAACTTTATCCTGACCGAAATGCGGGAAAAAGGCCGTACATTTGAAGATGTATTAAAAGAAGCACAAGAACTGGGCTATGCCGAAGCCGATCCTACTTTTGATGTTGAAGGCATTGATGCAGCGCACAAATTGACTTTGCTTGCATCCATCGCATTTGGTATTCCATTACAGTTTGATAAAGTCTATACCGAAGGCATCAGTAAAATTACTGCACAAGATGTCAAATACGCAGAAGAACTCGGTTTTCGTATCAAACATCTAGGTATTGCACGTCGTGCACCACAAGGGATCGAATTACGTGTACATCCAACACTGATTCCGGAAGAACAACTGCTTGCCAACGTTAACGGTGTTAAAAACGCTGTATTGGTACAAGCGAATGCTGTTGGCCCAACTTTATATTATGGTGCTGGTGCTGGTGCTGGCCCAACTGCTTCGGCAGTCGTCGCGGATATTATTGACATCGTACGTGATATTTCCTATACCGAAGATGGTGCAGGGACGATTCCACAATTGGCGTTTGAAGCATTATCAGATGTCGGTATTCTCAGTCATGAAGAAATGACAACGGGTTACTATTTACGTGTCGATGTAGAAGACCAGACTGGTGTACTTGCGGACATCACCACTATTTTAAGTCGTGAAGGCATTAGTATTGATGCCATCATGCAGCAACCCCGTTTGAAAGACCTGATTCCTATTGTGATTCTAACTGATCCTATTGTCGAATCAAAAATGGAAACAGCCTTAACTAAAATTCAGGCTTTACCCGCTACACGTGGCGAAATTGTGCGAATTCGTTTAGAATCGCTGGAAAGTTAATTTGTACACCAAGTCGAGGGCACTGCCCTCACTTAACTCACATAAATTGATCGGAACATCATCATGTCGAATGCCAATCGTTATACTGGTCTAGTTGATCGCTATCGTGATCGTTTACCTGTATCTGCTACTACTCGTGCTATTTCTCTCGGTGAAGGTAATACACCGCTGATCAAACTTGAGAATATACCTCGCATTATTGGCAAAGACGTTGAAATCTATGTGAAATACGAAGGTTTAAATCCGACAGGTTCATTTAAAGACCGTGGTATGACCATGGCTGTAACCAAAGCAGTTGAAGAAGGTTCCAAAGCCATTATCTGTGCTTCTACCGGTAATACATCTGCGGCTGCGGCTGCCTATGCTGCCCGTGCGGGGATCAAGGCATTTGTACTGATTCCAGAAGGCAAAATTGCCATGGGTAAAATGGCGCAAGCGTTGATGTACGGTGCCATCACCATGCAAATCCGCGGTAATTTTGATGATGGTATGCGTCTGGTTAAAGAAGTGGCTGATGAAGCACCTGTCACCATCGTAAACTCAATCAATCCATATCGTTTGCAAGGTCAAAAAACCGCAGCATTTGAAATTGTTGAAGCTTTGGGCAAGGCACCGGATTATCACTGCCTGCCTGTTGGTAATGCAGGGAATATTACTGCACACTGGATGGGTTATTCAGAACAAGCTGTTGATCCTAGCCTATATGCAAGCAACCGTGCAGTTTACCAGCCAGAAACTCATTCTTTCTCTGGTGCAGAAGCAACTGCTGCTCGTCCAAAAATGCTGGGTTATCAAGCAGCGGGCGCAGCACCTTTCTTACGTGGTGCTCCGGTGGAAAATCCTGAAACTGTCGCGACTGCTATTCGTATTGGTAATCCGCAAAGCTGGAATCATGCCCATGCCGTGATGAAAGAATCTGGCGGTTGGTTTGATGAACTACAAGATCAGGAAATTCTGGAAGCCCAACGTCTATTGTCCATGTATGAAGGCGTATTCGTTGAACCGGCATCTGCGGCGTCACTTGGTGGTGCAATTCGTGATGTAAAAAATGGTAAAATTCCTGAAGGTTCTGTAATTGTATGTACAGTGACTGGTAATGGCTTGAAAGATCCAGATACTGCCATCAAGCAATGTTCTGATGCAGTGATGTTGACCATTGATGCGACGATGAATGATGTTAAAACATCTATTTTGTCGAATATGGATGACTAATTTTAGATCATTCATTTGGTCTAAGTCAGCAAAATCCTCCAATATTTTGGAGGATTTTTTGTATTAAAAAAGCAGGGATAGAATACCCTACTTTTCTTTAATGTCTGCTTTCTACAATATATGTTCAAGCAGATTAATCATTAAAATTGTTCTTCATCCAGCAATAGCTGTGCTTCACGTAGGTTTAAGCTGCCTTCATAAATCGCACGGCCGGTAATTGCGCCCAGAATCCCTTTATGGCCTTTTAAATGACGCACATCATCAAGATTGGTTACGCCACCTGATGCAATCACAGGTAAACCACAATATTCAGCTAAATGTACGGTCTGTTCAACATTGACACCCTGCATCATGCCATCACGGGCAATATCAGTATAGACAATACTTGAGACACCTGCATCGGCAAAACGTTTGGCCAGATCAACGGCTTTAACATCGGTCACATTAGCCCAGCCATCGGTTGCAACCAGTCCATCTTTGGCATCAATACCCACAATGATATGACCGGCAAACTGTTTACAAGCCTGTTCAACAAATTCAGGTTCTTTCACTGCTTTGGTCCCGATAATCACAAAGGACACGCCTGCATCCAAATAGTGTTCAATGGTTTCCAGAGAACGAATCCCGCCACCAATTTGTATCGGTAATTCTGGTTGTGCCTTGGCAATTGCTTCTACCACTGGCTTGTGAATCGGTGTTCCGGCAAAAGCGCCATTGAGATCGACCAGATGCAGACGACGGGCGCCTTCATTAACCCAATGCTGCGCCGTAGCCACAGGATCATCGGAAAAAACCGTATCATCTTCCATACGCCCCTGTTTTAGACGTACACATTTTCCATCTTTTAAATCTATGGCAGGAATAATCAACATGCCATTGCTCCTCAAATGCAAGACTTTATCTATTGCCTGACATCTTAACAAACTATTAAGATTTCTCTAAATACTTATGACTACATGAATGTTTAAATTTTTAATACCACATATTAAATTTTGATTTGTAGTTGTTTTATCTTATATCACAAACAGGAATAGTGATTAATCTATATTTATATTTTAAAAGTTTAGATAAAAATTTAAAATTCCTTTAATAATAAGCAAGTAACCAATAAATTTAATAAACTAATTAGTATTAAAAAACTCTATTACTTCAACCCAAAGCTTTTGGGCTTCATCTTTCTTAAAAAAACCAAAGTGTCCAATAGTATTCACACCTAAATCTTGCGGAGATATCTCTCTATAGTGTATTAAACACTGACTATAATGTTGATGGAGTGCCTCAACAGCTTGTTTGGGTGCAAATGAGTCATCTGTGAAAAAAAACGATAATATTCTTTGTTTCATTTTTTTATGACCAGAATAATCTCCCATATAATCTGGATTACGTCCCCAAGATGCCCATTGTAATGCCACACCTTTAGGCAAATTTTCCCCCAAACCCAATTTTTTCGATGGGAAAAAGCCAATCGTATGCGATAATATAGGCATTACAGCATACCAAAGTGCTGCAAATTGATAACGCTGTTTAACAGGCCAATGTCGCCAATATCCACTTTGTGTAGCAACAGTCACAATTGACTGTACTTTTTGGATATCTTCTGCCATTCCAAATGCTTGCCCCCCAAAACTATGTCCAACAGCAAATATCTTATGGTCAGGTAAATTCGCAGATGTCCAATTAATTATGGCGTTAAGATCTTTTTTGGCCCAATCTTCCATAATAGACATATCATCCTTAACATGTCCTGTCAAATTATCAGCAATCCCACGCCAATCCCAAGTAATCACATCAAAGCCGTGTTTATTTAGAAATTCGGCGAATTTAATATAAATATGTTTTTTTACACCAGTCGCAGGTGATACCAAAACGACTTTATAAGTAGAAAGCTCTGACTTGAGATATGAACCATTTAATTGAATATTGTCTAATGTGGTGACTTGAATTGTTTCCATGGCAATTCCTCTCGGATAATACACCAATTTGTATCGTTTAAAATATAAAGATTTGGCGAATGAAACTCTTTGACCATAACTTAAGAAATATTCAAAAAAATGATAATTATTAATCACAATAGCAAAACCCAAAATATAGGATACACTGTTTAATTATTGTTATACTCGACTTGACCGAATATCCATAATGCATTTAATGGTGCAAGACTTTCGTGAGTATGACGGAATTCTATATAGTCTAAAAATCGAATTTTGCTATAAAATAGCAAAAATTGGATTCAATTACGTTAGCCACGACATAACATATAGATTTTCTTTCTTACGTTGCTAAAAATAAAAGCCTTATCATCTCTCCCAAAATGATAAGGCTCTAAAGTTACTGCAATCTCGACTGAGATATTTTCCTTACGTCACTGTAAGTCCGCACGATCTCTCGATCAATATCATATTATTTGCGGGTTACCTGATCTTCCTGATCAAGCTTTATGTGACCATATTGACAGAACTCACAAGATTCGACTATTGGTAAATTTCCTGAATCTATGTAAGCCAAAACGTACAATATGACATTTTAACTTTTCAACTAAAGCGGCTAGTTTATGCACGTTTTTCAAGATGTTGAATTTGCTGAACCAGACCACTTTTACGCTGGGTCTGATGTTGCAGACTTTGCTTTAATGCCGATGGTGAACTATAAATACTTAACATTTTTTTCGCCCGAGTAATTGCAGTATAGAGCAATTCCTTACTTAATAATTCTTTTGCTTTATCATCAAGGACTACCGCAGTATGACGAAATTCCGAACCTTGTGATTTGTGAATGGTCAATGCAAAAGCAGTCTGGATAGACTGTGGCAAACGTGCTGCGGCTACTTCTTTTTGCAAACTCGGAAAATAAACCGTGTATTGCTCTGGTTGTTTATCATCAAAAATGCAGATACCGACATCGCCATTGGATAAACCCAGTTGATAATCGTTATAGACCATCATCACCGGACGACCATAAAACCATTCGCCTTCATGTACAATATTTAATTTTTCCCGAACATATAATGTCATGGCCTGATTCACTGCATCCAAACCCAGATCAAAATAACGCATCACCACTAGAATCCTATAGCGATCAAATGCTTCACTCAATTGTTGCTTGTTGATATGTCCCTGCTGATAGTGTTTTAGCGCGGCAATATAATCATCGTACCCCCGGGCAAGAACCGCATAGAGTGCTTTAATCTCATTCTTGGTTGGTTCACTGCTTAAAGGATAGTATCCCACCCAGTCTTTTGCCAATCCTTGTTCTGCTTCACCTTCGGCCAGTACAATATTAAACTCCTGATCTACTGTCATCTGTTGTGGTTGAATGTATTGCAACCAATCCTGATCTGTGAGTTTTTCACCAGTTACCTGCTCTGCATTGATGAATCGGGCAAAACGACCAATATTGGCATCATCGGAAAAACGGCGACTATTAACCAATCTCACCTGATAAGGTTGCAACGCACTAACCCGATGCAAATCTGCCAAGACATAACCCACATCTACCGAGCTTAACTGGTTGGCATCACCCAGTAAAATCAACCGTGTAGGTACTTGAACCGCATCGAACAAAGCTTTTGCCAGACTCAAATCCAGCATTGAAGCCTCATCAACCACCACCACATCATAAGGCAAAGGATTATTACTGTTAAAACGTGGTACTTGCCGATTGCCCATTCCCAGCAAACGATGCAAGGTCTGGGTTTGTTGTTGGGCAAAATCGGCATGATATAGCCCTGCATCAATTAGCTTTGGATCGGAAAAAGCCGATTGCAATGCCTCTTGCATACGCTGTGCAGCTTTTCCGGTTGGTGCAGCCATAGCAATACGCATTTCTGGATAGATTTTTTTCAATACCGCAACAATACGGGTCAGAATATAGGTTTTCCCTGTTCCCGGTCCACCAGTAATCATGGCAAAAGCACTGTTTACTCCAACTGCCAAAGCCTGTTGCTGATACGGATCTTCAAACAAGGTGCGAAATGCGCTTAAATCGACGGGTTCAACCTGTTGTTTCAACATGGCAACAACACGCTGTGCCAGATGACGCTCCAAGGCCCAATAACGCTGCAAATATAAATAGGGTGCATCCCAAATCAAGGGCTTATAGGCAAATTCCTCTCCTTGGATCACATGGCATAATTCGCCCAGTTGTGGAGGCAATGTTGCAAACTCCAGACAGCTATCTCCCTGCTCCAGACTTTGACACAATTCACTGATAATACTTTGTATTTCCTGTTTTTTTTCGCCATGATAAAATGGTGGCTGGGTTAAAAATGCCGCCCACTTTTCAAACCATGTTTGAGTTTCGCTAGTTTTCAACAGATTTTCCACAGTGTTATCCTCAAACTTATTAACATGGTTATTCACAGAGTTATCCATATGGTTTTACACAGAGTTATCCACAGGCTGATATTGTTCAGTTGTTCCCAGTAAAATATCTAAATCCAGAATTAACTGTAAATCCGGTTGCCATGACTTCACCCCATAACATTTTTTAACATCATGTTTTAATGGATTAAATTCCATTTCCATAGACTGTTTACCCGTCATACCGCGTAGATATAAATAATTGGCAGCGCCCAAATGTTGCTCTGGTTGATAAGCAGCCAGATTATTTTTTAAATAACGATGCAAAGCCACTAAATAAAGGCTCGCCTGTAACCAGTAACTTGCCTTTGACATACTGTATTCAATGTTTTCAACAGCATAATCAGCCAGCGAGTCACCAAGATAATTACTTTTATAATCGGCGATCTGATAACGCTGACCATCAAAAAACACCAGATCAATCGCACCATTCAAATAACGGGCCGTATTGGCCGATTCAAACTCAGGCATGGCAATGCCATAGTCCAAAAATAAGGCATGAATCGCCTGACTATTAAAACGCTTGTCAGACAAGGCCAGATAAAATGGAAATTCAGATAAACGTTGCGTGGCATCCAGATCTTTCAGGCAAAATTGTGAATCAGATAAAATAGGCGTTGCCACAATCTGTTGTAACCATGTTTTAATCAGCGCAACCAAACTGGAACGAATTGCCGTCAAATCCTGTTCCCCAGCAGGATATTGCTGTTGATAGCTTTCGATCAAAACCGGCCATAGACTATAATGATTGAGCTGTTTATAAATTTCCTTATCCCACAAGGTTTGATCCTGAAAATCAATCACTTCAAAGATTTCATGTAAACAGTTCCCGGCCAGGGTGCCGCGTGGAAAATGAATACGGATCCAGTCTAAAGGACATTGTTGCTCAGTTAAAATATCATGCTCAGCATTCTGTAAATCCTCCACATGAGAATGTTCAGAAAACGTCAAAGTAATACTTTCATCTTCGGCAGCACCATTATGCTGTTCAAATGCTGCCAGTGCATCAATAGCTTGTTGCTGTTTTAAATGCGCCGCAAGATAACTAAAACTGGTTCTGCTTTTCGGATAAAATTGTTGGCTTGGATAAGGGATCGCATACAATCGGGCAGGTGTTTCCAACTGATGCTGATAATGCAATTGTGGACTGACCGCATCTTCAAGCATTACCGCCTGATGTGCAAATGGCTCGGCCTTGGCATTCAACCAGAATGCCGCACCACCGGCAAACTTGGCAGCTGTTTTCTGATGCTGTAAAACTGCATAAATCCGATAACTGGCGCGGGTAAAAGCCACATACCACAGCCGCCGATTTTCCCCCAATAGCTTATCCTGATGCGCTTGCAAAGCTGCCGGATTATCCTCTATCTGACTGGATGAAATGGCAATCACCCGATTGGGCTGTACCTGATTTTTGTTCTGATTTTGCTCGGCTGCTTCGTTTGTGTTTTGTTCCTGATAAAAAGCCAAGCCATCATTTTTAAACTTGACTTCCTTATTGGCATGCATCAGAAACACGATTTTAAATTCCAGTCCCTTGGATTTATGGATAGTCATCAATTGCACACCGGACTCACTGGAAAGTTTGCGTTCCAGTTCCCACTCACGCTGTGCAGGCGACCCCAGTTGTAAGGCATACCATTGAATCAAGTGTTGCAGACTTGCATAATGACGGCTGTGTTGACTCAGCACCTCAACCAAATGTCGGGTATTGACGATATGACGTTCGCTATCAATACCAGAGTTTTTCGCCAGATTCTGCCAGATACGATATTGCGCTGCCAGCCATTCCCAGGCAATTAAAAAACCTTTTTGCAACCAAGTCTGACGGGCAAAACGGAAATGTTGCACATGGGTATTGATTAATTCGGCATCGGTTTCAAACTGGCAGAAATCTGCCAATGTCAAACCAATTGCAGGCGTGAGCAAGGCACGCTTTAAAATTGCGTCCTGTTCGGGCAACATCATCGCTTGTAATAAGGCACCCATATCCTGTGCAGCCTGACTCGCAAATACACTGTTTTGCGTGGTGCGGTTGACCCGAATATGTAAGGCTTCGAGTTGCCGCTGGATCTGATCCAGCTCAAAATTACTTGCGGCCAGTACCGCAATATCTTCGGCAGTGATGATATGTTTTGCATTGGCTGAATCATTCTGATGTTTCTGTGCTAGCGACTTTTCGATATACAATTGGCCTTGCTGCGCCTGTGCCAATAAATAACGAATTTTATGTGCAATCAGATAGGCTTCATTCGGGTTTTGCTCGGCATTTAATTCTATCCAGCGTAATGGCTGAGTATCTTTTTCACCGTTCTCGATCAATGGTGCATCATCATTTAAGCCGGTGTTGGCCGCATAATATTCAATGTCCTCACCAAACTGAATCTGCCGTTGGAACAGCGCATCCACTGCCTGCACCAAACTTGGTATGGAACGGAAATTATCTCGCAACCGATAAAAACAGCCCTGTTTGCCAGCGATATCATTAAAGGCATTGATATAGGTCAAAATATCACCACCACGGAAGCCATAAATTGCCTGTTTGGGATCGCCTACTGCGATAAAGCAACTTTGGGATAAATGCTGGTGATCACGCCAGATCGCATGCAGCATATTATCCTGTTCCTGATTGGTGTCCTGAAACTCATCCACCAGAATAATCGGATAACGCTGACGAATGGCCTGCGCCAGACGTTGTCCTCGCTCATCACTCAAAGCATCACTTAAGGTAGAAATCTGCTGATTAAATGTGGTTTCACCAGCCTGCAATAACACTTGCGGTAAACGAGATTTCACTTCAACACACAGATAATAACGCAGATATTGATCCAGTGTTTGCAGCTGCGTACGAGTGCAATCCAGTATGCTGGCACATTGACATAACAGTTGAATCAACGGATGCTGATAAAATGCCTGCATCGGTGCAGATTGCGGATTTTTCACGCCATAGGCATTGGCAATTTTTAGTAATCGCTCAAATGCATCGAGTGCATTTTTGTCAAACAAAACCGAACGATTGCTCAATCGCAATTCATGTTGCAGCGCTGGCAGGGTTTCGGTAAACAGTTTTTGTAAAACACCTTTACGCCAGTTGCTGCCATTCCATTCCTTGATATATTGACCATCTACCTGATAATAATCTGCCAATTCTTCAATCGCAGTAAAATCACAATCCTTAAATTGTGCCAGCAGTTGTTCAAATTGTGCCAGATCAATTTGCGGACAATCGATGGGCTGAAGTTTTGCCCGACTAAAATTCAGGGTCTTTTGGACTGTAGCAATATAACTATCCATCGAAGCCAGTGACTGACTCAGCAGCAAAAGATCAACCAAACTCTGTGGTTGCTGTTGTAGCCATGCCCGTAACACATCATGCACAATCTGATAAGGATATTGCTGTTCGTCCTCACTGATTTGTCGTGGCATGATTTCACCACTTTCAAAGGAAAATTCACGTAATAATTTTTGGGTAAAACTATCAATCGTACCGACAAAAAGTTCATCCAGACTATCAATCACCAGTTTCAGGCGATTGACCAGATAATCAAAATTTTGTCGATCATCTTCTGCATGCTGAAATCGGGTAAATAGCAACTGTGCCAATGGATCTTTCAATGTTGAAAGTTGTTGTGAATAGTCCACAGGTGAAAGTTGTTGCCACTGTAATGCCAGATGATAAATATCGGTCAGACGATGCCGGATTCTAGATTTCAATTCCGCCGCCGCAGCACGGGTAAAGGTAGTGGCAACAACCTGCCGTGGCATATATTTTTCGGTGAGAATCCGTACCATTAAACTAGACAAGGTCCATGTCTTGCCTGTCCCGGCGGAGGCTTCAATTAAATGCAGCCCTTCAAGTTTTAAATGCTGTAATGGTTGATCCTGATAATTGACCTGTGCTTTCATCCGTTATGCCTCAACCACTTCAATAAATTCACTTAAGGGACGATAAAGCCGTGCCGCATATTGCTCGGTAAATTGATTGAGTAATACTCTGGCATCCTGATCAATCAGCAATAATGCCCAGTCCGCCTGCCAGCAACAGCCTTTATCCTGATATTGATCAAACCCACCACTTTGATAAAATTTCTGTCCGAGCCAGCGTTCTTCCAGTTTTTTATAATTTTCGATATAACTTCTGCCCTGATCATCAAATGCCCATTTCGGCCGATCTGTAAATAAATTTGCAAACAGTACTGGCGGTAAAATAAATGGTTTTTGCTGTGCTAGTGTCCAGACTTCGAGCCAATCATTTAAGTAGTGTTGGGCGTCCATTTGCGTTAAACCCTGAAGGATCAAGGTCACATTTTGATAAAGTGCAATGCGTTGTAAATTTTTACTGGCATTAGAACTTGCCCGCCACAACAAATATTCTAGCCAGATTTTTAAAGGCCGTTCATCACGACATTTTGATGCCGACAAACTGACCCAGCGAATAGCCTGGTCATCTTCGGGTAGATACAGGCGAAATTGTATCTGTGCATTAAAATTCCACTGTCGCTGGGTAAGAGCGGTAATTTGTCCACCATAATATGCCAGACGCTCTGCAACCAGTTGATATTCACCCACTGCCATTTGCCATGTGGCATGCTGCATTTTGCCAATTGGCAATTGATCCTGTAACAACGCTATATCAAACTGGGCGATATCGTACTGGGTCATATCCGGTGACTGATGCTGTGAAACGGCTGCATCCTCTGAAACCACTGGATCATCTGCCGAGATAGTACCGGAAAGCTGGTTAAACGACTGCTGTAAATAATCCCGTACCTGATATTTCTGCAAGCCATTTAATTGCAAAGGTTCCACATTATCCAGTGCCGATAATCCCGCAATATTTTGTATTCCGACATGATTCAGGAAATGTTTAGCCGGAAAACTTAAATCGGCAATCCATTGCTGGGCATTGATGATCAACAGGTCTTCTGACTGCTGCGGATAGGGCTGATTTAACCAGTTAAACACATCTTGCTGCGGCTGCGTGATTTGTTGTGCCACATAAAACCATTGATTTTGATAACGTTGGTACTGCTCGGAAGCAAAGCCTTTCGGATCGAAAGGCTGTAACGGATGAATATGAAACAATGGTTTTAATTGACTGGCAATTTCAATTCCATCAATCACCAACTTTTCCGGTTGTTGTGCAACTGGTGCAACGATCATGGCAAGATGTGCAACCAGCTCCTGTACGATGCTAGATGGATCACGCACTTCATGATCATTGACATCAAAGCCGTTATAAAACATCCAGAAACTTTCTTTTGCTTGTAATAAAGCATCCAGAAATGCACCCTGATCATCTTCTAAGCGTGAGCGATCACCCAATTCTGCACGTAATAATTCCATCAAATCAAAAGGAATATGATTATCACGATTGGGAAACGTACCTGTGTCCAGATTCAGACAGACAATCAAACGATATGGCAAAGGACGCAATTGCCCCATCTGTGCAAAAGTGATTTGTCCGGTCGGTTCGGTTTGTCCCACCTGATGTGCAATACTATTGTCAATTTCATCAAGCAAATATTGCAATGGCAATTGTACATTTTCCGCATGGGTCACTTCGATAATACGCTTGAGTTTCTGAATGGCTTGCTGAACTTGCTCAGTCCCTGTGACTTTGGAAAAGTGCTGTATTTCCTGTTCTAATATCGCCAGACCCTGCATAAGGCTTTGCTGTTCTGCAAGTGCTTGCGGCAGTAGCCAATCCCGTCGCTGATCCAAATCCTGATAAATCGTCATCAAAGTACTGATCAGTTCAAAATCACTGGGTCGCACCTCGGTCAAACTCAGCACATCGGCAAAAATCGCATGTTCGGGCATGGCAACCGCCAAGGTCAAACGATCCAGCGCATAACGAAAGCTAAAACGATAATCCTGATCATCAGGGCTTAAGCTTTGTTGTAAATGTTTGGCATCAAAGCCACGCTTAAAGCCTGCAAGCGTCAACAATTCACTGATCCGCTGAATATCCTCAAAGTTCAGCTGATACATCACCTGAATCGGTAACAGGCTCAACCAGTCCATCAACTGATCCAGACTAAAACGCTGCTGTAGTAATTTGATTCGCAAAGTCAATGCTTGCCATAGTTGCACTGCATCCAGTAAGGGCACACCAGCAATCTTAATCGGCAAATTCACCTGCCCAGATTCGGACTGAATTAAATAGTTTTGTGCAAACACAGTACGTATCAGTGGTTCAACGTCCTGCAAATTTGGCACCAGCACCAGAATATCTGCGGCCTGTCGTTTGCCTTCGCTATCGTCATTTAACCAGCGAATGAGTTGATCTTTTAATACCTCAAGCTGACGCAACGTAGAGTGGCACACATGCAGCTGGATTGATTGATCCTGCTCTGACAATACATAACTTGCCGGGGTCGGTTCACGTAAATGCAGAATATCCGACTGAATTTTTTCCAGTATATTTTGTGCTGCAAAATCCGGGAAAAAATCCTGCCATTGTCCTTCCTCACCACCTGCCAGTTGACTCAATAAAGCACTGATATCCCGCGCCTGTTTACCTAGACGTGTCAATAAAGGATGACGACTTTCATAATATACTGCCGCCTCAGGATATTTCAGCGCATATTTGGCTTTCCATTTTGGATCGACACTGTCCGCCCAATACTCCTGTGAGGGCGTATAGTGAAAAATCTGTACCGAAATGTATTGTGCCAGTTGACGTAAAAAAAACAGTTGTGACGGTGGCAACTCCAACAAGGTAAACAAATAAATTTGCTTGGGTAATCGATTGATATACAGCGCAGCATCTTGCCCTTTAAGCGCATCCCAGAAATCTGTATCAATCTTTTGCATGTCGGCAAAATCTTTTGCAAATTCATTTTTCCAGATAAAGCGTTGCCATGCCTCCAAAGATTGTGCCTGTGCAATCGCATGTTCAACCACATGCGGCTGGCTCTGTTGTATCTCTTTTTCGGGTTGACGAATCCATTTTTCGATATTAAGCGCCTCATCATTGCCCCAAAAACTCAACCAGTTTTGTCGACAATGACATGGCGGCTTACAACCATTTAAACACTGCCCGCGATAGATAATATAGTTGGCAAATAACCGTGAGGTCTGGTCTGAAATCCAGTACAACATTTGCTGCTGCTTGATCCCTTTTTGTACCGGATCTGCAATAAAATCGCTGTGCTGTGCAATCCGCTGAAAAATCGGAAATAAGGCATGTTGTGCGGTCAGGGGCTGAGATAAAGATTTGGCTAAAAATAAGAAAATCCGCCATTTCATATTGAGCATTTGTGGTGCTTTGGCAATTGCATCACCACCAAGCACTTTCTGATACATCTCCCACTGAAATGTCCGCAATCCCATAAAATGAATATTGGCACTAATACTATTTCGTTCCGCTATTTTGTGTTGTAACCATTGTCCTGTACCATGCTCCGGTACAATAAAATATTTTGCTTTAAACAGTTCGGCTGCACTTTCTTGTTTGGGTGAAGATACATGTAATACAGCTTCAAGCAAAATTTCCAGGTTTTGACTCTGAATGACATCAATGCTCATGCGGATCCTGTATCCTTCGTCTACTTTGTTTGGTTTTGTAAATCCTAGCGCAAAGCCTGCCAAATAACTAGGTAAATCGGGTGACATTACGACACATGATGTCGTAAATAATCAATTTATCCATCAACGCAATACACAATTTACTGATAAAGCATCACCAAATAATAATGTTCAGATACGATTGTTCTCTATACATTTTTTTTAAATTATGGCAGTGTTTAGGACAGTTCAACGCAGTTATACAATGCGATAAAATATTGAAACATACTCTACTTAAGAAAAATTTTTGAGGAAATTTGAGGAAAATCATCCATGAAATTAAAACAAATTCCCAACCGGATCGACCCACATATCAATCTGGAACAAGCCCGTCTGGAAAGCCTAGAACTTATTAAGAAACGGGCTTTTATTTCGGCAGGCGCAGCCGTCGTACCAGTTCCTTTTTTTGATCTGGTCGTGGATTTGGGCGTACTCACCACACTCTTGCCAGAAATTAATGCAAAATTTGGTCTAGCTCCTGAGCAAATGAGTGTCTATGATCCAGTCACCAAAAAAGTGCATTGGAATGAACTACGCAAACGTGGCTTTGAATTATCCAGTTTTGTGGTGGCACGTACCGCAGTGAAACAATCCATCAATGGACTGGTTGGCAAATTTGTCACCAAACAAGTGACCAAGTTCATTCCACTGGGTGGTTCTATCGTGGCCGGAACACTGGGCTATATCATCATGAAAAAAATTGCAGAAACCCATGTCGAGGACTGCTATGAAACAGCTAAGCGATTACTGGCACAGCAAAATAATCAGGTGGTGAATTCCTGATTTGTGCGTAAATCAAATTACAAGATAGATAAATATTATGGCGTTGCTTTAAGCTGCGCCAAAATATGCTTTAACACAGCAATCCGCGCCGTATGCTTATCATTGCTGGCTACGATATGCCATGGTGCCGATTCAGTGCTACTATGCTCAAACATATCTGCTGCTGCCTGAAGATATAAATCCCATTTTCCCCGGTTGCGCCAGTCATCATCGGTGATTTTAAAGCGTTTATGTGGGGTATTCTCTCGTGCCTTAAAGCGCTGTGCCTGTTCATCTTTATCAATCGCCAGCCAGAATTTGATTACCACCGTATTATTTTCAATCAAGTCCTGCTCAAAGCGATTAATTTCTGCATAAGCTCGTTTCCATTCATAAGGTTTGGCAAAGCCTTCTAGTCGTTCGACCAGCACTCGTCCATACCATGAACGGTCAAAGATGGCGATGCCACCGTTTTTTGGTAATTTTGTCCAAAAGCGCCATAAATAAGGACGACGTAATTCATATTTTTCCGGGGCAGCAATGGTGTAGATGTCGTATTCGCGTGGATCAAGTTTTTTGATAATGCGTTTAATTGCCCCACCCTTGCCAGCTGCATCCATACCCTCAAATAGGATCACCACATTTCTACGTTCTTTGCGTAGTGCCTGTGCCACTTGTTTGGTTAAATCTTTCAGTTCTGCTTTATATTCTGCTTTCGCCAAGCCATCGTGTTCAAAACTCAATAATTGATGAGGAATTTTAGATTTTTTCCAGCGTCCGGTAATTGGCTTGGGTGTAATCTCGGATAAGGGCTGTTTTAGCGCAGTTAAAATATGTCGGGCAAAACTCTGATCACGTGCAGTCTCATGTTCGCCATCAATCACAATCCAGTCGTCCGTAATATATTGCCGTATGCGCTGTAAGGTGTCGTATTGTTTGCGGCTACGCCAATCCAACCCGTGTAGTTGCTGCCATTTCTGTACCGTAGGATCGAGCTTATCCAGACGTTTCTGCAATTCTTTCCACGAGAGATCAAACCAGACTTTGATAACATGCACATGATTGGCCTGCAAATCCTGTTCAAATGCCCGCATACGTTCGACATAATCTTTAAATTGTTCGGTACTAATCGGTTCGGACACATGCATTGCAGTAGCCAGCAAATCACTGTACCAATTTCCAAACAACAAGGTCAGTTGTCCTTGTGCAGGCACAAAACCAGCATACGGTTGCCAGAACGGTTCTTCCCGAGTCAGTGGATGCGGTACATCAGCCTTCACAATAAGATAGCGTGGATCGACCCATTCCCTTAATTGCTGTACGGCCTCACCTTTTCCCGCCAACTCAATGCCACTAACCAGAACCAGCACACTTTTACCCTGCGTACTGCCCCGACCTGCCTTGAGCTGATATTGTGCTTCAATCAGATCAAAAGACAGTTGATTTTCATCCTGTTGCTCTACAGCGTCATGTGATTTCTGTGACATTTTTAAATGCGCTCGGTTTAATTTAGCGGGAAATGACTTAAATTTATTCAAATACATCAGTCAATTGTGTCTGATCAGCAAACATCATATGACATCTATTTTCACATTACAGCATACTGATACTTTTTTACACAATTTCAGGACAATCTGGCAAGCCTATTTTTATAAATTATAGATGGCTTGTCACAATGTCTGGCTTATATTTAAAAATATAGCACAACAGCAATAGTGTCTGGATCAAATGGTCAATGTCAATTCACATGCCTTTCACGTATATTAGCCGGCAATGATAAAATCACCTCACCAATTGCCTATTAAATGCTTTCGGTGAGAGATCAATATTGGGAATCACATGTCAAAATTTGAATTTCTGCAACAGCAACTCGATTTGTATGACAATCTTGAAAGTCATCGCAACCCTATTTTAGCGCAGCGTTTACATGATGTTCAGCTTTGGCAAAAACAGCGCATGCAAAACACCCATGCCGATTTTTTTAAACAACCTGAACATCAGTTGATGGCCGCCTATTTTCTCAATCGTTTGTACGGCGCAGAAGATTTTAATCAGTTGGCTTTCCAGATTCGTCGTCTGGTTGATCATGTGCATATTGTGGAAAAAGTGATTCCGGCATCGGCATTAAAAACCGGTGATGCTGGAGTTGAATTGGCACGATTATCGATTCAACTGGATGAGGATATTGCCAAACATCTGCTGGCACATTATCCGGAAAATTATCCGCTCAATGATGACATTATGCGTCAGGCATATCTGGATTGTGATCAAGCCAATGCGCGCTATCATCAAATGGAATTGCTGGAATTACTGGGCGAAAAACTTGACCTATATGTACGTTCTCGCATGGTCAAAACTGCATTTAAATTATCGAAAAAATTAGCTTATCACTATAAGGTTGATCCAATTTACGACTTTATTGATGAGGGTTTTAAAGCCATGCAACCACTGGATTCGGCACAAAAATTTGTCGGTGTATTTACCAGCAAAGAAAGACAAATTATTGCGGCAGTACATGCAGGTCATCCACAACCATTTAGCTTGTAAAATGATTGGTCGGTACTTTTAACTTTTAAGAACAATTCAGTTTTTAGTTTTCCACTGTTGATAAGCTGCTGTAATTTTGGCTGCAATGAGATCATAATTTTCCCAAGTATCTTCAACATGATAGATGCTTGGTAAATTTTGAACTAAAGTTTCTTCATAATCGGCATAATAACGATAATCTTCCGCTTCGTAATAAAATTTCACAAATGCCAGACCCTCGCCATTTAAATCTTCTTCCCAGAATTTTTCGTCACACATCTTGATTAAAAATTCTCGACCAGTCATTTTTCTTTCACGAACCTGTGCCAGTTCTTCCAGACTTTCTTCAATATGAAGTTCACCTTCAAGATGATGATTAATCACCCATGCTAGAAACATTCCAATATGTGTACCTGCATTTTCATAGGGTAAATCATATTGTTCTGTTGAATCAGCATGCCAATCTATCCGATCTATTGCCATGAGATAGTCCTGCGTTGAATTATGGTTTTTTCACATATTACCATGATGATTTGCCTTGAATATGTTATCTTTGCCGAAGTTGAGAAAATTATTCGTCTTAGGAGTGCGACATGTCTAACGACAATCAAAACATAGAAAATCAAACGACATCAAACCCAAACAGCACTGCTTTGCCAGAGAAAAAGCCAAGTCCATTTTTAACTGAACAATTGCCACAAGGCACTGCACAGGGTCAACAACAAACACTGGCACAAAATAGTACCGCATCAAATCAGAATATTCCCCATTATAATCTTCCGCGTGGTGCCAATACCGGCAATGTCGGAGAAACCACACATTTTGGTTTTAAAACCATTAATACCGAAGAAAAAGCACAAAAAGTTGCCGAAGTTTTCCATTCTGTTGCCAGTAAATATGACTTGATGAATGACCTGATGTCACTGGGTATTCACCGTTTATGGAAACGCTACGCCATTCATCTATCCGGTGTACGTCGTGGTCAGCAAGTGCTGGATATCGCCGGAGGGACCGGTGATCTGGCCAAGGTTTTTAGCCGTGAAGTCGGCGAAACCGGTCATGTGGTCTTATCAGACATCAACGAATCTATGCTCAATGTTGGTCGTGATCGTCTGCTTGATGCCGGCTGTACCAATGTCGATTTTGTATTGGCCAATGCCGAAACATTAGAACCTTTTGCCGACAATAGCTTTGACCTTGTCACCATCAGTTTTGGCTTGCGTAATGTCACCGACAAAGATGCTGCATTACAAGCCATGTTCCGTGTGTTGAAACCGGGTGGCCGTTTACTGATTCTGGAATTTTCAAAACCGGTATTTGAACCTTTCTCAAAACTATATGACCTCTATTCTTTCACTGCCCTACCATTAATGGGTAAAATCATTGCCAATGATTCGGAAAGCTATCGCTATCTGGCAGAGTCGATCCGTATGCACCCCGATCAACGTACATTAAAAGGCATGATGGAAAATGCAGGCTTTAAGAACTGTGATTACCACAATCTGACCGGTGGTATTGTCGCCGTGCATCGTGGTTTTAAACTTTAACTTTAGCTACATCAATCTTTTTAACATCGAGGCCGATTATGTGGTCAATTTTAGCCTTGGGTGCTGCCGAAGCCATCGTCAATCGCATCATTGATCTCGATGCGATTACCCGTCTGAAACTCAATGCCTTACAAGGACAATGTTTACGCGTTGTCATTGATGCACCGCGTTTAAGTGTCGATGTCTATTTTGATCAGGACAAACTACGCTTTGAACCTACTGCACTTGGGCAGGCAGAGCAACCCAGCATTTTTGAACAACGTCCATTCGATCCGCAGCAAACTGTGCACGAAGCGACCGCCACGTTACAGGTTAAAAATCTGGTCGAATTATTCAAGCTCCTAAATAGCAAAGATGATGCGCTGGGGAATATCCCCTTACAGGGCGATTATCATCTGCTCTTTGCGCTAAAAGAAATCATGGCACAAGTCGATCCTGATCTGGCTGCACATTTAAGCCCGTGGATCGGCCCAACACTGGCACATGAAATTGGCAAATTTCAATCTCTTCCAAAACATCTGGTGAAAACGGCCAAAAGTGCCGAATTTATGTTTAGCGATAGTTTAAAAGAAGATTCCGGTTTATTTGCCAGCCGCTGGCAAATGACTGATCTGCAACAGCAGACACGGCAGCTCAATCAGCAAATAGACCGTATTGAAGCCAGAATCCAACAGATTTCACAGCAGTTTGATGCATCACACAAAATTTAAATCATTGTTTCAGGATTGAAGTTTATGGTTCCGCACCTTTCCAGACTTTTGCAATTATGGCGTATCGCAGCACATTATCGTTTGGACATATTAGTCCCTGCCAACGAATTGCCAAATAAAGCAAGGCCAATCCTAAAACTCATTCGTGCCCATCCTGCCGCCTGGTCTTCCAAAGAAAAAAGAAATCCGCTTAAGCTCAAAGAAGCCCTAGAAGATATGGGGCCGTTAGCAATTAAACTGGGGCAATTGCTGTCAACCCGCCGGGATTTAATTCCACCTGAAATTTTAAGCCAATTGACGCTATTACAGGATCGGGTCAAACCATTTGATGTCGATGTGGCAAAAACTCGGATTAGTGAAGCATTAAAAGCCGATATTGATACTTTATTTGCCCGCTTTGACGATAAACCACTGGCAGCCGCCTCCATTGCACAGGTGCATACCGCAGCATTACATGATGGTCGGGAAGTGGTGGTAAAAGTCACCCGGCCACATATTCGTGAACAGATTATTCAGGATTTTGAAATTCTGGCATGGCTGGGTCAATCACTGGAACAACGTCTTGAAGCCGCACGGGCCTTGCATTTATCAGAAATTATTCAGGATTATCGCAGTATCATTCTAAATGAGCTGGATTTGACCATTGAGGCCGATAATACCCGACGTATGCGGCATTATTTTACCGGCTCTAGCATGATGTATGTGCCAGAAGTGTATATGGACAGCAAAGATGTGATGGTTGCAGAGCGCATCACCGGTGTACCGATTTCGGATACTGAAACCTTTGATCGTCTGGGTATGGATCGTGCCGATCTGGCTGAAAAAGGCTTGATTATTTTCTTTACGCAGGTATTTCGCGATAATTTCTTTCATGCCGATATGCACCCGGGCAATGTCTTTGTCGAAACCATTAATCCGCAGAGCCCACGTTATATTGCACTGGACTGCGCCATTATGGGAGAACTGTCCAAGCAGGATCAGATGACAGTGGCGCGAATGTTACTGGCGGTGATGAACAGCGACTTTATGCAGTTAATTCAGATCGTGCATCAGGCAGGCTGGATTCCACCCGATACCGACAAAGATGCACTGGCCCGTGAAATGCGCCGTACCGTAGGTCCAATGGTATCAAAGCCAATGGATCAACTGGATTTTGCTGGGATTCTACTGCAAATTATGGACATTGCCCGTCGTTTCCGACTGGAAATTCCACCACAATTGATGCTCTTACTCAAAACACTAGTGCATGTTGAAGGACTAGGTACCGATCTTTATCCGCAATTAGATATCTGGAAACTGGCCAAACCGATTCTCACCGAATGGGTTAAACAACAGATGAATCCTGTCAAAAACGTCAAAGAACTGGGACAACAGATTCCGGATCTATTACTCGGCGCGCAGGATTTACCTAGTATGCTGATTGATAGTCTGAATGGTCTAAAAAATCAGACTACATGGCAAGACCGACAGCTAAGGGAAATACAGAATTTACGTCTGCAAGTTGCGCAGCAACAGCGTCTTAACTGGATTTTTGGCAGTTTCTTGCTGATCCTCCTTAGTATTGCCATCATTAGTCCGTGGTTTGTCTCTATCGTATTGATCATTTTGAGTGTATTGCTAAGTGTTTGGCGCATATCCAAATAGTCTACGGATAGATTTAATCCGTAAGCATGGATGCAAATGAAAGCCTTACGTTTTGCCATTATCGGTGCGGGTACAGCGGGTCTGGCACTGGCCAGAATGCTGGCACAGCAAGATATCGCTGTTACGATTTTTGAAAAAGCCAAAACGCTAGATCCTGTAGGTGCCGGACTATTACTGCAACCTTCAGGTTTGGCAGTATTTGAACATTTGGGTGTTCTGGATCAGGCAATCAAATTCGGGGCCAAAGTCACAGGGCTGGAAGGACAATTGCCATCAGGACAGTTGATTGTTGATAGCCACTATACACAGGCCAATGCCAAATACTTCGGCATTGGTATCCATCGTGCAACGCTCTGCCATATTCTGCAAACTACATTGACACCAAGCAATCAGGTGCAATGGTGTATGCAGCATGATGTCATCAATATTCGACACACAGCCAATGAAGTGATCTTGACAGGTAAACATCAACAACTTCCATTTAAAGCAGCATTTGATGCGGTGATTATTGCCAATGGTGCACGCAGTACCCTACGTCCATCACAATGGGTCAAACTAGACCGCCCCTATCCGTGGGGTGCAGCATGGAGTATTGTGCCAGAATGCCCAAGCTTGAAACAGGAAATCCTACATCAGTTTTATGATCGTGCCAATATTATGATGGGCGTTTTGCCTACCGGCAGTATTCCTCAAGCCAATGCACAACGACTGTCCAGTGTGTTCTGGAGTTTGCCAACCACCCAGTTAAACCATTTTCTACACCAACCCAAATCGGTCTGGCTTGCCCAAATCCAGGACCGTTGGCCCATCGTGGCAGAGTGGTTGCAGCAACTATCTGCTGATTCTACCCAACCTATGCAGTGGCTATCGGCACATTATCGTGATGTAGTGATGTCGCAATATGGTGAAGGCAGAATTGGTGTCATTGGTGATGCAGCCCATGCCATGAGTCCACAACTAGGGCAAGGTGCAAATATGGCATTACTTGATGCTTGGGCACTCAGTCAAGCCTTAAAACTGGCGACACATAATCGTCAAATTGAGTGGTCCCTGCTATGGCAACATTACCATCAACTACGCCGCTCTTCCATTTTTATGTATCAATCACTTAGTCGTCTACTCACGCCCCTGTATCAATCAGAATTATGGTGGGCTGGCGGTTTACGCAATATAATGTTTAGCTGGATGTATCGTGTGCCCTATTTACGCAAGGAGATGGCAATCACGATTTCCGGTTTAAAAACCAATCTGTTACAGCAAATAGACTATGCTGAAATTGCTAAAAAATAAGCAAAAGAGTATGCGGATAAGCAATAAGTTATCCACAGCCTTGTATTTAATTTAAGCAGTTTAAGCTTTTATCAAAAGATGACAATAGCGCTTGTTGATTTTGATTCTGCGTCCTAAAATAAAGCATTACAAATTTTGTTTAGTTTATCTCTCCATAAGCAGGTCATTTTTATTTAATTGCATATCCATTATTATTTTTTCCAAAACTTCCATTTATTTGTTTCTTTTGTCTTTATTTCAAATTCGTATGGTGCGCCTGCACCAAACAAGTCATCAGCAAAGTCTGGATATTCTTGCCTAACCCGCTTTAAAATACCTAAAAGAAAATCATCCATGTAGGGTTCTTTCTTGGGATAAAGTTCTCCTAAAGGCGTATTCATTATAATATGATCTAATATTGGGTTTTCTAAACCCTTTTCACTACGTAGTCTTAATACCATGAGCACTTCAACAGGTAAATACTCAAATCCAGGCCAAGAAAAATCATAAAATTTTGTTGCTGTATCTGGTCTACATTGATGAGTATGTCTATCACATAAACATAACAATAAATGTTCAATCAATTTAATATTTGTTGTGTCCCAATATCTTATTATTGCATTGAATAGAGGCTCATCATAAGCACAACTTGGAAAATTTTCATCTGTTTTACTAATATAAGAATTGAATAATCTTAAAATAAAATACTGAGTCCTACGATTATATATATTTTTTGAATCATAGAATATTGGTATCGGGTTTTCAATAAGTTCCAAACTTTGATAGCTAAAATACTCTTCAATCAATTTTTTTGCCTTTTCAATTAGCCCCTCTTTAATAAAAATTCCTAAATATGATATCTCAACTGCCATTGATAAAAATAAAAGTAACTGCTCTCTTTGTCCCGAATTAAACTCACCAAGTATTTTATCACAAAATTTCCTATTTATACGCTCAAACCAATATCTATAATAAACAGCTTTCCTATATCCCTCTTGCCAGTTTGAATTATTTTTTAGAGCATTAACTAAATATTCATTTTCAAAGTGGCCACATAAATAATTTAGATCTGATTTCGCATTGGCTATGGAATAAGTATATTTACCTACATATTCTTCTTCTATTTCAAAAAATTCTCCTTTACTATATCGTTTTAATGAATTGAGCTCACAAATGACATTTTTGCTATCTAAAGAATTTATATATTTTTCTAGATTAGGGAATTTTGTATAAACGCCAAGTCTTCCGATATTCATGGCTTCTATAATACTCATTTTAATAACTCCGTTGGTTTTACACCATTTTTCCAATCAAACAGTTTTACAATCGAATTACCAGATTCACCAAGCTTTGGTAAGGATACCTGCATTACTTTATTATCGATTTTATATCCATGATTCTCAATTATTTATCAAACACCTTAAAATTCCATCATTTCAACCTGAATTACTTCACGATTAATGATGATATCAGTATCCGTGTTATAGTTCACACTTTGGCGGTATTATTACCAATCCCATATGCGGATAAGCAATAAGTTATCCACAGATTTGTATTTAATTTAAGCAGCTTAAGCTTTTATTAAAAGATGACAATAGCGCTTGTCGATTTTGATTCTGCGTCCTAAAATGAGACTTTACAAATTTTGTTTAGTTTATCTCCCCATGAGCTATATTCTCCATAAAAAACCTGCCGCCTTAACGATTCGTGCAGGACATCTGGCCCAACAATTAATCCGACAAGAAGGTTTACAAGCACAACAGGTTGATATTATTCCTGGTGCAGCAGGCGGACCCAAAGGTATTGGCTTGCAAGGTCTGGATCATGCTATTTTTGGAGAATTTTTACCGCAAGCACCACGCCGACGTGCAGTAATCGGTTCATCTATTGGGAGCTGGCGTTTTTCCAGTATTCTGGCATGGGGTGTCAAGGAAGGAACACGACGTCTTGCCGATTTATATACCCATTTAGAGTTCTATAAAGGCATGAAATATCCTGAGGTCAGTCAGGTCTGTGAAGATATGCTCTCACAACTGATTGGTGGCAAAGAACAAGAGATTGTTCAGCATCCGGATTATCATCTGACCGTACTGGCTGTTAAATCACAGCATATTTTAAATAGTGACAAACCTCTCCCCCTGATTGCTTCGGCAGTGGGAATTATTGCCACCAATATCATTGCACGTCGTTATAGCGGCCTGTTTATGCAGCGTGTAGTAGCACAGCCCAAAGATGATTTACATCTTGTCCTCAATGGCGAAAAAGATTTTAAAACCATTTATCAGGATCTAACCCCCCATAATCTACGTGGCTGGCTGATTGCTTCGGGATCTATTCCGGGGGTGATGGCAGGTGTACGTCATATTCCCGATGCACCTGAGGGTTGCTACCGCGATGGCGGTTTAATTGATTACCATCTGGACTTACCTTATCCAAGCAAAGGGATTGTGTTATATCCACATTTTTGTGACAGCATTACCCCAAGTTGGTTTGATAAAGGCTTATTCTGGCGCAAAGCCAATCCACACTATCAAGCACGAACTTTGTTGATTTCTCCGTCCCGAGCATATCTGGATGCATTACCATTAAAGCGTTTGCCGGATCGTAAAGATTTTGTCGAGTTAATGAATGATCCGCAAAAACGCATCAAAATCTGGAATCAATGTGTGGCAGAAAGCCAGCGATTGGGTGATGAATTTTTGGAAAGACTAGAAAAACAGGATTTCGAGCAGTATTTACAGCCGCTTAAATAATCGTATCTCACAATAATCACTGAAATACAGGATTTAAGCTATACGATTTAAATCGAATTGAGCTTTAATCCTGTATCAGATCATGACTCAGGCATAACGTTGGATCGCTAGACCTTCGGTACTAATATCAGGTTTCAGTCCAAGTACGATATCACTGATCAGTTTTCCAGAACCGCATGCCATAGTCCAGCCCAAGGTGCCATGTCCGGTATTTAAGAACAGATTTTTATAGCGAGTTTCACCAATAATCGGGGTACTATCCGGCGTCATCGGACGTAAACCCGTCCAGAACAATGCCTGTTTTAAATCTCCACCCGGAAATAAATCTTGTGTCACCATTTCCAGCGTAGCGCGACGTTGTGGATCCAGTGCCAGATTATAACCACTGAGTTCTGCCATACCACCAACACGGATACGTTGATCAAAACGGGTAATGGCAATTTTATAGCTTTCATCCAGTACGGTCGATTGTGGCGCAAAATTCGGATCAATAATCGGAATAGTCAGTGAATAGCCTTTGACCGGATACACGGGTAAATTCAGGTTCAATGGTTTTAAGAAATCACGTGAATAACTACCAAATGCCAAGACATAACAGTCTGCTGTCAATACTTCACCATTGACCAACACGCCTTTGATTTCATTGCCTTCTACCAGCAATCTTTCCACATTTTGATTAAATTTAAAGGTTACGCCTTTGTCCTCGGCAATTTTGGCCAGCGCATTACTAAATAAAAAACAATCGCCAGTTTCATCATTCGGCAGATGTAGACCACCCACCAATTTTTCTGTGGCAGCCAATGCCGGTTCAACTTTGGCAAGATCAGGTTTGTGCAGTAATTCATACTCCACGCCACATTCTTTTAAGACTTCAATATCTTTTTGCACAGCTTCAAGTTGTGCCTCTTTACGGAAGACTTGCAAAGTCCCTTTGGAACGATGTTCATATTGAATATTGGTGCGTTTACGCAATTCCCGCAAACAATCCCGACTATATTCGGCGACACGGGTCATACGTTCCTTATTCACAGCATAACTATGTACATTACAGTTCTTAAGCATTTGCGCCATAAACTGCAATTGCCACAGACTACCATCGAGTTTAATCGCCAATGGGGCATGTTGCTGAAACATCCATTTGATGGCTTTAAAAGGAATACCCGGCGCAGCCCAAGGCGTTGAATAGCCCGGTGAGATTTGTCCTGCATTGGCAAAACTAGTTTCCTGTGCAGGATTGGCTTCACGATCCAGTACAGTGACCGTCGCACCCTGATCTGCCAAATAGTAGGCACTTGTGACACCAATTACACCGCTACCCAAAACAATCACCCGCATCGCCATACCCCTACATCAAGCCTTCATTATTTTGCTAGTATATTTACTCTTTGGCAGTTTATTTTGCTATTTTCATCGCTATAATTCAGGTAAATCTAGTTTTTTATCTGGTAAAAAATCAAAAAGGAAAAAATTATGCGCGCACTGGATCGAACTGATCGAATGATTCTGGATATCTTGCAACAAGAAGGACGGATTGCCATCAGCGAACTGGCTGCCCGCGTGAATCTGTCTACCACCCCCTGTTCGGAACGGGTCAAACGGCTGGAACGAGAAGGTATTATCATGGGGTATTATGCCCGCCTTAATCCCAACCATGTCAATCGTAATTTATTAGTGTTTATGGAAATTAAATTATCGGCAAAATCCGGTGATGTATTTGATCAAGTCGCGCAGGATTTAAGCCAGATTCCCGAAGTATTGGAATGCCATCTGATTTCCGGTGAATTTGATTATCTGGTCAAAGCCCGCCTAAAAGAAATGAGTGCTTATCGGCGACTATTGGGAAAAGTGTTAAAAAATCTACCCGCTTCGGCTTCCTCCCGCAGTCATATCGTGATGGAAGAGGTGAAAGAAACCTTATATCTGGATGTTTCAAACTAATATTCAGCGTTTAATAAATAAAGGTTCTATTGCCTTTACTCTCTTATATAAACTTGCGCTTCATCCATGGATAACTATTTACCATAAAAATACCTATTAAAATTAAGCAAGAACCGATGATAAAACTTAATTCAAGTTTCTCTCCAAGCATGATGACGCCCGCCAATACACCAAAAATTGGGGTGAGAAATGAAAGTGTACCCAATTGCGAAGCAAAATACTTTTTAAGCAATTTAAACCATGTTAAATAACTTAAAAAAGCCACAACTAGAATTTGAAACAGCATACTCAAACTACTGCTCTTGGTGAGATGAACATGATATTGCTGGGAAAAACAGGCATACAATAATAACAAGCCGCCCGCACAGGCTAACTGATAAAATAATGTATGCGTTGCCGGTAAACTGCTCAAAGCAGTACTGCGGACCACCACTGTAGTGCATCCCCATGCAAGCCCTGCCAGTAATCCGAAAAAATCACCCAGAATAATATGATTTAAATTGCTTGTATCCAGATTCTGGCCAAATAAAAATGCAATCGCAACACCGGAAAATGCAATCATAATCCCACCCCATTGCAGTAGTGCCAGCTTTTCTTCCGGAAGGAAAAGCTGCAAACCAATCGCAGCAAAAATCGGGGCAGCATATAGAAAAACAGCCATATGTGATGCCGAGGTATAACGCAAGCCTTCCGCAATGAAAAAGAACTCCAAAGCGCATAATATCCCGACTACAAGTCCAGATTTATAGTAAACCAGCGAAGTTGTAAAATACTCTTTTTTATAAATCATCAGGATCCAAAGCAATATTGCTGCGATAATAGAACGTATGGCAATTTGTAAAGCTGGAGATATTTCTGTGGCAATTCCCTTAATTGCAACCTGCTGAATGCCCCAAATTGCACATAACATCATCATAAACATGGTGGCATATGTATCTATCGATTTTCTCTGATCCATTTTTAGGTCAATACATTCCATTAAAAGTAGGGCGATAATTAATGAGAACGATGACAATCTATTTTTATGAAGCCAACTAAATGTAAATTAAGAAAAAAATCATAAAAAATACTATTTGAGCTTTTTCTAGTAGACGTAATAGTGAAAACAGCAGCTAATTTAGCCAAGATACAACCTCATTCAGCAATATTGTTCTACAAAAAATCTGTCAAATCATTCTGTATGATCTTGACCAAGATGCCATAAAAATTTTTCAAGGTCAGATTGAAGTTGAGCAGCGTTATGTTGCTGACGTGAGTAATGGCAAACGAGGAAGAAGTGGAAAAGTATCTGTCAAGACCATCTCAACCTTTAAGACAAATACCTTAATGCCGATAATAAACACAAAATTGCGCCTATTCATATGGACAAATATTTAACCATATCGACTATACGACAGCCCCAAATAAATACGCCATCCAAGAAAATATCTAAACCGACTGATAGTGCAATCAAGATAATTTTTAATCATTCTAATTGGTCAGACCAATAATGTATTTTTATTGCACACATCTTATTTAATATTTATTATCTCAACCCTAAATTGGCTTTTTTAAAATAAATTGGTCTGACCAATTAACCCAAATAGTAAATTTTGCTTACTTCATTGATAAGCATATCAAGCATTTCAAGGAGATGAAAATGCTTCAACAATGGCAACAGGTTTATGATCCTGCTGGAAATATCTGGTTTTCAAGTTTAATCGCACTTATCCCCATTATTTTCTTTTTCTTTGCATTGGCAGTTTTTCGCCTTAAAGGAAGTGTGGCAGGAACAATTACCGTGATTCTGGCTTTGCTGGTTTCATTATTTGCATATCAAATGCCAACCACTATGGCCTTTGCATCGGTAATTTATGGTTTCTTTTACGGGCTTTGGCCAATTTCCTGGATTATCATTGGTGCAGTATTTCTGTATAAAATTTCCGTCAAAACCGGGCAATTTGACATCATTCGCTCGTCTATTTTATCCATCACCGAAGACCAGCGTTTACAAATGCTACTGGTGGGTTTTGCATTTGGTACGTTTCTGGAAGGTGCAGCAGGTTTCGGTGCGCCGGTGGCCATTACCGCTGCATTATTGGTCGGATTAGGCTTTAAACCCTTATATGCTGCTGGTTTGTGTTTGATTGTCAATACTGCACCGGTTGCCTTTGGTGCCATGGGAATTCCAATCATCGTCGCAGGTCAGGTTTCCAGTGTAGACACCATGGAAATCAGTCAAATGGTGGGACGTCAATTACCCTTTATGGTACCGATTGTTCTGATCTGGATTATGGCGATTATGGATGGCTGGCGTGGGGTAAAAGAAACCTGGCCTGCAATTTTGGTCGGTGGTGGTTCTTTTGCAATTGCCCAATATTTGACCTCAAACTTTGTCGGACCAGAATTGCCGGATATTACCGCTGCAATTGCGTCGTTAGTCAGCTTAACTGTCTTGATGAAATTTTGGCAGCCTAAACATATTTTCCGTTTTGAAACTGAAAATAGTGTAGATGCTCAAATTGCTGCGCAAATGCAAACCAAATATAGCGTAGGGCAAATCATCAAAGCATGGTCGCCATTTGCGATTTTAACGGCCATGGTGACTTTATGGAGTATTGCCCCATTTAAAAAACTATTTGCCAAAGATGGTGCTTTAAGCGACTGGGTCATTTCAATCAAGGTGCCCTATTTACATCAATTGATTGAAAAAATGCCGCCTGTTGTGGCAGAAGCAACCGATTACGATGCGATTTATAAATTTGACTGGTTTTCGGCAACCGGTACGGCAATTATGATTGCGGCGATTATTTCGATTATTTTTCTGAAAATGCGCCCCAAAGATGCTGTTGCAACCTTTGGTGAAACAGTCAATGAACTAAAAACGCCTATTTATTCCATTGGCATGGTACTCGCCTTTGCATTTATTGCCAATTATTCCGGTATGTCGGCAACGCTGGCTTTAGCACTGGCGCATACCGGACAAGCATTTACATTTTTCTCGCCATTCCTTGGCTGGCTAGGTGTGTTCCTTACCGGTTCAGATACGTCTGCAAATGCCTTGTTCAGTGCATTACAGGCGACTACAGCACAGCAAATTGGCGTGCCGGAAGTATTACTGGTGGCAGCAAATACCTCAGGTGGCGTCACTGGTAAAATGATTTCCCCACAATCCATTGCGATTGCCTGTGCTGCCGTCGGACTGGTGGGCAAGGAATCAGATCTGTTCCGATTTACGGTGAAACACAGCATCATATTCACCGTATTTATCGGGATTATAATTACCTTGCAAGCCTACGTATTCCCATGGATGATTCCATAAATCATCGAAGAAAAGGAATGAGGGCATAATGAAAGTTGCAGATCAGGTGGTTAAAAAGCTTAAAGCACTGATTGAACAGCTGAATTTACAGGTTGGAGATCGACTGCCTTCTGAGCGGCAATTGTGCCAGCAGCTTGGTGTTTCCCGTGCATCATTACGGGAAGCACTGCAAAAAATGAATAGTATGGGACTGCTTGCAAGCCGGATCGGAGATGGCACCTATATTCAAAAATTACCTGAAAACTGGTCGGATCAATTAATTGTACGTCCTTTGAGCCACCTCATCAACGAAGATCCGCTCTATCGTTTTGATGTGCAGGAAGCACGTCTGGTGCTTGAAGGGGGCACGGCATGGTATGCAGCCCAACGGTCAACCGCAGAGGATCGACAACGCATTCATTATTATTATGACCAAATTGCACATTATCAGCAGATTGGTGATGCAGATCAGGCCGCACATGCCGATGCAAACTTCCATCTGGCGATTGCCGAAGCCTCGCATAATGTGGTGCTGATTCAGATTATGCATGGTCTGTTTGATCTGCTGCAATACAACGTGGTTTTGGGCCGTAAGAAGGTTTATAGCGAAGACTATGGTTTTGAAAAGCTTCATTTACAACATTTTGAAGTGATGGATGCCATTGATCACAAAGATGCAGAACGTGCGCAACAGGCCGTATGTGGCCATATCAAATTTGTGGTGCAACAGGTGCGAAGCATAGACGAGGCAGAAGCCCGTTTAAAACGTGCCTCTCGATTTAAAAAAGGTTAATACACTATGATTATTTCTTCTTCTAATGACTATCGTGAGGCAGCCAGACGCCGTCTGCCACCATTTTTATTCCACTATATTGATGGTGGCGCATATGCAGAATATACCCTAAAGCGCAATGTCGAAGATTTATCAAAAATTGCTTTACGGCAACGTGTACTTAATGACATGTCCGAATTAAGTCTGGACACAGAAATTTTTAATGAAAAGTTGTCCATGCCGGTTGCCCTGTCCCCTGTGGGTTTAACTGGTATGTATGCACGTCGTGGTGAAGTTCAAGCCGCTGTCGCAGCGGATAGAAAAGGCATTCCCTTTACGCTGTCAACGGTATCGGTCTGTCCAATTGAAGAAGTCACCCCTGCTATTCAGCGTCCGATGTGGTTCCAGTTGTATGTTTTACGTGACCGCGGCTTTATGAAAAATGCACTGGAACGCGCCAAGGCAGCCGGTTGTACAACGCTGGTATTTACCGTAGATATGCCGGTACCTGGTGCGCGTTATCGTGATGCTCATTCCGGCATGAGTGGCCCCAATGCAGCAATGCGACGCTATCTACAATCTTTTACCCATCCACACTGGGCATGGAACGTTGGTCTATTAGGTCGTCCACATGATTTGGGCAATATCTCAAAATATCTGGGTAAACCAACAGGTTTGGAAGATTATATCGGCTGGTTGGGTAGTAACTTTGATCCCTCAATTTCATGGAAAGATCTGGAATGGATTCGTGAATTTTGGGATGGTCCAATGGTCATTAAAGGGATTCTTGATCCAGAAGATGCCAAAGATGCAGTACGCTTTGGCGCAGATGGTATTGTGGTGTCCAATCATGGTGGTCGTCAGCTCGATGGTGTGCTGTCGACCACGCGTGCCCTGCCCGCGATTGCCGATGCAGTCAAAGGTGACATTAAAATTCTGGCAGATTCCGGTATTCGTAATGGTCTGGATATTGTGCGTATGATTGCGCTAGGTGCCGACTTATGTATGCTCGGACGTGCTTTTGTCTATGCTTTGGGTGCAGCAGGCGGACAAGGGGTCTCTCATCTATTGGATTTAATTGATAAGGAAATGCGTGTCGCCATGACCTTAACCGGTGCCAAAACCATTCAGGATATTAAACCGGAATGTCTAGTCAGTCTTGATAAACGCATTGAAATATAAAAGGAAGATTCACCATGCAGCAAAAACTTTCTACCAGCGAACTGTTGCACCAGTTAAAAAATACCATTGGTGAAGCACATGTTTTAACAGATGATGTCGATACCCGTCTATATCGGCAAGGTCGACGCTTTGGTGAAGGTAAAGTTTTTGCTGTCGTAGCACCCGGAAATTTACTGGAACAATGGCAAGTCTTACAACTTGCAGTTTGTGCCGATTGCATCGTGATTATGCAGGCTGCCAATACTGGATTAACCGGTGGTTCTACACCATATGGCGAAGATTACGATCGCCCTGTAATCATCATCAGTACCCGTCGTCTGGCTGGTGTACAAGTGATTAATGACGGTAAACAAGTGATTTGTCTACCTGGTGCAACACTCGATACACTGGAACGGGAACTACTCCAGTATGATAGAGAACCGCATTCGGTGATTGGTTCTTCCTGTATTGGCGCTTCGGTTCTCGGTGGGGTATGTAATAATTCCGGTGGTGCATTGGTTCGTCGTGGTCCGGCCTATACCGAACTGGCCTTGTATGCACAAGTCAATGCACAAGGTGAATTGAAATTAATCAATCATCTTGGTGTAGATCTGGGATCAACACCGGAAGAAATCCTTAAAAATTTACAACAACAAAATTATCAAAGCCAAGATATCCACGATGATCAGACCCGACATGCTTCCGATCATCGCTATGCACATGATGTGTGTCAGGTAGATGAGGCTACACCAGCACGTTTTAATGCCGACCCAAGCCGACTATTTGAGGCTTCCGGTTCTGCCGGAAAGGTTTGTGTATTTGCTGTACGTTTGGATACCTTTGAAAAAATCAAAAGTCAGGTTTTTTATATTGGTTCGAATAGTATCGATGATTTAACCGAAATTCGCCGTTACCTACTGACAGATTTAGCCCGACTCCCCATTGCCGGGGAATATATCCATCGGGTTGCCTATGACATCGGGGCAAAATATGGCAAAGATACCTTTTTGTTTATCGAAAAATTTGGCACAGCCAGAGTCCCCAAAGCCTTTGCATTAAAGGATAAGGTCGATGGTTATTTAGAAAGATTTGGTATCCGCCATTTAAGCGATAAAGTCCTACAAATGGTCACGGCAGTATTACCGAATCATTTGCCAGAGCGCATGAATCAATTCCGTGATTTATATGAGCATCATCTGATTTTACGAATCGAAGATCAGGATGTCGCGCAGGTTAAAGACTTTTTATCAGAATATTTCGCTCAGCATCCTCAAGGTAGTTTTTTCCTTTGTAATGCGGATGAAGGTCGCAAGGCTTTTTTACACCGTTTTGCAGTTGCAGGCGCTGCAATTCGTTATCGAGATACGCATAGAGATGAAGTCGAAGATATCGTGGCACTGGATATTGCCTTACGCCGCAATGACCGAGAATGGCTGGAAACTTTACCGCAAGAGATGGATCAACAAATTCTCCATAAACTCTATTATGGTCATTTCCTCTGCCATGTATTCCATCAGGATTATATTGTGAAAAAAGGTGTCGATCCTTTAAAGATGGAACATCAGATGTGGGCATTGCTGGACCAGCGTGGTGCAGAATATCCGGCAGAACATAACGTCGGCCATTTATACGTTGCCAAGCCTGCCTTAAAACAACATTATCAGTATCTTGATCCCACCAATCGCTTTAATGTCGGCATTGGTCATACTTCCAAATTAAAATACTGGAAATAACCGAGACAATATGTGGGATTACGTTACCAACGTATCAGTAATCCCTTTACGCCAAATGTTTAAGTGCAAACACATCATCACCATGGGTTGTTTATCAGGTTTTTACAAGCAAAGACAAAGCAATGCCCCACATCACCAGTCCAATCAGTAGATCCAGTATTTGCCATGCGCGTGGTTGCCGAAATAAAGGCAACAACAGTCTTGCACCAAAGCCCAGACTAAAAAAGAAAATCCACGAGGCCATCATCGCCCCTAATGCGAATAAATAGCTGTCATCCTGATATTGGACCGATACAGCACCAATTAAAAATAAGGTATCTAAATAAACATGAGGATTTAGCCAAGTGAATGCCAAACTCATCGCAATCATCTGATAAATATTATGATGTTCGGTTGCACTGGGTTGCAGGCTATCATTATGTTGAATGGCAGAATAAAAATGTTTGCCGCCATACGCAAATAAAAAAACTGCACCCAGATACTTGGCAATAACCACAATGATCGGATAATGCTGAATAATCTTGGCAAAACCAGTAACACCCAAAAAAATCAGGATAGAATCCGATAATGCACAAATCAAACAAATGATAAAAACATATTGTTTTTTTAACCCCTGTTTTAGGACAAAAGCATTTTGTGCCCCAATGGCCAGAATCAAAGAAAATCCAATACTCAACCCAGCAACAAAATTTGTCATCACTATCTTAATCTTATCAATTTTAATTGATCGTTATTGTCTTGGTACTTGCAACAACAAGCAGTAAACTTAAAAATATTTATGGGATACTAAATTTTTTTTAGGACAATATGTTTGATAAAAAGCAGTGTGATGCCTTTCTAGCGGTGATTAAAACAGGCAGTTTTGAAAGTGCGGCCAAGGAATTATTTTTAACAGCTGCTGCGATTTCATTGCGGGTACAGGCATTCGAACAGGCTTTAGGGACATTATTAATTAATCGTACACGTCCCTGTACTCCCACACAGGCAGGCATCGAGGTTGTGCAATATTTACAACATGCGAAATTAAGAGAACAAAAGCTGTTACATGATTTAAAAACAAAAACGGATAACAATTTTTTTAAAGTTCGGATTGGCTCAAATGCAGATTCCCTCGCAACATGGTTATTACCTGCCATCAACCAAACGCTTATTCAGCATCAGTTAGTTGCAGACATTCATGTTGATGATCAATCCCGAACCTATGCACTATTAGAAACAGGTTTAGTACATGGCTGTATCTCAACCAAAGTAAGCCCCATGCATGGTTGTGAAGCTATTTTTCTGGGCAATATGCGTTACAAAATGGTAGCCACACCCAATTTTGTGCAAAAATGGTTTGCCCACGGCATCACGCGTGAAGCTTTGCGTATCGCCCCTGCAGTGGTTTTTAATGATAAAGATCATCTGCATTTTGAAGTGATGCAAAATCGATTTGGTTTAACACAAAATAGTTATCCCTGCTCAACGGTTCCGGCTTCGATAAGTTTTGTTCAGGCAATACGCTTAGGTCTGGGCTATGGGATGGTACCAGAATTACAATTAAACGAATTAGCATCGCAATCCTTGATTGAGCTTTATCCGCATTCAACAGTAGATGTTGCGCTATATTGGCATCACTGGCAGCAGCAATCCTTGCCCTTACAGGAACTAACGCGACAACTGGTGGTAAATGCAAAACATTATCTTGCACATCCCGAACCTCAAGATTAATTGCTAAAGCTAGATAAAAATTCGCCATACACTGATCAAGTTTAAAAAGGGATCAACGCAGTTCATTATTTTATTTTCCCATGTCGATGCAGGAATGCTTATAATAGATCCCCAATGTTCTTTTTCACCTGATGGAAGTCCTACACATGTCAAACTGGTTAGATGAAGTTAAATTCGATGCAAATGGTTTAATTCCGGCAATTGCACAACATCATCAAACTGGTCGTGTACTGATGGTCGCCTGGATGAATCGTGAAGCCTTACAACTGACCGCAGAAAAGAATCAGGCTGTGTATTACTCACGTTCTCGTCAAAAACTCTGGCATAAAGGTGAAGAGTCCGGACATTTCCAGACCGTACATGAAATTCGTCTGGATTGTGATGGCGATGTGATTATTCTACAAGTTGAACAACATGGTGGGATTGCCTGCCATACTGGACGCGAATCCTGTTTCTATCGCAAACTGACCCCACATGGCTGGGAAATTGTGGATGCACAATTAAAAGATCCCGATGCGATTTATGGTGAAAAAGCACACACTGAACATCGCCATACTGCATTAATGAATGCCTCCACCGCAAAATCAGAACAGGTTGATGTGCTGACCCATCTGGGGCAATTGATGCAACAACGTAAAGCTGCCGATGCCGATCACTCCTATGTCGCCAGCTTATATAAAAAAGGCATCAATAAAATTCTGGAAAAAATTGGCGAAGAAAGCACCGAAACCATTCTTGCCGCCAAGGATTATGCAACGCTTGCCAGCGAAGAAAATAAAAATGATGTGATTTATGAAACAGCTGATATCTGGTTTCATAGCATTGTCATGCTGGGCTATTTCGATCTTGATCCGCAACTGGTACTGGATGAATTGGCACGTCGTCAGGGTTTATCCGGTTTACAAGAAAAAGCGAGCCGGACATGATTGTTTGCGTACAACCTGGCATTTTTTTACCCTACCCGCATGAAGGTATGTGTTAATGCATGCAACCAAAGAACAAGCCATAGCGATTGATACTGCCCGCTTAGGTCATTCTTTTAAAATTGTTGCATATGCAGGTACAGGTAAAACCACCACCTTACAAATGATCAGTCAGGCGATGCCACAGCGGCGTGGTCTGTATCTGGCATTTAACAAAGCCATTGCTAACCATGCACAGCAACGCTTTAATCAGGGTGTTGACTGCCGTACCTTCCATTCACTGGCATATCGTAGTGTGCCACGCAATATTACCGACAAATTGCGTTTACCACGATTAAGCCCTAGCTATCTTGCCAACGAATATCAGCTACAACCGATCACGCTACGCCGTATGATGGGCAGCCGCTACGAAAAATATCTGCTGATGCCCAACCGTCTGGCGAGTCTGGTGTCCAATGGCGTGAGTCAGTTTTGCGCGACCAATGCACAATACCCTGCACCACGCCATATTCCAGTACCGGACTGGTTACATCCCGATGATGCCGACGAATTACAAAAAGCCCTTTATCCTTCACTGGAACGCCGCTGGCTGGATTCTATCAACCCCAACCATCAGGCAGGGATTGGGCATGATATTTATTTAAAACTCTGGGCATTGTCCGAACCGAATATCCCAAGCGATTATATTTTGTTTGATGAAGCACAGGATGCCGACCCGTTGATGCTGGGAATATTACTCAAACAACGCAATGCACAAGTGATCTATGTCGGTGATGCGCATCAGCAAATCTATGCCTGGCGCGGTGCTGTCAATGCCATGCAGCAATTACCTTTACCGGAAAGCCGTTTAACCACATCATTTCGTTTTGGTGAAGAGATTGCCGATGTCGCCAATTATCTGTTATATGCCTTGAAAGAAACCGTACCTTTACATGGTTATAGCGAGATTCAATCCAAAGTCGTGAATAAACCGCATACCAAAATGCGTGATGCAATTTTATGCCGCACCAATGCCCGCGCCATGGAATTATTACTCAGTGGTTTATTACAGGGCGATAAAGTCAGCCTACAAGCCGATCATCCACGCCTTACCCGCTTTATTGATGCTGCTACAGCGCTGAAACAAGGCAAGCGCGTCACCGATGTGCCTGAACTGGCATGGTTTAACTCATGGCATGATGTGCATGAATACTGTGAAACTAATGATGGCAGTGATATTAAACCGCTAGTCAAACTGGTTGATGATCATGGCACTGCACCATTGAAGCAGGCGCTGGAAAAGATTACTCCGATTGCACAGGCGGATTATGTCATTTCCACAGCACATAAAGCCAAGGGACTGGAATGGAACCGGGTCCATCTTGAAGATGATTACCAATTTAAACTCAATCAATTAGATCACAAAATCAATCCGGAAGAGCTACGATTACTGTATGTTGCCTGTACTCGTGCTAAACTAAGTCTAAATATTCATCATATTTATGATTTAGTGCAGCAACTTAAGCGTAATTATCAACCTAAAAAATCCGCTTAACCGCCCCATTTGATACTGGATAGCATTATGCGACTACAACATATTCAATTTAAAAATATTAATCAATTTAAAAACCTGTCGATTGATTTAAGCAACAGCACATCAGCGATGACCGTGATTTTAGGTGAGCAAGATAGCGGCAAAACCTCGATTCTTAAAAATATTTTCCATACCTTAAGCTGGTTTTCAGCCCGATATAAAGATTTACGCACCGCAGGCATCGTGATTGCTGATAGCGATATGTATGACGATAGCCTCTATGCATCGATTCAAATTGAAGTGAGCTATCCCAAAGAATTAGGCAGCTTACTTGAAGATGCAGGTGCCCAACCCGACGTAGACGGGCTATGTCTATGGCAACTGGTTAAAACCAGAAACTCACCTCTTGGCATTGGCTTAAGTCGTCCGGAAACCACGCAACTAGAAAAATTGGTCACACGCTATCAGAAACAATCAATACAAGACCCTTTATTTTCGATACCCTGTATTGCCTATTATCCGGTTGAACGCTTTGTGCATGAAGCCAATATTCAAAATAAAAATGCCGCCACAAATTTAGGTTCACTGCACCATGCCTATGATCTAACCAGTCTGAGTTTTACCATGTTTAGTAAATTCTTCGACTGGTATCGTGAAGTCTATGATCTGGAAAATGCACAAACCGCACAACTACTCAAACAATATCTCGATCCTGAGCAGCGTTTTCAGGGATATGATCAGATGAATGAACTGTTTTCCGGTCTGGAACAAGCCTATCGTCTGAGTCCGCAGCGCTGCCTGAATAGTTTACGCAGTACACTTCATAGCGTTTTGCCTGAAATGGGCGAGCTATTTATCGAATTTCAACCGCGTTTGCGCTTGATGATCACGTTTAACGGGCAAAAAATTCCTTTTATGCAGCTCTCGCAATCTTATCGGATCTGGGTGGCACTGGTTGGAGATCTAGTGCGTCGTGCCTGTCTACTGAATCCACAAAGTCTTTATCCATGTATGGAAGCCGAAGGGATTGTGATGATTGATGAAGTAGATGCCTTTCTCGATCAAGCTCATCGCCATAACATTCTGACCCGTTTACAACGCGCTTTTCCTAGAATGCAATTTATTGTTTCTGCGCTTAACAGTGACATTGTGGAACAGAACAATGAAGTTGCATGCTATCAACTGCTGGATCAACAACTGTTTAAACTGGACTTTGCCGAACATCAGCAAAAACTTCAGTCCATCTATCAAGGGCTTGAGATTGACACACAAATTGAAAGCCTGCCACAGGAAGCCACACATAGCGAAACCAGCCCTGCGTTATCATCGCTGGAAGATATTATTAGCCTTGCAGAACAACTGAATGAAAATGAACGTGCCCAGCTTTTAGAGCACGTGAAAAAAATAACGCCTTAATCGAACTTATTTTTGTCTGGTCATACTTTGCAGTATATTGTCCTTATCAATCCAGTAATGTTTCAGGGCTGCTGCAATATGACCGACCACCAGCAATCCTGCAAACCAGGATAAATAAATATGTAATGGTTTTACAACGGCCATAATGTCAGGATTTTTATCGATTAACTGGGGAATATTGAACAAATATAATACCGGTGCAGGATGTCCGGCACTCCAGCTATACAGACAACCGGAAATTGGCAATGCAATCAGCATTAAATACAAAAATAAATGGCCAAGATGTGCCAAGCCTTTCATCATTGGTGACATCGTGTCAGGTAATTTAGGTGCAGGATGGGTATAACGCCAAAAAATTCGGATCACCACCAGAAAAATAATTGTTGTGGCAATATTCTTATGTAGGCTAATCACATCCCCTTTAAAGCTACCATCGACATCATAGCTGAGGAAATTACCACTATAAAAACCAATCAACCAAGCTGCAATAAAAATAATTGCCATGATCCAATGGAGTACCTGAGCGGTTCGGGTATAGTATTGTTTAGATGTTGTCGTCATGCGATTCCTTGCTGGTCTAATTCTGGCGAAGATATGCTGTTCATAGTATAAGCATGTTTGATGACAATAATCATCTTATCCATGCAACGCTGTAATGTAAAATCAAAAAAACTTAAATCAATATGTAACTAACATATTATAAAAACGACAATTGAAAGTTTTCCATCTGATCTTCCAGATTAAAAACACCCATGCCTGCCAGTCGAAATTTTAAATCTTTATGCTGCTCAAACTCTTGCAGCAATTGCTTTACCGCATGCAGCAATTGTTCGGCATTTTCAAATGCATGGGAAAAGGTACGACTATGTTGTAGTGTTTTGAAATCAGTGGTTTTTAATTTGACCTGTACCCCACGGGCAATCATTTGCTTTCGTTGTAACTGTTGCCAGACCTTATCAATCAATGGCTGCCAGACATGATCCAGCTCCGTTAAAAAATAATCCTGCTCAAAAGTAATTTCTTTGGAAATCTGCTGTCGCTCGCGTTCGGCCTGTACTGGTCGATCATCAATACCCTGTGCATAAAGATATAAACGACGTCCAAACTTTCCAAAATGATGGACTAGCACCTGCTCTTCAATCGACTGAATATCGCCGATGGTTTGCCAATTGAATGCGATTAATTTTTGTAAAGTGACTTTTCCCACGCCGGGGATTTTTTCCAGTGGCAAGGTTTGAATAAAACCCTGCACCTGTGAGGGCTTGATTACACATAAGCCATCCGGTTTATTCCAATCTGAAGCAATTTTAGCGAGAAACTTATTGGGTGCCACACCCGCCGAAGCTGTTAATCCGGTTTCTTTGACGATATCAGCCCGAATGTGCTGTGCTACCTCGGTAGCAGAAGCCAATCTGGTTAAATTCTCGGTCACATCAAGAAAAGCCTCATCCAAAGAAATCGGCTCGATGAGTGCGGTATAACGCTGAAAAATTTGCTGTAATTGAGCAGAAACCGCCCGATATTTATTAAAATCCGGCGGGATACAAATGACTTGCGGACACAACTGTTTTGCCTTGGCCACCGACATCGCCGAGCGTAAACCAAACTGCCGTGCTTCATATGTTGCTGTGGTGACGACAGAACGAGGCCGGTCACTGGCAACAATCATCGGTAAACCACGCAGTTCCGGACGATCACGCAATTCGACTGAAGCATAGAATGCATCCATATCAATATGAATAATTTTGCGTGGAATCATGATCGGTTTACCAAAGCTCTCATCTGGATTATTGCGCGCTGTTTTTAGATTCAAGCAACAACTTAAAATCAGCTATATTGCCTCGAAAAACATTTAGATCAACATCGGTATTGATGCCGTTAATTTTGCCGGTATGCGAATATTGCCAAAACATCCAAGGCCGTTGATCAATACGGGGCGGTACATTTTTAAGGTCTTGTAACCATAATGTATAGCCTTCAAACTGACCTTCAATATAGGTTTTATAATAATTCGGTGTGGTATAGAAAATCGGTTTTTTACCATAATGCTGTTCAAGTTTTTCAGCCATGCTACGAATACGCTGCTGTAATTGTTCTGCATTGACTTCAGGACAGGTCCACTGAAACTCCAGATCCATCACAGGCGGTAAGCTATCGGATTTTTTCGGCACAGCCTGAATATAATTTTTCGCCTGCTCTTCACCCGTTTTACAATTTCTAAAAAAATGATAAGCCCCCACAGCCAAACCCTGCTGTCTGGCATTTAACCAGTTCTCCTGAAACTTGGGATCCTGATAGTCCCCACCTTCTGTCGCCTTGATAAAGACAAACTGATATTTTTTCGGATCAATTTTTTGCCATTGAATCTCGCCCTGATGGCGCGAAACATCAAATCCCTGTACGGCATAGTCGTTAAAATTTTGTGGATTGAGATAATTTTGTGAAAAAAACAATGCTCCCCCCAGACCTAGACTCAACAAAGCTACTGCCATGACACTTACCACAACTTTTTGCGAAATTCTTCTGTTTATTCTACGCTTGGTGGCTTTGCTTTTCATGAACTAAACCGTTAATTTACTAAAGATCATTGTGGTGCAGATTTTTGTGGTAACTGAACCTTTTTAAGCTGACGAAACACCAGACTTGCCAATACCGTAATTGCACCCAACACAATATAAGTATGCTGGAAAGACCAAAGCAGCGGGAGATGTGCACCAATTTTTTCAAAATAATGTAATAGCACACCCACCAAAGCGACCCCCATACTCATACACATATTGATCACCATAGAAAGCAAACTATTGCCATTGGCCGATTGCTCTTGACTTAAGTCCTTAAGTGTTAAGGTATTCATGGCGGTAAACTGCATGGAATTGACACAGCCAAACAGGAAAAAATGTATCGCCTGCGTATAGATATTGGGATGCAAATCAAGGGCGGCAAAGCTCATAATACCAAAGCCCACCAGCAAAGTATTCACCATCAATACCCGATAATAACCATATTTCTGAATGGTGAGCGTGGTAAAGCGTTTAATGACAATTGAGCCAAACACCAGCGGCATCATCATCAAACCTGCCTGAAACGGACTAAAATCCAGTGCCAGTTGCAAACTTAAAGGCAAAATAAATGGAATGCTGGCACTCCCCAAACGGGTAAAAATATTCCCTAAAATTCCAATCTTAAAACGAATATCCTGAAATAAACTGGCACGAAAAATCGCACGTGTATCCCGTTTGGCATGCCTCATATACAACAAGCCAGCAAAAATACCCAGTACCAACACAGAAAAAACCTGTATCAGACTCCACGTTCCCTGAGAAAATCCCTCAAGCCCCATGGTTAAAGCAACCATCATCGTGACCAATAGAACAAAACCGGCATAATCAAATCTGGGTAAATTTTCCAGCTTTACATTTGGCATATGAGTACAGGTAAAAATCATACCCAAAAGGCCAATGGGCAGATTAATCAGAAAAATCCAGTGCCAAGTCGCATACTCCACCATGAAACCGCCCAGCATGGGGCCTAACATCGGTCCGATCAGCCCAGGAATTGAAATAAATGCCATGGCAGCCAGAAATTGGGTACGTGGTAAAATCCTTAATAATGCCAAACGACCAACTGGCAACAAAAAGGCACCGCCTATCCCCTGAAAAATTCGTGCAATAATCAGCTGCTGATAATTCTGTGACAAGGCACAGGCCAATGATGCCAAGGTAAACATGGCTATCGCACATAAATACACATTGCGGATACCAAAACGATCTGCCAGCCAGCCACTGACCGGAATTAGCGCAGCAACAGTGAGTACATAGGCAATCACCACATTATGCATTTGTAGCGGATCAACATTCAGACTTAGGGCAATCCGTGGCAATGCAGTATTGACGATTGTGGCATCAAGTGCCTGCATAAAGAATCCCAGTGCAGCGAGCCAAAGCACGATACGAAATTCTGGGGCAACTTTTGCTTCATATACGCTCGGTCTTGGTTTCGGTTTCATTTTTCTCTAAATTAGCTGGAGTTTGTTGACATTCAGACGGTGAATCGGACAGCTTGAACATGACAGAATATTTACAGTGCAGACGTGTATTCAACCCAATCTAGTCTAACCCGACTCATACACTTGATCTATGATTATGTTGTCATGTTTTTGACATCAAACTGACATGCCATTGAAATCATGAAAACTTAAATCTAAGCTATGGGTCAGCAATAAAATCATTGGCATCACAACCCATTAAAATATCGCACTCAAACAAAAAGCCCGCCGATATTTGTTGATCAATCGACAGGCCCTGTACATTTGTATGCTTGAATACAACATGATTTCTACATGGATTTTTTACATACCCTATCGTTTAGACAACAAATTCTGCCGGCGAACCTAAATTACTCAATATTTCCAGAATTTGCTGCTGCTGATTGCATACCAGAAGTTTGGCACGATGCTGCATTGGCAAAAATCCCTCTTGTACAGCATGATCAAGCTGTGCAATAAGATGATCATAGAATCCGTTGACATTATATAAAATCATGGGTTTTTGATGCTGATTCAACTGCCCCCAAGTCGCAATTTCCAGAATTTCTTCAAACGTACCCAAACCACCCGGCAAGGCAATAAATGCACTGGCACGATCTGCCATCATGGCTTTACGGGTATGCATGGTATCGACAATATGCAGTTCGGTCAGTTTATTATTGGCTATTTCATAATCCAGCATAAATTGTGGAATGACACCCACAACCTCACCGCCATGTTCTAGCACAGCATCTGCCACCTGTCCCATCAAACCAATGCTTGCACCGCCATATACTGCACCGAATCCATTTTCTGCCAGCGTTTTTGCAAGGCTAATGGCGGCTTCTTTATATACAGGATTATTTCCCGAACGTGACCCACAATATAAGGCGATTAATTGCTGGGTAGCGACTGCATCCTGATCCATCATAGAATTCATATCAATTAACATATCTTTCTCTTATCTAACTTTATATACACGCTTTCTTTCCTAGTATATGCAAGTTATATGACAATATCTGTAAAATTATTGCAAAAATACACGCAAAGTTTGCAATTGGCGTTTAAATAATAAACACAAATTTTGTGATTTTTTTAATGAATTTGTCGGAATTCTTGCATATACTCAAAACATGTTTCACTACATTTCTTATCTATATGAGTAGTCGATGTTGTCATTTTAGTGATGACCTTTTTATTTTTTCACAATCAATTAAAAATTTTCACTTTTTTTTCAATTTATTGAGACAAGTCATTAATCCAATATCCGGCAAAGGGAGTAATCATTCATGATGTTTGAGTGGATGTCCGATCCTTCCGCATGGGTTGGTTTATTGACATTAGTCGTCCTAGAAATTGTTCTTGGTATTGATAACCTTGTCTTTATTGCCATTTTGGCAGAAAAATTACCTCCGGAACAACGCAATAAAGCACGCATCATCGGTCTGAGTCTGGCCTTGGTGATGCGTTTGATTCTACTGGCGTCGATTTCTTGGGTGATGACCCTCAAGGACAATCTATTTGAAATCTTTGATTATGGCTTTTCTGGTCGTGATCTAATTTTAATTATTGGCGGGATTTTCCTGTTATTTAAAGCCACCATGGAAATCCATGAGCGCATCGAAGGTAAGGCCGATCTCAAGGAAGATCGTGTTGAGCATGCCGCTTTCTGGGCGGTAATTGCACAGATTGTGGTGCTGGATGCGATTTTCTCACTAGACAGTGTGATTACCGCAGTGGGTATGGTGCCACATCTGGAAGTCATGATGATTGCGGTCATTATTGCCGTCGGCATCATGCTGCTTGCATCCAAACCATTGATGTCATTTGTCAGCAGACATCCAACCGTGGTGATTTTGTGTCTGGCATTCCTGTTTATGATCGGATTGTCACTGGTACTGGAAGGCTTTGGTATTCATATTCCGAAAGGTTATATTTATGCGGCAATCGGCTTCTCGGTATTGATTGAAGCCATTAATCAAGCCACCCGCCGGAGTCGTGAAAAAATGATCACCACCACAGACCTGCGCTCGCGTACGGCCTCTGCGGTGATTCGTTTACTTGGTGGTAGAACCATTGATAAGAATGAACAGGATCAGTTGTCCGAAACCGCGGATATTCTGGCCACACAATCTTCTGCCAATGAAGTCTTTTCCGATGAAGAAAAAGGCATGATCCATGGCGTATTAACGCTGGCCGAACGTCCGGTAAAATCCATTATGACCCCACGTCCAGACCTTGAGTGGCTAGATTTGACCGAATCAGACCATATCAAGGAAAATCTGCTGGCAATTAGCCATTCTCGGGTGCTTATCGCACGCGGTAGTCTGGATAATCTAGAAGGTGTTGCCTTAACGCATAAGGTACTGAATCATTATCTGGAAACCGGTGAAATCGATATTGAAAATGGTTTGCGCCAACCGCTGGTGGTTCATGAAAACATCAAGGTACTTACCCTGATGGAACAATTACGTCATGCCCCAATGCAAATTGCGATTGTGCTCAATGAATATGGTTCTATCGAAGGGATTGCCACACCAATTGATATTCTGGAAGCGATTGCGGGTGAATTCCCTGACGATGAAGATATTGAGACGCCTGAAGTCGAAATGCTCGAAGATGGCTCATGGATGCTGGAAGGTTCCAGTGATATTCGTCATGTTTCCTTGTTGGTCGGCAAGGATCTGGTCAATGACAATGAGGAATATTCCACCCTGTCTGGATATTTATTATGGCACCTTGGCCGTGTACCGCATGATGGTGAACAGGTCGAGGCAGATGGTTTTAGATTTGATATTTTGACGATGGATGGTCATAAAATTGATAAGGTGAGAATCACCACATTATTACCAAATAGAAATGACGATTAATAAAAAAATAGCCGCTATGCATACATAGCGGCTATTTTTAATTCAATACAAAGTATAAAAACTTAGACCTTTTAACGCTTCACGGTTACTTTCTCTTTCTGACGCTGGCGTACCAGTTTTTCCACTTTCTCACGCGCTCTTTGACGCTTTAGCGGTGATAAATAATCTACAAATAATTTACCGTTTAAGTGATCCATCTCATGCTGGATACAAACTGCCAATAATCCGTCTGCTTCAATTTCAATTTTTTCACCCTCAAGGTTCAATGCCTCGATTTTTACACGTGACGGACGCTCAACTTTATCGTATATTTGTGGTACCGATAAACAGCCTTCTTCATAAGGTTGCGTTTCATCAGTCAAAGCAGTAATTTTGGGGTTAATAAAGACCATGGGCTGATCTTTGGTTTCCGACAAATCCATGACGATAAGTTGGATATGCTGGTCAACCTGACTGGCTGCCAAACCAATACCGGGTGCAGCATACATGGTCTCAAACATATCTGCCGCAAGCTGACGAATTTCATCATTCACTTGCTCTACAGGCTTGGCAATGGTACGTAAGCGTGGATCGGGAAAACTTAAAATAGGTAGAAGTGCCATATGGTCCTCTCATGATGCCATTGGTCAAGCAGAAACCTACAATCAATTGTATTTCTTAACCAGGGGGCGTTTGTAGCGGCTACTAAATAGTATAGCCGAATAACAGACACAGTATTAGGGCTTATGATAATGACAAAAGCGTTGCAATACCAAGCAATAACCGCTAAAAAAACATTCAAACAGCATGCCATTGCATTTGCAATGTGTATCGGCCTAGGGCTTGGCGTTGCAGTTGACGTTCAGGCAAAAAATATTAATCCACCATCCTTGCGTGCAGATGCACCCAATGTCTATGTGGTCAAAAAAGGCGATACGCTTTGGGATATCTCTGGGCGTTTTTTACAAAAGCCATGGCGTTGGCCGGAAATCTGGGCGAGTAACAAGCATGTAAAAAATCCACACTGGATCTATCCGGGTGACCGCTTGTTACTGTGTACACTAGAAGGCCGCCCATTAATTGGTAAAGATGAGGGTGATGGCTGTGAAGGTGTTATTCGCCGTGCAGGTGGTCAAGCTGGCATTAATCTTTCGCCACAAATACGGGTGGAATCATTAAATAATGCGATTCCTGTTATTCCGCTGGATGAAATTCGCAACTGGCTGGAACGTAGCATCATTGTTTCACCAGAGAATATTGCCAATGTACCTTATGTGCTTGGCATGACCGAAAACCGTGTCATCGCTGCTGCCGGAGATCGTATCTATATCCGTGGCAATGGCATACAGATCGGGCAACGTTATGCAGTTTATCGTTCTGGCGAGCCTTACAAATTGCGTAATGCACAAGGCAAAGAATATGTTGCAGGCATTGAGCTCAATCAAGTCGCTTCGGGTCTGGCAACCCAACAACAAGGTGATGTCTCCACCTTTGAATTAACCAAAACTTTTAATGGTGAAGTACGCAAAGGCGATTTAATTTTACCCGAATATGATGCCATGCTGCCAACGCTGTTCTATCCGGTTCCTGCCAGTCAGGTACGTGAAGGTGGACAGGTGATTCGTGTACTCGGTTCGATTGGTACAGCGGCAAAACATAGTGTGATTGCCATTGATCGTGGCAACCTTGATGGTGTAGAAGTCGGACAAGTCTTTGCGCTTGATCAACAAGGTGAAGTCACCACCGATCCAAGAACAAAAGAAAAGGTACAATTACCACCTCAGCGTATCGGACATGCACTGGTGTTTAAAACCTTTGACCAAATCAGCTATGCCTATGTCACTGATAGCAGTTTGCCAATCAAACTTGGTGCTTTACTGGCTGTGCCCCTATCGGATGAATAAATAGCCGGACAAATTAAGTAAAGGTATTGTATGCAGCATATTCCTCAGCCTGATATTGATCAATTAAGCTTATGGTACGTGCTGCAATATTCTTTAAGTAGTTTTCATCGGTTGCTATCACATTTTGGCAATGCCAGTGATGCCATTCAGCTTGCTGCCTTGCCGATCTGGCAACAGCTCAAATTACATCCCAATCACCTGCAACGGTTGCAGATATTCCATAATCCGCAGGGACAGCAGGATTTCCAGACCTGTTTAAAATTAACGCTTGAACACTGTGACAGCATTATCTTTAAACATCAGCACAATTATCCTGTGTCACTTTCACATTATGACGATAGTCCGCCCATTCTGTTTGTTCAGGGCGATACCAATGTTTTACAGCAACCGCAGATTGCCATGGTGGGTAGCCGACAACCCGGCCCGCATGGCAAGCAGGTGGCTTATGATTTTGCCAATTTCTTTGCCGAACAAAATTTTGTCGTCACCAGTGGTCTGGCACTTGGGATTGATGCTGCCTCTCATCATGGTGCAATCCAGAACGGTAAAAGTATTGCTGTGATCGGCACAGGATTGGATCAATGCTATCCTTCAGAACATCGCTCCCTTTGGCAAGGTATTATTGAGCATGGTGGTGCGATTGTTTCGGAATTTCTAGCCAATACACCACCTGCGAAACGTAATTTCCCACGCCGTAATCGCATGATTAGTGGTCTAAGTCTGGGTACTGTGGTGGTAGAAGCCGGCTTACAAAGTGGTTCATTGATTACAGCCAAAAAAGCCGCCGAACAAGGCAAGCAGGTATTTGCCATTCCCGGACATATCTATAGTCAATATCATCAAGGCTGTCATCAATTGATTCGTGAAGGTGCAACGCTGGTCGATCACCCGCTACAGGTGATCGAAGACCTGAACATGTTTGGTCAGGCGCAAGTACGTAGCCCTGCCCCATCCAAAGCTGTGCTAAAAAAACCTGATCATCAAACTGTAGCGCCACAAACTGAAAGTATTGCGATTCCCGAACATTTAAATGCGCTCTATCAACAACTGGATTGGATTGGCATCAGCATCGATGAACTTGCAATACGATTAAATCAGAATATCATTGACCTCAATGTCGCACTGGTCGAGCTAGAACTGCTCGGCCTGTGCAAACAACATGGCGGTCGTTATCTCCGCTGTTAAATGACTTTGAGCATAAATTCTGGATAATGAGTTTTGGATACAGTATGAATACGCTAAACCTGCAACAAGCAGTTGAGCGATTAAAACAGGGTGATGTTTTGGCCTACCCCACCGAAGCAGTCTGGGGCTTGGGCTGTGACCCGCAGCAGCAGCAAGCATTTGAAAAAATCCTGACCCTTAAACAACGCCCGATTGAAAAAGGCGTGATTCTGCTAAGTGAAAGTATTGAACGGGTTGAGCCTTTACTTGCCCTACTAGATACAGAAATACGCCAACAAATTATTGCTTCATGGCAGCATTCCGCAGCACAGCAACGTGCCACGACATGGTTACTACCTGTCAGTACAGCAATTCCGGCATGGATTTATGGCGCACATGATCGGGTCGCTATTCGGGTGACCCAACATGCTTTATGTCAGCAATTATGTGCAGCATTTGATGGCATGATTGTATCCACAAGTGCCAACCCAGCCGGTTTAGCCCCAGCAAAAACAGCACAACAGGTCGCCGATTACTTTCCGTCAGATTTAGCCATTTTACCGGGTGAATTAGGCAACAGTCCACAGCCCAGCAAAATTCTCGATGCTGTCACAGGACAAGTGATTCGTGCTTGAGTTTAGGCAGATTGTAGAAATAATTCCCAATGATTAATGGCTTGATCTACCACTGCCTGCAACTGCCCGCTCTCGGCTCCATCTCGCGCTTGCAAGGTAAGACCCTGCAAAATTGTACAATAAAAATCTGTCATTAATTGGATTGGTGCATGGGGTGGTAAATCACCTTCCTCAACACCACGTTGCAATCGCGCAAGCATATCTTCTCTGGTTTGCAGCCGATAACCCAATACCGTATTTTGTATTTCTTGATTTTCGCCATGACAATTCATTGCCGCGGTAATCAGCATACATCCTTTGGGTTTGTGTTCTACATTAAAGCGCTTGATATTCTCATGGAGATAAATTTCGATGGCAATTTTCGCTGTTTTGGCCTGTTGAAAAATCACTGTAAATGAACAGGCTTCATGTGTAAGATAATATTCCAGACAACGATAAAATAATTGCGTTTTATCGCCAAAAGTACAATATAGACTTGGTGCAGTAATACCGAGCGCCTTGGTCAAATCACTCATTGAAGTTGCTTGATAACCATATTGCCAGAACAATAGCATGGCTTGTTCAAGTGCTTTTTCCTCATCAAAACACTTTGGCCGACCACGTTTGGCTTTTGTCATTTTTCACCTATATGAAAACTTTAACAGCATGATGAATGATCATTCGATATATTTTATAATGATCATTATAAAAAGAATTGACAACACTAGGATAACATAATATTTTTATAACGTTCATTATAAAAATATTATGAATCTTCCTTGTCAGTCTATTTACAGGTGTACTATGTCCCCACCAAATTCTATTTGTTCTGATAAGAATCAATCCATAACGTCTATTCCGCATCAAGGTAGCTGGCTTGCAATTTTATCTGTGGCACTCAGTGCATTTGCATTAGTCACTGGAGAGTTTCTCGCTGTGGGTGTACTCAATGAGATTGCCCATGATTTCCAGATTTCCATTGGCACCGCAGGCTGGACAGTGACCATCACTGCCATTACCGGGATGTTCTCCGCCTTATTGATTCCGCTGTCTGCAAAATCACTGGATCGACGCTACTTATTATTAATCCTCATGGTGATCATGGTCATTGCCAATTTGCTTACAGCACTTGCATCGAATTTCACCTTGGTGTTATTAGGTCGTCTTCTGCTTGGCATCTCTATTGGCGGCTTTTGGGCAACGGCTGTTGCATTAAGCGGTCGGGTCGCCCCTGCCCATTTGCCAATCGCAAAAGCAACCGCCTTAGTCGCCTCCGGTGTGACTTTAGCCAGTGTTCTCGGCGTACCGATTGGTACATGGTTATCACATTATTCGAGTTGGCGTACTGCATTTATAATCATCACGGTGATGGGGATCATACTTTTCTTCATGCAATTACGTTATTTACCGCAGCTAAAGCCTTCTTCTGCCTTACAACTAAAAGAATTACCTGTATTAATTCGCCATCCTATTGCACGTAAAGGCTGGATTATTTTTATCTTTATTGGGTTGGCACATTTTGCTGCCTATAGCTATTTTGCACCATTCTTTAAATTTCAACTGGGTTATTCTGATGGTTTTATCAGTAGTTTATTATTGATTTTTGGTGTTTCAGGGATTTTAGGCAATGCCTTTGCGGGCTATATGGGGCAAATCAATATCCGTTATACGTTTGCCTTGGCAGGTCTTGCATTTGCCATTAGCTTTCTTTGTTTACCTTTATTTGCAATACATATCGCTGCTGCTGTTTTATTGACTGCACTATGGGGCTTTGCTTGGGGAATCATTCCTACAGCTGTAAATATCTGGATGTTTGTTCATGCGCCTGAATCAGTTGAAAAAGGAATGCCGATGATTACTTTTACTTTCCTTATCCTGATCGCCCTGGGTTCGGCATTGGGTGGATTAATTGTCGATTATTTTAATAGTAATGTCCTGCTCTTTGGCGTATTACCGCTTACCTTATTTTCAATTTTTCTGATTTTCACATTGGCGCGTGGTTTAAATAATCCAACTGTCGAATAAAGCATAAAATATGAGGGTCTGTACAACTTTACAGACCCAAAATCATTTTCTTTGTTACTTCTTTTGTGCCAATAAAATTCCTACCAAGACCATTGCCCCACCGATACTATGATAAATTGTCCATTGTTCATGCAGAAAAATATAAGCAATAATTGCAGTAAAAATTGGAATAAAATTCATAAAGATACTGGTACGGTTTGAACCCAGATTTTGTACCGCCATCATCCATAAATAAGCTGCAAAAATAGAAGAAAAAATCCCAGCATAGAACACTGCGGGCGCATTGGCAGCATTCAACTGATCCAGACCAAAGTACATAATCAAGGGAATATGAAACAATACCGCAAAGATGACTTGAATATAGAGCATAATGAATAGGGGTAATCTCAATTGCCAGCGCTGCAAGAAAATCCCATAAAATGCATATAATCCCACTGCCAATACCATTAACAAATCACCAAAAATATGTTGTCCGTGTAACAATGTGGCAAAATTGCCCTGGGTAACCAAATACATCAGACCAAAAATTGATAAGATCACGCCAAAAATAGCAAACCGATTGGGATAAATTTTTAAGATAAAAATACTAAAAAAAATCGAAAAGACTGGGATAAAAGCATTAATAATCCCCATATTGGTTGCAGTGGTATAATGTGCTGCTGTATAGGCAAGCCCCTGATAACACACCATTCCCAAAAAACCTAGCACAGCCAATTGCCAAAGATGCGGACGAATATCCTGCCAGCGTCTTATTACTTTTAACAACATAAATGGTGTCAAGACCAGCCATGCAATCAACCAGCGATAAAAACTAATACTGATGGGTTCAATTAAATCCACAGCATAACGGGTCACCACAATATTAATGGCCCAGATCAATACTGCTGTTAATGGCAATAGATATAACCAGCGCTGCGTTGTCGTGGTACTGATTGAACCTGTATTCATGAATTTTTCCCGCTATTTTTTACCCTGCCTATTGTCGGTGATGTCTTATATAAATAATATACTGATAATCAGACAAAACCATTGAAGATACGACATTGAACCAAACCTCCTCCATTGAGCACGCATGCCTTGGCACCCTAGACCATTCCAGTTTAGACATGTCACATCTGCATCTGGATGCCTATCAATATCAGGCAAAAGAAGAAGTCTATCCGCATAGTAATTTATGGGGTGACTTTAATTTCTCACTAGACGGTATTCTGGAGTTCAATATCGACCAACAGGTCTATTTATCACCGCCAACTTTTGGCTTATGGATTCCGCCACATACACCCCATCAGGCCATCTCAAGGTACGATCAGGAAACGCGCTTTATCTGTTTTAGAATTTCCCCTACGCTTTCCCGGCACTTGGCAGCAACACCCAGCGTGATCCAGATTTCACCACTGATCAGCTTTATCACTCAGCATTTATTGGATCAACGTACACAACAGACGCCTTTGCAGCAATGGCATAAGCTATTGGTATTATTTGATGAATTATCGACTGCCCCAAGCCACGAGCATTACTTGCCACTAAGTAACGATATTGCCTTAAAAAAAATTACCGATTTTTTATTACAGCCGCAACATCATGCGCTAAAACTGCATAGCATCTGTACCCATTTTGCCATGAGTGAACGACATTTATTACGCTTGTTTCAACAGCATTTTGCCATGTCGATTTCCGAGTGGCGTAATCGTGCCAAACTGATTTATGCCATCGATCAACTAAAACTCAATGTATCCATTAAAAAAATTGCACTGGATTTAAACTATCACCATCCTTCGGCATTTATTGAATTTTTTAAACGCTATACCAATATGACACCAGAACAATTCCGCCTTCATCAATTAAGCGCTTAACCACGATCGTTTCCTTTTTATAATAAAATTTTGCACAAGAGTATTCGATTTATACATTCATCTTCCGTTATAGTAGCGTACACGATAGGCGGGATATTGATGTATACCGTCATTCAATACATTATTTGGAAAATTTTATGAAAAAATTAACACTTGTTGCACTAATCACAACGATGGCCACACTGACTGCATGCTCCAAACCTGTGACCGAAGTAAAAGATGGGGAAAGTAAAGCACCTGCAACAACACAACAAACTGCTCAACTCAGCACCAATAATAAAGCTGACATCACAGCCGACGTTAATGCCATTCAGACATTTGGACTGGCGCAGGAACAGGCAGCATCGTCATTACAACAACGTATGGATCAAGCCATGCAAAAGCAGGATAAAGAAGAACTCAAAAAACTATTTACCGAATTTAAAAGCTTTGTCGAAAAAAGCAATGCCCACCTGAAAAAATTAAATCTAAAAAGTACTGAAGCCAATCAACTACGCGAAAAAATGATTGAAAATAGTCATGTCGGTCTGGAAATGAGCGAAACCATTCTGACCAGTAACATGGAAAAAATTGATCCTGCACAGTTCCAGCCTTTACAGGAAAAAGCCATGAAAGCCCAACAAGAACTGATGGAAATTAGTCAGGACATTCATAACAAAATCTCTGATCAACCGGCTACATCACAGCAGCTTCCAGTCCCACAACAACCTGCTCAATAATTCGCTACATCCTATTTACAATGGTTTAACATGCATTTTTGACAATCATGCTATGTTAAACCGAACCTCAGTTTAGGATAAACTCATGAGTAAGATTACCGATATTTCCCTCAATAAAATTGATGGCAGTGAAACCACACTGGCGGCCTATTCAGGCAAAGTTTTACTGGTGGTCAATGTGGCCTCAAAATGTGGTTTAACACCACAATATGAAGGACTGGAAAAACTTTATAAAGAGAAAAAAACGCAAGGTTTAGAAATTTTAGCATTTCCTGCCAATAATTTTCTGGCACAAGAACCAGGAACAAATGAAGAAATTCAGCAGTTCTGTTCTTTGACCTATGATGTCAGCTTTCCTTTATTCGCCAAAATTTCTGTCGCAGGTGAAGATAAGCATCCACTCTATCAAGGGTTGATCACAGCACAACCGGAACGTATTGGAGAAGGTCCATGGAAAAAGGATCTGATTGAATACGGTTTAACACCAAATGAACCACCAGAAGTATTGTGGAATTTTGAAAAATTCCTCATCAATAAACAAGGTGAAGTAGTCGCACGCTTTGCACCGGATATTACTGCCGAAGATCCACGCCTAGTCGCAGCAATTGATGCCGAACTGGCAAAATAAAACTGTAAAATAAGTTCATCTCGGACAAAGGTGTATGTGCACCTTTGTCCGATTTTTATCATTTATCACTATCTTAGCTAGAAATTAACAGCATTTAGACTCGGTTGAAAGGGATATTCTCCAGCCAGTAGTAAATCAATGACTTCAAGTACACCGTCCTGTTCATTACTCGTTGTCATAAACCGTGCCGCCTGTTTTAATTCTGGAACCGCATTATCCATGGCAAAGCTAAAACCAGCCTTCTGAATCATTTCCAGATCATTATAATTATCGCCAAAGGCTAAAATCTCCTGATCAGCAATCTGCCATTTTTGCTGTAACAAGCCCAAGCCATGCGCTTTATGCTGTTCCGGAATAATCAAATCAATAAAACCAAAACCACTGGAAACCAGTTTAACCGATTGGTTTTGAATAAAGTCTTTGGCTTTCAACACTTCAAGCAATAGATTCACATCGCATTGTGCGGTGTTGAGCGTCACTTTACAAATTTGGTCATCGATGTGCATGAGATCCTGAACAATATTTAATTTTTTAAAATATTTATTCAGCTTTTGATAGGCTTGCTGTGGCACAGTCACACTACTGTATGCGCCTTTCTTTCCGCATACCACTAATGCCTGCTGATAATTTTCAATTAAACTGGCAAGTATCTCTGCCACCAGATTCTGAGAAAAATGGGCAAATCCGACTTCTTCTGTTCCATCCACCACATATGCACCGTTTTCGGCAACATAAGCAATCTCATTTTGAATTTCAAGGAAATAATTTTGTAAGGTATAAAGTTGATTACCACTTGCCGCCACAAAGCGAATGCCCTGTTGTTTCAGCTGTGAATATTGATTTAAAAATCTGGTTTTATTGTATTGTTTATTGTCATTTAAAAAAGTACCGTCCATATCAACGGCAATGAGTTTTATTGGCATTCGCACCTCTTTGTTATATGTTGTCATTATAGCCTAGATCAAGATCATGACAGTTTGATGAACGCTGCATGATCAATCACATACAGCTATATTAGAATATCTTAATCATTTTAACCCATCGAAAGCATCTAGGCAAAACCACTTCAAATCATACCGTAGCGTATATATCAGGGTGATGATGGTGTGACCGTCTGCTTGGTCCAGATCAATTTTGAGACATCAAAGCCCTGATCTTGTGCTGTCTGTAAATAAGTGTCGATGGTTGCCTGATCAAGTGTTGGGCTACGCGATAATAACCATAAGTATTTGCGTGATGGGCCACCTACCAATGCCACCTGATAATCCGGATCCAGACGTAAAATCCAGTAGTCACCTTTGGTAAATGGCAGCCAGCGCAAAGCACGAGGCAAGAAACTTACTTTTAATTTATTTTTGGCGGGATTCTGTGCATATGCAACACCATGTGCAGATTCCACCTGACCTTTTTTATTGATACATTGATTCAGTACCCCAATGGTATTATCAGGATTCAACTCATAATTTGCTGTGACATCACTGGCACAATGCCGCTGAAAAAACATCGGTAACCGAGCAATCTCATACCATTGTCCAGCATAACGCTCAATATCGACTTCAGACGTGACCATCGGTGTAGCTTTGGCATAAAGTTGCCCATGTACTAACGACACAGCGGTCACCACACCCAGACCTATCAATAGATATGCAATTTTCATTGTTCAGGTATTCTCTTAAATTTATTTTTAGTGTAAAAGGCTTTGCCATTTGTTGTGTATCATTCCTGTCAGTGATATGGCATGAATTGAATAAAAATAGATACAAAATCTTGCCGCATAAAAATGCCATCATGGTGTAGGCAAGTTCACTTGAGGCCATTGTACCTGGGGTGTAGGTGGAATCTCATCTTCTGTTTCCAACAACCACTGCAACAGTTGATCTCTTAACGCATGGATAATTTCAATATATTTGGCATCCTCAATTAAATTAATGGTTTCGTATGGATCATTATGACGATCATATAATTCATGTTGTTCATATAAGCGCCAGACATAAGTCCAGTCACGAGTACGAATACAGGCAACTTTCCCCACCAATTTTGGATCCATATGCTGGACCTTACCTTTTAAATCATAGGGGAACGGAGGATCTTCCAAAATATCCTTTTCATTGGCATTAAAACCGCCTTCACTGAATACCGCCTCGCGATGGGACTGTTGTGGTGCAGTTAAAAGGGCTTTAAAACTTCGACCATAATGCCGATGCTGACTTTGTATCCCGGCCAAGTCTAATAAGGTCGGGAAAACATCAAGTAATTCAATCAATGCATCAGAAGTTTTACCCTGTTGAATATCCTTGCCGGAAATAATGAGTGGCGTACGAGTAAGACATTCATGTACACCACTTGGCCATTTTTCAACCACACCATAATCACCTAAATATTCCCCATGATCTGAGAACAAGACAAAATAAGTATTGTCATCTAATTGATGATCCTGAATGGCCTGTCTGATTTTTCCGACATTGTCATCAAATTTGGAGACCATGCCATAATAAACCGCCTTGATTTCTTGCCAATCCTTATCACGATATTTATCCCAGCCATGGGCTTGGCGCAATGCTTCAAGATATTTGGGCTGATAACCCTGTCCTTGACGAGGTAATGCCATAGCATCACGGTCGTACATGGAGAACCAAGGTTCTTCGACATCGAAGGGAGGATGTGGATCAATGAGAGGAATATACAATACCCAAGGTTTATTTTTAGGTTTACTGACCCATTGCTGTACGGTTTCAACGCAGGCCGTATCAAAAGTTAAATCGTTATCTTCTTTGCATCCATGATAAAAAGCACGGGACAAAGGGTGTCTATCTATGGCTTGTCTTACCTCTTCTGGATCGGTCTTAAACACTTTTCTCTGGAAAAAACTTTTTAAATCGTGACCATCAGAATGGGAAAAACCATGATAAGTAACTGATTGCTCGGTGGCATATTCTTCAAAAGTATGTCCCCGTTCACCAATATGGACCACATCATAACCATGCTGTTTAAAGTCTTTAAGAAAATTTGGCTGATTCGGTTGAATTAAATTGACCAGCGTACGATTACCATGCACATGCGGATAATAACCAGAGATAAAAGATACCCGGGATGGCGAACAAACACTATGCTGGGTAAAGACTTCGGAAAATGTCATTCCTTGTTGAGCTAAGGCATCAATGTATGGTGTTTTTACCACAGCATTTCCAAATGCTGGCAATGCATCTGCTCTTAATTGATCGGCCACAATAATGACAAAGTTAGGTTTCATACTTGCTCCCCAAAATATTTTCCTTTTGATTTTTAAAGTAGCTGATCCACGATCAGTACAAAATTTCCCCTATTTTTAAGGTCGCTCTAAATCTACTGCTACAAATCGTGTTTCCGACAATTTTGGTATTTCATCTGCGCTGTAGATCAACCAGTGCAGTAATTGTTGTTGTAACTGCTGAATAATCGTTGTGTTTTCCGGTTGCTCAATCAAATTGATAGTTTCATGTGGATCATTATGACGATCATATAATTCATGTTGTTCATATAAGCGCCAGACATAAGTCCAGTCACGAGTACGAATACAGGTAACCTTTCCCACCAATTTTGGATCCATATGCTGGACCTTACCTTTTAAATCATAGGGAAACGGAGGATCTTCCAAAATATCCTTTTCATTGGCATTAAAACCGCCTTCACTAAATACCGCCTCTCGATGGGACTGTTGCGGTGCAGTTAAAAGGGCTTTAAAACTTCGACCATAATGCCGATGCTGACTTTGTATCCCGGCCAAGTCTAATAAGGTCGGGAAAACATCAAGTAATTCAATTAGTGCATCAGAAGTTTTACCCTGTTGAATATCCTTGCCGGAAATAATGAGTGGCGTACGAGTAAGACATTCATGTACACCACTTGGCCATTTTTCAACCACACCATAATCACCTAAATATTCCCCATGATCTGAGAACAAGACAAAATAAGTATTGTCATCTAATTGATGATCCTGAATGGCCTGTCTGATTTTCCCGACATTGTCATCGAATTTGGAGACCATGCCATAATAAACCGCCTTGATTTCTTGCCAATCCTTATCACGATATTTATCCCAGCCATGGGCTTGGCGCAATGCTTCAAGATATTTGGGCTGGTAACCCTGTCCTTGACGAGGTAATACCATAGCATCACGGTCGTACATGGAGAACCAAGGCTCTTCAGCTTCAAAAGGAGGATGTGGATCAACTAAAGGAATGTATAGTACCCAAGGTTTATTTTTAGGTTTGCTAACCCATTGCTGTACGGTTTCAACACAGGCCGTATCAAAAGTTACATCGTTATCTTCTTTTCGACCATGATAAAAAGCACGAATTAATGGATTTTGATCAATATAATTCTGTAAACCCTGTGCTTTAATTTTTTGCTTTTTCTTTGCAAAAAAACTGCTTAGATCTTTCAGTTCTGGGTCGGAAAAACCATGATAGCTTACCGATGCTTCGGTCGCATGTTCGGCAAAAGTGTCACCTCTTCCACCGATATGTACCACATCATAACCATGCTGTTTAAAGTCTTTGAGAAAATTGGCTTGATTCGGTTGAATCAAATTATTTAATGTACGATTACCATGCACATGCGGATAATGCCCAGTGATAAATGACACCCTTGATGGTGAACAAACACTGTGTTGAGTAAAAGTTTCAGAAAATGCCATTCCTTGTTTGGCTAAAGCATCAATGTGTGGCGTTTTCACCACAGAATTTCCAAATAAGGGCAATGCATCTACACGTAATTGATCGGCCACAATAATGACAAAATTAGGTTTCATACTTGTTCCACAAGATATAAGTTATTATTTAATGTGATCTATCACTTGTTATCCTTGGTATTCAAGCGATAGATCAGGCTGTGTATGGTTAGAAATCTTTACGGAAGGACAAGCCGAAATAACGCTCATCATCTCTTGGCACATTACGATATAAACCATAGCTTGCTGTTGCCAGTCTAGCGTTATAGGATTTATCCAATATATTGCGGACTAAAAATGCTACCCGCCAATCAGATGCGGTATCGGCCAGACCGATACTGGCATTCCAAATACCATAAGATGGCTGTATGGTTTGTGCATTTTGTCCAATATCAAACTGGGTCTTGCTCTGCCATGCATATTGTGAAGACAGTTCAATACGCCGATTATTTGCAATTGGAACATACTGATTTATTTGCGCATTTAATTTCCAGTCTGGAGAGTTTGGCAAGGGTTTACCATTGACATTTGGGCAGGCCGAATCGGCTGGCGGACATCTAAAGTTATCAATACGGGCATGGATATTGGCAGCCGCAAGATTTAAGCGTAGATTTTCATTGACCTGAAAACTACTATCCAGTTCTACCCCTTTGGTTGACACTTCTCCAGCATTGATCAACCGGGTACTAATCCCACCACCACTATCTATGACCCGAAAATTAGCCTGAAAATTTTCATACTCGGTATAAAATGCGGCCAGATTTAAACGTAAACGGTTATTCAACCATTGTGATTTTAATCCCAGCTCAAATGAATTGGACGTTTCAGGGTCAATCACCGGTGTATCGATATTTCTCATATTAAAATACACGTTATAAGCCGGCCCTTTATAACCACGTGAATAAGTGAAATAGCTATTAATATCCGAAGAAATATCGAACTGTACGCCTGCACGTCCGGATATGCCAGTTTCTGATGTAGAACCAGAATTGGCAACCGAGTTACGAATGGAATTACGGGATTCTAGCGTTGATGGAATCGTAGAATTTCTATTGTGATAAAAAGACAGCTCATCCCGCGTTAAACGTAATCCTGTAATCAGACGTAATCTATCACTCAGGTTCCAAGTCCCTTCACCAAAAATGGCATAATTTCGACTTTCAGTACCAAAGTAAGCGACAGCATAATCATCGGCATAAGTTTGTATTGCCGTATCATACCAATGTGCATAACGCTGGGTTTTTTCATCATTATCATTTTTGGCGAAATAGATACCTGCGACATAGTTGATAAAACCTTCCTCCAGACTGGCAATACGCAATTCCTGTGAAAACTGTTTAGAGTTGACCTCACCACGATCATGAAGTAATGCAAATTGTGTTGTCGCCTCTGGCAGATAGTTATAATTAGGCAGTTGAACATTCTTCCACTGTCTTAAAGCAGTAATCGAAGAAAGTTGATGTCGATCCAAAAACCAGTCTGCTGTAAAAGAAATACCCTGATTGGTATCATCAACGGTTTCCGGTTGACTATTTACTGTACGATTCTCCTTACCCGCCACAACAGGTGCAATGGCTTGTAAATAATCTACATTAGCACTACTGACCAAAGCCCCTAAAGGTGCAGTACTCTCTTTATGAACATAATCCAAAGACAATCCAAGCGTTAGGTCATCACTCGGATTATATTCAAATTTACTGCGAATACCTTGAGTACGATAGCCATTCACATCTTGCTGAGTATGATAATTATATACGTTGCCATCATAATTGCTAAGTAATGCACTGACATTGGCTTTTAACACACCCGGAACTAACGCACCTGATGCGCCCAATTTAATACGCTGTTCATGGTCATCAGTAAAATAAACATCAACATAACCTGAAGGCTTCTCCGTTGGATTTTTAGTGACAATATTTACCACACCAGCAGTAGCATTTTTACCAAATAAAGTACCTTGTGGACCACGAAGCACTTCCACACGTTCAATATCAAGTAAATCCAGCGTAGCCTGTCCTGGGCGGCTCAACACTACGCCATCGATCACTGTAGATACAGAAGGTTCTACCCCGGGAGAAGTTGAGATGGTGCCAATCCCTCGAATAAATAATGAAGAATCCTTATTGGTCGAAGTTGCATTAAAATTGACCGAAGGTACTTCCTTGACAATCGCCTCTAGAGAGTTTTGCTGTTTTTCATCTAGCTCTTTTCCATTAATGATTGATACGGCAACAGGTACTTTCTGTAAGGATTGTTCTCGCCGAGTGGCAGTGACCACCACTGTATCCAGTTGAATGACATCCTGCGAATTTTTTTCATCTTCAGTGCCAACATTCTCTACGATATCAACCTGTTCCACTGCATAACCATGCTGTTGTAAACAGAATAAAATGCTGCTACTTAATAAACTATACTTCAGTCCAAATCGAATAGCTTGCCGCGTGAATTTAAGTGGCGTAAACGCCCGAGATAATAGCATTACAAATCCTCAATCTTAATTTTTACAATTTATCTGCATTATGTAGTGAATATCATTTCTGGATACGAGATTGATATTGCGAAGTGGGTTGCCAATAATCTTTAAGTTTCAGTTGATTCAAGGCATTATTTAAAAATTTTTGATTAATCCAGGTATTGACCTCAATATTCTGGCGAATTAAGTTTTGTTGTTTGGCCAGCTTAATTTTATTCTGTAATTGGTTTACATAATATGGATCAAATAATGGCGAATAGGCAAATTTTAGATTTGTTCCTTGTAAAGCCTGGGCATAAATAGAAGCTGGATAGGAGGCCTGAGTAAAAAACAAAGCAATTTGAGGTACTCTATTTTGTTCCTGTGATAACCAATGTGCGGCTCGAATAACCTGATTGACGACTTGCTGCGTTTCTGCGGAATGTGCTTCGATAAATGCACGATGGCCAATAAATCCACCCTGACCCGAACCTGCGCCATTAAGTTGGTTACTATTGACTGGTAACTTAACAATACCTTTATCGCGTAAAGCAAAAAATCGTGCAGGCCCCCATGATGCATCAATTTTTTTAGCGACTAAAGCTGCATTAACCGCATTAAAATCCAGATTAACAATGCGAATATCCTTGATGCTTAAACCCTGACTATTTAATGCATTAATAAAGCCCAACTCATCTGCCGTGCCACGTAACAGACCAACACGTTTCCCCTTAAGTTCAGATAAATTTTTGATATTTAGGTCTGAACGCACAGCCAGATAATTGGTGCCACCACGACCTGAGGCAACCAATAGCTGTGTATCAAGTCCACCTGCTTTACCAATAATCAAAGGAAAATCACCTAAAAAAGCAAAATCAACTTGGTTATTTGCAAGGGCTTCATTAATTGCTGGCCCTGCACCTTTAAAAAACAACCATTCTATTTTGATGTTTTGTTTGGCAAACGCTTTCTCCAACCATTGATTCACATAAAGCACATCCACCACACCACCACCTGCGCTCTTGCTACCGGCACTGACATCCGGTGAAGCAATGCGAATTACTTTTGGCGCTTGGGCAAAAAGTGCCTGCGAGCACAGCAGTAGTACCAATATCATCACTGATGAATAAAATCGGATTATATTTTTCATTGCCACATCCCCCATGATATTTTGCAGTCATGTGATATCCTTCATATACAAGCAATAGAATACTGATGACGCCATGGCGGCCAATTTAAATGATATGCCAAGAACTAATCTGTAGCATTTGCCCCAGATGTTTTAGCATTTCATGATTTAGATAGTAATAAAAAATATATGCCTTGAATTAAACAGCTTTGTTAACCAAAAAATTGTTATTTGTTTCTGAATCTTCGTCGATGATGATTTCTTTTTCGTATATAAGTTAAGTCATTTTTATGCATTATACCCCCACCTATTTACGTTAGAATTTTTAGGCAACAAACGATATTATGAACTGATCTCATGCTATTAAATCATGGTTCCCAAATACATGCGTAAGGATGGTTATATATGAATATTTTTAATTATCCATCTTCGCAAGATATCGGTATTTCTCCTGACAAAATTGCTCAGAACCAGACGCCAAAATACGCTAGCAATAAGATAATTACTGATTATTATCAACTTGCAATTGAGCAGCTCTCCGAATATAAATTTTTTCAATTATGTAGCGAAGAAGAAAAACAAAAAATTTATCAACATTTAAAAATTGTACATTATCCGGCAGGACATTATATTTATACAGCCAATCAGACCTGTCATGAAGTTACCATCATTCTAAAAGGGATCATTAGGACAGCATGGACAACCCCGGAAGGGAAACATCATATTTATAAATTCCTGCCTGCTGGATTATTAACCAATATTGTGCCCGTCGTGACCCATCAGTATTTTGGACATGACCATATTAGTCATGAACCAACTATTGTCGCAATGATACCAGGCAATCTATTCTTAGATATTCTTGAACATAATCCAAAAGCCCTTTATGTTATTTTCCAGCTGATTTGTAATCGCTCGCACTTACATTATTTTGATTCCTATTATCAATCGACCCAACCTTTGCAAATAAGACTTGCCCGAGAATTAATTTATTTAGTCGAGTTTTTTTCATTACAGCTTGATTCCGACATTAAAATTCAGATCAAACTGAGTCAGGAAAATTTTGCCGAATTGCTCAATACATCAAGAAAGAATATCAATAAAGAACTTTCTATTCTGGCACAACAAGGAATCGTTAAGGTTCGATATCATCAAATTCATGTCCTCGATCTGGAAAAATTAAAAAACCTGATCAAATAAATAAGACATCTTGGATCCATCAAACCTATCTATTCTATCCCGCCTTTTGAATGGTTTTGGGTAATCCCATAACCCAGAATAATCCAAGTAAACTGGCCAACCCTGCGAGCATGAAAATGATCTCACCGGACAGCATATCCCAATATCGCCCAGCCAAAACACTACCAGAAGCGACACCCAAGCCCCACATCATGCTATATAATGCCTGCCCCCGCCCCTGTTGTCTGGCACTAAAATTCTGAAAAATAATCCGCATGGCAATTAAATGAAATAGACCAAAACTAAAGGCATGAATACACTGCGCCAAAAATTGCAAGACAAAAAACTGTGGAAATAAACCCACCATAAACCAGCGTACCGCAGTCAGTAACAGACACAAAATAATCAGACTACGCCAGGAAAACCGCTGAAAAAAGTAATTGGCAATGGCAAACATGATAATTTCGGCCACTACACCAGTTGACCATAAAAAACCAATTTGTGCGGTGTTATAGCCTGCCTGTTGCAGATAATTGCTATAAAAGCTATAAAACGGTGCATGGGAAAATAATAGAATAAATTCAATCACCAAAAAACTTGCCACCACGGGCCGTTTTAAAATCGGTAATATTGGCTCTAATTGCTGCTGTGCAGAGGGCGCATTTTCTGGTTCAGCAATACTAAATGACCAGATAAAAGCAAAGATCGCGATGACCAGCAATAAAATAGGCAACATGCTGATCGACACATGTTGCAAAATCAACCCAATGATAAACACACCGGCAATAAAACCAATCGATCCCCATTTACGCACTTTGCCATATAACTGCTGTCTTTTCTCACCGAGCCAGAATAAAGTAACGCCTTCAAATTGCGCCAGAATCGCATTCTGAAAGAAACTAAAAATCAGCATAATGATGGCAATGGTCTGAAAATTTTTAGAGATAAAAAAAATGGTCAGCCATACTCCGGCTTCGACAAACGTTGCCAGCCGAATCCATACCATACGCTTGCCGGTACGATCTGCCAGCCAGCCCCATACAAATGGCGCCACAAAGCGTGTTAGAATAGCAATGGTACTCAGTAAGCCAATTTCAAAATGGCTGAAATTCTCATGTTCTAGATACAGACTCCAGTACGGTAAAAACGTACCCACAATTGCATAATAGCAAAAATAAAAGCCAGCCAATTTAAATGCAATGGGCATGTTACTTACTCAGTCACGAATCTTGAGGCGTATCATATGCCGAACCAATCCTAAAATCTGTGTTTTTTTCCTCAGATGAGCAGCCTGTTGATATTTTATTATTGGCTATTCTGACAAGCCCTTATGATGAGTCATATTTCAACATCATGGCGTGCTAGATTGCACACCACAATGCTGTCATGACCACAAAAATACTGCCTCGGCGTGGGAAAAGGCAAAATCAACGCTTAAATGGCCACCATTTCCTTAATGCCTTTCTCTGGCATTTCACTGCCAATCCCTTGTGCAATCACTTGACCACGTGCCATCACGGTATAATTATCCGCCAGCTCTTCGGCAAAATCATAAAACTGTTCAACCAGTACAATTGCCATATCGCCCTGATCTGCCAGTTTACGAATCACTCGTCCAATATCCTTGATAATTGAGGGCTGAATCCCTTCGGTTGGCTCATCCAAAATCAATACTCGGGGTTCTGATGCCAGTGCACGGGCAATCGCCAATTGTTGTTGTTGCCCACCTGAAAGATCACCACCACGGCGATGTTTCATTTCTTCCAGTACCGGAAAAATTTCATACAGATGCTCCGGCACTTTACGGGTTTTCGCCCCGGAAAATTTTGCCATACCAATCAAAATATTTTCTTCCACGGTCAAGGTCGAAAAAATATCCCGCCCTTGCGGTACATAGCCTAAGCCCGCACGCACCCGCTGTTCTGGTGACATTTTGGAAATATCCTTGCCATCGAGCAAAATTTGTCCCGATTTAATTGGCAGAATTCCCATCAGGCATTTTAATAATGTCGTTTTACCCACACCATTGCGTCCCAAAATGACCGAACATTCGCCAACAGGCGCATCCAGCGAGACATCACGCAGAATATGACTACCACCATAATATTGGTTAATTTCACGTATTTCTAACATGCTGCTCTCCTTAACGCCCCAGATATTTTTCAATCACATCTTCATTGGCCTGTACTTCAGCCAATGTGCCCTCAGCAAGGATTGCACCTTGCGCCAGAACGGTGACTTTTTCACTGATGGTATCAATAAAGCTCATGTCGTGTTCCACCACCACAAGTGTATGGTTTTTCTTTAATTCCAGACAAAGTTCTGCGGTACGCTCGGTTTCGGCATCCGTCATGCCTGCCACGGGTTCATCTAGTAAAATCAGTTTTGGACGTTGCATTAACAGCATGCCGATTTCCAGCCATTGCTTCTGGCCATGCGACAATAACCCTGCCTGCTTACCAACAAATTCCTGTAAACGGATCTGGACTAAGGTTTCGTCTAATGCCAGTTGCGCATCGGGATCAAGTTTGGAAAACAGGCTTTTTGCCACACGCTTATCCCGAGGCGCAGCCAGTAATAGATTTTCCATCACGGTAAAATTTTCAAATACCGTGGGTTTCTGGAATTTACGTCCAATCCCCGCCTCGGCAATTTGTTCGGTGGTCATTTTGGCAAGATTGTAATTTTGTCCAAAAAATGCCGAACCTTCGGTGGGACGGGTTTTACCGGTAATCACATCCATCAAGGTGGTTTTACCGGCACCATTGGGACCAATAATACAGCGTAATTCGCCTTCATCAATATAGAGTGATAAATCATTCAGGGCACGGAAAGAATCGAACCAAACACTGACTTTTTCCAGATAAAGGGCGATACCGTGGGTAAAATCCGCACCCTCTTCTTTAGGGCGACCATAACCATCTGCGGCATGACCACCATGTTCTTGCGATGCGTCTTGTTGTGCCAAATGTGCGATAGAATTTTGTTCAGGGCGTGCGGTATGGCTGTGTGTAATACTTGTCATTGCTTAGCCCTCCTTTTTAAAACGGTCAAAGATGCCAATAATGCCTTTCGGTAAAAATAAGGTCACCACCACAAATAATGCACCTAGAATCAATAGCCATGCTTCTGGATAAGCCACAGTAAAGTAGGTTTTCACGCCATTAATGACACCTGCGCCAAGGATTGCACCAATCAATGTGCCACGTCCACCCGCTGCAACCCAGACCGCCATTTCAATCGAATTGACAGGGTTCATTTCACTTGGGTTAATAATCCCCACTTGCGGTACATATAATGCACCGGCAATCCCGGCAATCACCGCAGACAATGTCCATGCAGAAAGTTTGTACCACAAGGTACGATAGCCCAAATATTGCAAACGGTTTTCACTGTCACGAATCGCGCCCAATACCCGTCCATAGGGTTGATTCATCAAATGACGTAACCCCATATAACACAGCAGTAGAATTAAAGCTGTCGCAAAACACAGTACAGCACGAGTCGATGCAGAGGTAATATCAAAACCTAAAATGGTTTTAAAGCCGGTAAAACCATTATTACCGCCAAAACCTGTTTCATTACGGAAGAATAATAACGCTGCGGCAAAAACCATTGCTTGCGTGATAATGGAAAAATACACGCCTTTAATTTTGGAACGAAAGGCGAAGAAACCAAAGATAAATGCCACCAGTCCCGGTACCAATACCACCAGAATAATTGCCCACCAAAAATGTTGTGTCCCAGCCCAATACCACGGCATTTCCGTCCAGCTTAAAAAGCGCATAAAGTCAGGTAAACCATCACCTGCACTTTGACGCATCAAATACATGCCAAATGCGTAGCCACCAAGTGCAAAGTACAAACCATGGCCCAGACTTAAAATGCCCGCATAGCCCCAGACCAAATCCAGTGCCAAAGCCACCATCGCCAGACACATGATTTTGCCAATCAGAGTGACCCAGTAAGCAGACAGATGCATGGCAGAATCGGGTGGTAAAAGATGAAACCACGGCAAGATCAAAAGAATCGCAAAACAAACACCGATTAAAATTGCACTACGTGGCTTATCGGCTAAAAGTTGTATCATACTCATGCTGTCTACTCCACAAAACGACCTTTAATGGCGAATAAACCTTGTGGACGTTTCTGAATAAACAGAATCACAAGAACCAACAGGATAATTTTGGCAAGTACAGCACCCATGCCGATTTCCAGCACAGTACCACTGATGCCCAGCCCCAACGCTGCCAATACCGCGCCCCAGACCTGACCGACACCACCGACCACAACCACTAGGAATGCATCAATAATATAGCGTTGTCCCAGATCTGGTCCGACATTACCGATTTGTGCCAACGCACAGCCTGCAAGACCTGCAAGACCCGAACCTAAGCCAAAAGCCAGCATATCAATCCGTGCTGAACGAATCCCGACGGCGCGTGCCATTTGACGATTTTGCGTTACCGCACGTACAAATAGACCGAAACGGGTTTTATTCAACAAGAATACCAGAAGTAATAACACCACCACGGTAAAGCCAATAATGGCAATACGGTTATAAGGCAACATCAAACTTGGGGTAATTTCAATTGCCCCACTCAACCATGAAATATTGGAGACTTCGACATTTTGTGCGCCAAAAATCATGCGTACCAGTTGCATCAGAATCAAACTTACCCCAAAGGTAGCAAGTAAAGTTTCAAGCTGACGACCATATAAAGGGCGAATCACCAGTCGCTCAATGATCATGCCGATAATTGCACTAACCAGAAATGCCGCAGGAATCGCAATCACCAGATACCAGTTGACCATATCACCCAGATAGGTTTTAAACAGGCTTTGCACCACATAAGTAGTATAGGCACCGATCATGATCAACTCACCATGTGCCATATTAATCACACCGAGCAAACCATAGGTAATCGCCAGACCTAAAGCGGCAAGCAATAACACACTGGCCGTACTTAAACCTGAAAAGACATGCCCTGTCCACTCACTGGCTTGAATCCGAGTTTTAATGCTACTTTGTGCATCCTGTAAGGCCGCTTTTAAATCGGGATTAAGATTTTTCTGTTGTGCAGCACTTTGCAGCATTGCCAGTACATCGGGACTATTACTGTCTTTAAGTACCTTCACTGCATTAATTTTGGTTAAGACATCCTCAGACTGAAAATCAATCCGTGCCTTCAACTGTGCCAATGCAGCTTTCACCTTATTATTTTGTTCTTTTAGATATAAATCATTGATGGTTTTGCTATCCAGCGCGCCTATATCGGATTCCAGAATTTTTACCGCTTGCAAGCGTTGTTTGGCATCATCAGATTGTAATTTTGCTTTGGCCTGTCCAAAACTCAACGCCTGACGCAATGTATTGGCAAGAATCACTTGTGACAAATCATTTGGCCAACTACTTAATTCCTGTTTGCCAGGATAAGAGAATAGTTTTTCATCATTTTTCAGAATATAGGTATTACCGGCACCATCCTGATACAGTTCATTTTTATCAATTAAATCAACCAGTTGATCAAACTGCTCAATACTGCCCGGCCATTGATTCAACATGGCACGACGGGTATTAAAATCACCTTTGACAAATTGCTGAATTGCGTCGCCCTGCGTTGCAGATAACACGACTTCGGAATTATTTTCTGTGCTTGTAGATAAAATAGAATCTGCACTGATTGATGTATTGTCTGCCCATGCTGGTTGCATGGCAAACTGCATCAATAAACATAGACTTGCGATACTGTGTAGCAAAGTAGAGAGCTGCATAATAAGCCACTCCTCATAAAGCATATTAGAGTTTTGGCATCTTAATCATTCAGGGACAGAATTTATTTATATCAGGAATGACCAAGATGCTTGAGTTGCAAGGAAAATAAAAAAATCACCTGCCGCAAGAGGGGCAGCAGGTGGGCTACAAAACTATTTAGGAATATATGGACTCCAGTTTTCTGCACGAATCACTTCTGGTGTTTTGTACACAACGTCAAACTGACCATCGGCACGAATCTGACCAATCATTACAGGTTTCCATAAATGATGATTTTCTTCATCCATTTTCAGGGTATAACCTGATGGCGCAGCATAAGTCTGACCTTTCATGGCTTCACGCACTTTATCAACCTCAGTAGAACCAGCTTTTTCAACGGCTTGTTTCCACATATGGATACCGACATAAGTCGCTTCCATTGGATCGTTGGTTACCACTTTATCGGCATTTGGAAGTTTATAATCGACAGCAAACTGTTTGTAATCTTTAATAAATTTGGCATTGGTTGGGTTTTTAACCGACATGAAGTAGTTCCACGCGGCCAGATGACCCACCAATGGTTTGGTATCAATACCACGTAATTCTTCTTCACCCACAGAGAATGCCATCACCGGAATATCAGAAGCCTTAATGCCCTGATTCCCCAGCTCACGATAGAATGGCACATTAGAGTCACCATTGATGGTTGAAATCACCGCAGTCTTTTTACCCGCAGCAAATTTCTTGATATTTGCCACAATGGTTTGATAGTTACTATGACCAAACGGCGTGTATTCTTCCATGATGTCTTTTTCAGCTACACCTTTGGATTTCAGGAATGCACGTAAAATCTGATTGGTGGTACGCGGGTAAACATAATCTGTCCCCAATAATACAAAGCGCTCTGCCTTGCCACCTTCATCACCCATTAAATATTCAACCGCAGGAATTGCCTGTTGGTTTGGCGCAGCGCCAGTATAGAAAATATTGTTAGACTGTTCCTGCCCTTCATACTGTACAGGATAGAACAATAAACCGTTTAATTCTTCAACCACGGGTAAAACCGATTTACGTGACACGGAAGTCCAGCAACCAAAAATCACATCGACTTTATTCTGTGTTAATAATTGACGGGTACGCTCGGCAAATAATGGCCAGTCTGAGGCAGGATCCACCACCACAGGTTCTAGTTTTTTACCTAATACACCACCCGCAGCATTGATTTCATTAATGGTCATCAATGCTGTATCTTTCAGTGATGTTTCTGAAATTGCCATGGTGCCAGATAATGAATGTAAGATACCCACTTTGATGGTATCGCCACTCGCCGCTGGTGCAGTCGTTTCTGTTGCAGCTTTTTCTTCTGTTTTTTCAGCAGGCTTTGAACACCCAACTAATGTTAAACTCCCCATCATTGCTGCGACTAAAAAAGACAGTGGCATTATACGTTGCTTAATCATGTTTGACTCCGTCAAGAATTTTTGTAGCGATCTAAAACTGTCTGTATAAATTCAATTTCTATGCCAACTTTATTTTTTTAATATAAATCATTTGGTTATATGTAAAATTATAAGACTTTACAAATCCCCATCATTGCATATACAAATATTGATCAATAAAAGTAAAATTTGTGCACAATAATTTGAACCAAAATAGTGCAAAACATTTAAACAGCGCGTGGGGAAAATAATGTTAAAAAGAATACAATATCTCACCCTTATTTTATTAGGCTTAGGACACCTCTCCCAAAGTCATGCCAGCAGTGAACAGGACATTGTGGCAGGCTGTCAAAAACTCACACAATATGCACAGCAAGGTGCAAAATTTTATCAGCAGAAGCATTATCAAAAAGCACGCGATGCTTTTTTAGATCAGGCAGCATGGATACATTTTTGCCTCTACCAAACCGATATCACTGGAAAAAAAATTAGCGATGAGCAGCTTGCCACTGCCTATAATAATGTTGGCTTAAGCTATGCAAAACTTGCACAACCGCGCTGGGCGCGCGCATGGTTTGAACTGACACCAGAGTCGGCAAAAAGTCAATTTAATCTAAAGCAACTGCCGCCTGTGCAAGCCAGTAAATCCAAACAAGGCACTTATGTCCGTTATGCCGGACAGGGGCAATGGAATACCCTGGAAATCACCAACAAAGGGAATGTTTACCAGATTGACTTTAATGGTCTAAGAATGGGTGTGAATGGTTTAATTTATGGGCCAAATCTGGGCGAATTTAGCATTACCATGCCCAAAAATGCGTCTTTGGCGGAATATCATCATGAAAATTGCATCATTCAGTTAAAATTTCTACCAGCCAATGCACAAGGAGAACGCATTAAGGTGACACAAAATCAGATGGATGCAGAATGTGGTTTTGGCTTTGGAGTCTATGCGGATGGCAGCTATCTAAAAGTAGAAAATTAAAAATATAAAACTCGTTTTAATCCAGAGATGAAAAGCAGAACACTGGAAATCGTAGAACAGTTTTATTGCCGGCCCAAACATCTTTATATATCGTCGATACGTTTATTCTCCGACTTAAAATCTGGTTTGATTATCGGCTGGTGTATAGCATATGATTTTTTACAGATCAATTACATTGAAAATCAAGGCCATCTCGATAACTATGTTTTATATGATCATGGATGAAGGAACAGTGACAATTTAGCATATTTTCTTAGTGAGAAAACATTTAATTAAGATAATGTTTTTAAATAAATATTTATATAATTAAGTTGTGATTCATAATTAAAAATATAGTTTTCAACAATCTTATTAATAATATCTTTACCAAATGCATTAAAAAATCTACAACACACATTTCTTCAGAAATCCATTATTCTTTGATTTTTAAAATCAATTTCATATATAAAATGCACCATCAAATCCAACTATACGGCACAGCCTTGCCAGAAAGTGATTATGGCACCCCTTACTTTTGGTTTGACGCCTTGTCCGGTCATGAAAAGATCAATGCATTATTTGAATATCAACTGATTGTTAAAGTACGCGATCAATACCTTAATCCGGCACATGGATATCGGGGACTAGAAGGTTATGTATCACCGCAGGAAGCAGCGACAGGCGGAAGTCCCGCTTCATATCTCAATTTACAAAGTTTGATTGGCACAGAAGTCGGCATACAAATGCGACTGGACGGACTCATTCCGTTGTTAAATGGATTGGGCGGTAATTTACAAGCGACTACCGAACAAACGAGTCAGAATCAACTGAGCGGAACCAGATATTATCGGGGCTTGGTCAATCGGGTGGAAGCATTATCAGTGCGTAATCGCCATGCCTTGTATAAAATCACTCTGGTACCCTGGCTATGGTTACTGACTAAACGCACAGATTTTAAAATCTATCAAAATAAAAATGTATTACAGATCATCGAAGAAGTTTTGCAACGCTACCATTATCCGGTGGACTATCGTTGTCATACGGATTATGCAGCTCTGGATTTTCAGGTGCAGTATGGCGAAACGGATTATGACTTTATCTGCCGCCTAATGCAGGAACATGGCATCAACTATCATTTTGAGCATAGCCGAGATCACTTGACACTGGTGTTATCCGACCATAATGCAGCTTACAACGAAATGGAAGCTGTAGGCTATCGTGAGTTGAGTATCTATCCACCGAACCAGCGTTTCCCGCAACAGGCCGAATATATCGAGCAGTTTGAACCCGCCCAGCAACTGGTGAGCGGCATAGTAAGCTTAAGTGATTATCAGTTTAAACAGCCACAACTGGTACAAACGGGCACTGACCAATATCTGTGGGAACATCGCCATGCGGAACAGGAAATATATGAATGGCAACAAGGTGACTTTGTCGATGGTGAAGCCGGACAGGTCAAAGCAACGACATTGTCAGAAAGCCATTATCAACATGGCCATCGAGCAATAGGGAAAGGACGCTTAAAAGGCTTGCAAACTGGCTATAAATTCACATTGAATAATCACCCGAACACGGCCAGTAATCGGGGATGGTTGGTATTAGGGACACAAACCCTGATCAGGGACATTAGTGAAGAAAAGGCTAATAACCAGTTTTATGATGCACAGGTAGAGTTTCTAGTGCAGCCGGAAGACCAGACCCTTCGACCGGATAGAACCTTTGAGAAACCACATGGTCGACCACAAACAGCCACAGTAATTGGTCCAGAGGGAGAAGAAATCTATACCGATCAGTATGGTCGGGTGAAAGTGAAATTCCACTGGGATCGTTATGGTCGTCAGGATGCTGATGAAACTATGGGACAGCATAAAGATATCAATACCTGCTGGTTAAGAGTATCGACTGGCTGGGCGGGGAATAATTACGGGACGATTCATCTACCAAGGATTGGTCAGGAAGTGATCGTAGATTTTTTTAATGGTGATCCGGATATGCCGTTTGTCGCGGGACGACTGACCAATCCTGAGCAGATGCCACTGTGGGAATTACCGAGTCAAAAAGCATTATCGGGGATTAAATCAAAAGAGCTGCAAGGCCAGCAAAGCAACCAATTGGTGATGGACGATACCCCGGAACAGGTACAGATTCATTTGAGAAGTGACCATCAAGCCAGTGAATTGAATCTAGGCTATATCACCCGCATACCTGATGCGAGTGGCAGGACGGATTACCGTGGCGAAGGCTTTGAGTTAAGAACGGATGGGCATGGGGCAATTCGGGCAGAAAAAGGTTTGATTCTGACCAGCTATGGTAAGCCCGATGCAGAGAGCTATGTAAAGGATATTGATGAAAGCACGACATTGATGAAATCGGCTGTCGATCAACAGGAAAGCCATATTCAAAGTGCTATAGATTATAGTGTGGAAGACCGTAATATTACAGATACAGCGATCACTAGATTAAAACAGGATTATCAGTCTATTAAAGGTGATGCAAACAAAAACAAATATCCAGAAATTGATAGTCCACAAATGATTCTATCTTCACCACAGAGTATATCTCAGTTGGCGGATCAAAATATAAACACTTCGGCCAAAGAACACATCACCTTAACTAGTGGCGCAGATTTAAGTATTGCAACGGGTAAAAAGCTATTAGCCAGCGTTGCAAAAGGAATTGGATTATTTGCCCATAGTCTTGGCGCAAAATTAATAGCAGCAAGTGGTAAGATAGAAATCCATGCACAAACAGATGCAATGGATATCATTGCAGATGAAGTACTAAAAATTATTAGCAAGAAGAAAAAAGTTGAGATTTCGGCTGCGGAGGAAATTGTGCTTAATGTACAAGGAAATTACATCAAAATTACACCAGATAACATTGAACAAGGATCCAAAGGCGAATGGACAGCATATGCAACTAAACATAATTTACTAGGACCAAAAACCATAAATTATGCGATGCCACAGGATCCGTATGATGAAATGTATGTGATACGGGATCCACAAGGCAACCCTATTTCAGGATTTCCATATAAAATTACCACACCAGATGGAAAAATTTATCGTGGCATAAGTAATGACAAAGGCGAAACCATTCGCCTAGGTACAGGCTATATCGGAAAAGGCATTGTTTTATCAGAAGATATTAATGAAGAATAAGGAAAATCGTGATGGCACCTCCCAGTAAAAACAAAACCAGCTCGGCAACTACAAGTATCAACCAGCAAGCACAATCCAACCAGCAAAAAGATTCTTTTACCCCTGTAGTGATCAATCAGGCAACCATTAATGTATTTTTTGATGGTACAAAAAATAATTTATACAATATTGATGCACATGACAGGTTTAAAGCGCAAATCGCAAAAAATGCAAAAGATTATGAAAGCTATACCAATGCCTATTCCAATGTGGCACATTTATATAGTAATCGTTTACTAAAAAAAGGGATAAGTTGGGTTTATATTGAAGGGATGGGATCCAGCAAATATCAGGAAGATAGTACCCGTGGCTTTGCTTTTGGTAGTGGAGAAACCGGTATAGTGGAGCGTGCCAAATCTGCATTTAATGCGATACAACAAAAATTGAAAGATGATCAAGGTCAAATTAAACCCAATATTCTTATATTAAATGTTTTTGGTTTTAGTCGAGGTGCTGCAACGGCACGACATTTTGTTCATCTGGCAAAAACTCAGCCCAGGTTGTTTAAGGATTGGGGGATATCGGCCAATCGGATTCGTTTTGGTTTTATTGGTATTTTTGATACAGTTTCATCCTTTCAAGATTTTGGTATAGATAAGAAAACCGCTGTATTTGGGCTAAGTGGTGCAGGTTATAATGCTGTAAATCCGGACTTTGATGATGATGTCAATGAACTCAGTCTTGATTTTAGGGCATTGGATAGCAATGATAAAAAAATAACCAAAGTCTGCCATATTGTCGCATGTGATGAATATCGGGAATATTTTTCATTAACCAATATTATTGCAGCCATTCGGGATAAATATGGTCTGGAAATATTAATGAATGGCGCACATTCGGATATTGGCGGCAGTTACCCCAGTGGATTAAGTGATGGCTATCATATTTCCAATGATAAATTAAAAAATTGGTTTTTGGATCAAGGCTTTTATAAAACAGACAATATTAAAACACTTCAAAAAGTTAATCCTCGCGCAATCTCACCCGGGCATCTTGCTAGTCGGAAAAACATCCCCAATGATTACCACAAAATATCATTAAAGATTATGCGTCTGATAGCTCAACAATTTGGTGGCTTAACTTTCAATAAAAATATTCTTGTACATGAACAAAAAATTCCTAATGGTATTCTAAAAGAATTAATCGTTCGTCAACCTGCAACGGTGATAAAGAATCTACAGTGGGGCAACCGTCTGGATTTATGCTTAAAAGATCAGGCACAGGTACAAAATTTAAGGCATCAGTATTTACACTGGTCAGCACGTAAAAGCTATAACGGTGGATTAACGGATGATCTAGGCTATACCATCCGCTTAAAAAATGGTTTGCCGTACAGGAAGATACATAATGGCTAAAAATAAAAAAACCAATATAGTCATCAGTATTGCTTGTATATTTTTTTTAGCTTTAATTTTATTTCAAGGATATCGTTATATGACAGACTACATAAAGCATAAGAATGATGTTGAATGGGGCGCAAGAGTTGCCAATGCCATGTTAACTAATTATAAAAATAAAGATGATTTATATGTGGAATCATATATTGTTAAATCGCCGGTGGATAAAAACTTAAGAACTGCATTTTATCTGGCTGACGGTACATGGCTACGTACTCTGGATGGTACTGGTGGAACATGGGGGCGTGGTGGGAACCCTTTGGGTGGTAACTCATTTAAGCAACCTTTGCCTGAAGTGATGCATATCACCTATTTTGACAGTTATGATAACCAATTTTATCAGTTGATCCAGAATTTACCCAAAGAAAAATTAATAACATTATTTACTCATATATATAAAGGCATGGGTGATACTGAAAGTACCCCAAGGGTTTATCATGATATCGAAATCGGTTTTGCCCCTAAAGGCTGGGTGATTGTCACAGCCGTCGGTCCGGGGATTCGTCAGGAAATTGGTTCATGGCAAGCCAAAAAGATTGAAGCGGATTATACCCAAACAATAGGGCTAACATATACAAGCGATTTAGAATATTTAAAAACACAAAATTTAAGAGAAGAAGCAATAGAAACAGCAAAAAAAGACTTTGAAAAAAACTATCCGGAAATCTATAAACGCTGGATCAAGGGCGAATGGACAATTAGTCCGGAATGGTACAAACGTATGCAGACTCGTTATCCATGGAATCTGGAGGTTACGGCAGAGAATGGGGAATGGTCCGGTGAATATTACGCAGAATATGCCAATACCGAACGCTACGAAATATTAGAGGATCAGATAGAACAAGATAAAACCAGATTAAAAGCTGTACCGATCAAACTGGTCACATGGATTACCTATAAACCCACAGGTGTGCGGTACTGGGTAGAAGTTCATCTATTCCCGATTCCGAAATGGTCGGCGGATCAATATATCCCCTATTATAACGATCCTAATCTGGATTATTTCTTTAAGCGTTTTGAATATCTTTATCCAAAACGTAGTCTGGCAACGAATGAACAGACTGCACAACCTAATGAATTTTCTACAATCAAAATGGATTTTGATGATGATTTTAAATTGAAGGATATTTATTTACAAAAAGGTAATGAGAAATTACCCATCGAAGGTGCCTATGAATATTATCTTGCACCTGTAGATGACGATCGGGGTAAATATCTACCTGAAATGGGTCATCAATATTTTCTTACCGAACCCAAAATGAAGGATTTAACCGATCCCCTATTTGCGGATCGGGAATAAATCACATCTATTTTCATAAAATAAATGTGATTTATATATGCTTGATAACACATAAGTTGAGTAAAAGATCAAAAGAAATCGTGCTGATCATATCCCGATATCAGCCAGATTACCTTTTTGTTCCAGCCATTGCTTACGATCTGGTGCACGTTTTTTGGCCAGCAATTTATCCAGCAAAATTGCAGTAAACTGCATATCATCAAGATCAAGCTGAACTAGACGACGTGTATTCGGGTCCATAGTGGTTTCACGCAACTGAATCGCATTCATTTCACCCAATCCTTTAAATCGAGTAATTTGTGGATTTTTATTGCCTTTAACATTTTTCAAGATACTGTCTAGCTCATCGTCATCAAGCGCATAATGTACATCTTTGCCAATATCAATCCGATACAGCGGTGGCATAGCAACGAACAAATGCCCGTCCTCAACCAGTGTTGGAAAGTGCTTGACAAATAAGGCACAAAGCAAGGTAGCAATATGCAAGCCATCGGAATCGGCATCGGCAAGAATACAGATTTTGCCATAACGCAATTCGGATAGATCATCACTGCCCGGATCTACCCCGATGGCAATGGCAATATTATGTACTTCTTCCGAAGCCAGAACTTCATCAGAAGCCACTTCCCAAGTATTTAGAATTTTCCCACGGATTGGCATAATGGCCTGAAAATTCTTATCCCGCGCCTGCTTGGCACTGCCCCCTGCGGAATCACCTTCGACAATAAATAGTTCGGAGTCTTCACGGGTAACACCAACACAGTCGGCAAGTTTTCCGGGTAAAGCAGGACCAGAGGTAATTTTTTTACGCTCAACTTTTTTAGCTGCTTTTAGACGACGACCAGCTTTGGTAATGGCAAGCTCAGCCAGTTGTGTAGCGACTTCCGGATATTGATTGAGCCAAAGGGCAAAGGCATCTTTGGCAATATTTTGTACAACACCTGATGCTTCACGGCTAGATAACCGCTCTTTGGTTTGTCCGGAAAATTGTGGTTCCTGAAACTTGAGTGACAAAATATAATTCACGCCATCCCAGACATCTTCAGGGGACAGTTTTAAATTCCGTGGTAATAAATTGCGTAACTCACAAAATTCCCGCAATGCATCGGTAATTCCTGCGCGTAAGCCATTTACATGGGTACCGCCCTGTGCTGTCGGAATCAAATTGACATAGCTTTCCTGAACCTGCTCGCCGCCATCAACATTCCAGCAGATGGCAAATTCACAGCTAGATTTATCAACCTTTCCTTGAGAAATAAAAGGAATCTCTGGCAGAATGTCCCGATCCTGAACTTCATCCTTTAAATAATCCAGTAGGCCATTTTCAAATTGCCATTCTAGTTTTTCGTGATTAATTTCGTCGATATATTCAATATGTAAACCTGCGGCAAGTACCGCTTTGGCTTTTAGATTATGCTTGAGTGCTTTTAAAGCAAATTTGGCGCTATCAAAATATTTGGGATTAGGCCAAAAATGTACCACTGTCCCAGTACTGCGTTTAGGTGCCTTACCTTCAAAAACCTGTAATGGTTGTGTCGCTTCTCCATCGGCAAAATGCATTTGATAGAGATTACCATCACGCTGCACGGTCACATCAACCTTAGTGGATAATGCATTCACCACAGAAATCCCGACACCATGCAAACCGCCTGAGAACTCATAGTTTTTATCGCTGAATTTACCGCCGGCATGTAGTTTGGTCAGGATAATTTCAATCCCGCTTTGTCCATATTCCGGATGAATATCAACTGGCATGCCGCGGCCATTATCTTCAACCGACAACGAGCCATCAGCATAAACCACCACTTTAATTTTATTGGCATGGCCTGCCAGTGCCTCATCGACTGCATTATCAATCACTTCCTGTGCCAGATGGTTTGGTCGAGTGGTATCGGTATACATCCCTGGGCGACGACGTACAGGGTCTAAACCAGATAAAACTTCGAGTGATTGTGCAGTATATTGCGACACGTGTTGAGGTTCCCTTTATCTAACAAGCAAAAATTTAATGATATGGCGTCTGTACAGTATAATATTTTTTGCTAAAAAAACATGCCTAGATGCATAATTTGCAAAAGCCACGACAAGTTACGACATTATTTTGGCTAAATTTTCATTGATCCCAGCAATTTATCTGTGCGATAAATCACATTTAATCGAACTTTTATAAAGAATGTATTTATTTTCATTAGTTACTTTACCAAACCCTGTTTTTAGTTTAAAACAATCAATAGCGCCATAAAGTACAAGGACAGCATGACATTTAGATACATTGTCAGACAAAAACTTGATGATGTAAGCTACTGATGCGTTATTTTAAAACCATATCAGCATTTTAAAACGATAGCTGTGGAAATGTAGACAGTTAAATTGCCCTATTTTGAATGATTAAAATAGCCAGGGTAAAATTGTATAGGCGAGGATCGCAACGATGCCAAGTTTAACACCATTACACGAAACCTATTGTCGCTGGGATTCCACGCCGCCCAATCAAGCCGATGTGATTGAAGGTTTAGCACAGCTTGTTACAGTCAATTTACTGGGTGTACATGATGTTATCCAGCTGATTCATAGAGAAATTTTATTAAAAACATTGGGTTTTACTCAAGAACAATCCAACCGGATTCTGGCGCGTCCATTTGTACAAAAACTGTTTCGTCAAGGCTATCGTTTTGCTCAGGGCTATGGACAACATATTGTTGCACCAGCTTTACGCCATTTGAATTTTCGCTTTCCAAATTTACAACAAAAACCGCTCAATCCGGCACTGCATTATTTTATTGGTGCATTAAATGGCGTATTGGGAAATTACCTGTTTCAACATCAGAATCCGCTGGCACTGCCGATGGTATTTTACGATCATTATGGTCAACGACAAAGTGGTGAAATTGCGGGTCGTGTGGTGATTATGGTACATGGTCTGTGTATGAGTCATCTGTCTTGGTCGCACGGCAATTATGGCGGTGTGGGCGAAAGACTTTTAGCGCAACGTGATAATAACATCATGCTCTATCTCAATTACAATACAGGACGACGTATTTCGGCGAATGGTAAAACCTTTGCATGGCTGATTGAAGATTTAATCCAGCGTAATCCCCGTATCACCAGTATTGATTTAATTGGGCACAGTATGGGTGGTCTGGTGACGCGTAGTGCGTTGTTTTACGGCAAACAGAATGTCCACCACTGGATCAACAAAGTTGGTAATCTGGTCTGTATTGGTTCCCCACATCACGGCGCCGTACTGGAACGACTTGGCTTTATGCTTCAGGATAATTTGGGGCGGTTACCGATTCTAGATCGTATTGGTCGCCTTACCCAGATTCGTAGCGATGGCATTATGGATTTGCGTTATGGCAGTGTGCGTGATGATGACTGGGAATATCTTGATGGTCGCTCTGGTACGCTACAAGATGTACGAAAACCTGCACCGATTCCAAGCCGGATTAATACCTTTCTGGTTGCCGGTAGCATCGAACTCAAACCCAACCACTCCAAAACACTTGAAATGATCGGAGATTATCTGGTCAGTGTCAGTAGTGCATTGGGTGAACATCCCAATATCAAATATCAACTCAAGGTGCCAGAGTCGCACAAAGCCATTTTTTATGGTTTAAATCACATGGAGATTCAATATCACTCCAGTGTTGTAGAGCAAATCACGCGCTGGTTATATCCAGAACGAGATAATGTACAGGACTGCAAAATCGAGGAAATTGTTGAAGAAGCCCATGAGCATTTACACGATGCCGACATGTATACTTTAAAAGGCATTGTCGAAACCTGATCTCAACTTGTCTAGTACGATCATATCAGACCGCCAAAAAGCCCACATATTTTGATTAGGCAAGCATGTCAAATACTGCTATGCTCTGCACTTTCTGCATACACCTATCCCTATTCATTGATGTCTAATCACAGCTCTTTTGCCGACAAACTTTTACACTGGTTTGATGTTCACGGTCGCCATGATTTACCTTGGCAGATTAAAAATGATCCTTACAAGGTCTGGGTATCTGAAATCATGTTGCAGCAAACCCAAGTCAAAACCGTGCTGCAATATTATGATCGTTTTATCTCACGATTTCCTACAGTCGCAGCATTGGCACAGGCAAGCTGGGACGAGGTTGCCCCCTATTGGGCTGGACTTGGTTATTATGCACGTGCCAGAAACCTGCATAAGGCAGCACAGCAAGTAGTCGAACAAGGCAATTTTCCAAAAGACCTTGATGGCTGGATAGCTTTATCCGGAATTGGACGCTCTACTGCCGGTGCCATGATGTCTTTAGGCTTAGGACAATTTGGCGTGATTCTCGATGGCAATGTCAAACGTGTACTGTCCCGTTATTTTGCAATTTCAGGGGACTTATCCAAACCTGCCAAAGACAAGGAATTATGGCAACTGGCAAGCGAACTTGTGCCACAGGATCGTCATGCCGACTATACTCAAGCCATCATGGATCTAGGCGCAACCATTTGCACACCGAAAAAACCGCTCTGTCTATATTGTCCGATGCAAGAGGATTGCCAGGCATATCAACAGAATAATGTACTGGCATATCCCGAGAAAAAAGCCAAAAAGACTGTACCGATTCGTCAGGGACATGTCATGATCTTTGAACATGCAGCACATTGGCTATGGCAGAAACGGCCAAATGAAGGCTTATGGGGCGGCTTATATAGCTTGCCTATTATTGAAGATGAACAGGAATTGATAACCTTTCTGGACAAGTGGCAGTTAAAGGAAAGTGGTCAAAGTCAGGTTCAACATCAGTTTACCCACTTTACATGGCAGTTAAAGTGTCATAAATTTTCTGTAGATGCTGCAACGAGTGCCCAATTGGCAACTTATTTTCAGGCCATGCCTTATTTGACGAAACACATTCAACAAGGTGCAATTCCCACAGCCATGCAAAAAGTGATTGCTCAATTTTAATATTTAAAAGGATCGGTTTGGCGACTCATGTTCAATACTATATTTAAAACTCGAAATATTTTCTTTATTTTCATGAGTATGATGTTACTGCTGATTGCCGGCTGTGCATCAAAACCTATCAAGTCCACACCATTAAATCAAAACATGATCCGCCAATTACAACAGCAACCTTTATCTAGCCGTCTGCCTGTTCCGGTACAGGGCGTATCACGTAAGCAACTCAATGATACGTGGGGGGCCGCCCGAAGTCAGGGACGTTCGCATGAAGGTATTGATATCATGGCGGAAAAAGGCACAAAAGTTTATAGTACAACAGATGGTCTAGTGGCCAGCCTAAAAGGTAATAATCTTGGCGGCACAGTGATCTGGATCATTGGCCCATCCGGCTCATGGCATTATTATGCACATCTTTCCAAGCATAAACGTGGCTTAAATGAAGGTGATTATATTCGTAAAGGCGATTTAATCGGTTATGTTGGCAATACGGGTAATGCCCGTTCCACCGCCCCTCATTTACACTATGGTATTTATTTAAGTGGAAAAGGTCGTGGTGCCACCAACCCTTATCCCTATCTCAAATAATCAGGATTTTCCATGGATATTGCACAGCGCTTAATCGACTTTGCCGAAGCAGGTAATCAACAAAAAATCATTCTTGCCAATGGTCAGGTACTACAGGGCTGGATTATGGAAATCACCGATGAAGCATTATTAATCAGTACCGGATTTAGTGATAAAGTCGGTAAGGATTGCTGGATTAAGCTCAGTGATTTAACACAAGCACAGTTAAGCTACTGGGATAATCGTAATGATGTATGGCAACCCTTTATATTATAATTATTTTTAGTATATTTCGGAGGATACTTCATGAATATCAGAATGCTTCATCTGATTCAAAGTGGTATCCAGAATCGTCCAACTTTCTTCATTGCTGCAAGTCTTGGCATTGTTATTAGTTTAATCCTGAGCTTATTTACCCACTGGACATGGTCAACCATTGTCCTACTGGGCTGGAACAGTGTGGTCTGGTTTTATCTAATCATGTTATTTCAAAAAATCTGGCAATCCGAACATCAGGACATCCAACAACGCGCACAAAAACAGGATGAAAGTAAATGGATCATTATGTTGATTCTATTACTCTCTTTAATCATGTCAATGATTGCCATTATTGCTGGCTTATCAGATTTGCCTGAACAGGGTCCAACCAAAGTCGGACACATTATCATTGCTATTTTTACTATCGTGTCTTCATGGCTGATGATGCATACCATCTTTGCTATCCATTATGCACATGATTTTTATATTGCCAGACTAAAACAAAAAGATGGTGGTTTAACATTTCCCAATACAGAATACCCAACCTATCCGGATTTTATCTATTTTAGCTATATTATTGGTACATCTGCACAAACTGCCGATGTCTCGATTACCACTCGCAAAATGCGTTTGCTAAATATTTTTCACTGTACATTATCCTTTTGTTTTAATACGTCTTTACTGGCCATTCTCATCAATGTGGTCGCAGGTTTTATTTAATTGATTTGCTTACCTTGGCTTGATTAAAAGCTTATAAAATCATGTCAGATTTAGCGCATGACTGGTATTTTTATTGATAAAGTCTTAATCTTGATTTTTCTTATTTTTGCTACATACACATGTTTGGTATTACTGATTTAAGTACCTATTTAATCGGTACAATTTTAATTATTCTCCTGCCCGGTCCAAATTCCTTATATGTCATGTCTGTTGCTTCCCGTCACGGACTCAAAGCAGGCTATCGCGCTGCATGGGGAGTATTGACGGGTGATACAATTCTGATGTTACTCACTGTGATCGGTGCTGCCTCACTGTTAAAAGCGATACCAATGCTATTTATTATACTCAAAGTCATTGGTGCAATTTATCTCGGCTGGTTAGGCAGTCAATTATTAGGTGCAGCATTACAACGCTGGCGATCCCGTCATTTAGCCGAACAGATTGCCTTTGAGCCGTCCACAAGCTCAAACCGGTATTTTGCTCGGGCAATGAGTATTAGCTTGCTCAATCCAAAAGCGATTTTATTTTTTCTGTCTTTTTTTATTCAATTTGTTGATCCAGCCTATCCCTATCCAAGTTTAAGTTTTTTGATGTTAGGTATTTTACTTCAGATCTGTAGCCTCACTTATTTGAGTAGTCTAATTCTGGCAGGTGCAAAAATGGCTGATTTCTTTAAATCACATCTAATACTCTCGACATTAGGCATTGCATCGGTAGGAATTTTATTTTTTGGATTTGCATTAAAACTGGTAATTTCAAGTATTTAATCAGTAATAAAGCCAAAATTTAGCTAAAAAAAAAGCTTATCCGAGGGTGGATAAGCTTATGAAAATCAAATTCAAATAAAGAGAGATTACAGACAACTCAATGTCTGAGCGCATAATATAACCAGTTTTTTTAAAATTCAAGTATTTTTTAATTTATTTAGCCTTTTTCTAAAGATCTTTAGATTTTCTTATCAAAGAAAAATCAGCAATTTTTCACCAATTCGCGCAGTATCATATTGCTTTATGCTAGCATAATAAAATTGTATAACAACAAGATGTCAGACATGCAAATCAATCAACACAGTGCCTTGATTGTGATCGATGTACAAAATGGCTTTTGTCCAGGTGGTCATTTAGCAGTTGCCGAAGGTGACCAGATCGTCCCACTGATCAATCAATTGGCTGGGTATTTTGCCAATATCGTGATCACACAGGATTGGCATCCTGACAATCATATTTCCTTTGCAGAGAATCATCCGGGTAAACAGGCCTTTGAAACCATTACACTGGATTATGGCCCACAAGTCCTTTGGCCAAGTCATTGCGTACAAGGTAGCCATGATGCCGAACTACATCCCGACTTACAGTTGGCAAGCGCACAACTGATCCTACGCAAGGGTTTTCATACCCATATTGATAGCTATTCTGCCTTTGTTGAAGCTGATCAACAGACTCAGACTGGCTTAAGCAGCTATCTCAAAGAGCGCCAGATTGATACGGTTTTCCTTGTAGGACTGGCAACTGATTTTTGCGTCGCATGGAGTGCACTCGATGCTCGAAAATTCGGCTTTGAAACCTATGTGATCGAAGATGCCTGTCGCGGTATCGATTTAAATGGTTCTCTTGCCGAAGCATGGCGCAATATGCAAAATGCTGGTGTACACCGTATTCATTCATACGATATTTTGAAATAAATTTTATGTCCGCTTTTATTCGATTCAGTCAATTTATCCAGAAAACTTTTGCATTGTGGGTCATTCTTTTTGCCGCGATCGCCATGTATCAGCCGTCACTGTTTACTTGGTTATTGCCTTTTATCCCATTCATTCTCGGCATTATCATGTTCGGTATGGGCATGACCATGACCTTGAATGATTTCAAAGAAGTTTTACGTTATCCAAAAGCCGTGTGGATTGGTGTATTTGCACATTTTCTGATTATGCCCTTGGTTGCCTATGCACTATGTAAAATTTTTGCCTTGCCACAGGAGATTGCCATTGGTGTCTTGCTGGTAGGCTGCTGTCCAAGTGGAACCGCCTCCAATGTGATTACCTATATGGCAAAAGGCAATACGCCTTTGTCTGTTGCCTGTAGCTGTGTTTCTACCTGTATTGCACCGATTCTTACCCCGGCTATTTTCTATTTATTGGCAAGTGAATGGATTCAGATTGATGCGCTATCCATGTTTAGCTCGATTTTGCAGGTAGTCTTGGTACCAATTATTTTAGGGCTGATTGTTCGCACGATTTTTAAAAGCAAAATTGACTATTATCTGCAAGTCATGCCGATTATTTCCGTGGTTGCCATTGTGTCCATTGTCGCTGCCATTATTGGCGGTAATAAAGCACAGATCTTAAGCTCTGGGGCACTGATTTTAATGGTAGTGATACTGCATAATGGTTTTGGTTATTTATTTGGTTATTGGGCTGGTCGCTTGTTTAAACTGTCTTATGCAGATAATAAAGCCATTGCAATCGAAGTAGGAATGCAAAACTCTGGACTAGGTGTTGCACTGGCCGCAGTGCATTTTGCCGCATCACCGATCACCGCGGTACCCAGTGCAATCTTTAGCTTATGGCACAATATTTCCGGCCCTGCCCTTGCAACCTACTGGGCAAGTAAACAGAAGAAATAATATCTATTGATACTTCATCCATGAATTAAATTTGCAACTAAAATTTCTTCAGATGAGACCTAAAGATTGGCTATTAAGCGATAGTTTTGAATTCATGGGAATATTTTTGACATAGAAAAGCACCTTTCAAATAAAACTAGAAATGTCCAATTTGAAAGGTGCTTTTTCAATTTTTGTCTTTTTTAATTAAAAAAGCATTAAACTTCAATCTTTAGAATGAAAAATGTGAAAAGTAAGCAATTAAATAAAATATTCAATATAACCAATATGATGTATATATTGTTCAATCCATTAACCCTGTCTAATGCTAATTCAGGCATTTTTCATCTAACTGTAAAATATAAGATGATGTATTTCCCGCTTAAATTAAATGCTGTAATTAACGCACAACACACGCCCTTTCTTAGCTTTTTTCCAACTCCTGAGATGGAATATTATTTATAGTTGCAATTCTATCATTGTCGTGCCTTTTTAAAACTACAATCGAAATAGCCGCCAATATTGCAGGAATACTGATCATGAGAAAATTGGTTGTATGCGGCAAATTTAATGTCAATAACATTCCAGTCAATACTGGTCCGACAATTGCACCGACCCGTCCTATTGCAGATGCCCAACCAATACCTGTGGACCGAGCGACCAGAGGATAATACTGTGCAACATAACTATACAATAATATCGATGTCCCAATAGTTGTAGCACCTGCAACACCAACCAAACTATATAAAATGATTGTAGGGGAATTAAAACCTAGTCCAATTAAAGCCAATGCAGCTAAGACACACATGCCGACGACGACAGGTTTAAGATGAAATTTGTCTGCCAAAACCCCACCCAGAATTGCTCCAATCATTGCCCCCACATTTAATGCCAGTAAAAATAGAATACTTGCACCTAATGAATAACCAGCGGCAAGCATCAGCTTGGGTAACCAACTACTTAATGCATACACCATGAGCAAACACATAAAAAAAGCTGTCCAAAACATCAAGGTACTAAATGTACGCCCCTCTTTAAACAAGACTTTTACAGAACTGTCTGAGCTGTCTGTCGATTCATTTAAAATGAGCTGTGTATCTTTCGATACCATACCATCAGGCGTAATTTTATTGACAATCACACGTGCCGACTCATACTGCTGATCTTTAACCAGATATGTTAATGATTCAGGTAAATATTTCCAGATGATGGGAAAGCCAAGAAGTGGAATACCGGCAATTAAAAACATGATTTGCCAACCATAATCCTGTACCAGGATTGAGCCAAGTAATGCAGAAATAATACCGCCAATCGCATAACCGCTAAACATCACTGCAACCATCGTTGATCTGATTTTTTTCGGGGCATATTCTGATGTCAAAGCCACCAAATTTGGCATGACACCACCTATACCTAGCCCAGCCAAGAAACGTAAAATCGCAAACTCTACTGGCGTTGAAGCAAATGCACCTAAAAAGGTAAATCCACTAAAACAAGTCACGCACGCTAAAATAATTTTTTTACGTCCGAATTTGTCAGCTAAAGTACCGAATGCCATTGCGCCAAACATCATGCCGCATAATGCAGTACTGGCTAACATACCAGCTTGTACTGAGGTTAACGACCACTCTTGCATTAATAATGGTAATGCAACCCCATAAATCACCAAGTCATAGCCATCAAAAATGATAATAAGTAAACACCAGAATAAAACACCCCAGTGAAATTTACCGAATTTTGCCTCATCAATTACTGAATTGACATTTAATATATCCCTAGCCATGTTCTCACCTCCTATGTGAGCATGAAGTTGATCCCTCTTTATGCCTTTATTGTCCATCCTTTAGACATGGTTTAGCACAGCATTCAGAATCTTCCCTCACTATGGTTAATTTCGAATTTTCCATTCAAAAGATTTTTAAACTGTGTTGCCAATGAATCAGGAAACACACTGTGATCAACGCCAAGTTCCCTTGTACACCTATTAAAATTGATAGATTGCCGTCAAGTTAAACCGATTATCCTGTCCTTTAATGGCATTAAAGGTTTCACGTTCACCATAAACATATTCAACGCCAAAACTTATTGGTGTAATCGGCGAATACATCGCATTTACCCATCCCTGCCAAAGGCTTTTATTTTGATTAGAGTTATTGTGTTGTAACTGAGCAAATTCATTACTATCTTCTGCACGCATATAGCCGTAACCAATCGTCGAGCGTAGTTTTGTGGTAAATTGATGGGTTAATCCCAGACTAAACACATCAAATTCATTCAAATGCATATTGTGCTGATCATCCAACGCATAGGCACTATTGGTCCACAGAATAAAGCGGCCATCTCCTTTGACATGATAATAATCTGCTTTAAATTGAGTGTGGTCAGTTAATGGATATGTGCCACCAAGACCAATACCCCAAGCTAATGCATCATCAGCATAGGTTTTTTTCTGAGCCATAAATGTTCGTGCAGATAATTTAGCCCCCTGATTAAATGCGTGGTTTAAGCGTCCGACCAATGCCGGTCCACTTGTTTTATACTCCGGATCTGAGGTTGCAGTATATTTTGGATCTTCTGCACTGAATGCAAAACTGGTGTGATCAGATAAGTGGCGGGTATATTTAACCAGTGGGGTGCGTTGCAGTGCGCCGCCCACATAAGTCGCTGCATCAATTGTTTCTGGTAAATATTCTGGTGCAATAAAGTTCGACCAGGTTTGCCCAACCAGCCAATCACCATAATTTAGATAAGCGTGGCGAATACGGAACTGATCTCTAGTTGCTCCACCAAAAAAATCTAATTCTAACTTTGCACTGAGGTTCTGATCATCAATAGGCACTTTAAAATCCATGCCCAAACGCGTTACATTGACCGTTGTTCTGAATTGATCTGCTTGTTGCTGTGCCTCATTACTATGTTGCAATGGTACAGTATTGATTGCGTTGTACATTGTCGATGCGCCCTTCATCTGATAGGAAGCATCAGCACGGATATAGCCATAGAGATTAAATGACATATCCGATTTTAATAAACTTGCTTTCGGTGCGGGTTCTGTTGCTGGATTTATTGTAGAAGGTGAAACGATCTGGGTTTGTTTAAGATTTAATATCTCACGTAACTCTTGAATTTCTGCACGTAGCTGTGCGATTTCACTGGAACTATCAGCGACAGCAATTCCAGGTAGGCTTAATGGCAGAAATAATCCAACCACACCATACAGCTTTTTTTTTGAACAAATATGCATATATGTACTTCCTGTATCATATAACGATGTAATTTTTTGCATAAGTCACCTCCTTAGGTGAAATATGCATTTCCCTCATTACCGTTAATGGCTAATTTTAAACCAGTTGTAAAATAGTCAAACTGGGATTCTCGGGTACCTAATCAAAATTTTTGGCTATAAATCCTTGATAAGTGAGGGCTTGACTAAAGCAGTAAGTCTCATTAAATCCAGCCTGCTGTAAAATGTCACAGTACTCCTGTTCATTTACTAAAAAAAAGTCTTGTGGCAACCGTGTCATCATCGTGTCTGTCTGCTTTTGGCTTAGTCCATTGCTTTGACATAAATAAGGTAAGGCTTGCCACAGTGCAGGTTGCGCCATCTGCATCAGATCGTAAGTCAGCAAAATTGCTTGTCGCAAACAATGTTGATTTAAAATCTGAAAAAATGGTAGCTTTGCTGTAAATTCAATAAAATGTGCGACTAAAAGTACTAAAATACTGTGAAATTTGGCTGACGCTGCCAGTACCGATGCATCGCCAAGTACAAACTGCACACGAGAATTTTCATTCAGTGGCGCAATATTTTTCCGCGCTTGATCCAGCATATTTTCAGAAACATCAATTGCGGTAAAATGCCATGTGTGATTAACATTGAGCAACTCGCGTAGCTCATGTCCAGTGCCACAACCTATAATCAATATCTGAGCATGGTCTGGCATCGTTGCCTTGAGAATTGCCTTGACCTGTTGATGCATGGTTTCATAACCAGGAATAAGCTGACGAATATGCTGGTCATAACTCGCCACGATCTGTGGATGGTTAAAATCTTTAGTCATATCAACTTTCTCCGAGAATAATAAGCTTAAAATGCACTTAACCTGCCATGGCATCTATGGCTAATGGTTGTGGTTTTAGCTGTGTAGACTCGGTAATCAATCCCAATTTTTCAAATAAAATTTGATCGGAATTAAGCCCAGCATTCGGCGTCGTTAATAATTTATCGCCAGAAAAAATCTAATTTGCACCTGCCATAAACGCCATGGCTTGATCAGAATGTGTTAATGATTCCCTCCCCGCAGAAAGACGAATATAACTTTGCGGCATAATTATTCTTGCAGTAGCAATCGTTCTGATCCATTCAATCACATCCAGTTTTTCTACATCTGCCAATGGTGTACCCGCAATCGGAACCAGCATATTGATCGGTACCGACTGTGGATGTTGTGGTAATGTCGCCAGTTCAAGCAACAAACCGATCCGATCCTGATTCTTTTCTCCTAAACCAACAATACCGCCACTACAAACCTTTAAACCAGCCTGACGTACCTGTTCGAGGGTATCTAACCGATCATCAAAACTGCGAGTAGAAATGATATGTGAATAATATTCTCGTGAAGTATCTAAATTATGGTTGTAATAATCCAGACCAGCCTGTTTAAGACGCTGTGCTTGTGAACCGCTTAACATCCCCAGCGTCATGCAGGTTTCCAGTCCAAGTGCTTTAACTTGTTTTACCAAATCAAGCACATATGGCATATCACGTTCATGTGGATTACGCCAGGCAGCGCCCATACAAAATCGCATAGAACCAGAGGCTTTCGCCTGTTTGGCTTCCATAATCACCCTATCAATGGCAATACGCTTTTCTGCCTCCAAACCCGAATCATAATGTGCAGATTGCGAACAATATTTACAATCTTCTGGGCATTTTCCTGTTTTTATTGATAATAGCGTACTGATTTGTATGGTATTGGCTTTAAAGTGCTGGCGATGTACACTTTGTGCTTCAAATAATAGATCCAACAGCGGTTGTTGATAAATATGTTGAATCTCATCTCGTGTCCAATCATTTCTTAACATGTCTGACATCCTACAGTTACTCACCTAAGGTTGAATTGGGCTTTTAATTCTGGTCTAGAACACATCTGCATTGAGATTAAATTCCATACACATCATTTCTTGCAATTTAAATTTTTGCGCCTTACCAGAAGCAGTCATGGGAAATTCAGTTAAAAATTTGACGTAACGTGGAATTTTATTATGTGAAATTTTGTCCTTACAAAATATACGAATCGCTTCTTCACTACAGCTGCGACCTTCATGCAAAATAATACAGGCACATAATTCTTCGCCATATCGTTCATCAGGTAAACCAATCACTTGGACTTCTGAAATTTCTGGATGGGTATATAGAAAATCCTCTATTTCTTTTGGAAAGAGATTTTCTCCGCCACGTATTACCATATCTTTCATACGTCCTTTGATTTTGATATAGCCCTCTTGATCCATTTGTGCAATATCGCCCGTATGCATCCAGTTATTGAGATCAATTACCTCATGGGTCTTTTCAGGTTCTGCCCAATATCCCGCCATAACGGAATAACCACGTACACATAATTCTCCTGACACTCCCAATGGCACAATATTGCCCTCTGGATCGACAATTTTTATTTCCACATGCGGATGAACATGCCCAACAGTACTCACCCGTTTGTCTATTGGATCATCGATATAGCTCTGTACACTGACTGGTGATGTCTCGGTCATGCCATAGCAAATGGTGATTTCAGACATATGCATACGTTCCATTACGCGCTGCATAATCTCTTTGGGACAGGGACTCCCTGCCATAATTCCTGTACGTAATGAGGAAAGATCATATTGTTCAAAATCTTCCTGTTCTAGCATCGCAATAAACATGGTGGGAACACCATAAGCCGCTGTACAGCGCTCTTGATGAATCGTATTTAAAGACTCTCTAGCATTGAATACTGCCGCAGGATAAACCATCGTCGCACCATGGCTAATACATGCCAAATTGCCCATCACCATCCCAAAACAATGAAATAGCGGCACTGAAATACAGATTTTATCCTGAGCAGTTAAGCCAATTCCTTCGCCAACAAAAAAACCATTATTTAGAATATTGTGGTGCGTCAACATTGTACCTTTCGGATTACCTGTCGTACCTGAAGTGAATTGAATGTTAATCGTGTCATCAAATTGTAAAGTCCCCGCAATTTTGGCAACCTGCATACGTTGCTGCTCTAAAGGTTGCTCAAGTAAATCCTGAAACCGATAAAACATTTCTGGTACGGAATGATCAATCTTAATTACGACTTCTAATTGCGGCAGTTGTTGTAGCTTAAGCTTTTTATCACTTGTCTGGAGAATTTCTGGGGAAATTTGGGTCAGTACTTGTTGATAATCAGTACTTTTAAATTTGGAGGCAATCACTAAACCCCTACAACCTACTTTATTGAGAACATAATGCAGCTCTTGGGCTTTATAGGCAGGATTTAAATTGACCAGAATCACGCCTATTTTAAAAGCGGCAAACTGGGCAACCGTCCACTCCCAACAATTTGGTGACCAAATACCCAGTCGTTCCCCTTTTTGAAATCCTAATGCGATGAGGCTACATGCAAAAGCTTCTACTTTTACCTGTAACTCTCGATAGGTTAGTCGTTTATTTTGAAAAACGCTAATCAATGCATCTTGATCAGCGTAGTTGTCACAAGCTTTATCAAACAGTTCACCAATCGTCATGCCAATGAGTGGTTGAGAACTCTTCCCTGATAGATAACTTAACTTTATGGGTTCCATTGAATCACGCTCCTTGATTCTTTTTGACTTACTTATTCCTAACTGCTAAGCCAACCTAACTTATTTATACTTCTCTATCGTCACCTAAAAACTTCTTTTCAATTCGTACTGAACTCAAGCAGAAATCAGCCACTTGTTTACTAAAATAGTCTTTATGTGATTGATTAAAATTATTTTTCTGCACTGGATCAAGTGGTTCAATGACAGAAAACGTCATCGCCCCTACCATACAAAGTGCGGTGGTATTCAGATCTTCAAACTCAAACACACCCTTGGTATGACCTTCCTCCAAAATGCGATAAATAGCATCCTTAATCAATTTTTTGCTTTTAAATCGTTCGTATTCGACCTCAGCATCAACAGGTTCCAACATTAACGAATATGAAAGCTGTGGGCTATTTAGGGCACGTTTTACAAATGTTGCCACTGCTTTGTGAAGTTTCTGCTCGACTGGCAACTCTTGCAATGAAATCGCATGCAAAATGTCTACCTCGAAGTGAATCGCTTGAGAAAGTACTTCAATTAAGATTTGACTCTTATTATCAAAGTAACGATACACCAAGCCACTTGAAACACCAGCCAGCTCGGCAATGGCTTGCACCTGTGCCTCTTTGAAACCGCCTTGAGCAATGAGCTGCTTTGCAGATTGCAATATCGCTTTACGATTTTGCTCAATACGTTCTTGCATCAAAGATGATCGTTTATAGCTCATAATTTATTCTCACCCATTTAAAATGAATTGTAAATCATTTTTTGAATTAATATTCACTTTTTTAAAAAAAAGGAGTATCGTAAATCTATCAAATAAGTTTACGACAGATAAATGTCGATGGAAAACCAATGGAAGGATACAGCAAATGACGTTTAAAACTTTAAATTTCGGACTAGACGACACCTTATTAGCATTTAGAGACTCCGTAGCAGCATTTTGCCAAAAAGAAATTGCACCTCTTGCCCAACAAATTGATAGAGAAAATAAATTTCCTGCACATCTATGGAAAAAATTTGGAGATATGGGTTTGCTCGGAATGACAGTGAGCGAACAATATGGTGGCAGTAATTTAGGCTATCTCGCACACATTATTGTGATGCAGGAAATCTCAAGAGCCTCCGCTGCGGTTGCCTTATCCTATGGGGCTCACTCCAATTTGTGTGTCAACCAAATCAATCGTAATGCCAACGAACAGCAAAAACAGCGTTTTTTACCTAAGCTGGTATCTGGTGAATATATTGGTGCTCTTGCCATGTCGGAACCGAATGCAGGCTCAGATGTAGTCAGCATGCGATTATATGCCGAAGATAAAGGTGATCACTTTGTATTAAATGGCACAAAAATGTGGATTACCAATGGAGGTGACGCTGATGTATTAGTGGTTTATGCCAAAACTGATCTGAAAGCCGGAAATAAAGGAATTACAGCCTTTCTAGTTGAAAAAGGCATGGCTGGTTTTAGTCATGGCACACATCTAGATAAGTTAGGGATGCGAGGTTCAAATACCTATCCACTATTTTTTGATGATGTGGTCGTCCCCAAAGAAAACGTATTAGGGGGAATAGGTAATGGTGTCAAAGTATTAATGAGTGGGTTGGATTATGAACGTGCAGTCTTAAGCGCAGGTCCACTCGGCATCATGGATGCCTGTATGGATGTGGTAGTTCCCTACTTACATGATCGTGAACAGTTTGGACAAGCATTAGGTGAATTTCAGTTGATGCAAGGCAAGCTTGCAGATATGTATTCGACTTGGCTGGCATGTAAAGCTTTAGTCTATGCTGTAGGTCAAGCCTGTGATCAAGTCGATCACGATCGTAGTTTACGTAAAGATGCAGCCAGTGCCATTTTATATGCTGCTGAAAAAGCCACATGGATGGCAGGTGAAGCCATTCAAACCTTAGGTGGCAATGGCTATATCAATGAATATCCGGCAGGCCGATTATGGCGTGATGCCAAACTTTATGAAATTGGTGCAGGTACCTCAGAAATTCGTCGGATGCTGATTGGTCGTGAGTTATTTAACGAAACCAAATAAGAATTATAGGAAAAGAAAAGGATGACATGACCATGAACCAATTATCCAGCAAAATTAATGTACGTAGTGAAGGTTTTAAAGAAAATCAACTCGCTATGCAAACATTAGTAAACGATCTTAAAAATCTGACTAACCATATCGCACTAGGCGGTGGAGAAATTGCACGCCAAAAACACATTGCACGGGGCAAACTGCCAGTACGGGAACGAATTAATCAATTGATTGATTCAGGTACTGCATTTCTAGAAATTGGTCAACTGGCTGCCTATCATGTCTATGATACTGATATTCCTGCTGCGGGGGTCGTAGCAGGGATTGGTTTAGTGAATGGTATCGCCTGCATGATTGTTGCCAATGATGCGACCGTTAAAGGCGGGACGTATTATCCTCTCACAGTCAAAAAACATTTACGTGCACAAGAAATCGCCGAACAAAATCATTTGCCATGCATTTATATGGTTGATTCCGGTGGTGCATATTTACCGTTACAAGAACAGGTTTTTCCAGATCGTGATCATTTTGGACGTATTTTTTACAATCAAGCTCGTATGTCAAGTCTGGGTATTGCACAAATTGCAGTGGTCATGGGCAGTTGTACCGCAGGCGGTGCATATGTGCCTGCCATGTCTGATGAAACAATTATTGTTCGTAATCAAGGTACCATTTTTCTTGGTGGGCCGCCATTGGTCAAAGCGGCAACCGGTGAAGTGGTCAGTAGTGAAGATTTAGGTGGTGGTGACGTACACACACGTTTATCTGGTGTCGCCGATCATCTTGCCGAAAATGATGAACATGCCATCGCCATTGCAAGAAATATCGTTGCCAATTTAAATAAGTCTCCGCAAACCCAAGCAAAGCAAATTGAGTCGCCACTATTTGATGCCCAAGAACTGTACGGTATTGTTCCGGTTGATAGTCGTCAACCTTTTGATGTACGTGAAGTCATTGCAAGAATTGTTGATGGCTCAAGATTTGACGAGTTTAAGACACGTTTTGGCACAACCTTGGTCACTGGTTTTGCCCAATTATATGGTATGCCTGTGGGAATCATTGCCAATAATGGAATTTTATTTTCAGAATCAGCGCAAAAAGGTGCTCATTTCATCGAACTTTGCTGCCAACGTAGTATTCCACTGATTTTCATACAGAATATCACCGGCTTTATGGTGGGTCGTCAATATGAAAATGAAGGGATTGCTAAAAATGGTGCCAAACTGGTGATGGCAGTCGCCACTGCCAATGTCCCTAAAATCACATTGATCATCGGCGGTTCATTTGGCGCTGGTAATTATGGTATGTGTGGACGAGCCTATTCACCTCGTTTTTTATGGACTTGGCCAAACTCCCGTATCTCAGTTATGGGCGGTGAACAAGCTGCCAGTGTACTCTCCACCCTCAAACGTGAACAAATTGAAAACAATGGTCAGCAATGGTCAACACAAGAGGAAGAACAGTTTAAACAGCCCATTCGTGACCAATTTGAGCAACAGGGTCATCCTTACTATGCCTCTGCCCGGCTTTGGGATGATGGCATCATTGATCCTGCACAAAGTCGTCATGTGCTAGCACTTAGCCTATCTGCTGCACTGAATGCACCGATTCAGAGTACAAAATTTGGCGTATTCAGGATGTAAAGGGAGAACGAAATGTCATATCAATATTTAGAACTAACTTTACAACAACAGGTTGCAACAGTCTGGCTCAATCGCGCCGACCTGCATAATGCTTTTAATACTCAGCTCATTGAGGAGCTTGATCAGTGTCTACAGGATTTAAATCAACGTGTTGATATACGTGTTGTCGTATTGGCAGGACGAGGCAAAAGTTTTTCCGCAGGTGCAGATTTAAACTGGATGAAACAAGCGGGTCAGGCCGCTCATACAGACAATCAAGCGGATGCACTGAAACTTGCAAAAATGCTTAATACTTTAGCCACATTAAAACAGCCTACCATTGCCCGAGTACATGGTATTGCCTTTGGTGGTGGTATGGGTCTAGCGGCAGCATGTGATATCTGTATTGCATCAACTCAGGCACAATTTGCGACATCGGAGGTACGTTTAGGACTTGCCCCGTCTACCATCAGTCCATATGTTATTGCAGCAATCGGTACACGTCAGGCATCACGTTACTTTTTAACCGCAGAACGGATCAGTGCAGAACAAGCAAAACATATTGGCTTGGTGCATGAAATCAGTCATCCAGAACAGTTGGATCAGCAATTGGACCAGATTATTGCCGCTTTATTACAAGGTGCGCCTCAGGCACAAGCAGCCTCAAAACAATTAATCCAAATGGTAAGCCAACATCCCCTTACAGAGTCACTCAGGATTGCCACCGCCAATCACATTGCGGATATACGTCAAGGTCACGAAGCCAAAGATGGATTAAACGCATTTTTAAATAAACAGACTGCGCCATGGATTGTAGCATCAACAAAATAACAAAGGATCATGACTATGTTTACAAAAATTCTCATTGCAAATCGTGGTGAAATCGCGTGTCGGGTGATTCGCACTGCAAAAAAATTAGGCATTGCCACAGTTGCAGTTTACTCAGATGCAGATGCTCAGGCTCAGCATGTCAAACTGGCTGATGAAGCCATCTACATCGGACAATCGCAACCCAATCAAAGCTATTTGCAGATTGACAAAATTATTGCAGCTGCCAATCGTACCGGTAGCCAAGCGATCCATCCAGGTTATGGATTTTTATCAGAAAATGATCAATTTGCGCTTGCTTGTGAACAAAATAATATTTGTTTTATCGGACCTCCAGTGTCTGCAATTTTGGCCATGGGATTAAAAGCGACCTCCAAGGCACTGATGGAAAAAGCTGGCGTACCTTTGACTCCGGGTTATCACGGTGATAATCAAGATCCAAGCTTTTTAAAGCAACAAGCCGATCAAATTGGTTATCCGGTATTAATTAAAGCCAGTGCTGGCGGTGGTGGAAAAGGTATGAGTCTGGTTGAATCCAGTACAGTTTTTCTCGATGCCCTTGCCTCTTGCAAACGTGAAGCAAAATCTAGTTTTGGTAATGATGATGTATTAATTGAACGCTATGTGATTCAGCCACGTCATATTGAAGTGCAAGTATTTGGTGATTCGCATGGCAATTATGTACATCTATTTGAGCGCGATTGTTCAGTACAACGTCGTCATCAAAAAGTATTAGAAGAAGCGCCCGCACCCGAAATATCACAAGACAAATTGGCAACCATGCGTCAAGCAGCCATTGATGCTGCTAAAGCAGTCAATTACGTGGGTGCAGGTACAGTAGAATTTATCGTTGAACAAGATGGTACTGCCTACTTTATGGAAATGAATACTCGTCTACAGGTTGAACATCCTGTTACTGAAATGGTGACAGGTGAAGATCTGGTAGAATGGCAGTTACGCATCGCTTATGGCGAACCCCTACCTAAAACGCAACAACAGATCCAGTGTCTGGGTCATGCGATTGAAGCACGGATATATGCTGAAGTTCCCGAACAAGGCTACTTGCCAGCTATTGGCAAAATCAACTATTTACACTATCCCGAACAAAACCAGAATGTTCGTATAGACAGCGGCATTGTACAAGGCGATGAAATCACCACCTATTACGACCCAATGATTGCAAAACTAATTGTATGGGGGAAAAATCGTGATGCAGCTTTGGTACAAATGCATCACGCACTACAACAATTCCATGTCGATGGCTTAGGTAATAATATTGCCTTTCTCGACCGAATTATCCAATGTGATAGCTTTCAACAAGCTAAACTGGATACTAGCCTCATTGAGCGTGAACACGAGCATCTGTTCAATCCAAACATCAGTATTAAAACGCAAGATGTAATCCATGCAGCCTTTATTAAATTTCTATCTGAGACACGTCGTGAGAATGCTACAAACACCTCCGCCTGGCAAGATCAGTGTTTATGGCGTTTAAATATAGAAACCAAACAAAGCATTAAACTCAAATATCAACAGACTGATATCCAACTCAATATTAGTCGCACGGACAATAGCTATTATATTGATTATTTAGGACAATCCTATCCCATCAATGGAAATTTAATTGATGCACATACGGCAGAAATCAGCAGTGAAGGCATACAGAGTAAAGTTTCTTTTAATCTTAGCCCAACGGGTATCACCCTTTATAAACATGCCAAAACACTTAAGTTTGAATTTATTAAACATTCTTATGCTACTGAAGATAGCAGTGATAGCGAAAACCTTTTGAAAGCTCCTATGCCGGGTACCATTACTCAGGTCTTTGTTGATGCAAACCAAAGCGTCAAGAAAAATGATATTTTATTAACGCTTGAAGCAATGAAAATTGAATATACCATTCGTGCGCCACAGGACGGCATCGTGCGTGAAGCTTATTTTAAAGCAGGTGATCAGGTCAAAGTTAATGACGAATTAGTAGACTTTGAGCTTGCAGTGGAGACTTAATCATGGATGAAAGTATTAAAATTGTTGAAGTCGGTCCACGTGATGGCCTGCAAAATGAAAAACATCATTTAACAGTTCCTCAGCGAATGGCATTAATTGAGGATTTAATCCAAGCAGGGCTTCGGCATATTGAAGTTGGATCTTGTGTATCCCCCAAGTGGGTACCACAAATGGCAAACAGTACTGAACTATTTCAACAACTTCCTAAACGTAACGACGTTCAATTTAGTTTATTAACGCCCAATATTAAAGGTTTTCAAGCTGCTCAAGCCGTCAATTGCAAAGAAGTGGCGGTATTTACTGCGGCTTCGCAAAGCTTCACCCACAAAAACATTAATTGCACAATTGAGGAAAGTCTTGAAAATTTTTCCGAACTGATTCAACTCGCTAAGCAACAGCATATCCTGGTTCGGGGCTATGTTTCTTGTATGGTTGATTGCCCTTATGAAGGCGCAATTGATCCCCAACACGTTGTAAAAGTAGTAAAAGCCCTATTAGACATGGGTTGCTATGAAGTTTCATTGGGCGAAACCATCGGTACTGCAACCCCTGACCGTATTAAAAAAGTCTGGGAAGCATGTTTGGCTGAAGTGCCCGCAGATCAGCTCGCTGGACATTTTCATAATACCTATGGCATGGCCATTGCCAATATTCATCAATCGATTTTACAGGGTATTCGTACCTTTGATTCATCAATTGCAGGTTTGGGTGGCTGCCCTTATGCCAAAGGTGCTTCTGGCAATGTTTCGACTGAAGACTTGTTTTATCTCGTGAGTCAGATGGGCTTTGAAACTGGAATTAATCTCCCAGCGCTGATGCAGGCCAGCAAAAATATTAGTGAAGTATTACATAGAACCAATCAGTCTCATTATGCCAATGCATATTGGCAGCAATGTAACTAATCCATGCGTCACGTTAATTTTTTCATTCATCATTAAAATATCGTAGAGGGAATTATGCGAAATAAAGTATATCAGGATGCAAATCAAGCTTTAGCAGGCATTATTCAAGATGGACAAACTCTGGCAGTTGGCGGCTTCGGCCTATGTGGAATTCCAGAGGCATTGATACAAGCATTAAAAGATACAAATTGTCGCGAGTTGACCTGTATCTCCAATAATGCCGGTGTAGATGATTATGGTTTGGGAATTTTATTACGCAGCAAACAAATTAAAAAAATGATTTCATCTTATGTTGGTGAAAATAAAGAATTTGAACAACAATATCTGAGTGGTGAACTTGAAGTTGAACTTACACCACAAGGTACTTTAGCAGAAAAATTACGTGCAGGTGGTGCGGGTATTCCTGCATTTTATACTCAGGCAGGCGTTGGAACGCTGATTGCAGAGGGCAAAGAAACCCGTATTTTTAATGATAAGGAATATATTCTTGAACCCTCTTTGACCGCAGATGTCGCATTAGTGAAAGCCTACAAAGCGGACAAAGCTGGTAATTTAGTTTTCCGTAAAACTGCGCGCAACTTTAATCCTGAATGTGCTACTGCCGCTAAAATTACTGTGGTAGAAGTTGAACATTTGGTGGAGGTCGGCACAATCGATCCCGATGAAATCCATCTAGCAGGAATTTATGTTGATCGAATCATCGTTAATAACGCCATAAAGAAACATATCGAACAAGTGACACTCAAAACACAAGGATGAACACTCATGAGCTGGACAAGAAATCAGATGGCACAACGTGCTGCACAAGAGTTACAAGATGGATTCTACGTCAATCTAGGTATTGGGCTACCCACTCTCGTCGCAAACTATATCCCTGAAAATATGGATGTTTGGTTACAATCAGAGAATGGCTTATTGGGTATCGGTGAATTTCCTACAGCAGAAACTGTAGATGCCGATCTAATTAATGCTGGTAAACAAACTGTTACCGCTAGACCAGGTGCGGCTTTTTTTTCGAGTAGTGAGTCTTTTGCCATGATTCGTGGTGGACATGTTGATATCGCAATTTTGGGCGCGATGGAAGTCTCTGAAAAAGGAGATCTTGCCAACTGGATGATTCCGGGTAAAAAAGTTAAGGGGATGGGCGGTGCAATGGATTTGGTTGCCGGTGTCCAAAAAGTTGTTGTACTAATGGAACATTGTGCAAAAGATGGCAGTGCTAAAATTTTAAAAGAATGTCAACTTCCGCTGACAGGCAAAGCTGTTGTGAATCGTATTATCAGCGACTTGGGTGTATTTGATATTACTGCTGACGGTATCAAAGTGATTGAATTAGCTGATGAGGTTACCTTTGATCAAGTTCAGGCACTTACTGGTGTCAACTTACAACAACCTGCATAAACACTTGATGAGGAATGCTTAAACAAAAAAGCTGCATCATTGCATAATGATACAGCTTCTTAAATAAATCTCAATTATTTACGCAAATCTTTACGCAAGATTTTACCGACATTGGATTTCGGCAATTCATCAAGAAATTCAACATAACGTGGACGTTTATAGCCGGTTAAATTCTCTTTGGCATAGGCCAGAATCTCTTCAGCTGTCAGGCTGGCATCTTTTTTCACAATGAATAATTTTGGCACTTCACCTGATCTTTCATCCGGCACGCCGATCGTTGCCACTTCCAGAACTTTTGGATGTTTGGCCACTACCTCTTCAATTTCACTTGGATAAACATTAAAGCCGGATACCAAAATCATATCTTTTTTACGGTCTACGATTTTGACATAGCCTTCATCATTCATGATCCCAACATCGCCAGAGCGGAAGAAACCATCGGCAGTCATCACCTTGGCCGTTTCATCCGGACGATTCCAGTAACCTTTCATGACCTGTGGACCACGAATCGAAATTTCCCCCTGTTCACCAATAGCAACCTCGTTGCCATCATCATCCAGAATCGCAATATCTGTATCTGGGGCAGGAATACCAATAGTACCTGTGAATTCTGTATTAATCGGCGGATTAACAGACGCCAATGGTGAGGTTTCCGATAAACCATAGCCTTCAATGATAATAGAGCCGGTCACCTTATGCCATGCTTCAGCCGTTGAAGGTAATACTGCCATACCTCCACCAATCGCAATTTTCAAATTGCTGTGATCAAGCTGTTTAAACTCTTCATTATGCACCAGTGCATTAAACAGCGTGTTCACAGCCGGGAAGAATGCCGGTTTATATTTACGCAGTTCACCCACCACCGCAGGCAAGTCACGTGGATTTGGAATCAGGATATTGGTTGCACCGCGATACATGCCATACAGCGCGCACACCGTAAAGGCAAAAATATGGTATAACGGTAATGCACAGACAATCCGCTCACCCACCAAACTATCACCACCACCAAATTTGCTGGCAAAAATCACATCAACCTGTAGCATATTGGCAATCAGGTTTCTATGCGTCAATTCCGCACCTTTGGAAACGCCTGTCGTACCGCCCGTATATTGCAATACCGCAGTGTCGCTTAAAGTCAGATGAGGACGTGTATATTTCGCAGATGAACCTTTGGATAAAGCAGACTTAAATGTTGTATGTCCAGAAATATTCCATGCAGGCACTTGTTTACGCACTTTACGTAATACAAAATTGACAAGCGTACCTTTTAACAGACCAAGCATGTCGCCAACACCGGTAACAACCACATGTTTTACTGGAGTTTTACCATGAATAGGCTGATAAACATGCGCAAAGTTCTCAATGATAACCAATGCTTCTGCACCAGAATCATTTAATTGATGCTCTAATTCACGCGTGGTATAGAGTGGATTGACATTCACCAATACATAACCTGCAAAAAATGTCCCAAGTGCAGCAATCGGATATTGGAAAACATTCGGCATCATCACGGCAACACGTGATCCTTTTGCCAACCCCAAGCTTTGCAAATAGGCAGCGAACTGACGACTATACTGCTCTAAATCCGAGAAAGTTAAAGCTTTGTCCATAAACAAAAACGCTTCTCGTGATCCGTATTTTTTAAAATTGTTTTCGAATACATCAACTAAAGACGTATTCTCTGCTGGCAATGAAATATCTTTTTGAATTCCAAATTTTTCATAAGTTTTCAGCCAAACTTTTTCCATAGTTGCCACTACTCCCAATCCTATTTTGTTCGATCATACAGTCCTGTACGTTCTTACTTACCCTACTGCACGAATTGAATTTACATTTTTTATGCAAACCATTTTTGCAGGGCAGTTTTTCAATTACATACTGCCTGCAATCATTTATAAAATCTTACCCAACATCCCGACTATACGGTGAATATAGATCAGAGATCAAGTAATAATCTTTGCGCTTTCTGATAACCACGCGGCAAAAGTTTGCCTTTGGTCGATTTTTTGCCATAGTAGGTTTGTAAATCATTGCCTTTAAGGCTTAGAAAACGTGTACCTACTTGTATTTTTAACACATCTTGCTCGAGGTTGAGTGCAATGTGACTGATTAGTTCATCATCTGCATCCAATTGCATCAATTTGTTTCCTTTACCTTTACTTAATTCGGGAATATGGCTTTGATCCACGATCAATAAACGGCCCTGCCGCGTCAACATGGCAAGTTGCGCTTTTTCTGTGCTAAAAACAATCGGCAATGCCTTAAATCCGTTGGCAACGGATAAAAATGCCTTACCGGCTTTGGCCGAAGTATCCAGTTGTTTCAGCTGGGTTTTAAAACCATAACCCTGTGAGCTAAGACTGACGATCTGCTGCTCGTCCTCACCCATCAGTACCTGAATAAACTGTGTTCCCGATGCCGGATTTAACTTGGAAGTTAAAGGTTCACCCTGACCTCTAGCAGAAGGTAATTGATTCGCTGTCAGTGCATAACTACGCCCTGTTTGATCAAGCATATACACCCGCTGATTACTCTTGCCGACCACAGAATCCAGGTAGCTATCACCCGCACGATAATTCAACTGGGTCGCATCAATTTCACCTTTGGCCATACGAATCCAGCCGGCTTCAGATAGCGCAACCGTTACTGTTTCCGCTGGGGTAAAATCAGATTCTTTCATTTGTACCGCATCACTGCGATGGACAATCGGCGAACGGCGATCATCACCAAATTTTTTGGCATCGTCATTGAGTTCATTGATCATCAATTTTTTCAGCGATTCCGGATTTTCCAGTTGTTCACGAATCACTGCTGCGCGTTCTGACAGTTCATCCTGTTCCTTGCGAATTTCCATTTCTTCGAGTCTGGCCAAATGGCGTAGTTTTAACTCCAAAATGGCTTCCGCCTGAATTTCATCAATCGCAAAATGCGCCATTAATACCGGTTTTGGCTGATCTTCTTCACGAATAATCTTGATTACCGTATCAATGTCCAGATAAGCGATCAATAAACCCGCCAAAATATGCAGGCGTTTATCAATTTTATTCAGATGATACTTTAAACGGTTGGTGATGGTTTCGGTGCGAATTTCAATCCATTCCAGTAAAATCTTGCGAATCGATTTCACCTGTGGACGACCATCTGCACCAATCATATTCAGATTGATACGGTAGCTACTTTCCAGATCAGTCGTCGCAAAAAGATGGCTCATAATCGCATCGACATCAACACGATTGGAACGCAGCACAATCACCAGTCGGGTCGGATTTTTATGGTCTGATTCATCGCGTAAATCGGTAACAAACGGCAGTTTCTTGGCCTGCATCTGATCGGCAATCTGTGCAATTAATTTTGACCCGGAGACTTGATAAGGTAAGTGCTCGATGATGATTTCGTTCTTTTCCACGGTATACACCGCACGCATACGATAGCTACCACGCCCAGTAGTTTGGATTTTTAACAACTCTTCTGGCGAGGTGATAATTTCGGCATGGGTAGGTAAATCCGGTGCAGGAATAAATTGTTGCAATTTTTCATCACTTAATGCTGGATTTTTTATAAGGGCAACAGTTCCTTTAATCACTTCGCGTAAATTATGCGGTGGAATATCTGTTGCCATGCCGACAGCAATGCCCGTTGTACCATTGAGTAAAATATTCGGCACTCGCGCAGGTAAATTCACCGGTTCCTTTAAACTGCCGTCAAAATTGTCCTGCCACTCACATGTACCCTGCCCCAGTTCACTTAACAGCACCTCACTATATAGCGAGAGTTTGGCCTCGGTATAACGCATGGCCGCAAAGGACTTCGGATCATCTGGCGAACCCCAGTTGCCCTGTCCTTCAATAAAAGGATAACGATAACTAAACGGCTGAGCCATCAAGACCATGGCTTCATAACAGGCACTGTCACCATGTGGATGATATTTACCCAATACATCACCGACCGTACGGGCAGATTTTTTTGGTTTGCCGGAATTTTTTAAACCCAGTTCACTCATCGCATACACAATACGACGTTGTACCGGCTTTAGGCCATCACTGATATGCGGTAAAGCACGATCCATAATGACGTACATGGCATAATTCAAATACGCCTGTTCGGTAAACTCTGCAACTGAACGATTTTCGGTAGCGTGATGCACAAGGCTGCTCATGCGATTGTTTTATCCTTTAATCTAAGTTCTCTATAAAGTGCTATGCTAAGTTGTCCATCTAAAATCAGCAAGAGTCTTTGCAAAGCTAAACGACATAAGTTGTCTACATCGATCAATCCTGCAAATAATTCTGGGTCATCTATTTAAAGTTATACGTCACTTTAGCAATCATTGTGTTATTTTTTATACAAAAACAGGGCCAAATCATAAGTTTGATAAAAATGATATGCCCCAAAAGTCGTAAAACTTCTTATAATATATCCACTCTCCACTTCCTTCATATATTTGAGGAATATTATGGCTCCTCTCGATCCCTTAACTCAGGCCGAAGAACAAGCTGAGTTATCAATGTCTGTTTTAATGACTCCCGATATGGCAAACTTTTCTGGTAATGTACATGGTGGAACCATTCTAAAATTACTTGATCAGGTTGCTTTTGCCTGTGCCAGCCGTTATTCGGCCAGCTATGTTGTTACGCTTTCTGTAGATAAAGTGCTATTCAAAGAGCCAATCCATGTTGGTGAACTGGTGACATTTCTGGCATCTGTAAATCATGTCGGTACATCTTCAATGGAAATTGGTATTCGAGTCGAAGCACAAAATATTCAAAAGCGTACCATCCGTCACACCAACAGCTGTTATTTCACCATGGTTGCAGTAGATGAAAATAACAAGCCAAAACGTATTCCACCTTTAATTCTGGATAGTGATTTAAAACGCTGTCGTTTTGAGGCCGCAGAACAACGCAAACAATTGCGTCTGCAACAGCAAAACACACATATTTCATGTAGCATTTTTAAAGAATAATTTCTGTAGATCATGAACTTGTGGCGAGCAATTCGCCACAATCCATAAAAACAACAATTTAACGTACAAAAAAAATGCGATTAGCACAAATTTCCTTTAAAAATATTTGCATCACCTAAAATATGCCATTACAATGCACCTCGTTCTAAACAAGCGGCATCGCAACTTGTTTCTCTGCGTCCCTATCGTCTAGAGGCCTAGGACATCGCCCTTTCACGGCGGTAACCGGGGTTCGAATCCCCGTAGGGACGCCACTTTAAATTAGTTCTTTAAAACGAACTTTCATTTAAAGTGTGATGATAACAATCATTAGAACAGCCTCATATTTGTCCCTATCGTCTAGAGGCCTAGGACATCGCCCTTTCACGGCGGTAACCGGGGTTCGAATCCCCGTAGGGACGCCAAATTCAAAAGAGCCGTTGCATTCATCAGTCAACGGCTTTTTTATGTCTGGAATTGTACCTAGGTTATTGCTTGATATTTGCCTGAGCAACCCATACATTGAAAAGTAGATTGTTTTTTCTTTTTTGAGATTTTATCTATGAATTATCGTTGTCCCAAATGTCAAAGCACCAAAATTATACCCATGGCATCTGCAACCGGTCCCCGTCCACAAATTCCTAAAAGCTTGTTAATATTGGTACCAAGTATTCTGCTTCTGGCATTATTATTGGCAATCAACGTTGTCTTTCTGATTCTGGATAAAAGTGCTGGTCCGGTATTAAACGGGGCAACGATTCTTGTGGTTTTAAGCTGTATTGCTTCAGGTTTTATGTTCTGGCGCGACTTACCAAATTTCAAAATTTCCATGCAAAGCTTTATGCAGTCACAAAAACAATGGAAATGCCGTGAATGCCAGCATGAATGGCAAAATCAATAATTTTAAATTTTACGCCTATCACATATGTGGATAGCTAAAAAGTTATCCACAGTTTTGTATATAATTAAAGCATTAGACTATGTGTACATGTCGTTCACATTTTTTAATCCGTATGCAGTGGTAAAGCCATTTGAACACCAAAACCCGTATTGTCCAATCCTTCAATAAACTGTAGCTTCCCGTGATGTAACGCTACAATATGTTGCACAATCGATAAGCCCAGTCCCGAACCCTGCTGTTCTGTTCCCAAGACCCGATAAAAGCGCTGTGTCAATCGTGCCAGTTGATCAGCATCGACACCACGACCATTATCCTGTATTTGAAAAATAATCTGGTCATGTTCAGATAAAACACTGAATTTAACTTTACCATTCACATGACTATATCGAATAGCATTGTCGAGTAAATTGCGTAGCGCAGTAAAACATAATTCACGATTGGCAATACAGATCAAATCGCTTGCTATTTGCCAGTCCTGAATTAATTCAATATTTTTCTGTTGTGCTGCTAACGCAATATTTTGCCAAACTTCCTGTAATAAGATGATAAGCGGAAATTCTTTACGAGGTAATGCCTGACTTTGCTGTGGATCGAGCCGAGCTAAAAATAATAAATTTTCCACCACTGCGGTACTGCGTTGTACATCCAGTTTTAACTGTTCCAGTTCCGGTTGTATCGGCGCAAGTAAGGTCTTATGCCGACGCTGCATCAATTGCAGTTTCATTTGAATTGCAGATAAGGGTGTACGTAGCTCATGTGCAGCATCAGCAGTAAAGCGCTGTTCAGCCTGTAAAGCCTGATCCAGACGCAGCAACAAGGCATTGATCGCTGCAATCATCGGCTGCAATTCTGTATATATTTCTGTGGGCTGTATTGGCGATAGATCCTGCACATTCTTTTGTGCAATCTGCTCACTAATACGGGTAAAGGTTTTTAAACCGCGTCGAATTGCCAGCCAGTTTCCGACAAGCAAGACCATCCATAATAGTAGCATCAACCAGCTAAAATGCCCGATGGCAGGCAACAAATGTTCATAACGCTGCTGCCAAGGTTGTGCGATCTGAACCTGAACCAGACTATCAGGACGTTTTTTGACGTAAACACGCCACCACTTACGATCATGATAAATATTATAGAACCTGTCATCTTCGGCATTGGCAATAAATACGGTTTCCGGCGCATCTTCACTTTTTTGCTGAACCTGTCCTTTGCCATCAATCCATTGATAGTCCAAATCCAGCTCTTCATTATATTCACCCAGATAATATTTCATCTGTGCATTGGCACTGTTTTGTTCTTCTAGCCATAATTTGCCATTTTCTTCTAAAATATCATCAAATAATTCATGCATATCATAGCCCACAACCCCGATCAAGATCACCAGACTGAGTAATCCCGTCAGAATACTGCTGATCAGGGTACTACTCATCAGGCGTTTTTGTAGTGACAAAACTTTGCCTGAATGTGGTGTTGAGGTCTTTGGCTTTGACATAGGTGATACTGATTTAATACTCTAAAGGTTGAGGTTTAATGTGGCGGATTAATTTGCTACGGTATTGGCTATTTAACTTAATCCTATGCATGTGCAGCCAATGTATAGCCTTGTCTGCGGATGGTACGAATAAAATCATTACCGATCTTTTTCCTTAAATTATAGACATAGACTTCAATGGCATTACTTTCGATTTCCTCACCCCAACCGTAAAGCTCATCTTCCAGTTGTTCTTTCGAAATGATATGTTCAGGATGACGCAATAATTTGTATAACACCACATATTCACGGGCAGTCAGATTGATCAGTTGATCATTTTGTTTAACTGTTTTGGCAATCGGATCTAGAGAGATATTCCCGAAACACAATTGTGGCTGTGCATTCTGCTTTCGAATCGCCGCACGGATCCGTGCCGATAACTCCTCCAGATCAAAAGGTTTGACCAGATAATCATCTGCCCCCAAATCCAGTCCTTCAACACGGTCCTTAATGCTATCGCGGGCTGTGATCATTAAGACCGGAATACCATTATTCTTTTGCCTAATCGCCGTTAAAATTTGATCTCCAGATAATTCAGGCAAACCACGATCCAGCAAAATACAAGCATATTCATGACTTTGTAATGCAGCTTCGGCATAAGAGCCTTTTTTTACCCAGTCCACGACATAGCCATCCATTTCCAACCATGACTGAATGGTGTCGCCAAGTGAAGCATCATCTTCTGCCAATAAAATACGCATAACGATTTTTCCCATACAAAAATACGCAGTTAATCAACTGCGTATCTAATTATCTATTCTTGCTTATGCTCATCATCACAAGATTAAAAACGAACTTCGTCCACATCGACTTCAACACGTTTGGTTGGTTTATAGTCTATATCGATTTCACCCAAAAGTGTGACAGTTTGCGTTGGAGAAAGAGCACGTCCGCCCCACAGTTCATCATCAATCTCGACTTTGATGGTGCCAGTACTGTCACGGAATTCATATTTTTCATCACCAAGACTTTTCACGACTTGGCCTTTCAATAATACTTTGCTGTCATCTTTGAGTTGGTGTGCTTGTTTTACACTGGTGACTGTGGTCGGTGTTAATGCCTGTTGATTGACTGGTGCAGCAGAAACTGTCGCTGTACCCATCATCAATGCGCTTGCAGCAAATAACGGTAATAACATATTTTTCATCATTCATCTCCTTCAAGATATTGTATCGTTGTTCAATGATGAGCATTAAAACACGTCAAGCTGAAGTGAAACTGAAGAACATAGCAAAGGAAATTACTGTTTTTAAGCCAAAGCTTTCCGTCCTATACAAGATAAGAGATTTTATATCTTCTGCTAACTTGCCAGCGTTTGTATTTTTCTCTCCGGATGCATCTCTGTTTCGATCACCTTGCTTTTTTGTTCTACATATTTTGCCGGAAAATATTGATTCACCCACTGTGTCAAAGCCTGAGCGACAGCCACTGGTAAGGCAATACCAAGCGGATTGTCTTCTCTGAGCTCGTCTGATGAAACCACACGTGTACCCATTACATAATCAAACCAGGGTTTGGTCACACACCAATTGGCATCCTGATTGGCATTCATGTGATGGTCATAATGCCAAGGTATTTTACGTTTTGCCCAGTCTGGCTCTAAATGCGCACGACGATGGATATAGTAATAATTAAATGCACTATACCATGCCGCAGCGACCATGCCTTTGGAAACAGGATAGAAAATCACACTGGCAGCAACCGCCACCACCGCAAGTGACCCAACTTCATTACGGGTACGCCAGTTAGAAAATCCCTGCACATAGCCATCGTCGGCAAAGTGCTGCTTGCGTACTTCACGGTGATGCTCCCAATGTGATTTCATGCTGCGTGGCACTGGACTATAACGTGGCTGCCCAGGCCGGTGCGTACCATGTAAAATATATTTATGGGCAACCCACTCAAATGCATTGGCAACCGCCAATCCAACAATAAAACCCTTAATCATGACATCTTCCTTTCTATGTTCATGCTATTGAATATAGACTGTGTTTTGTGATAAATATTGACCTGAAACACATCATTCATTGACAAAACACGACAAGGGCAATGCAAGGAATGCAAGCTACAACCCAACCTCCCGGCTCTGTATATGGTGGTTTGAGCGATTTGCTCCGAACTTTTTGCCAAGCAAGGCAAATTGCGATGCCGGAAAAATTGCAACAAATCCAAAATCTGGAACGCTTTGATTACAATCTATGGCGGGAAATACTGACAGAAATCGATAACCAATTACAGCAACCGGCTTTAGGTCTGGAAATTGCCCGCTATGTACAACTCAAACATCTCGGGGTACTGGGTTATCTGGCACAATCCTGCGTAAACCTGGGCGAGGCTCTTCAGCGCTATCACGATTTCCATCGGCTGGTGTATGACGGTAGCCCACTGATTATTCAAGCCGAATCCGATTACCTCAGCATCCGCTGGGATGTGCCCGAAATCTTCACAACGCAAATTACCAATGAAATTGCTATCGCCCTGATGAACCAATTTCTTTTACACTTCTTACATATTGATGATATCGAACTAAGTGAAGTCAGCTTTGTGCATACCGCACCCAAAAATGCCCATTACTATGCCCAATATTTCCGCTGTCAGGTGAAGTTTTCTCAACCTTTTGCCCAGATTAAAGTGCCAATCAGCTTACTTGGCAAACCAATCCGCCATGCCGATCAAACCTTACAGGAATTACTGACCCATCAAGCTCAAGCACTACTGGCAAAACTACCCAACTCATCAGAACTGGATGAACGATTACAACAAGCAATCTTAAAAGGCTTGCAAAAACATCGCTGTCAAATCGAAGAGATTGCCACACAACTCAATATGTCTATCCGTAAGTTGCAACGGCATCTACAACTGCAAAATACCACCTTCCAACAGCGTGTTCAGGCATTACGTTTGATGCTTGCCCAGCAATATTTAAAAGACCAGCACCTTAGCCTATTGGATATTGCGCTATTATTAGGATATTCCGAACAAAGTGCATTTCAACGTGCATTTAAACACTGGACTGGTCAAACACCACAAAACTGGCGATCTACACATCGCCAATAATGCATCACAGCTTGAATCATATTTTCATATGAAAATAAAGTGAAGTTGAAAATAGTCTATAAAAAAGAGGCTGAAAAGAAAAAGCCCCAACATCCTGTCGGGGCTTTTTTAAATACGGTTTTGTATCACGTCCTGTAATACCTGTGTATCCTTACACAATCAAGAAACGTCCTGTTTCGTAATAAACATATCTTAGTAAAAGCTAAGCACCTTGGTAAGAGGACAATACCATCAGTCCATGTAAGCTAAAACGTACAACACAGTATAAATATCGATCCATAGATCACTTCTCCCCATCCATTATTTACAGAGCAGGTCTTTATTTTTCACTCCGAATCAATCAATCTTACTTTAGCTACACAACAATTCCATCAGCTTTTTTGATTCCAGATGATAATTATGCAAAATAAAAACACTACGCTTCCTATTATCGTGATTGGTGCAGGTATTGCCGGACTCGCTTGTGCCAGAACCTTACATCAAGCAGGCAAACATGTATTGGTTGTCGAAGCGAATACCCGGATTGGCGGACGTATTCATTCGGTTTGTCAGGATAATAATATTTTTGATTTAGGTGCGTCATGGATTCATGGCATTCATAACAATCCTATTTGGGATATTGCCACCCAACATAACATTACGACGGCTGTTTTTAATTATGATGCTGCAAATTTTTATCATGAAAATGGCAAACCTTTTTCCACACAGGAAACCCAGACATTTACCACTGCAATACAATCGATTGAACAACAGCTTAGACAACTTCCATGTAATGATCAGAACACTGCACAAGATGCAATTCTTCATATTTTAGATGATTTTGATCCTGATCAATCTGATTTTAATACAGCACAATTGAAAAACTTATTACTTGCTTATTTTGAACATTTTGCCAATGATCCCTTTGCAACATCACTGGCCAACCTTTCTGCACACTATGCGCAATATGAGGGATATTTCTCCGGGGATGAGGTGATTTTTCCGCAAGGTTATCAGCAAATCATTGAGGTGTTAAATCAGGATATTCAGATTCAAACCCAGACCAATATCCAATCCATCACATTAAACAACGATCATATTCAGCTGCTAGATCAAAATGGACAAAAATACTATGCCAGTAAAGTGATTGTGACCGTGCCTTTGGGCATTTTAAAACATCAGCAGATTCGCTTTACTCCACTTTTGCCGGAAAATATACATCAGGCCATCGACAATATCGGGTTTGGTTCATTTAATAAAGTTTTTCTACAATTCGATAAAAGTTTGGTATTTAGACAAAAGCAACCCCATCATAGTGATTTTTATTTATACAAGAATAAATGGTTTAATTTACTGGATTTATCAGCAATTTATCAAAAACCAACCTATCTCATGCTATTTGGTGGAGAGCCTTCAGAATATATTGATCATGCCACAGATTCGGACGTCTGGCAGTTAATTTATGATAGTTTAAATGCCAATTTTACCGATATTCCGACCCAGCCCAAAAATATTCTGGTAACACGCTGGGGAGCAGATCCGTTTAGTCGTGGCTCATTTAGCTTTCCACGACCTCATCATCAGATCAAATGGGTACAGGCCTTACAACAGTTGATTGACCACCGCTTAGGTTTTGCAGGCGAGCACTGTAATGCACAATATGCCGGTACAATACATGGCGCCTATTTAAGCGGAATTGAGGCAGCCCAAAATATTTTGACAGCTCAACACCCAACAACATCAATATTCTAGATTTAAAGCGCTTCGCTGACAGCCCATATTTGAATGAAATATAATTTTGCATAGAAACTACTTATATTTTTTTAATAAGAGCAGAAAATCTTCTAGCTCTTTTTCATCATAATCTTCCGTCAAGACATGCGTTTTTAGATGTTCCTCTAGTAATTCATTCATTAAGCCCTGTACCGCGCCACGAACAGCAGCCACTTGTTGTAATACATCAATACACTCGGCTTCACCATCCAGAACAGTTTTATACATGGCATTCATCTGCCCTTGCAAACGGCTAATACGATTTAAAACTTTTCTATTTTTTTGTAAATGACTCATTGAATTATTTCCAGCAAAGTAAATATACTATATAGGGTATTTTAACATTGTATAATACAAATGAACACACCAGTAAAACCGCAGCATTCCCATCATTTTGATGAAGGTAATCCATTAGCCCAAAAAAAGATTCTGCTGGCAACCCTATTTACAGCCTTTATGATGATTGCAGAAATCTCAGGTGGATTCATTTTTAATTCCATGGCATTACTTGCCGATGGCTGGCATATGAGTTCGCATATGTTGGCTTTGGGTCTGGCATATATGGCCTATCGGGCTGCACGCCACTACCGTAATGATGAAAGATTTTGTTTTGGTACATGGAAAATTGAAATACTGGCAGGTTATAGCAGTGCCATTTTATTAATGGTCGTTGCAATCATGATGTGTTACAGCTCAGTTGAAAGATTATTTCATCCTGTAGAAATCCATTATAACGAAGCCATTTTTATTGCAATCATTGGTTTGGTGGTAAATTTAATTTGTGCATGGCTATTACATGATGATCACCATGGTCATTCTCATCATGATCATATACATCACAGCCATGCCCAGCATAAGCATACCCATCAAGAGCATCACCATCATCAGGATCTAAATCAAAAAGCTGCTTTTCTACATGTCATTGCCGATGCCACGACGTCAGTTCTTGCAATCATCGCTTTATTTGCTGCCAAATACTTTGGCTGGAATTTTTTGGATGCAGTACTGGGAATTGTCGGTGCACTACTGGTTTCAAAATGGGCTTGGGGTCTCATCATTCAAACCGGGAAAACACTCCTGGATGCAGAAATGACAGAGCCTGTTGTTGATGAAATACGGGAAGTTATCGCAGATCTGGACCGATCGATTGATATCGTTGATTTACATGTCTGGAAAGTGGGTAGAGGGAAATTTTCGTGTATTCTAGCTTTGGAGACAAGCGATACCTTATTAACGCCGCTTGTTGTAAAGCAAGCATTGTCGATACATGATGAAATTGTACATGCCAGTATAGAAATCAATCCCGTTTAATCCATATAAACAACAAAAAGCCCCAACTTCCTGTCGGGGCTTTTTGAAATTCTGCTTGCAGTATAACGTCCTGTCATACCTGTACGTCCATGTACAGCGTGTATCCTTACACTCAGCTCGAAACGTCCTGTTTCGTTATATGCTTATAATATGCAAAGATAAGGGACTCGATAAGTGGCAAAAGACGCAAGTATTTGTAAGCCAAAGCTTACACGAATGTATTAATTTTCGGCATCCATCGCAACTTTATGCGCCATGTGCCTAGATTGAGAGTATAACTAGAACTCGTTGAAAGATTTTACCGTATTCGGATAAGCAATGAACAATCCTGATCTGTGATTTTTCGATATAAAAAAAGAGCCCCGAAGGACTCTTTTTAACATCAATCAATTACAGCTTAGAACTGTTCTTCATTAAATGCTTGGCTGAGCGCCTGATCAACTTCACTAAAGTCGTTAACCAGCTCTTGCTCGGCAGCTTCCGCTTCCTGACGACGACGTTCCAAATGATACGCCAGACCAGTACCCGCAGGAATCAAACGACCCACAACCACGTTTTCTTTCAGACCACGTAGATCATCTTCTTTACCTGTTACAGCCGCTTCAGTTAACACACGTGTGGTTTCCTGGAACGATGCAGCAGAGATGAACGAGTCGGTAGACAATGAGGCTTTGGTAATACCCATCAATTGACGTTCAAATTTCGCAGGGAATTTGTTTTGCGCCAATACTGCCTGATTTTCCTGAACCACACGGATGTAATCCACTTGTTCACCTTTGATAAAGCTAGAATCACCACCGTCGGTAATTTCAACTTTACGCAACATCTGACGAACAATTACTTCAATGTGTTTATCGTTGATTTTTACCCCTTGTAAGCGGTAAACGTCCTGAACTTCATTCACGATATAGTTGGTTAATGCCACTTCGCCTTTTAAGCGCAGGATATCGTGTGGATTTTGTGGGCCATCGGCAACCACTTCACCACGCTCAACATGTTCACCTTCAAACATGTTGATTTGACGCCATTTTGGAATCAACTCTTCGTAAATTTCAGAACCATCATCAGGTGTAATCACCAAACGGTTTTTACCTTTGGTTTCCTTACCAAAACTTACCACACCTGACACTTCTGCCAGAATTGCGTATTCTTTTGGCTTACGTGCTTCGAACAAGTCGGCAACACGTGGCAAACCACCGGTAATATCACGGGTACGTGACGATTCTTGTGGTACACGACCAATGACATCACCCACACCAATGGTTTCACCATCACGTACAGTCACAATGGTATTTTGTGGCAGGAAGTAGAACTGTTCACTACCATCAGCCATATCCAATACCACGGCTGGACGTAAATCCTTACCAGAAGCAGGACGTGAAGTCACAGGTAAAATTTCAACAGTGGTCATACCTGTTGCATCATCAGTTTTTGATGTTGCAGTTACGCCATCGGCAATTTGTGAGAAGCGTGCTTTACCAGCAACTTCTGTTACCAACGGATGGGTGTGTGGATCCCATGTTGCAACAATACCACCGCCCTCTACTGGCTCACCATCCTTAATCAGAATGGAAGCACCATAAGGAACTTTATAACGTTCACGTTCACGGCCTAGATCATCAGCAATACCGATTTCACCAGAACGGGACGTAGTCACCAAATGCCCTTTGGCATGTTGTACTGTTTTGATATTGTGGAAACGTACAATACCTTTATTACGTACTTGAATGCTGTTGGCAGCAGATGTTCGGCTTGCAGCACCACCGACGTGGAAGGTACGCATGGTTAACTGTGTACCCGGCTCACCAATGGATTGCGCTGCCATAACACCAACAGATTCACCTGGATTCACCAAGTGACCACGCGCCAGATCACGACCATAACATTTCGCACAAACACCAAATGTTGATTCACAGTTAACAACTGAACGAACCTTGATTTCGTCGACACCCGCTTCTTCGATTTGCGCAGCGATGCGTTCATCGATAAATGTATTACGTGGGAAGATTACTTCATCAGTACCCAGACGTTTTACATCTTCAGCAATCACACGACCCAGTACACGATCTTTCAACGGTTCGATAACATCGCCACCTTGAATTAATGGTGTCATTACTAAGCCATCGAGTGTGCCACAATCCGGTTCGGTGATTACCAAATCCTGTGCCACATCAACCAGACGACGAGTCAGATAACCTGAGTTCGCAGTTTTTAATGCTGTATCGGCCAAACCTTTACGTGCACCGTGTGTTGAAATGAAGTACTGAAGTACAGTCAAACCTTCACGGAAGTTGGCTTTAATTGGCGTTTCAATGATCGAACCATCCGGTTTTGCCATCAAACCACGCATACCAGCCAGCTGACGAATCTGTGCCGCACTACCACGGGCACCAGAGTCAGACATCATATAGATGCTATTAAAGGATTTTTGTTTCTCATCTTCACCCTGTTTGTTTTTAACAGTAGTAAAAGACAAGTTATCCATCATCGCTTTGGCAACTTGATCGTTGGTACGTGCCCAGATATCGACCACTTTGTTATAACGTTCACCTGCGGTCACGAAACCTTGCTCAAACTGATGTTCGATTTCACGAACTTCTGCTTCTGCCTTGTTGATGATTTCTTCTTTGGTTGGTGGAATCAACATGTCTTCCATACCCACCGAAACACCCGAACGGGTTGCTTGGCGGAAACCAAGATACATCAACTGATCGGCAAAGATAACGGTATCTTTTAGACCCAGTTTACGATAACAAGTGTTGATCAATTTTGAGATGTTCTTTTTGGTCATCTCAAGGTTAATTGATTCAAAGCTTAAACCTGCTGGTACAACTTCCCAAAGCAAACAGCGACCTGGTGTAGTATCCACAATCAATGTTTCTTTGACACGTTCGCCATCTTCAGTGATTACAGTCTGGTGTACACGCACTTTTACACGTGCATGCATATTCACTTGACCAGTTGCCAAAGCACGGTTTACTTCGTGCGTATCGGCAAACACCATGCCTTCACCTTTGGCATTTACAGCATCACGAGTGATGTAGTAAAGACCCAAGACCACGTCCTGAGAAGGAACGATAATCGGCTCACCATTGGCAGGTGACAGGATGTTGTTGGTAGACATCATCAAGGCACGGGCTTCAAGCTGTGCTTCCAATGTCAACGGCACGTGTACCGCCATCTGGTCACCATCGAAGTCGGCGTTAAACGCAGCACAGACCAAAGGATGCAAACGAATTGCCTTACCTTCAATCAATACAGGTTCAAATGCTTGTAGACCCAAACGGTGAAGTGTTGGTGCACGGTTCAACATCACAGGATGCTGACGAATCACATTGGCTAAAACGTCCCAAACTTCTGGCGTTTCACGCTCAACCATTTTTTTGGCAGCTTTAATCGTGGTTGCCTGACCAGAGGCCTGTAATTTTGCAAAGATAAATGGTTTGAATAATTCAAGCGCCATTTTCTTCGGTAAACCACATTGATGTAAACGCAGTGTCGGACCAACGGTAATCACCGAACGACCAGAATAATCGACACGTTTACCCAGCAAGTTCTGACGGAAACGACCTTGTTTACCTTTGATCATATCAGCCAAAGATTTCAATGGACGTTTGTTTGAACCAGTAATGGCACGACCACGACGACCGTTGTCCAGCAAGGCATCTACAGATTCCTGTAACATACGTTTTTCGTTACGTACGATAATATCTGGTGCAGCCAAGTCCAAAAGACGTTTTAAACGGTTGTTACGGTTGATCACACGACGATACAAATCGTTTAGATCAGATGTCGCAAAACGACCACCTTCAAGCGGTACCAATGGACGTAAATCTGGTGGAAGTACTGGCAGTACATTCATCACCATCCATTCTGGCTTGTTGTTAGACTCTTTAAACGCTTCCATCAATTTCAGGCGTTTAGAGGCTTTTTTCAACTTAGTTTCAGAGGTCGTTTGTGGAATTTCTTCACGTAAACGAGAAATTTCTGCTTCCAAGTCGATATCTTTTAACAAATCCTGAACAGCTTCTGCACCCATTTTTGCGGCAAATTCATCGCCGTATTCTTCCAGTGCATTGAAGTATTCTTCATCAGTTAAAAGCTGATATTTTTCCAGCGTTGTCATGCCCGGATCGGTCACAACATAAGATTCAAAATACAATACGCGTTCGATATCACGTAGTGTCATATCCAGCAATAAACCGATACGGGATGGTAACGATTTCAAGAACCAAATATGTGCAACTGGGGAAGCAAGTTCAATATGCCCCATACGTTCACGACGTACTTTCGCAGTTGTGACCTCAACGCCACATTTTTCACAAATGACGCCTTTGTATTTCATACGCTTGTATTTACCACACAAGCATTCGTAATCTTTGACTGGTCCAAAAATTTTGGCACAGAATAAACCGTCACGTTCCGGTTTAAAGGTACGATAGTTAATCGTTTCAGGTTTTTTTACTTCGCCATGAGACCAGGATTTAATTACTTCTGGTGATGCTAAGCCAATACGGATACGATCGAACTCAAGTGGTGTATGACCATCAGAGTCCGTTTTTTTACGCATGATATCGAGCAAGTCTTTCAATTTTTTTCTCCGTGTGCCGAGAAGCTTTTAGGTTCCCGGCTGGGTCAAAACTGGTTATATCTGAAATAGTAATTGTGTTAGCCCGTAAGCTTATTCACCATTTTTCAGTTCAATGTTGATACCTAAAGAACGGATCTCTTTGGTCAATACGTTAAACGATTCTGGCATGCCAGGATCCATATAGTGATTACCATCTACGATATTCTTATAGATACGGGTACGACCTTCAACATCATCCGATTTCACGGTGAGCATTTCTTGTAACGTGTAGGCTGCACCATAAGCTTCAAGTGCCCAGACCTCCATCTCACCAAAACGCTGACCACCGAATTGAGCTTTACCACCCAATGGCTGTTGTGTAACCAGAGAGTATGAACCGGTAGAACGCGCATGCATCTTATCATCAACCAAGTGGTTGAGTTTCAGCATGTACATATAACCTACAGTGACAGGACGGTCAAACTTCTCACCAGTACGTCCGTCAAACAAGGTTTGCTGACCAGTACGTGGTAACTCGGCAAGTTCAAGTAACTCTTTGATCTGTGATTCTTCTGCACCATCAAATACTGGGGTTGCCAATGGCACACCACCACGCAAGTTACCTGCAAGCTTCAGAACTTCTTCATCAGATAAACTATCCAGTTCTTCTTGCTCGCCACCTACTTTGTTGTAGATTTTGTCCATGAAATCACGCAGTTCGGCAATGGTACGTTGTTGTTGCAGCATCTTATCGATCTGCTCACCCAAACCTTTTGCTGCCAAACCTAAATGCGTTTCAAGAATCTGTCCCACGTTCATACGTGATGGTACACCCAGTGGGTTCAACACCACATCAACTGGCACACCATTGGCATCATGTGGCATATCTTCTACAGGTAGGATGTTGGAGACAACACCTTTGTTCCCGTGACGACCCGCCATTTTATCACCCGGCTGGATACGACGTTTAACGGCCAGATAAACTTTCACAACTTTCAATACGCCATGTGTTAATTCATCGCCAGTTGAAAGTTTGCGTTTTTTCTCGGCAAATTTTTCGTCGATTTCCTGACTTTTCTCTTGTAAGAACACCAAGATTTGTGACAAACGCTCAGCAATGGCTTCATCACTTGGCTGAATTTCTTTTAAGTCAACAAAATCTAGACCTGCAAGGAAATCCGCAGTTAATTTATCACCACGTTTCGTCGTACCGCCACCATTAGAGGTTTGGCCTGTCAATAAACGGATCATACGTTCACGAGATGCTTCTTCAAAGATTTTGAATTCTTCTTTCAAATCTTTACGGTAAGCATCAAGCTGCGCTTTTTCGATCGCTAGAGCACGCTCATCTTTTTCCACGCCATCACGGGTAAACACTTGAACGTCAATTACTGTCCCTTTGGTACCTGATGGTACACGTAAAGAGGAGTCTTTCACGTCTGCTGCTTTTTCACCAAAAATGGCACGTAACAGTTTTTCTTCAGGCGTCAGTTGAGTTTCACCTTTTGGTGTCACTTTACCCACCAGAATATCACCCGCAGTCACTTCTGCACCGATGTACACGATACCGGATTCATCAAGTTTTGATAATGCAGCTTCACCCACATTCGGGATATCGGCAGTAATCTCTTCCTGACCCAGTTTGGTATCACGCGCAACACATGACAATTCCTGAATATGAATGGAGGTTAAGCGATCTTCCTGAAGCACACGTTCGGATAAAAGAATCGAGTCTTCGTAGTTAAAACCGTTCCAAGTCATAAATGCAACACGCATGTTTTGACCCAGTGCCAATTCACCCATATCTGTTGATGGACCATCGGCAAGAATATCACCACGCGCAACCACATCACCCTGATTCACGATGATGTTCTGGTTAATACAGGTATTCTGGTTAGAACGGGTGTATTTGATCAGGTTATAGATATCTACACCAGCTTCACCAGCAATCATCTCGTCTTCGTTGACACGAATTACGATACGGGATGCATCCACATAGTCAATGCGACCACCACGACCAGCAACCACACACACACCAGAGTCACGCGCTACGTGACGTTCCATACCTGTTCCGACCAATGGTTTGTCAGCACGTAAAGTTGGTACAGCCTGACGTTGCATGTTGGAACCCATCAAGGCACGGTTCGCATCATCGTGTTCAAGGAACGGAATCAGCGATGCTGCAACAGAAACTACCTGTTGTGGTGAAACGTCCATATGCGTCACTTTTTCTGGCGGCATACGTACAAATTCACCTTGATGACGGACGGAAACCACTTCTTCAGTTAAGTTGCCTTCGCTATCTACAGCAGAGTCGGCCTGTGCAATCACAGTACCCACTTCTTCAATCGCAGACAGATATTCGATGTCATCTGTTACACGGCCATCAACCACACGGCGATACGGTGTTTCTAGGAAACCAAAGTCATTGGTTTTGGCATACACAGAAAGTGAGTTGATCAAACCAATGTTTGGACCTTCCGGTGTTTCAATTGGACAAACACGACCATAATGCGTTTGATGTACGTCACGTACCTCAAAGCCTGCACGTTCACGCGTCAAACCACCTGGCCCCAATGCTGATACACGACGTTTATGCGTGATTTCAGACAACGGGTTGTTCTGATCCATAAACTGTGACAACTGGCTAGAACCAAAGAATTCCTTGATTGCCGCTGCAACAGGTTTGGCATTGATCAAATCTTGTGGAGAAAGATTGTCTGTTTCTGCCTGACTTAAACGCTCTTTTACAGCACGTTCTACACGAACCAAGCCCACACGGAATTGGTTTTCAGTCATTTCACCAACAGAACGTACGCGACGGTTACCCAAGTGATCGATATCGTCGACTTCACCTTTACCGTTACGAATTTCAACTAAAGTACGCAGTACATCAATGATGTCATCATTGGACAGAATACCTTCAACCTGACGTGTCTTATGATCAGTTCCGACTTCATACGGACGACCCAAACGACGGTTGAACTTCATACGACCAACCGGTGACAAGTCATAACGCTCAGGACTAAAGAACAGGTTGTTAAACAAGTTCTCGGCAGCATCCTTGGTTGGTGGCTCACCTGGACGCATCACTTTATAGATTTCAACCAGTGCTTCGTCACGATCACGGGTTACATCTGCACGAACAGTATCTGCAACATATGAACCACGGTCGATGTCATTGGTGAACAGGATGTTAAACTGTTTGATGCCAGATTCAGCAATTTTCACCAGAATATCGTGTGAAATCACGGTATTGGCAGGTAAAATCTCACCATCTTTTAAGCTGATATCTTCTGCGGTAATACGTTCATATAAATATTCATCAGGTACAGGCAGCTTGCTTAAATTTGCAGCTTCCATTTGACGTACGTGACGCGCATTGATACGTTTACCTTGTTCTACAATAACTTTACCTGCACCATCGGTAATATCGAATTGAGCCATTTCGCCACGCAGACGTTCTGGAATCAAATCGATCTGATAAGTACCCATATCAATATAGACAGGAACTTTTTCATAGAACAAATCTAAAATTTGTACAGTGCTATAGTTCAATGCACGTAAAATGACAGATGCCAATAATTTACGACGACGGTCGATACGAACATAGACCAGATCTTTCGCATCAAATTCAAAATCCAACCATGAACCACGGTAAGGAATGATACGTGCCGAATACAGCACTTTACCGCTAGAATGCGTTTTACCTTTATCATGATCGAAGAATACACCAGGTGAACGGTGTAATTGCGATACAATTACCCGTTCTGTACCATTGATCACAAACGTACCGTTATCTGTCATCAGCGGCATTTCGCCCATGTAGACTTCTTGTTCACGTACGTCTTTGATAGCCTTGGTGTCACGATCACGTAAAATCAGACGAATTTTGACACGCATTGGCGCAGCATAAGTTGAACCACGCAGAATACATTCGCGCACATCAAATTCAGGCTTGCCAAGGGTGTACTCAACAAACTCTAAAGCCGCATTACCAGAATAGCTTTCAATTGGAAAAACCGAACGGAATGCTGATTGTAAACCTAAATCTTCCCGGTTTTTTGGTGATTTGCCATCTTGCAAAAATGCTCGATACGAGTCCACCTGAATGGCGAGCAAGTATGGAACATCCATAATATTGGGCAATTTACCAAAATTTTTGCGGATCCGTTTTTTTTCGGTATAAGAGTATGCCATTTGGATTCCTCGGACAGTAATCTAAGGTCGCCTGCAGAACGACGCTTAGCAAAAGTTATCGTATGGTCGATAATGACCGTCGCTTTTTTCAAAGCTGCAAAGACTAAAAGCAACAATAAAATGTTTAGCAATATTTTTTTACAAGAAAGTTTATAAGAAATTTCCTACAAAAACATTGCTAAACATTCATTTGCACATCTTTTTGTCGCAGCGTTCAATCTTCGCCAAAAAGCGAGCCGATTATTGTAACGCAAAAAGGCTGATGACCCAAGAGCCACCAGCCATTTTTTGGAGCCGATTATAAAAAAACCGACTCCCTAAGCAATTACTTAAGTGTAACTGTAGCACCAGCTGCTTCAAGTTTCTTCTTAAGCTCTTCACCTTCTTCTTTGCTCACGCCTTCTTTCAGAACTTGTGGTGCACCTTCAACTAAATCTTTCGCTTCTTTCAAGCCAAGACCAGTTGCTTCACGAACTGCTTTAATTACAGCAACTTTGTTCGCACCAAAGCTTGTCAATTCAACATTGAATTCTGTTTGCTCTTCAGCAGCAGCGGCAGCAGCAGGACCAGCAGCAACAGCAACAGCAGCAGCAGATACATTGAATTTTTCTTCGAATGCAGAAATTAATTCAACAAGTTCAAGAACAGTTTTTTCAGCAACTGCGTTTAAGATTTCTTCGTTAGTTAAAGCCATGAGAATAACTCCAAATGGATATTGAATGGTGTATGAATGATGTATTTAAGCTTAAGCAGCTTCTTGCTCGTTTTTCTCTTTGAGTGCTGTAACCAGACGACCCAATTTCGAAATAGGCGCTTGAAGAACACTGGCAAGCATGGTAAGTGCTTTCTCTTGGTTTGGAAGGTTAGCAATAACGCTGACTTCTGAACCTTGATACACTTTGCCATCAAATGCGGCAGCTTTTAATTCAAATGCTTTGTTTGTTTTTGCAAAATCTTCGAACAAGCGTGCAGCTGCACCCATGTCATCTTCAGACGTTGAAAAACCGAGAATTGTTGGACCAGTCAAGATATCGTTTAAGATGTCGAACTGAGTACCTTCAAGTGCACGTTTTGCCAAAGTGTTACGAACGATACGTAAGTACACATTGTTTTGACGCGCTTGCACACGAAGTTGAGTCAATTGTTCAACAGTTAAACCTTGATAGTCGGCAACAACAGTAGAGAAAGCTTTGCTTGCAGTTTCGCTTACTGCTGCAACGATTTCTTTTTTGTCCTCTAAACGTAGAGCCACTGTAAAACCTCCTAAGGTGATTTATGTACCGTTGTCGATACACTCCCAATTCGTAAGCCTTTCGACTTACACGCGGAGGAGGAACACATCACACCACCGCGTCTACGCAGGCTGATTCTCACAAATCTTTTAAGACAGAGGATCGGAATCCCCTTTCGCCTGAGGTCTTTGACGCTGATAAATTTTCATTTATCAATTCAAAGTATGCCTGAGTAAAATTGAGCAAAGATCAATGACCTTTGCCAAAGCCACAAGATAGGAAGCTATGCTTCAAGTGAAATCACCCTTATCTTGCGTCCAGTTTAAAGCAGTGCTTTAAACTGTCCTCAGGACTTTAAAATTCTTTTACCATCTAAACTTAGTTAGATACGTTGCTTACATCAACAGTAAGACCAGGACCCATTGTTGAGCTCAAAGTGATCTTCTTGATATAAACACCTTTAGAAGTTGCTGGTTTTAATCTTTTCAAATCAGCCACTAAAGTTTCAACGTTTTGGCGAACAGCAGCCGCATCAAAACCTACTTGACCAATTGCAGCGTGAATAATACCTGCTTTGTCTACACGGTAACGTGCTTGACCAGCTTTGGCATTTTTAACCGCAGTTGCAACGTCTGGTGTTACTGTACCAACTTTCGGGTTTGGCATTAAACCACGAGGACCCAAAATTGTACCCAGTTTACCAACAACACGCATTGCATCCGGTGCAGCAATTACAACGTCGAAATCAAGATTACCTTGTTGAATAGATTCAGCAAGATCATCAAAACCAACGATGTCTGCGCCTTCAGCTTTTGCAGCTTCAGCAGCAGCGCCTTGAGCAAATACAGCAACACGTACAGTTTTACCTGTACCCGCTGGCAATGTAGTTGCACCACGAACCACTTGATCAGATTTACGCGGATCAACACCTAGGTTGATTGCGATATCCAAAGATTCTTTAAACTTCACAGCAGGAAGACTGTTCAGAACTTGAACTGCTTCATCCAAAGTGTAAACTTTGTTTGCTTCAACAGCAGCAGCAATGGCTTTTTGACGTTTCGTTAACTTTGCCATGTCTTATAGCTCCACTTCCAAGCCCATAGAACGTGCAGAACCAGCGATGGTACGCACACGCGCATCTAAATCAGCACCAGTTAAATCTGGTTCTTTAGTAGTTGCGATTTCTTCCAACTGAGCACGAGTCAACTTACCAACTTTAGTTTTGTTTGGTACAGAAGAACCCTTTTGGATACCTGCAGCTTTCTTCAACAGAATAGAAGCAGGAGGAGTTTTCATGATAAATGTAAACGACTTATCGTTATACACAGTAATCACGACAGGAATTGGCAAACCAACTTCAAGCTTTTGTGTTGCAGCATTGAATTCTTTACAGAACGCCATGATGTTTACACCACGTTGACCCAATGCAGGACCAATTGGTGGAGATGGATTCGCTTTACCAGCTGGAACTTGCAGCTTGATATAGCCGTCAATCTTCTTCGCCATTTTAATTACCTCTGGGTACAAACGCCGTTAGGCTCCCCAATATTTCTATACATTCAATTTGCATCAAATGTAAAAAACACATAAGCCCGAACACATCCTAGAAGAATTAGTCGGGCAACGATTTGCAGGTTAAAAATTAGTAAGCTTTTTCAACCTGACGGAATTCGAGTTCAACTTGCGTTGGACGATTAAATACATTAATCGTTAATGTCAAACGAGATTTATCGTATTGAACTTCTTCCACCACACCTTTAAAGTCGGTAAATGGACCATCAACAACCAATAATTCTTCGCCTGGCTCAAACATTGTTTTAGGACGTGGAGCTTCGCCTTTGTTTGCAACACGTGCCAAGATTGCATCAGCTTCACGCTGAGTAATCGGCGCAGGTTTTTCTGGTGTACCACCAATAAAACCCAATACTTTCGGACATTCTTTTACGATATGCCAAGTATCATCATTCATTTCCATTTCGACCAATACATAGCCTGGAAAGAATTTACGCTCTGACTTACGCTTTTTGCCGTCCTTCATTTCTACGACTTCTTCCGTAGGAACAAGAACTTCACCAAAGCTATCGGCAACAGTGCTACGTGCAATACGATCATTCAAAGAACGCATGACTTGTTTTTCATAGCCAGAGTAGGCATGAACAATATACCAACGCTTCATAGCAACTTATCCGATAATTAACTTAATCAACCAACCCAAAACGTAATCAAAACCCCAAAGTACCAATGAGGTGATAATGACTACAACCAACACTTGCCAAGACGTCGTAACCGTTTCTTGCTTGGTTGGCCAGGTGACACGCTTTAATTCTATACGTGAATCTTTGAGTAAGCGAACAAAACCCTTACCTTGGTGGGTGGCGTATAATAAACCTAATGCCACAATAATACAAGTGGCAATCGCACCGATACGCACCCAAACATTTGCTGCTGGCTGCCAATATTGCGGTAGATACTGATTGACCATCGTTGCGCAAATAAGTAAGACTATCGTAACAATCCATAACACAGCATCAAATGGAGAACCATTTTTAACCAGTTCTGCCGGATTGTTTCGTTGTGGGATTGGCGCTTCGCTAGATGCGTCACGCGACTTATCATTCGACATTTTTTTACTCGTCGCTAAATTCGCGCTTTATTATAGAACAATTCAGCCTGCTTTAAGCAAGAAATTTTAAATTGGCAGGTCAGGAGGGACTCGAACCCCCAACATTCGGTTTTGGAGACCGACGCTCTACCAATTGAACTACTGACCTATAAGGCAGATCGGGAATCAATTCCCGATCTGAGATACTACTTAATACGACTATAAAAGTGATTATGCAGTTACTTTCGCAACAACACCAGCACCTACAGTACGACCACCTTCACGAATCGCAAAGCGTAGACCTGGGTCCATTGCGATTGGGTGGATTAATTCAACTGACATTTCAACGTTGTCACCTGGCATAACCATTTCAACGCCTTCTTTCAATTGGATTGCACCAGTTACGTCTGTTGTACGGAAGTAGAACTGTGGACGGTAACCATTTAAGAATGGCGTATGACGACCACCTTCTTCTTTTGACAACACATATACTTCTGCGTCAAATTTGGTATGCGGTTTGATTGTACCTGGTTTAGCCAGTACTTGACCACGTTGCACTTCTTCACGTTTTGTACCACGTAGAAGAACACCACAGTTCTCGCCTGCACGACCTTCGTCAAGAAGTTTACGGAACATTTCAACGCCGGTTACAGTTGTTTTAACTGTATCTTTAATACCAACGATTTCAACTTCTTCACCAACTTTTACGATACCAGATTCAACACGACCTGTTACCACTGTACCACGACCAGAGATTGAGAATACATCTTCGATTGGCATCAAGAATGCTTTATCGATTGCACGTTCTGGTTCTGGGATATAAGAGTCAAGTGCAGCAACTAATGAAAGTACTGATTCTTCACCGTAAGGACCTGCATCACCATTTAATGCAGCCAAAGCTGAACCACGGATTACAGGGGTATCATCACCAGGGAAGTCATAAGCAGAAAGAAGTTCACGCACTTCCATCTCTACCAATTCAAGCAATTCTTCGTCGTCTACAAGGTCGCATTTGTTCAAGAATACGATGATGTAAGGTACACCAACCTGACGAGACAACAGGATGTGTTCACGTGTTTGTGGCATTGGACCATCAGTCGCAGCACATACAAGGATCGCACCGTCCATTTGCGCAGCACCAGTGATCATGTTTTTCACATAGTCGGCATGTCCTGGGCAGTCTACGTGTGCGTAGTGACGTGCTGGAGAATCATATTCTACGTGTGATGTATTAATTGTAATACCACGTGCTTTTTCTTCTGGTGCAGAGTCGATTGCTGCATAATCTTTCGCTTCACCGCCATAAGTTTTTGCACAGATGGTTGCGATCGCAGCTGTTAAAGTTGTTTTACCATGGTCAACGTGACCGATAGTGCCCACGTTTACGTGTGGTTTATTACGTTCAAACTTGGCTTTAGCCATGATGATTATCCTCGTTTACGCCGAGACTACTCTAACCAGACTCGTCGATTCAAACTCAGTTATCGACTCAAATGTTTAGCAAAAACTAAACGCCCAATACTTTAAAAGCAGACTAAAAAGCCTGCTTTATTTAAAATCTTTTACTGTAACACTCTAAGCACAATCTGGAGCTCTTATCGAGATTTGAACTCGAGACCTCTCCCTTACCAAGGGAGTGCTCTACCACTGAGCTATAAGAGCGATAGACTACGCTTCGAGATGGAGCGGGAGACGAGGATCGAACTCGCGACATGCAGCTTGGAAGGCTGCCACTCTACCAACTGAGTTACTCCCGCACATGTTGGTACATTTTTATCGAAGACTTTAGATGGTGGTGAGGGAAGGATTCGAACCTTCGAAACTTTCGTGGCAGAGTTACAGTCTGCTCCCTTTGACCGCTCGGGAACCTCACCAAATCACACGCTCTTCAGTGTGCTCTTCTACTACATAAATGGTGCCGACACTCGGATTCGAACTGAGGACCTACTGATTACAAGTCAGTTGCTCTACCAACTGAGCTATGTCGGCGTTTCTTTATGCTTAACACTTATTTGTGTTTCGTATCAGAACGGGGTGCAGTTTAGCAAAACTCTCACATGATGCAAGTACTTTTTGTAAAAAAACTGCGAAAAACCTATAAAATCAACCCGTTTGACGATAATTCAACCGCTTTGATTACTGCGCGAGCTTTTATTTGGGTCTCATTCCACTCTGACGCCGGATTTGAGTCCGCGACCAGACCTGCACCTGCCTGCACATAGACCTTATTATCACGAATAATACCGGTACGAATGGCAATCGACATGTCCATTTCACCATGCCAGCCCAGATATCCGACTGCCCCACCAAACACACCACGTTTAACCGGTTCAACTTCATCAATGATTTCCATGGCACGGATTTTCGGTGCACCAGACAATGTACCTGCCGGGAAAGTCGCTTTGAGCACATCCAGTGCATCAACATCAGCTTTTACTTCACCCTGTACATTGGAAACAATATGCATCACATGTGAATAACGCTCTACCACCATTTGATCGGTTACCTGCACTTTACCAATCTTGGATACGCGACCAATATCATTACGTCCAAGATCAATCAACATCAAATGCTCGGCAATTTCTTTCTCATCCGACAATAGATCTTTTTCCAGTGCCAGATCTTCTTCTTGAGTTTTTCCGCGCGGACGCGTTCCAGCCAGTGGGCGCACAGTGGCGATTCCATCTTCCAATCGACACAAAATTTCCGGTGAAGACCCAACAATATAAAATGGCTTTTGATCTTCTAAGGTATATCCCTGTACCAGAAACAAATAAGGTGAAGGATTCAAATGGCGCAAAGCACGATAAACAGAAATCGGATCACCATCAAAATCAGATACCATTCGATGTCCGGGCACGACCTGCATCACATCTCCCGCCCGAATATACTCCTTGACCAATTCAACAGTTTCAAGAAACTTTTGCTCGCCTGTTAACGAATGAAATACAGGTGCGGTGTGCGGTTTTGCCACCAGACTGACGGGTTGAGCCAATAGATCTTCAAGTTCATCCAGACGTTGTTGTGCCTGTTGATAGGCATCTTGCTGCCCGACATCGGCATGGGTAATCAAAAACATGGTGTCTTTAAGATTATCAAACACGATGACTGTCTTAGATAACATCATCCATAGATCAGGCAAACCAATTGGATCGGCTTCTGGTACATTCTTTAGGCGTGGCTCGATATAACGTACTGAGTCATAACCAAAATAGCCTACTAACCCACCAGTAAATTGTGGCAATGCAGGGATTAACGCATGCGGTGGCACTTTAAACTGTGCCTGATAATCACGAATATATTGGAACGGATCCAGACATTGTTGCGTGGAAACACGCCCCTGTTCATCCTGAATAGTTAATATACCGGCATTACAAGAAAATACCGTACTTTCTCCCAGACCAATAATGGAATAGCGTGCCCAAGTTTCACCCCCCTCAACCGATTCAAATAAATAAGCCAATTGTTGCTGACGCAAACGAGCAAAAACGGTTAAAGGTGTTTCAGTATCAGCCAGACGCTGACGAAATACAGGAATAGTTAAATAACCAGCTTGTTTTAATTGTTCAAATTGTACAATAGAAGTCATGATCCGCTCTCAATGTATCGATAGAAAATAGTGTCTTTATTCGTTAATTTTTTAACGCCATCGAAACATCGTTGACTGATTCATAATGTCCTCAAATTTATGCTGAAATAAGTTGTTGCAAAGAGTCGATCACCCACTGCGGCTGACACAATTGTATGTCTTCTCCATGATTATAGCCATAGCTTAAGACAATACAATCTATTCCCGCTGCACGCGCTGCTTCAACATCATTACGGGAATCACCAATCATTAAGGTCTGTGCCGCAGATTGACCAAAATATTGCATGGCATGCAACAGCGGTTCTGGATGCGGTTTACGATGAGTTAAAGAATCACCACCCAATACCAGTGCAAAGCGTTCCAATAAATTAAGCTGCCTGAGTAGTTCTACTGCTGCCTGATAAGGTTTATTGGTGACGCAGACCAGTGTTTTATTCTGGGTTTTGCAATACTCCAGAAAATCCAGTACCCCTTCATAAATTGTGGTTTCCACACACAAATTATGCTGATACACCGGTAAAAAGTGCTGTAAAAGGATTTGCTGTTGCGCAGGATCAAGCTTCTGATCCTGATATTGGATTACACAACCACATAATTGCGCTGCACCTTTACCCACCCAGACCCGTACCTGCTGTTCGGTTACTGTTGGACGCCCTAAATCCTTAAGGGTTAAATTCATGGCACGATACAAATCACGTGCCGAATCCACCAACGTACCATCCAGATCGAATAAAATTAGTTGTCGCTGCGATATGTCAAATAGTGGATTCATTCTTCACCCTCTGTTACTTTCATCATTTGTAATAGTAAGTCTGTTTTACCATTTGACTGGGTAAATCTAACCACACTTGGTAATTTAATGAATAGCAAAATGGTTTTTTATCAAAATTTGGGCTGTTATGAGTGAGATAAGGAAATTCAAAAGCTACCACCTCATCTCCTGTTACTACACAATACTTTAAGATTTCCAAATCTATAACATAAATTTCTGGATTATCAGTTTGGGTAGTTAACTTAACCGATAAAATTAAAAAATTACTATCCGAGCTTAAAAGAACCTTACAATCCCAAACTTCAAACCGAAAATACTTATCGAACTCTATAATCCGAACAATAGGATTCCATCTTAATTCATATAAAAAAGTATAAAGCTTAAATACTTTATCATCTTTTACAATAGGAAGCATACCTAGCTGTGGCAGCTCCTTTTCATTATAAATCCTACCAGCATCCATCAAAATTTATTGACCAACAAAAAACAAGCTCACCAAGATAAGTAAAATGATTAAAATCACCAGACTAATCACGCCGACTTTGGCATTTTTCTTTTGCTGTTCAACCTGCTCAACCCGACTTTCAGGTTCTGGAATCGCCACAGGTTGTGGTTCAGGCTCAACTTTCACTTCAATATGTTCTGGAATTGGTGCGGGTTTTGGTACGCCAATATTGGTTGGCATTCCATCGCGGTTTAACGCTACATCAGCACCACGCTGTTCGAGTGTTGGCATACCTTGATCACCCGGCACAACTTTTTCAATACTTGGCGCATCTGTGGTTGCAGCTTGTTCAACATGATCTTCGATGATTTGAAAACGAATGTTTTCAAAATTAATTTCATCTTGAGAATGAAGTTGTTGCTCTGTCACCTGTTGATTGTTCACAAAGGTGCCATTGGAAGAACCCAAATCCTGAATCCATAGCGAACCATCTTCTTTTAAAAGCAATGCAGCATGACGCCGCGATACATGTGCAGCTTGTAAAACAATATCAGCCTGCTGATGACGTCCGATCACCATATCCCGATCAATTACAAGAGTTTCACCTACAATCGGTTCACTTAGTCCTACCAGCTTCCAACGCATGTATTTATCCTATTCATTTCTCATGACAACGTGTATCAGTTTAGCAAAGCTATCTTTGGGTTTAAACCTTTATTCTAACAAACGATATTGTGTCTGTGTTTCGGTATTTGCTGTGCGTTCAACATTCACTTGAGGCTGTGCCGGCACAGTCACAACCGGTTGTGACTGCGTTGTATTCGCTTGAGGACGCAAGTCAACCGTCGTTGTACTATTACTTGCTGTTGGTGTCACTGGAATAGTCTGATATTTTTTACCATTTTGTTGTTGCTCTTTTGGAATAGGTACCGTTATACGTTGTTGATAAAGATCATTTGCATCTTCAGGCAAGGTCGCAAAACTGCCATCTGTATCAAATGCCAATTGTAAACTTCTTAACTGACCATAACGCTGACGCGTTACATTTCTACTGTCGAAATCATCCCTGATAATTGTCGGATGAATGAAAACCAGTAAATTACGTTTTTCAGTCGAAGTATTATCGGAGCGGAATAAACGCCCTACCACCGGGATACGCCCTAAACCCGGTACAGATTGACGCCCTTGGCTTCGATCATCTTTAATCAAGCCACCTAGCACGATTGTTTGTCCATCTTCTGCCAGAATTGCAGTTTTAATCGCACGTTTACTGGTAATAATATCTGATGCAGAAGAGTCATCCGTCACTGCTGAAACTTCCTGTTCAACCTGTAATCGAATCGTACCACCCTCACCAATTTGAGGAACGACCTTAAGTGTAATCCCGACATCCTTACGTTCAATCGTAGTATATGGATTTGCCGTACCATTTGTGGTACTTACAGAACCGGTGACAAATGGTACATTTTCACCCACTACAATATAGGCTTCTTCATTATCCATTGTGACTACGGAGGGTGCAGACAAAAGATTGGTTTTATTACTACTTTCCAATGCCTGTACCAAGATGCCAAAAAAGCTCTGCGTACCATCACTATTACGCTTATAATCCCCAATACCCACCGTTGCACCATTGCTCATACCAGTTAATGCAGTTGCCTGAGTGGTACTGCCACCCAAATAACCCGCAGCCAGACTAGCTAAACTTGCCCCGGCATTGGAGAAATTAATCAGACCAACGCCACTGGATAAATCACCCAATGCCCATTGCACACCAAGCTGGTCTGCATTTGTACCGGACACTTCCAAAATTGCTGCTTCGATTAAAACCTGTTGACGACGGATATCCAATTGCTGAATTGCACTTTCGATTTCCCGCATCAATTGAGGATCCGCTTTGACCACCAAGGCATTTTGTGTTGCATCGGCAATAATGCTCACGCCATTCCCATTAAAGCTGGTTAAAGCATTCTGGTTGTTATTGTTATTTGAACCGCTTAAATTAATCAAGGAACCAGATGAAGTCGATGTGGAAGATGTACCTGAATTATTATTCAGTAATGAATTAACACTATTATTGCTACCTGAAGATGAATTATTGGTACTACTGTTAACCGCCTGCCCTGTCACCAGACCTTGCAGAATTTCTGCAAGATTTTTAGCATTGGCATGTTTTAAACGAAAGACCTGTAAACCACCCAAACGATTTGCCGATGGTACATCCAACATTTCAATCAATTGTCGAATACGTTTACGACTACCGGTATCGCCCTTAATCAAAATGCGATTGGTTCGAGTATCTGCGATCACGCGCACTCGGGAACCCTTTAAATCCTTTGCCGCGCCTGTCGCGCTCATGGAATCGATCAAACCCAGAATTTCTTCAGCCTGACTCGCTTGCAAAGCAATAGCTTCAATATCATTTTCACCAGTCCCGTCCAGATTGCGAATAATGGTTTCCAATTGATAGATATTGGCCGCCCGATCAGAGACGATTAATGCATTGGTTCCCGGTACAGCAGCCAGATTGGCAAATTGCGGCATTAAAGGTCGTAATGCAGGGATTAAATCATTGGGATTGGTATTATCCAGCCAAATAATACGGGTAACGATTTGGTCCCCGCTGGCATTATTACGCGCATCATATGGAATACCCGAATTTTTCACATTATTGTCGGGAACCAGTTTTATGGTATTTCCTGATGGAATTGCCACCACGCCATTCACATTTAACACACCTAGAAACAAGTCATAAACTTGATCTTTGGTCAGTGCTTTATTGGAAATGACGGTCACATTGCCACGTACACGTGGATCAACCGCAAAATTCTTACCGGTAATATCAGCAACTTCATTAATAAATGCAGCAAGATCGGCATCACGCAGATTAATTTTCCAGGTTTGCGCATAGGCACCTGTACTTATCGCAGCCATCATCGGTGCTGCCGCCACTAAAGCCCATAGTTGACGATTTTCGATATGTAAACTCATGTGAACTCGTCTTGCCTCATCTCATTGTGCACTTCATGTGCCTTAAAAACTTTGTTGTATGGTCATCGTTTGATCACCACGCTGAATTTCAATTTTTGCCTGACCTGTTTTTCTAATTTGCTCAAGCAATTGTGCCTCATTTGTTGCGCCGGAAAGGGTTTGCCCATTCACAGAAATAATGCGATCTCCAGGTTTTAAACCTAGCCTTGTCCTTAAAGCCGGTGGTGTTTTATCCGTAACTTCAAAACCATTTTGTCCGCTATTTACACCCATCTGGTTTAGATATTGTTCCCGATCTTTTTGCAATTGCTCAATCGCACCACCAATTGCACCATCTGCGGTATTATTATTTTCTGGTGTTACAGGACTTGTAGGTGCCGCGACAGGTGGTGGCGCGATATTGGCAGTGGTACTGGCTTCACCAAATTTTATTTCACGGGTTTGTCCACTACTTTCACGAATAATCACCCGATCCCAGTACACATCTGCAAGTTCTAGTCCAGTTTCAGCAATCTTATCACCGATTCGATAACTATCCGCTTTATCATTGACACGTAAAACAGCAGAAGATAAATAACGGGGACTCGCTAAAACAACACCTTCGAGTTTAAGCGGTAAACTTGCCTGTGTCTGGGCTTGCGGATTCTGACCCTGTTCTTCAAATAATGAAAATCTTACGATATTAGGCATAACTGGTTGCTGCGAACCCAGAATAACCGGCTGAATAACCGGAATTTGTGGAGGCGCAATAAACCACCAGAACAAACTTGCCAAGCGCCAGCACAGCCAAATCATGACAATAAAAAAAAGTACAGGTGCAAGCTTATCAAGCTTTTGTAAATCGAATCTGGATAACCACTGTTGCATCATCACTTACCCCTTAGACTTGTAAGCGGTTGACGCGTACTAATCACAGCCGTATCAAGACCTGCTTTGCCCTGATAACCCGGTGAGTGCAAAAGAAACCGCTGGGTAATTTGTACATCCAGCATACCATCCGCACCAATGGACATATCTGCCATACGTTGTTTCTGACTATCTCGCACCAAGAGTTTTAATTTTTCTTTTTCAACACTGACCTCTCCAACCAAAGGTGGAATATCAATGCGTTCAAAACGTTGACCGATTGGGTAATTCAACATTCCGCCCGACCATGACAATTGTCCTTCACCTGATTGGAATCCAGTTTTTCTTTTATAATTGAGACTTAAATCTTTAACATTCATGGAGGTGCTGGGCCATTGCCATGCAACCAGTGTTGCCAAAGTTTCCGGGCTAATTTTACCGTTAAAGTTTTGTAGATAAATATTTTTAGCCACCCCGTAAGCGACCACACCTTGCAACTGTGTTTGTCCGCTATGGATGGTCAGGTGACTCGCTGCCCGTAAACGCAATAATTCCCACGGCCGTGTTGACCAATGCACAGTGCCTTGTAGCTCATTAATATTCCAGTCCGCCTGCCCTTGCCAGATATTGCCGCTAACATTTTGCAACATGCGTAAATCGGGCGCGAACTTTTTTAACAACCAAACTGCGGGAACCTGGAGAACAATAAATACGGCAAATAAGGCAATAAAAAGTATCGCCCAAAATCGAATTCGTTTTTTATTTGTCATCAACACGCATACCTTATTTACGTCCTGTATGTGATTTTGCTTGTTGCCGCACTCGCTATGATGACATTATGCATATTTTACCAACGAACAACACCTATTCAAACACAAAAAACCAAGCGTTTTCGCTTGGTTTGAATGTTATAGCTTATAAAAATGACAGTGTCATGAATGCCAGATGATTTAGATCAATAAATCGTCGATACTCTTACCTTCAGCTAGAGCACTTACAACCCAACGCGGTTGTTTACCACGACCAGTCCATGTTTCATTGCTATTTTTCGGGTTACGGTATCTTGGTGCAACAGTACGTTTCACTGTAGATTTTTTGGTTTTACGACCATGTTCGATCAACTCTTCTAGACTTAGGCCAACGCTATTGGCAACATCCAGTAATTCTTGATACGCTTCATCCACTTTTGCACGTTGTTTCTTTTCAATCAGTGCATCAGCTTGTTCTTTTAAAGCCTGTAATTGGTTAATATCTAAATTTTCGATATTAGTTGACATATAGAACTCCAGTTAAATCTATAAAACTATTTTTAATCTTAAGGCGTATTATATACCACATTATTATTATTTTTAGAATAAAAAGTACACATAATATTATTATTTTGTGATTTGTTTTTATATTATGAAGTTCTGCTTTCATTTAGCAAATAAAAACCTTCACAATTTCTTTTAAAATAAAAAATAGAATGTTATTCACATCAAATGTTTATAAATTTATTACATGCTCAACAGTGGCTTCAAGCTGGATAATTTGCTGTTTTAATACAATCGGCATATTCGATTTTTTAAGGGTAGATTTATCCAGACAAACGATAACCGCTTCGCCTTCAGCAACTATTTTTTGCTGTTGCTCGCTATATAAAACATAAGACATCCGCATTGCAGACTGACGCAGTTCCTCAACGCGCGCACCAATATGTAATACATCCGGATAAATCACCGGACTTAAATAGCGACAATTGCTACTGGCGATCACTGTATAAATATCCAGATTAAAAATATTGAGCTGGCTTAAATAGGCAATACGGGCACTTTCAATATAACGATAATATTGCACATTATTAACATGTCCAAAAGCATCCATGTCACCCCAGGCAACAACTTGTTTAAAAACCAATGGATAGTTAATTAAGGCTGGAATACGCATATGCTGTGATCACTATAAGTCAAATTTAAAATCTTGCTTTGAATATTGTAACAGCAGCTTTAGATCGTCTTGCAAAGCATCTGAAGATTTAATCGCATCCTGAATCCGTAAATATGCCATATAGGCATCGTCAGGAAATTGATTTAAAAGCTGTCTGGCCTGTTCAAAATTTTGCTGTCGTTGATAGATATGCCACTGTGCAAAAGTTAAACTCGGCTGTGCAGGATATAATTCCTGCCATTGCTGTATTTGCTGTTCCAGATATTGTATCGGTTGTTGTTGATGTAATGCTTTATCTAGCCAGATATATAATACTTCTGGTACAAATCGTTGCTGCAATATTTTTTGTGCAAAATCGGCACTTTCAGCATTAAATACCGCAAATTGACTCAATAATTTTAAGATGAGAATTTGTTCCTGAATATCCATATCAGGTAAATCTAAAGCAATGGATTGATACCATTCTAAAAATAACTGCTGATCCGCATCACTGGCCTCGAGACTTTGATCCAGTAAAGCCTGTAACCAAATCACATTCTGTTCAGGATTAAATTGCGGTTGATGAGAGGCTTTAAAAATCCACCATGGACAGGTCTTGGATAATAATAACCATTTTTCCCTTAACTCCGCCTGATAGGCTTTTTCTACAGCCTGCAACCATATCGACAGGGGCTGAACCGTTAGAAACTCCAGACGATCGAGTGCCTCGGCATAATTTTTATCTGCCAAAGCGATATCAATCTTCAGCAACTCTGCCAGTTCAAATAGCGGATTTTGGTTTTCTTTAAGCCATTGTCTGGCCTGATCGCCATGACCCTGATCAATGAGCAATCTCGCCGAAATCAGAGGATACAGCAGTTCAGAATTTTGATAGGTAGAAATCACCCGTTCCTGCTCGACCAGTTCGGCATGTAATAACCAGACAATGCCGATACGTTCGTATGGATGCAATTCCTGAAATGATTTGGGTATAATATGTTTTTGGAAACGGCGACGGAAGAATTTACGCAATATATGCCATAACAGCRAAAATACCGCCATAAAACCGACCAAAAAAACCAGCAATACAAAAAGATTACTTTGCATTTGCCAGCCTAGCCACTGAATATATACATAGCCAAAGCCGGAATTAAAACTCAGTACAAAGATGACTGCAATGAGCAACATCGTCAGGCAGATATAGCTTAAAACCCGATCACGCATTGAACTCTCCTGCCACTTTAGATGCCCGTTTCATATTTCAACACTATTAACTTGCTTGCATCAATGCTAGCGCACTCAGTTGTGGCGGTGCTGATAATGCCAAACGATCAAGTTTCTGCAAACTTTCAATGACCTTACGGGCATTACGATCGGGATACGCAGATAATCCTACGATTATGTCCTGAATTTGGGAACGGTAAAATATGGTTTGCCCCGCATATAATGCTTGCTGTGCCAGCAAAAGCTGTAATTGTAGCTGTTTAAAATATAATTTACGCTGCTGCAAGTCTGGAATTTGGTCGGCTTTGCCAATACTCAGCCAATTTGACCATTGCCATTTACTTTGTGCCTGATCAAGCGAATCTGCCTGAAAGTTACGTCCAATTTTGAGTAATTGCTGTTGTAAAATCTGTTGATGTTCTGCACGCTGCTGCATATATAAAGTGATTGCGCTTTGGTCTTTGCTTAATGCCTCAATCAATGCCAGATTTAAGCTTTCCGATAAAAGTTTTTTCTCAATTAACTGTTGTCTTAAATGTTGAATCTGCTCCAAAGCCACAGTAAAACGTTGTTGCTGTAATGCAGCCTGAATTAACTGTAACCGGTCCTGTACATAATCCTGAGCCGAATAAGTTTTTTCCTCTGTCGTGCTACTCATGGCCGTCGCAGGCGCTGTTTTCGGCACAGCTAAAGGCTGACCATTTTGTTGTTTTTGCAAGGCAATCAACTGATCATAAAGACTGGCGACCCGCTGATTTTGTTGTTCTATATTTTTATTTAATACATCGATTTTCTGATTTTCCAACGAATACACATCTATACTCAGCTTAGATAACCATGCGCCAAGTACAATGAGAATTATCCATAAAACTTTATTCATAACCCATATGCTGCTGTAATCGTTGGTGGATGGTATGTACATCGAGATGATGCACGGTAAGTATTGTTGCAACAGTCTGCCTGTTGTCAAAATAATGCTGTACGACCTGACTTACCCGATCACCCAGAACAATATAGATATTCTGGCCCAGACATTGCTGTGCCTGAACAAAGTCCTGACACAATTTGAGCCAGTTTTTCCAGCTTTCTTCACTACTTATCAGTATAATGGCAGGTAAATGTGAAAATTTTATTGCCAGTTCCGCACGATTATATTGTGGACATTGCCGACTATATAACAATATATTTTGGATATGACAACCCTGCTTTTGCAAATGCTGCATCATTAGGGTTCGACCACCAATTCCTCGCCAGAAAGCAATGGTTTTATCCTGTAAATGATTCAACACATCAAGTTGCAACATGCCTTCACTGGTTTCAACGCTGGGACATTCACTATGCAACGCATATTCCTGTAAAGCCAGCTGTGTTGAACGCCCGACTGCAATCCATTTTTTTTGTTGCAATAACGCCATGTCCAGCCCAAGCTCACGATAATATTGCACGCCCAATTGTGCAGCGATGCGACTGACAACCACCACAATTTCTGCCGAGCAAAACTCCCGAAACTGAGACCTTAGCACATCATCAAGAGGCAATGGCTTTAATGCCAGTAAAGGCAGTTCAAACACCTCGTAGCCTAAAGCCTGAAGCGCCTGACTAAGTGCTTGTGCACGTGCTTGCGGGCGTGTATTAAAAATCTGCATAGGAATTGAGATACAAAGATTCTATTGCTGATAGAGGGCTTGCAGCAGTTCACCCGCACCCTGATGCAATAGATCCTGAGCCAGTGCAACACCGAGCTGTTCTGCCTGTTCTGCATCACCCTGCTGTATTGCCACCAATAACTGCTCGCCATCAGTAGATCCGACACGCCCCTCAATACTCAAGGTGCCGTTATCTTGCAACTGAGCAAACGCAGCAATCGGTACCTGACATCCACCTTCTAGATAAGCATTAAAGGCACGTTCTGCACGGACACAAGCCGACGTTTCTGCATGCATTAAAAAGCCAATATAATCTAGCAGCTGTTGATCATCATTACGGCATTCCAGTCCCAAGGCACCCTGTCCTACTGCTGGTAAACTAATCTCCGGGGCAATACGATGTGCAATACGATCCCCTAAACCAAGACGTTTTAAACCTGCACTTGCCAAAATAATGGCATCATATTGACCAGCGTCGAGTTTGGACAAACGTGTACCGACATTACCGCGTAAATCGCGAATATCCAGATCGGGGCGTTTTGCCAATAGCTGACTACGGCGGCGCAAACTGGATGTACCAACTATAGCGCCCTGTGGTAATTCATCGAAACTGGCATAGCTGTTAGAAACAAACGCATCAAATGGATCTTCACGTTCACAAATCACCGCCAGTGATAAGCCTTCGGGCAGTTGCATCGGAACATCTTTCATGGAATGGACAGCAAGATCTGCGCGCCCATCAAGTAAGGCAGCTTCCAGCTCTTTGACAAATAAACCTTTGCCACCAATTTTGGCCAAAGGGGTATCGAGAATTTTATCCCCTTGCGTCACAAATTTGACCAGCTCTACCTTTAATGCTGGATAACGTTGTTGTAATTGTTGCTGAATAAATTCCGCTTGCCACAAGGCCAGCGGACTTTGTCGGGTCGCAATTTTTAATACAGACATGGTTTTTCGATTTCACAGAGATTTGACCTAAGCCAACACTAACGCCATGCCTTAAAAATGCAAGTATAAATTTATTTTTTGACTCAAAATTTATAACTTTTGCATTCGTTCCTTGATATGCGGTAGATGCCGCCGGCTGATTAATAGCTTCTCATCAATTTCCCTGCATCTGACCTGATATTGACCATTATCCAGCATTTCCAAACCTTCCAGATGTTTGAGAGAAATTAACGCATTACGATGAATACGAATAAAAACATCAGCAAATTCATTTTCCAGTTCTTTTAAAGTTTCATCAATCAAGACCTGTCCGTGCTTGTGGCGCACCATGACATATTTCTGATCGGCAAAAAAATAATATATATCTTCCACTGGAATCAGCTCTACCCCTCGATGCGTTCGGGCTACAATATTTTGTCGGGTTGTATGCTGCGTAAGTGAATTTAAATCCTGTGTCTGGACAGGAAGTGCTTGTAATTGTGCCTGATTTAGTCGGGTTGCTTTATGCAATGCATGCTGTAAATCTTCCAAAGGGATAGGTTTTAATAAATAGGCAATTGCATGGGTTTTAAATGCATCAATCGCATATTGATCAAATGCAGTACAAAATACAATTGCAGGTGGTGTTTCCAACTGACTCAGCTGTACTGCACAATCCAACCCATTCATTTCAGGCATACGAATATCCAGTAAGATTACATCCGGTCTAAATTTTTCTACCGCTGCAATGGCCTGTTTCCCATTATTTGCCTGTGCAACCACACAATGCCCGAGATGCGTCACCATACGTACCAGTCGTTCACGGGCTAAAGCCTCATCGTCACAAATGACAATATCCATGGTATTCCCCATTTTTTTCTGACAGATGCCAACATTCACCATCTGCTATTTATTGGTATTTATAACTCAACAAGGTCGTGAATATGCCATCACGTGCAAAAATCTTAAAGCTTACTGTTGCACCATAATAGGCCATCAACCGTTGTTTCACATTATCAATTGCAATGCCATTTCCCTGAGTTGATTGCAATCCGGATTGATAGGGATTCGTGAGTACAATACTCACCTGTCGATCAATCACTTCAATCAATATACTCACTGTACTTTGATCTGACATTGACTCAATTCCATGATAAATGCAGTTTTCAAGCAAAGGCTGCAAGGTAAGCAAAGGAATTTTTGCAAATTTAAGTTGATCCTCACCTTCAATTCGCCATTTTACATGCAGCCGATCGCCCAGTCGTACCGACTCAATTTTTAAATAACGCTGGCATAGATCAATCTCTTCTTGCAAGGCAACTTCCCGTAATTCCGTCAGACTGGCACGGAATAAACCGGATAAATCAATCAGCATTTGCTCTGCCTTAAAAGGATCAATTGCAATTAAACTCACCACAGTATTTAGGCTGTTAAATAAAAAATGTGGATGAATACGTGCCTGTAATGCCTGTACGCGTGCCATTAATTCGGATTGTTGCTGTTCAATCCATTGTTCACGCACATATAAATAACGCAGGCAAATCAATCCGACACCACCACCCAACACCACATGATGTAAACCACCTGCAAAAATAGTAGATACATCTAAGTACTGTTGAGATCTATCGCCCATAAATTTTAGAATATTGACTGCACAAGTACTCGATAACACCAGTACAATTAAAAGAAGAAAACAGATCATCAGCGCAATATGACGATCAAAGCGGGTTAGAAATTTTTGTAATTTATCCACACAGACCGCAAAGCAGATCGCTACCCAACTGACAAATAAAAGATAATGCAGCAATGTAATCAACGATAGTTCTGATAAATCTTTAACGCTGGCGACCGCCAGAATGACTGCAAGAAGATTGCTGGCCAATAAAAGCTCTAGCACATGTCGCCAACGTCTGAAATCACTGAAATAATAGCGTGATTTGGAAAAAGTCGAAGATAAGCGTTGTGGCGGTGGCATTGGCGTACTCTACTTTAGAACTTTAAACTGGCTCTTTTTAGACCCATTCTTTTGCATAAGGTCTACTGATACTTCTTTTAGCAAGCATGCGATAATCTGCTATACTCTCATCGATTTAATGCTTCTGAAAACTAATTATTGTCATGACTACGCAATCATCAAACTCTCCAGCGACAACATCTGCAACTTCCGGCATGTGGGGTGGTCGTTTTAGTGAAGCAACCGATGCTTTTGTTGCCGAATTCACTGCCTCTGTACAATTTGACCAACGCTTTTATCGTCAAGATATCGCAGGTTCCATTGCTCATGCAACCATGCTGGCCAAAGTCGGCGTCCTCACGACACAGGAACGTGATGACATTATCAATGGCTTGACCGCCATTCAAGCAGAAATTGAAGCAGGTCAGTTCGACTGGCGTATCGATCTTGAAGATGTGCATATGAATATTGAAGCACGTTTAACAGATCGTATTGGCATCACCGGTAAAAAATTACACACTGGCCGTAGCCGAAATGATCAGGTTGCAACGGATATTCGCCTATATTTGCGTGACGAAATTGATCAAATTCTGGCATTACTCAAACGTTTGCAAAGCGGCATACTTGATCTTGCTGCCAAAAATACCGATACCATCATGCCGGGTTTTACCCATCTACAAACTGCACAGCCTGTCACCTTTGGTCATCACCTGCTGGCATGGTTTGAAATGTTGTTACGTGATAGTGAACGTCTGATTGATTGTCGTAAACGTGTCAATCGTATGCCTTTAGGTTCTGCGGCACTGGCAGGAACGACTTATCCAATTGATCGGGCATATACAGCCGAATTATTGGGTTTTGAAGCAGTCTGTGAAAATTCACTAGACGGCGTATCGGATCGTGATTTTGCCATTGAATTTAATGCTGCTGCTGCGTTGATCATGATGCATTTATCACGTATGTCGGAAGAGTTGGTCCTGTGGACCTCGGCACAATTTAAATTTGTACAGATTCCGGATCGTTTCTGCACCGGCTCATCGATCATGCCACAAAAGAAAAATCCGGACGTTCCCGAACTGGTTCGCGGTAAAACCGGTCGTGTCTATGGTGATTTAATTAGCCTATTGACCTTGATGAAAGGTCAGCCTTTGGCTTACAACAAAGACAATCAGGAAGATAAAGAACCTTTATTCGATGCGATTGATACCGTGCGTGGCAGTCTGATGTCTTTTGCCGATATGATTCCGGCACTGGTTCCGAATATCGATAATATGCGTGAAGCTGCACTACGTGGTTTCTCGACTGCAACCGATCTTGCCGACTATCTGGTTAAAAATGGCGTAGCATTTCGTGATGCACATGAAATCGTGGGTAAAGCTGTGGCCTTAGGTGTACAGGAAGATAAAGACTTATCCGAACTGACATTGGCACAATTACAGCAATTTTCACCATTAATTCAGGCAGATGTATTTGATAAGGCATTAACACTGGAAGCCTCCGTTGCTGCCCGCAACCATATCGGTGGTACTGCGCCAGCTCAGGTTGCTGCCGCAATCGCACGTGCTCGTACCCGCATCGAACAGCTTTAAATCTCCCTAAATCCCGCTTGGCTAAAAAAGTAAAGCGGGACTTTTCAGGATCACAATATGACTAGACAAGTATTTTGCCGCAAATATCAAAAAGAAATGGAAGGTTTGGACTTTGCCCCATTCCCGGGTGCAAAAGGCCAGGAATTTTTCGAGACTGTGTCTAAACAGGCATGGCAAGAATGGCTACAGCATCAAACCACGCTGATCAATGAAAAGAGATTGAATGTATTTGAAGCAGATGCAAAAAAATTCCTCGAAGAACAACGGGAAAAGTTCTTCAGCAATGATGATTCTGTTGAAAAAGCCGAAGGCTGGACCGAACAGAAATAAAATAACCCTGTAAAAAAACCTCGTCAATCGAGGTTTTTTTATGACCAATCAAGCTAAAGACTCAAATCCTTAAATATTATTCTGGTGTTTTCTTCTGTTCAATGGCTGTGGTTTTCGCTTGGACCTGCTCTTCAACCTTATCCACATCTGTATGGCGCACGTCCATACCTTTCACCATATAAATCACCTGCTCAGAGATGTTGCGTGCATGATCCCCAATCCGCTCCAGAGAGCGTAATACCCACATAACATTAATCACCCGACTAATGTGACGAGGATCTTCAATCATATACGTCATCAAGGCACGCATGGCGGAAGAGTATTCACGGTCAATATCACCATCAGCACGCATCACCTGTACTGCAGCTTCTGCATCCAGACGTGCAAACGCATCCAGTGCCTCACGGATCATAATACGCACCTGATTACCAATATGACGTGTTTCCATATAGCCGCGTGGCGATTCGCCTTCTTCACAGAGATTCTGTGCAATACGGGCAATTTTTGCCGCTTCATCACCGATTCGTTCAAGATCGGTATTGGCTTTGCTCATCGCAATGACCATACGCAAATCACTTGCCGCAGGATGACGACGTGCCAAAATCAACGTCAATGCTTCATCAATTTCCTGCTCAAAACGATTCACTGCATTATCTTCAAATTGAACTTTGATCGCCAAATCCAAATCTGTATCCAATAAGGCATGAATGGCATTTGCCACTTGCTGCTCAACCAATCCACCCATAGCCATGAATTTGGTATTCACATCTTGAATGTCTTCGTTAAATTGTGATGATATATGATGACTAAACACAGTATTGTTTGGCTCCAAGGTGCGTACTCCTAAAAATTGTAATATTTTTAAGATTTATTAAATAGAGTTTATATGAAATTATCATGACAACATGAAAGAAAAGCATTTGAATTATTGCAACCAAGCATTTAATTGCGCCAAATCATCTTCGGTCAATTGTCCGCTTAAGGCACGTAGTTGCAGTACATTCAAAATATAATCATATTGTGCATTAACATAATCCTGCTTGGCAGAAAAAGCATTGCGCTGTGCCAGCAACACATCCACCATACTTTTCAAACCTTCCTGATAACTGGCCTGAGATGCCTCTGATACCAACTGTGCAGATTGCATGGCAACCTTATAAGCATTGAGCTGACTGGCACCGGTTGATACTTGCAAAAAAGCACGTTTCACATCTGTTTGTACCTGCTTGAGCTCTGTATCAATATCAGTGTGTGCTGCACTGGCTTCAAGCTGGGATTTTTTAATGATCTGCGAACGTGTACCATCATAAGGCACCCAGCTCAACTGCAATCCAACCTGATCTGATCGACCATTACTACTAATAATATTTTCTGGCGTTTGTTTATTCCAGGCAGATGTCGCAAAAGCCTCTAATCGTGGATAATAATCGGCCCGATCCACTTTTATCTGCTGTTGACTGACCTTATAGGTTGCTCGTACCTGATTCAAGGAAAGATTATTACGCTCGGCAAGTGCAATCCATGCATCAATATTGGCAGGAACCGGTGGCTGAAACTGAAAATCTGCACTCAACTGGGACAAATTAGAATAATTTGCACCAATATATTGCCAAAATTGTTCCAATGCCAACTGATATTGCACTTCTCCTGCCACGCGTTCGGCTAATGTGCTTTGATATTGTGCATCTGCTTCACTGACATCCATGCGCGCCACCAAACCTTCTTTAAATTTGGCTTCCATCATTTTATATTGCTGTAACAGTACAGTTTCCTGTTGCCGATTGACATTTAATAAACTTTGCTGGCGTAATACATCAAAATAACTTTTTGCAACATTTAGAATCAAATCCTGTTGTTGCGATTGTAATTTTAACTCTGCAAGTTGCTGTGAAATTTTAACTTTTTGATATTGCTGCCACACATCCATACGAAACAATGGCTGGCGCAAACTCACCGAAGCCTGTTTGGTGGTGGTATTGGCATTATAAAAATGAATTTCTTGTCCACCAATGTTTAAACTACTATTGGCAGACTGGTCATCATCCTGAAATTGCTTTTGCAAAGATGCATTCACACTCACAGTTGGCAATACTGCCCCTTTGGCAATACCCAGATTTTGTTGTTCGATCTGAAAACGCTGCTGGTTGGCCCGCCATGCAGGATCATTTTCCAATGCAAGGTGGTAAGCTTGCAGTAAATCCAATGCCCAGACCGAACTCATCTGCATCAACAATATGGCACTTAAGCCAAGCTTCTTTTTCATCTTGTTATACAACTTTATTTATTTGCAGCAAGCCTAGCAAGTTTAATCTGAAATTCAAGTCTACATCGCAAATTTCTATATCTCTACCCTGCTAGAGATATAGATACAAAAAACTGCTATCCCGAGGGTTGAATAAAAAACGAAACATACTGCCCCGTTTTTTTATTCAGCATCAAGTCATCACATTAATGTGCAGAAGATTTAAATGTATTATCAGTATCAGAGACATTTTCTGTACTTTCTGCTTTTACACCAATATGGTTAAACCATATATTTAACACTACGGCCATTAAACATGTTGCACTGATGCCTGAATGGAACAATGTTTTAAACCAGGTTGGAAATTGTGCGTAGAAATCACCATTTGCCAAAGGAATCATACCGACAGCCAAAGATGTTGCCACAATAATCAGATTCTTTTGCAAACTATAGTCAATTTTGCCTAAAGTACGAATTCCACTGGCAGCAACTGAACCAAACAGAACCAGACCTGCTCCACCCAATACTGGTGTAGGAATAGCAGCAACCACACGTCCCATAATTGGCAATAAGCCAAGAATAACCAGAATTGCACCACCTGCGGCAACCACAAAACGGCTTTTCACCCCAGTCATGGCAACCAACCCTACATTTTGTGCAAAGGCACTTTGCATAAATGTACCGAATAATGGTGCAACAGCACTTGATAACATGTCTGCACGTAAACCATCGGCAATTCGTTTGTCATCTACTTTGGTGCCAACGATTTCACCAACCGCAATAATATCTGCTGTGGTTTCAGTCAAAATCACAATGGTCACAATCACCATCGCCAGAATCGCTGAAATACTAAATACAGGTGCACCAAATGCCAGAAAATCAGGAATCGCAACCCATGCACCTGAGGTCACACTGGAAAAATTACCAAATCCCATGAATGCTGCCAATACAGCACCAATCACAATTGATAATAAAATTGATAAACGTCGAATCGTTTCATTACCGACTTTACTCAGAATCAATAAAATTAACAGGGTCATGGCTGCCAAACCAATATTTTCTACCGAACCAAAATCCGGTGCTTTATTATTGCCGCCCATGGCCCAGCGAACTGCAACCGGCATTAATGAAATTCCGATAATGGTAATCACACAACCAGTCACGATCGGTGGAAAGAAGCGAATAATCTTGGCAAAGAACGGCGCAATAATTAAACCAATCAGAGCAGCGCCAATCACTGCACCGAGTACCACATTGAAGCCGCCACCGGTTGTTGCAATGCCCACCATGGTTGCGACACTGGCAAAAGATACCCCTTGTACCAGCGGTAATTTTGCACCGAAATATTTTATCCCCAGCGTTTGCAACATAGTTGCCAAACCGCCAATAAATAAAGAAGCGGTGATCAGCATTGCAATTTGCTCGGCAGTAAATCCAGCCGCTGTACCAACAATTAACGGCGGCGCAACAATCCCACCATACATGGTTAATACATGCTGTAAACCATAAGCAAAACTTTTTCCAAAGCCTAAAAACTCATGTTCTGGTGCAACCGTTGTTTTCTCATCCGACATACTTTAGGCCCCCATTTTGTTCCAAAATAAATTTCACAAAAGAAAAAGCATGAAATATGCCAAATAAGCAAAATTTGTAGACATTTACCAAATAAATTGTTAACAACTTTAAATTAAAGTGTAAATCATCCTAATTCACTTTGTTTAGCAATAACAAAATAATAAAAGGCGGTATTGTCCTGCGTAAATATTGCCTGTACGAGCTGATCGAAATAAAAACCGACCCAAATGCTCAGGTATTCATGCTACAAAATCTGTCTTAACACAATGAGTTTACTGATATTATTAAAAACATTAAACTAACACTTTACGCCAAACATTAAAGCTAATATAACCAACATATAATAATTCGGGGAACACACATGCATTTTTATCGCTCTTGTTTATTTGCATTGGGATGCCTCTCAGTCGCCCACGCTTTTGCAGAACAATCGTCACCAGCAATAAATACCGAAAATACAGAGACCGGGACATGGATGGATACGATTCCCAAAACAATTGACAGTTTACCTACGATTTTGCCAGAACAGTCTGATCAGGCGATTGTTCCAAGTGTAGAAGAAACCAAAGACAACTCATGGTGGGATAAAAAACAATATCAATTTAAAGAAAAGTTACAGGATTATGCCTATCATATTGACGACTGGTTTGGAGAACCTGATCCAAATGATGCTGCCTCCGCCAATTTGCGCATTATTCTGGATACCGAATGGAATAAATATGACGATTACAGTGTCAAACCCCGTATTCGCGGGAAAATCAGACTACCGACCCTAGAAAATCGCTTTAGTGTGGTATTTGGTGATGACTCACTGGATAACGAAATTCGGGGTAACGTCGCCATTACCAATGAAAATCCACAAGGTAATTCTAGTCGAACCATTGACCGCAAACAATCAAGAGATGATAACTCCTCCCTTGCTCTGCGCTGGGATCAGTGGAAAAACCCATGGGATATCGATACTGATGTCGATCTAGGTATTCGTTCAGGTGATGATGTGTATCTGCGCTTAAAAGGGCAAAAAGACTGGCAATTAAAAAATGATTTTAGTACCCATGTCGAGCAAATCTATCGCTATGGACTAGATAGTAAACATTATCTGCGTACCAATCTGGAACTTCGCCATGCTCGTCCCAATGAGGCATTTTTATCGGATCAATTTAGCCTAACCTATACTGATGATGGCGAACAGAATTTCTTTTGGGACAACCGACTGTTTCGTGAACATCAATTTTTCAAGAATAATCGTTTTAACTATGGTATTTATATGGGTGGCCGTATTGATGACAGCACACCGGATCTCAATAGTTACGGCCCGTTTATTTCATGGCGACAACCTTTTATTCGTGAATGGTTATTCTTCCAGACCGAAGTTAATTATTACAATGATAAGGAACAAGATCGCAGTCATAATGTCGGCGCGCTGTTGCGTCTGGAAACCTGGTTCTAATTTAATTCAAACAATCTAAAGCATCTCTCTAACTGAGGGGGCTTTAGCTTATATCATGATAAAAATAAAAAAGTAATTACTGCGATAGACAGCAATCACTTTTTTCTTCCATCACTTAAATTATTTTTTGGTGGCTGCAACAAAGCGCTGATTGACCGTATTCCAGTTCACTACATCCCAGAAGGCTTTAGTATAGTCTGCACGGCGGTTCTGATATTTTAAATAATAGGCATGTTCCCACACATCCAGACCTAACAGTGGAATACCTTTGGTTTCGGCAACATCCATCAACGGATTATCTTGATTCGGTGTTGAACTCACAGCCAGTTTTCCATCAGGTGTCACAATCAACCAAGCCCAGCCTGATCCAAAACGCCCTGTCGCCGCTTCATTAAATTTTTGCTTGAATGCATCAAGTGAACCAAAGTCGGTATTAATCTGTTTTAATAATGCTGCACTTGGCTGGCCGGTTTTATTGCTTGGCGCAAGGCTATTCCAGAAAAAATCATGATTAAAATGACCACCGCCATTATTACGAACCGCAGTATTGTATTTGGAAATATGTTTTTGTAATTCAACTAAATCGGTTTTATCCAGTTCAGGGAAAGTTTTAATTTGTGCATTAAGATTATCCACATAGGCTTTATGATGCTTGCCATAATGGATTTCCATGGTTTCCTTATCAATCGATGGTTCCAAAGCATTGGTCGCATAAGGTAAAGGCGCCTGTTTAAATTCTGCAAGACTCAAACTACTTACGCCAAATACCAGACCAACTGCCAATAGCGTTTTTGATACATTTTTTAAAATCATCTGTTGCATTGTTTTGACCCTCTAGACATGGTTTTAATAGATAATTATTCTCATTTATAACATGTCTGTCATATTTCTCACGTATAAATTTGTTATTTTAATGACGAAATATATAAAAAAAGCACACCATACTTTGTATGATGTGCTGCATCTCTATCAAATAATGCTTATTTTAATAATAAGCTATTGATACGTTTAACATAGGCTGCTGGATCTTCGGGCAACCCACCTTCTGCAATCACCGCCTGATCAAAAATCACATTGGCTAAATCATCAAACTGAGCTGAATTTTCCAGTTTTTTTACCAGTGGATGTTCAGGGTTAATTTCCAGTGTTGGCTTGGTTTCCGGAATAGCCTGACCCGCTTGTTTTAACATACGAACCAATTGTGGGGACAGTTCACCTTCACTGGTGACCAGACAAGCAGGTGAATCAACCAAACGCGTTGTAACACGAACTTCTTTGGTTTTATCTTTTAGCGCATCGGTTAATTTATCAATGACAGGTTTAAATTGTTCAGCGGCCTCTTCCAGTGCTTTTTTCTCTTCAGCATCCTGTAAATCGCCAAGATCAACCGCACCTTTTGACACGTTTTGCAGTGGTGTACCGTCAAATTCATGCACAAAGTTCATTGCCCATTCATCAACACGATCTGCCATCAACAAGACTTCAATTCCTTTTTTCTTGAATAATTCAAGCTGAGGCGAGTTTTTAGCAGCTGCCAGACTGTCCGCCGTCACATAATAGATGGCTTTTTGGCCCTCTTTCATACGAGCTTTGTAATCTGCAAATGAAGTACTGATTTCGTCATTAGTTGAGGTTGCATAGCGTAATAATTTTAAAATACGCTCACGATTACCAAAATCCTCACCCAAACCTTCTTTGATCACAGAACCAAATTCACTATAGAACTGTTTGAATTTTTCCTGATCTTTTTCATCTTCCGATTTAGCCAGACCATCAACCAGTGTCAAGATTCGACGGGCATTACCTTCACGGATGGTTTTAACATCACGACTTTCCTGTAATAACTCACGGCTGACATTCAATGGTAAATCGGCACTGTCAATCACACCCTGTACAAAGCGTAAATAATTTGGAATCAGATTATCCGCATCATCCATGATAAATACACGTTTTACATAAAGCTTAATTCCTGCCTTGGCTTCACGGGTAAAAATATCCTGTGGTGCCTTGCGTGGAATATAAAGTAATTGCGTATATTCGGTGGTACCTTCAACACGGTTATGTGTCCATGCCAATGGTGCTTCGAAATCATGAGACAGATTTTTATAAAACTCGATGTATTGTTCATCGCTAATTTCATTTTTATTACGTGTCCATAACGCACTGGCAGAATTCACAGCTTCCCATTCATCAGTTTTTACATACTGACCACCTTTAGGCTCTTCTCCCTCGGCAACTTCCTCTTCCTGCCAGACTTCTTTTTGCATTTCGATCGGCAAGCTGATGTGATCGGAATATTTATTGATGATTTGTTTTACTTTATAGGATTCCAGATATTCCAGTGCATCATCACGCAAATGCAGAATAATATCGGTACCACGAGAAGCTTTATTGATTTGCTCAACCTCAAAGTCACCTGTACCACCACTGGTCCAGCGTACACCTTCATTAGCTGGCAAGCCCGCACGACGAGATTCTACTGTGATTTTATCTGCCACAATAAAGCCTGAATAAAATCCAACCCCGAATTGACCAATAAGCTGTGCATCAGATTTTTGATCACCGGTTAACTTGGACATAAAATCTTTGGTACCTGATTTTGCAATCGTCCCCAGATTGTCAATGGCTTCCTGTTCACTCAAGCCAATACCATTATCAGAAATCGTAATGGTTTTTTTGTCTTTATCCAGACTTACACGGACATGTAGATCGGGGTCATTTTCATAATAATCAGGATGATTGATCCCTTCAAAACGCAATTTATCGCAAGCATCTGAAGCGTTGGAAATTAATTCACGTAAGAAAATTTCTGGATTGGAATACAAAGAATGCGTGACTAAATGCAATAATTGTGCGACTTCGGCCTGAAAACTATGTTTTTGTGCGGCCTGTTCTTGTGTAGCATTTTGTTCGCTCATTGATAACTCCTTGAATTGTAACTCTGTATTTGTCTGAGTAATCAATGGCGTTTTTAAAGCAAATTTCAATATACAAATTCAAAAATTTCTTGTTAATTTTAAAAAGGTCCCTGACTCAGTACCCGTTGATTGATGATTTCATCGAGATGCGTTTGTCGTACCTGATAGGCTTTAGCAATGCATCCAGTATTGGCAGCACACTGGTTTCTTTGTTTGAGCCACTGATATTGCAATCCTTTTTCTGCATCACGGCTGCCCATCGGAACTGCCCTTAAGACTATGTTGTACACCGTTGCCATTTTTACATCGGCATCGTTGAGCTGTCTGACCTGACAAATCTGTTTTTCAGTTGCAAGTTTGGCCTTATTGCAATCAAAACTCGCTGCAAAACTGCTAGATGTAAAACACAAGCATATACAAGCAAACAAATGGGTGATACGCATTTTAAACCTTCCTAGCTTTATTCTCTTTTGTCTTTTTTACCAGTCTAATCATAGAAATTTTGAACTTATACTGTTAATCGTTGTATTTATCATGCTTTATGTAAAAAGACTTATATAAAAATGCCCCACATTAAGCGGGGCAAATTGACCTAATTTTTTATGGCATGATTAGAAGTTATAGCTATAACCTAATGTATAAACAACAGGATCAATATCTAAATTAAATTTAGTTGTTGAATCTACCTTAACTTCTGGATTTAGATCAGCATAACGCACATCAACAAAAACACCCCAGTTTTTGGCGTCAGCTGGCTGGAAGTTAAAACCGATCTGACCTGCAAAACCAAAATCTTCTTTTACATCTTGCACACCTTTAACATCCCATGGAATAAATGCTGTCGCACCTACACCAATATAAGGAGTGAAACGAGATGAGTTTTGAAAGTTATATTTTGCAGTTAATGTCGGTGGTAAATGTTTTAATTCTACCGCATTAGCACCATTGATTTTAACATCTTGTTTAAATGGTGCAGCTAATAATAATTCAACAGAAAAAGGACTATTTGCAAAACTATATTCAACAGATGGCGTAAAGTTAACCTCATCGTCAGCTTTTACAACTGTTGCTGCATTTAATTTTGTTTCTTGGGTTGGATTTAATAAACTAACACCTGCCTTAACAGTCCAAGGTCCAGCCATGGCAACAGAAGACATACCCACTAACAAACCAGTGATGAGAGCTTTTTTTAACATTTTAAAGCACCTTAAAGTAAACAAAAAACTTATCTTGAGTTAATCATAAACCCACATATTTATACCTTGCAAGCATATTTATACACATTTTTTAACATTATTTATAATAGTATGATTTTAAATAATTTATATTAATTCGACCAATTTAGTTGGACATTAAATCCAACTAAATTAATCTACTTTAAATTCCCACTATTTTAATCTGATTTATATTGATCTGATGATATTATTACAACTCGTTTTTAGGTTATAAAACCATGGCAGCAATCCAGCCAAATATTAATAATGGAATATTAAAATGAATAAATGTTGGCACCACTGTATCCCAGATATGATCATGCTGACCATCGACACCTAAACCAGCAGTCGGTCCCAGTGTAGAATCCGATGCAGGAGAACCAGCATCACCTAGTGCCGCAGCAGTACCAATAAGTGCAACTGTCGCCAAAGGAGAAAACCCAAATTGGACACATAAAGGCACATAAATCACCGCAAGTACTGGCACACTAGAAAAAGAGGAGCCAATTCCGATGGTGACAAACAAACCGATAAATAGCATCAAAAACGCGGCCAGTGCATGATTATCACCAATCAAATGAACCACACTATTCACCAGTTGATTAATATCACCAGTATGTGTCATGACCGAAGCAAAACCTGCTGCCGAGATCATGATAAAACCCACCAGTGCCATCATGCGCATGCCTTGTACAAAGACATCATCGGCCTGTTGCCACTTAAAGATACCCGCAGTAGAAAGTACCGCAAAACCGACCAATCCACCGAGAATCATTGAACCAGAATACAATTGGGCAACCAGCGTCAAAATAATGGCCAGAATCGCCATTAACATGACTTTCCTGGAAATTTTTGGCACATCCTGCGCTTCCTGTTTTAATTCCTCGGCATCCTGTTGCAGCGTATCGTTTTGTTGATGAAGCTGTTGTTGCTCATCTTGAGTGGTGGCACGAAGTGGTTTATCCAGATCAATGGTGGTAATCGGTTTAATTTCCCGATCCTGATAGATACGGGGTTTACGATAACTGACAAAGACCGCAAACAATGTACCAATCACCATACCCAATACCGAAATTGCCATACCTGCCGGCATCATCCAGCGATCAACATGCAAACCATAGGCTGCGCCAATCTTATTAATATTTCCCATCAAGATTTGTTCGAGAAAAATTGCACCAAAACCGACAGGTAAAAAGATATATGTCCCGACCAGTCCCAGTGTTAAAACACAAGCAGCCGCACGACGATCAAGCTTTAAATGATTCATTACCTTAAGTAAAGGCGGCACCAAAACTGGAATAAATGCGATATGAACCGGAATCAGGTTTTGTGAGAAAATGGCAGAAATTAATAAAATACCCAATAATAAATATTTTACCTTGGTGGCCTGACTCTGACTGGCTTCCATACCTAAAATACCAATCAGCTTATGTGCCAGTAAATCCGGCAAACCGGATTTTGACAACGCCAGCGCAAAAGCACCCAATACTGCATAGGCCAGCGCAACTTCCGCACCATCGCCCAAACCAGCATTAAAGGCCTGAACAGTATCCGACAGGCTTAATCCTGCAACCAGTCCGCCAATAATCGCAGACACAACCAAGGTTAAAACAACCGAAACTCTTGCCAGTGACAGTGCAAACATCACTGCAATGGCGACAACTACTGCATTCATAAGAATCGTAAGGTGAAATAAAAGGCGGTATTCTAACAGCCCAAAACCAGACGAAGATAGCGCTCATAGAAAGAAATACCTGATATTCGGCGAAAAATATCAGGTTTGACCTTATGATCGAATATATTCAGGGTGTTTATACCGAGAAGCACCTGAGAATGTTTTAAGAATATTTTTGTGCAAAAGTCGCAATGTAGTTGGCAATTTTTTCCGGTTGACTCAAAATCGCCCAATGATTAGCATCGACTTCCACCTGACTAAAATCATCAACCCAGTTTGGCATTTCCTCAATATAGTCAGGACTAACAAAACGATCATATTTTAATACGATGGCTTGTACAGGGCATTGTGCATAACGCTTGCGCGGTTTTGCCAAAGCTGGCAGGAAATTAGCACGATAGAGTTGTACTCCAAATTGACCATCTCTTGAAATGTTGGCATTGATCGGTAAGCCTTGTTGTCTTTCTAAACTGGTAAGAAATTTTTGCCAAAATTTTTCGGAGGAAAAACGCCAGAATGTCGGTGCCAGCAAAGGTAAATGAAATATCCCGATATACCAGGATTTACTTAATAATTTCATCCATTTGGCTGGGTCTTTTTTACGCAGTTTTGTCAATGCAAATGTTGCATGATCAAGACATGGTCCGGAAATCGTAGAGTACGACAAAATCTTGCCACGAAAACGTGGTTCGGTCACAGACTCCCAACTTTGGATTGAACCCCAGTCATGTGCAGCCAGATGATAAGATCGATCCGGAATCACCTGATTTACCACAGACTCAAGATCATCAGCCAGTTGTGGTAGGCGATAGCTTTTGACACTGGCAGGCACACTGGAAGAACCAGCCCCACGAACATCATAAGTAATCACATAGAATTGATCACTTAAAAAAGGAATAATCGGTTCCCATGTTTCCTGATTATCTGGATAACCGTGTACCAAAACTAAGGGTGGTAATGTTTCATCCCCCCATGTTTTGACATAAAGCTTTTGCTGATCCGTGGTGTTTACCCAAAATTCTTGTTTTCGTGTCATGACCATAACCTTTATTTAAATATAGATCCTATTGACTCAATCCACCCCACTCAGCGTAGATTGCACCAATGCTTTTACAACATCATGCTCTAGTATGATTAAAAACATCATGAGATAAATTGACCCTATGGACATTATACGAACTGTAAAAAGCCTACCGGGTATTACAAAACTTCTGATCAATCGCTATGCACCGTTTCGTGGGGCTGGCATCAGTATCGACACACTAGATTTAAATCAAGGATTTGTTCGGGTAAAAATGCCTTTAACCCGCCAAAATCGTAATATTGTCGGTGTGCAATTTGGTGGCAGTCTATATGCTATGGTTGATCCTTTTTATATGTTGCTACTCCTGCATTTATTGGGCAACAAATATATTGTCTGGGATAAATCGGCCACGATTAACTTCCTGTCGCCGGGTCGGGGCACGGTATATGCCGAGATTCGTATTGATGCAGCAGAGATTCGCCATATCGAGTATCTGGCTGCCAATAATTCCCCCATTCTACGGGTGTATAAACTGGATATTATCGATGAAACCGGACAGCGGATCGCTGAAGTCGAGAAAACTATCTATATCCGCCGCAAAAAAGCTACAGCCTCACGCTCATTATTTAAATCACGTTAATCTCTAAAATAGAAGATAATAAAAACCAAAAAGCGTATAAAATTGATTCTATACGCTTTAACCTTTCCCTTTAATTAATTGACTGACGATCAGGATAAGTTAATTGTGCCTTTTGCATTAAGCCAATCATTTCCTGCTTTTGTCCAAACTGATCTGCGCTTGCACCCGCTTTTGCCATACTGATAATCTCTTGCCATGACATGACAGGAATGTCTTTACGTTGTTGCAGCTTAAATGCAAATTGTGAGGCAGCAACCGCAAAATAAAGGTCCTGATCCGCCTTCTCCCATGGCACCAGACTATTTTGTTTAATCGCCTGTTCAATCAGTTTTGATTCTGTCTGATGCGGCAATTTATAACGCAATCTCAGATAGGCAATTTCACCATTTTTACTGCCCTGTACAGTTTTCGCATCAGCCTGATAACGTAGCGGCTCAAGCGTTGCTTTTGCACCAACTGGGACAATTTCATACAGTGCTGTCACCGTATGTCCTGCACCAATATCCCCTGCATCGACCTGATCATTATTAAAATCTTCCCGTGCCAGTTGGCGATTGTCATAACCCAACAAACGATATTCCTGTACATAGGCCGGATTAAATTCAACCTGAACTTTTACATCATTAGCGACATTGGCAAGCGTCGAACTCATTTCATGAATCAATACTTTACGGGCTTCGCCGAGTGAATCCAGATAGGAATATTTTCCGTTACCAGCATCGGCCAATTGCTCCATCAGCCCATCATTAAACCGATAATTTCCCACGCCCATAGTGGATAAGCCAATGCCTTTTTGTTGATACGTAGCGATCATCTGTTTTAAGGTTTTGGTATCATTGACACCGACATTAAAATCACCATCGGTTAATAATAAAATGCGGTTAATTCCATGTTTAAGATAATGATTTTCTGCCTGTTGATAGGCCATTTGAATTGCCGACTCACCATTGGTTGCACCTGATGCAGTCAGTCGACTAATCGCAGTTTTAATGGTTTGTTTATCGCGACCCGAAACACCGGATAAAATCACTTCCTCTTTGCCACTATAAGTCACGATTGAGATTTTATCCTGTGGGCGTAACTGATCAACCATTTCCAATAAAGCGGTTTTTACCAAAGGTAGCTTATCTTCACTACCCATTGATCCAGAAACATCAATCAGATAAACCAAATTGGTGTCTGGCAAATGCTGCGCTTTGATATCCTGCGCTTTTAAGGCAATTCGTAGTAGTTGATGATTTTTGTTCCATGGCGCAGTGGTGAATAGTGTGTTGGTGCTAAAAGGTAGATTTTGATTGCTTTGCGGATAATCGTAGCTGAAATAATTGATAAACTCTTCGGCGCGAATCCCTTCCGGCACAATCTTCTGCCCACGCCAAATCATTTGTCTTGCATTGGTATATGAACCGGTATCCACATCAATTGAAAAGGTCGATACTGGATGTTCAGCCACACGTTTAATCGGATTATCTATTTTATCTTCATATTGCTGGGTATTGACATTGGACGCTGGCAAGGAGCGAGGTGGCAAAATAGCAATACGTTGATTTTCTGCGACTGCTCGCACAGCATAAAGACCTGTGGGTTGCGCTGAAGGTGCTGTAATTTCAGCATTTACTGCAGCCGGAGGCTGTGCTGTTGAACAGCCCCATAAAGTCGTTACACCCAGTAAACTCAGCATGCTTACATTGATCTGTTTCATTTTTATACTCTACTTGTGATTGTAAATTTTATTTTAAACTGCCCTGAGATAAACTAATCACAACTGCAAAAACACGCAGGCAGTAAAATACCAAAAATTTAATCCTGTTTTGGATCTTAATCTCTTTTATCACATATTACCCAAGACGCAATCCAGATACAAAAAAAGCCTACCATACACGCGATAAGCTTTTCTATATCTCACATTATTAGCGACGATTTTCCTCAATGGCAGCACCTGCACCACCGCCAATTGCACCACCAATGGCAGCACCTTTATCACCACCAAAAATAGTTTCGCCTACAATCGCACCAATACCTGCACCGACTGCACTGCTGGTCGTGCCAGACGTTGAACTACCCTGTGTATTGGTTCCGACACCTGCACCGACTGCTGCCCCTGCGGCTGCACCGACTTTACCACCGGCATGATTACCAACCCCACCGCCTAATGCACCACCAACTGCGGCTGCACCAATCCGATTTTGTGAAGGGGTAGCACTGGCACAACCAACCAATAATGTACTAGCAGCAATAATACTGGCAAAAACAGGAACTATCGTTTTATTCATTTCCTTATCTCCTTAATCACAGGTATACCTCACCATAGTAAAAGAACAATAGATGAATAGATTTTAAATAAGTCGTATATTTGTGCAGCAATGAATGTTTTTTTGTAACGCTTTGCTTGTAATACATGCCAACATATTCAAATATCTTTATACAGATAAAAAAGATTGAAGCACACCATGACAGCACAACCTCAACGATGTTTCTGGGTATCACAAGAGCCTTTATATCAACATTATCATGATCAGGAGTGGGGGCAAATTTGTCTTGATGATCGGGCTTTGTTTGAACAATTTTGTCTGGAAGGACAACAAGCCGGATTATCATGGTGGATGGTATTAAAAAAACGTGAAAATTATCGACATTATTTTTTTCAATATCCAATTGCGCAAATTGCCAATTTTTCTGATGAACAAATCAAAGAAATATTACTTGATCCCGGTATTATCCGTCATCATGGCAAACTACTGGCAATCCGGGAAAATGCTCGTCTCTGGCTAAAATATACAATTGAATTTGAAAGTTTAAATTCCCATACCGAATTGTCTGCTATGACGTTCTGGCTCTGGCAACATGCTTTTTATAGCAAGGCAGAAATTCTTGATCAAATCGCCGTGCGCCGTCATGCCAAATTAGTTGATTATGATCTGGACCAGCTACGCAGTTGGTACTTGTCAGAACGACTCAAAAAACTGGGATTTAAATTTGTTGGTCAATCTATTATTCATGCCTATATGCAGGCAGTCGGCATGTTTAATCATCATGATAAAAGTTGTTTTTGTTATCAACCAGTTGAGCCGCAACGCTTTGTAATTCAACAACGCTTTTTCCACGACCTGATGAAAAAAACCTGATGAAAAAAGTGACTTAAGCCATCATGACTCAAGTCACTTTAATATGAAATCATCAACTTAATTGCGTCTGATTCCATTGTTCCAGTAACTTTACTGCACTGGAAAAATCACTGGGTTGCGGCAGACTGTTACTGGCAGAACGCAACAATTGCTGGGTTAATTGTAAAACCGGCATCACCGTATTGCTATCACTGGCCAGATCCGTGGCAATTTTTGCATCCTTTGCCAACAGATTCAAAGCAAATGTCAGTGGAAATTCCTGACTCAAAACTCGCTGGGCAAAAATATTATGAGAAATACCACTTTGCCCACTAGAGGCATTAATGCATTTTAAGGCAGCATTTAAATCTACGGCTTGTGCTTTTAGGTTACACATCCCTTCGGCCAACGACCATAAATTCACGGCCATTAAAATATTATTCACCGCTTTCACAGCAAAGCCAGCACCACTTTGTCCGACATATTCGATCATGCCAGCAAAAGGCTGAATCGCAACACTGGCTATCGCCAAGGCTTCGGCATCACCACCGACCATGACTGTTAGTGTACCTTTTTCCGCACCAATGGTTTGTCCGGATACAGGTGCATCAAGATAAGCAACTTGTCGTGCTTTTAAACTCTGTGCCAATTTTTGTGCAGACTGTGGTTCACCGCTGGTGCAATCCACCCAGATACTTCCTGCTTTTGGTGGCGCCTGTGCAATAATGTCTTCGACCTGCTGGCTGGTTGGCAAACAGGAAAAAATTACATCAGCCTGTACCGCGTGTTCCAATGAAGTTGCTGTCGTAGAAAAAAGTTGCGCATGTTGCTCTGCTTTACTAAATGTACGGTTCCAGACCCGCACATCGGAAAATGCTTTGGGTAAATGGGCTGCCATATGCCAACCCATTGCCCCCAGTCCAATAAATGCCACCGATTCAATTGCCATAATAAATCCTATAACACATAGATAAAGAGAAGAAATTAGATATTAATAACCGTTGTTTATCTTTCCATAGGAAAGATAAACAGGACAGCTAAATGAGTTTTTTATTCTTTTATGGATGAAGCAGGTGAAGATAAAGGTGCTGTCGCTCCAGTACTCGGTTTGCTCGACAAACTGTCACGATTAAATATCAGATTCATTAAAATCGCAGCGAAAGTTGCCGTACCAATCCCACCGAGATCAAAACTGCCAATATGTAAAGCATAGTTGCCTGTGCCCATAATAATCGCTACCGCAGCCACCATCATATTGCCATTTTTACTGAAATCGACTTGGTTGCTAATCCAGATTCGTGCGCCTGCAATAGTGATCAAGCCAAAGACAACAATCGATGCGCCACCTAAAATTGCCACAGGAATGGTACTAATTAAGGCACCGAATTTGGGCGATAAACCCAGTAAAATTGCAAATGCACCAGCAATCACAAAAACAATGGTCGAATAGATTTTAGTTGCTGCCATTACACCGATATTTTCGGCATAGGTGGTCATTCCTGTGCCACCGACAGAAGCAGACAGACTGGTACATAAACCATCGGCAAAAAAGGCTCGTCCCATATACGGAGAAATATCCTGTCCTGTCATGGCACTGACGGCTTTAAAATGTCCCAGATTCTCAGCAATCAAAATAATGAAGACTGGTGCAATCAATAAAATCGCTTTGCTATCAAATACAGGAGATTGGAAATTAGGTAGACCAAACCATGCCGCATTGGAAATGGCATTAAAATCAATAGGTGTACCCAGTCCCATGACATTTGCCATTATGAAATACAAAATATAGGCAATCACCAACCCAACCAAAAGCAACAAACGGCGAACCATGCCTCGGGTAAACACAGCAATCGAAGCAATACTTAAGACGGTCACTAATGCCATCCATGTATCAAAAGTACTGCCTGACACTCCCTTAATCGTCACAGGTGCAAGATTCAAACCGATAATCATGACAATTGCCCCTGTGACCACAGGTGGCATGAGTTTTTCAATCCACTGCGTACCGGTACGCATCACAATAAGCCCGACCAAGGCATATAAAATTCCGCAAACAATGGTACCTCCTAAGGCCAGTGCAATATTGGGATTACTGCCTGCCCCGGCATAGCCTGTTGCCGCAGCAACAGCACCAATAAAGGCAAAACTTGAACCTAAATAACTGGGTACATGACCACCCGTAATCAGGAAAAATAAGATCGTCCCAATCCCGGTAATAAACATGGTTAAACTGGGGTCAAATCCCATTAACAAGGGTGCCAGTACAGTTGCGCCAAACATGGCAAAGGCATGTTGCAGCCCTAAAGCCACACTTTGCCCTGCGGGTAAATATTCATTCATTGCCACCGGTGTTTTTTCGATATCACCAGTATAAGGTCGCCATTTTACAAACCAGCTTTCTTTCATTATGTACCACCACAAGCCTATTCATATATTATGAAAATTAATGATGCTTAGAGCTAGCAAACAATATTGGAGTATTAACATTTATAAATTCAATTTTTATTGAATTTATAAATAATTAATTTATATAGAAAAGTATATTTTCTATATTTTCACCATAGCTATACCAACAAAAAATCAATTTATATAGTTAAAGCATAAAACATGCCAAAATTAAAAATAACTTTATTAATTACTTACAAACAATCAATTCTTAAAAAATTTGACCATTTGGTTCAATTTGAGTCAAAAAAAATCATATTGCACAATAATAGACCATTAGCATAAAATTAGTTTTAAAACAAATCATATTTTGATTGCTATTTTTGAGCTAAAATATGACACAAACAAATAAGGCATGGAATAATAATATATTTCACGCCTAAAATTAATTTAATATTCAATTTCACTAATCTATAATAAAATAATATTAAATCGTCTATCTTCTTTTATTAAAAAATTTCAGAAATGATATTTTACTAAAGCACTAACATTTCTCTCATCTTTATCCGGTACACCATATTTATTAGTCCAGTTCGAATACTCAATCCCAAGATATAACTTGGTGTCTGGCGAGATATGTTTTCCAACATTCCATTTCAACTGACTGGTCCAGTTCATTTCACTTTCATGGTCATCTTCTTCAGTCGACCAATCCAGAAAACCATCAAACAAAAAATCTTCTGAACCTAACTTAAAAGGTACACCATAAGTTAATGTTAATTGCCAATCATCTGTAGTTAAATCATTTTTTGCCCGATATACATTTAAACTTGCATATTGAAAATACGGGATATCAAGATCAAAACCCAAGCCATAAAGATAATTATTCATATTATCTCCACCTTCCCAAGTTGTTGATAATAGTACATCTTTTAAAATACCAAATTGCATATTATATCCAGTAGTTGCCCCAAGACTTAAGCGTGGAGAAACCTCAAAATAGGTATCCTTTTGTCCACCACTTTCTGTACGATCAGCAAAACCAAAAAAATCACCATATTTTAATTTGGCTGCATATTCAAAAGTTACTGTAGTCTGCTTTTCATCTGGCGTTAATTCATAATTTGTCCCATATAAACCGGTGATACTGAAATCCTGCCAGATTGGTTCAGCATATGCTGCTATCGGTAGATAAAAAATTGTAGTAGAAAATAATATCTGACCCAGTTTTTTCATTCACTTACCCTCTCAATTTAAAATTTGCTTTTTGCTATTTTACAAAAGCAAAAAACAAGCCAAATTTGACCAAATGGTCAAATTTTAAAAATATAAAATTGGTATTATTATTGCTTTATCTATTACTGCGTTAATTATCCATTTTAAAATCATTAAGGTGCGACATGAAAAAAATGTTTCCATTAGGATGTGCTGGTCTTGGAATACAATCTTCATCAATAGAAAATCCTGTTTCTCTGATTGAACCAACTATTGAGGAAAAATTTAACTTATTAAAAGAGGCTGAAGTTTGGGATTTTCTAGATCATATTCCAATTAAAGAACAACAAATTGATGCATATATTAAAGCAAGTCAAAAAGTTAACCTTCCTATTTATTCTGGTTATGGATTATATACATTAGGTCTTGATGAAAAAAATGAGTTTAAAAAAAATATCGATTTAACTCATGCGGTGGGAGCAAAATATCATAATGTTATGCTTTCCGCAAAAGATATCAATAAAGCCTATATCTCTAACAATCAAGTTGCAGAATTATATCTGCACTTTTATGAATATGCCGATAAAAAAGGAATCACGATTACTTTTGAAAATCATGTTGATAACTGGTCAGAAGATTATAGACGCGTACTTCAAGTCGCAGATGTTGTTGAGAGTAAAGGTGTACGTTTTAATATGGCAATGGATTATAGCCATTGTATTTTTAAGATTGAAAATGAAATCGAAATATTTACCTCTGGCTTCAGAGGTAATAATGAAGCAATTATGAAATTAGACCCATATAATTCAAATAGTTATGCTGATGATTGGCTAAATCGACAATTAATCACTTGGGCACAAATACGTCCGGCTGTGCCAAATGGCCCAAGAAACTGGTGGGCAGGAGAAAGTTGTCCCTGGGATGGTCTAGGGAATGACAGACCTGGTCGCGGTATACAGTATCCATTTAGTCAACCCAAAGCAGGAGAATGGCATACAGAATTTTGGCATGCACATAAATTAGCCTGTACGAAAGAAATAATTCGAAAAGTAATTGATCATTATCTCTATGATCCATTATCAAATATTAAGCTGATGACTGTCGATAATATTAATTTATGGTCATATGGTTTGGGATGGAAATACAATATGTTTAATGATAGCTGTTTGGTTGCGCAATATATTAGAGAAATTTATGCTGAACGAGCAGCTATTTATGAAGCAAAAAAAGATAAAAATTCAAATCAATTTGTAGAACAATATAGACTGTAAAACCTTGAGAGTTATTTTAATCTGGGATTAAAATAACTCTTTTTTATTTTTTAATAATAAGCAGCTTTCTTGGCCATTGATTCTTCAGCCTTTTTATACGAGCGATTATACATTTGCTCTAAATGTTCTCCAACTGTACATGGTTCAAATTTTGGAACTTCATTTTCCTTAAGCGTTCCAGGTACAGGAGAAATCACAGCATGATAATCAGGTTCATAAAAAAATGGGATAGAATATCGATATTCACCATTTGAATAGACATTTCTAACCCGATGTGGATTTGAATGATATAAACCATTAGTCCATTTTGGAATCATATCTCCTAAATTAACCACAAAGGTATCTTCAATTGGAGAAGCTTTTACCCAAGTTCCATCAGGCATACAAACCTCAAGCCCTCCTATCTGATCCTGAGCTAAAATAGTAACAGATCCCCAGTCTGTATGTGCCCCTGCACCAAATGTTAATTCATCTGCATCTTTTGGATGTGAAGGGTAACGTATCATGCGCAGAGTCCCCATAGGATCCTGACTTGAGGCATCAAAATAATTACTTGGCAAAGAAAGTGATAATGCCAATAATTTCATAATGAAATCTGATAATTTATACATTTCATCAATATATTCTAGACAAATAGACTCACATTCTGGTAATTCAGTAGGCCATTGATTTGGACCATAATTTTGATATTTGGCAATCGCATATGGATGATCTTGTGGATAATTTTTACCACAATAATATCCTTCTTTTAAATCAGGTTTGGCATTTGGATCTAATTGCTGACCATTAATTTTGTCAAATCCTCTAAAACCAAAGAAATTTCTTACATTATACTTTTGCTTTATTTCATCGGATAAACTTAATAGCTTTTTCGCCAAAGTAAATTGTCTGGTAACCGTATCACGACTAACACCATGATTTTTGACGTAGAAAAATCCTGAATTTGTTGCAGCTTTATACAACTCTTTTACAACTTTCTGAGTTATTTCACTTTCCGGATCATTAATATCTACATCTTTTAAATCTATGACTGGAATACCCATTTCATTGCTCCTATATATCTTCAATTAACCCTTTTAAACAGATTAAAGATCTCAACCTTTATGCCATAATAAATACAAGCAAATAATGCACCAACTTATAAAAAATTTAAAAATTAATATATAAAATATTTTCTTTTAATAATATAGAGTTATCCTCTATAGAATAAAAACAATATAAAACAGCATAACAGTTAAAATATATAAATCTATATTGCACAATAAGAACACAAAATGCACAATATTAAAGCTGTCCTGCACCTAAATTAAAAACATAAGAATTAAAATATATTATTTATTAAGTAGTTTTAAATATAAAAAAAGCACTTGTAAATAAGTGCTTTTTTATATAACTAGAATTAGACTTTTTTAAGATCTAAATCTTCAGGTATAGCTTCTTTTATACTTTTCTCTCGATTTAAAAATAAATTAAGTAATATCGCTGCAAATGTTGCTGTTCCAATACCACCTAAATCAAAACTTCCAATATGAATTGAATAATTACCAGTCCCCATAATAACTGTCACGGCAGCAACAATCATATTGCCATTCTTAGTAAAGTCTACCTGATTATTAATCCAGATACGTGCCCCGGCAATGGTAATCAAACCAAAAACGACGATTGATGCTCCACCCAAAACCGCAGCGGGTAAGGTACTAATCACTGCACCAAATTTTGGTGATAATCCCAATAAAATTGCAAAACAACCAGCCACCACAAAAATAATGGTGGAATAAATTTTTGTTGCAGCCATTACACCAATATTTTCTGCATAAGTGGTTAAACCCGTACCACCAACCGATCCTGACAATGTAGTACAAAAACCATCTGCAAAAAAAGCACGTCCCATATAAGGTGAAATATTTTGCCCAGTCATGGCACCGACAACTTTAAAATGAGCCAGATTTTCTGCCATTAAAATAATAGCAATTGGTGCAATTAGTAAAATTGCATCCATTCGAAATTCAGGTTGATGAAATGTTGGTAAACCAAACCATGCTGCATTTGCAATAGGTGTAAAATCAATAGGTTTTCCGAAACCCAATATATTAGCTGTAATAAAATAAATAAAATAGGCCAATAATAAGCCCACTAATAGTAACAGTCTTCTTAGCATTCCTTTGGTAAATACAGCTACACTACCAATACATAATACAGTGACCAATGCCATCCATGTATCAAAACTATTATCTGAAATCCCTTTAATTGTAATCGGGGCAAGGTTTAAGCCTACGATCATGACAATCGCACCGGCCACAACTGGAGGTAATAATTTTTCCAGCCAATCCGACCCAGTCTTCATGATGAGTAAGCCCATTAATGCATAAAAAATCCCACAAATAACAGTACCACCTAAAGCTACACCAATATTGGGATTTCCACCGCTACCACTATAGCCTGTCACAGCAACAACAGCACCAATAAACGCAAAACTTGCGCCTAAATAGCTGGGCACTCGTCCACCTGTAATGATAAAAAACAGGATCGTACCTATACCTGAAAGCAGCATTGTCAAACTAGGATCAAATCCCATCAGTAATGGTCCTAACACTGTTGCCCCAAACATGGCAAAAGTGTGTTGCAGTCCTAATACAATAGATTGTCCTGCGGGTAAATATTCATTCATTGCTACTGGTGTTTTTTCGATATCACCAGTATAAGGTCGCCATTTTACAAACCAGCTTTCTTTCATTATGTACCACCCCGAGATTACTCATTCATTGCCAAGATCAGGATAAAAAATCAGTGATGTTTAGTGAGTTGGTGATATGCCCGGTCAAAATAAATCAGACTACGAGCGCCTTGTTTTTGCTGAATCTCTAAGACTTCGCAAAAGAAAATATCGTGTGTTCCCATACTGGTAATCTGTTTAACCTTACAATCAAATGCCAGCATGGCATCCTGTAATACAGGTGAACCGGTTACCAGTGTTTGCCATTGTCCCTGTGCAAAGCGTTCATCCATGGGTGTTTTGCCACCAAATAAATTACTTAAATCCTGATGTTCTAAAGCCAGCGTATTAACACACAGCACCTGATTTTTTTTAAAAGTTTCATAGACCGATGCATTGCGGTTTAAGCACACCAAGAGTGTTGGTGGTGTATCCGTTACACTGCATACTGCGGAAGCGGTAAAGCCCGCACGTCCAGCATCGCCATCAGTGCTGATAATATTGACAGCAGCAGCCAGATTACTCATGGCATTTCTAAACAATTGTTGGGTGTTAGATAACACTGGTTTTGTACCTGCATTGAGGTCTTTTTCCACTTTAGCCACCATGTGATTTGATTGTGCTGTATGTGCTGTCAAATTTCTGGCCTGAACAATCGAATTCATTGATATATCTCCTGTACATCCGCAAGACTTGTACAGCCATGGCTTGGTGACTCATCCGGTCAATCCTGCTCAAAGCACCATACAATTGTCTTGCGTCTGGCAATTTATTGTTTCCAACATATTGAATAAATGGACTTATCCAATATGTGCAATTGATGCAATTTCGACTAATGCATCCGGTTTAACCAAACCGCACTGTATGCAATAGCGAGCAGGTTTATCATTGGGGAAAAATTCGGCATAGACCTGATTGATGTCAGCATAATCCGCCCAGTCTTTGACAAAGATCGAATTAAAAGTCACGTCATCCATGCTACCGCCCGCGGTTTCAATCACGGTTTTGATGGTTTGCAACACATGCCGTGCCTGAGCTGCGGCATCGCCAACAAAAACCACATCGTTATTTTCATCCAACGGCAGCGTACCTGAGACATAGACAATATTGTCGGCCAACGTTGCAGGAACATAAGGGGCTAAAGGTTTTCCAGTACCTTCCGGGATAATGACTGTTTTCGCCATGATTGTTCTCCAAAATTTAAGCAATAATTGAATATGAAAAAATGAGTTAAGCCGCAGAACTTTGTGTGCTTTTCACAAAACATTGCTGCATACTGGACACATCAGATACCCAGCCAAAAAAGGTTTTGACGTTATATAAGGTGGCTTCATGTGCTTCACGCGGACCGGCCTGATAACATGCGTCATCAAGCAAAACCCCAAAATATTCAAGGAAGAAACCATCACGCAAGGTGGATTCAACACAGACATTGGTGGCAATCCCAGTAAACAGTAGGTTACGAATGCCACGGGCACGCAGTACGCTATCGAGCGAAGTATTGAAAAAACCGCTATACCGTGGTTTATCAATTACAATATCGCCTTCAGCTGGTTGTAATTCATCGACCAGTTCATAATCCCAACCGCCTTTGGCCAGCAATTTGCCTTGTAACTCAGGTTTTTTACGCATGGTTTTAATGGCATTGGATTTATGAAAATTGGGGGAACCCGCACCACCAGCTTCGACATATTGGTCATCCCAACCATTACGGAAAAAGATCACCTGAATACCAGCTTGATGCGCAATCTCAATTGCCTTTTTAATCTGTTCAATCACTGGTTTGGTGGTCGATACATCAAAACCAGCCAAATCCAAATAGCCGCCAAGACTGGCATAGGCATTTTGCATATCCACCACGATTAATGCGGTTTGTTTCGGATCAAGCTGTAAAGACTCTGGTACAGCACTAAGTACAGGTGCAGATTCAGGGGTGAAATCGGCACGTAAAGTTTCTATATGGCTCATGCGCTTTTCTCCAGATTGGCAACCTGACTTGGAATCGGACTATCTACATCTATACGACTTTTCATGAGTGGCTGGATTTTGGTGCCAAAATCTTCTACACCCTGCACAAAATCATCAAAGGTTAATAAAATGCCATCGGTCCCTTTGACTTCGGCAATTTCATCAAGCATGGCAGCAACTTTTTGGTAAGAACCCACCAAAGTTCCCATATTGATATTGACCGGAGAAACACTTGAAGCCATATGACGAATATTAGTATCACTGCCGGATTTGGTATCTTTTGCACCTTGATCCTGTAACCAATGAATGGCATCCATATCTGCACCATCGTTATAGCACTGCCATTTTGCCAATGCTTTTTCATCACTATCGTCAGCAATCACCATAAACAGAACATACGTTGACACATCACGTCCGGTTTTATCCGTTTGGGCTTTTAAACGATCATTAATACCAGCATAGGCAGTTGGGGTATTTAAGCCTTTACCAAAGACAAAATTGTAATCTGCATATTTTGCCGAGAATGCCAGACCTTCATCAGATTGGCCGGCACAGATGATTTTCATGTCCGCCTGAGGAATCGGTTTCACCTGGCAATCATCCATTTTAAAGAATTCACCTTTAAAATCAGAATGTCCAGATGCCCACAAATCACGTAACACTTGCACATATTCAGATAAATATTGGTAGCGTTTGCCAAAATATTCATCACCCGGCCACATGCCCATCTGGCTATATTCCGGTTTTTGCCAGCCAGTGACCACATTTAAACCAAAACGACCATTTGAGATTGAATCAATGGTAGAAGCCATACGCGCCACAATCGCAGGTGGCATCACTAATGTTGCTGCTGTTGCATAAATTTGAATTTTGGACGTCACGGCTGCCAGACCAGCCATTAAAGTGAAGGTTTCAAGGTTATAATCCCAGAATTCTGTTTCACCACCAAAACCACGCAGTTTGATCATCGACAAGGCAAAGTCAAAACCATAATGTTCAGCCAGTTGTACGATCTCTTTATTTAATTCGAAGCTCGGTTTGTATTGCGGTGCTGTTTTCGAAAGCAACCAGCCATTATTTCCAATTGGACAAAATACACCAACTTTCATGTTGCACCTCTCTTTAAAAAATACATTTCAACAAATGGATTAAAACCATTTCTTCCATTTTGATATATTTTTAATTAAGCAATACTCGTGCCAACTAATTTTAATAATATTTATCATATATTTATATTATTTTATGCACTTTATTTTTTTGACCATATGGTCAAATCAAATGCATCAAAAAGGTACTATCCGCACAATTCATGTGCAATTTATGCAAAAAATAAAGTCCTTTTTTTATTATGGATTTATGACAGCGCAAGCTGTTTTTGCTATGATGAGCACACCTTTATTGGCTATGCACCACTCATGACCGTGACCATAAAAAAGCAAACTATTGCCAAATCATCCATTTCAAAAAAACAACAACTGATTATTCAAGCTGCCTTAAAAGTTTTTTCGCTCTATGGTTTAACCGGGGCAAGTATGGAACAAATTGCCCAAGAAGCAGACATGTCTAAATCCAATCTGTTTTATTATTTTGATAGTAAAGATGAGCTATATACGGCTGTACTTTCTCATGTACTAACGGAATGGCTAGCACCATTAAATGATATCCAGTTGGAACAAGAACCTGCTCAGGCACTTAGTCACTATATCGACGTAAAATATCAGCTGTCGAAAAAAATGCCGGAAGCATCCAAACTATATGCACTGGAAATTATTCAGGGCGCTCCGCATTTAACCAAGATTTTAAAGGGTCCATTAAAGGCACTGGTCAAAGAGAAAACTGCGATCATTGATGCATGGATTGCTGCTGGAAAAATGAAGCCCATCTCTGCCCTGCATTTAATTTTTCATATTTGGGCGGTGACACAGCATTATTCTGATTTTGCGGCACAAATCGAAGCAGTGAGTGGCAAGAGCTTGTCCAATAAAGTCTTTGCACAAGATGCCAAAGCCACAACACTGCAATTACTGGTTGAAAGTTTAGTCATTAAAGAGGAAACCGTAGCTTAATCGTACGATTCCCTAACAATTAAATAATCTTGCAAGCATCGTCAAAGCTCAGACGCGGCAAACGGGCAAATAATTTTTCTGTTACGCCATAACCAATATTAATGATCAAATTGGATTTCCATGTTGTACCAGCAAAAAAGGTTTCATCAACCAGTTTTGGATTAAAGCCAGACATCGGACCTGTATCCAGTCCCAGACTACGACATGCCAGAATCAGATAAGCCGCCTGCATCGAACTATTGCGAAAAGCAGTTTCATGTGCCAATTCTGCACTGGAAGTAAACCATGAGCGTGCATCGCCATGTGGAAACAGTTCCGGTAATTTTTCATAAAATTCTGCATCATACGCCACAATCACTGTAACAGGTGCAGTCATGGTTTTTTCCAGATTTCCAGAAGACAAAGCAGGTTTTAACTGCGCTTTTGCTTCCGGTGATTTCACAAATAAAAAACGTGCAGGTGAACAATTGGCAGATGTCGGTGCCATTTTGACCAGATCATAAATTGCCGCAATTTGTGCATCTGTCACGTCCCTATCCTGCCATGCATTATGGGTACGTGCGTCCAGAAACAATTGTTTGAGTACATCTTGCTGCAAACTCTGTTGATCAATTGTCATGTGTTATCTCCTGTTCCAATAATTAGGCTTGATTTAAAAATTTAATCAGAATGTCATTTACACTAGCCATCTGAGTCACTGTACTGGCGTGCGCACCACTGGTCAGCAACTCAAGTTCGGCATGTTTGATTAATTTGGCCAGTTCAAAACCACGTTGCCACGGCACCAGAAAATCATCCTGATTAACAATCACTAATGTCTGATTTTCGATTTCTGATGCTGTGATTGCAGGTCGATACTGTTGTAAGGCATTTAAACGTTTTAATACATTTTCTATAGGCGCAAAAGATGCAATCATCTTGTCTTCTTGTGCCTGTAGTGAGGTGGCATGTGCAGAAATCCAAGCCGGCGGATATAAAAACAATGCCTGCGCACGGACATAAGCTTCTATCCCTGCATGCTGCAATAATGCTGTGCGGGCTTGAAAACATTTCTGCGTATGTGCATCCAGTTGATCCCAAGCATTAATCAATACCAGCTTATCCACCAATTCAGGATAATGCTTTGCCAATTCCAGCCCAATAAAGCCACCCAGTGCATGACCAATAAAATGACAGGCATGTAATTTATTCTGCTGCAAAATTTCTGCAAGCTGTTCGGCCAAATGCAGCATACTGTAACCATCAGGCAATTGCGGACTATCTGCAAATACGCCCTCCTGATCATAACAAAGTACCTGAAAATGCTCAGTCAACGCCTCAATTTGTGGTTGCCAAAAATGTGCATGTCCACCAAGTCCGGAACTTAACACCACGGTTTTATCGGTTTGATGCTTACAGGGATAGAGATATACGCTCATAAGAAAAATATAAATAATAAAAGATAAGATTATTTAAGCAAAAACCGCACCAATTTTACCAAATGATCAAAAATAAAAATTAATAACACTTTGTTTTTCTTATTTAAACAAAAAATTATTATTCAATTTAACAATTAAGTAACTCGCAAAAACGGATTTTTTAAATTTATGCTTAAACTAAATTTTTGAATTCTATTGGTACCGTTGTATAGATCTAATTCCAAATATTTTCAAATATTTATCATCTAAAAAATTAAAACTTCCATGATACAGTAATTAAATCACGACTATCCATAAAATTACTTTATTAATCATAAACTAACAATAATAAATTATTTATCAACATAGGTATTAATTTAACATGTGATCTTAGATCGAGGTGTAGCGTCGTGTTCTTCTCATAAAATCTTTTAAGCGTTAAGATGGATGTTTCTTTCATTTCTTAATATTTTAGGAATCATAAAATGCAGCAAATCTACACACCAGAAGAAAAGCGCAAACGGATTTTTGGAATTGTAGGTGCAGCTTCAGGAAACCTTGTAGAGTGGTTTGATTTTTATATTTACGCTGTATTTGCGATTTATTTTCAACACGCTTTAACGGCCCCGGATATGGATGATACAACACAAGCCATTTATGTCTGGGGTGTGTTTGCAGCAAGTTTCTTTATGCGACCTATCGGTAGCTGGCTCTTTGGTCGCATTGCCGATAAATATGGCCGTAAACGCTCTATGGTCATTTCTATCACATTGATGGCATTGAGTTCGTTTCTGTTTGCTGCTTTGCCAACCTATGCTCAGGTAGGTATGCTTGCACCTTTCTTACTTTTATTTGTACGTTTACTACAAGGTCTTTCTGTTGGTGGCGAATATGGTGCAGTTGCCACCTATATGTCAGAAATTGGTTTAAAAGGTCAACGCGGATTTTTTTCTTCCTTCCAATATGTAACCTTAATTGGTGGACAATTACTGGCAAGTTTACTCAGTGTCATTATTTTATTCTTTATGAGTGAACAACAATTAATGGATGGTGGCTGGCGTATTCCTTTCGTGATCGGTGGCGTTACAGCAATTATTTCTCTTCTGACCCGTCGTAAATTGGAAGAAACACTCGTTCAAGATGAAACTAAAAGTGAAGACTCCGGCACCATGCGCGCATTATTTCGTGATCACTGGAAATCATTTTTATTGGTCGTAGGTTATACAGCAGCAGGTTCCCTGACTTTTTATATCATTACCGTTTATTCCAAAACTTATTTCACCAAAACACTGGGAATGGATGGGCAAACGACAGGAATCATGATGACCTGTGCCTTGTTTGTTTATATGATTGCACAGCCATTTTTCGGTTATTTCGCCGATAGAGTGGGTCGAAGAACTGCCATGATGCTATTTGCAGGTTTGATGGCTATTTTTATTTATCCAGTGATGGTCATTGGGATGAGTAGCTTTGCACACAGCCCTGTCATCATTACCTTGCTCTTAATTTTCTTGATGTTGATTCTTAGCTTCTACACTTCAATTAGTGGCTTGGTGAAAGCAGAAATGTTCCCTCCACATGTACGTGCTTTGGGCGTTGGCTTTTCCTATGCAGTAGGAAATGCCTTATTCGGTGGTTCAGCACCAGCAGTGGCGTTAAAATTCAAGGAGATGGGTATTGAAAACGACTTCTTTATTTACGTTATTGTAATGCTTATTATCTGTTTTTTATGTAGTTTAAGTTTACCGAAGAAACCTAAATTCCTTGAACATGAACACTAAATAAATAATCAATTACAGAAAAAACGTCATCTCTAAATCATTTAGAGATGACGCCGATTTTTTTACTTACGATCAGCATAAATCTGGTCAAAAATAGCGCCATTTACAAAATGGGTTTGCTGTGCCTTCGCCCAACCACCAAACACTTGATCAATGGTGAATGTCTGAATTTTCGGGAACTTGCTGGCATATTTTTTCGCTGCAGCAGCATTGCGTGGACGGAAATTATATTTTGCTGCCAATTCCTGTCCTTTTGGTGAATAGAGATAATTCAGGTAGCCTGTCGCCAGATTACGATTACCATTTTTATCCACGACCTTATCTACGATTGCCACAGATGGTTCAGCCAGAATTGAAATTGAAGGATAAATAATCTGATATTTATCTTTATCCGGCCCCTGTGTAGCAAGCAAGGCTTCATTTTCCCATGACAATAAAACATCACCAATGCCACGCTCTGCAAATGTGGTTAACGATCCACGGGCGCCCGAATCCAGCACTTTAACATTATGATAAATTTGTTTTACCAATTCGCGTGCTTTGGCATCATTCCCGCCCGGCTGTTTCAATGCATAACCCCAAGCAGATAAGTAAATCCAGCGTGGTGCACCACCTGTTTTTGGATTTGGCGTGATAATTTCCACACCATCTTTGGTGAGGTCATTCCAATCTTTAATATTTTTAGGATTGCCTTTACGCACTAGAAAAACAATAGTTGAGGTGTAAGGCGCAGAGTTGTTTGGAAACTCTTTTTGCCATCCTGGCTGGATTAAACCAACATTGACGATCTCTTCAATATCATTGGCCAATGCCAAAGTCACAACATCGGCCTGTAAACCATCAACAACCGCTCGAGCCTGTTTGCCTGAACCGCCATGAGATTGTTTAAAATCCACTTTCTGTCCCGTGCGTTTTTGCCAGAATGTACCAAACTCTTTGTTGAATTCCTGATAAAATTCCCGTGTCGGATCATACGATACATTTAGAAAATCTTTTGCCAATACGTGGGATGTTGACAGACTGATCGCTAATACCGCCCCAAACTTAACCAATTTATTTAAATTTATTTTCATTGCTGTTTCACAACATTAGATATGATTTTGGCACTATAATTTTCAAAACAAAATTTTAGAAATATTATTATGTGATAAACAATTAACAATGCATTATAAAGCACCTATCTTGATACTTTAACATAAAACGTGATAGAGTTAACAAAATGACATAGGTTAGTTGCAAATTGAAATAAATTGCAGCAACTTATTAATGATAATCATTTATTTTTAGTTTAAATTTTACGCTATTCCAGAATATTACGAGGACGGCAATCATGCGATACAAGTCGATCATGCTCATCATCAGCTTAAGTTTCGGTGTTGCATCGGTCAGTGATGCCGCCCAGCTACAGACACAAATCAAAGATAAAAAAGATGTGTCAATTATCAAAAATGTTGCTGCAACGTCATTAAAACCTGTGGATAAACCAGTTTTTACCCCCAATCAGTCGGTATTAGATCAATTGCTGAAAGAAAATGGGCAACAACAGACAACGGCTGTTTCAACTGAAGAAAGTCGTGCTTTGGCTCGATTAAATAATTACTCACCAAATCCATTCACCGTCCAAAACAAAACCATCAGTTCATTATTTAAACGCTTGTTTGGTGGTTAGTCGCATCATGCATTTTTTGCTCAACATGCAAATATGTTGAGCTTATTCAGCTATTTTCAATCACGCAAACCTCTTGCTAAAAGGTATACATTCAGGCTCTTTAATCCATCGCGCTTTTGTCATTTTTAAATCTCTATTTTATTTTGCCATTCTATTCTTGAAAACGCCCCTTTTAACTTAGTCAATCCTACGTAACTAGTCTGTAGTGATGCTGGGTTTTTCGCTATAATGTCCTTTATCATCAAATTTTTAGATTTCTAATTATGACCGTCCGTACTCGTATTGCACCTTCTCCAACAGGTTTCCCGCATGTTGGTACAGCCTATATTGCTTTATTCAACTTATGTTTTGCCAAACAACATGGTGGAGAATTTATCTTACGTATCGAAGATACTGACCAACTGCGTTCAACACCTGAATCTGAAAAAATGATTCTGGATTCCCTACGTTGGCTGGGACTCAACTGGGTTGAAGGTCCGGATATTGGTGGTCCACATGCACCTTATCGCCAGTCTGAGCGTATGGGCATCTATAAGCAATATGCGCTGGAACTGGTGGAAAAAGGTCATGCTTTCTACTGTTTTGCGACACCTGAAGAACTAGATCAAATGCGTGCAGAACAACAAGCACGTGGTGAAACACCAAAATATGATGGCCGTGGTTTAAAATTATCACAAGAAGAAGTCGAACGCCGTCTGGCTGCAGGTGAACCACATGTCATTCGAATGAAGGTACCTGAACAAGGTATTTGTACTGTCAACGACTTACTCCGTGGCGAAGTTGAGATTCCATGGGCTCAAGTTGATATGCAGGTGTTATTAAAAACCGATGGCTTACCGACTTATCACCTTGCCAATGTGGTAGATGACCATTTGATGCAAATTACCCACGTGTTCCGTGGTGAGGAGTGGTTACCTTCTGCACCGAAGCATCAATTACTTTATCAATATTTTGGTTGGGACATGCCGGTGCTAGGTCATATGCCTTTATTGCGTAATCCGGACAAATCCAAACTCTCCAAACGCAAAAACCCAACTTCGATTAACTACTATCGTGACATTGGTGTGTTACCTGCTGCCTTGCTAAATTACCTTGGTCGAATGGGCTGGTCTATGCCGGATGAGCGTGAAAAATTTAGTCTGGCCGAAATGATCGAAAACTTCGACATCCAACGGGTATCTTTAGGTGGACCCATTTTTGATATTGATAAATTACACTGGTTAAATGGACAATATTTAAAAGCCATGACACCGGGACAATTACTCGATACGATTTTATCTTGGCAAGGTAATCGCGATAAACTTGAAGAAATTGCCGCAGCGATTCAACCTCGTATTAACTTATTATCAGAAGCGGTGAATTGGGCTGGGTTTTATTTCAACCATATGCCAAGCATTACCGCAGAACAATTTGAAAGTAAAAAACTCTCACAAGAACAAGTGCGTCAGAGCCTGCAATTTGCCATCTGGCGTCTGGAAAGTTTATTTACCTGGAATAATGACACAGTGAGTCAAACCCTGATGGATCTAGCCAGTCAGATGGAAATTAAACTGCGTGATTTTATGCCGACTTTCTTTATTGCCATTGCAGGTTCAACCAGTTCAACACCAGTGATGCAATCCATGGTCACCATTGGTCCTGATTTAACCTTTGCCCGTTTACGTCATGCGCTGGAAATTGTTGGCACCCCCAGCAAAAAAGAAGAAAAATCCTGGCAAAAATTCAATGAGCAATTAAAATTGCCTAAAAATGAATCAGTTGATCATGCGGAATAATTAGACTGAATTGACATCGTCTCGTCATCTGCATAAGATGGCGAGGCAATTTAAATTGATTGCTGAAAATGGGGTCATAGCTCAGTTGGTAGAGCGCTACAATGGCATTGTAGAGGTCAGCGGTTCGATCCCGCTTGACTCCACCAAATCGCAAAAACATGCAATGAATAGCACCGATATAAGGCTTGAATCTAAAGGATTTAAGCCTTTTTTGTTGCCTTATCCACGACTATCTACCCCTTGCAATCGTTGGTATATTGTTGGTATTTTTGTTGGTATGAAATGATACCAACAGATTTATACCAACAAATTGAGGGCAAAGCCTTATGTTGACTGATGCGAAGATAAGAAAGATCAAGCCTGATACCAACAAAAAAACGCCCAGTAAATACAGCGATACCAACGGGCTGCAATTGCATGTTTTCCCCACTGGTCGGATGACCTGGATATATGCCTATCGTTTTCAGAATAAGCAGCGTTCTTTAACACTGGGTAGTTATCCGGATGTATCACTGGCAGATGCACGCATTAAAGCCACAGAAGCCCGAAAAATACTAAATAATGGTATTGATCCGAACCAAGCCAAGAAAAACAACCGGATCCAGTTAGACGGTGAAAATAGCTTTAGATATGTGGCACTGGAATGGCACAGCAAAAAAGCCGAAACATGGGCAGTCAGTACCGTTAAAAAAATCCGTACCCGGTTGGAGAAGGACATATTTCCATATATTGGTGATATGGAGATTAGCACCATTGAGGCCCCTGACCTATTGGCGGTCATTAAGCGTATTGAAGGACGTTCACCTGATACGGCCAAACGTGCGTTACAGGAATGTGGGGCAATCTTTCGTTATGGCATGGCACTGGGCAAAAATAAACACGACCCCAGCCAAGCATTAACCGGGTTATTACTCCCAATCAAGCAAAACCATTTTGCAGCATTAACCGAACCAGCACAGGTTGGCGGATTGCTTAGGGCAATTGATGGGTTTACAGGTTCTTTTGTAGTGAAATGTGCCCTACAACTTGCACCACTATTTTTTGTACGGATTGGTGAACTACGCACGGCCAGGTGGAGTGATATAGATTTAGATGCAGCAGAATGGCGATACTTTATCACCAAGACCAAGCAAAATCATATTGTCCCCTTGTCTACCCAAGCTATAGCCATCCTAAAAGACTTGCAGCAGCTTACAGGACAATACGAACATGTATTTATTGGTGGACGTGACCCAAAACACCCCATGAGTGATGCAGCAATCAATGCAGCCCTTAGACGTATGGGATTTAGTACAAAAGATGAGATTACCGGGCATGGCTTTCGTGCCATGGCCAGAACCATATTGCATGAGCAATTAGGCTATGAGCGTGATGTTATCGAACACCAGTTAGCCCATGCCGTACCAGATAGTTTAGGCACAGCCTATAACCGTACCAAGTTTTTAAAACAGCGTAGGGAGATGATGCAGCACTGGGCGGATTATTTGAATGATCTAAAACAGGATGTTATCCCATTCCCTAAAAATAAACGTGCGTAAATAGCACGACAACTTACGCCACGCTAATACATGCCACGACTAGCCATTACCCCATAAATCGATTAAGATTAAATCGTTAAGCCTAGGCTGATCCCCGAACGTGCGTACCCCATCGCATTGGCTTAACTATTTTTGATTGGGTATGCTGTGGGAGGCATGTATGAAACAAAATCCAATTCCGTACTACACACTAAAACAAGCTGCGAAAATATTAAATAAAAAATTTAATACTGATGCTTATAATAGTAAAACCATTGTATCTATGGCATTGATTTATGAGCTAAATTTATATGTTATGTTTTTTGGGCAGTGGTCTATCAGTTGCGATTGCCATGTACCAATTAAACTAACCCATGAAGAAGATGAGAATAAACAGATCTACAGAGAAATTGTATTGGATATTGAGAACATTATTGAAAATTCTATAAATCATTCTGCTACATTACTGAGACTAGATGATTTTGCTCTTGAAAATATAAATGCAATTGGTAAACATAACTTTAACCCAGATTGTGATAGCAGGGGGTTTGATGGTTTTTTAAGAATTTCTGACCTATTTTGTGATGATGGATTTAATACTATATCTAATATTTTATCGAATCATTATTTTAATTCAGTATCAAGGCTATCTAATGAACAAATTAATGATATTGAAATACTTGCAATTTATCCAATGGCTACAGGACTAACAGACTATAATTATTTAAGACCAATAGCAAAGCCATTTTCTTATGATGATGAAGATCAAAATGAAGAATGTTATAGCTATTACCCATATATACAAACTAAAGATGTGTTAATTACGCATATTCAATTAGAAAAAATACTAAATGGAGAATTAAACAGTAGATGGAGAAATAAAGTGACACATGATGAAAATTATCAGCAAACAAGTGACGTAGAACGGCGTGGGGTTAGTATAGCCAAGAGTAACGCAAAATTAGCAGCCAGAACTCTAGCGCAATACTTGTGGAGTAAAGATACAGATCAAAATACCAAAATCCTTGAGATGGCAAGAATGGTACACAGTGAACTACAAAACACTGAACACCATACCCAACTACCAAGTATTGAATCAGTAAAAGAATGGTTAAAACTAGTAGCCCCGGTATATGCAAAACAAGCAGGCAGACCATTAGGAACAAATGATTAAAAAAACAACGGAAAGTTCTACTTAATGGGGATTAAGTAGAACTTTTTATCTATTACATTATAAAAAACAAAAACATACTTCATCTATCAGCCTAGCAACTTCTAGCAATGGCAATCAATGATAGGTGAATACATGACATTATTAAATCAAGATCAATTCTTGCGAATCAAAGACCTTGCCAATTTTCCTAAACGTCCTGAACGTACCTACACATATAAAGATGGCAAACTCAAAGGCACAGTAAAGCGTATAGGCGCACGACAAGCCAGCAAAGGCATGATCGGCGTATCTGATAAAACAATATGGCAATGGGTCAAACAAGGTGAATTTCCGGCACCAATCAAGCTAGGCAATATCACAGTCTGGAAACTGTCAGAAGTACAGGCATGGATGCAGTCTAAAGGACTGGAGGCATAACCATGAATCTATCCAATGCCAGAAGCCTGATCGATCATTCAGCAGATCGGCTTAAACAGTTGCAACAGGAAGTTTATAGCCGTGACCTTGTCACCATTCCAGACCATAACGCATTAGGTGAAATCAATAAGTCACTGGTACGTGCGTATGAGCATTTAGACCTTGCTTTTGAAGCATCTACTGGTAAAGACAGCGCATATAGCGAACTAATGGAATATACCGAACTGGTACGCAAGCGCATTGCAGCTATTGCCGAGTATATCCGTCCATATCGCCTTAAGAATGAGCATGTCAGCGTGTACAGCGTACTTAACCTCATTCATGGGGAGCAGCAGGCATTTAATCATTTAGCCAATCTGATCAATCAGATTAAGGCGGTGCATGTATGAATACCACCCACCAGCAACAAATCTTAGCCCATCTCAAACAGGGCAGCACTCTCTCACAGGCAGAGGCAATCGATCTGTATAAATGCTACCGCCTAAGCAGTGTGATTAATCGTTTACGCAGCATCGGCCATGACATCGTAACGCATGATGAACCCAATCAAGGTAGTAAAGGGGTCCATGCCCGGTACGAATTAAAAGGAGTGGATGCATGAATCAAGTGACCTATTTCGATTTTAAATCCAATGCCGTGCGTATTGCATTTGATTGCAACAATGAGCCGTTATTTTGTCTGGCTGATGTTTGTAAGGTTTTAAATATCTCCAGATCGTCCGATTTATTACAAGTTCAAAGGGGGTATGTTAAAAACGAAACCCCTAAACGACACGGTGCGTTAGACCCATCGGGCGTACATACAATAATTGTTTCGACAAATGGCGGTAAACAGAAATTAATTTTTGTTGATGAGCCTAACCTCTATCGAATCATATTTCGATCCAACAAACCGGAAGCCTTGAATTTCCAGAACTGGGTATTTGCAGAAGTACTACCCTCAATCAGAAAAACAGGTACCTACAACGCACGCCAAGCAGCCTATGAAGAATTAAACCGCTTGTGTATGCAAGAAAAGCTATCTAAGGATAAAGGTACATTTCATAGTCATGGTATGCACCGCCGTAAATATGAAAAGCACCAAAACGCTGTACGCATTCAAACATGCAAGGTAAATATTCAACTTGGTTTTGAGGGGTTACACAATGATTGAACATGTAAACCCTGAGTTTTTTAAGGCCTTTGATCATTACAAGGCAATGCTTGCACAGTATGGAAATGACCACCCAATTACAGAGCAGGCATTCCTTTTAACGCTGCATTACACACCTGACCACATCAAAGCAGAGATGAATGCAAAGGCCAAGGAAATGAATCTATTGCCACCCGTCAGTGCCTATACCGATGATGGCCAACCCATGTATGACCTAAGAGATATTGCCCGGCACTTTGGTATTAGTTTTGAAGAAGCAGAGCAAAAACTACTATCCATGCTACACAACCGCCAACAGGTCGGACTATCCAATGACGGCGTTCTGATTAATTCAGATATTAATATCAACCGTGTGCAGTGAGGGCTATGCCATGAACCAATTATTAAAACCAATGCCAACCATGTCTAGCCGTGAAATTGCAGACCTGACAGACAAAGAACATAAAAACGTGAAACGTGACTGTGAAACCATGTTCAATGAACTCAGATTAGATATGCTCAATTTTGAGCGTATCTATCTGGATAGTATGAACCGCCCACAAGTGGAATATGCCCTACCTAAAGACCTAGTGGAAACCTTGATTACAGGTTACAGCATCAAGTTACGTTATCAGGTAATACAGCGATTGCATGAATTGGAAAGCAAACTGCAACCTAAACCATTATTACCAGAAGATTTACCCAGTGCATTACGTGCTTTGGCAGATACCCATGAGCAACTGCAACAAGTGCAATTTGAACGTGATATTGCTGTAAAAACCAAAGCCCATATAGGTGATAAAAAGACTGCAACCGCAATGGCAACGGCAAGCCATGCCGTGCGAGAGAATCAACGATTAAAAGACCAGATCGGGCAAAGTCGCAGTAATGCCACTATCCGATCAGTTGAAAACATGACTGATAAATCCTACCAGTGGCGACCATTACGAGCATGGTGTAAATCGTACGATGTAGAACCCTTAAAAGTACATGATGACCTTTACGGTACAGTGAAGTCTTACCCGGCACAGGCATGGAAAGACGTTTATAACGTGGATTTATCCGCATTGTTTGGGAGTATTTAACATGACCGAACAATACAACTATGTGGTAGCCGAGCTACGCCCATGCACAGATCAAGATGAATATACCGATATTGTTATCAACAATGAGTCTTACATCATCCATCGTTTAGATGCTTGCAAGGATTTAGATACAGCAATGTACACCGCTATCGACATCGAGCGTACACAGCCCAGTCATGCACACATCACCCTACACCATGAAAGCCTATTAAAGCTACTCAATGGCATTAATGGCGACCATGAGCCACAGCCACAACGAGAAGTATTTAAGTTACTGGCACTGGCCAAAGCACAGGGAGTAGATCATGAATAAAGAAATACTTTTGATTATAAAAAACCTGATTTTACTTATTTTTATCTGGTTAATTGCAGTTTTAATCGTTGCATCGTGCAGCAATGAAAGTTATGCTAGTACCGTTCACCCACATGGTGAATTAGCCTTGGTCGGCTATAACTTACAAGGCGCACAGTCCGCTTATCGGGCTTTTTTTGTGCGTATCATCTCTATGCGTTCGCATGTTATGGCGAAGCTGGAGAGGGACACGTTTACGTGTGCTGGTAACCTTGTAGACCAGTCGACCAACCCTTTTCAGCTTTGCCACCTAAATTACTTGGTCGTAATTGGTAAAGCTCCCAAACTACAAGGAGCGCATACTCATGCCTAACCAATCTATACACGCCATTCGTGCGACAGTTACTACTTACCGCAGCAATTCAGCCGTAGCATTTTTTGATACACCAAAGGATGCAACGCCACAAGACTGTAAGGAAATCACAGCCAAACTTATTGATCAGGCACGATCAGTTATACAAGGCATTGATAAAGACAGCCCAGATACAGACTGGTTATTCATTCAACTGGAATTGATCGACAGCTTACTTGCACAGGCATCTTGCTCAATTGACATGCTCGATATAGCCGAAGCCGTAGCAATGGCACAGGTGGAGGGCTAAGTCATGGATAAGTCAAATCAAAACCCTAAACCATACAATCCAGAGCTTGCCATTACCAGCAACTTCTATGTCCCTCATGCCGAAGCCAATCATCTTAATGCACAGGATGTTATTTATAACCTTGTGACCAGTGCTAAAAACATCTCTATTGCTTCATGGAATTGTTTTGATGATGGTGAAACTTTAAATATTAATCACAAGATCGTTGCCGAGCTTATTTTTGAAATTCAAACCAAATTAGAAATGATTGAGAAGCTACTCCCTATGGCATTTAAAGATGATGTGGAGGGTTAAGTCATGACAACAATTAATCATAACACTGACCAAGAATATTCAGCTAAAGCAATGTTGGCAGAAGCAGAGGCATGGCTCAATGCAGCCATGTTAAATAAGGGCTATTGCCATTATTTTGCCGTTGTTACGGCGGATGACAGCTCCCCTATTGGCTATCACCCATCAACAGAAAGCGAGTATTTTTATACCCTTGAGGAAGCATCGGCACATCAAGCAGCTTTAAGACAAGCCAACCCCAAAAGGGATTATTTACTGATTAGTGGTTCGGTCACTTCTCATTATCTTAAAAATGCACCTCATACAAAATGGGTGCAACAACATCAAGCACGATTACAAAAACTACAAGGGGCAGCCAATGAAATACAGCACCCCTAGACCTCCCCACTTAAACAATGGCAAGGGCTTAAATAAAGCCCTATTGCCAGACGTGCGAGAGTATTTGATAGCCCAAGGCATTGAACCCAAAGGGCGCACGCTATGGATTAAAGTCGTGTGTCCATTCCATGATGATAAAGCCCCTAGCCTAAGCATAAACACCCAAAAGGGTTGTTTTAAATGCTTTGCTTGTGAAGCCAAAGGCGGTGACATTATCGCCTTTCATATGCAGTTAAAAGGCATTGGTTTTGTAGAAGCCTGTAAGCAGCTTGGGGCATGGGAGGAATCATAAATGAATAGTAAAGTCGATATGTTTACTGGGCTTGATGATATACAGCAGCAGGCCGATCAATTTGCCCGGGGTTGGGTTGATAACGAGAACCAAAAGACAGGCAAAGGCTATATTTATGAATCAACCTTTGCTTATAGCGATGAACAAGGCCAGCCGATCTACTGGAAAGTCCGGGCAAAGGATTACAGCACAGGTGATAAGTTTATCCGGGCATTTTCCAGTGGTGAGCATGGTTTTAGGTATGGCGAACCTGACTACAGAGCCTTGTACCCACAAGGCAAAGGTAAAAAACCATTGTATGCACTTGGTCGCATTTCAAATGCTACCCATGATGATGTGATTTATATCGTAGAGGGTGAACAGAAAGCCGATTATCTCAACAGCTTGGGTTTATATGCGACAACATGCGGAGGCAGTAAAAATGCCAGTACAGCGCATTTAGAACCATTAAAACACTACCCTATTGTGGTATGGCCGGATAATGATGTCCCCGGGCAAAAATTCCTTGAGGACATTGCTGACCTGTTATTGAAGATCGGTTGTAGCGTGCGTCATGTGGTACTGGATAATCTGGAACTGCCTGTAAAAGGTGATGTGATGGACTGGGTACAGGCTAAAAACGAGAAAGGCTTGCATACCACACCAGATGATATACAAGCCCTTGAAACCGTGCCTTATACAGTATCACAGTCCAAGACAGAATCAAGCCCACACCATGCAAATAATGCGATTCCCAAAGGGCATTTAGCCGAACCCATGCAATTTGATAACGGCACGTTTGAGATATTACCTACTGGCGTGTGGTACACCAAAAAGAATAAGGGTGGTGATGAACGAACCACGTTTATCTCCAGCCCCGTGCTGGTATTGGCAAAGACCCGGGACGATAGCTCAAACGGTTGGGGACGATTATTACAATGGAATGATGATGCAGGCATTCCCCATACTTGGGCGATTTCTATGCAGCATTTCCAAACTGACGGCGCAGAGCTACGCAAGGCATTGGCAGATCAAGGCGTTACCATTGCCGTAAGTGGTTTTGAACGCACGTTATTCCAGACCTACCTTGCAAGCTACCCGATTGATCAATTTGCCTTATGTGTAGATCGTGTTGGCTGGCATGGTAATCAGTATGTATTACCGTGCGAAGTCATCGGACAGAATGCTAATCATGAAATCGTGGTTTATCAGTCTAATAACAGTGCAATCAATAAGTATCTGACACAAGGGACATTGCAGGACTGGCAACGATGTATTGCTAAACGTGCAGAACAGCATAATTTCCTTGTACTGGCATTATGCACTGCCTTTGCCGGGCAACTACTTGAACCTTTAAATCAGCAAGGTACAGGCTTTCACTTTAAGGGTAAATCCAGTAAAGGCAAAAGTACCGCCGTGTTTCTGGCCTGTACCGTATGGGGCAATCCAGAAAGCTATCACCACACATGGCGTAATACCAGCAATGCACTGGAACAAACTGCCTTTATGCACAATGATGGTTTACTGGTACTGGACGAGATAGGCGAAGTCCCTAATGCCAAAGAACTAGGCAATATCATCTATATGCTGATCAATGGCAGTGGTAAAGGCCGTATGAGCAAATCTCTCAATTTAAGGGATACCAGCCGATGGCGTTTAGTTTTCCTCTCCAGTGGGGAAAAGACCTTATCCGAACTGATGGGCGAAGCCGGGCAAAAATCCAAACTGGGGCAGGAAATCCGTTTAATCAATATTGATATAGATCAATCAGAATACGGTATTTTTGACAGTATTAATTTTGCTGATGATGCTGCCAAACAAGCCATATTGCTTAATAGCGATATAAAGCGATTTTACGGCACAGCAGGCAAAGCATGGCTTGACTACCTGACACAGGACAAAGATAGCAATACAGCCCACGCCAAGGCCTTGATTGATCAATACAGTAAGGCATTAACCGCAAACCATACTCAAGGGCATATCGTGCGAGTGGCCAATTACTTTGCACTGGTGGCAGCAGCGGGTGAAATGGCTACACAAGCAGGCATTACCACATGGCACCGAGGTACAGCCTTTAATGCAGTGCAGGCGGTATTTAATCATTGGCTAAGTAGCTTTGAACAGGTGGGCGATTATGAAGATCGGGAAATACTGGCACACGTTAAGGCATTTTTTGCCATGCACGGCAGTAGTCGCTTTGAACACATCGAGCAGAACATTCTACGCAATGCAGCAGGCGATGATATTACCCCACGCATCCATAATCGTGTTGGTTACTGGAAACAGGATAAGGACGGTAAAAAGTACCTTGTCTATCCAGAACTGTTTAAATCGGAAATCTGCAAAGGTTTTGATCATAAACGGGTGGCCAAAGTATTAAAGGCGCATGATTGGCTTGATTGTGATGATAAGCGACTATCAAAGGTCGTTCGATTACCGAATCAAGGCTTGGAACGAATGATGATTTTTATTGATAGTGAAATAGCCAAATTCTCTATTGATGCAGATGATCAAAATAAAAGTGGTAACACTGGTAACAGCGGTAACAACCTTGCTACACAAGGCTTTGAGAATGTTACCACTAATAAAACTAAAGTGGTAACAAGTGAAAAAGCGGTAACAAATGCAGAAAGTGACTGTTACCGCTTTAATGACTGTTACCAGTTACCAAATCAAAGCGGTAACAATGTGGAAGCTATACAGGACAAGCCTGTTACCAGTGTTACCGCTGTTACCACTTCTAAATCCCCCACCCCAGCAAAAAGTAAGTTAAAGACCAATGATGATACTGATAATCCGCAAGGAGAATTTGCATTATGAACGATCCAAAACAACTTATCGAAATGGCACAGCAATATGGCGCACGATTAAAGCGGATGGATGACCAGCAAATTAAAGTAACCAATGGTCAGCATCTACCACCTGAATTGATCGAGCAATTGAGGGCTAATAAAACAGCCTTGCTTAAATATCTGGAGCAATCATTTTTTGATGCAGCTTTACAACGTGCCTACCATGGTTATTTTTGGCTACTGGAACAAAAACAGCAGCAATGTAGATACAACAGACAACCATTGTCTGATGCTCATGTCAGCGTGCAGGAATGGCGACAATCTATAGCGGATGTTATTGGGCTAAATCCGTGCGAAGTCCAAACCATTGAGAACCTACTCATCAATAGCAGACACTTTCGTTATTACTGGAATGACCAGTACATCATGAGCATTGCCGAGTATGCCAATGATGATGACTACCATACGATTTACGAATATATCCATGCACCCAGCCGGGCATATTTAGCGAGTTGAAATCTAGTTTTCTCTAGTACCAATACTAACATTTACTAACAGCCCCTCTCATTGATTGGGGCTTTATTTACCTTGACAGCCCTTACTTTAAATTAGGTATAAAACCATTGCCAAACGTATATGCAGCAATAGTTTTTATAGTTTTGCTGTAATCTATATTTATCAAGGTACATCAAGGAAGAAATAGTTTTGTAACCAATCTATCCAAGTACATCCAAGTAAATTTATTTTGTTTTACCGCTATTTCTTTAAAATATTGATATATGCCAATAGCTGCAATGGTTATAGCCTTTTTATATTTTTCAATCCGTATAGCTACGTAAAACAAAACCGCTATTCCTGCATGGCCATAATCACCATGCAGACCTTTACGTCATTTTTGACGAAAAGCTACCATCACGGTTTTAGTGATACTTGAACAAATAGTACATGCACCAAATCATTTATTTATACCGCATTAAATTTTGTCAGAAAGTCACAATTTAATAAATTAAAACAGAGGCTTAATTCAACTATGGTGGAAATCACTACGGTTGCTAAATATTTTACTTTTTTTGTCTTACGCTGTGCCATGTGAAAAACCCTCCAAATCTATACAGCCCAATGACTTTGGTTAGATATTGATTATTGGTTTTGTAAGACTACGTAAGACAAAATAGGCAAAGGTTTTGTAACCATTTCATCAAGGTACATCAAGGAAGAATGGCGAAAATGTGAAAGCACAGTACATAAATGGGTGCTGAAAACCTTATAAAACCTATGGTTGCACAAGCCATTTATTTACACCGTGTAGCCCCTTTTTATAGGAGTGCAAGTGCGTTATTCACTTCATTAATCATAACTTGCCATTCACTATCAAGTTGTTTACTCCATTCGATAAGATCAGACATAAATTGATCCTCATCAAACAAAGGGAAATCCAAATCTAAATTCATCTCGATTAATTCCATATATTCACATCTTTTATAGGACGGGAAATTGATTTTAATTTCAAGTTTTTTCAAGTTTAGATGTCAAGTTTTGTCAGGTTCTAACGTGTTCAAAAAGTCTAAACCTTGCTACCTCTATTTACAAAATACTTGATGGAATGACATATGCCACCAATACAATAAAAGGCGTGGGCGTGCGAGGCATAGCGATAACTACACAAAAAATGTAGTCCAAACAATACAAGGCGTGCGAGGGAGAATAAAAAAGTAGTATTTCTAGCCTGTGAAAAAAATCAAAACATGGGTAATCTTGGGGTAGTTTGATCATTACCTTGATTTGAGGAGATGATACCTCTTACTTCCTAATCTGATCCAATCTTGTTGTTTAAATTTCCAATCAAATACTAAGTTTTACTAAGTAATATTCTTAAATTTTTATGATAATAAATTCGTGAAAATATTTTGTAATATATTGTTTTTAAATGATATTTATAAGATAAATTAGTTTTTTAAAATGTGATTTAATGATAAAATTAGAACATATTTTAATCATGTTTTTTATAAAATGGGACGAATAACATGGCAGAAGCAAAAAGTCGATTAGTAATAGAAATCAGCACCGAATATGCCAAGCGTAATGCAGAGCAATTTGCAGAATCTTTAAAACGTATGCAGGAACAAGGCGAAAAAGCTGGCAAGCAAGTAACCGATGTAGGTAATAAATCTAAAAGTGCAAGTACTGGTATAAAAAGCCTTGGATCCACTACCGAAACAACAGCAGACCAAATTTTAAAGATGCGGCAAGAAGCTTTAGAATTTGCCAGAAATAATAGTTTGGATGCAAGAATTAGAGGAACTACAACTAATTTAGAAAAGTTTAGCTCAAACTTTAATTTAGCAAAAATCGCTGTGGCTGGATTGGGTGGTGCACTTGCCGGGTTATCATTGAATAGCGTCATGAATTTTGCAGATCAATTAATTACCAAGGGTAATGAGATTGAAAAGTTTGCAAAATTATCAAATTCAAGTATCCAACAATTTCAATATTATGCGGCTGGTGCAAATACTGCCGGCATTAGCATGGAAAAGTTTGCTGACCAGATGAAGGACGTACAAGATCGTATCGGGGACTTTGTCAGTACGGGTGGCGGACCATTAAAAGACTTTTTTGATGTTATTGCCCCACAGGTTGGCGTGACCATTGAGCAGTTTAGAAAACTAAGTGGTCCCGAAGCATTACAGCTTTATGTGGATAGCTTACAAAAAGCCAATGCCGACCAAAATGACTTTAAATTTTACATGGAAGCAATCGTTAGTGATTCTTCACTACTATTACCTTTGCTGGAAAATGGCGGTGAGGGCTTTAAAAAATGGGGGGAAGAAGCTAAACGTGCCGGTGCGATTATGTCGGATGATATGGTCAAACAACTGGTAGAGGCTAAGGAGAATTTACAGGTTCTCGATCTACAGTGGCAAGGCTTTCAGGCGAATATGGTAAATGATGCATTTCCTATCCTCCAGTCCTTGCATGATAACTTTGATACGATTAAGGCTGCCGCAGTCGCTTTAGGTGTAGCAATTAGCACAAAATTAATAATCCAAATGGCGCAAACCACAGCAAGTTTTATTGCCGCCAATGCTCAAGCAATACGGTATCAGATGACCCTGGCAAGTATGGCAGGACAAGCCACTACAACCGCAGCGACTATGGGTGTATTACGTGGTGCATTAGCATTGGTTGGTGGTCCCGTAGGGTTGGGCTTATTAGCAGTTCAAGGTGTGGCGGCAGGTGCAGCATTTTATGCTATGAAGGAAGATAGTGATAATCTCACTGCATCACTGGGTAATCAAGATTCTACAATTCAGGAATTAGCAGCATCATATCTTAAACTTGATGCAGCCCAACAGCGTGTAGCCTTTAGAGAGGCGAAAGAGGATGTAGACAAATATTCAGAGCAGCTTGAAAAGCTAACCCATCGTATGACCATGCACTGGAGAGAAAGTAATTTTGCAAGTGAAAGTGCAAGGAAGTTGGCCAAGGATTTTTATGATGGAAAAATCGACTTAGATACTTATGTAAATGGGATGCAGACAGCAACCGGTGTGAGTAAAAGCCAACGTGAAGTTTTAGATGAACTCTCAATTAAATATAATACTATTTCTGGAAATATAGATTTTGCTCAAAAAAGTATTGATGCAATGACAAATGCTCAAAATCTAAGTATTGGCTCCATATCATCATTAACCCAAGAACTATTGAATCAAGCCAATGCATTTAACCAGTTGGCAGCACAAGGCAATGTAGCAGCTCAATCTGTAGCTGGTTATATGAGTTTAATTAATGGCTTTACTGGGGCGGCTATAGCATCCCAAAGCTGGAAACCTAAGCCTACTGGAGTAGTGGTACCGCCAGCACCAGCCAAAGTGCCTAAGGGTAAATCCGGCCGATCCGGTGATAGCGAGGCAAAAAAAGCCAAACAAGATGCACAGCAAATTGAAGATGAAAAACTGAGAATCGAATATGAATATGCTGACAAAGCTAAACAGATTCGCATGGACCTACAGGCAGAAACATTGCGATTAGATAAATATGGCATGTCGCAATATATTAGCCTTGCTAGGCAAAATATTTTAGATGCACAGAAATTATATGATTTGAATTTGCAATATGAACTGTCTGAATACCAGTTAAATGAACAAGAAAAATTAACAGCCCAAAAGAAAATTAAAGAGGAAGAAATCAAGCTAAGTCGGGAGTATGACGAACAAGAAAAGGCTTTTAGATTAAGGGCATTAGAGGATCAATATAAATATGAAATTGATTTATTCAGAAAAACCCAACAAGCGAAATGGATTGAGGCACAAAAGGCGGTGTATGGTAGGCAGCAAGTCGCATCGGACTATATTAGTCAACTCACAAACCCCAATCTTTATGCAAGCCAACAGTTAGAGCGTCAAAAATTTGATGATATGGCTGGATTAAAATCTGATTACAGCAATGAGCGAACCAGTATTTTTGATCTTGGGCTTGATGAGGAAACGCAGCACCAACAATTGCTTGATGCTCAAAAGCGATATTTAGATGCTAAACAGGCAATGCAGGAAGAGTATGCTTTACGTGAGGAGGCATTACGGCAATCGCAGTTTAATGGTCAGCTTAGTGCTTATGGCACAATGTTTGGAAGTCTTAGCAGTATGTTGAAAGCATATGGAGATGATTCTAGTTCGATCTATCGGTCACTTTACTCGGCACAGCAGTCTTTCGCACTAGCTCAAGCTGGAATAAATGTTTATAAGGCCACATCAGATGCTTATGCAAATGAACCGGGTACAGTTTGGCAAAAAATGGGTGCGGCCGCTTTAGCAGCGGTTGAAAGTGGGACTTTTGTTTCATTAATCCAAGCAGCTACCCCTCAAGGATTCTCAACAGGTGGCCCAGTCAAAGGCCCCGGTACTACAACAAGCGATTCAATTCTCGCACTCTTATCTAATGAAGAGTATGTACTCAAAGCAAAGGCTGTAAAAGGTATTGGTATCGACACGGCCAACTATATCAACAAATATGGTGAATTGCCGGCATTCGCTACTGGTGGTTATGTTGGTGATAGAGAAATTCGCACAGTAAATGCTATTCAAAGCCAAAGTGCTGTAGTGCAACCGAAAGTTACGGTCAACAATTATTCATCTGAGAAAGTTGAAACATCGACTGGTGCAGATGGTGAATTGATAGTGACGATTGGTAAGGTGGCTCAAACAATTGCACGCAATGAAGTCGATAAAAGGTTTAGACAGGAACAAATGCAGGGCGGCGTACTGTCTAAGCTTAAACGATAAGAAACTATCCTCAAGTTGAAATTCATCCAATAATAGTGAATTATTGGGTGGATTTTTAATTATTATGGAAAGTTAGTGAAAAAAATATTATTGCTTTGTGTTTTACTGTTATCTGGCAATGTGTTTGCTTTAGCGAAATACGATCCAGTTTGTAAAGTAAGTGGTTTTGATAATTCAAAAATCTGTAGTGTTAAAAGTTATGGCGTATTTGTTTATGATAAACCTACGGTATTAAGTTCTGTATCAATCGGTGGTATATGGACAAGTGCAAATCCTGAAAATATTGCTATAACCATTGATCTAGGAGATATTTCAGCCACGATTGATTCTATATCATTTAATTTAAATGGCAAAATATCTACATTTCAAGTGCCTTTGGGTGAAAGTAGAGCAACATTTCAAGGGGGCAGATTATGGAAAACATCCGCAATGGTGGTTGTGCCTGTAGAGTTTGTAGAACAGTTAATTAATGATCAAACAGCAAAATACAGAGTATCAACTGTTTCAAATGGATATAGAGAAGGTGCATTTTATTCAAGCAAAGGTGAAACTGAACCTGTTAAGACATTAAGGCTACTTATTGAGAAATCGAAAATTAAACAGATTGATAGCAAAGTGGTGTCAAAAGATTAATAACAGTAAATTTTTACCCACCGCTTGATCGGCTATTACAGTTGATTATGTTTACAGTATCGACATGACTTAAACCTCATGTCGATTTTTTATGATTTTATCGACATGACACTATAAATATGTTTATGCTATCGACATGATAGTACCCTCATGTCGATTTTTATAAGTTTTATCGACATAACAATAAAGGTTAAGACGATGACAGCATGGCAAGCAGCAAGCCCATATAATGAGTTACCGGTATTACCACCTATGCAGGATGTAGAAACCAAAACAGTTTTAAAGCTATGTATTGAAGCTAGGGCAGCTTTGGCAGAATTAAAACAGGCTGGTGAATTGATACCCAACCAAACGATCCTAATTAACATTATTCCCTTACTGGAAGCAAAAGATAGTTCTGAAATTGAAAATATTGTCACCACAACAGACAAGCTATTCCAACATGCACAGGGCAATGAAGAACAAGCCGACCATGCGACTAAAGAGGCCTTAAGATATCGCACGGCATTGTATAAAGGCGTGCAATCCATCAAAGACCGCCCATTAAGTACCGGTACTGCCATTGAGTTATGTCAAACGATTAAGGGCGTTGATTTAGATATTAGAGCCACAACCGGGACGGCATTAAAAAACAGCTATACAGGTGAGGTCATCTATACGCCACCAGTGGGGCAGGATACCATCCGTAACTTACTAGCAAATTGGGAAACCTTTTTGCACTATAACGATGAGCTAGATCCTTTGATTAAAATGGCAATTGCTCATTATCAGTTTGAAGCAATACATCCGTTTATTGATGGTAATGGACGTACAGGACGTATTTTAAATATTCTGTATCTGATGGATTGCCAATTACTTACCTTGCCTATTTTGTATCTAAGCCGTTTTATCATTCAAAACAAAGCCAAATACTATGAACTGCTTTTGAGTGTAACTACACAAGAAAATTGGCAGGAATGGGTTTTATTCATGTTGCAGGCGGTTAAGAATACCAGCGAATGGACGATAGCCAAGATCAATAGCATAAGACAATTACATGAACATACGATTGAGTACATCAAAGCCCATGCCGACAAAGTCTATTCACGGGAATTGGTAGACATTATTTTTGAACAGCCGTATAGCCGAATATCAAACCTAGTAGATCGAGGTATAGCAAAACGGCAGGCAGCATCCACTTATCTAAAAAAATTGGTTGAAATAGGCGTACTGGAGGAAATGAACATAGGAAAAGAAAAACTATTTTTACATCCAAAATTATTACAGCTACTCACCAGTGACGACAATTCATTTATCAGATATGGATAAAATCAGAGGGTACTTTTGCGTATTGTTGGTATTTTTGTTGGTATAAATAATATTTAAATTATCAAAACCATTGCCACACAATGATTACAGCGGACTATTCGATTGTGCTTGACTCCACCATTAATAAAACCATCATATTATCCATTCATCATTTAAATTTTTCTTTCTCTTAGATCGTCACATTAAATAAAGAACCAATCCAACTCGTCACGATCATCGCCAACATACCCCATAGTGAAATTCTTAATGCACCTTTCATTAAGGATGTGCCTGCCAGATAGCTCGAAATCGCCCCTAATGTTGCCAAAGCAATAACACCCACCACAATAATACCCAGACTTAACCATTGATGAGGAATCAACAAAATGGATAACGTCGGTAATAACGCCCCTAAAGAAAAAGAAATTGCTGAGGAAAAAGCAGCCTGCACAGGTTTTGCCGCAGTTTGTGCATTGATACCGATTTCATCTCGCGCATGTGCTTCCAGGGCATTATGTTCGGTAAGTTTGACTGCCACCTCATGGGCAAGCGCGGCATCCAGTCCACGATGTATGTAGATATTGGTTAACTCCTTTAATTCCATTTCAGGGTTCTTGTGTAATTCGTGGCGTTCCATGGCAAGATCAGACTCTTCAATATCTTCTTGAGATTTAACCGAGACATATTCTCCCGCTGCCATAGAAATTGCCCCAGAAATCCAGCCTGCAAGACAAGTAATGAGTAAGACCTGTGTTGTCACCCCGGTAGCAGCCATACCTGTGACTAGACTGGTCACAGAAATAATGCCATCATTTGCGCCCAATACAGAGGCTCTTAACCAGCCTAAGCGTTCAATATAATGTTTTTCTTGATGGTGTGATTGTGACATGGCATGTACCGATTTTATGATCAATTAATTTGGGCTAATATTTTGAATATTATCAGCTCATTCATCTTTTCTACATCATTTTCACGTATTAATAAAACTTTATCCATTGGCACTTCTTGTATGATTTTTAGTATGCTTATACGTATAATCTTGACATAGGGTTGATCAGTATGAAATATCTAGGTAGCTTATTATTTGTAAGTTTATCGCTATTACCGATCCAACCTATTTTTGCAGCGCCACAAGATGACGGCAGATCCTTTGATCAACGAAATCAATCCGAGTCAGATTATAAACCACAAATCAATCGGGATGACTTTCGTAAACCCCGGGATCAACGCCGTCAGGACAATGACGATTCATCACGTTATCATGAAAAATTTTACTGGAAGGCAGGCGCAACTTTGCCTGAACAGTATCGCTCTGCCAATCATCAGATTGATTATAGTAATAATCCAAAACTCGCACCACCAACACGTTATCAACAATGGATCAAAGTTAAAAATAAATATGTGTTGTTAAATGTGATTACCAATACCATTATCAAAGTTGTACCAGAATAATCAGCATCATTTAAATGTCATAAACCACGCCTTTTACTCATCCGGTAAAAGGCTTTTTCATGCATGCTTACTTACCAGTTTTAGCTTTAATAAATTGACGAACTTGTTTAATACGCTGTTTGACAGGTTTCGGTAATTTAGGTGGGATCAATTTTGCCGCCTGATTAAACCAGACCAATAAGGAAAAATCACCTTCCATTTTAATATCGCCAGATTGCATTCCAGTCATAAATGCACTTGGATCGCCTTTTAACAGGGTTTTAACAGCATATTGGCTATTGGCAAACTGCAATTTAAAATCCGCAGCTTGTCCATTGGCAACTTCGTCTGATACCTTACCATGATCAATCACGATCTGACGCGCAATCCCATTTTCTACCCCAATCTCGATTCGGAATTTACGGTCATAAATTAATTCAATAAATTTCGGACTTGTGCGGGCAAGTTGCTTCATTCGTAGCACAAGCCCAGCCAATAATAAATCCAAGGGATCAGTAGTGACATCCACTACTGGTAATTTTACAACGGGCAAAGATGATAACTTCATTTAATCTATCCTGGTCATTCTGGTGCTATTCTTGATCTTCAGAGCAATCCTAACATATTCGCTTTTTAAAAAATAAGTGCTCTTGTGTATAAAAACTTATTATTCTCGTGATTTATTCTTAGGCCTATCTTCGCCAACACCCCTTGCCTTACATTTTATTCAACTATTTCTCTCATAATCTCAACCCGTATATTGATGTCGATCATCCTCATAAACGGGTGTATGTTCGATACAGTTGACCTTATCGGCTGTTAATTTTGCATGATGATAATCATATAAAGCAATAATCACGGTAAACCCCAGTAGGCTCACCATAAAGGCACTGATATAACCATATAACAATGGCATCTCAATCACACTCTGAATTGCGACTCTTAACAGTTCCAGACTTCCCCAGAACACCATTCCAGCCGCCATAAATACCAGCCAGTAACGATAACGTGACAGCGCAATTAAAGTGACTGCAAGAGCAACACAAGCTACCCCAAGCATCGTGGTAAAATCTAATGTCATCATTAAAACTCTCCTACAATTGCAACTTTAAAATCGCCCAAAAAAAACACTTTGCTGAACGCACTGAATATAGGTTAAAAAATAAACACAGTATCCCTTACTGATAATCAGATTATGCAGCTTTTTTGAGAGAAGAAAAGCCCCTAAAATTCTCTTAACGACATAAAATGTCGTCGCTTATTTTATCTTCAATGGTAAAGGATCATGTAAATACAGCGCAACCCTATATGTTGTGTGTCTTCGCGAAAGTCAGTTTAAGTAACCAGTTTGTATATTCGCCTCTAATCTTTTTTTTATGTCAAAATATAATCTTATAACTTGTTGATTTTAAATAAAATATAAATAAATCACATTGTAATTACATATTAACTACATCTTACATTCAAACGTTAGATGTAGTTAAGCAAACACTATATATTGTGTCTCTAGCCACACCTAGACACGGTAGATATCTTTATCATGAACACCCAACAAATATAAAATTCCATCTAATCCAACACTAGAAATGGCCTGATTTGCATTTTGGCGCACTAACGGCTTGGCACGAAACGCTACACCCAGACCAGCCAGTGACAACATCGGCAAGTCATTTGCACCATCACCCACTGCGATGGCTTGCTCTGGTGAAATACCAAATTTATTGGCCAAATCCTGTAACAGTTGTGCTTTACGCGCACCATCAACAATCTGACCTTTGACTTCCCCTGTGACAATGCCATCATGAACATCCAAAACATTGGCATGTACTTCATCAATCCCAAGTTTTTGCTGTAAATATTCGGCAAAGTACTGAAACCCACCCGATAAAATCGCGGTTTTATACCCCAGAGAACTTAGAGTAGAAATTAATTTTTCTGCACCATCAGTAATCGTCAGACGTTCGGCAATTTTTGGTAGAACATTGGCATCCAGACCTTTGAGTAATGCCACCCGCGCACGAAAACTTTGTTGAAAATCAAGCTCGCCCAGCATGGCACGTTCGGTAATTTCGGCAACCTGGGCGCCCACACCTGCCTCAAGTGCCAGTTCGTCAATCACTTCCTGTTCGATCAAGGTCGAATCCATATCAAAGCAAACCAAGCGGCGATTACGACGATAGACATTGTCTTCCTGAACAGCGATATCGATATTTTGTTCTGCACTCAGCAGCAAACATGCCGAACGCATGGCATGCGCATCCAGCATTTGCCCACTTAAGCCAAATTGAATACAGGCCGGACTTCGATCACCAGATTTTGCCAGTGTCAAACGTCCAGACAAACGCGTGACTGTTTCGATATTAAAGCCTTGATCCGATACAATTTTGGTGACTGCCTGCAAATGGGTTGCGGTCAATTCAGGTGCCAATACCGTGACAATATATTTGGTTCGTCCGCCATCTTTTACCCACTGTTCGTATTCCTGTACGGGAATGGGTTTAAAGCGTACAGTCAGTCCAATATCATGTGCCAGAATAAGAATTTCTTTCATGGCAAGGGCTGTCGCCGTTTGATCTTCCGAGCTCACAACAATGCCAAGCGTCAGTTGATTATGGATGACAGCTTGTCCAACATCCAGAATCTGCAAAGAATGTACAGACAAAGCCTGCATAAGTCGGGTAAACTGATTAGGTTGATCTGGGCCTAAAAAGGAAATAAGAATGATTTCTCGCATGAGGATAACTCTGGTTTGAGTAGCATCTAACTATAAAATTGATAGAATGATAATCGATATTGAAACTATTTGCCTTGGAAGTTTAACTTGAATGCACCTCGTCAAGGGCTTTTTGCAAGCCTACTCATTTTAAGTTTTGCGCTACACAGCATTTTAATGGTGGTGGCGACAAATTATTACCTAAAAGATAACCGTGCAATTCAGGGCGAGTTACTGACTCGTCAGCTGGTCACAGACAGTATAAATGAACTGGATCCACCCAATACTGTTGCACTGGCATTGCTGACTTCCCGCTATGCCACCAATCCAAGTATTGCTTCATTACGCATTCTAGACCAAAGCGATCGCGTACTGGCAACTGCCGGTGCCAATAAAACCCGTCAGGGTGAAGTCTTTGTCCGTGATGCCTTACTCAATGAACAGAAAATTGGCCGCATAGAGGTTACACTGATTAAGCCAAGTATTGGTGAGCAATTACGTAATCTATGGCTACCCTTATTATTATCGCTGATTCTTCATAGCCTGTTATGGCTCGGCTACCGTACCATTGCCCGACCTACACGTTCAGAATTTCTGGCAAAAATGAAGCGTGAAGCACAACTCAAACATGAGATTCAACGCCTTGCTGATGCGCTGGAACAGGAAAAACATCAAGCTAGCCTTGCCATTGCAAAAGCACAACAGTTGTATCAAAAGCCTAGAACCCTGCAAAACCTTCAGGATGCTTTACAGCAAACCGAACAGGGCAATGATATTTATCTCAGCATTCAATTTTACGATCCTAAACAACTCTTAGGTACCGTGAACCAGTCTATCGCGCAGACCTACTTTAATATTGCACAGTTATTTTTAAACAAGGTGGTCGAGCTCTGTAGCAGCCATTATCAGCTCAAGGAAAATGAGCTGGAAATTATCCAGCCATTCTTTGATGATGGCGCATTGGTCAAAATTTCTAGTAAAAATGCAAACCTGATTAGTGCCCTAGTCCAAGTGGCCGTGGTGTTTCAATTACTCTCTGAAGCGATGTATAAACGCTACCGAGAAGAAAAACGCTTTGCATTGCAAACGCGTTGTGCAATTGCAGAAGAATTACCCAATATGCAACTTCCTGCTGATAAAGCGGCAATTCGACTGGCGCAATATTTACATGCCAAAGAAACTGCAATTTATCTAAGCAAACCTTCATTTAAAGATGTACGCCATTGCTACGAACTGGTGGCTTTACCTAATCCGTCCAATGCCTTAACACGTGAAGCCATGCTATTACACGGTCTGAATAATGAATGTGCCCAAAGCGCACAGGATATGCGTAATCAGATTTTATCTGGTCGCAAACCGCAACATGATGAACAGGACAACTAGAATCGTACATGAATAATTAAAAAGAGATGCAATGATGTGAAATACAGCATTGCATCTCCTTTAAATGGTCACGATATACTTTTTTATCATAATCACATGATAAAATTGGTGGTATCAGGCCGAGAAATATCAACACAACAATTAAAAATCCGCTAAACTATGCCGATTTATTTTATCAATCTATCCGGTGTATAAAACATTCGTATCCGAATCTTTAACGCCTATTTCAGATGAACCATCAAGCAAAGGTGAATATAGATGCCATTAAATAGCGTCGAAGAACTTGTTGCCGACATCCGTGCAGGAAAAATGGTCATCCTTATGGATGATGAAGATCGTGAGAATGAAGGCGATCTGGTGATTGCTGCAACCCATATCCGTCCTGAAGATATCAACTTCATGATTACCCATGCACGTGGTCTGGTTTGCTTAACCTTAAGCAAAGAGCGCTGCCAGCAATTAAACCTTCCGCTGATGGTTGACCAGAACGGCGCGCAGCACGGTACCAATTTCACCTTATCGATTGAAGCAGCAGAAGGTATTTCGACTGGGATTTCTGCCACAGAACGGGCACATACCATTCGTACAGCGGTTGCAGCTCATGCCAAACCAGCCGACATCGTACAACCAGGCCATATTTTTCCATTAATGGCACAACCCGGTGGTGTATTACATCGTGCAGGGCATACCGAAGCAGGTTGTGATCTGGCACGTCTTGCAGGACTGGAACCGGCATCTGTCATCTGCGAAATTATTAAAGAAAATGGCGAAATGGCGCGTCGCCCCGATTTGGAAATTTTTGCCGAAAAACATGGCATTAAAATCGGTACCATTGCCGATCTGATCCATTATCGCATGACCAATGAACAAACTGTTTCACGCGATGAAATCAGTACCATTCAAACTGAATATGGTGATTTTCAGCTTTATCGCTATCATGAAATTGGCAGCCCAGCAGTGCATCTGGCATTGGTTAAAGGCAATCCAAAAGAAGGCGTCACCACAGTTCGTGTGCATGGTTTTAATCCAGCAAGGGATCTGTTAAAACTCAATAAAATTGATGGTACACCTGCCTGGAATCTGGACAATGCACTCAAAGAAATTTCCAAGCGTGAACGCGGTGTGCTGGTCTGGATTGGACAAAACCAGTTACCAGATTTAGGACCTGCCCTGTTGCAACTAAGTCAGCCTCGCCAAGCCAAATCCAATGCAGCATTATCGCAGCAATATCAAACCATTGGTGTTGGTGCACAAATCTTAAGAGATCTGGGCGTAGAAAAAATGAGATTGCTTAGCTCGCCTTTGCGTTTTAATGCATTATCTGGTTTTAATCTGGAAGTTGAGGAATACGTTACCCCAGATCAGGGCGTATAACATTTCCGATGAGCTGATCAACAGAACAGTTCCAGCAAGACCAAATGCGATGCTTAAGGTACAATGACCACATGCAAAGCAGAAAATATATAGATTTAACTTGAACTATCCCACATTCAACATCATCGTTGTGGGTTTGAGGAAACAAAATGGCTATCCGTAAAATCGAAGGTGTATTACATTTGGCAAACGAAGACCGTTATGCCATTGTTGTTGGACGTTTTAACAGTTTTGTGGTTGAGCATCTGCTTGAAGGTGCAATCGACACGCTAAAACGTCATGGTGTTGCTGAAGAAAATATCACTGTGGCTTATGCTCCTGGTGCATGGGAATTGCCAGTGGTTGCTAAAAAACTGGCTGCCACCCAAAAATTTGATGCCATTATTGCTTTAGGTGCAGTCATTCGTGGTAGTACCCCACATTTCGACTTTGTTGCTGGTGAATGTGCCAAAGGCTTGGGTGTAGTTGGTCTGGACAGCACATTACCTGTGATCAATGGCGTATTGACCACCGACAGTATCGAACAAGCCATTGAACGCTCTGGGACCAAAGCCGGTAATAAAGGCTCGGAGGCTGCATTGACAGCAATCGAAATGGTTAATCTATTAAAAGCGATTTAAGAAAAGGCTATCCACGTCATGAATCAAAATTATCCCACCACTTATGCAGCAAAACGTAAAGCACGTCGTTTTGCTGTACAAGGCATTTACGAATGGCAAATGAGTGGCAATCCTGTACATGAAATTGAAGCACGTACCCGTAGTGACAATGCCATGCACAAAGTCGATATTGGCTATTATCACGAATTGCTAAGCCAAGTCGTTCAACAACATGAAGAACTGGATGAAATTCTGATTCCAGCACTGGATCGTGAAATTGAAGCACTCGATGGTGTTGAACTTGCTACCTTGCGTTTAGGGGCTTATGAGCTAAAAAACCATCTAGAAATCCCATATCGTGTGGTGCTGGATGAAGCAATTGAATTAGCCAAACATTTTGGTGGTACAGACAGTCATAAATACATCAATGGTGTACTTGATCGTGTTGCACAGCAGTTGCGCCAAGCAGAAAAGCAACAAGCTTAAGTTTAAAACTGACTGCATATGGCTGAATTTTCAATTATCTCCCGTTATTTTCAATCTCTGACACCACAGAATATTAATGTCGGAATTGGAGATGATTGTGCCATTATTACCCCACCTGCACAGATGCAGTTGGTGAGCTGTGTAGATACGCTGATTGCCGGACGACATTTCCCTTTAGACACACCACCACATGCCATTGGCTGGAAAAGTGTTGCGGTAAATTTGTCCGATCTAGCTGCCATGGGTGCTACACCACACAGCATTTTATTGGCATTAAGCCTCCCCGATATTGATGAAGCCTGGCTTGCCGAATTTAGTCGGGGAATTGCCGATTGCTGTCAAAAATATGGTGTTCAATTAATTGGTGGTGATACCACCCAAAGCCCAACACTAAGCATTTCCATCACTGCTCTCGGCTGGATCAAACCCGATCAGGCAATTTTACGCTCGGGTGCACAAGTGGGTGATGTCATTGTAGTGAGTGGCAAAATTGGCAGTGCAGCCTATGCCCTGCGCCATCCGCACTCCCCTTTGCAACATACTTTAGATTATCCGGAACCGCAGGTGGCGCTTGGTCAAGCCCTACTCGGTTATGCCTCTGCAATGCTGGATATTTCTGATGGTCTAGCACAGGATCTCGGGCATATTCTCGATGATAGTGCTGTAGGTGCAATCCTGAATCTGGAGCAAATTCCTGTTGCAGATGAATTAGCACAACTGGATTTAAACACACGAATGCAACTGGTCCTTGGCGGTGGCGATGACTACCATCTATGTTTTACCATTTCCCCTGACAATTTAAAAAAATTTAAACAACAACATGCTTTTGAGTTGTATAGTATTGGTACAATTCAACAACAGCAGACTTGTCTATATCAATATCAGCAACAAGTTTTTCATCCACAAATTTTAGGATATCAACACTTTGCCAAAGCCTCCGATTAATTTAAACAATGCATCGGCACTTGATAAACTGATCTGGTTTTTGGGTGTTGGCTTGGGTTCAGGACTTTCCCCCAAAGCGCCCGGCACCATGGGATCGCTAGTTGTATTATTACTCTATCCCATCTGGATACAGATAGGTCTGATGGCCAGTATTATCGTCATCATCATCATGTCACTTGTTGGCATTTATATCTGTGGTCGCAGTGCAGATATCATGCAGGTTCACGATGATGGCAGAATCGTCTGGGATGAGTTTGCTGGACAATCCATCGCATTACTGCCACTTGTGTATTTCTATCCATTATTCTCATGGTGGTGGATTTTCATTGGCTTTGCGCTGTTTAGGCTGTTTGATATCTGGAAACCTTTTCCCATTGGTTGGGCAGATCAAAAAGTTTCAGGTGGCTTAGGGATCATGCTGGATGATCTGCTTGCTGGCATCATGGCTGCCATTGTATTTATTGCCATATTGAATTTTGTATCATTAGGATAATACCATGTCGATCACCGTCATTATTCTGGCAGCTGGTAAAGGCACACGGATGAAATCCGCCTTACCCAAAGTATTACAACCACTGGCCAATACACCTTTATTAGGTCATGTGATTCATACCGCAAAACAATTACACCCCAAACGCATCATTACTATTTATGGTCATGGTGGAGAGCTGGTCAAACAAGCTTTTGCCGATGAACAAATTGACTGGGTAGAACAGGCAGAACAATTGGGAACGGGTCATGCAGTACAAATGACTTTACCGGTATTGCCTACTGATGGTTTATCCCTGATTTTATATGGCGATGTACCCTTAGTTTCATTACAAACACTACAACGTCTGCTGGAAGCTTCAAAAGATTCAGGCATTGGTATGATTACCCTGAATGTAGAGGATCCAACAGGTTATGGTCGTATCATTCGGCAGGATGGCAAGATTCAATCAATTATTGAACATAAAGATGCCAATGCCGAGCAACGTCAGATTCATGAAATCAATACCGGCATCTACTGTGTCAGTAATGCCAAACTACATCAATGGTTACCCAAACTTTCCAATCACAATGTACAGGGCGAATATTATTTAACCGATATTATTGCCATGGCAGTAGCAGATGGACTGGAAATTGCTTCCATTGAACCCGAATTCCGCTTTGAAGTAGAAGGTGTAAATGACCGCCTGCAATTGGCAAGGCTTGAATGCGAATGGCAAAATTATCAAGCTGAACAACTGATGCGTCAGGGTTTACATATTGTCGATCCGCACCGTTTTGATTTACGGGGCAGTTTAAAATTTGGTTGTGATGTACGGATTGATATCAATGTCATTATCGAAGGTGATTGTGAACTGGGTGATAATGTGCAGATTGGTGCAGGCTGTGTTTTAAAAAATACCAAAATTGCTTCGGGTACAGTGGTACAACCTTATAGTGTATTTGATTCTGCAATCGTGGGACAAAATAATCAGATCGGACCTTTTTCCCGTTTACGTCCGAATGCCGTACTTGCAGATGAAGTGCATATTGGCAACTTCGTTGAAGTAAAAAACTCCCGGATTGGTTTTGCCAGTAAAGCCAATCACTTTACCTATCTAGGTGATGCCGAAGTAGGTTGTGAAAGTAATATCGGCGCAGGCACAATTACTTGTAATTATGATGGTGCCAATAAACACAAAACTACTATTGGCGATCATGCATTTATCGGGTCAAATAGCGCATTGGTTGCGCCAGTCCATATTGGCAATGGCGCAACGGTGGGCGCAGGTTCGGTCATTACTCGTGATGTCGAAGCACAAAGTCTGGCGGTAGAACGTTCTAAGCAAGTTGCGAGAGCAAACTATCAACGTCCACAAAAGCTAAAATAATTATCCCGAGGTTTATCTATGTGCGGTATTGTTGGCGGTATTGCCGAGCGTAACATTACAGAAATTCTAATTGAAGGTCTAAAGCGACTGGAATATCGTGGTTATGATTCTGCCGGTGTGGCTGTCATTAATCAAGGTCAGCTTTTACGCGAACGCCAAGTCGGCAAAGTGATTAATCTGGCTGATGCAGTTGCCGCACACCATCTACAAGGCAATCTAGGTATTGCCCATACACGCTGGGCAACACATGGCAAACCCTCCGAACAAAATGCCCATCCGCATGCTTCCGGCAATGTAGCCGTAGTACATAACGGTATTATCGAGAACTATCAAGAACTTAAACAAGAACTACAACAACTTGGCTATGTTTTCTCCTCACAAACCGACACCGAAGTGGTTGCCCATTTAGTCAACCATGCTTTAAAACAAACTCCAGATTTATTACAGGCCGTACAAAGTATCGTGCCACGATTAAAAGGTGCTTATGCATTAGGAATCGTCTGGACGGAACAGCCTGATGAACTGATCGCTGTACGTGAAGGTTCACCACTGGTCATTGGTGTCGGTATCGGTGAAAACTTTATCAGTTCTGACCAATTGGCATTATTGCCAGTGACCAATCGCTTTATTTATCTGGAAGAAGGCGATATTGTCCGTTTAAAACGCAACAGTATTGAAATATTTGTCAATGGGCAAGCGATTGATCGTCCAGTGAAAGAACTCGATGCAGCCGTCACAAACAGCAGTAAAGGTGAATATAAACACTTTATGCTCAAGGAAATTTTTGAGCAGCCGGATGCTGTCCAACAAACCATCGCTCAAGCACTTGATGCGGATACCTTAAAACCTGATTTTCTGGCAAAGGCCAATCAAACCTTTGCAGCGATTCAGCAAATCCAAATTATCGCCTGCGGTACCAGCTATCATGCCGGCATGGTGGCTAAGTACTGGTGCGAGCAGATTATTGGTTTGCCTTGTCATGTTGAAATTGCCAGCGAATATCGTTATCGCCATCCGGTGATTGTGGCCAATACCTTATTTTTATGTATCTCACAATCTGGGGAAACAGCCGATAGTTTGGCCGCGTTAAGAGATATCCAGCGTCGTGCCAAACAAAAGCATATTCCTATTCATACCATGGCAATCTGTAACGTATCCACATCTTCCATGATACGTGAAACTGACTTCCATTTATTGACGCTGGCTGGTCCCGAAATTGGTGTTGCTTCCACCAAAGCCTTTACCACCCAACTTGCGGCACTGATGTTGCTGGTATTAAAAATTGGTGAGATTAAACAGACCCTTGCCGAATCATTAAAACAGGACATTATTAAGGCCTTATGGCATTGTCCGAAAGTGCTCAATGAAACACTTAAAAATGACACTGAAATTTTACGCTTATCCAGTCTGTTTGTGGAAAAGCAGCATTGTTTGTTCCTTGGTCGGGGCACACATTTCCCGATTGCCCTTGAAGGTGCATTAAAACTGAAAGAAATTTCATATATTCATGCTGAAGGCTATGCCGCTGGTGAACTGAAACACGGTCCATTGGCACTGGTCGATAATGATATGCCGGTAGTCATTCTGGCACCTAAAGATGAAATGCTGGATAAACTCAAATCCAATATGGAAGAAGTGCAAACCCGTGGCGGTGAACTATTTGTCTTTGCCGATGAGCATAGTGATATTCATGCTCAGGATCGCAAACATGTGGTGCATATTCCACAGGTTTCCGAATGGTTAGCACCGATCATCTACTGTGTTCCGGTACAGTTGCTGTCTTATCATGTGGCTGTATTACGTGGTACAGATGTCGATCAACCTCGTAATCTGGCAAAATCGGTTACTGTAGAGTGATTTAACATATTGTTTTTTAAATATTTATCTCTGACCTTCTCATTTAAAAGAGGGCCAGAGATTTTTTAAATTTAATCAGGTATATATAGCCAGATAAATCTTACCCATATCAAACGTAGAAAATATCCATACTGTAAATCGACTAAACCATTATCTGGTCTAGCTTCTAATTAAAATGGAACACGCTTATATTGACGATATTGCGGTTTCCAGAAATTGTCTTTGATCGCCTGACGTAACTCATCATCACTCAGCAAAGGTGCAACGCCATCTTCCATTGCAGCTTTTGCAACTTTAAACGCAATAATATTGGACACTTTCTGAATTTCATTAATATCCGGCAATAAGTCTGCTTCGATATCAGCCAGTTTTGGCGAACAATCTGCCAAGGCATTACTCGATGCCATCAACATATTATCAGTAACACGTGTTGCACCACTGGCGATCACACCAAGACCAATACCTGGGAAAATATAAGAGTTATTACACTGTGAAATATTATAAATCTTACCTTGGTAATTTACCGGTGCAAATGGACTACCTGTGGCAATCAACGCTTTACCATCTGTCCACTGAATAATATCAGAAGGCACGGCCTCAACTCTTGAGGTAGGATTAGAAAGCGGCAATACAATAGGTCGTTCACAATTGGCTGCCAAAGTCCGAATCACTTCCTCGGTAAATAATCCCGGCTGACCAGATACCCCGATCAATACAGTCGGTTTGGCATTTCTCACCACATCGAGCAAGGAAATGACCTCATTGGCATCACCCCATTGTTCGATTACTTCCGGTTTTTGCGCCAGTTTACGTTGGAAATCCAACAAATTGGGCTGATTTTCAGTAATCAGACCAAAACGATCCACCATATAAACTCGGGCACGTGCTTCCTGATCGGTTAAACCTTCTGCTACCATTTGTGCAATAATTTGTTCTGCAATACCACAGCCAGCAGAACCTGCACCTAAAAAGGCAACTGTTTGATCTTTCAGCTGTTTACCGGCTGCCCGTGATGCAGCGATCAGACTACCTACCGAAACAGCAGCGGTTCCCTGAATATCATCATTAAAACAACATACTTGATCACGATATTTTTCCAGCAAAGGCATAGCATTTTTTTGTGCAAAATCTTCAAACTGAATCAATGCCTTAGGCCAGCGACGTTTAAGTGCAGAAATCACCTGATCGACAAAATCATAATATTCATCACCAGTAATACGTGGTTGACGCCAGCCCATATAAATCGGATCATTTAACAATTGCTGATTATTGGTACCAACATCGAGTGTAATTGGCAAAGTATAGGCAGGACTAATGCCACCACACGCGGTATATAGGGATAATTTACCAATCGGAATCCCCATCCCGCCAATGCCCTGATCACCCAATCCTAAAATACGTTCACCATCCGTAATCACAATGACCTTGATATTCTTTTTATTTACATTGTGTAAAATATCATCAACATATTCACGATTAGGATAAGAAATAAAAATACCACGATGACGACGGTAGATATCAGAAAAACGCTGACATGCTTCCCCAACTGTTGGCGTATAGATGATCGGCATAATTTCGCTTAGGTGGTTACCTAACACATGATAAAACAGTGTTTCATTGGTATCCTGAATATTACGCAGATAAATATGTTTGTTAATAGCACTATTAAAAGCCGAATATTGCTGATAAGAACGCTGACTTTGTTCCTCAATGGTTTCAATTACATGCGGGATCAAACCATATAAATTAAAATTAATACGCTCTTCTTTGGTAAATGCAGAACCTTTATTTAATAAAGGAAGCTCCAACAAGCTATTGCCTGCATAGGCGACATATAATGGATATTGCGGATTGATTACACTTTCTGAAGTCATTTGCCATCTCTTTACTGATTGACATTGTGGTGAAGTATAGACAATGTCGACTACAATTTTCTCATCGTTCAAGCTTAGCTCATCTGAGGACATTTTTGATATTTATAAGCGTGATAAGCATATTAATCTTATTTAGAGAAGGAATGTGAACAATGACTTACGCATCGTTTGTAATTTTAATTATAGTTGTTGATAAGTAATTACACAGGCAAATTACATGAAGCAATTTGCCTGATAGATAACATGCTTAGAATAGATCATAAAAACGCCGGTTCCATCCGAGAATATACCATCATAACAGATGAAACCAAACTTCTTAGAATTTCATATTCATTGCAATGCTATATCGTCTTCCATCCAGAATATAACTATAGCCATCTTCAGTTGTGACATCTTTATTTGCCACATTATAAATACCGCCAGTAAATTTCAAATTGTTACTGTATTTATATACGGCACCTAGATCAACAAATGTGTACGCTGGATCACCGTCACCACTTACTTCTTTTCCTCTATAGTTTGCCTGTGTCCAGAACGACCATTGATCATTCAACTCCCAGTCAAGTCCGGCATTAAACATATGCTTTGGCATATCATTTAAAGGTTCCCCTTTACTTGCCCCGGATTTTTGCTTGCTATCGGTATAGGTATAAGACTGTCTATATTTTAAATTGTCTAAAATATAATAATCTGTCGTAATTTCCAGACCTTTAATCTCAGCTTTATCGATATTGATTACATTTTTCCAGCCATTGGCATTATATGGAAGATATGGATATTTCAGATAAAAATCACTACCTTCTTCAGTACTACCTTCTAATCGTTCGGAACTACTGATTTTATTATCAAAATCTGTATGGAATGCAACTAAACTGCCTTCTAATCCAATATCTGGATTAACATAAGCAAATCCAAGTTCAAAGTTTTTGCTGGTTTCCGGTTTCAGATCAGGGTTTCCGATAGAACCGCCACCTCTGGATACTGAACCAAAATCAGTAGCACCCTGTCTTAAAGTCGGTGCTTTATATCCGGTAGTGTATCCACCTTTTAAATTTAAAGTATCTGTCAACTTATAAACTGCATAAAGTTTCGGGCTAAATTGTCCACCAAAATCTTCGTTATGATCATATCGACCACTCAAAGTTAATGCCAAATCCTGATTTACATTCCAGGTATCTTCAGCAAAAACTGCCCACTGATATCTGTCCAAGGTAGTAATATCACCACCTGACAAACCATTGGTCGCACCGTCCTCAAGTTTTTCCTTTTTATAATTTAAACCAACTGCCAAAGAGTTGGTATCAAAGAAATATGTCCCTTGAGTATTTGCTGTAATGGTTTGATATTCGATACCATAACCTTTAGCGCCGGTCCTTGCATGGTTGATATCTTTATCAAATTGTACATATGAATCAACCAATAAATGATCTTTTTTAAATTGATGCGTCAGGCTGTAATTATATTTTTCCAGTTCAGACGTTGAACCTTCAGTTGTGTCTGAAATACTTTTCCCTGGGGTATTGGTTCTTTCTTGAGTACTATAATCATATCCGAATTTAAGCGTATTATTCTCATCAGGCGTTAAGATGAATTTTCCACTTAAATTTTTTCTTTCAAAGTCTGGATCACTACCTGATTTTGTTGATCCACCACCATTAAAGTTACTTTCATTCTGATTCAACAAGCCTGCCGCCAATTGGAACGACAATAATTTGTTAATAATTGGCGCATTTATAAAAATATTTGTATTTGTACTGTCATTATTTACTTTATTTGATGAGTCTGCCTTAATATATTCAAAATTAATGCTGGTCGTTAATTTGTCCACATGTTTTTTGGTAATAATATTGATTACCCCACCCATAGCATCCGAACCATATAGAGCAGAAGCAGGTCCGCGAATCACTTCTATTCGCTCAATCGCTTCCATCGGTGGTAAGAAGTTGATAGGAGCACCGCCAAAGCTGCCATTTGGACTAAAAGCATCATTACTCTGCATCGGCTTACCATCAATTAGATATAAAGTATAAGATGAACTCATACCCCGAATCATAACAGACTGATTACTTCCGCCACCTGTGACAAAAACACCCGGAACATTTTTTAAAGCGTCAGTGATATCCGTATAAGATTTTTTTTCTAATTCTTCAGCGGTAATGACTGAAATCGAAGCAGCCGCATCAGCAATATTTTGTTCATAACCCGTTGCTGTTACGACGATTGTTTCGAGTTTATTTACATTCTCTTGGGCTTCTTCTGCCGCAAAAACAGGGGTTACCCCAGCGAGTGCAAACAAAACAGACACCGAAAGTGAATTTTTAATCAAGTTTACCTTCATAACAGAATCCTAATTAATTGTTACAAATTAACAACGGCTGCATCATAACAAATGACTACACCTAAGTAAATGATAATTATAATTATTTAGGAATAATAAAGAATCTCATTTGCATTAAGATTAAGTTATTTTACTTAATAATCATTGGTGTAAGACAATGAATTCTAAATAATATATATTTCAGTTTTCCTCTTCATAAAAACAAAGCCAGGCTTACATCTTTCTTAAATATTGATAAATACGATTAAAAATGTATGAATAATTCAAAAAAATGTTTAAACTTTTCTATATTAATTTATTGACAATTTTTCCACCTAACAAAAAATTTTATTTTTTCTTATCAGTTACTTAGAGTAATCCTAATTTAACAAAAAAGCCTGATAAATATCAGACTTTTTCTTTAACATCAAATGTTTATCTCAGAACGGTAGATCATCATCAGGTTCATTTGAAGTATTAACCGGTTGTTGTCTAGGTGCGGCAGGCGCAGATTGAGAGGCCTGATTATAACCGCCGGGATTACCACCATAGCCACCTTGAGGTTGTGCCTGATTATTATTGTTATAACCACCGCCTTGTGGTGCATTATTACTAAAACGCGGCGCATCAAACCCACTATTACCCTGTTGATTCCAACCACCATCCTGTTGTGATGGACGTGAATCCAGCATTTGCATCTGATCACCACGAATTTCGGTCGAATAACGTTCCTGTCCGTTTTGATCAGTCCATTGACGTGTACGCAATGAACCCTCGATATAAACTTTCGAACCTTTACGTAAATATTGTTGAGCAATTTCACCCAGTTTATTATTTAAAACAATACGGTGCCATTCTGTTTGTTCTTTACGCTCACCAGTATTTTTATCTACCCATGATTCACTGGTTGCGATGGAAAAATTACACACCGACCCACCATTAGGAAATGTTTTTGATTCTGGATCACGTCCTAAGGTACCGACTAATATTACCTTATTCACTCCGCGCATGCGCTATTCCTCTTGTATACGATACGTTTCTAGTTTGTGTACTCTATAAGAATTCAGACTAAATCGCTAGCTCTTGGCCTAACAACTGCGACAATTCCTGTCTTGATGTTTCATTTAATTGTTGCTTATCAAGTTTAAGATAGGCGACCTGCTTTTCAGGCATCACGACCACCTCTTCAATACCATGAATCGCCAGTAAAATGGAAGTCCATTCATCCAGTTTTTTTGTTTCAGGTAATGATACGACAATAGAAGACAAATAACGCGGTTGTTTTAAACTAAAAGTTAGGCCCAACCAAACCACCGCAAGCAAAGTCAATAAGCCCCAGCCCCAACTGGTTTGCTCCAAACCTAAAAGTTGCCCACCTAAAACTCCACCACAAAATGCACCTAAAAATTGACTACTGGAATTAATCCCCATTGCGGTAGATTTTGATTGAATGGGAGCAGACTTTGAAAGCCATGAGGGTAATAAGGCTTCCATCACATTAAAGGCAATAAAGAACAGACCTAAGCCTAGTAATAAAACATATTTACTTTGGTAGCCAAAAGCCATAATTCCTAGACCAAAGACAATTGCGATCACCGCAGCAATAAAAATGCCGCGCATTTTGCGATATTTTTCTGCCAGAATAATACTAGGAAAAGCAAAAAACAGACTAATTAACAATAGCGGTAAATAAACCCAGCCTTGCTTTGCCAATGGAATATCTGCATATTCGATCAATTGTGATGGAATAAAAACAAACATGGCAGTAAGTAATAAATGCAGCATAAAAATCGAAATATGCAGGCGATTCAAATCACCCATAGCCAAAACTTGTTTAAGCTGGGCCAGATAACCTTGTGGTGCAACACGATAATGGCGACTGACTTTGGGTACTAAAAACAGCATCAGCATAGCCAGTGTACCCATGATTGTGGTGACCCAGAACAATCCTGAAATACCAACCTTTGTGGTCACCCATGGGCCCAGACTAAAGGCCAGCATAAAAGATAAGCCAATACTCATGCCCATAAATGCCATGGCTTTGGAACGCTGTTCTTCTCTGGTCACATCAGATAATAATGCCATGACCACAGCAGAAACAGCACCACTGCCGGCAATCGCACGACCAAGAATGACCCCATAAATGGAGGTAGAGAGCGCAGCAATCGCACCGCCCACTGCAAATAAAGCCAAACCAATAATAATTAATGGCTTACGGCTAAAACGATCAGCCCATAAACTAAATGGAATTTGTAAACATGCCTGACTTAAGCCATAGATTCCCACCGCCAAACCAATTAATGCTGGCGTTGCACCAGCATACTGCTGTCCTGCCACGGCAAATACAGGAATGATCATAAACAGCCCAAGCATACGTAGTGCAAAAATACTACTCAATGCAAAGGTGGAACGACGTTCAAGGCTATTCATCATCAATACATCTGGCTTATGACATCAACTATATTATAAAGGAAAACAGCCACTAAACAGGTAAATATTTTAGCCATCTATCAGCGTGTAATTTTAAGGTCAGAATTATGTTGGAAAAGCATCAAATTGTGGTACATCATCCAAAATCTGATCCCAATTGGCTTTTGAGCCGACAAAAGCATGTTTGGCAATATGATGTGGAATATCCTCATTAATCAAACCAATACGAATACGATAAATCTCTGGTGCAGTATCTTTCACCGAATAGACAGGACTACCACATTCTCCACAAAAATAACGCTTGGCATCAGGACTTGAAGCAAATGCTTTTAATTGTGCTGCACCTTGTACAAGTTTAAAGATATCTTTATGAACAGGTGCATTTGTTGCAAAAGCTGTTCCGGTGGCTTTACGGCATTTCTGACAATGGCACTGAATAATGTCATTAAAATCATCAAGTAATTCATATTGCACTGCACCGCATAAACAACTGCCATGATATTTTGCCTGTTGCATCTGGTTCCACCCAACACTTGCTAGAGTAATATTCAGGATTATGTTAGAACACTGGATAAAGTCAAGATCAGAAAAAGGAGAATCATACATGTCATTTAGTCAGGATGTTTGGGCACGTAATCTGGATTTATATCAATCTACCTTAAATTTACCCTTTAATCAGGAACTGGCACAGGGCAGTTTAAATCGGGATGCCTTTTGTCATTATGTGATTCAGGACGCCCACTATTTACTTGCCTATGGTCAGGCATTGGCAGTGGCTGCTGCAAAAGCATTTGATGCAGATGATGTGATTCAATTTTCCGAAGCGGCCAAAGTGGCTATTGTGGTAGAACGCAGTTTGCATAACGGATTTATGCAGGATTTTGGCATCAGTAAAGAACTGTTTGAACAGACACCTTTAACGCTGGCCTGTCATCATTATACGACTTTTCTAACTGCAACCGCATGGCGTGAAGCCTATCCGATCGTACTGGCTGCATTGCTACCCTGCTTCTGGATTTATGCAGAAATAGGACGAGCAATTGTACAAAAATCAGTTGCCAATAACCCTTATCAAGCCTGGATTGATACTTATTCAGGAGAAGAGTTCCATACCGCGGTGCATAATGTAATTCGTACCATTGACCGAGTTGCTGCACGATGTAATGCCGATACGTTAACCAAAATGCATGCAGCCTATACCATGGCAGCCAAACTGGAATGGCTGTTCTGGGACAGTGCTTACCAACAACGTAACTGGGATGGATTAGATCACGTTTAGATACAAAAACAGGTATTTTTTGATGATTAAATCCTAAGAATTGTCTTTTTCCGACTTGATTTTTAAAGTTGCATAGCGCATTCTATTTATAAATGATAATCATTATTGATTGTTCGATTTTATGTCAGCTTGACATGATACAAAAATGAGAGGTATGCCTATGCAACATCAAACTCTAGGTACAGAAGCCATTCGTGCTTTCTTTACGCTACAATGCTGTTGGCTTAATAATGAAGAAATCTATTTAGAACAAGGCTGCTTACATTGTGGTTCGGCAGCCACTTACTTAATTTATTATACCAATCGTCATATTCAAGATTTAATGCTGGATTTTATTGCTCGTTATAATTGTCATCATCCCCAACGCTTTGATCTGCGTGATCTGGAAGATTTCGAGCAGAATTATGTGCAATTTCTGGAGCGTCTTGAACTGGAAATTAATCATTATGCCCGGCAACATCATGCCGACCAACGCACAATCACATTTGAGCAGATTAATTCCATTTTTGAAAATCAATATTCAATGGCATGCTAATCGTGGTATTTAATCGCCTGAGTTTGATCAAGTGAAATCAGTATATCTACGCAAGCTTAATCCATCATGGAACAATTATTGCAGCCAAATTAAATCGTTTAAATAATATTTTTTATACGGAGGCTTTTAGGCTTCCGTTGCTAAAATAAAGGCGCAAATTGTTCTATGGATCAATCTTTTTTTCCAGATATTCAACTGGTTATTCAGGCTAATTTCTTTACCGCAAGTTTTCCACAGGAAATTTTATTTTATCCACAGGCACTGCTATGTATCGGCAAGAATGGCAAAATTATCCGCATTATTTGCCGTAATGATGCATCGTATGATCGCTATCGAGCACTGTTTAAACAATTTACCTTGATTCAATATCCAGATCATCATTACCTACTCCCCGGCTTTATCGATTTACATTTACATGCCCCACAATGGCCACAATTGGGCAAGGCACTAGATTTACCCTTAGCAGACTGGTTACAACAACATACCTTCCCACTGGAAAAGAAATATGCCAGTGTTGAATTTGCCCGTCCAATCTATCAAGATATGGTCACAACCTTGTTGGCCAATGGCACTACAACGGTTTTATATTTTTCTTCAATTCATACCCCAGCGAGCTTAGAACTGGCCAGAATCTGCCTACAAAAAGGTCAACGTGCCTTAATCGGTAAGGTCAGTATGGATAATCCCGAACAATGTCCCGAAGATTATATCGAAACAGATACACAACAAGCCTTGCAGGAAGTACGGGACTTTATTGAAGCAGTACGTCAATTGCCACAAAATGAGACGCAACGGGTACAGCCAGTGATCACGCCACGTTTTATTCCGTCCTGTAGCGATGCCATGTTGCAAGGTCTAGGCGAAATTGCACAAGATACAGATTGCCATGTCCAAACCCATTGTTCTGAAAGTGACTGGGCGCATCAATACGGCTTAGATCGTTATGGCAAAACTGATACTGCCACCTTAAACGATTTTGGCCTACTTAGCCGTAAAACCATTCTGGCGCATAGTAATAAAATCACCCAAGATGATTTTTCCCTGATCAAGCAGCAACACGCCGGAATCGCCCATTGCCCGCTGTCTAATTTTTATTTTGCCAATTGCGTTTTTCCTTTAAGACGTGCACTCGAGCAACAGCTTCATGTCGGACTCGGCACAGATGTCGCTGGTGGACATAGTCCATCTTTATTTAATGCCTGTCAGCATGCCATCACTGCTAGTAAAGCCTTACAGGACGGGGTTGATGGCAGCATGGAGGCCGGACAGCGCGGCACACAAGAAGCAGCGATCAGTTATAAAGAGGCATTCTGGCTGGCCAGTGCAGGTGGTGGCATTGCGCTTGATTTACTTGTTGGCCAGATTCGCGAAGATTTTTATTTTGATGTCATGGTGATTGATACCCAGCATCCACACAGTAATTTAAAAATCTTGCCGGATGATCGCCCTGAGGATATCCTGCAAAAAATCATCTATAACACCGAACACCAAAATATTATTGAAGTCTGGGTCGAAGGACAAAAAGTAGTTTAGCACCAATGAGTTAATTTATATCCTGTAATGCTTTTTTATACTGAATAAAACCCGTTTTCACAGCGATATTGTCATAGAGTCGTTGTGCGGTTAAATTGCTTTCCTGCGTTAACCACACCACTCTATCGCAACCTCGTTCTGCGGTCACACGATAAACCTGCTCAATCAATGCACGTCCAACACCTTGACCACGCACATCAGTAATGACATATAAATCCTGCAAGTAAGCATAAGGCTGTTGTGTCCAGCAACTATCGTGTTCAATCACATGCACAATCCCTACCACCTGATCACCATCAATTGCAGCAAAACCATACATATTGTCTTTGTTAGAAGCAATCAACCTGTGCCATGTAAATTCGGCAATTTCCTGTTGAAAAGTTGCATGATAAAAAGCCAAATAAGCTTTCCATAAGGCAAGCCACTGCTCGAAACGGATTGTACTTAATTCTTTAATCTCTAACATTTTCATCCCACCCTCAGTTACAATCTCACTTGAACAATGCAAATTCATCTCCATATATCATAGAGTTTTTCGCCCTCATAAAAAATAGGATTCTCCCGAATGAGCCAAAGTTATATTCGTATTCGTGGCGCACGTACTCATAATTTAAAAAATATCTCTTTGGACATTCCCCGTGATAAGTTTGTGGTGATTACCGGCTTATCCGGTTCGGGGAAATCTTCATTGGCCTTTGATACGCTCTATGCCGAAGGCCAGCGTCGTTATGTCGAATCATTATCTGCCTATGCCCGTCAATTCCTGTCACAAATGGAAAAACCCGATGTCGATTCCATTGAAGGCTTAAGTCCAGCGATTGCTATTGAACAAAAGTCGACCAGCCATAACCCACGTTCTACTGTCGGTACCATTACCGAAATCTACGATTATTTACGTCTACTCTATGCTCGGGTTGGGACACCATATTGTCCAGAACATGATTTACCGATGGTGGCGCAGACTGTTTCGGAAATGGTCGATGAGGTCAAGGCCTTGCCAGAAGGTACAGCGATTATGCTGCTTGGCCCTGTGGTACGTGAACGTAAAGGTGAATATAGTGCCCTGTTTGATAAATTACAGGGTCAGGGTTTTGTACGTGCCCGTGTTGATGGCGAAATCATCGATATCGATAATCCACCTGAACTGGATAAAAATAAAAAACATAGTATTGAAGTGGTGGTTGATCGCTTTAAGGTGCGTGACGATCTGGGTAACCGCATTGCCGAATCTTTTGAAACTGCATTACGTTTAGGCAGTGATCTGGCGATTTTATCCTTTATGGATGGTGAAAAACCGGATCGTATTTTTTCGGCCAAACATAGCTGTCCAAAATGTGATCGTGCCGTTGCCGAACTGGAACCACGCTTATTTTCCTTTAATAATCCTTTTGGTGCCTGTCCGGTGTGTGATGGTCTGGGAACACGCAGTCATTTCAGTCCGGAAAAAATTATTCCCAATCCAGAATTGTCCATAAGCCAAGGCGCAATTCGTGGCTGGGATCGTCAGCGTCCGTATTATTATGCCATGCTGCAAAAAGTTACCGATCATTTCGACATTGCACTGGATCAACCTTGGCATGAACTGAACAAAGCACAGCAAAAAATTATTTTACAAGGTTCGGGTAAGGAAAAAATCGACTTATCCTATATTGATGAACGTGGTCGCAGACACAATCGGGTAATGCCTTTTGAAGGCGTATTACCTTATCTGGAACGACGTTACCGTGAAACCGAAAGTAATTATGTACGTGATGATTTGGCGCAGTATCTATCCAATGCTGCATGTAGCGAATGTGGTGGTTCACGTTTAAATGAAATCGCCCGTCATGTGCGGGTACTGGATAAAACCATTGCCGATATCACCCAGATGTCGATTGGCGATGCCGAAGATTATTATCAGCACATCAAACTTGAAGGGGCAAAAGGCGAAATTGCCGACAAGATTTTTAAGGAAATCCGTGAACGTTTGCACTTTCTGGTCAGTGTCGGTCTAAATTATCTCAGTCTGGCACGTTCTGCCGAAACATTATCAGGTGGTGAAGCACAACGTATCCGTTTGGCGTCACAAATTGGTGCAGGCTTGATGGGCGTGATGTATGTACTCGATGAACCCTCGATCGGTCTGCATCAGCGTGATAATGATCGCCTGTTACAAACCCTGATTCGTCTACGTGATTTGGGCAATACCGTATTAGTGGTAGAACATGATGAAGATGCCATTCGTGCCGCAGACCGTATTATTGATATTGGTCCCGGTGCGGGTGTACATGGTGGTCAGGTCATTGCCGAAGGGACAGCCAAAGAACTGGCGAAAAATAAAAACTCGCTGACTGGGCAATATTTATCTGGCAAGCTTAAAATTGCTGTACCTGAGCAACGCAAAACCTCACCGCATCCGGATGAAAAAATTGTCCTGACTGGCGCACGTGGCCATAACCTGAAAAATGTTAATCTGACTTTACCCACAGGTGTGATGACCTGTATTACCGGCGTTTCCGGTTCCGGCAAATCCACCCTGATTAACCGTACGTTATTACCACTGGCATTGACCCAACTCAATGGTGCAACGACATTAACAGCGGAAAAATTCGATGGCATTGACGGGCTGCAATATCTTGATAAAGTGGTTGATATTGACCAAAGTCCGATTGGCCGTACACCGCGTTCAAATCCAGCCACTTATACCGGATTATTTACCCCGATTCGTGAATTGTTTGCACAAACACCCGAAGCACGAGCACGTGGTTACAATGCAGGCCGATTCTCCTTTAATGTCAAGGGTGGTCGCTGTGAGGCTTGTGAAGGTGATGGTATGATCAAGGTCGCCATGCACTTTTTACCAGATATGTATGTGCCCTGCGATGTCTGTCATGGCAAACGCTACAATCGCGAAACACTGGAAGTCAATTACAAGGGCAAAAACATTTCTGATGTGCTCGGCATGACTGTAGAAGATGCCGCAGAATTTTTTAATGCCATTCCAGTGATTCACCGTCGCCTAGAAACCCTGATGGATGTCGGTTTGGGTTATATTAAACTCGGACAAGCTGCAACGACCTTATCCGGTGGTGAAGCACAACGGGTCAAATTGGCACGTGAACTGGCCAAACGAGATACCGGCAAAACCCTGTATGTACTAGATGAACCGACCACCGGTCTACATTTTCATGACATTGCTAAACTGCTGGATATCCTGCATACCTTGCGTGAAAAAGGGAATACCATTGTGGTGATTGAGCATAATCTTGACGTGATTAAAACCGCAGACTGGATTGTTGATTTAGGTCCAGAAGGTGGTTCCGGGGGTGGACAAATCATTGCAGAAGGTACGCCAGAACAAGTGGCAGAAGTGGAGGCTTCCTTTACCGGTAAGTTCTTAAAACCGATGCTTGCGAAATAATCCGCTATCTTGATTCTATACTAAGGCTGGAAAACTGCTGTTTAAGTAAGTTTTCCAGCCAGTCAATAAAAGCCTGAAAATATTGTGGGCGATATTTACGATCATTCAGCAGAATATTTACCGGTAAAAATATCGGTGCAATCTCCTGAAATATTTCGATGAGTTGACCACTTTGAATATAGTACTGTGCATCGAATGCTGGAATCTGAATAATCCCTAAACCAGCTAATCCTGCCTGTAAATAGGCTTCCGTGTTTTCAACCAATAATTGATATGGCACTTTAATGCGCTGCCCATCAAACTCCAGATGACTATATTCGGCATAATTTCGAGCAACATGATAATCTACCGCAAAATGTTGTTCCATCTGCTGTAAATCTTTCGGCTTACCATGCTGTTGAATATATGTGGGTGCGACCAGCGTCACCAGTCTGATATTGCCCATTGAACGCTGTAATAAATATTCGTCCTGAACCTGCCCAACCCGTACCACACAATCCAGTTGTTGTTCAATTAAATTAGAGAAGTCGTCATTGCCATTTAAGAGAACTTTAACCTGTGGATAATCTTGATAAAATTCAGATAAATGGGGAATTAAAATTTGTGTTGCCATACGTTTGGGCAAACCGATACTAATCTTACCCTGTTGATGGCGAATTTGATATTTAAACCGATTCAGCTCCTTTAGCTGTGTAATCAATCGCATCGCCTCATCATAAAACAGGCTGCCTTCGTGGGTTAAAGAAACCTTTCGCGTGGTCCGATAAAACAGCAATACTTCATATTCTTTTTCCAGCGACTGAATCGCATAGGTAATGGTAGAACGGGGTAAACTCATTTTCTGGGCAACCTGAGCAAAGGACTGTTTATCTGCCACCAGACAAAAAATCCTTAATCGTTCAATTTTATCCATTGGTCTTATCCTACGCTTTATCTCTTGTGTTCATTCTATTTTCCGACTTTAGATTGTTCAACTTTTTCGAACAATCAGTTTGATCTTATCACCTATTTCAAATAAATAAACTGCTCTAAGATCAAGCAATCAAATTAATAAAGATGAGGAATAAACATGTCACAACATACCTTAAAAGATAAAACTGTGGTGATTACTGGTGGTGCCAAAAATCTGGGTGGTCTGATTTCACGCCAGTTTGCCAAACAAGGTGCCAATCTGGTCATTCATTACAATAGTTCGGCAACTCAGGCGCAAGCTGAAGAAACCCTACAGGCGGTACAGGACTTAGGTGCAAAAGCCATTTTAGTACAGGCCGATTTATCTGATATTGCCGAAATTGAAAATTTATTCACGCTGGCCAAACAACAATTTGGTGGTGTGGATATCGCCATTAATACCGTTGGTCGTGTCCTGAAAAAGCCATTTGTCGAAACCACCGAACAAGAATTTGACCAGATGGATGTGATTAACAATAAAATTGCCTATTTCTTTATCCAGTCGGCAGGTAAACACCTTAATGAGCATGGCAAGATTTGTTCGATTGTCACCAGTCTACTTGCGGCATATACCGGCTTATATTCAACCTATGAAGGTTTAAAAGCTCCTGTTGAACACTATACCCGTGCTGCCTCCAAAGAGTTTGGTGACCGTAAAATTTCCGTGACGGCTGTTGCACCCGGCCCAATGGATACACCATTCTTCTATGGACAGGAAGCACCGGAAGCTGTTGCCTACCATAAATCTGCTGCGGCACTGGGCGGTCTGACCAAAATTGAAGACATCGAACCGTTGGTCCGTTTTCTGGTGACCGATGGCTGGTGGATTACCGGACAAACCATTTTTGCCAATGGCGGTTATACCACACGTTGATTTAATATTTCTATATTAGATCCTATTAGTTTTTTATTTATTAATAGGATTTATATTCCACAAACTTAAGCAAACTTTAAGCTGTGAATGACAGAATTTAATTCATCAGTTTTATGATGATACACCAATAATGTCCAAAAATTTTATCACTCCCCATGTTATATTTTTACTATCATCTGCATTATTTCTTTTATACCTGTTGCCTATTGCAGGTAATATAGATCAAGCTTTACTTTCCCCTTATGTAAATACCACACAAGGTTTTTTATATAAAAATTTCTGGTGGTATGACCAGTTTGCTCATCATGATATGAAAATATTACAAGAGTTTATTTTACTTTGTATTTTAATCTCAGTAATTGCAAGTAAATATCAGATTAAATTTATCTCTTTAAATAATTATCACCAATATCTTCAACTTTTAATTTTCATGTTATTGAGTATTCTCACTGTTTCAATTCTAAAGCAAAACTCGATTCATTCCTGTCCTTGGTATATGATACAAAGCAACCAATCTACAATTCATTTTTTTAATCCTTTAGGACATGGAAGATGTTTCCCTGGTGGGCATGCTAGTCTTGGTTATGCATGGATAGCCGGATTTTTTGTCTTTTATCAAAAAGATAAAAAAATTGCATGTTTTTATCTTGTTAGCGGCATCATACTTGGTACAGGTATGGGATATACTCAGATGATGCGGGGCGCACATTTCCTCAGTCATAATCTGTGGACATTTTGGTTTACCTATGCAGTAAATACCTTCTTGTATATCTTCATTAATAATGTTTTAAACCATCACATTTGCCGGAAGTTTTACAATCACCAATAATCCTTGTAGCTTTTGACTACGGGAAAATTTAATGTCGGCATTTAAGCGTAATAATGATTTTTGTACAATGGCTAATCCCAAACCACTACCTATATCAACATTATGAATACGATAAAATTTTTGTATAATTTGATCATATTCACTTTCATCAATACCCCCACCAGAATCTTCAACCCAAATCTCAAGATTCTGATTAGTCCAGTAAACACTTATTTCTACCGTGCCTGCGTTAGGACTATATTTAATCGCATTATCAATTAAATTACGAAATACTAAGTAAAACGAATGTCTATCCGCCAGTAAATTTATTGCCTGATCAGATGCAACTAATGCAATATCTATATGCTTTTGATCTGCAAGAGGATATAACTCTTGCACAACTTCAGTTAACAACTGCTGAATTGAAAATACCTCAGCATTGAGCAATTGAGTTTCTCCTTGCCTTGCCAAATCCAGCATTTGTTGAACCATATGCTGCAAACGCCTAATACCATGTTTCAATTGTACAATTGTTCTAGAATCCTGATGCTCTTTTTGCAGTACACTAACTTGCAAATTAAGTGCTGTCAAAGGTGAACGCAACTCATGTGCAGCATGTGATACAAAATCATTTTGCTCTTGTTGAGCCTTTTCAATTCTAGTAAATAATGCATTCACTTCATCAATAATTGAATTCAGCTCTATCGGATATTCATCTATACTTAATGGTGTTAAATCATGATATTGCCGTTGAGAGAATTCTTGTTGCAGATGCTGCAATGGTTTTAACGCCCGATAAATTCCCATATACAATAATAAAAATATAATAGGCAAAATCACCAAATATGGAATAAGCATTGTTCCAGCAAGCTCAAAAGCTAAAACTTCCCGCACGGCAAGCGGCTGTGAGACCTGAACTTGGCGATCCTGTAAAGGAACGATATAAGCAATAAATTTTTTATTCTGTTTTTTATAACAATAATAGCCTGCTCGATCTTGCTTTAAATGGACTATTTCAGATAAAGGATCATGAGATAGTGCCGTATATAGATGGATATCGACAAATACATCTTCTTCGTTATAAGTTGCATTAGGTAAAAATTCGCTAGAAGTTAAAACTGGATTATGATCAGCAAGCCATTCTGCCATGCTTTTTAATCGTTGATCTAGAATTTCTTCGGTTTCATGATAGACAATTTTGTACGCAGCTATAAACATGAAAATAAAAACAACGATACTGATGATAAAACTCATCAGAAATGCACGTTTTCTTATCGATATTTTTTTCTGCGGCATATTCTCTTATTCTAGTCGATATCCAAAGCCACGAATCGTACGAATGAAGTCTTTGTTTAATTTTTGCCTTAATTTATGAATATAAACCTCAATGATATTACTATTTACATCACCATCATGCAAATAAATTTTTTCTTCTAGTTCATACTTACTAAAAATTTTAAGTGGAGTATTTAAAAAACACTCCATTAAAATCCATTCTTTTTTTGATAGATCAATTAGTTGATCATTGTAAAATGCTTTGTGCTCAGTTAAATCTAATTTCAAACCATTATATTGCAGAATATCCATACCACCTGTATTTATTATACGGGTACGTCTGAGCACAGCATAAATCCGAGCAATTAACTCATCAAAATCAAATGGCTTGGTTAAATAATCATCACCACCATGTTTTAAAATATTCAGCCGATCTTCAACCTGATCTCGTGCAGAAATCACAATCACGGCAACTTGTGATTTAGTACGAATTTTATTGAGTATTTCAAAGCCATTCATACTAGGTAAACCAATATCTAGCAAAACCAAATCGAGATGATTTTCTGCTAGATATTGTAAACCCTCAATACCATTATTTACCCAATGCACATTTATATTTTCCAATTCAAATAATTGTTGAATGGATTGGGCAATCATAAAATCATCTTCAATTAATAGTACTTTAAGCATTTTTACCCCAATATTTATTTACAATTTGCGAGCAAATCTAATTGTGGATTTTTTGTCGCAGTTTTTACATCCATTAAACTTAATACCGTAGAAAAAAGATTATCCTGACTCATTTTTTGATCTTTTTTCTGATTAAAGCATTGTACGATATTGGAATGTTTTTCTTTCCATTGTTGGGAGAACCATAAAATCATTGGCACATGGGTTTGTTGTGAAGGTGCAAACATATATGGCGCACCGTGTAGATACAAACCATGTTCACCAATCGACTCGCCATGATCAGACATATACCAGAATGCGGTTTGATATTTGGTTTGAGCATTGAGGGTTTTAATCACTTTAGACAAAATATAGTCTGTATAGACAATACTATTATCATAAACATTGACCAAATCCTGATAAGAGCATCCTTGTATGGCATTGGTATTACAAAATGGTTGAAAATACTGAAACTCAATAGGGCTGCGTTTGTAATAGGCAGGACCATGGCTGCCCATTTGATGTAAAACAATAACTCTCGGTTTTTTATCATCTTGTGGCATGTGTTCTAAATAATCATTTAGTCCATCAAGCAAAATTCCATCTGAACATTCGTCACCCTTACACCACTTGTCTTGCAGAGCCTGTGAAAACTTGTACTGTTCAACACGATTACAAACTTCTTTACACCCTGAATTATTGTCTATCCACGTCACCTGATATCCCACATGTTGTAAAATATCGAGTAGGTTTTCACGATGCCGTGCCAATTGAGGATCATAATCTTTTCTAGGCATACCAGAAAACATACAAGGCACAGAAACAGCTGTCGAAGTACCACATGAAACAGCCTGCGTAAAATTAATAATTGGCAATTTAGAAAGCTCGGGATTGGTATTTCGGGCATATCCATTTAAAGAAAAATTTTCGGCTCTTGCCGTTTCCCCAACGACCAAAACCAAAAGCTTTGGCTGCGTCGCATCTGCTTTTATCTGTAATACAGCATCACGCCCATAGCTTTGTAAAGGAACATTACTTTTAGGTGCCAACTTTTTGTAATATGACCAAGAAGAAGCAAAAACACTTTGAGGACTAATAAAGCCTTTAAGATTTCTATTTTCTCTAAAAATAGCAGCAAGATCGGCATAATAAATAAAAGCCAACAACCCAACGATCAATAAGCTACCTAGTGCCATCCCACCTTTAAATTTTAAAGTTGAAAGTAACTTATCTTTCTTAATTTTAAATAGTGAAAGAATGCTTAATGGCAAAACCAATAATACTGCAACCCACAGTAAGATATTTAGAGACATCAAATCTCTGGCTTCATGAGGATCTGTTTCTATTAAATTTTGAATTTGGTAGGCATCTACACCAATTCCAAGGTGATTAAAATAAGTCGCTGCACCACCAATAAATAAAAAGACAAATGCAATGATTTTAGCATTCCAACACCACATTAATAAGGTAAATATAAAATTAACATAAGAAATCAATAATACTACCATTGCACCGATAAATAAAATCGCAGGAAAACCTTTATAGGGCGTTAATTGATATAATTTTTCAAAAAAAATAAAATTGAGCGATAACGTAATCCAAACCGAAAAGCCTAGAATAAACGTATGTAAACTAATTGGCTTTTTCCAGAATTTAAGCCGATATTGATTCATCACAACACATCATTTTTCAAAAAATTGATGTGACTTTAGAAGATGAATCTTAAATTTTACTTAATATTCGTTTACAGACTATGTTTAGATCCATTGAGCATGGCTTAAGAAAACACAACTTATGCAGCAAGTAATTGTTTCGCCTGTTCCCGATGCAATGCCTGCAAACGGTCAATATCAAGCGTTTGCAATTCTCGATCCTTGACAATCCATTTACCCTGTACCATGACATGCTGTGCCTGATCTGCACCACAAAGCAATAATGCCGAGATCGGATCATGACTACCGGAAAAACGTAATTCGTCCAAACGATAAAAAGCCAAATCAGCTTGATAGCCTTCGGCAATCTGACCCAAATCATGCGCGCGCCCCAACAATTTTGCCGAACCCGTGGTAGCTAGTGTTAAGGCAAATTCCGGTGTAATCGCTTCGGCACCATATTTTAAGCGTTGTAAATACATGGCCTGTCGTGCTTCCAGAATCAGATTTGACGCATCTGCCGATGCTGAACCATCTACACCTAAGCCCACATTGGCACCCGCTTGCAATAAATCCAGCGTCGCACAAATTCCCGATGCCAAACGCATATTGGAATAAGGACAATGACAAATCCCCACGCCATTTGCGCCCAGACGCGCAATTTCCTCAGCATTAAAATGAATGCCATGTGCCAGCCATGTCCGTGAATTTAGCCAGCCAACGCTTTCCAGATAATCCACTGTACGCAGGCCAAACATCCTCAAACAGAAATTTTCTTCATCAATGGTTTCGGCCAAATGCGTATGCAAACGCACATCCATTTGCGCTGCCAAATCTGCACTGGCCTGCATAATTTCCCGAGTAACGGAAAAAGGTGAACACGGTGCCAATGCAATATTCACCATTGCACCTTCACCGCGCTGATGATACTGATTGACCAGACGGGCACTGTCCTGCAAGATCACTTCCATATCTTGCACCGTATGTTGCGGCGGCAAACCACCCTGATCTTTGCCCAAACTCATAGAACCACGGGTTAGCATGACCCGTACACCCAAATCACGGGCAGCCTGTACCTGAATATCAATGGCATCGGTCAGTTGTTGTGGAAATAGATAATGATGGTCTGCCGCAAAGGTACAACCGGACATGGTCAACTCTGCCAATGCAACCTGCGTTGCCAGATGCAATTGCTCCGGTGTAAGTTTCGCCCAGACCGGATACAAATTAACCAGCCACGGAAATAACGGCACATTGACCACAGGTTTCCATGCACGAGTTAAAGTTTGATAAAAATGATGATGGCTATTAATCAAGCCCGGAATAATCACGTCATCACGGGCATTATAGATTTGATCATAAGGTTGGGAAGGCTGCTGGCCCAAGGCAACCAGCTCCTTAATCCTGCCCTGTTCGACCACAAGCCCACCGCGGGCATCCAGATCATTGGCAGTAAAAATTGCGAATGGATTTTGAATCCAGATACTTTGACTCATTGTGTTCTCCAATACATCTATTCATACAAAAAGACGCCTTGAAGATATTCAAAAGGGAAAAAGCCAACCACTGATGCCGCTTCGCTTTTGAATTAAAGGACAAATTTATTTTGTGATATTTTGCCGTATTTATGATGCAGTGCCAAGTCCTTCTACACAATATGATGATTCAATAAGCATCTTTTAAAATTTAAACTTTACAATAAAAATGCTGTGTTAAATGGCCAGTAAATTTTTCTTTGCTGATTATTTTTATATTTTAATCCGCTTAAAATATAAAAACCCCTTAAAAAAATTAAGAGGTTTTTATAAGAAATTTGCACTTAAAGTTATTTAGAACCTTTAATCCCAGCCTGCAATAATAAAGCACCGAAACCACCAATTTTTTGCTCTTGTGGTTTCTCGGATTTGGCCTTGCTATGCTGCGGACGCTTAAAGTCACCGTCTTTATTACGTGGTGGACGCTGACCTTGTGGTTTACGCTCATTACTGCGCTCTGCACGATCCTGCTGTGGACGTGGCGCACGAGCCGCTTTAACAGGCGCAGCACCTTCGGCTTTCATGCTTAAATTGACACGGCCTCGTTCTACATCCACTTGCAACACACGAACCTGTACAATTTGTCCCGGTTTAACCACTTTATGTGGATCACTGACAAAACCATTCGACAATTCAGAAATATGTACCAAACCATCCTGATGTACACCGATATCGACAAAGGCACCGAAATTGGTAACATTGGTGATTACCCCTTCAAGCTGTAAACCTTCACTCAATTGGGCAACTTCGGTGATATCTTCACGGAATTTTGCAGTACGGAATTCTGGACGTGGGTCGCGACCTGGTTTCTCCAATTCGGCCAACACATCCTTCACAGTAGGCAGACCATATTGTTCTGTCACAAAAGTATCCGCATCGATTGAACGAATAATTTCACTATTGGCAATAATATCCTGCACGGTGGTGCCTTTACTGCTGACAATCTGTTGCACCAGCGCATAGCTTTCCGGATGCACCGCAGACGCATCAAGCGGTTGCTCACCATCCTGAATGCGTAAGAAACCTGCTGCCTGTTCAAAGGTACGTTCACCCAGACGTGGTACTTTTTTCAATTGTTCACGGTTTTCAAAGCGACCGTGCTCTTTACGATATTCAACAATTTGCTGGGCAATGGCTTTATTTAAACCAGCGATATAACCCAAAATTGCAGGAGATGCCGTATTGACGTCCACACCTACTGCATTCACACAGTCTTCCACCACTGCATCCAGTGTTTGTGCCAGACCGGTTTGATTAACATCATGCTGATACTGACCCACACCAATCGATTTTGGATCGATTTTGACCAATTCTGCCAATGGATCCTGCAAACGACGAGCAATCGATACCGCACCACGAATCGAGACATCCAATTCCGGTAATTCTGCCGAAGCCAGTTCACTGGCAGAATACACAGATGCGCCAGCTTCACTTACTGTTACGCGGGTCAGCTTCAAATCGGTATTTTGTGCCATCATTTCGGCAACCACAGCCTCAGTTTCACGGCTCGCAGTACCATTACCAATCGCAATGAGATCCACATTAAACTCGCGGCACAGACGGGCAAGCTCAGCAATTGAGCCTTCTTTATCTTCCTTAGGTGCAAATGGATAGATGGTGCTATGCGCTTCGACATCACCAGAGGCATTGACTACTGCCAGTTTCACACCAGTACGGATCCCAGGATCGACACCTAGCGTACAACGGGCACCAGCAGGTGCAGACAATAATAAATGACGTAAGTTCTCGGCAAATACCTGCATGGCTTCTGCTTCGGCAGCCAGACGTTTTTCCGTTAACAGGGAATGTTCAATTTGCGGACGAATTTTACCCAGCCAGAATAAAGTCGCCGTTTGCTTTAAAAACTCATGACGCGATTCTGGTTTGATCTGACCGATATTATATTCTTCGTGAATACGTGCTTCCGGCCCATCATTTTCGCCATCAACTTTTAAGGTCAGTACATTCTCCTGACGACCGCGCAACAATGCCAATAAACGATGTGAAGGAACTTTATTCAAACTTTCGGAAAAATCAAAGTAATCACGGAATTTTTTACCAACTTCTTTTTTCTCTTCCGAAGCAACTACACTTTTTAAAACGGCTGTTTTGGCAAAGATTTGTTTTAGGTCGGCAGTCAGGGCAATATTTTGCGCCCATTCATCAATAATAATATGCTGAATAGCATCCAATTGACTGTCTACATCCGGATAGTCTTCATGACTAAAATCTTCCAAAGCTGTCTTGGGATCGATTTCAGTGGTGAGAATCTTTTCTGCATATTCGCCCAAGCCTGCTTCTTTGGCTTTAAAGGATTTACTGGTGCGCTTCGGACGATAAGGTGCATAAATTTCTTCTAATGCATTTTTTGTTTCGGCAGCATTGATTCTCGATAATAAGTCGTCATTCAGCTTATCTTGTTCTTTTAATGACGCAATGACTTTTTCACGACGATCAAACAAATCTCTTAAATAATGTAATCGAGTATCTAACTGACGAAGTTGCGAGTCATCCAAACCTTCGGTCGCTTCTTTACGATAACGTGCGATAAATGGCACACTTGAACCTTCATCAAGCAGACGTATGGCTGCTTCTACTTGGTTAGGACGTACGGCAAGCTCCGTTGCGATTTGCTGCACTAATTCAGTCATTCAGCGTTATTCCGGCAGTTAAATTATCAGCACACGATTATACGTGCCAAACGATGAAAATAAAGCCTTTATACACAGCTTTTTCATCGCTTTTTCATAGATTTTCTTAAAATAATTTTTCAGGTTGTAACATTTGCTTTCTTGAAACCGTCATCTTTGTACTTTAAGTTATTTAAAAATAGAAGCTTTCTTTGAAAATGAAAGAATTTTATCAATTTTTGCAGCAAATCTTATTGCAATACATATCAGTTATTAAGATATTGCCAATAAGAACCAAATTTTAGTTGTTGAATTTTAGTATCAAAGCAAGATTTACATTTGTAATTTTTGGTAGATTCGAGCATAGTGTATTGTACGAATTTAGCTTTATACTCAAGATATTAAGCAACAATATAGCATGAATAACAATTGAAGGAGTACATCATGAGCTTAGTTGTACCAGCAGAAACCGAAGCACCTCGTCCAGATTCAGATCGAGTGGATCGGATTTTGGTGGTCGATGATGATGTCCGCTTAAGAACCCTATTGCAGCGATTTCTGGAAGATAAAGGCTTTGTCGTTAAAACAGCCCATGATGCCACGCAAATGGATCGATTATTACAACGTGAGCTATTTTCGTTAATCGTTCTGGATTTCATGCTACCGGTTGAAGATGGCTTAAGTATTTGTCGTCGCCTACGTGCTTCCAATATCGATACACCGATTATCATGTTGACTGCAAGAGGCAGTGACTCAGATCGTATCGCCGGTCTGGAAGCCGGGGCGGATGATTATCTGCCAAAACCGTTTAATCCAAATGAACTACTGGCACGTATCCGTGCTGTGCTACGTCGTCAGGTACGAGAAGTCCCCGGCGCACCAAGTCAAAACCTTGAAGTAGTCAGCTTTGGACCATGGTCACTGGATTTATCAACCCGTACCCTGACACGTGAAGGTCAAGTCGTGACATTGACAACGGGTGAATTTGCAGTACTTAAGGCACTGGTTCAACATCCACGTGAACCATTAACACGTGACAAGTTGATGAATCTAGCCCGTGGTCGTGAATGGGGTGCAATGGAACGCTCAATTGATGTACAGGTTTCCCGCTTAAGACGTCTGATTGAAGAAAACCCTGCCCGTGCCCGTTATATCCAGACTGTATGGGGCGTAGGTTATGTCTTCGTTCCAGATGGTGCAGAATAATAATTTACTGGTATTCATTAGTCCGTGAAGCAGGATTCCAGCCCCCATCATCTTGATGCGCTACATGATGCAGAATTTTCCTATCAGGAGCGTAAACGCACGCCTTGGGAAAAGTTTCTAGATAAAATTAAACCACGCTCTGCCGCCATGCGTACGACAGTGCTGGTTTCGCTGGTGGTTATTTTTAGTTTATGGATGTCCTTGTGGTTCTTCTGGCGTACGCTTTACCTGCCTGAAATCAAACAACATGCCCGATATCTGGCAGTTGAAATTGAAATGCTCAACTACAGTGATGTAGAAATCCGCTATCAGCAACAATCAACTGATTTAAAAGCTTGGCTTCGCGATAAAATGGGCATTGAAATTGTCAAAAATCCCGAACAATTCCCCAATGTCCGAGATAAATTCGTCGCCGAATTATTTACCGACCGACTCTCCAATGCACTTGCAAGAGAACTGGAACTTCAAGGTAATGATGTTACCGTTTATTTTCAATTCAAGCCTAGCCCACAAATCTGGATCCAAACCCCACAGCTGAAAGGCAATTGGCTCAGGGAGCCTTTACCTACTTATGCCAACTATAGTCCGGAATTGCTGATTGGCTGGATTTTGGGAATTCCATTCCTGACCATGGTAATTATTTTAACACTGGTACGCCAACTTAACCGTCCGTTAAAACGGCTGCAAAATGCTGCCAATAGTTATAGCAAAACGGGTAAAGCCCCTTATCTGGAAATTAACCATGGTCCACTGGAAATCAGGCAGGTCAACCAATCCTTTAACCATATGATTCACACCCTGCAATTGGCCGAACAAGAACGTCGTATCATGTTGGCAGGGATTTCTCATGATTTACGCACACCATTAACCCGTATTCGCTTAACTGCAGAAATGTTACCAGATGAGTTCTTAAAAGAAGGACTGATCTATGATGTTGATGACATGGATGCCATCCTCAATCAATTTATTTCCTTTATGCGTGATGGTTCCGATGAGGAATTACATGATACCAATGTCAATACGCTATTGCAGGAAATCGTGGTGCAATTCAAGCCATTGGATATTCGCTTCACGGCTCAGGAATTACCAATTATTCAGGCACGTAGTCTATCTTTAAAACGTCTGGTCGGAAATCTGGTGAATAATGCCAAACGTTATGGTGCCGAACCTGTAGAATTATCCGCTTATCTACAAGCGCATGAACTGGTAATTCGTGTTGCCGATCATGGTGAAGGTATTCCGGAAAGTCAGGTACAAGCACTGATGCAACCCTTTGTCCGTGGCGAAGCAGCCCGTACCATTCAGGGCAGCGGCTTAGGATTGGCGATTGTCAAAAGAATTGTCGATATTCATCAAGGCAGAATTGAAATCAGTAATCATGCTGAAGGTGGTCTGGAAGTTAAAATTTACTTGCCTATTGAGAGAGATCATCAGGAAGAAACGCCCCAAACCAGTCCACTTGATCGTATTAAACAAAAACTCGGGAAAAGCTAAGTAAATCTCCACAATAAATTCAGATCATAAATGTCGGTTATTTTTACAAAAAATAACCATATTAATCATATGTTTATATTTTTGCTTCCAATTCAATTTCTTCACTTTTTATGTTAAACTAAACAGGCATAATAATCGTTATTAGACCTTAGCAGTATTGATCTGCCTTTTTGAAAATTCCCACGCTACAATCGGCTCTCACAAGGATTTCGTTAATTTAATTTGAGAGTCTGCTATGTCATTAGAGCGTATTCGTTTAGCAAGCCTACACAACAAAGTGATCAGTGCACAACAAGCCGCTGAACTCATTAAAGATGGGATGACGGTTGGGATGAGTGGTTTTACTCGTGCTGGCGAAGCAAAAGCTGTCCCACATGCACTTGCGCAACGAGCAAAGCAGCATCCTCTGAAAATTAACCTGATTACTGGTGCAAGTCTAGGTAATGATCTGGATAAAGAACTGACCGAAGCTGGTGTACTTGCCCGTCGTATGCCATTTCAGGTAGATACCACATTACGCCGTGCCATTAACAATGGCGAAGTGATGTTTGTCGATCAGCATTTGTCTGAAACTGTTGAGCAAATGCGTAACAAACAACTGAAACGTCCTGATATTGCTGTAATCGAAGCGATTGCCATCAGCAAAGATGGTCATATTATTCCAACAACTTCTGTCGGTAACTCTGCAAGTTTTGCCATCTTTGCCGATCAAGTCATTGTTGAAATCAATACTGCGGTCAGCGAAGAGCTTGAAGGCCTGCACGATATCTATATTCCAACCTATCGCCCAACCCGTACGCCTGTACCACTCACCAAAGTTGATGACCGCATTGGTACGACAGCCATTGTGATTGATCCAGCTAAAATCGTCGGTATTGTATTTAATGATACCCTTGATTCACCATCTACTGTTACCCCACCGGATGAAGAAACTCAAGGCATTGCCAATCACCTAATCAACTTTTTTGAAGATGAAGTTGCAGCAGGTCGTTTACCAAAAAATCTTGGACCACTACAGGCAGGTATCGGTTCGATTGCCAATGCTGTACTTTCCGGTTTCCAGCACTCAAGCTTTGAAGATTTGGTGATGTATTCAGAAGTACTACAAGACTGTACATTTGAACTCATTGATGCGGGCAAAATGAAATTTGCCTCAGGTTGTTCGATGACCCTGTCTCAGAAATACGGTGATCGTGTATTTGGTAATCTTGCACATTACAAAGATAAATTTATTTTACGCCCACAAGAAATTTCCAACCATCCGGAACTTGTCCGTCGTTTGGGGATTATCGGCATCAATACCGCACTGGAGTTCGATATTTACGGTAATGTCAACTCAACCCATGTTGGTGGTACAAAAATGATGAACGGTATCGGCGGCTCAGGCGATTTTGCCCGTAATGCGCATCTGGCTATTTTTGTGACCAAATCCATTGCCAAAGGTGGTGCAATTTCATCTGTAGTGCCAATGGTCAGCCATGTCGATCATAATGAACATGATGTTGATATTCTGGTGACCGAAATTGGTCTGGCAGACTTGCGTGGTCTTGCACCACGTGAACGTGCCAAAGTGATTATCGAAAACTGTGTCCATCCTGCGTATCGTGATGAATTGCAAAGCTACTATGACCGCGCATGTAAAATTGGTGGCCATACTCCGCATATCCTGCGTGAAGCACTACAATGGCATATCAACCTTGAGGAAAATGGTCATATGCTGGCCACTAAACCTGAAGCAAAATCTGCTTAATCATTTGATTTAAAATTTTTAACTGTTTCATCCCAATACGACCTGCTCACCATTGACCAGGTCGTTTTTTTAATCCTACGATGTGCCAATATGAAGTCTTTTAAGTGACTGACCATTTTTGTGTATTTAAAAAAAAAGGATTATGATGACTTCGTCTTTAAAATCAATTGATAAGACTAAGGGTCAATTATGCACAATCTCTCCCCTCAAGATTTCTTAGCGCAAATGCTGGCTACTCAAACCTCATCGATTGCAAAATATCAATTTGAACAGCAAACAGTCTGGATTAAAAAAGCAGGTAAGCGGCATTCTATCTGGCTATATCGTTTCTTCGGTATCGCAGCAAAACTGCTAAAATTACAGGCCCTCACTCCTGTTCCCAATCTGGGTGGATATCAATCCATCCTCACCGAAACCCATCGGTTACAAGAACTCCAGCAACGTGGCATCAATGTCCCTGAACTCCTTGCCTATAATGAAGAAGGTTTGATGATTGCAGATGTGGGTGATGCAGAAGTCCCCTCTGAACAACTAGAATCAGCACTAAAACACAGTGCCAGTGCCGAGGACTGTCTACGTTTATATAAACAGGTTGTGGATGAAGTACATCGTATCCATCAAAAAGAAGTCTGGTTAAGTGAAGCATTCTTACGCAATATGGTATTTGATAAAAATCAGCGTATTGCATTTCTGGATTTCGAATCTGATCCGGGACAGTATATGAATCAACAATTATGTTTTGCCCGAGACTGGCTTTGTTTGATCTTTTCAGCCTCTATCTATCTAAAATCTCATGATGTGCTGGAACAAGGTTCAAGCTATTTATATGCCACTATTCAACAGGAATCTAAACAAACCCAGAATGCGGTTCTTTCCGCCACGAAACTGTTTAATTGGTTAAATAAATTACCTTTAAATAAGTTCGGTAAAGATGGTTATCGCCTGACTGCGGTATTAACCGTATTAGCCTATTTAAAAGCGCTTATGTAAACTTCCCCACAATTTAGAAATTTGTTAGTTGTTATAATTATTTAAACAATAACTCTATAATATCGCCAATGATAACTAGAGTTAATAGTTTATTATCACGCCTAAACTCATAATTTTCCAGAAATTACTTTCTCATTCGCAACACATATTCATAAAACCTGCTGCGATAGGTCTCATTTCAATCTAGCACATTCAACAATGTATAGCTAGTTTGTGCGATCGGTGTTAAAGCATCATTCATTTGATATACTTTGACATCATAAGTCCCTTCTTGCCATCCTTGATCTGGAATCACACTGATCCAGTTTTGATTTTCATCCTTACTTATTCGTTTGGGTGTAAATACAATCAGCTCACCTGTATCTCTATTTAACCAACGAATAAATATTTGTTCATTGTTCGGGAATTTTCCATAAGTATCGAAATGTGCAAAAAGTCCCTGATATCTATGGACCTGACTGACATTTTCTGATTGCTGAGAATAGACTGGGGTAAAAGCAACACTAATCGTACCTGCCAATTTTTCTTCATCATTTTGAGATGTTAATTCCTGTAATACATTTTGAGCAAAAACCTTTTTATTTTGAATAGTCTTGAGATCCTGATTTGGAAATGCTTGTTGAAGATATTTTTGCACTTGTTGTTCCGGCATCTCATCTATCATTGCTAAAACTTCCTGTTTATATTCTTTAGACAATTGATTCACTTTTTGTGCTGAGGATGTATTATCCAATGTCAGTGAAGATAATGCCTCTTCTTTATTTTTTTGCATATTATGATTGAGTGATGACAATAAAGATGAATCTTGGTACTCATTTAAATTTTGGGAAACCATACGCACATCGGCAATAAAGAAACCCAAAGCAAATGTTACAATTGGTAAAACATAATAAACCTTATTTTTCATATTTTTGCCATTTACTAAATAAAACAAAGGTGGATTAACAATGTAATATCCACCTTTGTATATACTTTTAATCAGGTTTTAAGTACAAGTAATTTTTTTACCACCAAGCGTAAGAGAAGAACCACTAAACAAACTACCCGAAGCAATCACTTCCTGTTTGGTTTTATCAGTTCCTGATAACATTCTTAATGAAGAGCTACTCACACAAACTCCTGTTTGTGTACCTCCTGCATTAAAAACACATCCATCTGTTGTAACAGAAATGGTATTATTTACATCACTACACTGTGTAGTAATTTTCGTTGCTGTAGGAGAAGCTGGTGCTGTACAACTCGAACAATTGCTATTATTGCTGCAATCATTAAATGCTGTTTCAGATTTACAGGTATAGGTAATGCCATTTTTTGTTATTGTCGCAGAATAAGAAGAATTTGTACTTCCTCCTCCATCCCCACCACCGCAAGCAATTAATAATATTGGCAAAGATGCTAATACGGCGAATTTAGATATTTTTTTAAACATGTTACCCTCTTAATTCAAAAATTTAGACACATAATTTAATATTTGTGCGAAAATTATCACACTTTTCCCATAGGGTAAATATTCAAATAAAAAAAAAGATACTAAATCGTTAGTATCTTAAAGAAATATGGTGGCGTGAGGCAGGATCGAACTGCCGACACACGGATTTTCAATCCGTTGCTCTACCGACTGAGCTATCGCGCCGATGGCATGTATTAAAGCGGTTTTCATATCAAAAAGCAAGAAAACATGCTTAACAATCAGACGATTAAAAAATTTAAATAAAAAAAAGTCCTGATGGGATCAGGACTCGAAAATCACAATAAAGTAATATGGTGGCGTGAGGCAGGATCGAACTGCCGACACACGGATTTTCAATCCGTTGCTCTACCGACTGAGCTATCGCGCCGATGTGTGCGTATTAAACAGATTTATCGTGCAAAGGTCAAGTATAAATCTTACAATTTTAATTAACTGTGCACTTTTAAATCAGATATAATTTAAAGTTTACCCAAGTGCACCAGACAACGATGGATTGCCCCACATCCCGGTTCAAATTTGGTCACACCTTTTGCTTCTTCGATACGACAGGTTTCACTGATCAAACGATCTGCTACACCACGTCCACGATTTGCCGGATGAATCACGACATATTCCAGCAACCGGGTAGTACCAGTCCCCTCGCTCCAGATTGCACCAATAATCTTATCATTAAAAACAGCCGTATAAAGTACCGTATCCTGATCTAAAGCCTCATCTAATTGTGTAATCGCGTCCTGACCATCGCCAAATTCCGGACTGGTTTCGTAAAGTCGCTCAATTTGATTGCGTACGATAACGTCTTTGAGATCCGTTACTGCTTCAACTTGGATTGGCATTGACACAAGCTCCTGTATATATCGAATGAGATGCGGTAAACTATGACAAAATTAGGCAGAATGCTGCACTACCCAAAGATTTTCTTGTTCAAAGTTTTAAGGAATGTGTCTATGACGCAACGTATCAGCGAAGTGGTAAGAAATACCAACGAAACCAAAATACAAGTTCGTGTTAACTTAGATGGTACAGGTCAAGGCACACTCAACACCGGAGTTCCATTTTTAGACCATATGATCGATCAAATCAAGCGTCATGGGCTATTTGATATCGATATTTATTGCGATGGCGACTTACAGATCGATGATCACCATACTGTAGAAGATTGTGGCATTACATTAGGGCAGGCTTTTGCTCAGGCGTTGGGTGATAAAAAAGGTATTCGTCGTTATGGTCATTTTTATGCACCGCTTGATGAATCCTTATCGCGCGTTGTCGTGGACATTTCCGGTCGACCGGGTTTATTTATGGATATTCCATTTACCCGCGCCCGTGTAGGTACATTTGATGTCGATTTATTTTCCGAGTTTTTTCAGGGTTTTGTTAATCACGCCTTAATGACGCTACACATCGATAATCTTAAAGGTAAAAATAGCCACCATCAGATCGAAAGTGTCTTTAAGGCTTTTGCACGCGCCTTGCGTATGGCCTGTGAACATGATCCACGTGCCGCAGGAACAATTGCATCAACCAAAGGAAGCTTGTAATGACCCGTATTGCTTTATTAGATTATGGTATGGGTAATCTGCATTCTGCGGCAAAAGCGCTGGAATATGTCGGTGCAACAGTTGATGTCACCAATGACCCAAAACTTGTGGCGCAAGCCGATAAAATCGTTTTTCCAGGCGTAGGTGCGATGCGCGACTGTATACAAGGCATGAAAGAAGCAGGAATTGACGAAGTCGTCCGTCAGGCAGTATTCAATAAACCGGTTCTGGCAATTTGTGTCGGGATGCAGGCATTAATGCAACATTCGGAAGAAAATGGTGGGGCCGATGCTTTGGGGATCTTTAAAGGACAAGTAAAACACTTTCCAGAGATTGCCCCATTAAAAGTACCACATATGGGTTGGAATCAGGTGCATCAAACTGATCCAACACATCCAATGTGGAAAGATATTGCACAGGACAGCCGTTTTTATTTTGTGCATAGTTATTATGTCGAACCAGAAGATCTAAACCTTGTCGCAGCAACTTGTGAATATGGCTTGAACTTCTGTACTGCATTGCATCAAGAAAATTTGTTTGCAACGCAATTCCATCCGGAAAAAAGTCATACTGCTGGTTTACAGTTGCTGAAAAACTTTGTGGAATGGAATATTTGATTTCAGTCTAAGCCGCTATAACTAATCTGATTTCATTAAAGTTGGACAGTTTGATTAAGCGGCTTTTTTATGTCATCTATAATAAAAATTATGTGTTGTAGCATCTGATCTATGCGACATGAATAACAATAAGCACAATCTTGAGAGATATTTAATAAAATATGAGAACTAGATTTTTCAAAATAAATGGTGCCGACACTCGGATTCGAACTGAGGACCTACTGATTACAAGTCAGTTGCTCTACCAACTGAGCTATGTCGGCATTTTAATTGGCGGTGAGAGAGGGATTCGAACCCTCGATACGCGCAAACGTATACACACTTTCCAGGCGTGCTCCTTCAGCCACTCGGACACCTCACCAAGGGCTGCGATAATAACGAAAAATGTAAAGATTGCCAAGTGAATTACACGTTAAAAGTGAAAACAATGCTAACATTGCGCAAAAATACCGAAGTTGACCTTTAAAAAAAGATGAATCACGTTAAAAAAACCGCACTTCCTACGATTACGCTGGCTGCACTTGGTGTCGTATTTGGTGATATCGGGACCAGCCCACTTTATGCGATTAAACAATGTTTTGCTGCGGCACACATTGCTGTTTCAACACAAAGTGTTCTAGGCATCTTATCGTTGATTTTCTGGTGTATGACGCTCACCATCAGCATCAAATATATCAGTATCATCATGCGGGCCGATAATAATGGTGAAGGTGGCATCATGTCGCTGCTTGCATTGAATTTACGTGCCAAGGGGTTTATTGAAAAATACAAGATTGTCCTGATCGCCATTGGCTTTATCGGCGCCTCCCTGTTTTTTGGTGATGGTATTATCACACCAGCAATTTCGGTGTTATCAGCGGTTGAAGGCTTAAGTATTGCTACGCCTGTTTTCAATGACTGGATTGTGCCGATTTCCATCAGCATTCTGGCAGCACTATTTTTGGTACAGCGGCATGGCACAGCAGTGATGGGAAAATTCTTCGGACCTATCACCCTGCTCTGGTTTCTAAGTTTAGGCTTTCTGGGTATTTTAAGTATTGCACAAACGCCGATTGTATTAACCATGGTCAGTCCGCATTGGGCGATTGAATTTATATGGCATCAGCCTTTAGTGGCTTTTTTTACCATGGGTGCAGTCATTTTAACCATTACTGGTGGCGAAGCGCTCTATGCAGATATGGGACATTTTGGCGCGCTGCCTATTCGGATGGCCTGGTTTATTATTGTTATGCCATGTTTGTTGTTAAATTACGCTGGACAAGGTGCATTATTATTACGTAACCCTGCAAGCATCGAAAATCCATTTTATCTCATGGTGCCGCAATGGGGTTTATATCCCATGATTGGTTTGGCAACGTTGGCAGCAGTTATTGCTTCTCAGGCAGTGATTACCGGCGTTTTTTCGATGGCAAAACAGGCTATTCAGCTTGGTTACCTACCACGTTTATCGATTCAACAAACCTCGGAATCCGAACAAGGGCAGATTTATGTGCCTTTTTTAAACTGGACACTGTTTATTTCGGTATTTATCCTGATTTTATTATTTGAAGACAGCTTAAGTCTTGCCAGTGCCTATGGTGTTGCCGTCACCATGACCATGCTGTGTGGCACAGTTTTAATTGCTTTACTGGCGTATGGATACTGGCGTTGGTCCTTACTAAAAACTATCTTGGTGATGACACCTTTCTTTGTGGTCGATTTAATTTTTGTCGGTTCTACCGCCTTTAAAATTATTGCCGGTGGCTGGGTACCAATTGCGATTGGCGCTGTGGTATTTACTTTATTGATGACATGGAAACGTGGTCGTGAGCTGATGTTTGCCAAATTAGAAAAAGATGCCTTGCCACTGGAAACATTTATCAAGCATCTGGGTGACAATGTACAAATCGTCAAAGGACAAGCAATCTTTATGACCAGTACACCTAAAATTGTGCCACATGCCATGCTGCATAATCTTAAGCACAATAAAATCCTGCATGAACTGAATTTTTTAATTAATGTCGTGACTCAGGATGTACCTTATGTAACGGATGAGGACCGACTTTATATTGATCGCTTAAGTCCGCGATTTATTAAAATTGTAGTGTATTACGGTTTTAAAGATGAGCCTAATATTCCCAAAGCACTGGAATTGGCATGTCATGAACTGGACATCGAATTTAACATGATGCAAATGAGCTTCTTTATTTCCCGTGATAGGGTAATTTCCAAAGTTGGCGAAGGCATGGCACCTTGGCGTGAAAAACTATTTATTTCCATGCAACGTAATACTAGCCCTGTCAGTGATTTTTATCAGATTCCAACCAATCGTGTGGTCGAACTCGGCAGCCAGATCGAAATTTAGGATTTAAAAAAGCCTGTGTTCCAGGCTTTTTCAAAAATAAGAATTTACTGCAATGGTGTTGGCATACCAGATTCAGTATCGCCATATTGTTGCGTTTCATCCATTTGTTCACTTTGCGCAGGGATTGCCTGTGCATTGGGATCGATTTGCTCTAAATTTTGCTCAGGCATGGCAGCCGCAGTATCTTGGTCAATCTGTTGATTGGGTTGAATGGCGACCATATTTGGATCTGCTTCCGCAACTATAGAAGAATCAGCGTGTGTAGTTTGTGCTGCCAATTGTTGTGATTGATCTGTTAATTGCTGTGATTGATCTGTTAATTGCTGTGATTCACCTTGTGCCAAGGCAGTGGAATCTGTCTCAGCGCCTATTGATGAATCTGAACCAGCATTTTGTGCTGCAAGATGCTGCGATTGATCAACCGATTGCTGTTGTTCAATCTGTGCCAAAACATTGGGATCATCACTCACTACAACAGGATTTTCTGCCTGTGCCTGAATGTCGGTTGATGAAGGTTGTGTATGTGCCAGTGATTCATCAGCACCTGCCTGAGATACGCTTGATGCAGCGATGAGTGTGCGATTTTCTATATCAATCACGGCATTTTGCTCAATTGCCTGTGCAATAATCTGTTTTGGAATTCCCATTTGTTCCAATGAACCGGGTTGTCCATTGATGGTGGTTTCAACTTTGACTTGAGATAAACTTTCTAAAGTATCACCGGGCTGTAAAGGTGGTTCTGCAAAAACAGCGCTTGCACAGATCATGGTCGCAAATGAAACCAGTCCTGAATGTATTTTGCTCATCATCATCTCCTTTTATCAATGATCAATTTATGCGAGAAGCTAAGTGAAAAAATCCGGGTAAAGAGAGAAGTAGATTTAACGTTTTTCCTCAAACACAGTTCCGGACAGTTTTTGACTGCATCAATAACATAAAGCACTGTCCATCACGGTGTAGCCTATCTATTGAGTGAGTACGGTAAAGCACTGCTTTGTGAACTTTGTTGGCTTCAGGTTGTTCAAATTCATAACACCTGTAATGATCTTGTAAGAAAAACAGGACTTGTTCATATACAGCGTAAACTTTGATTGCTAAGATTCCGGCAACTTAGCATTCTTGTAAATCTTATACTTCTGGTTATTTAATGGTTTTGAAAAAACGTCTTATCTCTGCTTTTGTTCCTGTACTTGCATTTTGTAGCTGGATGATGACCAATGAAAGTAACGGCAATATTTTCAGCTTTAATCGAGATTTATGTCTAAATCAGTTTCATCAGGAAACTGCACCAGAACTGATCAATCCAAAACTAAAGAATCAAACCTATCCCCTCTGTTATCAAGGCTTTAGTTTAAATTATTCTGGCATTTCCAAAACACCATTATGGGTCGCAGAAAAACTCACGCCACAACGTTTAGCCCAGAAAATCAAACGTGAAGATAATTTCCACGTTGAAACAAGATTACCAATAAATGCTAGAGCATTACTCGAGGATTATCGCGGTTCGGGCTATGATCGTGGGCATATGGCACCCAATGGTGATATGGGAGATAAAGTCTCACAATATGACAGCTTCTCTCTAGCCAATATCATTCCACAAGCCCCCGACAACAATCAAAATACATGGCGTGAAATTGAAGAAGCCACCCGAGCTATGGTCAGTAAATATAAGCTGGATGCCTATGTGGTAACAGGTCCTGCCTATTTAAATTCCAAAGTAAAATACATTAAAAAAGGACGTGCAGTTCTTGTGCCCAGCCATGTGTATAAAGTGGTCTATTTTCCAAAAATCGGTATGGCAAGTGCCTATTTATCCACTAACGATAGTCGTCGTAGCGCAAAAATTATCAGTATTTGTGCGCTGGAAGAAATGATCGGGATTAATATTTTCCCACAAGCCGCCGAAAATATTAAACGACAAATCTACGCATTGCCGATGCAAGCCAATAAGGTCAAAGCCAATCAACAACCCAAGTTTCTGCAAAATGATCTGATCAGCCAATGTGCACCAGATATTTCCGCGGATCAAATTAAAACCACACAAAAACAATTTATCGTTGGAAAAAATTACGCCTCTGGTTTAGATTTATCAATACCCTCGGTGCAAAAGCAGCAGAATCCGAATACCTCGCCCCTTGATGAACAGCTTGATCAAATCAATCAACAGCAGGATAAACTCTCCAATCTCAACAAGATTTTATTGCCTTTGCTACGTTGGTTAAAACAACAGGAATAATCCCCAACAGAACTTAAACTCGAGAATGCTATGGATTTTAAACCCTTTAAAGATGCAACAGCGAGTATTACGATAGATAATTTAACTCTGGAAAATCAGGGTGAACGCTTATCCATATACGGTAGTCTGCAAATCACCCGTGATCAACAGGGCTTACGCGATGCCAAACAATTACAACAGATCCTCAATGAAACAGTTCACTACCTGGAACAACAGACATTACCCGAAAAATTAACACCACCCGAAGATGCAGAAGAAATCGATAATCCTTTCTGGCAGGAAAAGCCTTAAATTTTAGAGTATTGGACTTTAAATATGAGTTTTTAGACTATACGTTTTTAGCTAGTTTTTTTTAGATAAATTGCCTTGTAAAAATTAGGCTGTTAAAAAATGTTGCTGTAACCATGCAATATAATTGTGTTGATCCAGAAAATCAGGTGCCTGAGTAATATCAAGATCATAGGTTCTGGCGTTAAATTCTATCCATATTTTACTCGATGTATGATGACAGTGTTTCACTGCAAAATAGGTACTCAAAAAAAATCGGTTACGCCCCCAATTGGTTAAATTCTCTATTTTTGGGCAATCCGATTTCTGTAAAAAGTCTAAATATCGATCTTTAATATCATCTAAGGTATAAACCATTTGACCCATAGCGCACCTCATGATCAAACTGCATTGCATAAATTTCTTTGCAGACAAAATTATCAAGGTGTTGTGAAGATTTGATGAAAAAAACAGCATATTATTTTATTGACCTGAGCAATTAAGTATAATTTTTCAACAATTTTGCTTTTTAAAATCATTTATCTTGGATAAGATACATAAAAATGTGAATTTGTTAACATTTTACCAGTGTTAAAATTGCATTTTAAAACTAAAACACATCTCAATTTGATTTTATCTGGGTGAAAAATGATGAATAAGTATTTAGCAGAGTTTATCGGAACATTTTGGCTGGTCTTTGGTGGTTGTGGTAGTGCTATTTTTGCCGCAGCATTTCCGGAACTTGGTATTGGCTTTGCCGGTGTCGCTCTGGCATTTGGTTTAACAGTACTCACCGCAGCATATGCCGTGGGTCATATTTCCGGTGGACATTTTAATCCAGCTGTTACCGTTGGCTTATGGGCTGGCGGGCGTTTTCAGGCGGGTCAGGTTGTGCCTTATGTTGTGTCACAGGTAATTGGTGCCATCGTTGCAGCATTTATTCTGTATCTGATTGTTCAAGGACAAGCTAATTTTGCCGGTACAGGCGGTTTTGCTTCAAATGGTTATGGTGAGCTTTCTCCGGGTAAATATTCGCTTTTATCTGCCCTCATCATTGAGATTGTCCTAACTGCCGGCTTTTTGTTTGTCATTATGGGTGCTACAGATCGTCGTGCCCCGGCTGGTTTTGCACCGATTGCCATTGGTCTGGCATTAACATTAATTCATTTAATCAGTATTCCGGTCACCAATACGTCAGTAAATCCTGCACGTAGTACCGGTGTTGCCTTCTTTGCTGAAACTGCGGCCTTAGGTCAATTGTGGTTATTCTGGGTGGCACCGATCATTGGTGGTGTGATTGGCGCTTTACTGTATAAGATTGTGGGTGGCAAAGAACAACAATAATCGCTGCTTATATGATAAAGCCCAAAATCGTATTGATTTGGGCTTTTAACTTTATGTGATAGATCTTAACGCCTTATAAACGCATTTCTATCCCTTGTGCTGCCAGATAAGCCTTGGCTTCCGGAATACTGTGCTGACCAAAATGGAAAATACTGGCCGCCAACACGGCATCTGCACCACCTTTTAAAATCCCATCTGCCAAGTGTTGTAAATTACCAACACCGCCGGAGGCAATGGTCGGAATCGTAACACGATCATTAATGGTACGCATCAATCCCAGATCATAGCCAGCCTTGGTACCATCAGCATCCATACTGGTGATCAATAATTCTCCAGCACCGAGTTCTGCCATTTTCACCGACCATTCTATGGCATCAATACCTGTTGGTTTACGCCCACCATGCGTAAAAATCTCCCATTTATTGTCAGCAACTTTTTTGGCATCAATTGCGACAACAATGCACTGTGCACCAAAACGATTAGAAGCTTCAGCAACAAACTCAGGATTAAATACCGCAGCCGAATTAATACTGACCTTATCTGCGCCAGCATTTAACAGCAGTCGGATGTCTTCAATTTTACGCACGCCACCACCTACAGTTAACGGGACAAAAACACTTTCTGCCATGCGCTCAACAGTACGGTACGTGGTATCCCGACCATGATGGGTTGCTGTAATATCCAGAAAAGTGATCTCATCTGCACCCTGTTCGTTATAGCGGCGGGCCACTTCGACCGGATCACCTGCATCACGAATATCGACAAACTGTACGCCTTTGACCACTCGACCATTATCGACGTCTAAACATGGAATAATTCGTTTTGCTAGCATAATTTCGTCCAAACGCTATAGAGATGCTTGATAAATTGTCAGGAAAGCTACAACTTATGACAATAAGGCGTTATTCTAACAAAAATCTTTTATTTGTCCGTAGGTTTTCTTCATTATGTCGGTTTATACACAGCTTAGCCTTGAACAAGTGCAGCACTTTGCCAAAGACTTTGGATTAGACATTGTTGAAATCCAGCCCATTCAGGGCGGTATTGAAAATACCAATTATTTTTTAACTGCTCAGGATAATAAGCAATATGTACTGACTGTTTTTGAAGAACTGGATAAAGCAGCGGCATCCGAATTGATTCCGGCATTACAACATCTTGGTCAACAAAATCTACCTGTCGCTGTACCATTACAATATGATGGGGAAGCCATTCATTTTATTGCAGATAAACCCGCACAAATCGCGCCTCGTCTAGCAGGTGGACATCCGATTCCATCAACAGTTGCACAAGTCGCAGCAATCGGACAAGCGTTGGCAAACATGCATCTGGCGCTACAAGATTTTCCGCTAGAACGTGAAAATAATCATGGGCAAGTCTGGTGGCAAAAAACCGCGACAACCTTATATCAAAACATGTCCACAGATGACCAACAATTGCTTGATCAGGTATTTAGACAATTTGAAAAAGCTCAAGCGCAGTATCCGGATCGCCCCAAAGGATTAATCCATGCCGATTTATTCCGCGACAATACCTTATATGTTGCAGATCAACTGACCGGGATTCTGGATTTTTCCGAATTAAATCGCGATGAATTATTGCTGGATATCAGTATCACGCTCAATGATTTTTGTAGTAATTTCCCCGATGTCAGTCTGGATAATGATAAAGCACAGGCCTTTATTACTGCCTATCAACATGTCCGCCCACTTACCGCAGATGAAAAAGCCTGTCTGAACATTTATCTGGCGATGGCAGCATGTCGCTTTTGGTTATCTCGACTACAAGTGGCAGAGCGCAATCAGGCAGAAGGCCGGACCGGCAGTGATATTTTACAAAAAGATCCACAAGAAATGCGCTTTATGCTGATCAATCGCCTGACACAGGAGTACAACATCTAATGGCACGGTATCAGGGGCGATTGGTAGAGTGGCATGATGAACAGGGTTATGGCTTTATTCAGGGCATTAACGACCCAAAACATCAGCGGGTATTTTTGCATATTAAAAGTTTTCAGCGTTCCGGCCCTCGCCCAATTCAGGGCTGTGTGGTGGAATATGATCTTGGGTTGGACAACCAATCCCGCCCGCAAGCCATTAATGTCAGTTATGTCAAGGCCAAGCAGGTACAAGGTAAACAAGGCACAATATCGGCTTCAAATCAGGCCAAAAAAAATGCCTGGCATCCAATGTATATACTCATGCTGATCTATTGGGTCGCACTTTTTGTATTGTCTTCTTTTGGCAAACTGCCAATGCTAAGTTTGATGATCATTATGCTGATCAATGCTTATACCTATTGGCTCTATCAAAAAGATAAACAGGCGGCTTTAAATGGTGATTTTCGGATTTCCGAACAGCATTTATTATTAATGAATGTGCTGGGTGGCTGGACAGCTGCATGGTTTGCACGGCAAAATTTTCGTCATAAGACACAAAAACAACCATTTAAAACCTATTTTGCACTGTCGATTGTCTTGAATCTTGTTTTAATTGCTTTTGCAGTTTTTGCACAAGAGTATTTAATATAATCAAGGTCAACCCTCATGGACACTATACAAAACAAAGATTTACAAGAGATGAATCCTCAGAACTTTGGTTCTCAAGATAATAAAACACTGACTTATGTGCTGTATGCACTTTATATTGCATCGATTTTCAGTGCAGGCATTTTGTCGATCATTGCCATTATTATCAATTATATCAAGCTTGATTCAGTCAAAGGTACTGCGCTGGAAAGCCATTTTATCTGGCAAATCCGTAGTTTCTGGTGGTATCTATTCTGGAATGTTGTTGCCATTGCCTGTGTTTGTCTGGTGGTGTTTGTCTATCATTCACCTTGGTGGAGTGCTACACCTTTACTCGGCTTGGCAATTGTGATCATTGCATGGATTTGGCATGTCTATCGCTGTATTCGTGGTCTAATTACCTTAAGTGAAGACCGTCCCATGTATCAATAAGGCGTGATTTTCGACATAATAGATACCAGTTATTGACTGATATCGGTTACCTAAACTTGAATCATCTGCCCTTCTTCAAGGCAAACAAATTGCTGCTCAGACACCTGATACGCGGATAAGGCTGTATGCAAATCCCGTTCAGGTGCAAACATCTCTTCATCGGTCAGTTGAAACATACGATGATGAATTGCCACACTCTGCTCGGCCTGTAAATCCAGATGTGCCTTGACTGCATCATCTGGATTCATATGCAGGTATTGCATCAAACGACGCGGTTCATAGGCACCGATGGGTAATAATGCCAATCGCGGCGGCGTTAATCGCGCAGCAATCTGTTTAAAATGCTCGCTATATGCAGCATCTCCGGCAAAATAGGCATGTCCGGCATCAGATAAAATCGAAAAACCACCCCACAAGGCCTGATTCTGATCTCTTAAGCCCCGACCAGACCCATGCTGTGCAGGTACATACACAATATTTAACTCGCCATGCTCACCAAAATATTGCTGCTGCCACCAATCCATTTCGATCACTTGGAAATGTTTGGGCAAATACTGTCCATTCGCAAGACCTGTATAAATCGGCATATCAAAATGGTCTACCAGCCAGCTTAATGTCGCCAGATCCATATGATCATAATGGTTATGACTGAGCAATACTGCATCAATCTTTGGCAATTGTTCCAATGCCAGTCCCATTGGACGATAGCGCTTGGGACCACTCCCCTGTTGTGGGCTGACATAATCGCACCACACCGGATCGGTTAAAAAATTATAACGGCCAATTTGTAACAATACCGTGGCATGACCAATAAAATAGACTTGCCAATCGTCAATTTCAGCACATTCACGTTGCTGAGGCAGATCAGGTTGTAGAGAATTTTCCTGCGCCAGCCATGTCGATTTGCTTTTATGTCGTGTCGCAATCCATTTTAAAATATTGCTTGCCGTTTGATATTCCGGACGCGGCGCAAGATTATGAAATCCCGAACCGTGACAATGATCGGATTTCTCATAATCATTGCTTAAGCGAATATAGCTATGCCGAATACAGCTTTGGGTTGGCAAACGATACTGTAACTGCTGATCCACGGAATTCTTATTTTTTGTCATAGACTAAACCAACCAATACGGGAATGATGATGCTATTGCTCCAGTCGTCCCTGCATACGCTGCAACCAGACTTTCTGGGTTTGCGGCTTGATAAACAAGGTGACAATTTCCGGATGTGCTGTTTTGGCAGCAGTTTCGATACGATTAATACAGTTTTCGATATCGTCACTGGTCAGACTATCTTTAAATTCCAGACTTAACAATGCCAGTACCTGATGCGCACCGATTTGTTCGGTCAATACGCCATTTGCATTTAACACCGCTTCATCTTCGGCAGCAATTAACATTAAATGATTGCGTAATTTTGGATCGGCACTTTCGCCAAGTAATAAACCCTTGGTTTCCCGAGCCAGCAAGGTTGCAGCAATTGCCAACACTACACCAATCAAAATAGATGCCACACCATCTAACATCGGTAGATTGAAAATCTGACTGGCTGCGATACCGACCAAGGCAATCGTTAAACCAATCAATGCTGCGGAATCTTCGAATAATACGGTAAAAGTAGTAGGATCTTTACTACGCCGAAAAGCTTCAAAATAACCAAGCTTGCCTTTTTCCTTACGGAAATTTTTGAGTGCCACACCCCATGATGTGCCTTCACACAGCATGGCGATACCCAGCACAATGTAATTCACCAGAGGGTCCTTGATTTCTTCTGGATTTAAAATATGGTGTACACCTTGATAAATGGACACAATTGATCCCAAAGCAAATACCATCAAGGACACAATAAATGCCCAGAAATATAGTTCACGCCCATATCCAAAAGGATGCGTGGCATCAGGTGCACGCTCGGATTTTTTTAAGCCATGCAATAACAATACTTCATTTAAAGTATCCACCAAAGAGTGAATGGCTTCACTGAGCATGGCGGAACTGTTGGTCCACCAAGCAGCAATAAATTTCACAATGGCAATGGCAAAATTTCCAGCCAAAGCTGCATATACAACGATATGACTGGACTGTGTTTTTTCTATTTTCGTGGGTGTTGTGGTCATATCTGTTTTATAGGGATTCAAAGTGTGAGATTTATCTCTATTTTAATCCATTTTTTTGTATAGAGCAGCAAATGTTATGTGTGATCTTTTGTCTGTGATCGTCTATGTATGGCTGCGTAAATCAATCACCTGCTTTAATAGATATAACGCAATGCCGGCACATAATCCCCAGAATGCAGACCCAACCCCCCACAGTGTTAAGCCGGAAGCCGTCACCATAAATGTCAACATCGCCGCATCAAGATGCTGCATCTCGGACAATGCTGTTTTTAAGGCATGACTACAGGCAGAAAATAATGCCAATCCTGCAATGGCAACCACAAATGCTTTTGGCACCAATGCAAAGAGCTGCACCATACTTTGTGCAAAAACCGCAAACAGAAAATAAAAAAATGCGCAACTTAAGCCTGCAATATAGCGTTTCGATGCATCAGGATGGCAATCCTGACTGGTACAAATAGCAGCAGTAATCGAGGATAAGGTCACACCATGCGAACCAAATGGTGCAGTCAATAAGGAAGCAACGCCGGTATAGGTAATCAGTTTGGATTCTGGTGCCTGATAGCCAGAAGTTTGCATGACCGCTAATCCACTGGCATTTTGCGAGGTCATCGCCACAATAAATAAAGGCAATGCAATACCAAACATCGCAGACAATGACCAAGTCGGTGTGGTCCAGACTGGCTGTGCAACTGCCCATGAAATACTGGACCATACCAGATCATTTTGTAGTAAAACAATTGCAATCCCGACCAATAACGTCAATACAATGGAATATTTGGGTAAAAGTAATTTTGCAATAAAATATGTGATGCACATCAACAAGACCAGAACGGGCTGCAATTGAATTTGCATAAATGCCTGCAAGCAGAACTGCAATAAAATCCCAGCCAGCATGGCAGCAATAATACTCATTGGAATTTTCTGCATCACTTTTTGAAATAGTCCGGTCACCCCAAAAATAATCACCAGAATCGCCGAAACGATATAGGCCATTACCGCTTCACTCAAGGAATATAACGGTAATGCTGTCACCAGTAATGCAGCACCCGGTGTAGACCATGCGGTAATAATCGGCATTTTTAATTTCAGACTTAAAATCAGCGTTACCACACCACAGCCCAGTGAGGCAGAAGCCAGCCATGACGCGGTTTGCAATGTCGACAGTTGCCCCATTTGTGCAGCATGAAAAATAATAACCGCAGAACTAGCATAAGCGATCACAACAGCAATAAAGCCTGCAACAATAGCAGAAAGCGAAATATCTTTAGAAATGAACATAGTCAGGAACATCAAAAATTTGTGGAATTATCCGCCCAAATGATAGCGAATTTCAAATAAAAACTGATCTTGATGCAGAACTCAGGCAGATTTTTTTGATCATGAACAGCGTGGATCAGCAGCATAACAATACCTATCAATACACGAAATTGTCATCACGGTAAATCCAATCATGACCCAGACAATAACAGTTGATGTAATTGCTGAACATTGTCGGCAATCGCAAGCGGCTTAAACTGTGTTAACACATCAATCGAATGTACACCATAACTCACGCCAATTCTTGGCATCTCAATATTTTGTGCCATATGCAGATCGTAACTGGTATCGCCAATCATGATCGCCCGATCAGCTGTAACACCTGTTGCTGCCAGAATCTGTTGTAACATTAATGGATCAGGTTTAGAGCGTGTTTCACTGGCGGCGCGGGTCACATCAAATAAATCCTGACTAGCAGTGTGATGTAAAACCCGATCCAGACCTCTACGGCTTTTTCCTGTCGCCACTGCCAGTTTTTTATGCTGTTTTTTTAAGTCATGCAGTAACTCTGCTACGCCATCAAACCATGCATCCTGTCCGGAATTTTCCACATAATGGGCAGAATACGCTTCCAAAATATCCTGTTGTAAATGTGGGACATCTGGAAATAAAGTCTGCATCACCTCTGGCAGCCCCAAACCAATCACACTTTTTGCGGCATCATCCGTTAAAGGTTGCTGATATTGTTGTGCTGCAAATTGCAGGCTATTGACAATCTGACCGACCGAGTTATAAAGCGTACCATCCCAGTCAAATACGATTAAATCAAAATCCATCGCACTGAAATTTTCCAAATGAGACTCTGCGTTCACCTGTTGTTCCTGTCTAAAGTTTTCGTAATTGCGCAAGCACATTTTGCATATCTTCGGGTAAAGCCGCTTCGATCAGCGGATAACCTGGGATCTGTAAGCGCATGGCATGTAAGCATAACCGCCGTGGTTCTACTGCATTAAACGGCGTCTGATGTCCATATTTATCATCACCCAGCAATGGATGACCAATGCTTAAACCATGTACACGAATCTGATGAGTACGTCCGGATAAAGGTGATGCATGGATCAAGGTTGCCTGTTTAAACCGCTCCGCCACACGCCATTCAGTTTGACTGGGTTTGCCGTCTTTGGCGACTCGAACACGACGCTCACCATTGGCAAGTTCATAACGCAACAAGGGGGCATCAATCAATTGCGCATCCATAGTCACCACACCTTTCACTATTGCAGCATAGGTTTTCTTGATGCGATGCGCACGCAAATCGTCCTGCAAGGCTTTTAGCACACTGCGTTTTTTAGAAATCATCACTAGACCAGAAGTATCCCGGTCTATGCGGTGAATCAATTCCAAATATTTTTTCCCTGTTGCATGACGCAATGCTTCGATCAAACCATAAGCAACACCGCTTCCGCCATGTACGGCAATACCGGAAGGCTTGTTCACCACAATCAGACCTTCATCTTCAAAAACAATACGATCAAGTAAGCCCTTTGCGATTTTGTCGCCAATCGGCGGCTGTTGCTCGGTACTGGCCTGTTGATAGCGAATCGGTGCAACCCGAATCTGGTCACCAATATTTAACTTGGTATCAGCCTTAATGCGCTTTTTATTAACACGCACTTCGCCTTCCCGAATCAATCGATAAATCCTGCTTTTCGGTACACCTTTGAGGCGACTAAATAAAAAATTATCAATTCTCTGCCCATCTTGATGTTCTGTCACATCAAACCAGGTGACATTCTGCCAAGGTTGATCAGAATGGGAAGGTTTGGATTCAGTCATATGGTCTATTGCTCTAAAAAATTCATTTTTGGATATTTTCTAAACAAATAAACAGCATTTATGTTTAAAAAAAAGGATCTACCCCATAGGCAGATGATGAAGCATTTGCTATATTCAGCGCACGGATACCAACGTAACAGTCCATCTCGTGACTTAATCGACTTTCAAGCGATTAAATGATGCACATAAGATTGCGTGTCGGTCCTCAAAGAATATGCCTTTGCCGAGGGCAAATTATATCGGCAAATTGGTGATGTGTTTGTGTTTTTTGCAAATTAATCGCACAAATCATATTGCTCCGTACAAATTGTCGCTAACAACAATCTTGTTAGTTTATATGTAAACTGATTGCATCACACAAATTGCGCCCTAGAGAGATATTCAGGTAACTCGAAACGATATATTAAGGTCTGCTGCCATACGCCTATTTCATGATGAGAATGCCATGAATAGATGACAAATAAGATATAGCATTGCGAAAGATCACCATTTAGATCACCTTATATACAGCATGTTTACCAGTGAATATTCAGGTAGCTTGAGGTTCAATGATTATTGTGGCTTTGACATCATGATATGTTCAAAATCCACCCTAAGCTCAATTACCCAAATTATCGATAATTGAGTCTGCTAGGCATTTGCTCCACCTTGCCAATTTGTTGGTGTATATCACTAGAAGGTATTACACCCATGAAACGTATGTTGATTAATGCAACGCATGCCGAAGAGGTTCGTGTTGCACTTGTCACTGACAATCGCTTATACGATTTTGACTTGGAAAACCGTACAAGAGAACAGAAAAAAGCCAACATCTACAAGGGGCATGTCACCCGTGTTGAACCCTCTTTAGAAGCCGTTTTTGTCGAATATGGCGCACAACGTCAGGGCTTTTTGTCTTTAAGAGAAATCGCCAATTCTTATTTAAATGGTGATCCTCGCCACAACCACAATATCCGTGAACTGATTACCGAAGGTACAGAATTACTGGTTCAAGTGGAAAAAGAAGAACGTGGCAATAAAGGTGCTGCACTCTCTACATTTATCTCACTTGCTGGTCGCTATCTGGTATTAATGCCAAACAACCCCAAAGGGGGTGGCATCAGCCGTCAGATCTCCGGATCAATTCGTGAAGAGTTAAAAGAAATTCTGGCTGCGCTGGATATTCCCAAAGGCATGAGCGTAATTGTACGTACCGCCGGGATTGGCCGTAGTAAAGAAGAATTACAACTTGACTTACAGCATCTGCTAGATCTGTGGGCACAAATTCAAAGCACCGCAAAAGCGGGTACATCACCAATGCTGGTTCATCAGGAAGCGGGTGTCGTAACACGTGCAATTCGTGATTATCTACGTGATGATGTCTCAGAAATCTTGATAGACAGTGAAAATGCCTATAACGAAGCCTATAACTTTGTTAAGGCAGTCATGCCACGTCAACTGGATAAACTTAAAACCTATACCTTAAATGAGCCTTTGTTCGCCCATTTTGCTATTGAAAGTCAAATCCAGACTGCTTATGAACGTGAAGTAAAATTACCGTCCGGTGGTTCGATTGTCATTGACCAAACCGAAGCACTAGTAGCAATTGACATTAACTCTGCCAAAGCAACTCGCGGTCAGGATGTAGAAGATACTGCACTCAATACCAATCTTGAAGCTGCCGAAGAAATTGCCCGTCAATTGCGTTTGCGTGATATGGGTGGTCTGATTGTGATCGACTTTATCGACATGGGTAAAGAACGTAATCAACGCATGGTTGAAGCCAAACTGCGTGAAGCAACCCAAAGCGATCGTGCCCGTATTCAATTCGGACAATTGTCCCGTTTTGGTTTGATGGAAATGAGCCGTCAACGCTTACGTCCATCACTGGAAGAAGCCACTGGTTACGTTTGCCCACGCTGTCATGGTACCGGTATGGTACGTGATCTGCGTTCGCTCTCACTGTCCATTATGCGTAAAGTGGAAGAAATCGCATTGCGCGAGCGTCATGGTGAAGTTCAAGTTGAAGTTCCAGTTGAAATTGCTGCCTTCTTGTTAAATGAGAAGCGTCACAGCATCGTGTATCTGGAACAAACCTCGGGTGTACGTGTCACCGTATTGCCACATCCGCATCTGGAAACACCGCATTACGAAATCCAGTACAATCCGGAAGGTTTTGCTCCAACCAGTTATGAACGTACAGCCGCTACACGTTCCAGCGAAAAAGATCTGGGTTATGAATCTACCGGCTGGCACATTGAAGAACAGCATCATGAAGCTGCACCAGCAGCGATAGAACAGCCTGCTGCACCAAAAACTGTCGCCACAGCACAGCCAGCAGCAGCGGTAAAAAGCCAAACACCGTCTGCGAGTCCATGTGCATGGCTAGAAAACCTATTTGTACAAAAACAGGCTCAAACTGTTGATCAAAGTCGTACTGCGCAACATGCAGCGGCAGCCATTGAACAACTGGTCAATAATGGTGCTGTAAGCCGTGGACAATATGGTCAAATCGCCACACCGGTTGCTGCACCTACAACACCTGCCACGCCAACGGCTGATTATGCTAATGCTTATCTGCATCAGACGACTGCACCACAAGGTACCGTAGAAACAGAGCAACATGATAAGGAAGAACGTCAACCTCGTCGCAAGGATAAACGTAATAATCGTAAAGAGGTACGTAACGATCAACGCGATCCTCGCAACGAACAACGTAATGAGCAACGTGAACCTCGCAATGAACAGCGTTATGAACAAGTTTCGATAGCGACACAGCCAACAGAGGAGCAACCTCGTCAACAAAATGGCAATGGCAATAAAGACCAGCGTCGTAACAACAACAAACGCCAAAATGAGCAGAATCAGGTTGCAGAGCAACAGGATCAAGGTGTGCCACGTCGCGAACGCAATCAAAGCCGCCCGCCTCGTCCACAGCGTAACCGTGATCAATCTGTTTTAGCACAGGCAAATCAGGCAACGCCAGTATCCGAAGGCCATTTACAGGATCCATCGCAGGATCATGGCGTTCAGGTGCATATTATCGAACAGACCAAGCCGGAAATTTTACCTACGGCATTGTTGGTCAATCTTGATACGGCACAAACAGAAATCCTGGCACTGGGTCAATCAGATGCATCTGCAACAATTGCTGCATCTGAATCAACTGCTCGGGAAAATAAGCGTCCTGTTGCAAAAGCCCAATCTGCTGTCATTGCAGCGTCAACCGCACCTGTAACTGAAAAATCTGTACAGCCATCGGCAGCACAAAAAGAAACTGCTGTCGCACCGGTAAAAACAGCGAAACAGGCGGAAGTAGTTAACGCTGAACCGAAACGTGCCATTAATGATCCGCGTGAACGTCGTCGTCTCAAAGCGGAAAAACGTGCTGCACAAGCCAACAAAAAAGCACAGGCTGCATTATTGACACCACAGGCACTGGCAAGCCTTGCCCAGCATAATGTGGGCAGCTTAATCCAGCTTGTTTTCAATGAAGACAGTAAAATCTTCATTGATCAATTTGGTCTGATCCCAACCTTTAATCGTGCCTTGCAAAAGCACCTTGAAAGTTTTGTGGTTGCGACCATTGAGGAAAGTGAAGAAGATCCGCAACCTCAACAGCCTGTAACGCGTGATGTCAAGCTGGTGACTCAGGTGAATCCGGAACCGGTTGAAGCCTTGCCTTTAACACCACCAACACCAAGTACGCGTGTTGCCAATGACCCACGTGAACGTCGTCGTCAGGCCAAACAGGCACTGTTGGCAGATGCACAGGCTCAGGCAAAAGCGACTGCTGAACCTGCAACGACAACACCTGTTGAATCAAACATTGCAGAAACAGCAGTGGTTGCAGAAGCCGACGTGGTCAATGCCCCTACCGAACAGGACTTCGCATTAACTTCACCTGATGTTGCAACACAGCAGGCAACAGAAGTGACGGAAGCCCCTGTAGAAGCAGAACCAACTGCTGCGACTTCAACTGATACTGAGGACCAAACAGCCCAAGTTGAAATTGCTTTGGATGAAACTCAACCAGAGACTACAGCTGAAGCAGCGCCTGAAGAAAGTAAAGCCAAAACGACCCGTAGTCGTAAGGCAAAAGTCGAAGACGACAAAACACGTCCACGTCGTCCACGTGGGCGTCCACCGAAAAAAACGACACCTGCAACTGATGCATAATTGCCTCTGATGCAAAACAACCTAGTCAATGACCTTGACTAGGTTTTTTTATAATCTACAAAACCTGACCAATGAGTAACGCTTTCGTCACTTTCAGTCATTTTAAGGATTACTTTTCTGTATAAAATGGTCAGGTTTGTAAAATTCAAGTATTGGTACATAGAAGAATAGATAGGAACTCTCAGTATGAACCCAAGTGCTAAGCATGAAGTTATTGGTATTACGGACGTTGTCAAGCGTGTTCCAGGCGTTGCAAAAAAGCTGCCACATATTTTAGATGGTTTACGTCAGGTCTATTTACGCAAAGCAACCACCCCCACGGGCTTGGCATGGGCTTTTGAAAAAGCAGTACAAAAAAATCCTTCCGGCACAGCACTTTTATATGAAGACCAAAAATTTTCCTACGATGCCTTAAACCAATGGGCGAACCAGATTTCATACTATTTCCTCTCTATCGGTGCCAAAAAAGGTGATGTCGTTGCCGTCATGCTGGAAAACCGTCCAGAACTGATTGCAACCATTCTGGGGCTGGCAAAAATCGGCGTCATTAGTGCACTGGTTAATACCTCTCAAACTAATAAAGTACTGACCCATAGCATTAATCTGGTCAAACCGATTGCCTTGGTTGCGGGACAGGAAACCCAAGATGCGATCTTAAATATTCGTGAACAACTGGATCTCAAAGCCGATCGTTTTTACTGGTTTGCCGATCAGGATACCCAACAAGATGCAGGCAAGGCACCGACCTTCTTTAGCAACCTTGCCGAGAAAATCTCCGCTTATGCAAAGTTCAATCCACCCACCACAAAACATGTCTATGCTAATGATGGATTGTTCTATATCTATACCTCAGGAACAACCGGTCTACCCAAAGCAGTCATATTTAGTAATGGTCGCTGGACATTGGCTTATGGCACTTATGGTCATATTCTCAACCTAAACGCAGATGATGTCATGTATTCGACATTACCGCTTTATCATGCAACTGGTGTGGTCGTGTGCTGGTGTGGTGTCATTGCAGGTCAGGCGGCTTTCGCCATTCGGCGTAAATTTTCCAGATCCAACTTCTGGAATGATGTGCAAAAGCATAATGCCTCTGCCATTGGTTATGTCGGTGAACTCTGCCGTTATCTGATGGATGTAGAACCTTCGGAAAAAGAACGTCAGCATCGCGTTACCAAAATGATTGGCAATGGCATGCGTCCCAATATCTGGAATGACTTTAAACAACGCTTTGGCATTGAAGAAGTACTGGAACTCTATGCTTCAAGTGAAGGTAATATTGGATTCAGCAACCTGTTTAATTTTGACAATACCGTGGGTTTCTCTCCCCTACCTTATGCCATCATCAAATTTGATAAAGAAACGAATGCGCCGATCCGTGACAAAAATGGTTTCTGTCAAAAAGTCAAAACAGGTGAAACTGGCTTATTGCTCGGAAAAATCACCTCTCGTAGCCCATTCGACGGTTATACCGATTCCGAAAAAAATAAAGCTGTTATTTTTAAAGACGTCTTTAAAAAAGGAGACAGTTACTTCAATACGGGTGATTTGGTACGGGATATTGGTTTTCGTCATGCACAATTCGTTGACCGTCTCGGTGATACGTTCCGCTGGAAAGGTGAAAACGTCTCCACCACGGAAGTCGAAAATATCGTTGCTGACTACGCTAAAATTTCAGAAGCCGTGGTATATGGTGTAGAAATTCCGAATACCAACGGACGTGCAGGCATGGCAGCCATCACCCTAAAAGCTCAGCAATCGTTGGATGAACAGGACTTGATACAGATGGCAAACCAGTTTAAAGCTGAATTGCCGGCCTATGCTGTTCCTGTGTTCTTACGCATCCAACAACAAGTTGAAACCACCGCCACTTTTAAATATTCCAAAAACAAGCTAAAAGAGGAAGCCTTTGATCCAGAAGCCTGTAATGAAACGTTATATGTTTTATTACCGGGAGAAAATCAATATTGCGAAATAACGCCTGAAATTTTTAAAGATATTCAAGCATCTAAATATCGCTTTTAAATGTCCATACGAAACCCGGCATGTATCAAAACATTCCGGGTACGATTTTTACTTCAGATTTGCGCTCAACAGTCGGATAGGAAGTTTAAGCGCCAAAATCCAGCTTTAGATGGCTTATTTATAGCCAAATATACCCCAAAACTTTAATTTTTCCTTGTGTTCACGAAATAAATTGCTACAATACGCAGCATCAAAACGAGATGGGTCGTTAGCTCAGTTGGTAGAGCAGCAGACTTTTAATTTGTTGGTCCCGCGTTCGAGCCGCGGACGACCCACCATCTTAAGTTTTGATCTTGTGGGGTCGTTAGCTCAGTTGGTAGAGCAGCAGACTTTTAATTTGTTGGTCCCGCGTTCGAGCCGCGGACGACCCACCAGAATTCTAAAAACCTCCCATCATTTTTGATGGGAGGTTTTTTATTGTCGCTGATCAATGGCGTACATTCATAAAAAATCTTCCAGTACCGAATTTAAATACATTCTACCCAATGCGGTACACACCAGTTGTTCGGCATCAGGCAATAATAATTGCTTTTCTCGCAGCTGATTCAATATCGGTTGTAAACGTTGCAAATCCTGACCTGTCCTTTGCGCATAATACGCCCTTGCTACACCAGAAGTTAAACGCAAGGCATTCATCATAAATTCAAATGGCATTTCTTCCTGCGCAATTTTCTTGAATTGCAAATGATCAGCTGGTCTTTTTGCCAGATAATCTTTTGGTAAGCGGGTTTTCTGAAAGCGGTAAATACCATCTTGCAGAGAAACTTTGCCATGTGCCCCTGCACCAATTGCCAGATAATCGCCAAATTGCCAATAATTCAGATTATGCCGACTTGGTAATTCCTTGGCCCAAGCGGATACTTCATAATTGTAAAAGCCATGCTGGATTAATACTTGCTCGCCCTGTTGCTGAATCTGCTCCAATACCTCTTCATCTGGTAAAGTTGGTTGTGAACGATAAAAGACCGTGTTGGGTTCAATGGTGAGTTGATACCATGAAATATGCGTTGCGCCCAAATCAATTGCCGTCTGTAAATCAAATAACGCCTGTTGCAAGGTTTGCTGCGGTAGACCATGCATCAAATCGACATTGATACGTTTAAAACCTGCCAAGGCAGCATTGGCAATCGCAGACTGGGCATTTTCTGCATTATGGATGCGTCCCAATTTTTCCAGATGCTCGCCATTAAAACTTTGGACACCAATCGAAAGTCGGTTGATCCCTGCTTTTAGATATTGCTCAAATGGAGCATGTTCCAGCGTACCTGGATTGGCTTCCATGGTAATTTCACAATCAGAGGAAAAGTCTGTAAGCTGGCGGAGTTGATCAAACAGCCATTGATAACCTGTTGCAGAAATTAATGATGGTGTACCACCACCAATAAATACACTCTGAATAGAACGTTGCTGCACAAATTGCAGTTGTGAACGAAAGTCCTCAACCAGTGCCTGTAAATATTGCTGCTCCAAATCCAGTGTCAGTTGCCCATCTGCCAGCTCATGCGAATTAAAGTCACAATAGGGGCATTTTCGGACGCACCACGGCATATGAATATATAACGATAATGGAATGGCTTGCGGCTGATAGGACATGGATACAGCTTGACTCAAAAATTTATCACATAGTGTAGCATGTCCACTTTATGATACTGCGATAACCTTATGCTATGAGGTAAATGATTCAACTTTACCGACCTAATGCTGATCATAACTTAAGGACTTTCTCATCGAGAAAATTTTCCTAATCCAAATGGAAAGTCCAGCTCAACTCACATTTTCTATACCAAAGCCCAACATAGCCTACATATGCTTACCAAAACAAACGCTCGTATGACAAGACTGGGTTTAATATAAATAACAGATATTTCATGGATTAAAAAAATTTATGATGATCAATAAGTTTCTTTCTCCCTGAAATAAAAAAATGTCTATATTCAGACAACATGTAAAAAGATAAAAGAGGCAATACAATGACAAACAATAGTAAACTTGAACATGAAATCGCAAAACATCGTACCGCTTTAGGTACTCCAAGTGATTTATCAGCAGAAGCCACCCGGGATATTTCTGCTGCCTTAAATGGCTTATTGGCAGATGTATTTGCCCTCTATTTAAAAACTAAAAACTTTCATTGGCATGTCAGTGGTCCCCACTTTCGTGATTATCATTTATTATTTGATGAACAAGCCACACAAATATTTGCCATGAGCGATCCAATTGCAGAACGTATTCGTAAAGTCGGGGGCACCACCTTACGTTCGATTGGTCATATCAGCCGTACCCAACGTGTCGTGGATAATGATGCAGATTTTGTCGATCCGCAAGATATGCTGGCCGAATTACGTGAAGATAATAAAAATCTCACTGCAAGATTACGCGAAGCACATAATGTTACCGATGAATATCGCGACATCGCCTCATCAAGTCTGATTGAAAACTGGATTGATGAAACAGAACGCCGTACATGGTTCCTGTTTGAAGCGGGTCGTACTCACGTTTAATTTTTCAAAACGAAAACAAAAAGCCTAATGGTGAAAATCATTAGGCTTTTTGAGTTTTTAATATTTTCCGCTAATCGTCAACATAAAGTTACGTGGATCTCCGTAAATATTGCCATAATTTGTACCTGATAAACGACTAAAATAAGTCCGATCAAATACATTATTGATATTTAAACCGACATTCCAGTTTTTGTTAATATCATATTCGGCACGCAGTCCAAACACTGCTAAAAATGGTGAGTTATAGGTATAATCAGCTGTTCCTGTTTGAGTACCCGAGCTATCATAAACCTTAACTGTACCTGAAACTTCCTGTGCGCTACGTAAATTTACTCCACCGCCAAAACGTAATTTTTCCATGCTTTCCGGACGATACATGGTCCAAAGTTTAAATAAATGTCGTGGATAATTTGCAGCATTATAACGTTGCCCATCTCTGGCATATCCTTCTTTATATTTGGCTAAACTCCATGTATAACCGGCGGTAAAGTCCCAATTCGTGTTAATATTTCCAGTAAGCTCTGCTTCCACACCGCGCACTTGAATCTTAGCAGAAGGAGCATAGCGTTGAATATTATCTATTTTTCCTACCGCAACTGCTTCATTTTCACGATTGGTCTGATAGAGTGCCAGACTGCTGTTTAAACGACCATCTAACCATGTATTTTTAGTACCAATTTCTATGCTATTTCCTTCAATCGGATCAATAAACTTGCCATCTATACCTATCGAGTTTTGTGGTTTAAATACACTTGCATAACTGGTATAAAGTGATGTATTGGGCAATAAATCATAGGTCAAGCCAAAATAAGGAGTCCAGATATTATTCTTTTTATAATCCCAAGAATATAGTCCCGTATATGTCCCATCATTATCATAACTATAATTATAATAAACATTATGGTAATTACTATAACGCCCACCAATAATGCTATGTAATTTAGATGTTAATTCAGAACGAAGAGATAAATAGCCGCCCCATTGTTTTTGTCCATACGGATTGGATATACTATATCCATCTGACGACCATGCTGATGCTGGATAATCATCTGGATCAAAATTAATTACATCCAAGCTAATTGATCCATGGTCAATACTCGTAGATTTCTGATTTAAATCCTGCCAGTTTGCTCCAATCGCAAGCTCCTGTTTATGCCCCCAAATATCAAAACTGCCTGTTAAAGTAACATCCAGTAATTTTTGTATGGAGTCCCCTCTTTCTTGGGTATAATAATAGCCATTACCAATACCATTTAATCCGACAGAACCAATAAACCAAGTATAATTTTTATCAACTTTATTTTTTTCCCATGAGCCATTTATTTTTAATTGCCAGTTATCCGCTATTTTTTGGGTTATCTCAGTAAAAATTTGGGTACGCTCAGTATCATAATAAGACCATGGCGTTGTGTAGTTGGTCTTTTTGGAAACTCCAAGTTCCTGACCTGTACTATAACGTGGCATACCAAAATAATTAGGCACAGAATCACGTTTTAAATAATTTACACCAACGGCAAATTTAGTTTGATCACCTAAATCTGCTTCAATAATCCCATATAGATTTGAAGTTTTATCTTTGGCTACATCATAATAATAATGTTGATTTTCCTGTGCAGCAACAAAACGTCCACGTACAGTACCAGCTTGATTTAAAGCATCGGTAACATCAAATTGTTGTCGATAATGATCCCAACTACCAACACTGGTATCGGTTTTAAACTGAAAATGATCAAGTGGACGTTTACGAACCAGATTAATTGTACCACCTGCTTCACCTGAACCAGAGAATAAACCATCAGAACCACGCAATACTTCGACTTGATCATAAGCCGCCATATCCGGAAGTGTATTACCAACCAGATTATGATCCAAATAACTTGGTGCACCACCATCAAATTGTACAGAAGTAATAGTCAGACCACGTGAATATATGCTTCTCTCAGAATTCCCCATTTTATTTATATTAATACCTGTTGTTTGTTCCAGCACATCAGTTAAGTTATTTAAATTCTGATCCTTGATGCGTTTTGCAGTAATTACAGAAACAGATTGCTGTACTTCTTTAAAATCTCTGGCAGTTTTGCCGCCAATCGAAACCGGCTTTGCTGTATAACTATCGTTCTCGGCAGTTACCTCTATCACAGGCAACTGCACCGCATTGGCATCACTATTTAGTTGCCCATTCGTATTCACATCAATGGTTTTTAACTGCCCCATATCCCGGGCTTGAGTAGATGGTATTTTTATTTTTTCAATAATGGTATAGCCTTGATCAATTTTCTGGATCTGATAAGGCGTATTTTTTAATAACTTTGCAAAACCGTCCAAAACCGAATATTTTCCTTGTAGACCCGGACTATATAATCCTGCCAGTTTTTGGCTATCTACCGATACCTTTACCCCAGACTGCAAAGCAAACTGATTCAGTGCTTGCGTTAATGTTCCAGCCGCTACATTATATTCAATGGCAGGCGCTGTATTTGCTATCGCACTTTGTGCAGTAGTCATAAAGCCTGCTGCCAGAACCATATGGATTGAAAGCAATATAGGCTTTAAGCCCTGCTTCATTAAAGTTTTTTGCGATTGATTCATATTATCCCCATCATTTGTAATTAAATGCTTTCACTAACTAAGACTATGCATTGCAAAAAAATGGGTAATCTTTTTTTAGAATTTTCCTATTAATATTATAATTTAATGATTTTTAAAGTTATTTATTTAAAATATTTCTTATATCTTATAAAGCACACCTAGAATGAATTATCATTTAAGTTCCATCACAACATATTCTATCTTAAGATTTTATTTTTTAGCCTCAATTTTAATTTGTCCAAGTAAAGTCTTATCGATCCGAATATCGAGACTTTGCTGTAATAAAGTAAGTGCAGAATCATTCAAAGGCAAAATCGCACTGACCTGAATATGCTGCAAATCTTCAGTACGATAATGTAAAGTCCTAGATTGATAACTTTGTAAAATATCCAGAACCTGACCAAGCGGCATTTTATCTACGACCAAAGCATGTTGTTGCCATGCTTCATCAAGCAAACTTGGCTGAATCGGTAATGCAGAACCCACCCCATGTTCATCAATACTGACTTGCTGCCCTGCTTTGACGATAACTGCGTGTTGATTAATTTCAACTGGTGCCACTTCAGTTGCAGAATGCAACATGATCAATGTGGTGCGTTGGTCGCTATGATGGATAATAAACCGTGTACCCAATGCTTTAATTTTTGCAAATCTAGTCTGTACAATAAATGGACGGTGCGCATCTTTTGCCACATCAACCAGAATATTGCCCTGTAATAATTCGATGATGCGTTGATCCGCATTATATTTGACATTATATGCAGTTTTACCACTCATATGGATCTGACTCTGATCCGATAACACCTGTTCCGACCAATCCTGTGAATCATTACGTGAATCAGCCAACCAATAATCGGTAGGCAATATTTGCCAAGACAATAACGCCAGCAAAATTGCCATACCTGCCAAAAGCAATAAATTACGGGGTTGTGACCAACTGTTGTTCTGCTCTTCTAATTGCGCATCTGTTAGAACCTGTTCAATAATCTGGCTGGCGATATGTGTATGTGACGTTTGTTGTGCCCCATGAAAAAGTCCCATGGTCTGCTGCATCTCTGTCACGGCCTCTACATGCCGTATATCCTGCTGTTGCCATTGTTTAAACGTCTGAATATCCTCATCAGTCGCTTCTTCATCAGCCAATGTCACCAGCCACAGTGCTGCCTGCTCTAATATTTCTTCCGGAAGTTGAGCCTCATTCTGAGGATCTTGCTGGTTTGACAAATCAGGCATGGATAGATCAATAATAGAGATGGAATATAAAAAAGTAACTTATCATATTTCGCTTTTTAACCGTCTATTGCAATACATCAAAGCTTTGACCAAATCCGCTTTTACGGTTTTCCGAGTAATGTTTAAAATGAGTGCAATTTCAGCCTGAGTTTTTCCTTCAATATGATACAACAATAAAACCTTTCTTGATCGCTCATCCAACCCACACAATACATTGGCAATTCTATTGAGTAAATCAACCGAAACCAGCATCTGCTCGGGTGAGCATTCATCTTCTTCATGCTGATTTTCAATTAAATACTGTAAATAAAGCTGTTCAATTTTCTCTTTTCTGGCTTGATCAATGATGATGCGACTGGCTGTAACCGTCAAATAAGCTTTTGCTTCCTGAATATAGGGCAAACGCTCCAGACTAAGAATTTTGGTAAAAGTATCTTGTAAAATATCTTCAGCCTTGCTGCCATTTTGTAGTTTTTTACGTAACCAGTTAAACAGCCAGCTATAGTTTTCCGTATAAAACTGGATAAAAGCTTGCTTATTTTGGCTTTGTTGTGTGGATTGATTCATCATCATTCGATCTGTTCATTGGCCAGTCATCGTATTAATATCCATAGGAAGTGTCGATATTATATACATAGATAATAATGATTACTATTCTACTTAAAAGCAATACTTTTTTCTCTTTCGCTTATATTGCACAGTTCCATTACAATGAAGCTAAACCATTATTTGACATATTTTATATATGCGCCGATCTCATATGATTTTACTCTTGATACTGAGCATTGCCATTGGTGTTGCCTTGGCAAGCCAGACTGCGATAAACAGCCAATTAAAACATTATTTAAATAGTCCACTTCAAGCTGCATTTTTTTCTTTTTTAATCGGTACAATATGTCTTGCCCTCCTGGTTTTATTTGAACCGAGTGAACGCTTAACGCTACAACAACTTACACACGTTCCCCTTTGGTTATGGATGGGTGGCGCATTGGGTGTGTATTGCATTAGTATGAGCATTTATAGTGCGCCTAAACTTGGGTTTCTGACATTTACAGGATTGGTGTTATTTGGGCAAATTATTACATCCATGTTGCTTGATCAATTTGCCTTATTGGGTGTGGAAAAGAATCCCATTAACTGGCAACGTGCCTTTGGTGCAACCCTGATCGCTGTTGGTATTATTTTTACACTACAACGCTAATTTTTTTGAGATTTTTATGTCAATAACAACCAATCTAGGTTTTGAAATTAAACAATTATTAAAACTGATGATTCCTATTCTGATTACCCAGTTTGCACAAGCGGGTTTTGGGCTGATTGATACTGTCATGGCAGGACAGTTATCGGCAGCCGATCTGGCAGCAATTGCGGTTGCAGTCGGGATATGGATGCCGGTAATGTTGTTATGCAGTGGTATTATAATGGCAACTTCACCCTTGATTGCTGCCGCACTGGGTGCAAAGCAAAAACAGAATATTGTCACTATCACCCATCAAGCTTTATGGATTGCAATTGTTCTAGGTATTGCAGGCATGATGGTTCTACATCTGATGCCGCAATTTTTTGATCTGTTAAAAATTCCTGAAAATCTGCATGCAAAAGCAGCATTATTTCTACATGCCATCGCTTTTGGGATTCCAGCCATCACTTTGTACACTGCATTGCGTTGTTATAGTGAGGCTTTGGGACATCCACGGATCGTCACTGCAATCAGTCTGTTGGCATTACCCATTTTAATTCCACTGAATTACTTATTTATGCATGGTTTTGCCGTTATTCCAGCCATGGGTGGTGCCGGTTGTGGTGTTGCAAATGCGATTTTGCAATGGTCCATGCTATTTGTTCTGATCATTTATTTAAAGAAAGCCAAGGCATTTCAAGATGTCAGATTATTCCAGAAATTTGAAAAACTCGATACCTTCTGGATCAAGCGTATCTTTATGCTGGGCTTTCCTATCGGTCTGGCAATTTTCTTTGAAGTGAGTATTTTTAGTACCGCTGCACTGGTGATTAGTCCACTTGGCGATATTGTGATTGCCGCACATCAAATAGCCATTTCAATTACTTCACAATTGTTTATGATTCCGTTTTCTCTGGCACTCGCACTGACCATTCGAGTTGGACAATATTACGGGGCCAAAAACTGGGATGCTATGCGTCAGGTACAAAAGTTAGGCTTTGTGGTCGCCACACTGTTTGCACTCATTACCATGATCTTTCTATGGTTTTCCCGCAGCTGGATTATTCATGCCTATAATGATAATCCTGAGGTGTTTAATATTGCCTATGGTCTGGTATTGTATGCAATTGTTTATCAATTAATGGATGCTTGGCAAGTCGCTGCTGCCGGTTGTTTACGTGGTATGCAAGATACCAGAGGTCCAATGTGGATTACACTGGTGGCTTACTGGATCGTTGCCTTCCCAGTCGGTGTTTATCTAACACGCTATGCCGATTTTTCGGCAGCGGGCGTCTGGATTGGTTTAATTGTAGGTTTGGTGATTGCATGTACCCTTTTGATTGGTCGGTTAATCATGACCAATCATAGACTTGCGACAGGTAAACGCTAACTACACTTTTATCATCACTCATGTTTGGTTAGCATAGCAACTGCTAGCCATTTAAATACGCTATTCACCATCATGTAACCATTCCTCACATAACATGCCTTGCCAAGAGCGGTGAAGCAAAGTACATTCAAAACACGTCATCACGGTGTTTTGCATAGGGATTCCTTGCCAGCAACATGATGAACGGATTAAATCTCGACATACTTAATTAAAATTTAGAGGTTCTACAGAGATTACGATGGCAAACTCGAATTCATCGGCAGGTCGCCGTTTTATGAAACTTGCAGGAATGACCGCCAGCATTGCAAGCAAGGCGGTCTCCAACTCGATTAAAAATATCAACGCCGATGAAGAAAAAAAACTCGAATCACGCACACAACTTTATCAAGAAATTGGCATAAAAGTGGCCGAAACACTGGGTGAAATGAAAGGCGCAGTGATGAAAGTGGGGCAAATTGCCTCACAATATAAAGATATTTTCCCACCCGAAGTTCAGACTGCAATTGCAAAATTACAGCGTCAAGCCCCGTCCATGCCCTTTGATCAAATCAAACGGCAAGTTGAAAAAGAACTGGGTAAACCACTCGAGCAACTTTTCCAACACTTTGACAGTGAACCCTTTGCCGCAGCATCCATCGGTCAAGTGCATAAAGCCATCTTAAACAATGGACAGCCCGTCGTAGTAAAAGTGCAATATCCGGGCGTGGATGAAGCCTGCGAAAGCGACTTAAAACAGGTGCGTTTGGCATTACGCCTGATGGGTGTCCTCAAAATTGACCGAAAACTACAAGATGAAATATTCCATGAAATTCAGGAAAGTCTGTACACCGAGCTAAATTACGAAATCGAAGCGCAAAACTTACAGGTATTTCGTACTTTTCACCAACAACTTGATGAAAAGATCATTATTCCGCAGGTCTATCCAGACTATTCCTCACGCCGTATCCTGACATTAAGCCAAGAAACCGGCGAAAGTATTGAAACAGCCAGCACTTGGTCACAGCAAAAACGCAATGAACTGGGACGACGTTTGTTTCAGGCGATTGGACAGGAAATATTTTATCTCAAGCGTTTCCACTGCGATCCACATCCCGGTAATTTTGCCTTTAGAGAAGATGGCAGCGTGATTATTTATGATTATGGCGGTGTCAAAACCTTAAGCAATGAAATCGTTAGCACCTATAAACATTTAATTAATGCCGCAAGACAACAGAATATTCCGGCGATTGAAGAGGATTTACGCAAATTAAATGTACGTACGGAAAAAGGACAAATTCCGCAGGACTGGTATCTGGCTTGGCTTGAAATTCTGATGCGCACGTTGATGACAGATTACGATTTTGCTGCGAACTCTGCACATCATGATGGGGTAAAACTGGCAAAGCAATCGTTTAAATATTGGGATTGTTTCCAGCCTTCACCCGATACCCTGATGATTAACCGTACTGTATCTGGGCATTATTGGAATCTGATTCATCTTAAAGTGCATGACAATCTGAATGATTTATTTGAAGATCTGGTGCCGTCGGGTTAGGTTAAATGGTTCGAATAAGAGATTTTATGTTAAATGAGAGCTAAAAAATGCCTAAATTACAGGCATTTTTTATAGTTTATATATTTTAAGTTGCATTATTTCTTTGAATAATTTCATGAACAGTTTTTAGAATTTGTAATGAGATTCCTATTGATGAACCTGATGGGACTTTTAATGTAGAGTCCTTTGATTGATGTGCTGGCGTTATTGCACGTTGTGTTAATACTCCTAAAGCAACACCTTCTTCATTGACAATAGGTCCTCCACTTGCACCACTATGCATCCCATTGTCTATGTAAAAAACGTCAGTTTCTATTCTTATATTTTGGGAGTTATCATCAGCAAAAATACGACGAATATTTCCAATATAACCTTGTTTAATTATTGGACCTGTCATATCTGCTAAGTATCCCTCCTCTCTAATTGCTTTAATAAACTTATCTGCACCAAATGATTCTGGATCAATAATTTCCTCAATAGAAAATGGGATATTAAGTTCATCTGAGTAGCCTGCAACAAATACTCTTTGTCCTAGATTTACTGAATTAATACTTGCAGGTAGAAAGGGGAATTTGAAAGGTTGTTCTTCTTTTGGTCGTAATACAGCTATATCTAGCTGTATTATTTCTTTAAAAGATGGGACGTTAATTTCAAATGAGCAAAAAGATACTGTATATTCAACTAAAGGTAACTCGGGAAACTTTATCAAAATTCTTTGCTGTGGATGAGTGTAATCTTCTTTTTTTATAGGCATCCTACCAGTCACTACATGTGCAGCAGTAATAACTTCACCTGTATCCGTAAAGCTAAAACAAGTACCTTCACTTATAACTTCATCACCTTCAAAAACTGTCACATATCCACAACAACTTTGGATTTTTTCATATAAATCTTTAAACATACTTTTCTCTTTTTTAGCCGTACCCAATTTTCAGATATAAACTGAATAATTATGGTTTTTTCGCAATAATTTCGGTAGCTCTTTGATGTTCATCAAGCCATGTGGTAATTGTAGTACAGTGATAGCTAACTAAAGATAATATTTTTTGGTAATCATCAGATAAATTACGTGTAAAAATTGGTTCGTGATGTGCAATACGGTTACGCAAGCGTCTAATTTGCTCTAATTCATCATAAATTACCTTTCTTCTATCTTGGATACTTACCGATGTATTCATATTGTGAAATAGATCAGTAAGATATGGATTCCAGAAACGCTGATCATGTCTGCTTGTGAAAATACTTTGCCAAAATGCGAATTTCAGCTCAGGAATAACTTTTCCTGTTGTTCGCTGATTTAATCGAGCATTTATGAGATCTTTTTTAGAGCTAAAACCGCGAGTAGGATTAGGTAAGCTTCGTTCAAAACCTGAAGACCAGGGCCATCTATCTCCATAAATATTTTCAATTGCTCTGGATACAGCATACCGAATAGTAACTTCACATACATGCAAAGGAATAAGTAAGGCACCTGAAATATCTGCATTCCAAGCATATAAATTTAAGGCTTCTAAATTGTTAGGTTTCTTTCCACCAGTAGCATTTTCATAGGTTGAAATTCTTGCAGGTGAAATAACAATGGTTACAGCGTCTATTATTTTCTGATTTGACATATATGCATATAAACCTTATATTGAATGCACTAGCTATGGGATTTTGTTGGCTTGCCTCCCCCCCTGTAGACATACGATATCTTAAAAAACCCACCCATGCGGTTTTTTTATTGCCTAAAATATAGGCAAGTAACCGATTGAATTATAAAAACTCTTACTTTTCATGTAATACATATATAGCAGAAATTATTTTAAGGATTTACTTTGGAACCCTGTGTAGAAAATATTTTTCACAAATACTTAATTACTGACTTAAATAGTAAAAATTATGCAAAAAATTTAACAAAATTAATTACGTTCTTCATATCTAAAGGGCGTTTTCTAGAAGCAAGATTTTATTTAGACCAGTTAGAAAAAACTCATAATGGAAATATAATTTCTATTTGTTTGGGCTATAAATTAGCGATAACTCTTTTTGATAATCAGAGCGTAATTAAATATGATAAATTATTGTATTTAAATAGAAAAAATGATTTCGAATTGGAGTGGTATAGATTGCAATATTATTATTCAGTCAATAATATTCCGAGAATTAGAGAAAGTTCTAAGTTTTTATTATCAAACAGTTGCTTAGAACGCAATCATATAGAAACTATTTCGGAAGTTGTTTGGAATACTCATGATTATGAACTTACCGTAATGTTTCATAAATATGCCATAAAAAATAAGATTCGCCTTACTGATCAAATGGATAAATTGATTAGAAATATAGTCTTAGAGAATTTAAGAGATTTATTAGTGATGTGTAAAAATGTTTAATTTTCTTATAGTTAGGGTTTTAGAGTCTAATAGTTTTACTTTACCGAATACCATCATTTATGGTGATGTAGAATTGAGACCTGCTTCAGTTGATTCAGATAAAGAACTTACTGCATTAAAAGAATCAGCTGATGATCATAGATTGCAGTTTGATAAATACACTTATGCGGCAAGGATTTGTACGATTGTTTCCTCTGAAACAGTGCTAGAGGCTCTAAGCATAGCTGCTGATCGGTTTTCTACAATTCTGGATTTGAGCGCCAGTAAATTTCATATTTCTAATGTTGATGTTTCAGAGATCGGATTTGCTAAAAATTTAGCTTCAGGTGAACTACATCCTGTTAAAAGGTGGGGATTTAACCCATCAACATCTTTTGTTATGTCCCATGGAAATATTCAGAGGATGGATGATATTAACTATATTCTTGGTTTAGATTGTGAGCTAAGTCAAAGATATTTAAGAGCTTTACATTGGGCTAGACATGGTAGACATGAAAATAATAGTCAGTTAAAGATATTGTTTAATTGGTTTACGTTAGAAGCATTATTAAAAGAGGGAGAGTCTGATAATATTTCTTCAAACATATGTTTTTTAATGGGATTTCCTAATAATAAAAAAAGGTTAGAAATATCTGAACCCTTTCTAGCCAGTATATCTGATCATCCTAGATATGATTTTTGGAAGAAACAATTAATTGAAGATGTAGATAAGATTCGAATTTTTCGAAATAACTCAGCTCATTCTGGATTTAGGATAGTTGATTTTTCAAAGCCAGTTCTGGCGTTATATAGTCAGATTATGATTTATGGAACCTCTAGGAGTTTGGGGGCTGTTCGGTTTGCATTATTAAACAATGTTAAGACGCTAGTAGAGTTCAAGGAAAATATAGCTAATATCTTTGAAAATACAGCTAGAGCTAATGATATACATGGGAATATTATTTATTCATTAGATCAAGTACTATTGAATGGAAACGATAGTTATTTGTAAGATTTCCTAAAATTAATATAATAGGCCTTATGCGAAATACTTAAATTAGTTTAATTATTTCAATAAGTTGTAGTACATCTAACTTCATACCGTAGCCGATTGAAATATTTCGGCTACTTTCCAATCAATCCTGATACTTTTTACTATTTTTTGATTCATTGACCAAGATTTAGAAAAATTAGAGTGCTTTTGATATAGAACATAATTTTTAGACTACCCCTAAATCCAAATTTCCATTAACTTAACAACATCAACCATCCAAAACAAAAAATAATTACAATTTAGACTTGAATAACCAATATGTAATACTATAACATTACAACAAGCAATAAAATTATAGAAATTGAGGTTATCACCATGCGAAAAGATATTCATCCTGATTATCAGGAGGTCCTGTTTCACGATACCAATGCCGATGTATATTTCATCATTGGTTCAACACTGAAACCAACACAAACTCGTGAATACGAAGGTCAAACCTATCCATATGTTACATTGGATATTTCCAGTGCTTCACACCCTTTCTATACTGGTGAACAACGTCAAGCCAGCAATGAAGGTCGTGTTGCTTCCTTTAACAAACGCTTTGCCCGCTTTAAACGTAGCTAAACACTTTATTCTCGTTCTCCTCCTCCGGCGAAGTCACTTCTCCTTGCGTGACTTCGCTTTTTTATACAAAAAAAAGCCCCTTACGGCGCTTTAAAATAGACTGATCAAAAACATGACAGCATTTGATCAGCAATTATATTTTTATTTATTCTTCTATTTTTAATGCCTCAGGATGATTGCCCTGCTGTGCAAGTTTTAAATATTTGGCTTGGGATTTCTTGTTTTTACGTACGCCGTTGCCATCCCGATATGCTTGATATAAAGCAAAATAGGCATCAACATCACCGGCTTCGCCAGCCTGATTCAATAATTCAACCGCATGTTTAGCATCGGCTTCTACACCATTACCGGTTAAATACGCCATACCCAGCATAAAGTCGGCACGAAGATCACCACGTTCTTTGGCATGCTTAAACCATTCAACAGCTTGTTCAGGTTGCGCATGGTTCTGTAAATACAGTCCCATACACAGCATCGCTTTTGGATGACCTGCTTGCGCCGCAGCCTGCAATAATGGCAAATGTTGTGCATGATCAACCGGGAGATTCAAGGCCAACGTAAACATGGCATCAACATGACCCTGCTGTGCCGCGCGTTCAATCCAGCCCAAACCTTCTTGCTGATTTTTTTCAACGCCAATCCCCTGTAACCAGCATTGCCCTAAAGAAAATTGTGCAGGTGCAAAACCGGCCTGTGCGGCTTGTGCAATATATTGTAAGGCTTGCTGTACAATTTTTTCTTCAAGGGCCGGATCGTTTTGTTGCTCGGCTTGAGCCAATAAACTGATACCCACACGATAAGATGCATCCACATGACCCAATTGTGCAGCTTTTAACATCCATTGCTGTGCTAATTCCTGTGAGCCATGTTCATCCTGTAATTCAATCAGGGCACGAACATGGCAACCCACTGCATTATTTTGCTCGGCCGCATAATCGGCAAGTTGTTTGGCCTGTTCAATTTTGCCTTGATTTAAATAACGAAATGCCAGTAATGCGCTAATGAGTGGATCATTCTGATGCTGATTTTCCAGAAAAGTCTGTACTTTGCTTTGATTAATTTCTGGTGAATCATTTAAAAACAGTAAGCTGCGTACATGTTGATGCTTTTTATAATTGTCTTTTAACAGTTGTAAGGCTTTATCTGCATCGTTTTTTAATACCTGACTGGCATAGGTAAAAATTGCATCAGGATTATGCAGATCAACCGCTTTTTTCAGATATTCCAGACCTTTTTCAGGGTGGGCTTTTACGCCCACACCGGTTTGAAACATCTCTGCCAGTTGATAATAGCCATAGGAATCTTTACATACATTTCCGGCATGCTCAAAAAACAAAATCGCTTTGGCTGGATCTTTATTGACATAATGACCATTTAAGTACCAACGTCCCAACAATAAACTGGCCGCCCCGACACCTTTATTGGATGCTTCAAGTAAAAGATTAATCCGGTTTTGTGCTTCAAGCTTATTGGCTGCAAGTGCTTTACGCTCAAAATGTTCAACGATTTGAAAACAGGCAACAGGATCACCTTTTTGCGCTTTGTCTCGTAATTGTTGTTCAAATTCGGCCATGGATTGTGCTTGTTGTTGAGTATGTTGTTGTGCAGCCATAACAATGTGTTCCAATACTTAAAAATAATTGATGAAATTGAGATTTATTCTACTTTGCCACGCACCTTTGCTCAACCATGGCATTTTAAAATCCGACTTTAAATCACAAATTCTTATAATAATTGTGTGATCCAGCGCAATACAGGTTTTGGCGTCACTTGCTGCAATCCGTATAAAACTTTCCAGGGCAACGGTGGCACAATGACCTCGGCTTTTTGCTTGATGATGGCCGTATAAATCTGCTGCGCAACAGCATCTGGCTGCGCAACAATAGGTAATTGCGGATTAAAACCATGTAATAGTTCGGTCTGAACAAAGCCCGGATAGACAACCGTTACCGCAATCCCCCGTTTGCTCAATCCCGCCCGAATGGCATTAAAATATGTTGCCAATGCTGCCTTACTGGCCGAATAAGCCGCAGCCTGTGGCAAGCCGATAAACGCACTATAAGAGGAAATGGCCACAATATGACCCGACTGTCCCTGAATCCTAAACATTTTCTGTGCAGCATCTGAACAAGCAATAGCCGAAATCAGATTGGTATTCAACACCTCAATGTCCTTATCTAGCCGATTATCACCAAGATGACGAACCTTACTAATGCCGGCATTGATCACGACAATATCGATCTGTCCCAATAAATCACTTAGACCAATAAAAATAGGCAGAATTTTGTCATGCTCGGTAACATCAAGTTGTGCGACTTCGACCTGAACCGCATATTGTTCACGTAACTGCTCTGCCAGTTGCTCCAGACGTTCCAGACGACGCGCCACCAAGGCCAAATGACATCCCTGTTTGGCACAATATTTTGCAAATGCTTCACCTAATCCACTTGAAGCACCTGTAATCAACACCGTTTTATTCTTCATTTCACATCCATATATTATTTTGTTTTCACTCACTATACGGCAGGCCAAATCCATCTTGCAAACTAAAATCGTGTTTTAAATGTTAGGCTGGTTGATAGCAGATTGTTCTTTTGATGGTTACTTGCTACTCTTTTGTCAATTTTTTACATGGAATAGCACAATGGCTCAAGATTTATTACAGCAACTTCAATCAGGTACAGCCAAGTTTGGTGATGTTATTGCTTATATTGATGCACGTTATACACATACCCCAACCGCTTTTACAAATGGCGCACAACATAACGCAGCAGACCAGAATCAAGGCAGTGCCAAAGTATTCAGCTTTGCAAAATTGAATGGCTTAGATCCGGCACAAACCTTAAGTTTATTTGCCGAGCATTATCAGGCAGTTCTGGATACACCGAATGGTACAGATCACCAAAATATTCGTCAATTTATTAAAAATGGCTGGGAAGGTGTGCATTTTGAAGGTGAAGCATTAACTGCTAAATAAAAATCAAGCAGACTTGGCAATCATGATTGCCAAGTCCCAAAATTCTATCATTTAGTACTGACTAACCTGTGTCAATAAAGCAATATCTTCAGCTTCCAGAGTCAACTGTGTAGCATTGACCAAAGATGCCAATTGCTGGATAGACGTTGCCGAAGCAATAGGAGCAGTAATGCTTGGGTGGGCCATGGTCCAGGCTAAAGCAACTTCTGATACTTCTGCGTGATACTTAGCAGCCAGTTGATCCAAAGTCGTCAATATATTTAAGCCACGTTCATTAAAATATTTAAGCACCATGTCCTTACGGGAAGATTTTTCCACATCTGCCAGCGTGCGATATTTACCGGTTAAAAAGCCCGATGCCAGACTAAAATAGGTAATGACTTTCAAATCATGGCTTTCACAGACCGGCTGATATTCAGTTTCATATTGCTCACGATCGACCAAACTATATTCAGGTTCAAATACGCTATATTGTGGTAATCCTTTTTCGGTACTGGTGTGTAATGCTTGCAAAAGTTGCGCACCTGAATAATTGGATGCACCAATATTTAAGACTTTGCCTTCCTGTAAAAGATCGGCATAAGCTGATAATGTTTCTTCAATCGGGGTATGTTCATCCGCACAATGACTTAAATATACATCGACATAATCGGTATTCAACCGCTTTAACGAATCTTCGATAGCCTGTTTAATATACTTTTTAGATAGACCCTGTTGCGTATCCGACATTTTCATGCCGACTTTGGTGATTAAGGTGATTTTATCCCGATTTGACGGGGTTTGTTTAAGCCACTGTCCAATAATGCGTTCGGATTCTCCGCCCTGATGCCCGGGTACCCAAACCGAATACATATCCGCTGTATCAATGCTACTGATCCCGTGCTCAAGCGCATAATCCAGCAGATTAAAGGATTCTGCCTGATCAACAGTCCAGCCAAATACATTGGCGCCAAAAATTAATTTAGAGAATTGCAGTGCTTTTGTCATGATTAATCGTCCTAATGATTTAGAAATAATCTCATATATATTATGACTGTAGTGTCATGTCTCATATGAATTATCTATTCTTCACTTAAACATAAATTTCCGACAAAAACATGAATTTTAAATAAACTTCAACAAAGCAAAATTTCAGGATCAACGCGTTAAAAACCGATGTACACCATCACCTGCCCGCCGCCCCGTTGCCAGACATGCATTCAATAAATAACCACCAGTTGGCGCATCCCAATCCAGCATCTCACCACAGGCAAAAATGCTTTGCCGACCAATGATCATTAAATTTTCATCCAATGCATCAAGCTTAATCCCACCAGCACAGCTAATCGCTTCTTCAATCGGGCGAAAGCCCCGCACGGATATCACCAGCTGTTTAATATGCTGTGCCATTTTTTTATGATCAATCCAGTCCTGTTTAGGCACCACATCACGAATCAAGGCAATTTTGGTTTTATCCAGACCGATCTTTTGCCATAAAGTATTTAAGGACTGTTTTTTGCCTTGTTGTAATTTATATACAATCTGGTCTAAGCTCAAATCTGGTAATAAATCCAGACATAATTCTGCCACCTCACCCTGCCGCTGTAACTGCGCTCTTAAGGCACGATTACAACGATAAACCAACCCGCCTTCCAGTCCATAATGACTAATCACCATTTCACCGAACTGTGGATTTTCTCCATCTATCCACGCGCGAATCCGTTTTAACGGCTGTCCAAAATAATCGGCCATATAAGATGACCAATCGACCAGCACCCCAACATTACTGGCCTGAAATGGCATAATTAAAGAAGATTCCAACCAGCCTTGCCATTTACCATCACTGCCCAGTTGCGGCCAGGATACCGCACCACATGCCAGTACGATGGCATCAGCATGCGTTTGCACCGTTTGATCATGTTTAAGATCAAGCAAAGTCAGTTTGTGCTGTTCAATGGCAAGACATTGATGACGGTAGAAAAAACTGACACCGCGTTGTTGCAAGCGTTTTAGCCATGCGCGCAACAAAGGTGCTGCTTTCATTTCATTGGGGAAGATACGCCCAGAACTACCCACATATGAAGAAATTCCCAAATCCTGCATCCATGCCTGAATCGCTTTTGCATCAAACTTTTCAATGATCGGATATAGCCAATCGGCATGATCATAACGCGTGATAAAATCCTCAAAGGGCTCATGATGGCTAATATTTAAACCCGTTTTTCCTGCCATCAAGAATTTACGTGCTGCGGACGATTTCTGTTCATATATAGCAATATCATACAGACCATATTCCGATAAAATTTCTGCACAGGCCAGACCCGCCGGACCTGCGCCAATGATGGCCACGCTTGCTTTCATTGATCCTGCCCGCAACATGGCAAGACCTGATCAAATCGGGTCTGATATCCTTCAGGTTTGGTGATAATTAATTGTTGACATAATTCACCGCGTTGCAAATATTTCACTTCAAAATGAGTACGTGCCGAATCCGCAGCAATCGTTTCTTTTTGATAGGGCAAATGCCAGACTTGCTTTAGCTGCTGCTCTGCCTCATGAATATAATCCTCAATATTACTCGCCAAGGTTATGGTCGCACCCGATTTTACTCGGGAAAGTAGATATTCAAAAAAAGGCATATTCAGCCAGCGCTGTGTCGGATTATGCGGTTCTGGATTCGGATAAAGAATCAATAATTGTTCAATCTGCTGTGGATAGAGCGCATGCACGACCCAGGGAATGGCATCTGCATGAATCGGTAATATATTTTGTACCGCCAGTGATTGATGCAGTTTCTGCATGGCCTGAAATTTATCACGGGTGCGTTCAATCGCAATGAGTTGGCGATCAGGATTTGCAGCGGCAAATAAACAGGCATGTTTGCCTTTACCGGCACCAATTTCCAGACACATAGGACGATGTTCGATGATCTGAAAATCACGAGGGGCTTTTAAGTATTGATATTGAAAAGGACGAATATTTGGATAAGACATACACACAGGCAGACACAAGAATCTCACCTATAAGTCTAACAATTACGTTACAATTTGTCTGTGTTTATCCAAGAAAGAATGATTTGACCATGGTAACAGCTGCAATTAAAACCTTTCCATGCCCTCGCTGTGGCAAGCCAAGCCAGTGGACAGACAACCCATTTCGCCCATTTTGTTCGGAACGCTGCAAAATGATTGATCTTGGTGCCTGGGCAAATGAAGAATATCGTGTTCCGACACAGGATGCACAGTCCAACGACACGCCCGAATATGATCAGGACTAATCCTTCCAGATTGACATTCAACACATTGAAATATCATGATAATTTAAAGTTAGACATTTTATTTTTTTAGATCTTATTTGATGACATGATTTGACCAAACATTTTAGTTACATGACAAAGATTGTCAATTTACGACATTTTGCATAAGATAACGCTCTGTTATTTATCCGTGATCCTGATCACAGCGTTATCTTGGAATACTGATCATGCAAAAATGTCTTTTGATCCTTATTTGTTGTTGTCTGGCTACTGGAACCATGGCGGCGGAACCATTGACCAAAGCCAATGTCATCAAACAACAGCAAAAAGATACCCAGTTACTCAAGACCTTATGGCAAAGTTATCAGGACAATCTGGGTATGATGAATAAAGCATTACCAGCTTTAAAACAGGAAAAAGACCAAGACAAAAAAAATGCCTTAATCTCACAATACAACCGTAAACTGGAACAAACCAAAAATATTTTGAATAAAATGATTCTGACCCAACCCAATGCCTTACAACTTCGGCAAAAAATGATTGAGCATGCCACCAAATATCAAAGTGTTTATAAACTGGCCGCCATTGATACACAAAACACAACCCAGCAAAATATGCTCAGCCGTCTTAATAGTCAGACTGACCAACTCTATCAACAAATGCAGCAAATTGCCCAATCATTATTGTATTAACCCGCTTTCCCCGATACAAAAGGATTGAATTGTTTTTCCTGACCAATACTGCTAATTGCCCCATGACCTGAAATAAACTGGGTATCATCTGGCAGCGTAAATAACTGGGTTTTAATCGAATCAATCAAGGTATCAAAATCACCGCGTGGAAAATCTGTACGTCCAATCGATCCCTTAAATAACACATCACCAGTCCATAGAATATTCATCTGCTTGCAGTAAAACACCACATGTCCCGGCGTATGACCTGGTGTATAACGCACTTCAAACGCATAATTCCCCAGCTTTAAAATTTCACCGCCTTCTAACCATTGATCAATATGAACGGGTTCAGGCACTGGAAAACCGTAATTCCGACAAACATCCTGCAAGCTGTCTACCCAGAATTGATCTTCTTTTTGTGGCCCAATCACTGGCACAGCATAGGCTTTTGCCAAAGTACCTACAGCCCCGATATGATCCAGATGACCGTGGGTAATCCATAAGGCCTTTACGTTTACGCCTAAATCTCGTACAGCCTGTTGCAGTTTTTCCGGTTCACCGCCTGCATCAATTAATACAGCATCCATACTGTCATCATCCCACACAATGCTGCAATTCTGTGCAAACGCAGTGACAGGAACAATCTGGCAACGTAACATTGGATCTCCTTAAGACTGGGCAAAATGATGTGACACTGTATTTAATTGTGCCCGTAATAAACTCATAAATAATGCAATATGTTCCGGCTGCTCATTTAATGCCGCAATATAGGCGTAATTTTCTCCGCCTTGATTTAAAAAAATCTGTTTATTTTCGATTGCCAGTTCTTCCAAGGTTTCCAGACAATCGGCAGAAAATGCCGGACTCATCACTTGTACAGATTTTACCCCTTGTGCGGCCCATTCGGCCAATAACTCACTGGTATAAGGTTTAACCCATTCCTGTTTACCAAAACGGGACTGAAAACTTATCGCCCACTGTTCATCACTTAAATTTAATGCGCTCGCCACACGTTCAGCCGTCTGACGACAACGCTGCGGATAAGGATCGCCTTTATCGGCATAAGGCTGTGGAATACCATGAAATGACATCAATAATTTTTCAGCCACACCATATTGCTGCTGATAATCACGTACACTCTTTGCCAATGCATCAATATATTCCGGATGTGCATAATAATCCCGAATAATACTTAGTCCCGGTAAATTACGTTGTGTCGGAATCCATTTTGCCAATACATCATATAATGGGGCAGTTGAAGTCGCAGAATATTGCGGGAAAAGTGGCAGCAGAATAATCTGATCGACAGGTTGTGCAGCTAGGCGATCAAGCACCTGCTGAATACCGGGATTGCCATAGGTCATAGCCGGAAAAACTTCGATGTCCAAATCCGGATATTCCTGACTTAACTGTTGCTGTACAACCTTGACCTTGGTCAGCAAAATCGAGCGCATGGGCGAATCCTCTTGCCAAATACTGGCATAGGCATGAGCAACACGCTTTGGGCGAAAAGGCAAAACAAATAAATGCAGAATAATTTGCCAAATCAGACGAGGAATTTCAATCACCCGTTGATCAGATAAAAATTGCTTTAAAAAACGACGAACTGCATCTGGTGTCGGTGCATCAGGCGTTCCCAAATTTGCCATAATAATAGCAACTCTAGGTTTAGGCATACCACGATCTCTAAAAGATATTTATCTCTACCTTAACAGGTTTTACTGACAAGCAAAAATACAATTTCCAGACATCATGACTGCATCACTCAGGCTTGTTTCTGGGCAATTAAACGCTGTCCTTCCGCAGTCAGTTCCCAATAAATACGACTGCCAGAATCCGAATCATGTTGTGGTACGATCCAGTTATTCCATTTCATTTGCAGCTTAATTTGTTGCAAACTACGGGCATCAATCTGGGTACGTGCAACAGCATGCGCACGCGGTAATACTTCACGCGCATCATCCAATGCAGTACTTTCCAGATAATGATTGAGGATACGAAGAAAACTATTTTCCAGTGTCGGTTGTTTAAAATGCGGTGCCAGAATATTCAGCAACTGCATCCAAGTCATTTGTCGTTGTGGATGTATGTCTTTTAAATTGCCATCCTGATAGGCATGCGTACGATAACCTACCGAAATTTTTTCATCCTTGGTCCCCGAAGACACCTCAGTTGCAGGCGTATTGATCTCATACGCTGTTTGGATAAGCGATTGTTCTAGTTTGGCAACTTTCTTGCGCAGGCGCTGGATTTCTTGTTGTAGTACATCATTATCTTTGGGTCTGACCCAACCCAGCGCAGGTGTTTCCCGCATTGCTTTCACAAAAGTATTGCGAACAGCACGCTCCAAATCTAGTAAACCATTATATTCAATACAATACTGGCTTTCATTTTTCATCTGTTCACGAAAACTGGTAAATTTTTTTACCATGTCCGGCGTAGTTTCCTGTTCCAATGCTGTGCGTTGCTCCGGAACGGCATCAATAAAACTGAGGATGGTTTTCTGTTTATTCAGCGCATATAAAAAATCCAGATGCATATAGCTGATACCAGATGCCGATACATCGCCATACTTACCGCCCAGCAGGAAGATCACATAATCACAGTCATCAATTTGTCGACGGGCTTGTGCAGTATTTAATGAGGTACGACGTTCATTAAATTCCCATGGAAATACACCTATGTTTAATAACGCATATTCCATTTTTAAGCGTTCTGCTTTCACATCACCATAAAAGGAGGTAGAAATATAAACGTGATACCGTTTTTCAGTCATCAAAAAACCTTTGCCTAAAACCTTATGTACCTACATCAAAAAAATGAATGTAAAACACCCACTCATTACCCCTAAAAACATGATTCACATCATATTGAAAAAAATATTTTATGCACTCCCCATAGGATGAGTTGCATGCATAGATCATGTAAGGACTGAGATATCTTAAGGTCCGATACGACAGAGAATGAAATTGACGCATATCACTAAGATATACTTGTATTTCATCACTGCAACGAAATCGTGCTGAGATTACCTCGCTATGAATACATTATCTGCATGCAACACATCATTGCCGACACCTAAATAAAACAATGTATTAAAACCAGGCATCAAAACAATCACTGTATAAGAGGTAATTATATACAAATTTTTATCGCTGTCCGCAAAAAATGTTAATTCGTTGACATTTAAGTGAAATTTTTAAGATCGACAAATTGCCATGCTTCTGGTGTCCCAACCAGATTGTGCACTACAGGCTGCATGGTCTGACTATTATTGGCACTAAAAACACAAATTAATCTAGCCTGGTTAAATGCAGGATGGTCAGAAAGTAAATTAAATTTGGCCAGAATCCGCCCACATTGTCTTGCAACAGCCAGTCCTGAATCCACCATAATCAAACGTTCGCCATAAAGTTGCTGAATCGCCGACTTTAAGAAAGGATAGTGGGTACAACCTAACACCAGATAATCTGCACTTAGATCAACTACAGGCTGTAAATGCTGCTGTAATGCCAATAAACATTCCGCACTTAAAGCACGTCCCTGTTCAACCAATGGCACCAGTTCCAGACAGGTCACGGGAATGACCTTTACCCCCGAAGGAACTGCAAAATTCTGAATAACGTCCTGAATCAGCTTTCCCCGGAAAGTTGCCGGTGTTGCCAATACAGCAACCGTTTTGGTTTGTGACTGAATCACCGCTGGCTTTACCGCAGGAACAAGTCCAATAATCGGAAACTGCTCGCCATAATGTTCACGTAAATAATCCAGACTAAACGCAGATGCGGTATTACAAGCCACAATTGCAATCTTGCATCCCTGTCGATACAACCATTCAATCGCCTGTGCGGTTAATTCACGGATATTCTGATCACTTCTGCTGCCATAGGGTACATTTGCGGTATCGGCATAATAAACAATACGCTCGTTCGGCAAATATTTTAAGACCTCCAAAGCAACCGATAGGCCGCCAATGCCCGAGTCAAAGATCCCAATCGGGGCATCGGGTTTTGGCTGTGACATAGAAGGTAAACTGGATTGTAAAGGCTGTATCGCTTGCATAAAACAAATAATCGACGCTATTTTAGGCTAGGGAAATCATACACCGATAATTTTTTTATTCCATATATAAAGTAAATTGCGTTGTTCCACTATGTAACTTTAGACAGGTGCCATGCGGCTCATCGAAAAGCTTGCCATAATTTACCAGATGATAAAATACCTGCCGTTGAATCAATGCATCCAGACCAAACCGTACCTTGATATAAGGACGTTCCTCACTCTCTCCAGTTTCATCCATATAACTCCGGATAAATACAGGATGCTGCTGATCTGCAACAATGACATCTTGCGTCTGCGTGGTAAATTGCAGATAAGTCTGACCATCAATCTCGATTTGATCCACTTGTGTAACCAGTAAAGGTGCATCTTCAACCTGTATCTTGATTTTCTCGACAGGCGTTTTTAAATAATAACTCCCTTCTTCTTTCCACAATACTCTGGAAAACAAATCAATCATATTTTGTCTGCGAATCGGGCTACCTTCATGCCACCATTCGCCATTTGCCTTAATGACCAAATCCATCTCACCACAATATTCTGGATTCCATTTCTCTAAAGGCGGGATCGTATGATCCTTTTCCAATTGCTTTAAATAACTACTCAAACTTTGCAAATTTGCATCAGATACCATAATCTTCCCCTGACCGCAGCGTCACCTTTTTGAGGTAAATCCTTACTAAATCAAGCTTTATGCCCTATTGACGACAAAATTAAACGCCTCAGCCAATTGGCTTAATCGCCCTTTGAATCTATACTATCCCAAAACAAATGTGACACGATGTTGGCTTTGTGTCTATCTAATACTCATGGCAGCACCGAATGTAAAGATTACGGTTGCCACCGGCAATGATTTGAGGAGTCCTACATGGAACACATCGAACGTGAAGCGATGGAGTTTGACGTTGTGATCGTAGGCGCAGGACCATCCGGTCTATCGGCTGCGATCCGTTTGCGTCAGCTAGCGATTGAAAATAATTTACCAGATCTTTCCGTATGTGTCGTGGAAAAAGGCTCTGAAGTTGGTGCACACATCCTTTCCGGTGCAGTACTGGAACCACGTGCACTTAACGAATTATTTCCAAACTGGAAAGAAGAAGGTGCACCCGTTACGGTTGAAGTAACCGAAGATGAAACCTACTTCCTTCTTTCCGATGAAAAATCACAGAAAATGCCTTACTGGATGGTCCCAAAATCCATGCACAATGAAGGCAACTATGTCATTTCGCTGGGCAATGTCGTACGCTGGCTAGGACAGAAAGCCGAAGAACTAGAAGTATCTATTTTCCCGGGTTTTGCCGCTGCCGAAATTCTGTATCATGAAGATGGAAGCACGGTAAAAGGTATTCAAACAGGTGATATGGGCATCGGTAAAGATGGTCAACCCACTGCACACTTTACACCCGGCTATGAATTACATGCCAAATATACCCTGTTTGCCGAAGGTTGCCGTGGACACTTGGGTAAACGCCTGATTGCCAAATACAATCTGGATCAGGATGCCGACCCGCAACATTACGGTATTGGTATCAAAGAGCTTTGGGAAATCGATCCTGCCAAGCATAAACCGGGTCTGGTGATGCACGGTGCTGGCTGGCCATTATCTGAAACAGGTTCATCTGGTGGTTGGTGGTTATACCATGCCGAGAACAATCAGGTCACGCTAGGCATGATCGTGGATTTATCTTATGAAAATCCGCATATGTATCCATTTATGGAAATGCAGCGTTGGAAAACCCATCCACTGATCAAACAATACCTTGAAGGTGGTAAACGTATTTCCTATGGCGCGCGTGCCGTGGTCAAAGGTGGCTTTAATGCCTTACCAAAACTGAGCTTCCCGGGCGGCTGTCTAATCGGTGATGACGCAGGTTTCCTTAACTTCTCCAAAATCAAGGGATCCCATACTGCCATGAAGTCGGGCATGCTCTGTGCCGAGGCCGTATTTGAAGCCATTCAGGCCGGTACCGAAAAAGGTGGCGATTTGATGGTGGCCCGTGTGACCGAAGGTGATGATTATTTTGTCAAGGAAGTCACTGCGTATACCGAGAAATATAACAACTCATGGCTAAAAGAAGAGCTTTATAACGCACGTAACTTTGGCCCTGCAATGCATAAGTTTGGACAGTGGGTTGGTGGCGCATTTAACTTTATTGATCAAAATATCTTTAAAGTGCCATTTACGCTACATGACCTGAAACAAGACTTTGCTGTCATTAAAACAGTAGATGCCGAACACTTTAAACCAAACTATCCAAAACCGGATGGTAAGCTCACTTTTGACCGCTTGTCTTCAGTATTTGTTTCCAATACTGTGCATGAAGAAAATCAGCCTGCACATTTAAAATTGACCAATCCAGATATTCCGATTCAGGTCAATTTACCGAAATGGGATGAACCAGCGCAGCGTTATTGCCCTGCCGGTGTCTATGAAGTCATGGAAAATGATGACGGTTCCAAACGCTTCCAGATCAATGCAGCCAACTGTGTGCATTGTAAAACCTGTGACATCAAGGACCCATCCCAAAATATCACTTGGGTAACGCCAGAAGGTGGTGGTGGTCCTAACTATCCAAACATGTAATGTTTAGATAGTCTTGCGAGACAGTGTCTCTCATACCCTAACATGTAGGATAATCCTTGCGGAGTATACTCCTCATATCCAAACATGTAATGTTTTGCACATAAAAAATCCGGGTTTAGGCCCGGTTTTTTAATACTGGTATAAAAATACAATAAGTCTTAATTATTCACCCAATTTTCTAATTTTAATCCTTCAACACGAGTAAATACTTTGATATTGTTACTCACGAGTACTAATTGACTGGCACGAGCATGTGCAGCAATCCATAAATCATTTGCACCAATGAGTTGACCCTGTTGTGTAAGCTGCGCTCGAATTTGTCCATAATGCTCTGCTGCTAAATCTGTTAAAGCTAAAACCGGAATCAATCGTACCAGTTGCTCCAATTCCTTTAAAACTTTTTCTGTATATTGGCTTTTATATGCACCATATACCAGTTCACCCCAAGTTATTTGTGAAATAACTGCATCACCGACTGATAAAGCTTTAAACTTATTCAACACTTCTAATGGTTTATGTTTTTGAATATAAATACAAATATTCGTATCTAATAAATATTTTGCCATTAAAAATCTTCTCTTTCCTGAACAGGTAAATCTTCCCGACCTTCTGCAAAAAAATCATTAGGGAGCTGTGTCAGAATTTCAAAGGCACGACTTAAATCATTAACTGGTTTTCTAAGAACCAGCTCATCTCCTCGCTGAAAAATTTCCAGTTCATCTACATCTACACGGAAGGCTTTGGGTAACCGTACGGCCTGACTATTTCCTGATTTAAAAACACGTACACGATGATTCATAGTATATCCCTCCAAATCAATATGTATATACATAGAGTATGCACGCAAAAAAATTTTTGACAATACATTTTTATTGATGTTTTTTTACTTGTTGCTACTTTCTCTGAAAAAGCACAGCTTTGCTAAGCGTACCTCATAGCCAAACATATAAGTTTTGCACATAAAAAATCCGGGTTTAAGCCCGGTTTTTTATATGCATGATTTAATTAATTTTCAGAAGCTTTTTACGTTTAATCGAACAACTTAAAATTCCCAGACAGATCAATATTGCACCGATCAAGATATTTAAACTCAACGGTTCATGTAATTGAATATGACCAAAAAATATTCCCAATAGCGGAACACTCATAATTGAGATCGAAGCAATAGATGCATCTATCTGACTTACAATCCAGTTCCACATAAAAAATGCCAGCGCTGTTCCAAGTACTGAGCTATACATGACATAAATCATCGTCATAGGCGTATTCCATTGAATAGCGCCGAGATCTTCTGTAAAAAAAGATAATCCCAATAAGATCAAACCACCGATTAATAATTGCCACATGGTTAATTTTAACTTGTCATAGCTGGCAAATTCCTTTTTTGTATATACAGTTGCACAAGCCCAGAAAAAAGCAGCAAGAATAATCAATAATTCTCCAAGCAAAACCGAATTAAACTGCAAATGACGCAATTGTGGCCATAAGATGGCAATAATTCCCAACAGACCAAAGCCTAAACCCAGCACTTTTTGTCGATTAAGTTTTTCTGCCAAGATAAAGTGTGCCAATACAGTTGTCATGATCGGCATGGTATAGACTAAAATTGCAGAGAGACCAGAACCTACATACTGCATTCCAAAAGTCGACAAACCATAATAACCAATACAAATCAAAAGGCTGGCCCAAAAAATTTTCAGCCATTCACTTTTCTCTGGAACAACATTTTTCCTCAATACAAGCTGTAAGATAAACAAACAAATCGCACCCAATAACAGCCTTAAAGAGGTAAAGAAAAATGGTGGGAAGGTGTGCAGGCTGATTTTTATTGGTACCCACAAATATCCCCAGGTTAGACAAAGCAAAACGATTGCGGCAAATACTTTTAGGTTCATTTCATATCATCATGTCTGATCTTATCAAGAAGTTTATCGTTCTCTTAATATGAAAAAAAATGTTATTAATTTATACAACCATCTATTTTTTTGATAGCATATTAATTTAAGTCTGCTAGTACGTATTCATGATTAATATTGATTTAAGCGATATTCAGGCATTTATCGTCACTGCCGATTTAGGCAGTATCTCGGCAGCAGCCCAACATTTGGGGCATCTGCAATCCAATATGACAGTAAAAATCAAAAAAATTGAAAATCACTATAAACATGCCCTATTTCTACGTAAAGCCAGAGGGGTCGAACTCACACCTAAAGGTAAAATCATTTACCAACACTATAAAAAATTACTGGCGATCTGGGACGAAACGGAACGAGCCATCATCAATCAAAATAATGTTTTACGTTTCGGTATTAATTCAACCATGCGCGGTAATCAGTTTGCTTATCTGGTTCAGGAAATTCATCAACAATATGATAATCTGTCATTTACCTTTAAAATCGGAAATACCAAAACATTAGAACAAGAGGTTATTGAGGGAGTACTAGATTTTGCTTATATTTATGGGGAGAAAAATAATAAAAGTCTTAATTATTTGGCACATGGAGAAGAAGAGCTGGTTCTGATCGGACAAAATTTACAGCATGATCTGGCTAAAAATCTGGCTTCTCATAAAATTTTGTGTTTGTCGAAAGATTGTTGTTATATGACCATTTTAGATCATCTTTATCAACAATTTATGCTACCTCCACCAGAAAAAATATATATTTCCGAACTAGAAGATCTCATTGCATTATCACAACTTGGTCTGGGTATTGCTTTAATTGCGCGTCGCTTAACAACCAAGTACGAAGTAAAGCAATATGTTGAAATTCCTGAACAATATCGCAGTATGAAAGGCTATATTATTTCAAGAAAACAACATCAGTTTAGTCCGCTAGAACAACAATTTATTGAAGCCAGCCGAGCAAAATCGTTGTTATAATTAAGGGCCCGTTGATATTTCGTCAGTAATTTATTGATGGAATCTCAACAAACCCTAAAATTTGCAATAGAATTAATTCATTGCAAATTCAATCATCACACAAACCTGATTTTACAATCGCTCTAGACCAGTTCAGCTAGAGAGTTGAGTAATACAAATTGTCTGTTAAAGTGATTTAATTCCGCTACTTAACCAAGTTAATAAACTGGTAGCATCATTATTACGTGCTTCGGTGGTACTCGCACCCAGTAAGACGATCACAGCCGGACGTTGATTAACCGTCGTTTCCATCACTACACAGCGTCCCGCTTCGTTAATGTAACCTGTTTTGGACAGGTTAATGTTCCATCCCCCATTACGTACGAGTGCATTGGTATTGTTTGATTTCAATACACGATAGCCCAGGTTAAAATCATAATTTGGCGTTGTAGAGAACTGGCGAATCAGACCATATTGTGATGCCGCACTCACTAAAATCGCCAAGTCTCGTGCTGATGCAACATTGTTAGGGTCTAGACCTGTCGATTCTACATAACGGGTAGAATTCATACCCAGTTGACGGGCTTTAGTATTCATTGCCGCAATAAAAGCGCTACGACCGCCCGGATAAGTCCGTGCCAGAGCTGCTGCGGCTGGATTTTCAGACTTCATCAATGCTGCCAAAAGCAATTCTGCACGATTCATGACATCGCCTGAACGCAAGGTAGAGCTTGAATTTTTCCCGCCTGCACCAGCAAAATCGATCGGTTGCAAGGTAATGCGTTCAGACATATCCAGACGTGCATCAGCTGTAACAACAGCCGTCATGACTTTGGTAATGGAAGCAATGGGTAGCGCAGTATTGGCATTTTTACCAAAAAGTACTTCACCTGTCTGAGCATCCATCACAATCGCTGCTCGTGCATTCACATTTGGCTGTAAATAAGCACTGCTATAGCCGCTGGTCGCCGTAGTTGGATATTTGCTGGTAAGCGTGTTATTGTTAATGGTGGTGTTTGATTGCTGTGTGTCTGTACGTTTGATCTCAGTTGTCAATTGCGCACTGGGTTGATCATTGGACAGGAACTGACCCACCTGAGCATCCGACCAGGCAACAGATGGCGAAGTCTTTTGTTGAACAATAACTTCGGCAAAACTCATACTACATGTCAACGCACTTGCCACAAGCAAGCTGATAGCGCTAACAATTTTTTTGGACTGCTGTTTGTCTTTATGCATTACACTCTCACTACTTTTCATCATATCTCTGCTTCCTGCGTCATCACGAGCTGCGAAGATGTTTTGAAGGATGCAAATTGCATTAAAACATCGGCAGAAATTTGTTGGGTTTGAGACTACTGTATAAGGATTGCTAGATTTGTGGTGAAATTGCAAGCGAATTTTGCTTAATGTAACAAAAAAATAGTTTGAATGGGAGAAAAGTGTGATCTCAGTCTTAGTTGTTGATGATCATGAGCTGGTTCGTACAGGTATTTGTCGAATGCTTGAAGACCATGATGAAATTCAAGTGATTGGTCAGGCCGAATCTGGAGAAGAAGCCATTCAACTGGCCAGACAGCTAGAACCCGATGTCGTTCTCCTTGATGTCAATATGCCGGGTATCGGTGGTGTCGAAACAACACGCCGTTTATTGCAAAGTGTTCCCAATACCCATGTATTGGCTGTCAGTGGTTTGGCCGAAGAACCCTACCCTTCTTTATTATTAAAAGCCGGTGCAAAAGGTTATATTACCAAAGGTGCGCCATTAACCGAGATGGTTCGGGCAATCAAAAAAGTCATGCAGGGCGGCAAATACTTTAGTGCAGATATTGCAGAACAACTGGCAAGTTCTTATCTTTCCGATACCCAGCAGTCGCCATTCAATGCCTTATCGGAACGTGAAATGCAGGTGGCATTAATGGTGGTCAATTGCATTAGTGCGCAGGAAATTGCAGATAAACTTTTTGTCAGCGTTAAAACTGTCAATACTTACCGCTACCGAATCTTTGAAAAGCTTAATGTCGACAGTGATGTAAAACTCACCCATCTTGCGATTCGTTATGGTTTAATCAAACCATAATTTTCATCACTAGAAGACTATGGCACTCAGGCAATACACACGACTGGATACTCTCTATCGTTTAGGTTCATCCTATACCAGTTATCGTTTGTTACTGTCCATTGGTTTGTTCAGTATCTTGTTGCTGACCATGGACAATCTGATTATTGGCGCACGTAATCCTCTACTGTATATCGCCATTAGCAGTATTTACCTGTCCCTGTGTATCATCAATTTTTTTACGTTTAAGTTTTATCAAAAAAAACTACAGGAACAAATTTTTGCTTATCTAATTATCGATGTCATTCATATCACATTGATTCTCTTTTTAAGTTCCGGTCCAAATATTGCCATCGTATTGTTATATATGGTGGTGGTCTTGGCAGCGACCATGCTGGTTACGCCGCGTAAAGCATTGACACTGACCTTATTAAGTGTGATTGCGGTGGTATACCAGCAATTCTTTTTCAGTATCTTTGACGGCACGCAAATTTCTTTTATTGGCAGTTCTGCTCTGGTAACACTGGTATTTCTCAGTACCTATGCACTAGGACAAATTGCGGTAAAACGTCTGCAATTTGTAGAAACGCTGGCAGTCGATCAGCGCAAGGAAATTATCCAGCTGCAAAATATTAATCAAAGTATTATCGAGCAGCTTGATACTGGTTTTATGGTCATTGATGACAATGGCGATATTATTACCTTAAATGAAGCTGCACGTCTGTTACTGGGTCTAACCATTCAATCCCTGCAACAACATAAAAATTTAAACAACATTCAAAAAAAACTCTATCAGGAACTGAAACAGCAATCACAGCAAAGTATTCGTGGTATTTTTCATTATTTCTCCGAACCCGATGCGGCAGGCATTTCGGTACAATATCGTCCCATCGCCACACAGCAACAACAGTTTACTCTGCTGATTTTTGAGAGCCTGCAACGTATTAATCAGCATGTGCAACAGCTTAAACTGGCGTCCTTAGGTCAACTTTCTGCCAGTATCGCCCATGAGATCCGTAATCCGCTGGCAGCAATTTCACAAGCCAATGAATTGATTGCTGAAGATCAGATAGAACAACAAAAATTACTGACCAATATGATTCATAAACAATGCCTGCGTATCAACCGCATTATTGAAGATACCCTCAATATGTCACGGCAGAATCATACTTTGCCGGAAGACATTGCATTATCAAGTTGGCTACAAAGTTTTATTCAGGAAGATTTATCGGATATCCAGCAATTTTTACAGCTCAACATCGAAGAATATTTATCTGTCTATTTCGATCCACATCAATTACGTCTGGTATTGATTAATTTAATTCGCAACGCCATTCGACATGGCCATGAGCAGCAACCTGACAGTAAGATACAGATTCAGGCACATCATGCAGGTGATAATGTGTTTATTAATGTGATCGATCAAGGCAGTGGTGTTCCGGCACAGCAACAACATAATCTGTTTGAACCTTTTCACAGTACTGCCACGGATGGGACAGGTCTGGGTTTATATCTATCCAAAACATTTTGTGAAGCAAATCATGCACGTTTGAAGTATGTTGCACAAACACAAGGGGCATGTTTTCGTATAGAATGCCTAGCCAGTAACAACAATTAGTGTTTTATGGACTGTAATTTATGACACAGACAAATCAGCCTAATGGTCGACCACTCGCCTTAATTGTAGATGATGAAGAAGATTTACGTTTATTAATGCAAATGACCTTAAGCCGTTTAGGGGTAGATTGTGTTACTGCTGAAAATGTACAAGATGCCAAGCAACAATTAAAACAGCATCAGTTTCAACTTTGTCTGACCGATCTTAACCTGCCAGATGGCAATGGTATCGAGTTGGTACAATACATTAATCAACAGTATAGTCAGTTGCCGGTCGCGGTGATTAGTGCCTATGGCAATATGGATGTGGCAATTTCTGCCTTAAAAGCAGGTGCCTTCGATTTTGTCAGTAAACCTATTCAACAGTTACAATTAAAAAATCTGCTGGAACAGGCTCTAAAAAGCAGCATTAACCCTATCAGCGATCTAGATCTGCAAATTGAAAATCAGATGTTGCTAGGGAATTCTGAGACTATTCAGAATCTTAAACGCACTTTGCACAAACTTTCCCGCTCGCAGGCACCCGTCTATATTTCTGGTGAATCCGGCACAGGTAAAGAAGTGGTAGCGCGTTTGATTCATCAACTGAGTAATCGTAATGAAGGGCCGTTTATTCCGGTAAACTGCGGTGCGATTCCACAAGAATTGATGGAAAGTGAATTTTTCGGACATAAAAAAGGTAGCTTTACCGGGGCGCAACAGGACAAAATCGGCTTGTTTCAAGCAGCCAATGGCGGAACATTATTTCTGGATGAAATTGCCGATCTACCTTTGGCCATGCAAGTCAAACTGTTACGGGCAATACAGGAAAAGAAAATTCGTCCGATTGGCAGTGATCAGGAAATAAGTGTTGATATTCGTATCCTGAGCGCAACCCATAAAGATATTGAACAAATGGTGCAAGAAGGTAAGTTCCGTCAGGATCTGTTCTTTCGCATTCATGTAATTGATGTAAAAATCCCGCCATTACGTGAACGCGGTGATGACATCATTCTACTGGCCGAGCATTTTCTGCAACAAATTTGTCAGGATTGGCAATTGGATACCATGCAGCTTTCCAGCAAAGCCAAGGAATATTTATTGCAAGGCTACTATGACGGTAATGTGCGTGAATTACGCAATGTCATGGAACGTGCAGTCACTTTGTGTGAATCGAATACAATACAAATCGAGCATATTCAAGGCTTACGCTGTCAAAATCCTGCACCATGCCCAACACAGCCAGCTTCATCACATGCAGAAAATATACCGCAAGCACCACAACATGATGAACTGGATATTCTGGCACAGTCGAGTAAAACAGCCTTACCTAAAGAAGGTCTGGAAGAATATCTCGCCAATATCGAAAAACGCTTACTGATTCAGGCACTGGATTCAACTCACTGGAATAGAACACTGGCAGCCAAAAAACTGGGCATGAGTTTTCGTTCACTGCGTTATCGCCTAAAAAAGTTTGAACTCGACAGTGACGAAGAATAAATCCTTTAAGGATTACTGCTACGGTTCACCAAACTACGCTCAAAAGAAATGACCGCCTGATTTAAAATCTGCTGATCCGTTAAGGATCGGCTGATATTAAGCGTTTCATTTGGCTCAATACCCTTACCCTCAATCAAATGTCCTTGCGGGGTATAATAAAGCGCCACCGTTAACTGCAATGCACCCTGTTTTAAGGGAAATAATTTCTGGATTGCCCCTTTGCCATAACTGGTCTCACCCAGTACTAAGGCACGATTTTGTTCTTTTAATGCAGCTGAAAATACTTCGGCAGCCGAAGCAGAGAAACGGTTTTGTAAAATGGCAATTGGGTAATTAATCGGATTCTGACTGGGGAGTGCCTGAAATTTTTGTGGTGGATCAATGCGGCCTTTGGTGGTAACAATCAAACCCTGTTCCAGAAATAAATCTGCCAGATCAACCGCAGCAGAGAGCAAACCCCCCGGATTATCACGAATGTCAATCAACAAGCCACGAATCGTAGTACGTTGCTGATAGATCTTAATAATCTCCTGAACCTGTGCCGTAGTATCCTGTTGAAATGCCTTAATGCGGATTACCAGAATACGATCATCTGTCAAAAATGGTTCGACATCATAATTTAATTGCTGATCACGTACCACCTCAACCGTTTGTACTTTTTCATCGGTTTTCACTCTTAAACTCAGAGTGCTACCGAAAGTACCTGTCAACATACTTCTCAGACTACGTCCATCCAAAGCCTGAATATTTACCCCATTAATTCGTTCAACAATCTGACCATCCCGAAGCCCTTGACGATAATTATCAGAATTTCGGACGATTTTGTTCAATTGCCAGTTTTGTTGATCTGCATTGAACTGCAAGCTCAATTGCGGTTCGGCAATCTGTCCCTCGGTAAAATCCAGTAATTGCTTATAATGTTCGGCATCCAGATAACGAGAATAAGGATCCAAACGTTCTGCCAAACCATGCATGGCATTTTCAAAAAGTTCGGTGTTGGTTAATGGATCAACATAATTGTCTTTAATGATCTGGAATGTTTCGATAAAGTTTCGAATCTGCTCAATCGGTACATCTTCGACCTGATCCATATCCTCCTGATCCGTTTCCGCCTCATTCAGACTTAATTCATCATCTTGTTCGGATATTGTAGATACAATTTGCTTAGGTGCGGGCTGCGCAAGGTTTTGCCCTAATCCTGTCTGTCCAGTTGCTATTTGCTCAATGTCTGTAGACTTTGTTTCAGTCGCCGCTCTTTTTTGCATGACGGTCGGTGCTGCATATACGATGCCGAAACACAAGCTGACGCTTAGAACCAGTAAACCACCACTAAGATACAGCTTGTTCGACATAATTTTTCCTATGATTGATTTGGCAATTGAATCAAATTACGCCCTTGCATTTCCGCAGGTGCAGGAATATTCATTAAATTCAATAAAGTTGGTGCAACATCTGCCAAAACACCACCTTCCAGAATGGTCGCCGTCGTAGGTCCTACATAAATAAAAGGTACCAACTCGGTCGTGTGCTGAGTATGTACTTGACCACTGTCATAATCCTGCATCTGCTCGACATTACCATGATCGGCAGTCACAATCATATGACCATGATTTGCCATCACCGCATCATATACCCGTCCAAGACTAGTATCGACAGCTTCAACGGCTTTTACCGCGGCATCGAACACACCTGTATGACCAACCATATCACCATTGGCATAATTGACAACCAATAAGTCATATTTACCAGAATTAATAGCCTCCACCAGTTTATCAGTGACTTCATAAGCACTCATTTCCGGTTTTAGATCATAGGTCGCAACATTCGGGGAAGGAATCAGAATACGAGTTTCACCCGGATATTCGTCTTCTCGTCCGCCACTAAAGAAAAATGTGACATGCGCATATTTTTCTGTTTCTGCAATACGTAATTGGGTTTTACCCAGATTTGACAGATATTCTCCCAGAGAATTTACCAAGGGTTCCGGCATATAGGCAACAGGCGCATCAATAGTAGCCTGATAACGCGTTAGCATGACAAATTTGGATAACTGTGGCACGACTTTACGCGCAAAACCGTCAAAGTCTTTTTCGACAAAAGCACGGGTTAACTCACGCGCACGATCGGCACGGAAGTTCATAAACACCACGCTATCGCCATCTTGAACTTTGGCAATATCACCAATACGTGTAGCTTTAACAAACTCATCCGTTTCTTCTGCGGTATAAGCCTGTTGCAGACCTTCTAGCGCGCTGTCTACCACACGCACCGCTTCACCTTCGGTCAATAAGCGATAAGCCTGTTCCACACGATCCCAGCGATTATCACGATCCATGGCAAAATAACGCCCAATTAAAGTCGCAATACGTCCCTGTCCTGGATATTGTGCAAATAAGGCATCAAACCGTTTTAAGGTCGGTTCTGCACTTTTTGGTGGTGTATCGCGGCCATCAAGGAATGCATGCAAATAGACTTTGGCACCACGTTTTAATGCCAGTTCACACATTGCTGCGATATGGTCTTCATGCGAATGCACACCACCATGTGACAACAAACCAATAATATGGACTGCACCACCTGCACTTTTCGCTTTTTCAACCGCATCGATCAACACTTCATGTTCAAAGAATGCACCATCACGAATATCTTTGGTGATCCGGGTAAAATCCTGATACAGCACTCGACCAGCACCCAAATTCATATGACCAACTTCCGAGTTGCCCATCTGACCATCAGGTAAACCGACATCTTCACCGGAACCAGAGATTAAGCTATGCGGATGATTGCTTTGCATTGCTATCAGGTTTGGTGTTTTTGCCGCAAGGAAAGCATTATCTTTTACATCCTCACGATGTCCAACACCATCCATAATTACCAAAACATGTGGAATTTTATGCATCGCTACATCGGTCATTCTTAATCGTCCATCATCGGTTTAAAAGTTATGCAATTTTACCCAATTTTACGGGTTAAAGTCATTAAATAATTCTCAACACGCTAACGTACCCGGTGCAGCAAATACGCCCCTACACCCAGTAAAAATACAATCGGCACAAATACAAACCATGCCGCAGAAGGGCTATATACTAGACTGGCATAGCCCAGAAAATCCTGTATGTAATAAAATCCAAGCCCTGTAAACAGTGCGATCACCAGACGAAATCCCATCGATTGTTGACGCAAGGGGCCAAAAATAAATGAACATGCCACCACCACCAAAGCAATCAAACTCAGCGGGGAAGCAACTTTTTTCCAAAAAGCCAGTTCATATTTTTTCGGCACCTGACTATATTCATGCATATAGCTCATCAGACTTAATAAGTGACTAGGTGCCAGATCTTCTGGATCAACCGTCACCATATGCACATATTTCGGTTGTAATGCCAAAGGTAGAGGTTCTTCGCTACGAATCGACTGCTGTGCATTGCCCTGTGGAAAAATATCCACCTGTTTAACATTTTTTAAACGCCATTGCTGACCTTGTTCAAATTGTCCCTGCTCGGCATTGATGGTAGAAACCAGCCGATAATTCTGATCAAAGTCCATGACCTGAATATTATTCAGATGACCCTGTGCATTGGCATAATCAATATAAATAAACCGCTGATCTTCCCGGGTCCAATAGCCCCTTACCGTACCCAAAGAGGCGGCATAATTTTCTTTTTTTGTCAGTTTGGCATGTTCATTGGTATAAGGAAGAACCCATTGACTCAGCACAAAGGACAAGATGATCAGCAGTAATGCCGGTCTTAAGGTCCAGCCGACAATACGCCACAAACTCACCCCAACCGAACGCATCACCACCAGTTCACTATTGGAGGCCATGCTACCCAGACCTATCACCGCACCGATCAGGGCCGCAATTGGTAACAACTCCAATAGCTTACTTGGCGCATCCCAGAACACATATTGCAAGGCATTCCATGCATTATAATGTTCATTTAAATCGCCCAGCTCGGCCAGATAACCAAACAGCATTTGCAGTAATAACAAGATACTGACTGCACCAAGCATGGCAAGACCAGTGTTTTTCACCACATGCCGGGATAAAATTCGATTAGAACTCATACTGAACCTTTCCCTCTTGCCAGACGTTGTTTAATCTTGGGTGCAAGCTCCTGTTTACGCGCAAAAAACCATGCCACTGCGGTATAAATAAGCAGTACTACAGGATATGCCCAAACTCCCAGCTCACCTTTGGTCATTCGAGTTTTAACCGCCATCATGGCAACAATCAAACTGGCAAAAATCATAATGGCAGGAAATAAACGATAATAACGCCCCTGCCTTGGACTGACTTCGGATAAAGGCACAGCCAGCATTAATGCCAGAATGATGACAAATCCACCAAACACACGCCAGCCAAGCTCACTCATAATCACCGGATTACCCTGACGTTTATCCCAAAGCTGTGACATGGTCATAGACTCTAAACGTTGCGCCTCGATTTCTTGATCATCTTCTGCTTCGAGTCGCAAACGATAGGTTTCAAACTCAGCCTGTAAATATTTAGCCTGCCCAGGGATAAAACTATAACGTCGTCCCTGATGTAAATCGACCACGCTGGCATGCCCTACATCGGACACCACACGTTGTGCTTCCTTGGCAAGGATAATCACATCAGGCTTACCTGCTTCTTTGGCTTTTTGATAGAAGAAAATATCTTTTAAACTGCGTCGATCTTCCGACAAATCACCGGCATAAATGGTATAGGGTCCACTGGAAATAAACTCTTTGGGACGAACCAGATCAAAACCGCTACGTACTGCCTGAGTCATGGTCAATTGATCAAACTGGCGATTTCCCCATGGCGAAATGACCATCATCAACAACATCTGTATCACCAGAATCACCACAGCCAGCGGTAATAACTTACGCCCAAGCTGACCACGACTGATGCCGCTACTGTTAAGTACAGCCATTTCATGATCGACATATAAACGCCCAAATACCAACATCAATCCCACAAAAAAGCCCAAGGGCACAATCAGGGTTAAAAATTCGGGTAGACGAAATCCAATGATGCTAAACAGTACACTGACATCTAGACGTCCTTGTGCAGCCACACCAAAATATTTAATTAAACGCCCTCCCATCATCACTAGGGTAAGCAGTGCCACCACAACGGATGAGGTTATGACAACTTGTTTGACTAAATAACGTGTGATGATCAAGGAGTGGTCCTCACAAGAGTGATCTAAATATAAAAAATGGAACTTGTCGATCGTTCATCGGCTATATACTGATGAATTGCTTACAGATCCGGATAAAACAGTTAAGTTGCGAATGATTTTGGACGCAACATATTTTGCAAATGTTGCCTAGTTTACCTGATTGCACAAAATATAGAACTATTGTTATTTTGCAGAAGCACAATAAAGCGGTATATTTATGTTAAAACACGCAATTCCCTGCGATCGAAATATAGAGATTGATATGAAATTTTCACTGTTAACAGAAAGCTCAGATTTAAGCAGCTCTCCTCTACTTATCACCCTGCTACATCCAGAAAATATTCCACAACAACTTGAGCAATATCAATTTAATCAACTAGATAAATGGCTAGAAGCGAGCCAATTTCAGGCAAAATTCAACGATTTACAACCCGCATTACAACAAAGTCCACGTAATGCCGTTCTTTATCTGGCAGGGTTAGGCGATACCGCAGAACTCAGTGCGAGCAAAGTGACAAAACTGGCACAGACCATTATCAAGACAGTACAAAAGAAAGCCGAAAGCATCGTAATTGATCTGTCTGCTCTGGCAGAGGACTACCAAGCAACATTTGCACTGGCACTGGCGCAAGCCAATTATAGTTTTGACCAGTTCAAATCCAAAAAAGTTGATAATAAACTCGCTCAAATCAGTTTTTATCAGGCAGCTAGCAGCCTGAATAGCGAAAAACTTGCGCTGATTGAAGCCATCAGCACAGGACAAAGTTATACCCGTAATTTGGGTAATACACCCGGCAATGTCTGTTTTCCCGAATATCTGGCCGAGCAGGCACTTGAATTGGCCAATGAATTTCCAGACCTGCTTAAAGTGACGGTACTTACCGAACAGGACATGACCGATCTGGGCATGAATGCATTCCTCGCAGTCAGCAAGGGTTCAGATCGCCCGGGTCGCATTGTAATACTGGAATATGCGGCACAGCGTGAAGAAAAACCTGTGGTACTGGTCGGTAAAGGGGTAACCTTTGATACAGGTGGTATTTCGCTTAAACCTGCTGCAACCATGGATGAAATGAAATTTGATATGTGTGGTGCTGCCACGGTATTAGGGGTGATTCGTGCACTATGTGAAAGCCGTTTACCAATCCATGTGGTGGGTGCTTTGGCCTGTGCAGAAAATATGCCGTCTGCACATGCAACACGTCCTGGGGATATTGTCACCACGCTGAGTGGTCAAACCGTGGAAATCCTAAATACTGATGCCGAAGGTCGTTTGGTGCTGTGCGATACCTTAACCTATATCAAACGCTATGACCCAGAGCTGGTGATCGATATTGCAACCCTGACCGGAGCCTGTGTAGTCGCACTCGGCAAAGTATTAAGCGGATTATTCAGCCCAGATAATGCACTGGCGCAGGAACTGATCAGTGCTGGTGAACAAAGCTTTGACCGGGTATGGCGTATGCCTGTGCTGGAGGATTATCAGGAACTTCTGGATTCGCCTTTTGCCGATATGGGCAATATTGGTGGACCAACTGGTGGTGCTATTACAGCGGCATGTTTCCTGCAACGCTATACCAAAGACTATCGCTGGGCACATCTTGATATTGCCGGCACTGCATGGCTGTCTGGCGCACAAAAAGGTGCAACTGGTCGCCCTGTCCCTTTGTTAATGCAATTCCTCGCCAATCGTGCACAAGGATAAGCCGGTTTTATGCATAAAATCAGTTTTTATCTGATCGAGAAAAAACCGCAGCGGCAAGTCGATCTGGCTTGCCGTTTGTGTCAGCAAATTTATAAAAAACATCGCATCTGGCTGTATTTTGCCGATCAACAGGCATGTGAAGAATTTGATTTGCAACTCTGGCAATTCGATCAAAGCAGCTTTATTGGTCATGGCATCGATCAACAGGATGCACAAATTTGTCTGTCTTTAACACCACCCAATCCAACTTTTGAGGTCTGTATCAATTTGTCAGGTCAGCCCATGAATATTACCGAATTACCACATTCGGCGCTTCATTTGATTGAAATCGTCGGTAATAATGAGCAAGATAAACAACTTGCACGGGAAGCGTTTAAATTCTATCGCAAACTTGGAATTGAACCCAACGTACATAAAATTTAATTTTTTCATTTAGGCGAAAAGGAGCAAAGTCGTGGCGTTAAATGTGGGGGACAACTTCAAACAACGTTGGTTAGCGACGCCCGAAACTGTGCGCCAGACGTATTGCGACGAATTAAAATTTATTTGTGCGCTATTAGAACCTGATACACAGATCAACAAATGGCAACATCAGGAAGTTTTGTTGCAACAGCGCAATCGTCATATGATTGATCAGGCCTACAGCCAGCTTAAACAGGAGATTCTGGCCGAACAGGCCCGTCTTGCTGAAGAACGCAAACGGCAACGTCAGGCCGCTCTAGAACAGGCTTTGGCGGATAAGCGCGCGCAACAACAAGCAGAGATTGCGGCCATTGAGGCACAGGATCGTGTCAAAGAACAGCAGCAGAATGAATATTTGCAGCAATTTGCCAAAGATTTACAGCAACAGGTCGCGCATCAAACCACCGTACAAATTGCTAAATTTGATGTCACACAAGTCAAGCAATTTAATCAGGATAAGCAAAATAGCAGTGCCACTGTAGAGCAGCTTGCAAGTTCCCCGCAAGTGGACGATTTAAAAACCCGACTGGAACTTGAAGCCGAATATTATATCGAACAGACCTTGCAACAATTGCGGGAAAAGCTCAAAGCCGCTGCACAGGAAGAAATTGAAATCATTCTTCAACAACAGCACTGATCTTTATATATTGTCGAAAAATTAAGACAAGCTTATTGATCATCATCCTTGGATCGAGGTAGATGTTTAATATATTGCAAGGCAATCAACCGCGATACAATCAGGGTCAGATACATAACCCCACAAAACATCTGTAACGATACAATCACCCGTGCAATATCTGCTTGTGGATAGATATCACTCAAGCCAGTGCCCGATTGCACACTAAAACTTAAATATAACAAGCCTAACCAGGAACGTGCTGTATCCTGTACCAAATTAAAACTATGATAATCCCATGCCTGACATGCACTATATAAAAATGCAAATGACCAGACCATCAGGGTAAAGACACACGCTGCGGCAAATAATTCATCACGGGTCAGATATCTGTCATGGAACATATAACGTGATAAACCATAGGCAGCATACATATAAGCAAAGGCTTCAAATAAATTGGCACTGATCACCATCCATTTACTGTCAAATCCCAGCGCAACAGCAATCGAAAGGCACAATGCCGGTGCAATGCTAATCACCGTCACCGTCGTATACACAGTTGTCGTGCGCATGATTTTTGCCACCAGTAATAGGGCAATTGCAGACAACGTCCATGACACAGCACTATTGGCCACACTATGGTTGGTAAAAGGTGCAAGCAATAGAATCAGCAACTGAACCAATAACAACCAAGCCGATGGCAAGAGTTTTAAGCTATGCCAGAATGACAACAAAAACTGCTTAACCATCGTTGCACCTAAAATTTATGAATCAAAATGTATTAAAAATTCTCTGGGAGTAACTTTAAGGTTTTTAACGTAGAGATTGTCAACGTTTGTCTGGTTTTTGGCGAGCTGTCTTTTTGCATCGTCATATTGAGCGAAAATGCCTGAACTTTCCCATTAGGCTGTTCGACCCAGCCCGTATACCAACCCACCATTGGTTCAACATCCATGCCCCAACCACTTTTGGCATACAACTTATAACCCTGCTTTTCCTCAATCAATATCATCTGCTGGACTTGCTGTTGGACATTTTTGGAGAAGGCCAGCTGTTGGTTAGCCAATTGATAAGCAAATTTTGCTTCCTGTTCGGGACTAATGGTGAGTGGCCCAACCAGCCAGAAATTATCCACTTGAGTACCAATATTTTGGTTGCCATAACCGACTCTTTTGACTTCGCTGGCCATCAATGGTAGACCAATTCTACGTGCCAACTCCTGATAAACCGGTACTGCCGATGCCTGCATCGCCTGTGCCAGCGTCATGTCTTTTTCCCAAGCTGGAAAACTGCGTTTTTGCCCATCCCATTTAAACACTTCCGAACTGGTCACTTTGCCATGCTCTAGTCCAATCAGGGCATTCAATATTTTAAAGGTTGAAGCAGGGATATATTGCTGTGTGGCACGATCCACATCACTGCCAAAATTTGCAAAGCTTTGTCCATTATAAATGGTCATAACCCCATCAATGGCATGGGTTTGAAAATCATGTTGAATCTGTTGAATTTGCTGCTGACTGACGACAGTATCTCGTTGGGTAGGTGCATGTTGGCAAGCAGATAAACTTAGAGCTAGACACACACCACCGATCAATAATACTTTATTCATAGAATTACTTTTTCCAATTTATTCAAAAAATTTTCGAATGGGTATGATAAATGATTACTCACGACCCTGTTCAAGCACATCGAATAAATCATCGGCAATTGAAGTCCCAAATTGATGGTCAATTTCCCGAATACAGGTTGGACTGGTGACATTAATTTCTGTAACAAAATCCCCAATTACATCCAGACCGACAAATACTAATCCTTTTGCTTTTAAAAATGGTCCAACTTTTGCTGCAATTTTTTTATCATTTTCGGTGAGAGGACGCGCTTCACCCTTACCGCCAGCCGCCAGATTACCCCGGGTTTCACCATTTTGCGGAATACGTGCCAGACAATATGGCACTGGTTCACCATTGATCATCAGAATCCGTTTATCCCCATCGACAATTTCCGGGATATAACGCTGCGCCATAATTGGTTGTTGTCCATTTTGTGTCAAAATCTCAAGCGTTGAACCAATGTTTACACCATCGGCAGTCAAACGGAAAATTCCTGTGCCACCCATGCCATCAAGTGGTTTTACAATGACATCCTGATGCTGTGTCAAGAACTCACGAATTAAACCATGCTGTGAGGTGACCAGTGTCGGCACCTGTAATTCGGGGAACTGTGTTGCAAACAACTTTTCGTTACAGTCCCGTAAGGATTGTGGTTTGTTAATAATCCATGCACCCTCGCGTTCTGCCTGTTCCAGAATATAAGTGGTATAGACAAAATTCATGTCGAATGGTGGGTCTTTACGCATTAACACCACGTCATAAGCGGCGATTGACTCTTTCTGCTTTTCGCCCAGCGTATAATAATCGTTGTAATCCTCAGACACCGTCAAAGGAGAGATCAAACCAAATGCCTTACCCTGCTCAATATATAAATCCTGTTGTAAGGCATAACCCAACGCATGCCCTCGACGACTTGCTGCCCACAGCATCGCCATGGTGGAATCTTTTTTTAAATTGACGTTTTCAATGGGATCCATTACCACAAGTACACGCATGATTTTCACTCGATTTTTTAAATGTTTGCAAGTATAGCGGATCATTATAACGGTTGAAATTTCACAATATGTAATTGCTTTGCAAAATTAACGCAAAGCAAAATCAATGTGTGTCATTTAACTGCATTCTAATGATTTAAATACATCAGGATTTTGCAGGGATTTCGCATTGTTCCCCTTCACAAGATGCTGCTTCGGGAACCTGTGACTGTTGCAATGCTTGCTGTAACGCCTGTAAAAATACGCTCCGGTCCTGCACCCCGGATAATCCAACTTTTTGATCAAAAACAAAAAATGGTACACCTGTAATATTTAACTGTTGTGCAAGTGCTTCATCCTGACGGACATCTGCGGAAAATTGCTGGCTGTCCAGCACCTCAATCACATCTACGGAGCTCAAACCAATACGTTCGGCAATGTGCACGACCACTTCCCGCTCACCAATCGCCAGCCCTTCAGTCATATAGGCATGGAAAAAAGCTTCTTCTGCCTCATTCCCCAAACCCTTGTTCTGAGCCAAATGAATAATTCGATGTGCGTTAAAACTATTACCGGAATTGGCCTTTTGCCATTGAAAATCAATTCCTTCTGTTGCAGCAAGTTCGGCAATGCTTCGTTCCATCTCTTGCATCTGAGCAACTGTACGCCCATATTTTTGCGCCAGACGTTCTGTATTGGATTGTTGATGTTTCACTGGTGCATTGGGATCCAGCTCGAAACTATGCCAATGAATATCTAGCGTCACGTCTGCTTCGGCAGCCACCTGTTCCAGTCGTTTTTTACCAATATAACAAAAGGGACAGACCACATCTGACCAGATATCTACACGCATGATAATTCTCGATTACAAATTTATCTGTTATTAATGTCACTTCATTTATGCTTTTTAAATAGTCTATAACAAAACTTTACGCAAAATAAAAAAGGGAGCGGACTCCCTTTTAAGCTGTGGTTCAGTTGGCTAGATACAGTTCTTAAATCCTAAAACAGACATTAATCATCCAGAATTCCTTCAAACAGGACTGTCGATAAATAACGCTCACCACTATCTGGTAGAATCACCACAATATTTTTACCAGCATTCTCCGGACGTGCTGCCAATATTGCCGCTGCGGCCAAGGCTGCACCACTGGAAATGCCGACTAAAATACCTTCTTGTGTGGCAGATTTACGTGCCCATTCAACAGCATCATCACCTTTGACCGCAATCACTTCATCGACAAGGTCCAAATCCAGATTCTTTGGAATAAAGTTTGCTCCGATACCCTGAATTTTATGTGGTCCGGGTGTCAAATCTTCACCACGTTTGGCCTGACTAATGATCGGCGATTCAGCGGGTTCAACGGCCACAGAATAAATCGGCTGTTGTTTACTGTGCTCGAAATATCGGGAAATTCCGGTAATGGTACCGCCGGTGCCGACACCTGCCACCAGAATATCGACTTGTCCCTGTGTTGCTGCCCAGATTTCCGGTCCTGTTGTATCCTGATGAATTTGAGGATTGGCCGGATTTTCAAATTGTTGTGGCAAGAAATAAGTATCAGGATGTTCAGTTGCCAAACGCTGTGCTTCATCCAATGCACCTTTCATGCCTTTGGCAGGTTCAGTCAAAATCAGATTGGCACCAAAAGCTTTAAGCACTTTACGACGCTCAATACTCATACTGGCTGGCATGGTCAAGGTAATCGGATAACCTTTTGCCGCTGCAACAAATGCCAGCGCAATACCGGTATTGCCACTGGTCGGTTCAACAATATGCATACCGGGCTTTAATACACCACGTTTTTCAGCATCGGCAATCAATGCTGCACCGACACGGCATTTCACCGAAAATGCAGGATTACGACTTTCTATTTTTGCAAAGACATTCGCTTGCCCTTGGATAATACGATTGATTCGAACCAGAGGTGTATTACCAATGGCTTCTGCATTATTACTATACGCTGCGATACCCAAGTTTTCTGGTGTAGGAAATTGTTGATCTGTTGCCATGTTATATCCTTAAATTTAATAAAGTTATTCACTTCATGATAATAGAACATTTTTATCATGCTACCCTAATCATTTCACAGGATAAAATTTAGCAATTGTGTAATGATCCGCCTGATCCCGCAAAAATAATTTTTTCCATCAGACTGCTAGTTTATATCTAGCCATTTGTTTTATCATAAAGCATTCTCTGGCTATTTCTTTTTATCATGACTCCTGCCTGTAAACTGCTTAAATCAAAGAAAATTGACTATTCTATCCATGAATATGAGCATGATCCTAACAATCATAATTTTGGTCTGGAAGCAGTAGAAAAATTGGGCTTAAGCCCGGAAGAAACCTTTAAAACCCTACTGGTGACCGATGGCAAAAATCACTATGTTGCGGTATTGCCTGTTGCATTTCAGCTGAATCTGAAAAAAGCTGCGCATGCCTTTGGTTGTAAAAAATTAAGCATGGCTGACCTGCATGATGCCGAGCGATTGACCGGCTATCTGGTGGGCGGTATTAGTCCACTTGGGCAAAAGAAACGCCTAACGACCATCATTGACAGCCATGCACAAACCTTAGCAAAAATGTATGTCAGTGGTGGTAAACGTGGCCTAGACATTGGTATTGCGCCGCAGGATCTTGCCACGGTATTAAATGCAAAATTTGTGGATGTGATTGATCAGTAAAATTTAAAATGATAACCGGTTCACATCATGCCAAAATCTGTGTATCGATACGTGTACCACGCAATAAAGTTTTTGTCACAGGAGTCTTTTGGCAAATCTCTAAAATTTTTGCTTTACTGATCTCATCTAAATCCCGATCAAAACGAAGCGTCCTTGAAATCCACTCTTCACCCGTCTGATCGGTATGAAAATTGAGTTCAATGCTAAAATGTCCATAATCCCATCCTTTATGTTGTGCATACATCCGTAATGTAATCATGGTACAGGCTGCCAATGCGGCAAGCAAATAATCATAAGGCGCAGGTCCTTGATCTTTGCCACCGAATTGCTCGGGTTTATCAGTTAAATATTGATGCCGACCACTACTTAATTGACCAGCCCAAGGTTCGGCTAAACTTGAAATATGTGTCGTTGCAATAATCGCCATCTTTAATCCTTATTTTGATGCTTTCATTTTCTCGGGCATAACGGGTGCAACTAAACGATCGCCAAGATACTTGGGAATATCACCAAAGCGAGCGTCATGATTAATCCACTGCTCCCGTGCAGTTTTAATTTCTTCAGTACTCCGTGCCACCAGATTCCACCATAATAAAATCTCACTGTCAAAAGGTTCGCCGCCAATCAATAAAATACGACTACCTTTTTGCATTTGTAGATGTAGATTGTCATGTGTGGTATCAATCACCAACATATTTTCCTGAGTCAACTCATGACCATTGATCACTGCCTGATGATCCAGTACCAACACCCCATATTCAAATTGCGGATTCAGTTCAAGTACTACGTCCACATCATCAACTGCTTCTATATCCAGTGCAAGCAATGCACTATAGACTTCGACGGGAGAGCTTTGCTCTAAATAATCTCCAACCAGTATCGTGATACAGGCACCATCTTTCTGAAGGGTAGGCAACACTGGATAATGATCAAAGCGTGGTGGCATATTGCGTTGATCATCAGGTAAGGCAATCCAAAACTGGGCAGTATGCATGCGGGTTTCGGTCACTGGCGCAACTTCGGTATGCGAAATGCCATAACCAGCCGTCATTAAATTGACCTGTTTTGGCCGAATCAACTGTTCACTGCCCAAACTATCCATATGCATGACGGTACCATCAATCATCCAGGTAAAGGTCTGCAAACCAATATGCGGGTGCGGGCCAATATCTAATCCATCACCTGCCGGAAACTCAACCGGACCAGCATGATCAAGAAAGCACCAAGCACCAATCATACGTTTTTCACGACTGGGTAAAGCCCGTTTAATGATGGTGCCATGACCGATTTCAGCCTGCCGTAGTTTAATTTCATTCATCATTGCATCTTGATCCATAGGGTTATTTAAAGTGGTGAGTCTTTTGTTTATTCTTCTCATTCATAAACATTTATATCTTTTTACAAAGTATACTTAAGTCCATGCTAACAGCCGACCAAAAATAAAAAAGTATAGGATTGCATTATTTTTATTCATTCAGATAAAAAGTATCTTCCATCCGTACATTCTTATTCAAGAATTTGCTGATAAATCTAATCAGATCATTGACGCTCTCTTTTTGGATCGGCTTACGATAAACAAATTCCAAATCATAAATTTCCGCCAGTTCCGGATACTCAATCAAAGTAATATTGCGAGGACAATTAAAACGCGATGCGCTGGAAATAATAGTATAGCCCAGATCAGAGGCCGCCAGACCTAAAGCAGAATTAAAGTCGGAAACAGTTTCCATGATTTTAGGTTCAAAATTGGCTTTGGCACATTGCATAAAAGTAAAATCATAAAATTCTGGAGATTGTTCCCGTGGAAAAAAAATACAATTCTCCTGCTGTAGGCCATGTAAAGATTTACGTGCAATACTCTCAATTTTTCCTCCAGCAGCACAGGCAATCAATAATCGGCATTTCAACAATGGAATACCTATTTTAGTTTTATCAGCTTTGGTTCGCCATGCCATAAATCCCGCATCCAGTACACCTTCGCTGAGCTTTTCTGACTGACTCACTGCCAGCGTAGGTTCTATAATCAATTGAATATTTTTATATTTTTTCTGAAATAAACTAATAATTTTAGTAATTGCAGGATTCCATGTATAAGTTGGAGCGATGCCAATGTGGAGAACTTCCGAAATACCACCAGCGCGCTTGGCATTACTTCTTGCCTGTTCCAAGGTACTTAAAATGTATGGTGCATCCAGAAGAAACTGCTCCCCTGCAGGGGTCAATTCAATACCACGAGAACGACGTGTAAATAACTCCACTCCCAAAAAAGTCTCCAGATCATGAATTTGTCGACTTAACGCAGGCTGTACAATAAAAAGATGCCGAGCGGCTTCAGAAATACTGCCATATTGGGCAACAGCTTGAAAATAGATAATTTTCTTTAGGTCAATCACAGTATCTCTCCTGTATAACGCTTATCTTAGAATTATTTCCAGCCTCTAGCCATACTTTTTTTCTATAGCAGTGATAGAAAATTAATATTTTTATGCAAGTACTGTATTTCATTATGATGGGGAAAATTTTAGGGAATATCTATCAGGATCGGTATATGACAATGAATGAACAGGACATCACTACAGCGCAGCCAATAGAAGACAAGGTTCCGAAGAAACTTATTGGTGCAGCCGTAATTGGTGGAGCACTGGAATGGTATGATCTTGGTGCATATACTTTATTTGCATATGCAATTTCGCACCATTTCTTTCCTACAGCAAATGAAAGCGTTTCTTTACTCCTTACTTTCGTAACTTTTGCTGCCGGTTTTTTAACACGTCCTTTAGGTGCAGCCATTTTAGGTGCATATTCTGATCGTGTCGGTCGAAAAGCCGCTTTATCATTAACCATGATGTTAATGGCTGTCAGTATGGCCATCATCACTTTTTGTCCGACCTATGAACAAATCGGTCTGTTAGCCCCTATTATTATTGTAATTGCCCGCTTGATTCAAGGCATCTCTGCTGGTGGTGAAATTGGCAGTGCGCTTTCCATCCTGATTGAATCGGCACCTAAACACAAACGTGGTCAATATGCTGCATGGCAACAAGTCAGTCAAACTGGTGCATTTCTAGTTGCAGGTTTAGTTGGCTGGTTAATTACATTGTCCTTTACACCTGAACAAGTCATGGAATGGGGCTGGCGATTGGCTTTTGCTTTCGGTATTCTGGTCGCACCAGTAGGTTTCTTTATTCGTCGCCATATCAAGGAATCTTCTGTCTTTATTGAAGAAAAGAAAAAAGATAACAAGGAACATGTACCTTTTATGACGCTTATCCGTAGTAATGGTGCAGCCCTGTTACTCGGTATTGGTATTGTCATGATCTGGACTGTTACCAGTAAAACTGCCAGTTCTTTCATGCCCACCTATGCAGTAAAGAACCTTCATATGGAACTTTCATCACCTTATCTGGGCATGATTGTGGTGGGTATTGTCCTTTTATTTTGCCCTCTTGTTGGGGCATGGTCTGACCGTATTGGTAGAAAGCCAATTATGCTCGGATCTGCTTTGGCAATTCTGATTTCAGCTTATCCTTCTTTTTGGCTATTATCCAGTTATCCTACTACTTGGGTACTCATCTTCCAGCAGTTGTTTTATGCCATTTTAATGCTGCTATATACAGCACCTGCTTCTGCCATGTTATCGGAACTTTATCCAACTGCTTTTCGCTCATCTGGTATTGCACTGTCCTATAACATTGCCGTCACAATTTTTGGTGGATTCTCTCCCGCCATTGCTACTGCCCTGATTAGTATTACGGGCGATAACCGTGCCATTTCTTATTACATTATGTTTGCAGCATTCATCAGTATTATTGCCTTGCTTGCTTCCACTAAAGTATTTAAGAAAGCCACACAATAACTATCACAAATGATGTATTACGATCTTTGCTACATTGGAGTTACAATATGAACAAGGCAAAAATCATTTCAGGTATTCAACAGTTTCTACCTGAAATGATTGAAATTCGCCATAGTCTACATGCTCACCCTGAATTGGGATTTCAGGAAAAAAATACCAGTCAGCTTGTTGCGAAAAAACTGAGGGACTGGGGATATGATGTGGTGACCAATATTGCTGGTACTGGTATAGTCGCAAATCTGACAGCCGGCAATGGTAAAAAAACCATTGGTTTAAGAGCAGATATGGATGCCTTACCCATTATAGAGCAATCAGGATGTCATTATACCAGTCAAAATGACGGTGTAATGCATGCGTGTGGGCATGATGGTCATACCACGTCATTGCTTACCGCTGCAAAATATCTGGCAGAGCATAAAAATTTTTCTGGTACCGTACGTTTAATTTTCCAGCCTGCTGAAGAGGGACTGGGAGGTGGCCGTCGTATGATAGAAGAAAAGCTGTTTGAACGTTTTCCTTGTGAAGCCATTTATGCCTTCCATAATGTGCCTGGTATTGCCCTAGGTAAACTGTGCTTTATACCTGGAGTTGCCACTGCAGCTTCTGATCGTGCCAGAATTGTTATCCATGGAAAAAGTGGTCATGGTGCAAAACCACATAAAGTCATAGACCCAATCGTCACAGCAGCGCATATTGTGACAGCATTACAGACTATTGTTTCTAGAAATATTGATCCTCTGGAAGCAGGTGTCATTAGTATTGGTAGTCTGCATTCGGGCGATGCCTATAATATCATCGCAGACAACGCTGAATTACGTCTGAGTATTCGTAGTTATAGTCCAGATGTAAGGGATTTACTGGAACAACGAATTAAAGATATTGTTCATCATCAATGTGCTGTTTTCGGTGCACATGCCGAGATAGAATATTGGCGTAATCATCCATCAGTCGTCAATGATGCTGAAAAAACAGCTTTTGCACAGCAGGTTGCGGAACAACTTCTTGGGCCAGATGCGGTGCTAGAACTGAGCAAACCTTTCACTTTTAGTGAAGATTTTGCCTTTATGACTCAGGCCTGTGCAGGCTCTTATTTTTTCATCGGCAATGGTGAATCCGCAGATTTACATAATGATCATTATGACTTCAACGATGAAAATCTGGCAACCGGAGGGGCTTTCTGGGTAGCGCTGACAGAAGCTTATTTATCTGATTAAGTACCTTTAACTTTACGTCCTAAGTGCGCTTTAGTACTCAGGACGTACTTATCCGCCTAGCACCATTCACCCAGACTTAAATCTCTTTAATCTGCATAAAGAATGGTTTCTTTCTGTGCATTAGTATTTATCTTTAATACGTTTTTATCATAAAAAATTGCAAGACCCACCACAAGTATCAGTAATATTATCCAGCCTGCCTGTTTATAATGATGCATCATGCTTACTCTCAATCCAATATGATTAATATAGTCTAGGCAAAACGATTCATCTCATCTAATATAGAAAAATACATAATCAATCTAATTTTAAGATCAATATGCCTACACTCAAACAATTGCAGTATTTAATCAAGATTGTTGAAGAAAATGGCTTTATTGCTGCTTCAGAAAAATTATATATTGCTCAATCTGCATTAAGCCGTCAGATGAAATTATTAGAACAGGAAGTCGGATTTGAAATTTTTGACCGCAGTCAGAAAAATATGCAACTGACACCTACAGGACAGTATTTTTATCAAAACATCAAAATTCATCTCAGTGGCATGCAGGACATTATTCAATCCTCACAACACATTGCCCAAGGAATTCATCGCGTAATTAAAATTGCACATTCGAGTAGTGTAATAATGGATCAGACGAAAATCCAAGCACTAGATTACATCAGCAAAAAATATCAGATACAGATTGAACTCAATACGCTCTCTTCGGAACAACAAATTCAGGCACTACTACATCATCAAATAGATATTGGCATGATTCGGCCACCTGTATTGCATCATATGCAACAGATCCATTCAGAGTGTCTTTATCATCAACCCTTATATTTAGCCATCAATACTGTCCATGCAAAATTTGACACCTTACAAAAAATTAAAATCGAGGATTTAAAAGATGAATTATTTGTATCGACACCGCATGCCGAACGTGGCGGATTAAGCTATCTGGTTTCTAATTTGTGCTTATCCAGAGGTTTTTTTCCTAAGAAAGCCAGTATTCAATCAAGAAAAATCTCACAACTGCAATTGGTTGCAGCCAATCTTGGCATTTGCATTGTACCGCTGGAATTTCAGTCGATTCTACCGCCTCAGGTGAAATTGTTAAGTCTAGAACAGAATACCTTAATGTCTGAGGTAAAATGTATATGGAAACAAGACTCCGATCTTGATCCCTATGTAGAAGAATTGGTTCAGATGTTACAGACTAAATCAATCTGGAAACCATAGCCCATAAAAAAGCCACCTTACGGTGGCCTCTTCAATCATGACATTGACTTACAATGCACGATTTTTAATTTTACGGATGGTTTCAAGCTGACCTGCAATCTCGGAAAGAGAAGCAAGAGCAGCCGCAGTATCAACCTCATTTTTCTGGTTCGCCAACAAGTTTTCCGCATTTTTACGTGCTTCAAGAATTGCTGCTTCGTCCAAGTTGTCTGCACGAATTGCGGTATCCGCAAGTACAGTCACAACATTCGGTTGTACTTCTAACACACCACCAGATACATAGACAATTTCTTCTGTACCGTTGGCAAGCTGAACACGAATCGGTCCAGGTTGTAACAAGGTTACCAGCGGTGCGTGACCGGGTAAAATACCCAGTTCACCGCCTGCACCTTTTGCGATCAGCATCGTAACTTGTCCAGAGTAAATTGACTCTTTAACACTTACGACATCACATTGCATAGTCGCCATGAGATAGCCTCCTAATTAGAGTTGCTAATTACAGCTTCTCGGCTTTAGCAATCGCTTCGTCAATACTACCCACCATATAGAACGCTTGTTCTGGAAGGTGATCGTATTCACCAGCCAAGATACCTTTAAAGCCACGAATCGTTTCTTTAAGTGGTACATATTTACCAGGTGCACCAGTAAATACTTCAGCAACGTGGAACGGTTGTGAGAAGAAACGCTGGATTTTACGCGCACGGTAAACAACCAGTTTGTCTTCTTCAGCCAATTCGTCCATACCCAGAATCGCGATGATGTCTTTAAGCTCTTTATAACGTTGCAATACATTCTGTACAGAACGTGCAATATCATAATGCTCAGAACCAACAACCAAAGGATCCAATTGACGTGAAGTCGAATCAAGTGGGTCAATCGCTGGATAAATACCGCTTGATGCGATATCACGGCTTAATACAACAGTTGCGTCCAAGTGGGCGAATGTTGTTGCTGGTGATGGGTCAGTCAAGTCATCGGCTGGTACATATACCGCTTGGATAGAGGTAATCGAACCAGACTTGGTTGAAGTAATACGTTCTTGTAGAACACCCATTTCTTCAGCAAGTGTAGGCTGATAACCTACCGCAGATGGCATACGACCTAACAGTGCTGATACTTCTGTACCTGCCAATGTATAACGGTAGATGTTGTCGACGAATAATAATACGTCACGACCTTTACCATTTTCATCTTTTTCGTCACGGAAGTACTCAGCCATGGTCAAACCAGTCAAAGCAACACGTAAACGGTTACCTGGTGGCTCGTTCATCTGACCGTAAACCATCGCAACTTTGTCAAGTACGTTGGAATCTTTCATCTCATGATAGAAGTCGTTCCCTTCACGGGTACGCTCACCAACACCAGCGAACACAGATAAACCACTGTGTGCTTTTGCGATGTTGTTGATCAATTCCATCATGTTTACGGTTTTACCAACACCGGCACCACCGAACAGACCTACTTTACCACCTTTTGCAAACGGGCAAAGTAAGTCGATTACTTTAATCCCAGTTTCAAGTAGTTCAGTTGAACCCGCTTGTTCTGCATATGAAGGTGCCTGACGGTGAATCGCCCAAGTTGTATTGCTATCAATTGGACCAGCTTCATCAATTGGACGTCCAAGAACATCCATGATACGACCCAATGTACCTGTACCAACTGGTACAGAGATTGGCGCACCAGAATCACTTACAGGAAGGCCACGTTTAAGACCTTCTGTAGAACCCATTGCGATAGTACGTACAACACCATCACCAAGTTGTTGCTGAACTTCCAACGTCGTTTCAGTACCATCAACATGGAGAGCGTCATAGATCTTTGGAACGCTATTACGTTCAAACTCGACGTCGATAACCGCGCCGATGATCTGAATGATACGACCGCTACTCATTGCTGTCTCCTCAATTCAAACTAATAATGTTAAACGGCAGCGGCACCGCCAACGATCTCGGAAATTTCCTGAGTAATCGCGGCTTGACGCAGCTTGTTGTAAATGAGCTGTAGGTCTTTAATCAGCTGACCTGCGTTATCTGTCGCAGCTTTCATTGCGACCATACGTGCAGATTGCTCACAGGCGATATTTTCAATCACGCCCTGATAAACCATAGACTCGATATAGCGAACCAACAAACCGTTCAGCAATTCTTCTGCCTCAGGTTCGTAAATATAATCCCAACCATATTGACGGTGGAGATCTTCGCTGTCGTTAGCTGGAGCCAAAGGCACAAGTTGCTCAACTTGCGGTTTTTGTGTCATGGCGTTAATAAAGCTGTTTGATACCAGATAAATACGATCCAACTCGCCTTTATCATAAGCATCTAGCATCACCTGCACAGAACCTGTCAACTGTTCCACATCTGGTGTATCACCAAGCTGTGTTGTTGCCCCTAGCACTTTACCGCCGTAGTTTTTAAAAAACGAAACCGCTTTTTGACCAATTAAAGCAAATTGAACTTCAATTGACTGCTCACGTTGCTGCTGGACATGCTGAATTACTTTTTTGAACAAGTTAATGTTCAAACCACCTGCAAGACCACGATCTGATGAAACGATGATATAACCCACACGTTTGACTGGACGATCGATCATATAGCGGTGTTTGTATTCAGGATTCGCTTGAACCAAGTGAGCAATTACACGGTGCATATTTTCGGCATACGGACGGCCCTGAGCCATGCGCTCTTGCGCACGACGCATTTTTGAAGCAGCAACCATCTGCATCGCACGCGTAATCTTCTGCGTACTTTTGATACTTGCTACTTTGGCTCGAATTTCTTTTAAATTTGCCATACGCTTAACCTAATCATCGAAAGCCCTTTCGAGCTTTCGAAGGTTGATCCGTGAAACAAACTTACTCTTAACAATTAGTAAGCCTGAGTCGCTTTGAAGCTCTCAATACCTGCTTTAATTTCTGCTTCGATGTCTTTGTTATAATCACCAGTTTCATCGATATTTTGCATTAATGCAGCTTTTTCAGAGCGGAAATATGCAATTAACGCAGCATCAAAATCTACAATCTTGTTCACAGGAACATCAGCCATGTAGCCTTCGTTAGATGCGTAAACTGAAACCGCTTGGTCAGCAATTGAATACGGCGCATATTGTTTCTGCTTCATCAACTCAGTCACACGTTGACCGTGTTCAAGTTGCTTACGTGTTGCTTCATCAAGGTCAGAAGCAAACTGCGCAAATGCAGCCAATTCACGATATTGTGCAAGCGCGGTACGGATACCACCTGCCAATTTTTTGATGATCTTGGTTTGTGCAGCACCACCCACACGAGATACCGAAATACCTGCGTTTACAGCAGGACGGATACCCGCGTTGAATAATGAAGTTTCCAAGAAGATCTGACCATCGGTAATCGAAATTACGTTCGTTGGTACGAATGCAGATACGTCACCCGCTTGCGTTTCGATGATTGGCAATGCAGTTAAAGAACCTGTTTGACCAGTCACTTCACCATTTGTGAACTTCTCAACATAATCCGCAGATACACGAGAAGCACGTTCAAGTAGACGTGAGTGAAGATAGAATACGTCACCTGGATATGCTTCACGACCTGGTGGACGACGAAGCAACAGGGAAATTTGACGATAAGCAACAGCCTGTTTAGACAAGTCATCATAAATGATTAACGCATCTTCACCGCGGTCACGGAAGTATTCACCCATAGTACAGCCAGAATATGGTGCCAGATACTGCATTGCAGCAGGATCAGCAGCAGCGGCTGCAACAACAGTGGTATATGCCATTGCACCGGTTTCTTCCAGCTTACGTACTACGTTGGCAATCGTTGATTGTTTCTGACCAATCGCCACGTATACACATTTAATGCCGGAATTTTTTTGGGCAATAATCGCATCGATCGCCATTGCTGTTTTACCAGTTTGACGGTCACCGATGATTAATTCACGTTGACCACGACCAACAGGGATCATGGTATCAACTGATTTATAACCAGTTTGTACAGGTTGATCTACACCTTGACGCCAAATTACGCCAGGTGCAACTTTTTCAACCTTGTCGGTTAATTTTGCATTTAGTGGACCTTTGCCATCGATTGGATTACCCAAAGCATCGACAACACGACCTAAAAGTTCAGGACCCACTGGAACTTCTAATACACGACCAGTACAGCTCGCTTTTTGACCTTCTTGAAGACCTAAGTAGCTACCTAAAACCACAGCACCCACTGAATCCTGTTCAAGGTTCAGTGCCATACCGTATAAGCCGCCTTCAAATTCGATCATTTCACCATACATGGCATCTGCCAGACCGTGAATACGCACGATACCGTCAGATACCATAACGATGGTACCCTCATTTTTTGCGGTCGCGCTGGTGTCCAGATCGCTGATACGCTGTTTAATGAGCGCACTGATCTCGGATGGATTCAGTTGTTGCATTGCGCTATTACCTCAATTCTTTGTATGTTCAGTCTTCTTTATTGCGCAAGAAGACGAGTCCGCATTTTTTCAAGCTTGTTCAGCGCAGAATCATCTATCACTTGATCGCCTGCACGAATCACCACTCCAGCAATTAAGTCGGAGTTGACTTCTACCGTAACATTGACTTTGCTGTTAAAGCGCTGTGTTAAACGCTCTGCAAGTTTTTGTTCTTGTTCAGCAGTTAAAGGAAATGCTGATTCAATCACAACGTCTACAGTATGATTATTCTGTGCTTTGAGTAGTTCATACTCTTCTGAGATATCAGGTAACAGTGCCAAACGATCATTATCTGCAAGCAAGGCCAAATAATTTGAAATTGCTACAGTCGTTTGTTCTGCACCCAGTACCTGTACAAAAGCTTTCACTTTTTCTACAGGTGTCAACTCAGGGCGATTGATATAAGCGGAAAATGCTTCATCTTGCACCGTTGCACTGAGCAGGCTTAATACGTTTGACCAAGAGTCAATCGCACCTTGCTCAGAAGCATAAGCAAATGCTGCTTTGGCGTACGGGCGTGCCAACGTCAAGAGTTCAGCCATATTTCGCCTCGCTTAAAGTTTCGCAGCCAGCTGTTCAAGCATGACAGCATGAGCTTGTTGATCAACTTGTTGAGTGAGGATTTTCTCCGCACCTTCAACTGCCAAGGCAGCAACTTGTTGACGTAGGGCTTCGCGGGCTTGGTTGATCTCATTGCCAACAGCTTCTTGAGCTTGTTGACGAATACGTTCACCTTCCGCAGCAGCTTGTACACGTGCTTCTTCAATAAGCTGTGCTGCACGACGGTTGGCATTTTCGATCAATTGTGCCGCTTGTGCTTTTGCTGCATCAATTTCTTGCTTAACTTGCGCTTGCGCATCAGCAAGGTCTGCTTTCGCTTTTTCAGCAGCATTTAAGCCATCAGCAATTTTACGCTGACGCTCACTAATCGCATTGATTAGTGGCGGCCAAACGAATTTCATGCAGAATGCAACAAAGAGTGCAAATGCAATCGCTTGGCCAATCAATGTGAGGTTGATATTCATTTAGCTATTCCTCAAAGATAGTTTTAGGAATGAAGCCGATTAACCTACAAATGGATTAGCGAAGATGAAGAACAAGCCAATACCAACACCGATCATAGGTACAGCATCAAGAAGACCCGCGATTAAGAACATACGCGTTTGAAGTTGTGGCGCTAATTCTGGTTGACGTGCAACAGCTTCTAGGAAACGACCGCCCAACAAACCAAAACCAATCGCAGTACCTAAAGCACCGAAAGCGATCAAGATAGCAGATGCAATTGCAACTAGACCTAAAGTGAGTTCCATGAAAAATTCCTCAAAGGTTAGGTTATACCCATATTTAAACTAAAAATTGTGCCTGACAACATTATGCTGCCAGGCATTACCATTAATGTTTTTCGCTTGCCATACTCAAGTACACGATGGTTAACATCATGAAAATGAAGGCTTGCAATGTAATTACAAGAATATGGAAAATCGCCCAAGGCACAGACAACGCCCATTGGATCCAGAACGGTAATAAAGCGATCAAGATAAAGATCAATTCGCCCGCATACATGTTACCAAAAAGTCGCAGTGCCAATGAAATTGGACGCGCCAAGAAAGTAACCAATTCTAAGATCAAGTTTACTGGAATGAGCAATGCTTTAAGCACTGGGTTTTTCGGATTAAATGGATTAAGCGCAAGTTCACCAACGAACCCGGCAACACCTTTTTCACGGAAACTATAGAATAAAATCAGGGCAAATACAGATAAAGACATACCTAAAGTAATGTTTGGATCTGTAGATGGCACAATTTTAAAGTAAACGTGATGAGGGTCCATACCAAATACACTTGCACCGATTTGTTGCGCCAAATATGGAATCCAGTCAACTGGAATTAAGTCCATCAGGTTCATCAAAAATACCCAGACAAAAATCGTCAGGGCAAGCGGAGCAATTAAACGTGATTTACCATGGAAGGTATCGCGAACACTTGAGTCAACAAACTCGATAATCATTTCGATTGCAGACTGGAATTTTGTTGGCACGCCAGTATTGGCAGCTTTAGCAACAATCCAGAATAACACACAGAAAATGATCCCAAGACCGATTGACCAACCCATTGAATCCAAGTGAATTGCAGTGAACCCCATCTGTTGAGCTTCATCAGCAGTCTCGGCCAGTTTCCATGAACCATCTGGCATTTTGCCATAGGTCAGGTTGGTCAAGTGATGCTTGATATACTCGGTCGAAGTAAGGGCATGTTCTTCAGCAGCCATAAATCACACCTGGTCAATGTAAATTACTATTTAAAGAGAAATTTGATGCTCATGCTGCACGACATCAACTCTTTGTGAAAATCTTTCAATATTATGCACAACGCATATTTAAGCTTTATGTCTAGCCAGCCAAAAAGGTGCGACCCAGGACATTGCTTGGATAAGCAAAAAACCACCGATCACTGCCACCATATTCACTGGTGAAACACAGCTTAAAATCAAAATCAACCCAACAACCACAATGACAAACTTACCCATTAGCCCAAGGTACATATTGCTTAAAATCTGTCGGGATGCTCTTGCACCAGAAGATTTAAATGCCTGCCATGCAAAATAACTGCTTGCCAGCCAATATACCAACGCCCCCAAAGCTGCACTTTTTGCGGCTACCGCATCTTGTATTAGCCAAGCCAATACTGCTGCGACTGGAATCATGATGACTTGAAAAACGAGTAAAGCCTTTGCTAATCGTCTATCAACTAAGCGATAAGTTCGACTCATTTATTTCCCATCTGCTTCCAGATTTTCTTGGATAAAGTATGCGAATGATTGTTTTTAATCGCAGGCATTATAGAGTTACACCCCTAAACATGCAATCTTTATCCGAAAAAGTACCGATAAAATTCGCCAAAAACCGTTCTGCTTCGACTAATGTAGTAATGAACATGCAGTCACATCATTTACAAAAACAGTTTACTGTCCCTTAGCGAAAACATTGCTGAATTGAATTGGCTAATTTTAGCCAAGCTGTAACAAAATCTTTTTGTTCCGCCATCGATTCGTCAACCGCGACAATTTTTACTGGTTGCAAACGCTGAATAAGGGATTGATCGGCATGATATTCGGCCAATAAACACATCTGTGTCTGTGGACGATGTGTGGTCAAATATTTAATCTGGGTAATTGTCGGTGCCAAGTCATGATCTGAGCTCAACGATCCAGCAAATTTTAATTGTAAAGACCGTTCTAGATATTGATAGGCATCGTGATAAGCCCAGTAATTACGCTCTTGTGTGCCCTTAATGGTAATATTGGTGGCATCGTACATTTTTTTGGAAAAGTCTTTTGCATTTTGAAAATACTGTGCTTTTGCTTGTGGTTCCTGCTGCGATCTCAATGCTGCAATGAAAAAAGCGATTCTAACTGCATTATTGGGTTCCAACCAGACGTGGGTATCAATGCTATCAGTTTCCAGAACATTGCCTTTTACATCGCGTTGCGGCAATGTTTTAACAATATTACTTTCAAGAATGGAAATCGCATTTTTTTTACCTTCCAATGCACTTTGCAAAGGTACTTCATGCTGTTTACCCAACCACACGATCAGATCTGCGTCTTGTATAGATTGACGGGTTTTCGGTGTAAGCTGTGCATCATGTCCGGTTTGATGCTGTGTCAGCAATAAAGTGGGTTGCTCAATACCAGCGGTAACTTCCTGAGCAATCAGAAATAATGGATAGGTAGAGACCACCAAACCCTTGGCAAATGACAATTGAGGCAGACTCAAAATCAGTAACACAGCAAAAAAATATCGCACGAGTTTAAAATCCAAAGCAAGACTAGCGTTATAATATAACATTGTGCTACTTTTAATACTATTGTGCTCATTTATTTATTAGGGTCTATTGACATTTCGTCTATGGTTACGCCAGTGGTCGTTTTTTAGGTGATACTAGGCATGAATAGTGAGATTTAGTTATTCTAAATGAACTATTCATAACGACGTAGCATCAAAAAACGCCCCTGTCCCGAAGGGTTGTCACTAAAATTCCCCCATACGTCGTTACAAAGCTTGACAAGGGAATAACCATTGTCTTCGCTTTGTGCCTAGTCTGAAGAAATTTTAGCTGACAACGTAATCCATTTATGAAGTGTCAACAGACCCATGTTACATGCTAAAATAGCTGATTATTTTTAATAGGATCACTTGATCATGACTTTATGCTCACATACACAGCATGATGGCAATACACATGATGATAGTCTACATGGTGTACATGATCATGGCAGTATTAGCGATCGTTTACAGGAAGCAGAACAAATCTGTGCGCTCGAAGGTGCGCGCCTGACACCGTTAAGAAAAGAAGTTTTAGGCTTGATTCTAGCCGCAAATGCACCGATTGGTGCTTATGACCTGCTTGCCAAACTCAAGGGCAAAAGTGAACGGCCCGCTGCACCACCAACGGTTTACCGTACACTGGATTTTTTACTGGAACAGGGTTTAGTCCATCGTCTGACCTCAATTAATGCCTTTATTCCCTGCTGCCATCCACGTGAGGGTCATCAGGCTGCATTTTTGATTTGTCAAAAATGCCATACCGTCAAGGAAACCTCGGCAAACAATTTATTTGACGAACTGGCACAGATTGCAACACAGGGAAAATTCAAAGCCAAACATAGCATTATTGAAATCTCCGGAATTTGCCAAAAATGTCAATAACGACGCATGCACCTTTAGTTCAACTGAAACAGGTCAGTCTATCGCTTGAGCAGAGATCCATTCTCTCCAAAATTGATATGGACATTTATCCGCAGGAAATCATGACCTTGATTGGTCCTAATGGCGCAGGCAAGTCTACTTTAATTAAAGTATTATTAGGTATCGAACGACCTTCACAGGGTGAGGTGATTCAGCAGCCAAATCTACGTTTGGCTTACGTCCCGCAAAAATTCAATCCTTCCCCAAGTTTACCAATTCGAGTCAAAGATTTACTGGCACTGGAACCTTGTGACCAAACATATAAAACACGTATTATTCAGGACACCGGAATTGGCAAGCTTCAAGATTCGTCAGTACAAAGTCTGTCAGGGGGAGAACGACAACGCGTTCTGCTCGCCCGAGCATTATTGCGAAAACCTCAGTTGTTGGTCCTTGATGAACCGATGCAAGGACTGGATATCCAGTCTGAAGAAGAATTATATGCCTATGTGCGTACATTACCGGAACAACTGGGCTGTGCCATATTAATTGTCTCGCATGACCTGCAATGGGTTATGCAAGGTACACAACGTGTCATCTGTCTAAATCATCATATTTGTTGTACAGGCACACCAGAAAATATTCAAAAACATCCGGAATATCTGGCGATGTTTGGACATCGCGTGCCATATCAACATCATCATAACCATTGTGCTCACGGTGATCATGCCGAACCTTGTGATCATCTGGCACATCCACATATTCATCCAGAAGTGGAGCCATAAATCATGATGGAATGGTTAATCTTACTTGGTCCAGCATGGTTTATGGGCTGTATTTTGCCATTATTGACTGCACCGCTAGGTTGTCTGATGTTATGGCGTCGTATGTCGTTCTTTGCAGATACCATGGCGCATGGCACTTTACTTGGTGTAGCACTGGCAGGATTACTCCAGTTACCGCTATGGCTTGGCGTCTGTTGTCTGGCTGCACTTTTGGTTGCATTACTCTGGTTTTTGCATGATCGGCGCTTGCCCAATGATGCATTGCTGGCATTGTGTTCGGCCACTTTATTATGCAGTGGCTTATTGGTTATTCAGCATTTACCCACCTTACGCCCGGAAATCATGAGCTATCTATTTGGCGATCTGCTCACTGTCACTTGGGAAAATTTACCTGCCTTGGTACTGGCAGTTATTATTGGTGCTGCCATACTCTGGCGTACATGGCATGCACAATTACGTCTGGCAATAGCCGAAGATATTGCACAAAGTGAAGGCATTCGTGCTGGGGTACATCGTCTTATTTTTATGGTGGTGCTGGCATTATTTACCGTATTGGCCTTAAAAGCCGTTGGTTCATTATTAATGGGCGCATTACTGGTCATTCCTGCACTGACAGCCCGCCTCCTCTCTCACTCACCTAAACAAATGGTATTCTGGGCTTTTATCTGTGCCGAGATTTGTATTTCTTTGGGACTATGGGGAAGTGCATGGCTAGATCTGGCGACAGGTTTGTGCATTGTGATTATGATGTCATTCTTGTTTGCATTGATTTTTACTCTGCAAAAATTTAAAGGTATACGTCACTAAAACCTGATTTTTTCGGAATGATTATTTGAGTATTTATGTCATTTTAGAAGAAAAGAATCAATGAAATATTTGTTTTCTGTACAAAGCAACTGCTTGTTTAAAAGCAAGGATAAAGAAAGCAACACGCTTGATTATCTTATTTAAATCCATGACATGCTGCATTATCTATACAGCATGTCATGTCGGTGATTACTTTAATTGCTGTTATTCCTGACTTTGTCGCTCAAGCCAGTGACTAAAATCCGCACCTGAGGGTGCCTGATAGGTACGCAAACCAAATTCGCCAATAATTGCCAACAAATGATCAAAAATATCCGATTGGGTATTTTCATATTGTGCCCAATTGGTGGTATTGGTAAATGCCCAGACTTCGAGTGGTAAACCCTCTGCTGTAGGCTGCAACTGACGCACCACAATACTTTGATCCTGTGCAATACCAGGATGATGACGCAAGTAATGTAAAATATATGCGCGGAACGTCCCAAGATTGGTTAACCGACGCTGATTAACACTTTCTTTCACTTGCTGATTCCATTCCAGCAATTCATGACTTTTCTCATCAAGATATTTCTCCAGCATAAGAAAATGCTTGAGTTTACTTAACTCTTGATCAGATAAAAAATGCACACTACTTTGATCAATAAAAATCGAACGTTTGATACGGCGGCGGCCCGAATCTGCCATACCACGCCAGTTTTTAAAGGTATCTGTCACCAGTCGATTGGTTGGAATAGTGGTATAGGTTTTATCAAAATTCTGCACGGTAACAGTATGCAAGGACATATCAATCACATCACCATCTGCCCCCAGACTTGGCATTTCGATCCAGTCACCAATACGAATCATGTCATAAGAAGAAATCTGTACACTGGCAACCAGCGACAAAATCGTATTCTGAAACACCAACATCAATACTGCTGCCATAGCACCAAAGCCTGCCAACAGGGTAAATACATCTTTCTTTAGAAATGTACCCAGAATCATTAAGCCGCAGACAATAAAAATAATCAGCTTTACCAACTGCAAATAACCTTTGATCGGTTTATTATGCGATTTTGGATTACGTTGATAAATCAGATTAAAAATATTTAAGATTTCTGCAATTGATAATGCAATGGTGAGGAAAATCCATGCCTGTGCAGCCATTTGAATCAACTGAACAAATTTGTCCGACAAATGCGGAATACTGACGATCCCATTAAGAATCACCAGTGCAGGCACAATATTGGCAACCCGCCGAATCACACTGTGATGGGCAAAAATATCATTATTGGCAAAAGGTAATTTTGAAATTAAACGCCTTAACCCCGCAACAACTATTTTTTTGGTAATAAAATAAGAAATAAATGCAATCAATAGCAAAATGGACAATGAACTTAACATATCCAACCACGGATATTGATCAATCCACGCCCCAACTTTTATCATTATTTCATTCAAAATCTACATACTCCTCAAAACAGATTGATTATCATGGTAAAAGAACAATATGTATTTCTAATCACAACTGACATAAAAATAAAAAATATCAACAAATAAACACATTAACCTCAGCACAAGCCAAAGTCATCGGGAAACCATGCACCAACAAACAATAAGGCAAATTAAGCAGATTTAATGAATCGACACATCGACAAAACAGGCGGTAATACGTCGTACGATAGGCAATAAAATCAATACCGTGGGGAAGGCAACACCCCATGAAAATAGCCAGCTTGATAACCAGATCTGAAACAAACCTTCTACCCAGCCCATATGATGCACAATATTGACAAAGGAAATAATGCCACTCATCAAACATGATAAGATCAAAGGTAAAACAAAATTGACGTATTTGAATGGCAATTTCTTGACCTTAGCAAAAATATAGGGTGATTTTTGACCCATAATCTTAAACAACCTCTTTTATTCTGAACCTTATTTTACGAGAAAAGTGCTAAAGAATATGCAGTCTTCACGGATTTATTTCATAGCACATGACCATCGCATTGCATATATCTGGAAAAAACGCCATTCTCTGCCATCAATCCAGCCTTAATACTCCCCTTGATCGGCATAATTTGCTATATTTACTTTCTTTTAAGCAATGTCCCGATTGGTTATGAACACGGCAATTCAACAAGCACTTTCTCAAACAGTCCAAACACTACAAGCGCAAGGTATTCTTCCACCAGACTGGACGAATAACAGTGTCCTCACTCGGACCAAAGACCGTAGTCATGGTGACTTTGCTTCCAATATTGCCATGGTTGCTGCCAAAGCAGCCGGTTTAAAGCCACGTGAGCTTGCCGAAAAATTTCTAGCCCATTTACCCACTGTCGCCGAAATCAGTAAAGCTGAAATCGCAGGACCGGGTTTTATTAATTTCTTTTTAAATGCAGATCAACGCTTTGCTGTACTTGATCAAATCGCAACACAACAACATCATTACGGACAAAGCCAGGTCAACGCTGCACAAAAAATTCAGGTTGAATTTGTCTCTGCCAATCCAACGTCCAGCCTGCATGTTGGTCATGGTCGTGGTGCAGCCTATGGTATGACAGTTGCCAATTTATTTGAAGCCACAGGCGCGACAGTTGAACGTGAATACTATGTCAACGATGCTGGCCGTCAAATGGATATTCTGGCCACTTCTACCTATTTACGCTATTTGGAATTACTAGGCCAAACACTGGTTTTCCCAAAAAATGCCTATCAGGGTGATTATGTCAAAGACATTGCACAAAGCATTATTGATCAAGATGCCGATCGCTATGTTAAAAATGTGGCTGATGTCTATAACAATGTTCCCGAAGATGTGCAATATGCTGCCGAACCAGATGCCAATGGCGACAAAATCGTTTTATCTGGTGATAAAGAAAAGCATATTGATGGTTTGATTGCCAATGCACAACAATTGCTAGGTGAAGGGTATCGTGTTTTCCATCAAGCTGCTTTAAACGCTATTCTTGATGATATTAAAGATGACCTTGCCGAATTTGGCGTGACATTTAACCAATGGTTTAGCGAAGCATCATTAACACAAAAGATTGATGAAGCCTTAAATACGCTACAAGATCGCGGTTATCTCTATGAACAAGATGGTAATATCTGGTTCAAATCAACCGAATTTGGCGATGAAAAAGATCGTGTAGTCAAGCGTCGTAACGGTCAAACCACCTACTTTGCTTCCGATATTGCCTACCACCTCGACAAATTACAACGAGGTTATACCCATATTGTCGACATCTGGGGTTCGGACCACCACGGTTATATCGCACGGGTAAAAGCAGCTATTGACGCGATGGGCTACGACTCATCAAAACTTACCGTGTTGCTGGTGCAATTTGTTTCCTTGTGGCGTGGCGGAGAGATGATCCAGATGTCCTCCCGCTCAGGCCAGTTTGTCACCTTGCGTGAATTACGTCATGAAGTTGGTAACGATGCTGCGCGCTTTTATTATGTGATGCGTAAATCTGAACAACATATCGATTTTGATCTGGATCTCGCTGTTTCACAAAGCAAAGATAATGCTGTGTATTATATTCAATATGCACATGCACGTATTTGTCGTATGCTAGAAAAAGCCCATGCCAACAATCAATTTGATTCGGCACAAGCTCGTCAGTTTGCTGGTCGCTTAGTGCTAGATGCAGAAACTGAGCTTTTGGCAAAACTGGCAGCCTATCCGGAAATCATTATTCGTGCCGCCAATGCCTATGAACCACATCAAGTTGGAAACTATCTAAAAGAACTTGCTGCATTGTTCCACGGTTGGTATAACGACAACAAAGTGTTCAGTGATGATGTGGAACTGACTCAGGCCCGTTTATTATTAGCAGCCAATATCAAACAAGTGATTAAAAATGGTTTGACCTTACTTGGCGTGTCAGCTCCTGAGGCCATGTAAGCAAAACATTGTTTTGCATGGCCGCAAGACCTTAAACTTTGTTTAAGGTGGAACATGTTAAACAAAGCATTGTTTCACACATCGTCGCAAGACCAAAAGCTATGCTTAAGGTGCCATGTAAGCAAAACATTGCTTTGCATGGTCGCAAGACCGCAAGCTATGCTTAAGGTTGTCATGTCATTTAAGCAAACATTGTTTGGCATGTTTACAATACTATCAAGGTAAATATGTAAAAAGCTTGGCAATACTGTTTCATCGCACTGCAAGATAGATTAAGATTCATGCTTATATTGCACGTCTCGCAGATGCGACAACACAGCGTAATGAAAGAATTGACGATATAAAACCACAACGGTCAAAATAAAAGAGGAATACTCGTGTTTGGCAGAGCGCCTAGAGGTGTTTCAGAACGCCCTAAAACAGCAACAACATCAAGAGCCATCCCTTCATGGTTATGGCTTATTGTTTTTGTGTTGGCAGGCCTATGTGTAGCAATATTCTTGTCATTATGGAATCCATGGCGACCCGTCACAACCTCCACGCCCGGGCAACCAGTGGCAAAGGTAGATCAGGACACCAATAAAGATTATAAATTTTATGATCTTTTACCCCAGCAGCAAGTGACACCTATCCCCGATCAAGCCGTACCAGAACACCAGAATCAACAACCTGTAGTTGTAGTAGAAGCACCCGCTGCAAAAACAACCAGCAATAGCTCACAGGTCAATGATCCTTTTGATGAAAGTTATCAAGCTGCCAAAATTCCGCTTCCTCCTCGCTACATTTTGCAGGTGCGTAGTTATGAAGATCCCGACTTTGCTGATGCTCGCCGTGCAGAAATCGTACTCAATGGTTTATCTGCCGAAGTCATCATGACCAACGAAGGCAATAAAGTCTGGTATCGGGTCATTTCCGGACCATATGATAGCCAGGAATCTGCCCGTATTGCTCAGCAAACGCTGCAAAATGGCGGTATTGATTCTATTATTGTCAAACAACCCGCATCTTAAGACCTATTTAAATGATTAATCATTGCGGGCTTTAATTTAAATTATTGTCATAAAAAACCGGGCTTTTGCCCGGTTAATCTTATGCAAGCGTTACAACTTTTGTGTAAACTTTGCACCTAAACGGGAAAGGGTCTGATAACCTGTTGGCAGAATACGCTGTAAACCATCAAGTACTTTGGCATCATTACCAATTAAAACACGAGGTTTATTTGCTTTTACTGCATTTAAAATCACCTGTGCGGCTTCTTCTGGTGGGGTACGCAATAATTTGTCAAAAGATTGTATCGATTTATTCGGATCCATCCCCAAAGACTTGAGGCTATCACTCATTTTTGCTGCTTTGGCAATATTGGTACGAATACCACCAGGATGCACACAAGTCGCACTGACGCCGGATTTTTCTAGATCCAGTTCTTGGCGCAAGGATTCGGTAAAGCCACGTACAGCAAATTTACTGGCATTGTAGGCAGACTGGGTAGGTTGTGAAATCAGACCAAATAGACTGGAAATATTAATAATATGGCCATCTTTACTCTGTTTCAGATACGGTAAAAATTCTTTTGTACCATACACTACGCCCCAGAAATTGATATTCATGATCCATTCCAGTTCGTCGTAGGTTTCCCCTTCCACTGTTGCGCCCAGTGCAACACCTGCATTATTAAAAATTAAATTGATACTGCCATGATTTTGTGCGGTTTCCGCAGCCCATGTTTTCACCTGCTCACGATCCGCAACATCAACCTTTTTACTGGTGACACGCACACCGTAGGATTTGGTCTGCTCTACTGTATCCGCCAGACCTTTTTCATTCACATCACTTAATGAGAGATGACAGCCCTGTTTTGCCAGCGCAATCGCAAGTTGCTGTCCAATACCAGAACCCGCACCCGTAATGGCTGCAACTTTTTGATTAAAACTTTTCATTGATCCACCTTTTAATAACCTGTCCATTTGATATTCTGGATGAGGAATTGTTGTTTTCCATATTGACAACTGTACTATAGTTTTTGACAATACATATTGTCAATATATTATTCATTACGGGCAGTTTATTCTTATATAATTAAATATATATTTAATTTTTCCAGGTAATCGTGTCGATGACTGCAAGTACGAGTAAGACCAAAACTGCTTCACGCCAATTCAAGGGACTCACATTAGAAGAACGCAAACAAATTCGCCGTGAAAAATTTATCGATGCAGGTTTACAGTCCTATGGTACGCATGGCTTCTTTTCTGTCACCATTAAGGACATCTGTCACGAGGCAAAACTGACTGAACGCTATTTTTACGAGTCATTTAAACGTAGCGAAGAATTATTTAAAGTCGTTTATTTACAACTAATTAGTGATTTGCAAAAAAATATTGTGCAAGCAGTGATGCAGGCTGCACCCGATCATGAACAAATGATTGAAGCCGGATTAACCGTTTTACTTAAAACCCTTAAAGATGATCCGCGTATTGCCCGAATTTTATTTATTGATGCTGTACTGGTACAAGAATTACATGGCGATACCATCTATGAATCCTTTACTCGGTTTGACCAAACCATTTTTAATATTATTACCCTGATTTTCCCCGAACAGCTTAAAAATAAATCCGAAGCCTCACTAATCGCAACCGGGTTAAATGGTTATGTCACCCAAATTGCAATGCGCTGGGTAGTCGGTGGGTTTAAACAACCCTTTGCAGAAGTGTTATCGGCAAGCTGTCTGGCTTATCGTGGAATTTTATCTTTCTTAAACAAGAAGAAATAAGTAAACCATCACAAAAATGGGCAATGAGAATTGTTTGATTACATAATTCTGTCAAAATCCGTCACAAATCCATGACACTGCAATAATATTGTCATATTCTACCTTTGTAATAGACCTGTCATAAACAAAAAGGCGAAAGCCAAACTATAAATAGGGTTCTTACTGTGAAAGATGAATATATTCTCATCGTCGATGATGAGTTACCCATTCGGGAAATGATCCATACCTCACTGGATATGGCTGGCTTTCAATGTCAACAGGCAGGTGATGCAAAACAGGCGCATCAAATGATTGTTGATCAACGTCCTGCGCTTATCTTACTTGATTGGATGTTACCGAATGGTGTCAGTGGTATTGATTTATGCCGACGTTTAAAACGTGATGAAACATTGTCGGAAATTCCGGTGATTATGCTAACTGCCCGTGGTGAGGAAGATCATAAAGTACAAGGGCTGGATGCCGGTGCAGATGATTATATGACCAAACCTTTCTCAACCCGAGAACTGGTTTCACGTATTAAAGCAGTATTGCGTCGCTCCAATGCATTAAAGGGCGAAAAAGCCATTGACGTAAATGGCTTAACCCTTGATCCTGTCAGCCAACGCGTAAGTTTTGAAGGCACAGGTTTGGAAATGGGTCCAACTGAATATCGTCTTTTGGCATTTTTTATGACACATCCGGAACGTGCCTATACCCGTGCGCAATTACTCGATCAGGTCTGGGGCGGCAATGTCTATATTGAAGACCGCACTATTGATGTGCATATCCGTCGCTTGCGCAAAGTTCTGGAACCTTTTGCTGCTGATCGCTATGTACAAACCGTTCGTGGTACGGGATACCGCTTTTCTACACGTACCGATGTTGCGGTAGGTTAAATGTTGCATGAGTGATTCTTCTTTTTTACCCGACGATTTAAAAGACGAACAATCCACCGAGCGTTATAGTGCGCTCAAAAATTATATTTCCGAAGATATCCGTAGACTGGCACTTATTCTGATTATTGCCGGTTTTATCGGTCTTGGTATCCATCATTTTCTACTATGTATTACACTGGGGCTGATTTTATTTTTTGCCCTGCAATTTCGTTCCCTTTATATTGTCAATCAATGGATTAGCCAGCATTCCCAAGAACCGCCACCAGACTTGTCGGGTGTCTGGGGTGCATTACTGTTCAATGTGTATCGAGCACAGCGCCGGGAAAGGATGATGCAGGCGGAAATGGTCGGCTTGATTGACCGAGCACAATCTTCTCTGATGGCACTCGAAGAAGCCGTCGTACTGATTGATGAACAACATTGTATAGAATGGTGGAATCCTGCGGCAGAACGACTGTTAAGCCTGAAATTTGGTGATCATAAACGACAAGTACTCACTATTATTCGTCATCCCGATTTCATTCAATATTTTAATCATGTCAATGATTTCCCGGATGGCATCGTTGTAGAGTCCTCATTTCATGATGGACGCTATACGCAGATCAAACTCACCCGTTTTGGTTATGAAAGCCGCCTATTGGTCGCCTATGATGTGACACGGATTCATAAACTCGAACAAATGCGCAAGGATTTTGTCGATAATGTTTCGCACGAACTGCGTACACCATTAACAGTACTCAGCGGCTATCTGGAAACCTTATCCGAAAATGAAGAAATGCCTCAACGCTGGAAACGTGCATTTGATCAAATGCAGCAACAAACCCGGCGTATGAATGCATTAGTAAACGATTTATTACTGCTGTCTCGTCTGGAAAATGAATCGCTACAGGCCAAAAATCAAATCATTGATATGGCCGAATTGATGAATCAGTTATTTGATGATGCACAAGGTTACAATACCGAATATGGTCATACGCTTAATCTAAATCTGGAAAGCCACAATGATTTAATCGGCTCTGATATGGAGCTTGCCAGTGCATTTGGCAATTTGATCACCAATGCCATCAAATATACGCCATCGCAAGGGACCATCACCATTGCCTGGCAAGATCGTGGCGATGAAGCGGTATTTTCGGTACAGGACACCGGCATTGGTATTAATCCGACACATTTACCCCGCTTAACTGAACGCTTCTATCGAGTAGATAGCGGACGTAGCCGTGAAACTGGCGGCACAGGTCTGGGACTAGCCATTGTCAAACATGTACTGGCACAACATGATGGTCATCTGGAAATCGAATCCAAAGAACAATTAGGTTCAACCTTTAAAGCGGTATTTCCCAAACATCGCTTACATCGACCTGAAAGCGAAGAAAATTTTGTCGATACGGAATAGTTTTTAGCTTAGTTCTAAGAACAAAGTCCCTTAATTAGGGACTTTCTTCTTACAATCTATTTTGATTCTCTCTATACGATACTAGAGGGTATGTCCAATCTGACCACCCATCAATACCGTATCGTTGGCCTTAAGCTGCTGTTCCCATTGTACTTTGTCTTTTTCAAATAATACGATTGCTGTTGAACCTAGATAGAAGCGTCCCAGTTCATCACCTTTTGCCAGTTGCACATCATGCTGTTGCACTTCGATGCGACCATTCGGCTTGACCTTACCCGTTGCAACGGTTTCAATCCCAGCCACAATCATCGCGCCCACCAGCACCACAGCCATACGCCCAATCTCGGTATCAAATAAACAGACCATGCGTTCATTACGTGCAAATAACCCCGGGATATTTTCTGCTGTCACTTGATTGACAGAATATAACTCTCCTGGCACATAAAGCGTTTCTGTTAATCTGCCAGCAAAAGGCATATGTACCCGATGGTAATCCTTGGGTGACAAATAGACCGTAACAAACTCACCATCCTGAAAAGGCTTAGCCAATTGCGGATCTGCAATCAATTGATCAACTGAAAAACTTTGACCTTTGGCCTGAAAAATCTCACCCGCAGTAATCTTGCCCAGTTGTGAAATTGCCCCATCAGCTGGGCTGACAATATGGGTTGGATCCTCATCAATGACACGAATCCCAGGCTTTAATGCACGCGTAAAGAACGCATTAAAGGAGGGATACTTGCTGATTTCTTCTGCCTCAGCAATAGATAAATCTATACCATATTTCTGTTTGAAGGCATAAATCACGGCAGTTTTTAAAATCGGTTGTTCGCTTGCTGCAACCTTTCCAACCAATCGACTTAACTGATGCTGTGGTAATATCTTCTGAGTACGGATAAAGAGTTGATTGAAAATTGATTTATTGGTGCTCAAAAGGGTTGTTCTCCGGTGACGACAGCACTATCCAAGCGATTACCCCATTCACTCCATGCGCCATCATAGGTACGAATTTCCCAATTGAGTAATCGTCCAATAATATAGGCAAGTCCCGAGCGATGATGTGATTGACAATACACCACGACAGGTTCTGACAGGTTAAAGCCTCGTTGTTCGAGTTGCTGTTGTATGCGATTTAAAGAATGTAATTTTAAATGATCTTGGCGATTAATGGCAGTACTCCATTCATACCATTTTGCCCCAGCAATGTGACCGCCGCGTCGTGCAGCTAAGCGAACGCCGGTATACTCCTGTTCGGTGCGGCAATCCCAAAGCTGAATATTTCTTTGTTCGACCCGTTGTGCTAATTCATCATAGCCAATGCGGAACTGGTCTTGTCCGGCAGTATTTACCTGAAATGTATCCGCCACAGTAGTGATTGTCTCAATATCCGTTGTCGTTGGAAGACCTGCGGCTAGCCATGCATGAATACCGCCATTAAGCAAACTGGTATGATAAAAACCTGCACAATGTAAGTTCCAGATAAAACGTCCAGCCCATGCACCACCTTCGTCATCATATGCGATGACCTGATGATTTGCGGTAATCCCCAACAGATCAATCAATGCTTGTAATTTTGCATTATCCGGTAAAAGCCCTGATGCAAACTCATGTTGTTCAACAACTTCTTTGGGACGTACCGATATTGCACGAGGCAAATGTAATTGCTCAAATACAGATTCTCGGCTGAGATCAACAATCACGATATTGTCATCTTGCAAAAATGGCGCAAATTGTTCTGGTTCAACCAATAAACCTAAGGGTGCAACAGGATTCATAATGCCTTTTATCTCATCGATAGTGGGGTATATGCATGTTATCACATCAATTTAGATCTGCATTTGCAGGATTAGCACTAACCTTTTTCAAAATGATGCAAACCGCCTTAATTTCGCCTGTATTTAAGCAAACTACACACCAACTTCATCTTCAATCTGAAATACCTGTCGTAAATAGGCCAAAAAGGTATCATTATCCGTCATGGTTTTTCCCGGACTATCAGAGATTTTGGCAACGGATTGGCCATTACATTCAACCAGTTTCAGGACGATGTTTAACGCTGTTTGTCCCATATCATTGGTAAGATTGGTGCCAATACCAAAACTGACCTGAAAGCGATCTTTAAAATATTGATAAAGTTGCCATGCCTTAGGTAGATCCAGACTGTCACTAAAGGTCAACATTTTGGTACGACTATCAATTTTTAATTTTCGATAATGTGCATACGCCTTATCACCCCAGACATAGGGATCACCACTATCATGACGCAAACCATCAAACAGCTTGGCAAAATATAAATCAAAATCGCGCAAGAATGCATCCATACCAACCACATCGGTTAAAGCAATTCCCAGATCACCGCGATATTCCTGTACCCAAGCTTCAAGAGCTGCTTTCTGGAAATTTCTTAAACGCACATCCAGCGCCTGAAATGCCTGTAAAAACTCATGTGCCATGGTACCAATTGGGGTAATTCCCAATTGCATGGCAAGATAAACATTACTTGTACCACGGAATACATTAGGTGCTGCCGATTTCAATGTTTCAACTACATGGCGTTGCCAAGTATAACTATAACGACGTCGTGTACCAAAGTCAGACACCAGAAATGGCGGCTCACCCTCAACTTGCATTTCGGCATATTCACGCAACAATTCGGCTTTAACCTGTAATCGTCGCTCACCTTCCATTAATGCTTCTTCAACATTCAGACGTCTAAAATACAGCTCATTGACAATCGCCAATACAAATATCTCAAAAAACAAGGCCTGTACCATCGGTCCTTCAATTCGGATGACCAATTCGCCATTGTCATCAATAATAATTTTAATAAAGCGTCGCTTGAGTTGAAAAAGCTCCAGATAATCAACAAAATCACTTTTAATAAAACGCAGGCTACGTAAATATTGCAGCTCTTGTTCCTTAAATTTTAACTGACATAAATCATCAATTTCCCGATCCAGTTCGTCCTTGATTTCTCTTAACGGATAAACTGCTTCTGTGGAATTTCGACAACGAAATAAATAAACACTATGCGCTTGCGGAAATTGATGTAACACCACCTGTAACATGGTGAATTTATATAAATCTGTATCCAATAAGGACTGAACGATCCCAGCCATAAAATTTCCAAAATATATTTATCTGACTATATTAAAAATAATTGCGCAAAATTCATATCTTACTTTGGCATTATTTTGTTAGGGCTTGTTGACACTTCATAAATAGATTGCGTTGTCGGCTAAAATTTCTTCAGACTAGGCACAAAGTGAAGGCAATAGCTATTCCCTTGTCGAGCTTTGTAACGACGTATGGGGGAATTTTAGCCACAACCCTGAGCAATAGCAAAGCACTGCTTTGCTAGCAGCGCAATGCGCCTCATACATCGTTATCTTGCACAGCAATACTGTTCATCATTTAGAATGACTAAATATCACTATTCATGCCTTGTATCGCCTAAAAAACGGCCACTTTTGCAATCATAGACGAAATGTTAACAAGCCCTTATTCTCTCATTTAATCGACGACATCATCCTTTAATAAAAACAACTTAGGTGGAGTCTGCGTATTTTCAACCACAGCAATTTCATGTTGATCTTTAAGATGGACACCGGAAAACTGTAATTTCAACGATTGTGACATCAATGCCAATAATCGCTGTGCTGCAACCAAAATTGGTAATCCCGCAGGTCGCACATTGGAAATACAGTTACGCATGGCATCATGACAACCAGTTTTGGCTTGCCATGTATAATAAATCCCAAGACTATCCGGCGAACTTAATCCAGGACGTTCACCAATTAGCATCACTAGCATTTTGGCATGCAGACGTTCTGCCACTTGATCACCCAACGCAACCCGACTTCCCGTTGCAATCACAATCGGTGCAACAGACCAGTGCTTTTCTCTAAATAAATTGACCAGTTCAGTGACCAGTTTTGGTGCATTTTCTTCAATTGCTCGGGCAGAAAGTCCATCACCAATCACAATTGCCACATCATAGCTCACATCCTGCCCTAGTTTGGTCAGCATCTCTGCCGACTGCTCGCTCAACACCCGACCAAAATCCGGACGTTTTAGATAAAGGGCTTTATCGGTTGCCTGACTATCTACGCTAAATACATCCAGATTTAAATGTGCCAGCTGTTGTTGTAATTGTTCAACAGCCAAAGTCTGCAATACTGCATCCTTTGCCTGTGCATGGTCATATTGAAAACTCAGCAAAGGCTTGGTCGGCACACTACAACCTGCTCGACCTAGTGCAATTCTGGCATCGGTATATTGTTTCAGTTTTTGCCAGATATCCTGATGCACCGGAGAATGCTCATGACTTTTCATCGTTAATGTCCTGTCTTAAGATGCCAGAATACGTGCAAAATTCGGTGGTAACTGTTTTGCCCATTCAATATGGTGCTGTTGTTGCTGAAAAATCCCCTGCTGTGCAAGCCAAACGGAAAATTCCGGTGCTGGTTGTAAACCCAGTAACTGGCGGATATATAAGGCATCATGAAAAGATGTGGTCTGATAATTCAACATCACATCATCCGAACCGGGAATCCCCATAATAAAATTAATTCCTGCAGTCGCCAGCATGGTCAGTAACATATCCATATCATCCTGATCGGCATCTGCATGATTGGTATAACAAATATCACAACCCATCGGCACGCCCAGTAATTTCCCACAAAAATGGTCTTCCAGTCCTGCCCGGATAATCTGCTTACCATTGTAAAGATATTCCGGACCAATAAAGCCCACCACAGTATTAACCAGTAATGGTTTAAATTCCCGTGCAACTGCATAGGCACGTGCTTCAATGGTTTGTTGATCGACATTAAAATGGGTATTACTGGATAAGGCACTGCCTTGCCCAGTCTCAAAATACATGACATTTTGTCCGACTGTGCCCCGATTCAGACTCAATCCAGCCTCATAACCTTCTTGCAATAGCTGTAAACTAATCCCAAAACTTTCATTGGCTTTTTCTGTTCCTGCGATCGACTGGAAGACCAGATCAAGCGGTACATTTTTCTCCACCAATTGTATTGCCGAACTGATATGGGTTAATACACAAGATTGTGTCGGAATCTGATATTCCTGAATAATCTGATCCAATAGTTTTAATAAATCGGATAAATTCTGAATATTATCTGTTGCTGGATTAATGCCTATCACAGCATCACCATTACCATACATCAAACCATCGACAATACTGGCCGAAATACCCAGTAGATCATCAGTTGGGTGATTAGGTTGTAAACGGGTAGACAAGCAACCTTCCAGACCAATGGTATTACGAAATCTGGTCACGACCCGACATTTTTTTGCCACCAGAATCAAATCCTGCACACGCATGATTTTACTCACTGCTGCCACCATCTCCGGTGTAAAGGCAAACTGTAATTGCTGTAATTTTTCTGTGGTTGCTTCTTCACCCAGCAGCCAGTCACGTAAATCACCCACCGTAAAATGGGCAATTTCCGCAAAAGCCTGTGCATCATGCCGATCAATAATCAGGCGTGTTACCTCATCCTCTTCATAGGGAATGACCACTTCATTTAGAAATACCGTCAGGGGTAAATCAGCCAAAGCCATCTGGGCTGCTACACGCTCGGTGGAATCCAGCGCAGCAATACCGGCAAGCTCATCTCCCGAACGTAATGGTGTCGCTTTAGCCAACAGACTTTTTAAGTCATTAAAATGATAGCGTGTCTGACCAACATCCTGATAATAACGCATTACTTGATCTCCCTCATCCTGCCTAGTTTAACTCTTCTTCCGCAGCTTTAAGTTGGGCAAACTCCTCTTCCGGTGTACCACTGACCAAATGATGACGACTATAAAACATAAAGTATGCAATAAATGCCACATAAATTGCTGCCGCCATAAACCATACTTTTGGATCAACCATCAGCCCAGCAACCACAGCAATTGCCGCCAGTACCAATGCAATACTTGACGTAATAATGCCACCGGGTGTTTTATAGGGACGTTTTAAATCCGGACGGGACAAACGTAATTTAATGTGAGACAACATCATTAATACATAAGAAATGGTAGCCCCAAATACTGCCATCAAAATTAATAAGTCGCCTTCACCTGTTAATGACAACAAGAACCCGATAATTCCTGGGATAATAATCGCCAGAAAAGGTGCTTTGTTTTTATTGGTGAGAGAAAGGTTTTTCGGTAAATAGCCCGCACGGGACAAGGCAAAAATTTGTCGTGAATAGGCATAAATAATCGAGAAAAAGCTCGCAATCAAGCCTGCCAAGCCGACAAAATTCACAAAGCTGGCCAACCATGTATTCTGACCGTATACCGCAACCAAGGCATCAACCAGTGGTGCACCAGAAGCTTTTAAGGCATCAGCACCGGCAGCACCAGCGCCTAAAAACAAGATCAACAATGCAAAAGCAGCCAAAATTAACATGGCACCAATCAATCCCCTTGGTAAGGATTTTGCGGGATCTTTGGCTTCCTCGGCAGCCAGTGGCACACCTTCTACTGCCAGAAAGAACCAGATGGCATAAGGTACAGCAGCCCAGATACCAATATAGCCAAACGGCAGAAAAGTACTTGCTCCGACGTTTTGAGTCGGTACAATGTTAAACAGGTTACTACTATTAAAATGCGGAATCATGGCAAAAATAAAGACGGCTAATGCCACACTGGCAATCGCAGTAATCACAAACATAATTTTTAGTGCTTCTCCGGCACCTTTTAAATGCAATCCCATAAAAATCAGATAGCACAGCAGATAAATAAACCAGCCACCTATACCAAATAACGACTCACAATATGCACCAATAAAAACAGCTATCGCAGCAGGCGCAATCGCATATTCGATTAAGATGGCTGTTCCAGTTAAATAACCACCCAACGGACCAAATGCTGCACGGGCAAAACTATATCCTCCACCTGCTGTCGGTAACATAGTCGCCATTTCCGACATCGACAGGCACATGCATAAATACATAAATGCTACGACCACGGTGGCAATAAACATGCCACCCCAGCCACCCTGTGCAAGACCAAAATTCCAGCCAGCAAAATCTCCAGAAATTACATAAGCAACGCCTAAACCGACCAGCAGCACCCATCCCACGGCACCCTGTTTTAATTGTCGTTTAGCAAAATAATCTTCTTCTGTTGCAATGCCTGATCCGACCTCAGATTCTGAATGTGCCATATACGCCTCGCAGTTCACAAATGTTATGGATGAGTTTATGCATATTGCATACCATTTCTGTGACGGGTCAGTTCATCATAAGTTTCACGTGATTAATACCAAGTTTTCTAAAAGAAATAAAAATGTTGCTGATTGGTAAAATATCCTGAGCCGACTCGGGCAACATCAGTATTGGAATGAGTCAGCAGACCTAAAGCACCTGTCCTTTATCAGGACTCTTTTGCCGAGCGATTTGCAATGCTGGACGTTGTTCAATGCGTGCCAAATAGTCCTGAATATTAGGTAATGGTTTACCCTTTTGTGCCATCACCAAAGCCTGAAGAGGAAAACTCATCTGAATATCGGCAAAACTAAACTGATCTCCCGTGAAATACGGGTGTTTCGCCAGATGCTGTTCCAAAAAAGCAATATGTTCTTTTAATCTGGGCTTAGAAAACTGGTTTTGCACCTGTTGTCCGACTATTTTTGTCAAAGGACGGGCAAGTAATGGAACCGATTTTCCGCCAAGCTGCTCCATCACTAAAGTAAAGACCAGATAAGGCATCAGCGAACCTTCTGCATAATGCATCCAGTATTGGTACTGATTGAGTGCCTCACCAGACTGTGGCTTAAATTGCTGTGAAGGATCAAAGTTTGCCTGTAAATAATCTAGAATCACCGCAGATTCGGCAATCACTTTGTCGTCATCGGTTAAAATCGGTGCTTTACCCAACGGATGGATCTGTTTAAGCTCAGGTGGTGCCGACATATTTGGCAGACGTTGATAATATTTCAGTTGATAATCTAACCCTAGCTCCTCAAGTGCCCAGAGAATCCGCATTGAACGGGAATGTTGCAGGTGATGAAGTGTGAGCATATCTATGTTATTCCTTTGAAGTCATTTTCCTTGTTCCACAGTCTATCAAAACCAATTTCAAAGGAGATGTCTATGGATATTTCTTATTTATTCATTCTGTGAAACAGTCGATTTTTTTAATTAAAACTTAAATAAACTGTAAAAAATTTTAAATAATAATGTCATAACTCCACCCTAGTCTTCTTAACTCGTTCAATACATCATGAAGAAATTATGAAGATATCCGCACTTACCCTCTCCATTTTATTGGCATTTTCACTTACCGGTTGTGGTAGCGATGATCACTCTAACAATTCACCGGAAGCAGAAACACCACAAAACCCCGATGATGGCTCAAATCCCGATGAAGGTTCAGTGACCGAGCCTTTACCTGAAGCCAAAGTTTTATATGAAGTCAATTTTGCCGAACAAAATAGCTTACCGGCTGGCTGGACAGCAGTAAGTAGTAATGCGGGTAGTGTGTCCGTTCAAGATGGCCATCTGTATATTGATGGTCGTAAGCATGATACCAATATGACCACTGTCATGCTGCCAGAAGCCACACAGAACTATACTGATTATCGTGTGGATGTCGAATTTACCTTTGAAAATCCAAACAATAGCGGTCGCTGGGGAAGTATCGTTTATCGCGCTACCGGCACAGCGTCCAATCCAGAACCTTACTATCAGTTTGCAATTCGCTCAAATGCAACAGCAAGTAACGGCACGGAATTTGCCTTAAGACAAGATAGCAAATGGAATGTGCAAAGTAGCAAGGCATTTACAGAAGCCATTGATCCACAAAAAGTATATAAAGCCACAGTGATTGTACATGGCAATCGTGTCAGACAATATCTGAATGAACAATTAATGGAAGATGTAGAACTTCCTTCCGATCAGATCAAGGGGGCAATTGGCTTATCTACTGCTGGTCTGGTCATGAAAGTAAATAGCATTAAAGTGACAGAACAATGGGAATCTTTGCCCAACATCAATAGCACCGCAACAGATGTACAGGAATCAGGAACCTATGCCTCTTTAGCACCGACCATCATTCAGAAAGTTCAAACTGCTAGTGATGCTATCCCCAATGCCAGTCAAGTTTTTTACCAACTTGATAAAAGTCTTAATCTTAATGATTTAACAGGTAAGAAAATTACGACATTAAAAGAATATCTGGCGGATAGTACACACCGCACCATTCCAGTATTACAAATTAATGATGAAGCCACCCTCACATCGCTTAAAAATATTTCACAATCTATCGATCTTGAAGACATCACTTTGACATCCAGTAATCCGGATTTATTACGTACTGCTCATAGCATCCTGCCTACTATTCGTACTGCTCTGGATTTACGCAGTACCACACTGGGTAATAGCCGTGCAGAATTGCTCTCTATTGCTAGACAAACCAATCAAGCTAATGCCCGTATTGTTATTCTGCCAGCCAGCTTGGCCACAAAAGAGAATGTTGGTTATATTCAGAAATTACTGGTCACTGTATGGGTAGATTCATCCGCTACGACGGTAAATGATGCAGCCAATATCATTGTTTCCGGTGCAAATGGTATTATGGCATCCAACAGTGATGTATTTAACAGTGTATTAAGACAATTTCCACGTTATACCTTATTACGTAAACCACTTATTATTGGACATCGTGGTGTACCAAGTCTGGAAGATGAAAATACGTTAGAAGGTTTAAAAGAATCTGTTCGTCTGGGTGTCGATGCCGTAGAAAATGATATTTATGTCACCACCGATAATCACCTAGTGATCATGCATGATGACAGCGTTGACCGTACCACAAATGGTCAAGGGAATATCGAAGATATGTCTTTGGCACAGGTTAAACAACTGGCAACAAAACCTAAAGGTTATAAAATTCCAACACTGGGTGAATTCTTTGGCGAGTTGAAAAACAATAAAAATGTTATGCATTTTGTTGAACTAAAAAGCAGTAATGAAAAAATTGTCGCCCAACTGAAAAAAGAAATTGAAGAATATGGCGTTGATGATCAGATCGTCACTATCTCATTTATTCCTGACCAAATCAAACGCATGAAAACCATTTTGCCAGGCGTTTCTACCGGCTTTTTAACAGATGCACCTAATTCTGGCAATGTGTTAAAAGACGCACGAACAGTGATGCAAACAACTCAGGGTTATACTTCGACCTTTAATCCATCTTATGGCAATGTTACATCAGCATTAATGGAAGCGGTAAAACATCGTGGCATTACCTTCTGGCCATGGACTGTAAATGATGAAACTGCGTTTAAAAAGCTTTATGTTGCTGGTACTTATGGTTTAACAACCAACTATGCACAATATGCGTCTAAATATGTGGTTGATCTAAAAACAGCTACTACAGCAACCGCTAAAGTAGGGCAGGCCATGAATATTAGTGCTCAGTTAACCACTCAGGAAGGTGCTAAATCTACTGCGAATGCCAACCAATTTGTGATTCTGGCGGGTGCACCCACCTATACAGTCAATGGTAGTAATCTTACATTTAAGGCCAAAGGTACAGCCTATGTTTTACCTGGCTATCGATATAATATTGATAATACCTACAATTACACTATCTTTAGTGCACCTGTAAAAGTAACGATTGAATAATTCTAGGATATTTGAGCGAGCAATTTATTGCTCGCTCTTGTATTTAGCCATCTACTTGGATATCGGCTCAGCAGTAGATTGTTTTAATTTTTTCATAAATTGTCCAAACTGAGGTATCATTTCCTGAAATAAAGGATGATCCCTATTTTCCAGCATTACTTCGCCAAATAATTTTAAACCTACTGCAAAAGAGATTGAGGTTTGCTCATCCTCAAACAATTTAGCATTTTTTAATCGTTCCACAATTGCAAGAATATCATCATGATTACCTGTATTAAACTCAAGTGGTTGAGTATAGGTAGAGGGCTGCCCTTTGGCATCTGCCACATGCTGGACTGTAATATGATATTGATGTTGTTTCATGTCTTTTCCTTTATATTTTAAGTGGTTGTAATTTAATATCATTCCCAGTATTCACCTCGATATCCAGCAAATGAATATTGAATTTCTGCAATAAATCCTGCAAGGAATGAATAAACTGCGTCTGGTTTAGATGATCATCTATCACACATTTAATCTGTAAAACCTGAGATTCGGCCACTTCTACTGCCGAATATCGTGCTTCACCGCGATAAAACTGCTGTTGGGCAATTAAACCGACCTCTTCCAGATCCTTGATGACACGATATATGGTAGCTAAACTTAATTTATTGAAATTAATATATAATTTCTGATAAATTTGCTTCACTGAGAGTATTTCGGTTTGATTTTCCAGCAAACTCAACACCGCAATTCGGGTCTGTGTAACTTTTAATCCAGCTTTTTTTAAACGCTGTTGAATTTGTGTAGTCATCATCATACTCATCTATAAACGACCAATCGCAACGGCCACCTGATCTATTTTCTCAGCAATACTATGGATTTTTTCTTGCTCAATGTCTGTTGAAGCAAGTTGCAGACGTAATGCTGTTTTTAAATTTTCCATCGCACGATGAATATCACGGTATTGATCATTTTCCTGAAAACTACGTTTCATTTGCAGTTTTTCTAGCAATTTCTTTACCAAATCTTGCTGTTGCTGCAAATGAAGCTGCCCCGCTTCAGTGATTTGATATTGCTTGGGTTCTGCTTCTGCATCAGGTGTGATAATCAGTCCTGCTTCTTCCAGCGCATTTAATGTCGGATAAATGGTTCCTGCACTCGGTATATAACCGCCACCCACCAGATCACTGATGGCTTTAATCACTTCATAACCATGTTTGGGTTGTTGCTCAATCAAATACAAGACCAACAATTTAATGCGGCCCGCTTCAAATAAACGACTACGTCTTCCGCCACGATACTGGTTATCTTTTTCTTCACCAAAGGAATGTTTACGATAAGGTTTCATTATGTTTTCTCTATTTCATATGATTACACCACTTAAGATATATTAAGATATATCTTAATGCAAGTAGAGAAATAAAAAAGGACACAAAATAAATTTGCATCCTTTATTGGCATACTCAAAACACATTGTATTTTAGGGCAGGATTATCTTTAGAACGCTCACTACCATCAATATTTTTTCTCGGTTTAACGCAACACTTTAAACGGGTTAATGGCGGAAAATCGGCAAGCGGCAATGCCACTTGAAATCCCTCTGCCGCAGGCACAGCCTTTGGCGTAAAATCAGCAAAATGCGTTGCATTTTGAAACCCTGATTTTACTCCCATTCAATCGTTGCTGGTGGCTTGGATGACACGTCATATACCACACGGGAAACATCTTTGATTTCATTCATGATACGAGTAGAAATCTTATCAACTAAATCATAAGGTAGATGGGCAAAACGAGCAGTCATAAAGTCTACTGTTTCAACTGCACGCAGTGCAATCACCCAGGCATAACGACGACCATCACCCACCACACCTACAGATTTTACCGGCTGGAATACCGCAAACGCCTGTGCCGTTTTGTCATACCAACCACTTGCGCGTAATTCCTGCATAAAGATATCATCAGCAAGACGTAAAATATCGGCATATTCTTTTTTCACTTCACCCAGAATACGCACGCCTAAACCAGGACCTGGGAATGGATGACGATAGATCATGCTATGTGGTAAACCTAAAGTTGTTCCTAGTTTACGCACTTCATCCTTAAATAAGTCACGCAATGGTTCAACCAGATCAAACGCCAAATCTTCCGGTAAACCACCAACATTGTGATGCGACTTGATCACATGGGCCTTGCCCTGTTTACTCGCTGCGGACTCAATAACATCGGGATAGATTGTACCCTGTGCCAAAAATTTCACTCCATCTAGTTTACGAGCTTCTTCGGCAAATACTTCAATAAATTCACGACCAATGATTTTACGTTTTTTCTCTGGATCAACTTCACCGGCAAGCGCAGTTAAAAAGCGATTTTCTGCATCGGCACGAATCACACGGATACCCATGTTATCGGCAAACATTTGCATCACTTGATCGCCTTCGTTTAAACGAAGCAAACCATTATCGACAAATACACAAGTCAATTGATCACCAATGGCTTTATGTAAAAGTGCTGCGACAACTGATGAATCCACCCCACCGGACAGACCTAATAAAACTTTTTCATTACCAATCTGTTGGCGTAATTGCTCTACACGTAAATCGATAATATGTTCCGGTGTCCAAAGACCACCACACCCACAAATCTGATGGACAAAGTTGGATAAAAGCTCTGCACCTTTGGCAGTATGTGTCACTTCTGGGTGAAATTGCACCCCATAAAAACGGCGTGTTTCGTCAGAAGCAGCTGCAAATGGACAGCTTGCTGTGCTTGCAGTTACAGCGAAGCCTTCTGGCAAACGACTAACTTTATCGCCATGACTCATCCAGACATGCAATTGATTTTCACGATCTTGCAAATTAGCAATTAAGGCATCACGTTGCTGGATATCAACTTCGGCATAGCCGAACTCATGTACAGTCCCTGCTTCAACTTTACCACCCAATTGTTCTGCCATGGTTTGAAAACCATAACAAATCCCTAATACTGGCACACCAAGTTCAAACACGACTTTGGGTGCACGAGGACTACCCTCAAGATGCACACTTTCCGGACCACCGGATAAAATAATGCCGTTTGGATTAAACGCACGAATATCATCTTCGGACATATCGAAAGCGTACATTTCAGAATAAACACCAGCTTCACGGACACGACGGGCAATAAGCTGACTATATTGTGAACCGAAATCCAGAATCAGGATGCGATCTTCAGTAATTTGGGTATTGGTAGTCATGAGCAACAACTATGCAAGGCTAAAAAGAATAAGCGCAGCATTTTAGCATTTTTCCTGCCATGACGCACTTATTCTGACCTATGCAATTTGACTTTTATTTTAAAATTTCTAACTGTAAAACTTCGATATCTGTTGGTTTATAACGATGGGTATCCACTTCACCTACCAATTTCACCTGAGTATTTGGTTTAAAATGAGCTGGATGTAATAGGTCATCATCAATTTCGACCGAAATAGTGCCGGTTTGATCTTTAAATTCATAATGATCTTTTTGCAGATTACGTACCAAAGTTCCAGTTAAAGTAATAAATGATTCATCCGGTAATTTTTTTGCCTGTGCAACAGTCACCGGATGCTGTAATCCTTGTGCAATCGCTTTGGCATCGTCGCCTGCCCAAGCCGGAACGCTAGCAAATACTGCACTCAAAAATATAATTTTTAACCATGCATTTTTCATCTCTTCTATACCTTTTATTACACTTTTATCATTTGTTATTAAAACAAATTTTAATGATTTTCTATATTTGAGTTTTGTAGTTTAAATGCTGTTAAGATTGATACAAATAATATCCTCTCGAAAACAAATCGTCGCTTTACTTATTCAAACGTCAAAACCTTATTTGCCATATCAAAGCAGTGAAATAAAAAACCATTCTCCTGATATAAAAAATCCGCAAAACATTTGCTCTGCGGATTCTGACATTTAGCGCACCACACTCAGGAAATGTAAATGCCGCTCATACTGATCAATAATATCCTTGAGCAAATCTTCCTGTGTCCAATCCATCACATCATAATTTTGTCCACCTTCTCTTAAGGACACTTCGGCCTGATAATATTTTTGTTCCTCATCTTGCTCTGTTTCCCCCAGAAAACTTGGTGGTTGGGTTTCTCTGGATACAACCTGATAGATAAAATTAATCTCTTCCTGATGATCTACCCGTAGCTGTAAACCATGCTCCACCGGGGAAATTTTGACCTGTAGATCATGACGACGTTGCAATTCTTTGGACATGCTGGCAAATGCTTGTGCAACGGTACTTTCAATATATTGTTCAACCTCTTCCTGCGTATGCGGATAATGCATAATCAAACTCAGACGTTGCTGCCAGCTTCTAGGTGTATGTATCGCATATGGTGTGGTACGTGCCGCCTGTAAGGCATTCATTTTAATCACATCCATACGCAATGCCTTGATTAAACCAATACAAATCAGCAGCATGATAAAGGTAAAAGGCAAAGCACTTAAAATGGTTGCCGATTGCAAGGCCGATAACCCGCCTGCCAGCAACAAAATAATGGCCAGTGTTGCCATCAATGCCGTCCAGAATAATCGTTGCCATAAAGGTGATTGATCCGTTTTTGCTGTGAGATAATCAGTCACCAAAGCGCCGGAATCGGCAGAAGTGACAAAGAATAATACCACTAGAACCGTAGCCAGCAATTTTGAGGCATCAGCAAAAGGCAATCCACCCAAAAACTCAAATAATGCTACCGATGGATCCTGTTGTACCGCAGTAATCAGACTGGCATGTCCTTCATGCAAGACACTGAATAATCCGGCATTGCCCATAAAGCCCATCCAGATGATGGTAAAGCCTGTTGGAATCAGCAAGACACCAACAATAAACTCACGAACCGTACGTCCTCGTGAAACACGGGCGATAAACATGCCGACAAAAGGTGACCAGGAAATCCACCAAGCCCAGTACATAATAGTCCAACCGCCAATCCAACCATTGGGTTGATAGGCATATAGATTAAACGTCATGCTAAAGAGATTGGAAATATATTGTCCGGTATTTTGCAATGTGGTTTGTAATAAATACACCGTAGGACCAGCAAAAAACACAAATAACAATAGAATAACAGCCAATACCAGATTCAATTCCGCCAGTCGTTTAATGCCCTTATCTACACCCAATACAACAGAAATTGACGCCATGATACTGACTACAATCACTAGAATAATTTGTGTGGTTGAACTTTGTGGGATGCCAAATAAATAGCTTAAACCAGAGTTAATCTGTGTCACCCCGAAACCCAGTGTGGTGGCAACACCAAATACCGTACCAATGGTGGCAAAAGTATCAACACTATCGCCAATCGGTCCATAAATCTTTTTACCAATCATAGGGTACAGCGCGGAACGGATTTTCAGCGGTAAATTATGCCGATAAGCAAAATAGGCCAGCGATAAGCCCACCAACGCATAAATGCCCCATGCATGTAACCCCCAGTGGAAAAAGGTGATACGCATGGCAGACTGTGCTGCGGCAATGGTTTCCGGTTCTCCAGTCGGTGGACTGGTATAATGCATAATGGGTTCTGCGACACCAAAGAACATCAAACCAATCCCCATGCCGGCAGTAAACAGCATGGCGAACCAAGATTGATTGCTATATTCAGGTGTACTGTGATCCGGTCCCAGTTTGATTTTACCGGCATCAGAAAAGGCAAAATAACACAGCACCAATAGAAAAATAGCAACCGATAAAACATAGAACCAGCTAAAGGAAGTGGTAATCCAGTCATTCAGTTGTTTGGTTAACAATTCAAATGAATTTGGTGCAATCACCACAACTGCTAAAAAAATAGCAATGACAATGACTGCGCTAAAAAAAACATTCGGATTGATATTATCAAAGCCTTTGACTGTCTTTTTGGAAGGCATGTTTCCCCCATATATTTTTAAATTTGTATTTCGCAGTGTTGCGGAGTATGAAAATAGAATTTGCAGCTGTAAACAAAAGAGAGGATGTACAATATCAGTACGCAGTTATTTTAATAAATCACTTAAAAAATGCTGTTGTATTACTGTTATAATTTATTTTTCAATCACTTATCTATTTTTATCATACGTTGGTGATGACAATGCCTCATTACATTTTTGTGTTTCATAAAATTTTGATAAAGTATCTCTGGTTACATGAACTCTTAAAATTCCCTGTTTAAGACACAAACATCAAATTGCTTTTTAATCCAACTTATCTACAATACATAACAAAGATCAAGAATTTATAGTCATGATAAAATGAAAGTATTTTACTGTCCTCAATGCCAATCCGAGATTTTTTTTACCAACTATTTTTGTGGAGGTTGCCAGCATCCGGTTGGTTATGTGCCACGCCTGCAAAGTATGATGACCTTCCATGTCGACGAACAAGGCTGGATGGCGCTGGACGGTTCAAAAAAATATTATCGCCCATGTCGGAATTATCAACAACACAATGTTTGCAACTGGATGGTAGAACAAGATAGTGCATCAGATTTGTGTTGTTCCTGCCAGCTCACTACGGTGATTCCCGATTTGCATGAAGCAAAAAATATTGAATATTGGGCCAAACTGGAAACAGCCAAACGCCGTTTTTTATACATGACCCAACGTCTGAACATTTTCCCCTGTGCCAAAAAAACACCTGATGATCCTCGGGGCTTAAGTTTTCATTTTCTGGTACCTACCGACGATCAACCGGTACTTACAGGCCATGCCAATGGTGTCATCACGTTAAATGCCTATGAAGCCGATACCGTCTATCGTGAAACCACTCGGATTTCGATGGGTGAAAACTATCGTACCTTACTAGGGCATTTTCGCCATGAAAGCGGCCATTTTTATTTTGATGTATTAGTACAAAATACGCCATGGATTGAATCATTTAGACAGCTTTTTGGTGATGAACGTCAGGATTACGGCGAAACATTACAGTATTATTATGATCACGGGCCAGTTGCCAGATGGCAAGAAAATTACATCAGTGCCTATGCCAGCAGTCATCCATGGGAAGACTGGGCCGAAACTTGGGCGCATTATCTACATATGATCAGTACGCTGGATACCGCATTTTTTACCGGGATCTCCATTCAAAAACAGTCGCCACTTGATCATGAGCTTAAATTTGATGGTTGCCCTGTCGATAGTGCAAATTTCCATTTAACCGTCAAAAACTGGTTTGCCCTCACCTACGGTTTAAACTCACTCAATCGCAGTATGGGACTGGAAGACGCCTATCCGTTCACCTTATCAGATAAAGTATTGGAAAAATTACATTTTATCCATCAAGTGTTAATGGATATTGTTGATCAAAAAAATCAGGATCAACGCTTTAATACAACCTTTTAATCAGGTTAAGATCACTGCTTGCATACATCAGAAGATTATCCTGTCAATCTATGGTGCAAGGTTTGCATGATGATCAAAATAAAAATTTTTTCCCCAATGATTTTATAGTGACCTTAAAATTTTATCGAGAATTGTAAAAAAATCATCTTTAATGTTATCAAATAATTAGTTATTGCTCACAATCTAAAATTCAATTGTCTACAAAAAATAGGCTGTTTTTATTTCTAATGGTATAGATATTGCTTAATTACTTCTAATCGCTGTTTATCGTGCGCTGAGAGTCATGTCTTGCGTTTCCCCACATTTGTATTTTTGATACAAAAATAGGTATAGGAGTTTGTATGCTTAATCATATGAAAAAAATAGACGAAAAATCATCTCCCTGTGCAACAAAAAAATATTCTATACAGCACATGATGGCTAAGTTTAAAAAAACCGCCATCGCCACAACCGGCAGTTTTTTAGCCATCACAGGATTATCGATTGCCATTTGCAGCACCAATGCTCAGGCAGCACAACCTTTAAAAGCAGCTTTTGTCTACCTTGGCCCTCCCGGTGATCATGGCTGGACTTATGCCCATGACCAAAGCCGTATTCGCACCGAAGCAGATTTAAAAGGAGCAGTAAAAACCAGTTTTGTTGCCAATGTTCCAGAAACAGGGGATGCCGAACGTATTTTTCGTAATCTGGCACAACAAGGTAACAAAGTGATTTTTGGTACCTCATTTGGCTATATGAATGCCATGGAAAAAGTATCGCGCCAGTTCCCAAATACCATTTTTATGCATGCAACAGGCTATAAATCCGGAAAAAATCTCGGCACCTATAATGTTCGTATGTATCAGAATGCTTACTTGCTCGGTGTGCTTGCAGGTAAAACCACCAAAACCAATAAAATCGGTGTGGTCGGTTCTTTCCCAATTCCAGAAGTTGTACGCAATATCAATGCCTTCACCATTGGAGCGCGCAGTGTTAATCCAAAAGTCACCACACAAGTCATTTGGGTCAATACTTGGTACGACCCAGGCAAGGAACGTGATGCTGCACTCACCCTGATTTCGCAAAAAAATGATGTACTGATGCAAAACACTGACTCTCCAGCGGTAGTACAGGCAGCACAATCCAAAGGTGTATATGCCTTTGGTTGGGATTCTGATATGTCAAAATTCGGTAGCGAAGCCCATCTTGCTGCCGCAGCAATTCACTGGGACAAAATCTACGATAAAACCCTGCGTGATGTGCAAGCCAACAAATGGACCAATACACCCATCTATTATGGTATTCGGGAAGGTGCAGTTGATGTTGAAAACTTGAATGCGTCGATTCCAGCCGAAACCAAAAAAATCTTTCAAGAACGTCGTGCTGCATTAAAATCCGGCAAACTTAATCCTTTTGCAGGTCCGCTTTATAATCAAGCCGGACAGCAATTTGTCAAAGCCGGACAAGTCTATAGCGATGATGCACTCAATAAAATCAACTTTTATGTCCAAGGTGTCACTGGGGCATTACCAAAGTAAGATTTTGATTGAAGTATGATTGATTGAGGAGAAAAATGATGTCTGTGCAGTGGTTACCCATTTTACCATCTGAACTTTTGCAAAATACCGAAGTGCTAAAAGTACTGATCAATGGCAAGGAAGTTGTGGTATGGCGGTCAGCATTAGGTCATGTACAAATTTGGGAAAATCGCTGCCCGCATCGCAGTGTCCGCTTGAGTCTAGGTCATGTTGATGGTGAAAATCTGGTATGTGCCTACCATGGCTGGGAATTTGCAGCCCAAGATGGTTCCTGCCAAAAAATTCCGGCTCAACCGGAACAACGTGCACCGAAAAGTGTATGCAGTAAAGCCTATCCTGTATCAGAAAATAACGGCATGATCTGGTTTGGTGGTTTTGACCACGAGCTTAAGCCGGAACCCTTATCTCAGCAAACCCTATTTCCAAAAATCACGCCTGTACATTATGCCGGATCGGTTCTGATCCATTGCGCTATTGATGAAGTGAGCGAGTTTTTACAGCATCTGCATTTTAGGCAAGTTTCTCCCTACTGTTTTTTAGGCGATGATGAGTTTGCTGATGTTCAACTTATTATCACCCCAACAGACACTGAAAAAACCACACTGCATGCCCTGCAACCACAGGCCGAAAGCGTACAACGCAGCCTAGACAGTTTATTTCAAATTCGCCAACAACTTGAGGAGCACCAATATGCCGTCCTCTAACCAAGAATTAGCATATTTACCCATTGATCACTCCCTGATTGGAGAGTGGATCGTGGTCGCGTCTACAGAAGAATTTAAGGATAAAAACAGCGTTACCACCCGCCTTGATCGGCATGCCTTACGTATTGATAAACTAGAGCAGCATTATCAAATCCAGTTTCTATCCAGCGAAATGCAGGCTGTCCCCGTCCAAGCGCAAGAAGCCTATGGATTTATTTGGTTATGCATCGGCACAGCCAACAAAGCACTGTTTACCCTAGAAGAATATGACCATCCACAAGCACGACTTGTACCATGTGGTGCTTATGGCGTACGTACTTCACCGCTACGTGCTGTGGAAAATTTTCTGGATATGGCACATTTCCCCTATGTCCACACCAATATTCTGGGTGCAGAACCCTTAACAGCAGTGAAACCTTATAAAGTTGAACATCGACAAAATGTTGATGAATTATGGGCGACTGAATGCGTTTTCACCCAACCCCTTGCTGCACCCAACTCACAAGAACCACAGGAAACCGAATATATTTATCGGGTATTATCACCTTTAAATGTCTTACTCTATAAAATCAATACCGCAGCATCAGGCATTATTCCAGCCGATGTGATTTGTCTTTTTATTCAGCCTTTAGGCGAAACCCAAATTCGTGCTCATTTACTCATGGTATTGGATGATCAAAGTAGCCATATGACAGATATGGTGCTATTCCAGCAAAAAATCTTTACCCAAGATAAACCCATTCTAGAAAATCATGTGCCATTAAAACTCCCCTTGGCCGCCAGAATTGAAATTCCAACACGGGCTGATGCCATGGCAACTGCCTATCGTAAATGGTTATTTGAAAAAAATTGGACCTATGGCAGTGATTTAAAAAAAGAGGTGGCAGCTTAAATGACAAATCTCGACCATTCTCCACTGACCAACTCACCTCGTCTTATCCTAAAAGATGATCCGATGTCGTCGGATTGCTATGCAGTGCGTTTATTTCTGTATTATCACCAAGTCCCATTTCAAAGTGACTATGCAGATATTGATCCTTTGCAACCCAGTGATAAAATTCCAGAACTGGTGGTTGCAGATGATCAAATCATTTACGGCATACGTCCAAGCCTTGAGTTCCTTGCAGAGTTTGCAGCACAACCCGATTGGGCAGAACCTTCACATGCACAACACTTCCAGCATTGGGAAGCGTTTCATCAACAACTTAAAAATTGTCTGGGACGGCTACGGCAAGCCAGTTTAAGTATGTCGACTTTTCTGGATGATGAAGACATATTACAAGAACAAAGCACTGTTCTACTCAATCAACTCAATGACCATCTATGTGTCCAAACGGTTTTACAACAACAGTGGCTAGTGGCAGGAAAAACACCGTCTATTGCAGATTTAACAATTTTCCCACTGGTTGCATTATCTATGGATGCAGGAATTGATCTGGATGATTTTGTCCATATCCGTCGCTGGGTACAACGTATGCGTAAGCTCCCTAACTTTGTCCCGATGCCGGGTTTATTGGAAAGTTAAGATTACCCAAGAATTCATCTAAAAAAGATCATAACTGATCAATCCCCAACATGATCTGTGATAAAAGCACAAAATGCAGATCATGTTGATTCACTCAGTAACCTTATTAAATAGTAGATGTATCTTCCTTCAACAAGATCGCCATTTTTGCCGTATGTTTGGCCAATCGCTCTAACCAGCGCTGGGCAATGATTAAATCTAGGGCATCAGCTGCTTTCACTTGGGAGGTCGCCGATTGCGCTACGATATTTTGACGAATTGCTGGTTGATGTATTTTGATTTGTGCACTAAACCGTTCTAAATTTTCCACATCTTGTACCGGAATTTTCTGTACAGGCGTTTGTCTGAAATACAGCACCAATTTTTCGATAATGCCTATAAATTCCTTTAAATCCTCTGTATCGAAGTGAGCCCGCAAAATATCAAGATTAGCAGTATGCTGTAAATCCTCCCGTACAACACGGGTATAGACAATCAAGCGCATGAGCTCAATTAAACGCTGTTGATCGGCTTGTGCTTGTGGTACTGGCATTTTTTTTAAATATTCATCCACCTTTAACAGCACATGATCCAGCTCTTTGGTATTGATCATGGCGCCAATAATTTCGCCCCGTCCAGCTTTAATCAATAAACGATACATATCAGCAAGACAATGACAAATCGAATCCTGTGCCGTTGCAATAGCCAATGAAGGCATACTAAACAAGGATTCATCCAGATAACGGATTGTTTCAACTTCTTTTTCCGGAATTAATTTACTGATAACACTCTGTAACTGGGGAATAAAGGGCATAAAAATCATTGCGCCCATTAAACTAAAGGCTGTGTGAAATGCAGCAATGATGATGGTATTATCCCACGTCGCAGCCCAAGCCCAATGCGTTAACATCCATAACATAGCCGGCATTAAGATAAAAAATGCGAAAACTGCGGTCACTACATTAAAAATTACATGGACTGCTGCGGTTCGTTTTGCACTGGTGGTTGCGCCAATCGCTGCCAAAATCGCCGTTGCCACGGTACCAATATTTTGCCCAATTACCAGTGCCATCGCCTGTTGTACATCAATCGCCTGACTGGCCAGTGCTGCTAAAGTTGCTGTCACAGCAGCACTTGAAGACTGAAGCAATATTGTCATCACCAGCCCTACAAGTACCAAAATCAAACGTGTGGAAAAGCTGTTATTCGACCAAACAGATAAATCCACTCGCTCGGCAAAACTTGCCATAGCAAGCTGCAACACATCGATACCAAAAAAGATTAAACCAAAACCGGCAAATGCCAATCCCAAAAGTGCCAAACGATCCTTGCCTAACAACTTCATCAACGCACCAACACCAATCATAGGCAAGGCAAAACTGGCAATCGAAAATTTTAATCCAAGTAATGCCACCATCCAGCCTGTACTGGTCGTACCAATATTGGCACCAATCACCACGCCGATGGCCTGAGCAAAGGTTAATACCCCGGCACTGACGAAACCAATGGTTGCCAACGTGGTCGCAGTAGAGGATTGCACCACCAACGTAAAGCCAATACCGGAAAGCATGGCCTTGAATGATGAACCAGTAAAACGGGATAGCCATTGTCGCAAAGATTCCCCTGCCATGGCTTTCAAACTATCGGTCATTAAAGACATGCCGAGTAGAAATAAACCAATCCCACCGATAAGTTGCGTAATGACTTGCAGCAAATGATCATCTCACGTTGATTTTTCTTTAATATATCAATAATTAGATACTTTTTATCTATCCATCAGACTAATCGATAATAAAAATAGTCATTACTTTTACCTATTTGTGAAACACCTACATCACAAAAAAAGTGATATAAAAATATCGATTTGTATTTTGTTATTAAATCAAAATTACAATAATTGTTTGTTTGGTATATCTAATTATTGCCTTAGTGTTAATCCTATCTGATTTTTAATATCAGGAAAATGGTTTGATTTAATGACGAATATAAAAGACTGAACATTCAACTCTGCTTTTAATTCTCCATTTTACCAAACCGTTGTTACCGGCCGATTCCATTGAAATTAAAGTAAAAATTAATTTCGATAGCTAATTAAAACACGTTTATTGAATAATAGAATGGACGTAAATTCAGATTCTGACTTCAAAATATAGTCAACAAATGGACGAGCACCTTCCTGATTGGCGTTATCTGCAACAATTATGGCATTCTTGCTTAATTTTGAATAAAGTAAGTCAAAAAGAGGAAGATAAAGATCTTTGGCACCATCGAGAAATAAAAAATCAATCAGTCTTTCAACTGACGCCAGTGTTTGTAAAGCATCACCCACCAAGATAGTTACAAAATCCTCAAGTCCAGCTTCTTTTATATTCTCTTGTGCTCCAGCAACTTTGTTTGGTTCAAAGTCTGTCGTGATTACCTTACCTCCATTATTTTTTGCAGCAGCAGCTAAATATATGGTTGAAATGCCAAAAGAACAGCCAAATTCAACAATATTTTTGGCTTGTGAAGCTGTTGCCAAAAAATAAAGAAGATGACCTTCTTCAGCACCGACAGCACTATAAGCAGTTGCCCATGCATGTTTAATCTCTTGACCTTTTTCTTTAGCAATTTGTCTTTCTTTAGAGCGAAGTTCTTGGTCAGCATCTGCTTTTTCGTGCAATACAGCCAATGTATTTAACACTTTTTTGTCTGTTAAGGTATTCATAATGCGAGCAATGATTGATTAACGAATTTTGACTATATAGCATGTTCATTAACTATCACTATGTATTATTCGTAACTTACATTGATTGCATACTTATCTCTTAATAAAACCCTAGTCTATCTAAGCGCAGACTAAAAAAAACCCCCAAGCATCAGCTTGGGGGTTTTGAATAATGAGCTGGCGATGACTTACTCTCACATGGGTAACCCCACACTACCATCAGCGCGAAGAGGTTTCACTTCTGAGTTCGGGAAGGGATCAGGTGGTTCACTCTTGCTATTGTCGCCAGCACAACTGTTATGGTGTTTTTTCGGTCTTAACTGT
>NZ_NEXX01000010.1 GCF_002174125.1 Acinetobacter populi
AAGGACAAGGACTTGAGATATTGGCTACGCAATGAAAGTAACAGACGCGTCAAAGTTGGGATAAAATATGCAATATAGACGTTCAATAGGTGTCATGCGTCAAGATGATTGGCAACAAGTCATTGATATGTTGGATAATTACTTGCTTTATGTACAACAAGACATCAATTCAACCAATGATAATATCAATGATATCAAGCTGTTAATTCATAAATTACAGCATAATATGAACTTACCACCTAGATATGATTACAATATTCGGAACTGGCAAAGGTGAAATAATGCAACTGATTCAATTTGATATAAATAGCTTAGATTGTTGTAGTGTTGATGCTAAAGACGTTGAATATAAAGATATTATTGATTACGAAGTGACTAGAGAAGCTGTTTGTAGTTTAATATTTGCTCTTGCTAGACAGGCTAAAATTGCATCACATGCTGAACAGCAAATTATTAAAGAAAACCAAGAAAAACTCACACATATACGAGAAAATTTACAGATACATGATGCTGAATCAATGCAAAAGATACTTGCTGAAATTGTACTCATTCGACAAAAACTAGCTTCATAACTGACTTTTTGTCCATATATGGACATGAAGGAATATTTATCAGGTCATAGCCACGCAGATTTGCGTAGACTTGTCGGCACGCAAATCGAGTAGCGGTCTGATTTCTGCATAACTTATATTATGTTATTTAGGGTACACTTGACGGTAAGATGATTTATCATCGAAACCGTCAAGTGCCACGCCAACAATAAGTAAATTGTAGGGCGTGGTCTTTAGATATTCTATTTAACATAAAATGAAGTTATGCGACTTCAGAATGACCAGTAGCTTTAAACAATGAGTAATTATATTTATAAAAAGGTTGATACATTAATTATTGATTCTGACCTATGTGCAATTTTTTCAAACAAACAAAACTTTACTCAATCATTTAAATTGGGTGAAAATTTAGACTATTTAAGCAATCCTAATCAAGAGTTTTTTAAGGTATTTAATCACGAAAAAATCTTGATGGGATATGTTTGGTTTGAGGTTGTTAAAGACGATTTAGGTCAATATGGGTGTAGCCATGAGATTGAAATTTCATTTGCTCGATCATTGCTCTCGAAAGGAATAGATCAAAAATGTTTTATTGATAATATTTTTTTAGATTTAGAACATATTAAGGATTTACTTCCAGAGGATTGGTTCGGTTGTACTAACTCAGTTTGGCTTGGAAAAATTGAAGATAACAATGATGGTCACAGTTATATAAGCGAAAAGCTAATTCAGCATGGATTTGAATACAATTTAAACTATGCAGCTTTTATAAAAAAAGTTTAAAAAAAGAGTCCACGTTATCTAATGGTGGACTCTTGTCTCATAATGAGATTTTTACCCTAGTTTAGAACAATAATAATTTCACCTGATGATGATACTTCTGTCGCTTCGATTGCTTGATCCAATATACGATGCACCAATTCACTATCTTTGATTGGTTCTAGACCACGATTAATTAATACCTTGTTCAGCTCAATGGCTTTACGTCTTAGCCTTTCTTGTTCTGAATCATTCAAACGAACAGTAACTGCCATTCTCTTACTCCAAGCCTTTTGGCTCATATTCCACCTTTCAACAAGTATACAAGTTATTTTTACGCACTTTATATTTACGCATGTATACATTAACACAAAAATGTTATAGGATTGCCCTATGTAATAGTTACGCATGTATACATTATGCTTGATAGGCTTCGTTTGATGATACCGTTTTCACCAGTTCATGTGACTGGTGCTGCTGCCTATCTGACTGCAAAAAATGCGATGGCTCATGACCACAAAGGAATGTTGTTAGATGTACTTCATTTAGGGATTCCATTAGGGGCTAGGGCAGTCGCTTTAGCCGACCATGAGGATAGATTTTTTAAAGATTGGCAGATTGATGAAATTTATCATCCGTTTGAATCATTAGAGAGTTCATTTACACCATTGGCATTTAAAGTCTTCCATGACTGCAACCATTATCCATACGTTGAAATTAAGGCATCACCAGCGAAGTTACTTCAAGGGCATAACATATTTGGTACGACTGATATAGAACTAGGTTCTACTGAAATGCTTGTGACGCTTGCTGTCGCATACCCAAAACTTTACTTCATGTTAGAAATTGAATCGACCCAAGTATGGGAATTGGATGTGACCTATTCAGCAAGAATGAAAAATGATTATGAAGCCCAACAAGTCATGGACATGCTGAAAAAAGTGAGCAATGGACAAACAAAGGCAAGGGGAGACGAATATCAAACCACTTGTTATTGGGGTGCAAAAAATTCTCGGCTCAAGCGATTAAAAGCATATTTAAAATCCATTGAATATGAAAAACAAATGCTTGAGTACAAGAAAAAAAGTGAGGCAGGGGACGCAACCGCTTCTCGTGTCTATAACGTCATGTCAGACCCTAGATTGATTGAATGGTCTAAAGGTCTAATCCGATTTGAATCAACCATTTGCAAGCGTTGGCTAGAAAGACGTGATATTCCATTTCTACTTACCGATTTAATCCATTATCAACAGGACTTAAAACAGCAAGGTCGTTGTTTATTGGCTGAATTATGGAAAGAAACCACGTCAGATATATTTGCAGCTTTCGAGGGTCAAACCATGAAAATTACCGATGACGATTCCGTCTTGGAACAACTTAAAGCTGTGCATTTCACAATGACACCGAAAGGCAATATCAGTTATACCAAAGCTCATAAATTAATGCTGTTCTTTATTTCCTTACGAGAACAAGGTTATCACGCCATTAAAAAACTACATAACGGCAATCAAACATTTTACCGCCACATCAAACAGCTTCAAGAAGCAGGCTTTTCAAAGGCATTTCTACAAAATTTACATGGCGAATCACAATCCAATGTTGTGCCGTTACTTCGATTTGTTGATGTGGACTTTAGTTCACAGTTACCAAACTGGTATCAGGAACCAGTATCACAATTCCTGAAAGTCGCATAACTCCATGTATGACAATGACCAGCATGGGATTAAGTCTAGGGTCAAGAGGAAATTAAGATGTCAGATAAACAAACATTAATCATCACAGGTGCAAAGCGTTCAGTCGGTGACTTTAATGGCAACAAATATGACAAAACCGTTGTCTATGTTCAAGCACCTTTAGATTCCAGTACAGGTAATGCAACTGGCTTTGCAACGATTGAATATAACTGGGGTACATCAATCAATTATGGGCGTATCGCTCATTTAGATTTCCCATTTCAAGCCGAAGTAGCATTTCAAACGGTTACTAATGGGAAAACATCAAAAGTGATTCTAACTGACATTGAACCAGTTGAGTAATGATGAGTTGCTTAGTTTACTGCTGTAACAAGTGTGGCTGCTATTTCTTTTATATAGAGCTACTTAAACAGCATGAAAAACAATGTGATGGATAACACTTATGAATGAATATGAAATTATTTTAGAGCTAGATGGTATTTCAAGATATGTATCTCTAGTAATAGGATTTTTAATGGGTCTTCTATTTTCTGTGTTTCTATTTTTTAAAATGAAAAAGAATCCAAGGCTTATTCGATTTGAAACAAGTCAGGGGCTTCAATGGCTTTATCGGATTGGTTCAGTTTATTACACACGTGAAGACTACAAAAGAATATTGAAGGAAGAAAAACCTCCGGAGAAATTTAAGTAATGCACGTTTGCAAGACTTTATCACAGCCAAATGAATCGGGTCTGCAAACATGCTTGGAATGGCAGGAACAAACATCTTTCTTGCCAAATTTAACGGTACAGCAAGCCGACCAAATGTTAATCGCAATTGTAGGCTGCTTTGCCATTGTGTTCATCGTCAAGCAAGTTCTTAGCTTGCTTAAATAATGAGGGTTCATTATGAACTTTTTAACTAAATTGAAAAAGGCATTTATGCCAAAAATCGCACCTACTGCCGTAGGTACAACTGCACTTGTTGTCGCTGGTTCTGCTACGGCATCAGGGGGAGGTGGATTAGCTGAACAGGCTACTGCTGCAATTTCAGGTGGTACTGCCGACTTACAAACCGTAGGTATTGCAATTATCGCTGTTGTTGCTGGGGTATGGGTCATCAAACGTGTGATTGCATTAATCCGTTGATTCAACTTACCCCATTACAATTATGTAGTGGGGTTCTTAACTTATGAGGTGTAGAGGTGGAAGGGTGGATATATCTAATTATTTTAAGTATTTGCTTTGCTGCATTGCTTTTACGTTAATTACTTCAAATACTTATGCGAATACAGCTAATCCTACTTGGGATTATACAGTTACTAAAGATTCATCAAATAAAATCAATGTGACAGGTACAAAAAACATTACAGTCAATGGTAAACCTAAAACTCTCACAGCAACAATCAAAGACTTTAAGCCTAAAAGTGGTTTAGTTGGTCGTACCATGTATCGTAGATTGATGGCTGGGGCTGGCGGTCTTGGTGTTGCTGCGGTTGCTGGATTTCTTCATACCAAAGGTTGGTATCTTGATACTTTGACAGGTCTATATGTGCTCGGTGCAAGTCAAAGATATGTTTGGACTTGTGGCGGTACACAACATAATTCTCCAGCATCATATGCAAGTTGTATGCTCGGCATACTTCAAGCACAAAACCCAACGTATGAATTTGCAATTGATACGATTGAAAATGACAAAGAACAAGTACGTGTCATATTTGATAAGACTGCTCCAAATTTACCTTCATATCACCAATCCGTTGTAGTGACCAATACAGGTACTGTGGTAAACCAAGACGAAGAAGTTAAACCAACGACTTTAACACCTGAAATACTAAATAATATTCTCACAGATCCAGCCGTAAATACGCAATCCATTGGCATTCCAGAAGCTCTAACACCAGATGTTACAACAGGGGAAGTACCAACATCATTGGAATCCTATCAAGATATTGCAGCATCACTTGAACAACAAGCTGTTTATCCTTCACAAACGGATGTTACTTCAACATCAACAACGACAGATGCGGTTACAGGCAATCAGACAACCACAACGACAAATTCAGTGATTCCATCTTTCTGTGATTGGGCAACGCCAATATGTTCATTTATTGACTGGTTTAAAGATGATTCGGCAATTCCTGAACCTGAACATTATGATATTCAGGAATTTGATAAAAGCAGATTACCGACTGACCCACAATTTAACTTTAATGGGCAATGTCCAGCACCAAAAACATTTACCTTGAATTTAGGTATGGCATCGACACAAATATCATTGCCATATGATTATTTCTGCTCGTTTGCAATTGATGTACGACCATTCGTGATACTCGCTGCATGGCTTCACGCTTGTTATATCTTCGCTGGTTATGTGAGGTCATAACATGGCAAGTTTATTAGTTCGATTACTTGCATGGTTTGCATCGGGTCTAGTTATTAAAGCCATATCAGCCTTTGGTATCGGCATATTCTCCATGTATTTCTTGAATGAAATTACATCATCAATGATTGATTCTATGCGTGATGCTGTCACAGGGTTACCACCTGCGGTACTTGGCATACTCGGATTGGCTGGATTTGATAAATATTTATCTATTGTACTTGGGACGTTTGTCACCGTGACATATCTGCGTTCTATGAAATTTGTATTAACTAGAGAAATGTAATAACAGCCATTGCGAATGACGACGAAGCATGAGGAGGATTGAGCAATGGAAATGTGCATTTTAATTGGTTTGATGAGCTTTGTACTATGCTTACACTAATTACAGCGACACCTGGTTCGGGTAAAACATTAAAAGCCTTATCCATGATATTTGATTTCCTCAATGATGGTCGTAATGTATGGACAAACATTGATGGCATCAATATATCAGGTGTACGCAAATTTGAAGATGATTTAGAAAATCCCTTTGACTGGCGTAAATTAGATGCTGGTTCAGTTGTACTTTATGATGAAGCCCAAAAACATCCAGCATTTGCAAAACGTGACATGCTAAAAAAATATCCAAAAGATAGGGCAGAGGACATAGCAAATATCGCTTGGGAATTAGATTATCATCGACACAATGGCTATGACATTGTACTCATTACACAATCACCAAAACTGATTAATCAACACACTTTAGACTTTGTTGGTGAACATCTACATTTAAGACGTATCTTTGGGCTTAAACAATCAACGATCTTTCATTTCCCTGAACATAAATTGAATCCTAGTACCAAAAGTGTTCGAGATGAAGCAATTCACAAGGAAACATTCAAGTTCCCTAAGCATCTGTTTAAATTCTATAAATCAGCAACAGAACATACTGATAAAGCTAAAATACCTTTGATATATATTATTATTTTACTGATTGTATTTGTTGGCATACCTGCATGTGGTTACTCTAAATATAAGCAATCCAAGCTATTCAATAGTGATAATTCGGCTACACAAGTTGAACAACAGGACAATAAGGCACAACCGCAAACTGACCCAATTAAATATATGGACAAAAAGTCAGAAATTGACTTAGAGCAACATGAATTAGAACGAATCGCCATCATTGTAGAATCTTCAACAGATTGCTATGCCAAAAACTCGTATGGTGATGTCATTGATATTACATTCAATGAATGCAAGGCTTTATCTCGCAAGAATGTTCGTATGTCTTTCTCAAAACTAAAGAAAGACAAAAACGTAAATGAAAACTTATCAGCGAATACTAGTGATAATGTTGAATATACACCACCATCTTATCCAAACCTCTAAAGGAGAAAACCGTGACCACATCAAAATATCAGCATATTGTTGATGACACTGAATTCAGTCGTTTGTATCATTCACTTGGTGATTCTGAAGCAACTTTAAAAGAACTTATTAATGAAATTAAGGACTTACATGAAAAAGAAGATTTAAGTGATGGTGAGTTGGATTGGTTGTTAATTAAAGAAGCCCATCTAAAAAATATTTTTAGTTATGTATACTCCCAACTAGTTGATATTAAAGGGGAAGAATTTGTATTTAATATCACAGCAAAACAAGACCAAGACCAGCGAATTCAAGAATTATGGAATAAAATTCATGACCAAAGACAACTAGGCATTCCAAATGACCCTGTATTGCAAGAGTTGTATGAAGCTGTAGGACAGGAAAAAATTAGTGCTGGTAGACTTTAAAAATTGAGCTGCTGAAACATATAGAATTGTATAAAACCCATCAATTTATAATTGATAGGGTTTTAACAATTATGGGTGTTTAAGTAGCAAGGACAAGGACTTGAGATATTGGCTACGCAATGAAAGTAACAGACGCGTCAAAGTTGGGATAAAATATGCAATATAGACGTTCAATAGGTGTCATGCGTCAAGATGATTGGCAACAAGTCATTGATATGTTGGATAATTACTTGCTTTATGTACAACAAGACATCAATTCAACCAATGATAATATCAATGATATCAAGCTGTTAATTCATAAATTACAGCATAATA
>NZ_NEXX01000011.1 GCF_002174125.1 Acinetobacter populi
CTGTCGCAAAGTCTGCTGTACCCAATGTGGTATTGCTCAAACCGGTAATTGTACCTGTCGTGCCATCCAGCGTAATCGGACTACCTGAAGCATCACCTACCGTTACAGTATTGAAATTCACATCGTCGGCTGTCGCTACTGTATAAATAGTTTGACCATCTGCACCCACATCAGATGTGACTGTGATGTTCTTGCCTTCCTCGACTTCGGTCTTTGATGCTTTTAGTGCATCCCCCACATTATTATAGGTATTTCCACTAATATTATAAGTAGGCACACTGACTGCGCCTGTAGTGGAACTATATGTTGAACCGCCACCTAATGCTGTTGCTGTATCCGTTCCTTGTTTATCAGTAAGTACTTTTTGCTGTTTTAATTGCGCTACAGTAACTGCATCAGAATCTGCTGAACCATCTGCCAGATTCTGAATACGACGTTTTTCCGTATTCGATCCTACTGAAATTACACCAGCAACATTTGATAATGCTTGGTTTGTTAAATAACCTGTACCAGAAGCAGTAGTTGCAATTGATCCTTTACCGATTGCTGCACTGTTTGCGGCATTCACTTGGGCATTCATCCCGATAGAGACACCACCTTCTAGAGTGGATTTCGCTCCATCACCAATTGCCACACTATTATCCAGTGTTGCTTCTGCACCTGTGCCTATTGCTACTGATTTGGTACCGGTGGCCTTTGAGAATGCGCCAATTGCTAAAGCATTATCTTTTGTTGCCTGAGCACCACCACCAAATGCAATAGAATCTTGACCTTCCGATAGCGTCTGTCCAGTCGTTTGATATACAACACCAGCTTGATCACCCGTGCTAGATGCATTATCAATATCTGGAGAACCTATCGCTATGGAGCGATATCCTGTGGCAGTTGCCGAATGACCAATAGCTAAAGTACCTTTACCTGTTGCAGCAGCGACATTTCCTATAGCCTGTGCAAAATCACCTGTTGCAGCAGATTGTCGACCTAACGCCAACGAAGTATTCCCAGAAGACAATGCAGCAGGACCAATTGCAATAGCTGCAACATTTGTACTTTGCGCTCTTGAACCTAAAGCTACAGCAAGGCCTGTATTGGCAATACTATTTGATCCAATAGATACGGAACCATTGCTCGCATAACTATTATTACCTAATGCGATGTTATAAGCAGTCGGCGCACTAGGAAGATTAGTATTATAAGGATTCTCTCGATCATAAAAATTGCTACCCGCCTCAGCAGCCTGAGCACTACAACCAATAGCAATTCCATTTGCAGCAGCATTCGCTTGAGTACTACCCGTACAGCTTGAAATTGCTGTTCCAGCACCTGTACCACCACCTGTCCCAGTTTCAGCAAAAACATTCGGTGCAAATACAATTGCCCCAGCGACTGTAATTACTGAACCAATAGTCTTTGTTTTGCTTTTTGTTTTCCCCTTTGCCATTTCAGAAACAGCAACCCAGGCCCCCAAACTCGCATTCCATATAACACGGTATATCTTATTCATTACAGCATCTCCATGGAGTTCATTTTTGTCAAAAAATTGTCACAACCCAGAGAGAAAGTGCTCTTATTTTGACAAAAGTTAAATTTTGTAAAATATATCACATTTTCAAGAAACAAAAAGATATAAAATATACAACTATAGAATAATAAATATTCGATTTACGTTATGACTACTTATAATTTTGTTCAATTATGACAAATAAAGTCACTTTTAGCTTTTTTATTTTAGATATACTTAATTAAATCTAAAATTTTGTATTTTACTTATACAATTTAATCATATTTATGAATGATAAATGGATATTCATATAAGAATTTTTCATAAAAAATAGATCAATCCACCATTATTTTTAACTATAAAGATAGAGAATTTACTTCTATGCAATATTTCTAACTAGAATGTGTAGTTATTTCACTTTGATATGACAAATATTGTATGTTATGTAGAGTACTTAAACATTTTTAACAACAGGTCTAACTATAGATAACAAATCTAATGCTATAAGTGAAAGAAATTAGACCAAAATACGATCAATAATGCTTGTAAATACCAGATTGTTAAAATAGATTATAATTCCATAAAGGCTCGATACTTATAAATCATCATATACAATTGATTTTATAAAAAATTTTAAACGAAAAGATATTTGACAAAAAATGTCATATAGAATTATTATAGGATAGTTATCTTATATCACTTGATCAAAAATGCTCTAATAAATCTCAGCCACTTAATTATTGATTAATAGTCATTAGCGCTCTCTCAATGCTTCTTTCGCCTTATTAAAAGGTTTGATCAAATAATCGAGTATGGTTTTCTGACCGGTACGAATGTCCACGGTAGCTACCATACCGGGCGTAATCGGAAATTCTTTGTCTTCTTTGTTTACTAGCTTATCTGAATCGGTACGAATATAAACACGATAATAAAATTGATCCTGTTTTACTTCATCACGAATGGTATCTGGTGAAATCACTGTGACTTTACCATTTAAACCACCATAAATTGCATAATCATAGGCTGTAATTTTAACCAGTGCGTCCTGTCCCGGATGAATAAAAGCAATATCCCGAGGAGAAATTCTCGCTTCAATCAATAGTTGTTCATCGAGAGGTACTATGGTCATCAATTTACCATTTTGCGGAACAACCCCACCCAAGGTCATTACATCAATCTCTTTAATCACGCCTCGTACCGGCGCTTTAAATACAGTCCGACTCAAGGTATCCGATTTTCCTTTAACCACTTGTTGTTGTGTTTCGACATCGGTATTTGCTTTGGACAATTCTTCACGAGCTTTAACATAATATTGGTTACGAATATCATTCATTTGATTTTGTAAATCATTTGCCTGACGTTTGAGTCGTAATACTTCCACCTCACTGGCAGCACCTTTGGTGACCAATGGTTCGGTCATACGCAATTCCTGTTGCACCAGTTGTAAAGCCTGTTGTAAGCCTGCAACCGATTCCTGCAAATTTGCTCGACGCGTATTGTAAAGTTGAGTCTGTTCATGCACCAACTGCGGATCTTTTTTAACAATTTCAGGAAATTGCAAAGGTGTACCATTGACTTCTGCACGAAGGCGAGCAGTTGTTGCCAGTGAAGAAGTAAGTAATGACTGTGATTCACCCACATTCGAAGCAAAGCGGGTCGGATCAAGTTGGGCTAATACTTGTCCTTTCTCCACAATATCACCTTCTTTTACATCCAGTTTCGTTAGAATTCCACCTTCCAGCGATTGAATAATCTGTTCTTTAGACGATGCGATGACTTTACCTGTACCTGTAGACACCTCTTCAAGTTTAAACAAAGCTGCCCAAATAAAGAATATCAATAAACCTAAGCCAATAATCCAAATCACCAGACTAGATTTTGGTAAGGGTGGTTCCACAAATTTAGCTCGGGCTGGACGTTTTAATTCTGATAGATTATTGCTCATTGTGATGTTCCTTCCGATGGATTATTTTTATGTATAGATTGATTGAGAACTTGATCACGAGGACCATCCATTACAATTTTGCCATCATTCATAATGATAATTCGATCTACCAATGCCAGTACTGCCCGGCGATGGGTGGCAATAACTAAAGTTCGGTGTCCCATCCAGTTGTTTAAATGATCAATAAATTGTTTTTCTGCCACATCATCAATTGAAGCAGTGGGTTCATCAAGTAATACAATATTTGGTTGACGAATCAATAGTCTGGCTAACAATAATGCTTGTCGCTGTCCACCGGAAAAACCGACCCCACCTTCTAATATTAAATGATCCAATCCTTCTTTCTTATCTTGCACAAATGCCCAGGCACCTGTCATTTGTAAAGCCTTGATAACATCATCATCACTAGCTAATGGTGCGCCAAGAGTTAAATTTTCACGAACTGTACCATAGAATAAATGCGCATTCTGATTAAGTAACCCCATATCACGTCTTACATCAGCAGGATCAATCAAGGATAAATCGAGACCATCAAGATAAATTTTGCCTTGCTGCGGTACATGCATTCCTGCAAGTAATTGCAATAATGTCGATTTACCTGCCCCATTACGTCCCAGAATTGCAATTTTCTCCCCGGCTTTAATCTCAAGTTTGGCAATCGCTACACTTGGTTTGGCATCCTCTTCATTATATTTAAACAAAACGCCATTGAGCTGATAATCCCCCACCAATACCGAACGATGAACCAGATGGGCGTGATCAGGTTGATCAACCGGTTTTTTCATCAATTCGTCCAGACTATTTTTTGCAACTTTTGCTTGTTGTAGACGACCGAGCACACCAGTAATTTGTGCAATCGGTGCCAGCATTCGCGAAGACAAAATTGAACAGGCTACTAATGCACCCGTGGTCATATCACCTTTCATTACGGCAAAACAACCTACCAAAACGACAATAGCATACGTCAGACCCTGAATTTTTTGTGTCCATGCCCCAATTACACCAACGATTTTACGTTGTCGCATACTGATGTCTGCGGAAACTTCATTCATGTGATTCCATTGATTCTGAAATCGTGATTCGGCACGCAGCAGTTTAATATCTTCAATCCCTTGTACTGCTTCAACCAAAATGGCATTACGAATCGAAGATTCACGCATCCCTTCTTGTGCCAGTTTCGCCAATGATTTCTGCACCAAAAGCGCAGGAATAATCATCAGAGGTACAACAAGCAGCATCACCCAGAATAAATTACCACCAATTACCCAGAACACTGCTAAAAACAGAAAGAAAAACGGTAAATCCGCAATAGCACTAATTGTAGTCGAAGTGACTAATTCCCTTACACCTTCCAGTTCCCGAATCTGTGAAATAAATGTTCCAGTAGATTTGGATCGTTCACTATTTTTTATACGTAGGGCATGACCAAATACACGATCTGAAATGCGTAAATCTGCACGTTTACCAATAATGTCTGATAAATAAATACGTGCTACACGCAAGCTAAATTCAAATATTGCGGCAATCAGTACACCACCAGCCAATACCCATAACGTAGGGATCGACTGCGACGGCACCACCCGATCATAAACCTGCATGGAAAAGACAATGGTTGCCAAAGCCAAAATGTTTGCAATCAAAGAAGCAAACATAATGTCGATATAACGCTTCCAATCCCTTAAAACAATCGACCAGAACCAGCTTTTTTCATATGGTTTGATGTACTCATCAATACGTGCATCCGGTACCGAAGTTTCTGGCCGCAAAATATATACAGATTCAATGACCTGTTGCAGATCTGACAAACCAAAACTTTGTGACAGGCCCTGATCACCACTCATCTGGAGACTAATATTTCCGGCAGAGTCAGCTTTATCCACCACACCAACCTGTCCATCCTTAAAGACCACCATTACAGGTAAACGCCAGGGATTTAACATATCAGCAGAAAATTCCGTTTTACGGACATTCAGTCCTATTTGCCGACTGATTGTGCCAATCATTTCCTCTGGATTCTGATTTTTATTCCAATCCAGTTGTAAACGGATACGCTCTTCAGACACCTCTATACGATAATGCTTGGCGACCAGTAAAATTGCCTGTAAATAGGGCTGATAATTCATTGTCGTCATGGCTGAACCTCAAATCCCTGAATAGATAATTGATTAAGATGATATACATCACGGGAACGGCCTGTTGTTGCGATAAGCTGAATCAGGCTTGCATAAATATCGTAACGTGTATTTTCAATGTCCATATTGGCACTATGAATAGACTGTTCGGCATTCAGCAAATCAACCACTGTCCGTGTGCCCAATTTATATTGCTCTTGATACAGCTCTTTTGTTCGAGTAGTCGTCGCCTGTCTGGCTACCAAAACCTGCATTTGACGCTGCATATGTTGTACTTGTTCTTCTGTCATACGAATTTGTTCCAGAATATCCAGATAGCTATTTTGTACTTTGGCTTTTGCTGCTTCTTCCGCATAACTCGCGGCACGACTTTGTGCCCCAATCGCGCCACCCTGGAAAAAGTTACTGCTGGCTTCCAACTTGACAGCACTATATAAGCCATTGTCTTTATTATTATTAGGATTAATCCCATTTACTGCCTGACTTAAACTACCCACGACATTTAAGGTCGGATAGCGACTAAGCTCCGTTTGCCTTTTCTGAATTTTTGCCACATTCACTTCTGCCTGAGCCGATATAATTCCGGGAATCGTGTTAAATTCTGGCGCCTGATAAATTCTGGAATCTTTAACCAAACTTTCAGGTATTTGCCAATCCACCTTACTCACATCAAACCCTAGTAATGTACGCAGTTTTTGTTGATATTGTCGGAGTTGAGTTTGCTGGACAATTAAATTGGACTGGGCAGATTCAAGATAAGATTGTGCCTGCACAGGATCGGCCTGACTACTAATCCCGGCATTTGCTCGTAAATCGGCAATTTCTGCAATTTTTGCAATACCGGCAATCTGTTGTTCGGCAATCCGACAGACTTCCTCGTAACGCTTTAAATTTACAATGGCATTGGCAACTTCCAGACTAATATCATCTATTGCTACCAGAACTTCTGCCTGTTGCAATGCCAGTTTTGCCTGTTGTAGATCAACACTTGACTTGGTTTTTCCAAAATCATAAACCATCTGAGTTGCATTTAAATTCAGTAATTGTTGTCCCCGTTCTCCAGATGTCATATCCCCTGTAGAAATACCGCCTGACAATTGCGGATAATACGCAGCTTTGGCGACATCAATGCTGGCATTTTGAGAGGCAAGACTGGCAATATTCTGGCTAATTTCAGGATGGCGCTGTACGGCAATTTTAATTGCCTCAGATAAGTTCAATGATCTTGAAAATGCACTGGCTGGATTTACAGCCAATACTGCGCTTTGTGAATCACCACTAGATTGCAAGCCAATCACAGGAAGATCATCATATTTCGAGGTATCGACATCAAAATTAGAGAGTTGTTTTAGATCCACTGTCTTAAATTGATCATCAGATTTTGGACTAAACCAATTCTCCAGATTTTTTTTCACCAAACTTGCAGTCTCCTGAACAGATGCTGCATAAAGCAATGGCATATAAAAAGCACATATTAAATACAAAATTGTCTTTATTAATAAATACCGTTTATTCATTATTTAGTTCCATAAAAATATTATTTATATAAAATTACAGCCATAACTTTTAATATATTAAACTGTTTTATATAACTTCCCCCTTATTCAATTCACTTCCCAATCAAATGTAATTAATTGATTTTTTAAAACAATATTTCAGTCATTATAAAATTTTTTATTCGCCAAAATACGATCTCTGGAAGATTTTGGAAATTTATTTTCCCGGATCAATTGATCCATCGCATTTTTGCCTATAACTTTATAGATTGAACAATAAGTTGCCGAAACAGACATTTCATCTAATACTCGCCAATCATAAACACTCCCATCGACAAATAATGTGTCATTAGGTCTAGGAATATCTATTGCTTGTTTGGCAAAATAACATGCAAGATCAAATTCCTTTCGGGTTCTATAAAATCTGGCAAGTTCATATAAAGGTTCTGCACGTTGCTGTCTAGCAATCCAGCTTTGCAAATATTCTTTTAAAATTAATTCACTTGATAAGTTTAAACGTTCAGCCATTTGTGCAGCACGAAATTGAGCCGTCCAGCGTTCTTCTTCCCAACCACCTGCACTTGCTCTTTTTAAATAGAATTCTCGGCTTTTTTCTAAAAATCCCGCATCACGATAACTTTGTGCCAAATAAAAAAGATAACGCAAATTTTCAGGTTCATCTCTCAGGCCCTCTTCAAGTAAAGCAATATCTTTAAGATAAGTATCTTTAGTTTTTGCCCGTGCACCATCATGTCTGACAAAAATATTTATTCCCTCCAAAGTATGCCATTTATGCGGTAAGGAAGAGTCTAAATATTCATGTATTACGCCTTTCCACTGCCAAGGTAATTTTGTGGAAACCATCGCATTACGTCGATAACGTAAATTGCCATAAATCACTGAAAAATAATAAGCAGATGCAGCCAGCTCGGGAAAATGAAATCCATCATCTATGATTAATGTTTCATCGGCATCAATAAATAATAGATAGTCTGCAAATGATAAGTCATCAGTTAAGGCAAGTTGTATAGCTTCAGTACGGTTAAAACCAAAATTTTTCCAAGGACGTTCAAATAATTTTCCCGGTATATCCTGCATAAAAGATTGAATAATTTGTTGTGTTCCATCAGTAGATCCTGTATCTACAATCACCCATGAATCAATCCATGGCTTTACCGATGCCAAACATCTTAAAATAACATGTGCTTCATTTTTTACGATCATATTCAACCGGATATGACTCTTCATTAATATAAACCTTTATTCATTTCCATTCAGTTTTAAAAGGGCATTCTATAAATGGTCCTCATAAAATGCCCTTTTTCCTTAATTATATTCTAATCGATTAAAATATAATTTGGTTGTTTTCCAATAAGGTTTGAAGTAAATCGGTTGAGTAACTCACATTATCCAACTTCAATAACTCCGCTGACTGATGAACTGAATTCGCTCCATCACGATCAATATTAATGACTGCTTTACCATCATCACTTTCTGAAACAGTAATATATTCATCAATATTTGCTGATGTTTGATTACCATCTAATAATGCAGAAATGTTAATTTTATCGGCTTCATTGTCACTACTTACGTTACCAACATGGAAGTCCGTCCAGATATCTGTACCATTACCGCCTGTTGCATCATTTGCATTAAGTAGCGTATAAATCAAGCTATCTGCACCAGCTGCCATACTAAAAGTATCATTACCGGCAGAACTTTCAACACTATCTGCATAAAGCGAAGCTGACACAGTTTTACCGACATTAATTTCCAACGTTGCAGTTTCTTTTGTTCCAGTTACTGAAGTTGTAGTATAAGTGAATGTTTCGATTCCAAAGCCTACACCGTTTCCAGTATAGGTATAGCTGCCATCTTTCTCCAGAATTAGTACTCCATACAAACCATTAATACTGACCGAATCTGCACCTTTGTTGGCATCATTTACATACAGTTCATAACGACCAACGCTTAAGGTATCAATCAAACTCGTATCACCATCGTTACCTAACAAATTACCTGTCACATTAGGGGTACTATCAACTTTGAAAGCGTTCAATAAGGTTTCTTTCACTGTTATATCAGTTGATACAGTAAATTCACCATTATTGTCAGGAGTTGTATCTATGATTGTAGAAGTAGCTGTCGTTTCATTAACAACATTAATAATAACTCGATATTCTCCTGCCACCAGATTAATGATATTTGCCGTTACTTCAAATGTATCATCAGCCAAAATACCATTATTCTTACGTACTAACTCGCCACTAATAACAGGATTATTATCTGCATCAAGTATTTGATAGCTTGAAATTAAATTACCCCAATCATCATTATTTAATAGTGCACCATTCAATGCTGCAACAATCTTTAATGTACCATTTGCAACCGCATTTTCATTCACAGTGAATGTTTCTGTAATGCTATAAGTATTGGTAATTTCTGCTGTATAAGTAGTTACAGGAATTACCCCTGATGTCTCAGAAGTCACAACCTTATTCCCAATAGCTGCTGCTTCATTAATATCAACTTTAGCAATATCAGTAGTGATCAGATTGCTTTGTACAACCTGAACCGCATTACTATCATCTATTGCCTGATGTGTTGCAATTCTGATATTTAGCACATCAACGGAGGCCTTACCTTCCGCATCTTGAGTAACCAGATTAAAGCGATCAACTTCGCCATATGGTGGAGTCCAGCCTGTTGTATCTTGTGGCACAGTTAAAGTATAGGTATAGGTACCATTAGCTTGGATTGTTAAGGTACCATAACTACCTAAAACTGTAGTTTCTTCATTTTCAACCACATCCTCACCATTAACTTTCACTATAGTATCTTCAGTGGCATCACCACTAATACTACCTTCAAAAGTCGTTGGAGTATTGTAATCTACAACTTTGTCATGATCGACATATAATCCTGCACCTGAAGCTACAGCAACAGCTGCGTTACTGACCAAAATTGCTCGATAATCACCTTCACCAAAGCTCAGTGTTAATGGATCAGATACCCCAGCAAAAAGTACAGCACTAAACCAATTATCTTCAAAATGTACCTGAACATAATTATTTGTCGCTTCATCTAATTTATATACATACAAATCATATGTTGCAGCAATTGTAATACCACCAGCACTACCATGGAGTGTCAGTTCACGAACCTGATTTTCACCCACAGAGAATGACATGACACCATTTCCACCTAATGCATCTGCACTAAGAATTGGATCAAGTAATCCTAGCTCAAGCACTTTAAAACCAACAGCATTTTCAATTTGCGAATTAGCAGTATCAATAATCGTTGCTGGCTCTGCTGTAACAATAACGGTATTATCAATTTGGACGCTATCTATATCCGAAACAATATTGAGTTCAATATTAAGCTGTGCTGTAGACGTATTACCTTCTGGTGACATCACGGTATAAGTAAAACTGTCGACTGATCCAAATTCACGGAAGTCTTCATTCACTTCATAGCTATAGTCACCATTCGCAGAGATCGTCAATACACCGTGTGGTGTCGTGATAGTAGCTCCCACATCAGAATCTACTGCATAATCCACACCATCATAGCTAACATTAATAATACTCGAACCTTGTGGCACGTAGTCACTGCCATGTGACACATCATCATCAGTGATCACATTGCCTAAGGTTGTACCAGAAACATTTGTCGCCTGTGTATAGTCATATACAGTATCGGCAGTAAACCGCAATGTATATCCAGTTGCAACTGCAAGACCTTCGCCATTTGCAAGGGCAAATATCCAATTACCGTCATCTAATACATAAGTACGTTCCTCAGATTGAGCACCCAAGAATCCTCCATACCAGTTTTCAACAAATTCTTGTTGTTCCCATTCGCCAGTGGTTTCATTGAGTTTGTATACATACAAATCCATCGTACCAACAAAAATACCGCCTGCATCGGCATAGAATGTCACCTCTCGTGTCGTACCTTCCTCCACTGTAACCTGTGCCGATGATTCAATAACATTTTCGAGTACATCCGCCGCAAGTACAGGTCCTAAACCAACTGAAACAAGACTAAAGCCTGTTTTATTTAACGCTGCCGGTGTATCGTTTTCGATTGTAAGTGGTGTGACATTCAATACTGCCTGAACATCATTATCCGCAGCAGCTATAATTAAATCAGCATTAATAATTAAAGTTTCAGTTACAATACCCACATTACCTGCTGTATCGGTTGCGGTTACTATCACCTGATGCCCACCATTTGCAAGTATCGGTAACATATCATTAGCCAGCGTCCATGTACCATCACCATTGTTTTGTGCAGTGTAATCAACACCATTTACGGTCAATTTTATCGTCGCGGTTGGATCATCAATTGTACCGTTTAGCGCAGGTGTACTATCTTCAGTCGTCAAACTTCCTGCATCAATCGTGACAACTGGAGCAATGGTATCAACCACAGCTTCTACATCTATAGTAGCTGAAACATTGCCGGCTGCATCAGTGAGTGTAACAACAACTTCAAGTGCTTCGCCTTCTGCTGCTGTATCAACTTTTACAACAACCTCGCCTGCAATAATGTCTTCTGCACTCAGCACAGTGTCTTCACCATTGACTGTCAGGGTATCTCCCGCAACAGCATCGGCTGGCAAACCAACGGTTACATCAACCTTACCATCTGCATCAATTTCTTCTGCGTTGATAAAGCCATCTCCATTGCCAATCGCCACTGTCGGTGCTGATGGCGCAGTAGTATCAACGATTGCTGTTCCTGTCACAGCGCTTGATGGATTGCCGGCTGCATCAGTGAGTGTAACAACAACTTCAAGTGCTTCGCCTTCTGCTGCTGCATCAACTTTTACAACAACCTCGCCTGCAATAATGTCTTCTGCACTCAGCACAGTGTCTTCACCATTGACTGTCAGGGTATCTCCCGCAACAGCATCGGCTGGCAAACCAACGGTTACATCAACCTTACCATCTGCATCAATTTCTTCTGCGTTGATAAA
>NZ_NEXX01000012.1 GCF_002174125.1 Acinetobacter populi
GGATTAAAGTATTGATCACGTACTTTAACAATCAGTTGATATTCAAATAATGCATTGATCTTTTCATGGCCAGACAAGGTGTCAAACCAAAAGTAAGGTGTGCCATAATCACTTTCTGGCAAGGCTGTGCCGTATAGTTGGATTTGATGGTGCATTTTATATATGAAATTGATTTTAAAAATCAAAGAATAATGGATTTCTTAAAAAATGTTTGTTGTAGATTTTTTAAAATTTCGATACCTTCACCACCTGTACACTCTTTGAGAGCTTCCAGATGGATTTTTAAGAAGTTATGCTGTTTATTTCTTATAATTTAATAAATTTTTTAGGTTAGAAAATATTTTGTGATCATAATAAATACAATTCTTAGCGAGGTTCATTCTCAGATTTCATTGAATTTGTAGATATTTGTTTAAAACCCCCTATCTTAGTATCAAGTTTATAATGATTCACTTCAGTAAAATTTAAATCTGAATTTTTTTTATTAGTACATTTTTTTGTTGTTATCACTGTAAAATCTTTATTTATGACAAAATCTTGTTTGCATTGTCCATGATAAGGAATATTTGCAATTTTCTTAAAATCTATTTGCTCCATTTCTGAATCAGAACCTATATCTTTAGAAAAGTTAAAACGTTGCGTCCCTATATATATGCCACCCTCAACAATTCCGCTATTATTAACATGTAATAAAGAAAATACTTGCTCAGGCCCATCGCCTTCCATGTCTATATTTTGAATTATGATTGCATAGTAAAATGCATCATTTTCAACTGGTATATAGCCTATAACCTGGGCTAAAGAATGTGATTTTAAAGCAAAGAATTCATTCTTGTCCGTAGTAAATTTTGTTTTGTCTAAATCATACCAACCATTTTCCAATTTGGGTAAATTTTCAAAATCAATACTTGATATAGGAAGTTGTAAACAAGGAGCTTGTTTTAAATCTTTATTTTTTTCATCAAATATTGTATTACACGTAAGCGTATTCATATTATTACTATTCGTAATAGCATTTCCACAACTTTGTAGAAGACTAGCAACACCTAATAATATAAGTAGATTAAAGTATTTTTTTAAATCTTTAAATATCAGTAACATTTGGTGAGAATCCCTGTAAGTGTATGTGATGATGGTGATCTGGATAAGAAGTGGAATATGGTAACATACTATTATTTTTTATTTTTACAGGCCTAGATAAAAATCTTTTATACCCAAATTTATAAAGTGCATTTACAAACCGCACATTAGCGTCCCAATCAAAATGAGCATGGGTTGTATAGGTTTGCTCTAGACAATTGACCTAACAATACCGAAGCTCTTTGTACAGATGCATTAATGCTAATCTTCTGTTCCACTATACTCTTTACATATCTTACATTTACTAGTTTTTACCATTAATCAACCCAAATCCGTATACAAAGCCTGTCAACATATTCAGAGAAATTATACTTGCGCATCCGTTTTTTTAGTAAAGGAACGCCCACGGTAAAAAATTATATAGGAAGTTAAGCATATTGAAACTATGATAACCTCCTTATTCAAACTAAATAAAAACTTAAAAACTGTAAAAATCAATTTAATACAATTTTTTTTCATACACAGTACGATTGGAATTAATAATTTTAAAATATTTTCCAGCTGTATTTTCCTCATCCAAAGCCTGAACTTCTAATATTGTTTTAGTATTTTTTTTAGAAGCACCTAAAATTAAATCAGTTTGGGTACACGAAAATTTGATAATGTTTCCATTTACAATTTTATAATCTCTTCCTTCTAGTATACAAATTCTACGAGAATTCAAAAAATCATTTAACTTTTTATGTATCTTTGGATCAAATGTTTCCAAATATGCTATGGTTTTATTTTTACTATCATAAATATATAAATAACCATGTTGAATATAGTCTTTTGTTACAGGTTTATACTCAATCATATCCCATGTGAACAGAGAAAATCGTGGATTATTTATTGGATAATTAACAATTAAAAACCCTGGTTTTTCTACCATTACTGACTTAACTTTGAAATTATTATTTCCATCAATTATCGATAATTCTTTCACATTAAAATTAGATAGGTCATTTACTTTAACATCTAAATAAATATGATTATTTAGCTTTAATTTACCATTATTCATATTTAATTGATTAGAAAAAATCCATTTATTTCCATTATATTCAATAGGAAAGCCATAATATTTATACCCTCCCTCATCATCGGATTGAACACCATTTTCGACTTGAATATAAGTAGATGATTCAATTATACTAATATCAGGTATATTAGATAATGTATGACTAGATACAAGAAACATCATAAATATGCCAAGGAATTTTATTTTTTTCATCAATATTTTCTCCAAACAGCTCTAGCACGGACTTGATAGATTTAAAGCAACTAATTTTTTATCTAAATAATACGCATAAATTAAATCATCATTGTCTTTTTCTCTTATTATATATACAATATTATATAAAACTTTTTCTTCTGAGCCATTAACACTAAAATATTGATTTGATTTATTTTTTTCTAGAAATATTTCATATTTTTTTGGAGGTAAATTCTCCATTTTAAAATTATTGTTTATTATAAAATTATTATATATTATTTTAAAGTTATCTGGAATATTTACAACACTTGTAATAATTGCCTTATTATCCATAGCATTAATACCCATATTCCCTAGTAATAATATATTTTCAATATCTCCTTCATTTTCTGAAAAAAAACCACCACAATCACCTACTTCAGATATTTTTATAGATTTAATATTTAAAATTTTTTCTAATTCATTAATATAGTTTTGACTTTTTACTTTTGCAAAATCGATCAATACATCATTGTTAGATTGATTTTTTTTAGGAAGATTTTCAACTTTTATTGAATCTATATTTTTACTGTTTACACTTGTATCTGGAACTCCACAGGAAGATAAACATATTGATAAAATCATCAAACTTGACATTAAAATTTTCATTTTTCATTACCAAAATTAAGGTTGAGGAATTGATGGAAAAAATGGCAGCGGGTCAAATCTACCAATCAATCCTTTTCCAGGACTTTCCGTAGAAACATGACGAGCCTCAAAATGTAAATGACCACCTTTCTCAATGGTGCTCATTCCACTAGCATTACCACTACTTCCTGTTTTACCTAATATAGTACCAGCTCTAACATCAGGGTCAGTTTTTAATTTAGGCTCAATGTAACTAAGGTGTGCATAAAAAAACCAAACTGCATCACCTTTCACTTTGTTTCTAGCATAAGTTTTCTGTGGTTCTGGGAGGTCATCTATTTGGCATTGTAATACTATAAACGCACCAAAGTTTACTGTACTTGAATACTCTTCAACAATACTGATTATCCTACCATTTGCAACTGCAATGATATTAGTTCCTGAATTTGCTGCAAAATCTATACCTTGATGGTTGCGAGTATTGTTATTTCTAACTTTTCCAAATGTTGCTGATCTTGCTGATGCTAAACCAGCAGTTCTAATAACACAACTTGCAAGTGGATTATACCAACTTGAATTGCTAGATGATGCTAAACTCAGTTGCTCCGCTTTCTGTTCCAGTCCAAATGGTACCTCTACAATTACTGTAGGTTGATTAGTGCCTACAGTAAACTCTTTTAAAACATTATTTCCAGTTAGAATAACAAGTTTATCATTTACAGATGCTTTAACTGCTTTATCTAAACCCAAACTATCTGTGCTATGTAATTTACTACCATAAGGAGAATTTAATATAAACTTATAATTTTTAATTATATTTAGTGTATCTTTTGCTACAAATTTAATATCGAATATGACATTATTATTTATATTAGATTTACTTTCAGTAGTGAATGATTGATTTTCATTAGCTTTTGGCTTTACTAAAGATTTACCACCTAAAAATATGGCAATTTCCTCCATCGTTCTAGGTTTAACACCTTCTGTATTATGCATAAAATATTTTACATTAATCATTCCATCAACATAAGTATTCATTAACCACCATCGGTAAGCATTATTCGGATCATCTGGGAATTGCTTTTTGAGAGATTCTAATATCTTTCCTTCTCCAACTTGTGTTTGGACTGATGCCCAACTTTTGTTGGCTAAATGCATAATTTGATTATTCGCACCTTTAGCACCTTCATGATGTGCTAAATAACCTAGCTTTGCTAAATCTTCTGCGGTTAACTTATCTATTTTCTCTAGATTGTAATTTTTTTTGAGCTCTTCAATATTCTGCTTTGCATAAGCAGCACCAAAATCAATTGATAACTCTGCATTATATTTCAATATAAGTCTATCTGCTTCCTTTACAATTTTTTCATGATTCACTTTTTTATATAACAATGTTTTCTTGAACTGCTCATTGTCACCTCTACAGGCACTTAGCCATGTTCCATCTAAAGCTTGAGTTAAACCACCGGCACTAGTAGATGTATTCTGAGAGTCTGCTTTCCATTCGCCATCTTTAGTTTTTGCTGCTTCAGCATTCACTTTTGCTGCCAAAGCTTGAGGACTGAAACCAAATTTCCTAGCAGCATCAATAATATATTTACGATATTTTTCATTAATTGGTGTCAGTTTCAGATTCTCAGCTGTAAAAAGCTGAGCAATGTTAATTGATGGCTTACCATTTTCCGTTCTAACATCTTCAATTGTAGCTTGAGGATATTTTAAATTTGAAATATCATTTTTCTGGATATTATTACTTGGAGATTTTTTATTATCAGTATGAATAGATTGTTTCCTTTCTTGTTGATTATTATTTTTGTTATCTAATTCTGCATCATGAATAGTTTTGTTTTTTTCGATGGTTTCTTGTTTAATAACTTGTGCTGGTTTATGCTCTCCACCTTTTTCAGGTAAAGTATTCCCCTTGAGCTTAAAAGTTCGAGAAGTTAATGTTAATTTTTTTTTACCTAATGGCAAAATTTTATAATAAGCAATTAAAGCATAACTTCCATTAATTTTTTGAAAATATACTTTTAAACCCGCCATATGATTCATGATATCTATGCTCTGAATTTCACCATTACTATCACATTTAACAATAAGGGATTTTGAATCAAACTCCAACATTAACTGAGCATTTTTAATTGGTTTAAAACTGTAATCTAAGATTTTAAAACTTAATGTAGTTTCTGCAACTGGATAATTTTCATCTTTGGAAGATAAATATATTTTTTGACCTGGATAAATTATATGTTTCTTCCTTCCATATAAATCATTCCATTCGACAATTTTATTCAACTCAATATGGTAAGCATTACTAATGCTCCATAGTGTATCACCTGATTTTACGATATGAAACTTTACCATGTATTATTTCTCATGAAATGTATTTATATTAGACTCGAAATCATCATATTGTGGCCCATGTTCTCCAGGATCAAATTCAGTAGCTTCATCAATATCATCTTCAAAAATCCCACTCCATTCAGAATCTCCTATAATAGCTATATATTTAACTTGTTCATTTCCACTTTTATACTCAACCTCACCAGTATCACTGGTAGTACCTTTCCATAGCAATTTTTTAGAATCGACATTATATAATTCCACAGGTATTTGAGACCGTACTATACCTTCTAAGGAAAATAAATTAAATTTCTTCATAAAAGGACCAACAGTGGGTAATTCAGGGAAAATTGCATTTACTCTTTGCCCTACCAACAACTTATGCTCCGAAGCTTTTACTTCAAATTTACCACTGGTAATGACTGTAATCCCATTACTCTCAATAGTAAGCTGAGAAGAACCACCCGTTAAAACAATCTTCTTAGGACTTGTGATATTTATATCACTCTCAGTCGAAATCACTTGTACCAATTGCCTTGCAATCGCCTCTAGTTCCCCATCCTGTGCCTGAATCTCAACCTTATCCTGACCCGAAAATAACCTTGCACCACCCTGTTGCGTAAACAAACTTATGCCCGAATAACTACTGGCAAATAAGCGTCCTCCTACGGCCAGACTCACATCCTCTCCACTACTCAACGCAATCTGTTCTTC
>NZ_NEXX01000002.1 GCF_002174125.1 Acinetobacter populi
CTTTTTGTCCATATATGGACATGAAGGAATATTTATCAGGTCATAGCCACGCAGATTTGCGTAGACTTGTCGGCACGCAAATCGAGTAGCGGTCTGATTTCTGCATAACTTATATTATGTTATTTAGGGTACACTTGACGGTAAGATGATTTATCATCGAAACCGTCAAGTGCCACGCCAACAATAAGTAAATTGTAGGGCGTGGTCTTTAGATATTCTATTTAACATAATATACATTATACGAAATATTTTATAAAGTTTAAACCCAGAATGATTCTGGGCCTAAAATCATAATTTGACTATATTGATCCCTACATTGCCTGATCAAATAACAAATCTACTTTTGCCTTGTCATGTATATTATCCAGATATGTCTGTGCCTGCTCACCAAATACAATACCTTTTACAATTGTTAATGAGCGTAATAAAGGAAATAATTTAAAGTCGTCCAGATCAATCCGATTATGCTTAGCAAGAATTGGCTCAAGTTGTTGTAGGCTTTGATTAGTCGGTTTTAAATAAAGCTCGGTATCTACAATCAATTGATCCAGATCACCAAAAGCTTTTGCTTCACGCTCACGATAAAATTGACGTGCTTCGGGTGTAGAAATTTCTTTAAATTGTCCTTTAGTAAATCTAGGTATGGCCAGCTTAAAAATATCGTCTGCTGCGTGCTCACACCATTCGCTTATTTCGCTATTTTGAGGCTCAAGCGTATATTTTTCTTCACCAAATTGATCCAGATATTTCACAATATCCATGCTTTCTGTCATATAGGTCCCATCATCCTTTTGTAAAATGGGCACCACTTTTTTACCGACCATGCGTATAGGTGTTTCGGCATCACCCTCCATAATCACTTGATATTGCATCTTTAAATTTTTTAATCCAGAAATCATGCGGGTACGTAAACAAAATGGACAATGTTGATAGATAAAAAGTTTCATCATTTTTCCTTAGCAATTTAAATGTTCAGTTCTGTTGATATTGTTTAAGCACTGTAGGTGCTGCAAGATAATCATCAATTGATGAAACAAGTTTATCCCAATGTGGTGTTGTATGATGAAATTCAATGGCTTGTTCATCTTTCCAATGTTCGATTAATAAGAATGTATTTTCCTGCAAAATGTCTTCAGCCATTTGATAATGCAGATTTCCAGCTTCTTTGCGGGATTCTTCAATAACTTCATGGAAAAGTTCCAGAAAATGTTGTCTTGCATTAGGTTTCACTTTTAAAAAAACATTTAAAACAATCATGGTTATATACTTTATGATAAAGATAAGTAGATGATTTTTATTACAATCCAATTGAGCGTTGTTTTCTATCAATTTTATGTTTTTTTAAGTTATTCAATACAATATTAACTGTTTTGAACATTATTTAGCGTATATCAATCAAAATCTGATATATTCTAGTATTAAAATCACATAACTCTTAAATAAAATTTGATTGTGTTCAATAGATTAGAGATTTAAACCATGCTAAAACAATGCTGTGATTACTTAGAACAACATCAGCTGACCATTGCCTTTATCGAAAGTGCCAGTTCCGGCTATCTGAGTAGTCAATTTTCTATTTACAAAAATAGCGGTGCTGATATTTTATTGGGTGGATTGGTTAGTTATGATCCAAGTATTAAAGTTTCTATCTTAAAAGTCGATCCTGTTTTAATTGAAGAATATAGTGCGGAGTCTGCACAAGTCACTGATGCAATGGCAATTCAGGGCAAAAAATTATTTACTGAAGCTGATGTGATTGTGGCTTGTACCGGTTTACTTAAACCTGGTGGTAGCGAATCTTTACAAAAACCGGAAGGTACATTTTTTATTTCGATTTTATATCAAGCGAACATTTCTTCATTCCGATATTTTATTGAAGGTTCTCCACTTGATCGTTTAAATCAACTGACTGAAAATGTGGCTAAGGAAGTTTTACAGATTATTTCAGCTTAAACCTTTAATAAGACTTAAGCTGCTTTTGGTAGACTGCCCTGTCCATCTCGATGATTTCCACACATAATTGAACCTCTAGCTGATTGGCATCAAAATCTTCAAATTGTTGTAATACAGCCAGTACATCGTGACTTATCTGTTGTTTTTGTTCAAGTGTACGGCCAGACAATAGATATATTTTGACATGGATATAGGCCTGATTATTATGTCCTGCACCAATTACAAAATCCTGATCAACTCGCAAACGTGCTTTGATGTCATTGCGCTGCGCAATGCTACCGGTCGCAAATAAGGTTTGATTAATTTTTGTTAATAAATCAATAGCATTAAGTTTTTGGATATTTGCAGATTGTTCAACAATGACATGTGGCATACATATTTTCCTTGTATTTTATAGATAAAAAAACCCGATACATTCAGCATCGGGTTTAATTTTACAGTTGATTTAAGCTTAAAGTTGAACCAACTGCTGAATTTTCTGTACTGCGACATCAAGTGTTGTCGCATCAATACTGGAATCAGCAAAATCAACCTGATCTACAATAATGGTCAAACCAGTTTCTCGTAATAGATCAACCTGCTGAGCATCCAGACCAGCTTTTGCCAAGGCAACAATACCATTTTCCAGCAAAGCACGTTCCAATTGCTGCGCTTGCTTGAAGATTTCGGCATTTACCGCCAATACCGCAGGTTTTTGTCCCAAACGTGCTGCACGTTCTTCACTACTCACCGCTTGTTCTTTGCTGGACAATTGTGCTGTATCTTCAATCATCGCTGCGCCAATGGTTACATTGCTTAGGCGATCAATAAAGATAAAAGCACCGGTATAGCGGCTGTCACGATAGTTATCAAATACAATCGGACGGTCAAACTCTACCGTAATATCAGCAATGGCATTGAGTTCAAGTTGTTCAGCCGGTGTTTTTTCCAGTGTATTGACATCAACACGATAGTTAATTTCACTGACTTTGGCTGGTACACTTTGTACTCCAACTTTAACGTTATACAATTTGCCTTTAACCAATGGCTGTTCATTCATCCATACCACGGTCGCACGTACTGCACGGGAAACCTGTGGCAATGCATGTGGATGAACAATCATATCGCCACGGCTAATGTCGATTTCATCATTTAAAGTTAAAGTGACTGCCTGACCGGCAAATGCATGCTGCAAATTACCATCGTAAGTCACGATTTCTTTGATTGAACTGCGTTTACCCGAAGGTAATGCCACAATTTCATCACCAACATTGACCGAACCCAATACGATATTACCGGCAAAGCCACGGAAATCCAGATTTGGGCGATTGACATACTGTACAGGGAAACGGAAATCTTTTTTCTTGGTGTCATGGGCAATTTGCACAGTTTCCAGAATATTCATCAAAGTTTTACCTTGATTTTCTCCTGAAAAATACCATGGCGTATTTTCCGATGGATTAACGACGTTATCACCATTTAACGCAGAAATCGGTACAAAATGAATTTCTGTTGGTGCACGGTCACCCAAATATTTTATAAATTCAAGATAGTCCGCCTGAATCTCATTAAATTTATCCTGAGAAAATTCAACCAGATCCATTTTGTTAATCGCAACGATAATATTACGAATACCCAATAATGCCGAGATAAAGGTATGACGACGGGTTTGGGTCTGTACACCATAACGTGCATCAATCAGGATAATGGCAAGGTCACAAGTCGATGCACCTGTCGCCATATTACGAGTATATTGTTCGTGTCCCGGGGTATCGGCAATAATAAATTTACGTTTTTCGGTTGAGAAATAACGGTAAGCAACATCAATGGTAATGCCCTGCTCACGTTCTGCCTGTAAGCCATCGACCAATAAAGCAAGGTCAATTTTATCGCCTTGTGTACCGACTTTTTTACTATCACGTTGTACTGCTTCCAGTTGATCTTCATAGATCATTTTGGAATCATGTAATAAGCGTCCGATCAGCGTACTTTTACCATCATCAACATTTCCGCAAGTCAGGAAGCGGAGTAAGTCTTTTTGTTCATGCTGTTTTAAATACGCCAAAATATCCTGGCTAATCAGCTCGGATTGATGAGACATGTTTTTGCTCCACCTAATTTAGAAACTTAGACTAAAAATAGCCTTCTTGCTTTTTCTTTTCCATTGAACCAGCTTCATCATGGTCAATCATACGACCTTGACGTTCTGAACTTGTGGTCAACAGCATTTCCTGAATGATTTCAGGCAAGGTATCCGCTTCGGATTGCACCGCACCAGTCAATGGATAACAACCAAGTGTACGGAAACGTACCGATTTCATTTCCGGTACTTCGCCTTCTCTTAATGGGAAGCGCTCATCATCAACCATAATTAAGGTGCCATCACGTTCTACTACAGGACGTTTAGCTGAATAGTACAATGGTACAATCGGAATTTGCTCAAGATAGATATATTGCCAGATGTCCAGTTCGGTCCAGTTCGACAATGGGAATACACGGATGCTTTCGCCTTGATTGACTTTACCGTTATAAATATTCCAGAGTTCCGGACGCTGGTTTTTAGGATCCCAGCGATGTTTATTATCACGGAAAGAGTAAACACGTTCCTTGGCACGAGATTTTTCTTCATCACGGCGGGCACCACCAAAAGCGGCATCAAATTTATATTTATCCAATGCCTGCTTTAATGCCTGAGTTTTCATGATGTCGGTATATTTGGAACTACCATGATCAAACGGATTGATATTTTGTGCGATACCATCCAGATTTTTATATTCAATCAGATCCAGACCTAACTTTTTGACCATTTCATCACGGAAAGTGATCATTTGTTTAAACTTCCAGCCGGTATTGACATGCAATAGCGGAAATGGAAGTTTGGCTGGATAGAATGCTTTCATGGCCAGATGAAGCATGACTGCTGAGTCTTTGCCAATTGAATATAACATCACTGGATTGTCAAATTCGGCCGCCACTTCACGTATGATATGAATACTTTCAGCTTCTAACTGTTTAAGGTGGGTTAATCTTTCATCAGACATTGCAGACTCTAGCTATAACGTTAAATTTCAGCCCTGCATTCTAGCATACAATCGACTAACTTTTTGATAACTAGATCAATCTTATTTTTAGCGATGTAAATATGAATTAAGTTTTATGAAATATTCAGATATATGAATGAAATAGATTTCTTATAATATTTTTATATTTGTATATGAAAAAAAGTGCAATAAATTAATTCTTATATTGCTTATTTAAAAAAAGAATTTAGCACACCCCACTCACGCAATATAACAGTTTGATCTTATACCATCGATTTATTTTTTAAGCAGGCAAATTTTATTTTTGACAATTTAACTTTATTCTGAATGCACTTAGACCTAGAATAGCCGGCTTTATTAAAATAGTTAGATGATCTATGACTTCACCCCCACAACTTAAACGCTCTATGCAGGGTCGCCATCTTGTGATGATTTCATTAGGTGGTGCGATCGGGACTGGTTTATTTTTGGGTTCCGGTGAAGTCATTTCGCAAACAGGCGCAATCGGGGCGATTCTGGCCTATGCGCTTGGTGGATTGATTGCCTATATGGTCATGTTGTGTCTAGGTGAACTTGCGGTACATATGCCGATTGCCGGTTCTTTCGGGGAATATGCAGGCCGCTATATCAACCCTGCTACAGGCTATATGGTGGCATGGATGTACTGGCTCACATGGACAGTGACCTTAGGCACCGAGTTTACTGCTGCTGCATTATTAATGCAGGAGTGGTTTCCGCATGTTCCCATTTGGCTCTGGATTATGATTTTTGCTGCAACTGTCTTTTTTCTCAATATCAGTTCAACCCGATTTTTTGCCGAAGCAGAATTCTGGCTGGCACTCATAAAAGTGGCAACAGTTGTACTTTTTATTATTCTAGGTACAGCTGCAATTGTCGGCATCATACCAATGCAGGGTTATGATACTGCGCCATTATTGAGTAATCTCACCAAAGATGGTTGGTTTCCGGAAGGTTTCTGGCCCATTTTTGCCACAATGCTGGTGGTGAACTTTGCCTTTTCCGGTACAGAGTTAATTGGTGTTGCCGCAGGTGAAACACAAAATCCGGAAAAAAATATCCCCCGTGCTATTAATGCAGCAATCTGGCGCTTACTGATCTTTTTTGTCGGAACCATTATTATTGTTAGTGCCTTATTGCCTTATCAAGCCACCGCAGTTAACGATACGCACGGTTTAAGTCATAGTCCTTTTGTCAGTGTATTTTCCCGCATTGGTATTCCCTATGCAGAAGATTTAATTCGTTTTGTGATCATCACCGCCCTGCTTTCTGCGGCAAATTCAGGTCTGTTTGCGGCTTCGCGTATGCTATGGTCTTTATCCAGTACACAAAAACTTCCGGCAGTTTTCTCCCGCCTAAGTCGTACTGGTACGCCGATGATTGCAATATGTGTCACCATGATGGGTGCCATCCCCGGATTACTCTCCGAGTTTTATGCGCCCGAAGTGATTTTTACCAATTTATTGAATATTGCAGCATTTACCATGGTCATTGTCTGGATTTCCATTTGCGTTAGTCAGTTTAACTTTAGACGACAATGGTATAAATCTGGCCATACTGTTTCGCAACTTAAATTTGCTGCACCGCTTTATCCGCTTACACCGATATTGGGTGGAATATTCTGTGTCTTAACCTGTTTGAGTATGGCAACCGATCCCAATATGCGCGCCAGTTTTATTGGTTGTCTGATTATTATGGCATTATGCTATATCGGTTATTTTATTTCTTTAAAAAAACCTAAGCACTAAAACTATTGATAAATTGCACAACCGATATATTGCATAGTCACATACAGGGCTATGCAATATAACCACTGACTGACCGTTAACTATAGTCATGTCTAGGTAAAATCCGTTATCTTCCGCCAATCTTTTCACTGATCTTGCAACCTTATAACATTTCATTATTACTTAAAAAACATTTACTTAGCTTAATATGCAATTTATGATAAAAATAGATTGAATACATTTGATGTATGCTTGAAAGATCAAGATGTATCTAATAGGTATATGCTTTATCCTATCAAATTATAACGGCATGAAATCACCATCATTATTAAGGTGTGTATTATGAGTCTCGATGGACATTCACATGATCATGACCAGCATGATCATAGTCATATCCCAACCAATAAAAAAGTTTTAATCATTAGTTTCCTGCTGATCAGTATTTTTATGCTGGTAGAGTTTGTCGGTGGCTATCTAACCAATAGTTTGGCACTCATTTCTGACGCTGGTCATATGCTCAGTGATTCGGTGGCACTCGGTATTGCCTTGGCTGCGGTTTTTATTGGACAAAAAAATAGTAATACCAAAAAAAGTTTTGGTTATCAGCGGTTTGAAATTCTGGCTGCGGCTTTAAATGGTATTACGCTGGTGGCTATAGCGGTTTATATTTTTATTGAAGCCATTCTGCGTTTTCAAACTCCGCAACATATTGATGTACAAGGTATGTTAAGCATCAGTGTAATCGGCCTACTGATCAATATTATTGTTGCCTGGATGATGTTTAAAGGCAGTGATACCGAACATGATCTGAATATGCGTGGTGCATTTTTACATGTATTAAGTGATTTATTGGGTTCAGTCGGTGCAATTGTTGCGGCCTTATGTATTTTCTTTTTTGGCTGGTTTTGGGCTGATACTGTTGCCAGTATTATCGTGGCGATTTTGGTATTACGCAGTGGTTACCTCGTTGCAGTAAAAGCCTCTCATGTATTAATGCAAGGTACACCGGAACAATTCAATCCGGAAAAAATTAAACATGATATTTTACATCTGGACAATATTATCGATGTCCATGATTTACATATCTGGAGCTTGACCAGTAAACGCTATATTTTATCCTGTCATATTGTCGTAGATGACACAATGCAAATGGCAGATGTGCAAACCCTATTACATCAGATAGAACATAACATGCTGGATTTAGGCATTGAACACGTGACCATTCAAACCGAAACAACTGCACATCAACATGGCCATATTCATAACTGTATCATGGAAAATAAACACCATGATCATGTACCACATTCACATAATGAACATACACATCAGCACCAGCATTAAATATTCTCGTTTTGTGTAGTACATAAGAACACCGAAAAAAAGGATTGGTGCATTACACCAATCCTTTTGCTATATAAAATATGATAAATAGAATACGTCGTTATTATTTCTTGATTATCAGCTTTTAATGGATATAACTTTCTACAATGATGGCCAGACCCAGAATAAAAAAGATCGCCGCAGCAATTTTATGAATTAGTGAAATTGGTAAACGATTTGCCATTTTATCGCCAATAATCACAGCCGGTGCATTGGCAATCATCATACCGGCTGTGGTACCCATAACCACAGGAATCAGACTATCAAAACGGGCAGATAATGCGACGGTCGCAATTTGTGTTTTATCCCCCATTTCTGCAAGGAAAAACAAAATGAATGTGGTCGCAAACACACCATATTTTTGCCAGCGATTCACACTTTCCGACTCATCGTCCAGCTTATCCGGAATCAGCATCCAAACACCCATGGCGATAAATGAAATGGCAAGAATCCACTGCATCACATCAGGGCTGACCAATCCGGTTAGCCATTGCCCAACAAGCGCAGCCAATGCGTGATTGACGATAGTCGAAAATAAAATTGCAAAAATAATAGGAACAGGTTTACGGAATTTGGCGGCGAGAAGTAAAGCAAGAAGTTGTGTCTTATCACCCATTTCTGCGAGAGCGACTAGACCTGTAGAGATTAAGAATGCTTCCATAAAATATACTCTGGCTGGCAATTGAAGACAATTGACAACTATTTCTTGCCAGCCAAAAAGCTACCATGCAATGGCGAAAAGGCTATGCATTGGTGACGACAAAAATAGTGTCAATGGTCTTGCCAGTCAGGTTGTCAAGCGAATAGAAAATACTCAGATTGACAACAAGATACAAACGCCATGTTTTTACTCATGGAATGAGTTTAAACAAGTATGTTGACGTTTGTCACGCTATAGCGTGCGGCTACTCCCCAAAGATGCGGCTATTATAAATGAGTTTTACCTCTTTTGCTTTATCTTTTTAAGCCAGAACCGATCATTGCATCATAGATGTTTATATTTAAGACATTCCCCAAAAGGATTTGACGGAAAACAATTCGCTGATTACCATCAGAAAGTGATTTGGACTCAGGTTCGCTTTGTGAAAAAATAAATCACGGATCATAAATGATAAATCAAGGGTGACATGTGAATTTCAACTTTAGTCTCAAAGCCGTTTTACTCTCCTCTACACTTGTCGTAACAGGTTGTGCCAGTCTAGGTCCGCATGGTGGTCCTGTCGCCAAACGGGCAGACAAATTATCTGCTGGATTACAAAAAGCATATGCCATACCTCAATATCAGGCAAATCGGCTCTCTCCTATGATTATCAATAGTGCTGATCATTATGATGTTGATCCAAGACTGATCTCTGCCATTATTCGGCAGGAATCCAACTTTAATAGCAATGCACGTTCACCAACGGGTGCGATAGGACTAGGACAAATTATTCCAAGTTACTGGGCAAAAGTGTGTGGTAATGATCTTTATAATGAAAGCACCAATATTCATTGTACCGCGCATATCCTTTCTGCTTACCATGCTCAAGGCGGTAGCTGGAAAAAGGCCATTGCCTATTATAACGTTGGACCTACAGGCTATGAATCCAGTTTCTGGACACGATGGAAAGTGAGGAAATATGTCAAGTCGGTAAAACACTTTGAAAAAGAACTCAAGCGTAATTTATGAGAGGCAAGCCGTGCGCTATATCGTGATCAAGCACAAATATTTTATCAGTTGATCGAACAGGCACCTATAGATATACAACAACATATTCATGCCCTATCAAAATATGCTTTTATCACAGAATGAAAAAAACCTCTCAAATTCGAGAGGTTTTTTGTTTAGGCAATACCAGCGAAATTAATCACCTGTATAGCCTTTTAACTTCAAACGTGCTGCATGTAATAAAGGTTCGGTATAGCCAGAAGGTTGTTCTGCACCTTTAAAGATCAAATCAGAAGCAGCTTGGAACGCAATCCCATCAAAGTTTGGTCCCATTGGCGTATAAGCTGGATCATTGGCATTTTGTTCATCAACAATTTTTGCCATTTGTTTCAGCACTTCTTCAACTTGTTCGGTTGTTACGATGCCATGACGCAACCAGTTTGCAACGTGCTGCGAAGAAATACGCAAGGTCGCACGGTCTTCCATCAAGCCGACATTGTTAATATCCGGAACTTTAGAACAACCTACGCCCAAATCTACCCAGCGCACAACGTAGCCCAAGATACCTTGACAGTTATTTTCAAGTTCTTTGGTAATTTCGTCTGCTGTCCAATTGGTATCGCTGGCTAAAGGTGGTGTCAGTAAGTCATCAAGTGGTAAAGGCTGAGTTTTCAGCAATTCCTGCTGACGTTCAGACACATTACATTGATGATAATGAATAGCATGAATCACGGCACCCGATGGTGATGGTACCCATGCACAGCTTGCACCAGCTTCTGGATGTTCAATTTTGGTTTTGTACATATCCAGTAGCATATCCGGTTTTGGCCACATACCTTTACCGATTTGTGCTTTACCACGCAAGCCTGTTTCCAGACCGATCATGACATTACGGTTTTCATAAGCCGGGAACCATTTTTGTCCCTTAATCTCACCCTTACGAACAAACGGACCTGCTTCCATAAAGGTATGGATTTCATCACCTGTACGGTCCATAAATCCGGTATTAATAAAGATGGTACGGTCTTTGGCCTGTGCAATACAGTTTTTCAGGTTTACAGAGGTACGACGCTCTTCATCCATGATACCAACTTTCAGCGTTTTTGCTGGTAAGCCCAGTGCTTGCTCTACACGTTCAAATAATTCAACGGTAAACGCCACTTCTTCAGGACCGTGCATTTTCGGTTTAACGATATACATAGAACCCTTACGTGAGTTTTTGTTCTCGTTTTCACCTTTAATGTCGGCAAAAGTCAGCAATGGAGTAACCAGTGCATCTAAAATCCCTTCATAAATTTCCTGTCCATCAACAAGAATTGCAGGGTTTGTCATTAAATGACCGACATTACGTAGCAACATCAATGAACGACCGTGTAAAGTGGTGGTACCACCAATCAGGTTTTTCACTGTGCGGTCTTTATTTAATGCACGGGTAATGGTTTTACCATTTTTCTCGATTTTTTCTTCGAGTGTGCCTTTCATCAGACCCAGCCAGTTGCGATAACCTTCAACTTTTTCTTCCGCATCTACTGCGGCAACCGAATCTTCCAGATCCTGAATGGTTGTGACTGCTGCTTCCAGCACTAAATCTTTAACGCCAGCTGCATCTGTCTGACCAATGGCACTATTGGCATCAATCTCGATAATGACATGCAAACCATTATTTAACAGCACAATTTCCGTTGGGCTAGCATCATCACCATTAAAACCAACAAACTGTGCTTCATGTTGTAATGCAGTTGTTGTACCGTCTTTTAAGCTAACCGCCAATTTATTATTTTCGATGGCGTATTTTGTTGCATCGGCATGAGAACCTTGAGCAAGCGGGAAGGTTTTATCCAAAAAGTCCTTGGCAAAAGCAATAACTTTTGCGCCACGAACCGGGTTGTAACCCTTACCTTTTTCTGCACCGCCATCTTCCGGAATGACATCAAAGCCATACAGAGCATCGTATAAAGAACCCCAACGTGCATTGGCAGCATTTAGGCAGTAACGTGCATTACGCACCGGTACAACCAGCTGTGGACCTGCCAATAAGGCAATTTCTTCATCGACATTTTCAGTGCTAATCTGAAAATCTTCTACTTCGGGTAGTAAGTAACCAATTTCAGTTAAAAATGCTTTGTAAGCATTTAATTCAAATTTGTTGTTACGGTGCCATTCATCAATTTGTTTTTGAATCGCATCACGCTTTTCTAAAAGCGCCTTGTTTTTAGGGCTTAAATCTACAACGACTTGCTCAAAGTTTTTCCAGTATGTTGCACTGTCAATACCCGTACCTGGGAGTGCTTCATTTTCAATAAAATCATAAAGTTCTTTGGCAATTGCAAGCTTGCCTTGTTGAATACGTTCGGTCATTGTGCTTCCTAACTGTTGGCTACTTTAAGTCAAATAGGTTCCTGTTAGTATACCGATGAAAAGACATCTGCATACTTTTATTCCGTTTCTAAATAATAAACATGTTGCAAAAAAATAATAGTATTTTTTTTGCAAATCTTTGTGCCAAGACACAACCTGTTTATTCTCAGATCACCTTTTGATGCTCTGTATTATTTGACTCAGACAAACGATGTTCGGTATTCAGGTATTCTTCCGATTGCATCTCTAATAAACGTGAACGAGTACGTTCAATTTCAAATGCCAATTTTTCACCCTGATAAAGATGAATAATCGAGTCTTCCGAAGTCAAAATCAATTTTACCCGGCGATCATAAAACTCATCGACCAGATAAATAAAACGTCGTGTTCCATCAGATAACTGATCAGTTAAATGCGGAACACTACTGACTAATACTGTATTATACGTATTAGCAATTTCAATAAAATCTGCTGGACTGCGCGGTTTTAGGCACAATTCTGAAAAATCACACCACAACACATCTTCCGTATGCGCACGATTGGCAACAATACGATGATTAATTAAAATCGATTCACGAACCACTGTTTGTGTTGAAGTTAAGGTATTAAAACGCTCTTCAATCCATGCTTCATTTTCACGATTCAGTGGTGATTTAAATAATTGTGATTGTTTCAATAATCGGAGTCGATAATCAACCCCAGAATCCACATTTAAAATCGTACAATGCTTTTTCACCAGTTCGATGGTCGGTAAAAAACGATCACGATGAATACCATTTTTATATAAACCATCTGGGGCAATATTGGAAGTCGCCACCAGCGTAATACCACGATTAAACAATTTCTGGAATAAATCACCCAGAATCATGGCATCGGTCACATTGGAAACGAAAAACTCATCAAAACAAATCACCACAGCATCACGATAAATTTGATCTGCCACAATATCCAGCGGGTTACGTTGTCCAGAGAGTTTATTTAACTCCTGATGCACATGCTGCATAAAATGATGAAAATGCATACGCATTTTACGGCGAAACGGAATCGAATCAAAAAACTGATCCATCAGCCAAGTTTTACCACGGCCCACCCCACCCCACATATAGACGCCATCCGGTGCAGTTTGGCGGCGGAAACGACGAAACGCCTTTTTGGAAGATTTGTAACGTTGCATCAGTTCTTGCCATACGTCATCCAAAGTTTGCACTGCTTTTTGTTGTTCAACGTCCGGGGAAAATTGTCCGGAATCTAATGCCTGTTGATAACGCATGGCAGGAGATAAAACTTCAGTCGAGTATATATTGTTCATATAGGATAAGTTTTTCATTGGCTGAACATAGCTTGATATTATACGCATTATTTTGCAAAAAGAATCCAACTTTAGTGAAAGCAAAATATATCTCCGGACAAACTCGTTTTACGGATTACACATCATGCGCTGTGATCGCCTGAAATTGTTTTGGGCTCATCCCATACCAACGTTTAAAGGCATGGTTAAATGATGCCGTTTCGGCATAGCCAAGTGAACGTGCAATCTCTTCGATAGTGTATTGTCCTTCTTTGAGCAAGAATTCAGCTTTTTGCTTTATCACACTTTGTCTAATCTGTTGAAATGAACTTTGATGCGCCGCAAGTTGATAGCGAATAGTACGTTCAGGAATATTCAACGCACGTGAAATCGCAGTTAAATTTGGTATCACCTCGCGTTGCAGCAATAAATAATCACGAATTTGTTCACTTAAACGATCTGTATTAGAGGATGAAGCATTCATTCTCGCCAATTCGTCTTCACAGCGCTGACGATACACCTCATGCATAATCGCATCGGCACTGCTTAAACGATGACGAAGAATCCTAATATCAATCCAAAACTCTGCACAGGACCAGCCAAAACGTAGATTTTCGCCATAATAATTGCGATAGGCCAGTAATTGTTCATTTTGTGTGGGCTGGCTCATTGGTAAATAGACATCAATGTCATAATTGGGCAAGCCGGACATGGTATAGATATCTCGGATAAACCGATAAGTGCCCGAAATTTCAGAATTCATGCGAAATTGCGAGACCGCATCCTGCACATCAAGCGGCTGATAACGTAAAATAAGATGCTGTTTTGCAATCTCATAAGATAGTTTGCCAGACAAATAGGTTAAGCCCTGATATTGCATTGCCTGATGCAAAGCCTGTTCAACATGTTCTGCGGTCATCAAAAACATGAGGAAAGGACCATAGCCTGCTAGCGTATAGTGCTGTCCGACCTTTAAACCTAAAAAAGGATCAAGCCCCTGAGTAATATGCTGTTGTATCTGCCATTCCAGATCACGATATATCAGTGCAGTGGGGGTTAATTGATCTGATAAAATGCCGATTTCTTTTAATCGGGATAGCACATCGACACCTGCCGATTGCATGCCTTGTATCAGATACATGAGTCCCATAATTGAACGCTTCATTGCGACCTATCCATTTGCCACTTTTCTATGTTATACGCAATTTATCGACATCATCTTGCCGAAATGATCAATTTTTATGTCAATTCTATCATGGTGACAAGTGTTTTTTTGTCTTATCCTGCCATTATCACTTTTTGATATTAGGTAATCCTATGACAACTTTGACTGAAAAACAACAAGTCACATCAGTCCCAAACACCATACGGCAAACAGGAATTGCCATCATTGGTTCCGGTTTTGGTGGTCTGGCGATGGCAATCCGTCTATTGCAAACAGGCTATACAGATTTCATGATTTTGGAAAAATCCAATGAAGTCGGTGGCACATGGCGTGAAAATAAATATCCAGGTGCTGCCTGTGATGTGCAATCGCATATGTATTCATTTTCTTTTGCGCCAAAAACCGACTGGTCAAAACGCTATGCCAATTGTCATGAAATTCATGACTATATTCTGGATACCACAGAAAAATTTGGATTACGACCTTATTGCCACTTTAATCAGGAAGTGATTGGTGCATATTATCAGGAACACAGTGCCCAGTGGCGTTTGGAGATTAAAGACCAATCCCCTATTCTGGCACAGTTTGTGGTGCTGGCCTCCGGCCCACTGCATGTACCACAGATTCCAAAAATAAAAGGCATAGAAAAATTTAAAGGCAAAATCTTCCATTCTGCACAATGGGATCATACTTATGATCTAAAAAACAAAACAGTTGCGTCAATTGGTACCGGTGGTAGTGCAATCCAGTATGTTCCAGAAATTGCCAGTCTGGTGAAACAACTGTATGTATTCCAGCGTAGTGCAGCCTGGGTGATTCCCCGTGATGAACGTCCATATTCCAATCTAAGCAAAACCTTATTTAACAAAGTGCCATTGCTGCGAAAGATTCATCGTGCCCGTTTATACTGGAGTAATGAGTCCAGAGTTGTGCCTATTTTTAAACCCGAGATCATGAAGTATGGGCAAAAACTGGTCGAAGCCTGGATTCGTTATCAGGTCAAAGACAAGGAAATTGCTAGAAAATTAACCCCAGATTACGTTATGGGCTGTAAACGGATTTTGATTTCAAACAAATATTATCCGACCTTTAATCGTAAAAATGTGGAATTGGTGACCGATGGTATTCAGGAAGTTACCGAAGATAGCATTATCAGCAGTGATGGCAAAGTCCGAAAAATTGATTGCATTATTTATGGCACGGGCTTTATTACCGATCCACGTATTTATATGAAAGATTTCCCATGTCAAGGCATAGATGGTCATGACTTGATACAAGACTGGAAAGATAATGCCGAAAGTTATTATGGTATATTAACCAAAGGTTTTCCGAATTTATTCCAGCTGGTTGGCCCCAATACCGGCTTAGGCCACAATTCGATTATTTTTATGATTGAAGCACAGGTCGAATATATTTTAAAAGTACTGAATATTATGCAAAAACAAGGTGCGGACAGTATCGAAATCAAGGCTGATGTGCAGGATCATTTTAACCAAAAAGTACAAAAAGATCTCTCTCATACTGTGTGGAATAGTGGTTGCAATAGCTGGTACACCAATGCAGAAGGTAAAAACTTTAGTTTATGGCCGGGTTATACATGGAAATATTGGCTGGAAACCCAAAGTCCTGATAAAAATGCGTTTATCTTAAGAAAGGCAAAAACCGCGCCGCAATTAAACATTGCATAGCGATATTTGACGTTTCAAGCATCCATTTAAAAAAAAAGCATATATCCCTAAAAGATATATGCTTTTTTAACTCAATTACTTTAATGCAAATATTCTATATAAATGCCAAGCGCTTATTTCACCAGTTCCTGTTCAACTGTCATATCATGCACATAGGCATATTTAGATTGATCTGCTGCTGGATTTTTTAAAGTAAAGCGTTTGGTACGAATGATAGTACGTAATTTTGGATCATGTTGAAAACCTTCAATCTGACCATAAAACAGTTCCCAATCTCCGGTTGCTGTCTTTAATCCCTGTGCATTGTATTGGATTTCTCGTACCTGCAAACATTGCTGTGCTGCGACACCTACACATGCTTTGGTTTCTGGTGCAACTTCCAGAAAGACAATCTCGCCCTGTCCCTGATATTTTGTTTCAGGGGTTGCTGTTCCAACAAACTGATATTGTTGGCCATCTGCACTATGCACCGTTAAGATCGGTTGATCAGGATTTGCTGTATTAATATTAAGCGTTAATTCATGATTCTGAAATAATGATGCTGCAAATTGCTCCTGTTTCATAAGCTCAGGTTCACACGCCATTTGGGTGCTGATGACATTGCCTGTTTTAAGTGTGTTTTGATTCAGGCTAAAGTCAGTTCCCATGCGGTTACAGCCACTATAGATACCGATGCGATTGTCTTGAAAGCTTAGCACAATAGGTGGTATCTGCTGTTGTGGCTGATATGACCAAGTATATTCCTGTAAGGTTTGTTGTAGATGCTGCTTCACATGTATCGCTTCTTTTTGTGATGATGTGGATGGTGTAGTCTGACAGGCTGCCAATACACTGGCTAAAGACAAGCTAAGGACAGAAGAAATAAGCTTTAATTTCATAATATCAACTCTAATTTATTTAGCCTGTTAAGATATAAGTATTGCAGAAAAAAATATAATACCTTTTTGTTTTAACCAGTTCCTTTTTTGTAAAAATAATCTTGATTCGTCATATATTTAGCATTTTCTAAGATACTTTTAGTGAGCATTATGAGCAAAGAGTTTAGCCAAAAACATGGCCATAAAGTGCTCTGACGCAGCTTTCCTTGCTATATACATCAGGCCTATTGAAAAATCAATCAAAACGATATAAATCCATACCCAGTGTTCCCATACTAAAACTGGAATGAACCACACTCATACGTTTTCCGGTGCCCATGGCAAAAAATAAAGGACTCAAATGTTCCAAAGACGGATGGTTTTTTTGAATATAAGGTAAATTTTTCCAATTTAAGACAGCTTCATAATCACTATTTTGTAATAGACTGGCTACTTTGTTACGAAACTCACTGGCCCAGACTGGCACATCACTTTGTTCCTGCCAGCGAAGTTCTGCCAAATTGTGGGTAATGCTTCCAGAGCCAATCAATAGCACCTGTTGCTGACGTAGATAAGCCAAAGATTCTGCCAATTGATAAATTTGTCTGGCTGTATAAAACTTTGGCAATGAAATTTGGATTACCGGAATATCTGCTTCGGGATACATATGTAACAACGGCATCCACACCCCGTGATCACGTGGACGCATCGCATTGGCATGGGCTTCAAATCCTGAGTCCTGTAGTCGCTGGATAATTTTTTCTGCCAGTTCAGGCTCACCAGGCGCAGGATATTGCAGTTTATACAATGCCTCAGGAAAGCCCCTGAAATCATGCCAAGTTTTTGGACGCGTTGCCGTGCTAACTTCCAGCACAATATCTTCCCAGTGTGCCGACATCACCACAATTGCTCTGGGCTTGGGCAGATTATGACTAATCCGCTCAAATGCTGCCCCAACCTGTCCAGGCTGTAAAGCTAGCATGGGAGAACCATGTGATATAAATAAACCAGGCAAAATTTGTAGGGACATAAAGGCTTGAACACACCCTGAATTTTAAAAACGTATTACTTAAACATATTTTTGCCGATTTTAAAAATCTATTTGTATCAAAACACATCAATGCACATCAATGCACATCAACGAATTGTTCATTCATTCTAAAATGTATGCTGTAAATACAATATCCGGCTACATTGCGCCAGTGTCGTAATGGCCTGTTTCATTTTTTCATCCAGAATATGCCCAGCATTCAGACGAATATAATGTTGATGTTTACCATCTTCACTAAACACCAGCCCCGGTACAATACTGATGTGATGTGCTTTTGCCTGATGATATAACTCGACACTATTAATTTCCGGTCTTAGCTTTAACCAGAGAATATATCCACCCTTAGGCATATGACATTCCAGCAAGAATTCGGCAAAAGTCGCCTGAATATACGCAATATATGCCCTAACCTGCGCCTGTAGGATGTGATGTAGATGTGATAAATGTTCCCGATAGGCTTTACTGTAAATAAAATCTGCCAAGCCAAGCTGTAAAGGCGTATTGACCATCTGATTCTGGCTTAATATTTTGGAAGTAAAGGCCATCGCCTGTTCACCAAGACAAAACCAGCCGATACGGTAAGCATGTGACAATGATTTTGAAATTGAACCACACCAGATCACATAACCGGCCTGATCCCAGTATTTAATCGGTAAAGGACGTTCTATCTGATAACCACATTCTGCAAATACATCATCTTCCAGAATAAAACACTGATATTTTTCTGCCAGCTTTGCAATATGTTGTTTTTCTTGATGACTTAGACAATAACCCAAAGGATTCTGAAAATTTGCCGTCAATAAACATAATTTGGCCTGACCCGATTGCATTACCTGTTCCAGTCGTTCAAGATCAATGCCTTGTGATGATGCTGGAATCTCAATAATCTTGCGTTTGAGATTGGCGATCTGTTGCAATTGTCCATTAAAGGTGGGACTGGTGACAATAATACTGTCTTTTTCATGGCTTAATATCTGAATCAGTAATGCCAAAGCCGGCATACAGCCCGAACTGATAAAGACCTGTTCGGTCGGAATATAAATACCATCTTCACGCCACAACTCCACCAATGCCGAACGAAGTTGTATATGCCCCTGTCGATCACAATGTAAAAAATCTTCAGGTTTACAATGCTTAATGGCACGATTGAGTGAACGACGCAAGTTATCCAGCGGAATCCATCTAGGATCAATCTGAATGGTTCCCAAATGAATCTGATCGGCAGAAATAGCTGCTTGTTGAATTTCTAGAAGCAATTCAAGATTGGAAACCTGACGTGGATAGGATAAAAAATTAGCATTTTTATCAGCCGGCTGATGCGGTTGATATTGTACAAAATAACCCGATTTGGGTTTAACCGAGATTAACCCCTTGGCTTCAAGTAACTGATAACAGGCTTTAGCTGTATTTAGACTGATGCCATGTCGTTTGGAAAAATCACGAATTGAACATAATCTGTCGCCATTTTTAAGTTGTCCAGTCGTAATCTGATGTTCGATATGTACCGCTAGCTTTTGATATTTAAACCCTTGCTTATGCATCTATCTGTAACCATTATTTAGCGATGATTGTATCTGTATCCTAACATAGTTTCATTTTAAGCTAACCCCTTCAATACAGACGCAAAAAATGGGGAAGTTTAAAATGAAATATCTAGTATTAATCAATAGTTTATTTTTATTAACAGCTTGCCATGATGTAGATCCAAAAGCCTTTAAACAGGATGAGATCTGTCGCAGCATGACCAAAAACTATTTATTTGTAAATGGAATAGACAATTTCCATTTGAGCACAGTCGATGATACAAAATTTTTAAGCCAACATCTGATTTCCTATCACTATCAACCGAGAAAAAGTAGTATGGATAATCCTGTAACTTCACGATTACAGACCATGCAGGTCGATTGTAAATATCAGCAAAAACAGTTGAATATAGATTTTTCTTATCCTAATACCACGATTAAGCCCGATCATCTTCAATTTGAAGGGATTTAAGTTTAATAATTTGGCTCAGTAGAATGAGTAGACAATAAAAAAACCGACAGATATTTAATCGTCGGTTTTTTATTGAGCAGACCAATCGCTTGATCTGCTTATAAATTAGTTTGCATATACAGGGAATTTTGCACAGACTGCGGAAACTTTTTCTTTCACTTCAGCAATCACTTTTTCATCACCTTTACTGTCCAGTACATCGGCAATCCAGCCAGCCAAATCACGCACTTCGTTTTCACCGAAACCGCGTGTCGTAACCGCAGGTGTACCAATACGAATGCCGGAAGTCACAAATGGGGAACGAGGATCATTTGGTACGGCATTTTTATTCACTGTAATGTGCGCTGCACCTAACCATGCATCGGCATCTTTACCAGTCACATCCTGTTTGATCAATGACAACAAGAACAGGTGATTATCTGTACCACCAGACACGATGTCATAACCACGTTCGATTAATACTTGTGCCATCGCCTGTGCATTTTTAACCACTTGATGCTGATAAGCTTTGTATTCTGGTGTCATGGCTTCTTTAAAACACACTGCTTTGGCAGCAATCGCATGCATTAAAGGACCACCCTGATTGCCCGGGAATACCGCAGATTGAAGTTTTTTCTCAATTTCTTCATTGGCTTTGGCCAGAATCAAACCAGAACGTGGACCACGTAATGTTTTATGCGTAGTCGTTGTGGTCACATCTGCAATTTGTACCGGACTTGGATAAACACCCGCGGCAACCAAACCTGCAACATGCGCCATATCAACAAATAAATATGCGCCAACTTTATCAGCGATATCACGGAAACGTTGCCAATCTACAACACGGCTATAGGCAGAAAAACCTGCAACGATCATACGTGGTTTATGCTCAACAGCCAGACGTTCTACTTCTTCGTAATCAATTTCACCAGTTTCCGGGTTCAAGCCATATTGAATGGCATTATAGGTTTTACCCGAAAAGCTGACTTTTGCACCATGAGTTAAATGACCGCCATGTGCCAGACTCATACCCAGTACAGTATCACCTGCATTTAACAATGCCAGATATACCGCAGAGTTTGCCTGTGAACCAGCATGTGGCTGCACGTTTGCGTAGTCTGCACCAAATAATTCTTTTGCACGATCAATCGCTAATTGTTCGATAATATCAACATTTTCACAGCCGCCATAATAGCGTTTGCCAGGATAACCTTCTGCATATTTGTTGGTTAACTTGGTTCCCTGAGCTTCCATAACAGCTGGAGAACAATAATTTTCTGAAGCAATTAACTCAATATGCGCTTCTTGACGTTTGTCTTCAGCATCGATAGCTTTAGCTAATACTGGGTCAAATTCAGCAAGAGAAATATTGGCAAACATTAGCGATGTTCCTATGTTTTAAGGCGTTTATAGCCGTACTTTGATTGGGGCACATTGTAACATGAAGTTGTGATTTGCACAGACTGATATTTATTTAATTCGACATGAAATTCTTTCAGTTTTTATAATATTTGGGACACAGCTTTGGGCATAGTTCATATCAAAACATTTATATAATTTCAATAAAGACTAAATTGGACTAAATTTTAATCATGTTATCATGATTATGCAAAAATAAAGCCTAAAGCATGAACACGCTTTAGGCCTGATTTAACCAAGTAACCAATAAGATTACTTCAATTAAAATAATAACTTATTTTTCAACACCAGCAGGCTGACCCGCAAGTTTGGCATTTGCATAATCCCAGTTCAGCAAACTTTCAAGGAAAGTTGAGATATATTTTGGACGTGCATTACGATAATCGATGTAATACGCATGTTCCCATACATCAATCGTTAATACAGCAACTTGACCATGTGCAAGTGGTGTATCTGCATTTGAAGTTTTGGTAATGGATAATTTACCGTTTACTTCATCAGCCACTAACCATGCCCAACCAGAACCGAATTGAGTGGTTGCAGCAGCAGTAAACTCTTCTGCAAATTTTTCGTAAGAACCAAATGCTTCATCAATTTTAGCAGCGATTGCGCCTGTTGGTTTACCACCACCGTTTGGTGCAATAGAATTCCAATAGAATGTATGGTTCCATACCTGTGCTGCATTATTGAAAACGCCAGCTTTGGATGCATCACCCGCAACAGTTGTGATGATTTCTTCCAGTGTTTTACCTTCTAGGTCTGTACCTTTGATCAGGTTATTTAAATTGGTTACGTAGGTTTGATGATGTTTGTCGTGGTGATATTCTAAAGTTTCTTTAGAAATATGAGGTTCAAGTGCATCATAAGCATAGGGTAATGCTGGTAAAGTAATAGTTGTCATTTCAATTTCCTTGCGTATAGCTGGGTAAGTTGAGGATATTCAACGATAGACATTGTAATTCAAAACCGGACTAAAAATGTAGTTGGTTTAAATAACAATACACAATAAAAGCATAATAAATATACATAAAGCCGACTGTTTAGATCGGATTATTTAATTCAATGTATTGATAGCTCAAATCAAAGGTTTTGGCAAGTGCCTCGGCAAGCCGCTGAATACCATATCGTTCGGTAGCATGATGGCCGGCAGCAAAATAATCCAGATGATATTCCTGCGCCTCATGGAAAGTTCGTTCACTCACCTCGCCAGATAAATAGGCATCACAGCCTGCTTGTGCAGCTTTATATAAAAAGTCCTGTGCTGCACCAGTACAAAATCCGATAGTCTGGATACTTTCTTTATTGGTTGCAATATGGATAGGTGCTTGTCCCAATTTTTGCGTTAACAAACTTGCAAAATCTTCAGGTGATAACGGTTGTGACAATGTACCGATATTACCAATCGGAAAACGCTCTTCTGGATCGAGTGCAGCAGTAATGTGAATACCGAGTAAATCTGCCAATGCAGCATTATTGCCCAATGTGGTATGCGCATCGAGTGGCAAATGATAGGCGATCAAGGATACATCGGCCTGCATCAATTGTTTGATTCGTTTACCTTTTAACCCAGTTAAAGGGCTTGGCTCCCCTTTCCAGAAATAACCATGATGAACAATCAGTGCATCTGCTTTTAAATCCAGTGCGGCTTCAATTGCCGATAAAGAGGCAGTAACACTACTGACCAAAGTTTTGACTTCTGAGCGGCCTTCAATTTGCAAACCGTTTGGACAATAATCCTTAAATTGATGAGATTGTAAGGTCTGGTCACACCATTTTACTATATCGACTAATTTTGCCATACCGGTTCTGCTTCCAAAAATTAAAAGATTTACAACATGCTAGCATAGACTGGATATGCTTTTAAGCGAAGAAACTTTGTATATTTCAACTTTTACCAGAGATGACTTTTACCAAAGTGTTACAAAATGTGCTTGATCTATCGTGAGAAATTAGCGAATTTGGATTAGACTATAACGACTTGTAAATTCTGCTTTTTTATTGACTGCTAAAAGACTTTTGAGGAATTAAGCTGTGCGCCGTATATTTGTGGTGTTACCTTGGATTTTATTGGTATTGGTGATCGCTGGCTTTATCGCCTGGCAAAAACTGCAAGTGCCCAAGCCGCCTATTGCAGCTGATGGGATAAAAATGCCCGCCGAAAAAGTGGCGCCATTAATTGATACCACGCGAAGTGGTGGCATTGTTTCTTATAGTGGTGCCGTCAAAGTTGCTGCACCGGCTGTGGTAAATATTTTTACTCTGCAAAAAGTCTCACAACAACAAAGCCTACCAATTAACGAACAATTTTTACGAGAGTTTTTTGGTGATCAAATTCCGGATCAACTTCAGCCAGAAGATCAAAATAGTCTGGGTTCTGGGGTAATCGTGCGTCCAGATGGTTATATTTTAACTAACAATCATGTGATTGCCGGGGCAGATGAAATTATTGTCGGTCTGCATGATGGTCGTAAAGCCAAGGCAACCGTCATTGGTACCGATCCCGAAACTGATCTGGCAGTGATTAAAATCGAACTGGATAAATTACCTGTGTTGCCTTTCAAACTTAGCGGTAATGAAGTGGGTGATGTGGTATTGGCAATTGGTAACCCTTTTGGTGTGGGACAAACAGTCACCCAAGGGATTATTTCTGCTACGGGCCGTACCGGTCTGGGCATCAATACCTACGAAGATTTCATCCAGACCGATGCAGCAATTAATCCCGGAAATTCTGGCGGTGCCTTAATTGATGTCGCTGGAAACCTGATTGGGGTCAATACAGCAATCTTTTCAAAAACTGGTGGTTCTCTCGGGATTGGTTTTGCCATTCCGGCACAAATTTGTCAGCAAGTGCTGGATTCAATCTTGCAGGATGGACGTGTGGTTCGCGGTTGGTTAGGTATTGAGGTCAAAGGACTCAACCCGACCGATGAACTAAATCTCGACAGCAAAACGGGTGTGCAAGTGATGGGCGTCTTGCCAAGTGGCCCAGCAGCTCAAGCCGGCATTAAAAAAGGTGACATTATTGTATCAATTAATGGTCAACCGATTGTCAATGCCAATCAATTGATTTCCTATGTGGCAAGTCAGAAACCAAATAGTGAAGTTCCCGCAGTCATTCAACGTGATGGCAAGGAATTGAATATCAAGATTAAAATTTCTGAACGTCCGGAAAATAAAAATACCCAGTTCTTGCCTGTCCCACAAAATCAACGCTAGAACGTCAAACATAAAAAAGCTGAGCCATCATGACTCAGCTTTTTTTATGCTTTAAACAAATTATCTACTTAAATATTACTTTGATAAATATTAATCCATTGGCAAGCTTATGCTATTTCTTCTTTGGACTGATCACGCTGACCAAATTTGGCAAAAATTTTGGCACGACGTTTTGGATAAATATTTGCTTTGTTCAAATCACCCTTGTAGTGGTTAAACACACGCTTATCCATCATCTTAAACCATAATGGCGGAATCATCGCAGGCAATAACATGCTGGCATAACCACTTGGTAATTCAGGTGCTTCATCAAAATGGCGCAAAGCCTGAAATGGTCGGGTTGGATAAGCATGATGGTCTGAATGGCGCTGTAATTGATATAAAAACAGATTGGTCACAATATTGTTATTGTTCCAGCTATGTTCCGGCATAGTACGCATATAGCTACCATCAGGCTTTTTCTGGCGTAACAAACCATAGTGTTCAATATAATTAATAATTTCAAACAAACTGATGCCATAAAATGCTTGCATGGCAAGAAACGGAATAGCACGTTTACCGAAAAGTTTAATCATGGTGGCATGGAATGTTGCACTCATTGCCCACCCTTGTAACAATTCATTGTCTGTTGACCAAAATTGCTTACCTTTGCGTTTTAAGCGCTGTGTTTCAATTTCTATCGCAGATTTTAATGAACCAAAGACTGTTCTTGGCCAAAATTCATAAAAACTTTCGCCCATTTTTGATGATGCCGGATCTTCCGGCGTTGCAGCACGTTTATGATGACCATAAGGATGTTCTACGCGGAAATGATTATAACCCGTAGGTACCAGTGCCAAATGCGATAAGATATGATCAGTACGATCTGCTTTATGGCTCAATTCATGTGCGGTATTAATAGCAATACCACTGATCGCACCAATGGAAATTCCAAGTAAAATCCGATGATGCCAAGGTGTTTCTTCACGACTAGCCAAATATGTACCATAAATGGTTGTGGCATATTGTAGCGGAATAAAGGATTTGACCAATTTCATATAATAAGGATCATTTTCCAGTTGCTTGATCGCATCTGCATCTGGATTACTTGGGTCTTTACCAATGATGGTATCAATTACTGGAATTACAATATGCAGTACAATTGGTCCACCCAAGGCAAATACAGGTTTTAACGGTTTTGGAGCAAATCGGTAACTGAGCATAATACCCATACCAATTACAGGCAAAGCGGGTCCTAATAACCATAATTTACGTTTTTTATCGATATGTTGATTTTTCTCAGTTGTCTGATCCTGTACAACTTTCAAATTCGCTGGAGCATTCATCTTCTGGCTTCCACTCTTGATTTCTACCCTTCCATATTGGCTGATTGCATCGTATACGAACAGTTTTGATCGTCCAAAAAAACATTGTGATGCTCTTTTTGGCTTGTAATGCTATGTATTTTTAAATTTTTATTGCTTATTGTGGTTCTATCGTTTATTTCCATTATTTGTTGCACAGACCTAGATGAGCCTATGGACGCATTAAGTAAAATTTTTGATGATATTCATTTAAGCAGAGTTGAATATTTTTATTTACAGCCCAGAGGAAATTGGCAATTTCAAATGGCAGAACAAGATAAATGTATGATTTATATCTTACTGGTCGGATCTGCTCATCTATGTGTTAACACAGACCAATGTGTAGAATTAGAGATTGGCGATATTATTATTATCCCGACTGGCAAAGCGCATTTCTTTTCTGCCAAATCATGCCAAATATTAAGCCCCAATACGCCGGAACTCAGTCACTTATTTTCCGGACATCGTCATGATGTATTGCATGTAGGCGAGGAAAATCAGCGGACCCGAAACTTATTATTATGTATTCGTTGCCATATGGACAGTATCATGGCACGTCCACTGATGCAGGCCTTACCAAAATTAATGCGTATTCACAATGCCATGGGCACAGGTGCACCGCCTTGGTTACAAGTCGGCTTGAGCTTTTTTGCACTAGAAACCGAACGTATTCGTCCAGGACGAGATACCCTGATTGATCGACTGGTTGGAATCCTGCTCATTGAAGGGGTAAGAGACTATATCGAACAGCTTAATGATGATCAAAGCAACTGGCTCAGTGCATTAACCCATCCCGAACTTTCCAATGCATTGGCTGCCATCCATGGTGAACCGGAAAAACCTTGGACTGTTGCAGATCTGGCACAAGTCTCCTGTATGTCACGCTCCAAATTTGCCGAGACTTTTAGTGTCATTATGGGTGAGACACCACTGGCTTATCTAGCACAACATCGCCTTCGTCTAGCCAGTCGCTATTTACGGGAAAGTGCCCTACATGTTCATCAAATTGCCGAGCGAGTTGGTTATTCTTCAGAAACTGCATTTAGTCAGGCTTTTAAACGCCAGTTTTCATTTAGTCCAACTCAATATCGTCAACAGCATCTGGATCAGCAATAAGCCTTAAAAATTGATAGCAAAAACTTTGTAGCAATAAAAAACCGAAGCATTAAACTCCGGTTCTTTATCAAAAGATAATCAATTATTTTTCAGTTTTCTTGATCTTTGCAGTCGATTTCAAATATTCAATATAATCATTGAGTTCTTGTTGACCACGTGCATCAAAACGGTTTACAACCTGTGCTTTTTGCTGATCATTTAATTGAAATGCCGGATTCTGACCAATATCAGACACTGCCACAACAAATAAATAATTACCTACACCGACTGTGGTTGCAGACCAGCGATCTTTTTGTGGTGCAGGAACACTATAAATTGCCTTTTCAATTTCGATCGGAACAATCTGACTATAACGTGGAACTGGTCCCATATCCTGAAACTTCACTGAACTGGCTGCCAATGCCTGAGCCGGTGTCTTGGTTTTAAAGTCAGCCAACAATTGTTTTACACTGGCATTTGCCTGCTTGATCTGTTCTTTACGTTTTAATTTTGCCTGAATCTTGCCTTTGGCCTCGGCAAGCGTTTCTGGACGTTCGGCACGATATGCAGATACTTTAAACCACAACACGGCATCATCTTTTAAATTAATACCTGTGGATACGTTTTGATCGCCTTGTGCAATTTCAGTCGAAAATAACTTGGTTTTAACCGCAGCCTGCGACAATACCGGACTATTGGTTGCCTGAGTTACGTTTTTCTCAGACTGAACCTGTACTTTATATTGATCGGCCAAGGCTTCAAGCGAATCTGATTGTACTGCCAGATCATTGGCATTGTTGACAGCATCCTGAAACACATTTTCAAGTTTGCTTTTTTTCACATCACTGATCAGTTGATCACGAACCTGAGCCAGTGCAGGTACTTGTTGTCCTTCAATTTTATCCAGACGAATCACATGATAACCAAAATCAGTTTTTACTGGTGCAGAGGTCTGTCCTTGTTTTAATGCCAAGACGGCATTGTCAAAAGCATCACCAAAAGCACCAACAGTATAGCCGTCTACTTTACCCTGTTCCTGTTTAGATACAGGATCTTCAGAATACTGCTGTACCAAAGCATTAAAACTTTCGCCAGCTTTTAACTTGGTTTCAATATCCTGTGCAATTTTTAATGCTTGTTCAGGTGTACGCTTATCTGTGGTAATCAGAATATGACTGATCTGACGAGTAGCATCCTTACTTAGACCAGCAACATAGCTTTGATATTGTTGCTGAATGTCCTGATCTGTGACTTGCACCTGATCGGCAAATTGTGCCTTGCTTAAAATCACATAATTGACATCTACATTAGCTTGACGGATATAGTCTTTACTGTGTTTGTCAAAGTAGGCTTTGCTTTGTGCATCACTTGCGACAAAATTCTGTGCAAACTGATCTAAAGAAATTTCTGCCAGATGCGTCGTACGTTCCTGACTTAATAAATTGATTAATTTTTGCGTATCTTTGTCACTATATAATCCAGCATTCAAAATACTATTGGTCAATAATGATAAAGAAGTTTGTTTGCGAAAATCCGCCAGTAATTGATTAATGGTGGATTTTGTCCCCATTAAATAATTATCCAATAAGGTTTGCGAGAACTTACCATCTTGCTGAAAAACTTGCTGTTGACGTAGTAAAGTACCCAGCTGTTCATCACTTAGGGTGATCCCCAATTTCTCAGCTTGTTGTAACAGTAAAGTACGAACAATGGCAGCATCATAGACCTGATTTTCAATTACTTTGTTGTTGAGTAATGTTTCATCACCATTGACTGCTTGTAAATACTGATCTTTTTGTGATTTTATCCAGGTATCTAATTCTTTCTGTGTAATTTTTTCACCATTTACCTTGACGGCAACAGGCTCATTGGAACCCGAGAAATAACCTTCGATACCGACCAAAGCCAAAGGCGCAAGAAACAACACAAGTAATACTTTACCGAGCCAACCTCTAATTAAAGTACGAAAAGCTTCCATATGTTTTCCAATAAATTAATTCACATTCGAATACTAGCCGAAAATCTAGTAATCACAAGCAATATTATGATAATTTGTGTTGATCTAAATAGAAAAAACGCGCCAGAGTTAGGCGCGTTTAAGATGCATCAACAATTACGCAACAGAATCTTTTAAACCCTTACCAGCTTTAAAGCTAGGTACTTTGCTTGCAGGGATTTTCAATTCTTCTCCAGTTTTTGGATTGCGGCCTGTACGTGCAGCACGTTCTTTCACACTGAAAGAACCAAAACCAACTAAAGTTACTGTATCACCAGATTTTAGTGCGTCGCCGATAGACTCTAAAGTTGCATCTAAAGCTTTAGCTGCATCAACTTTAGTAAGCCCCCCTTTTTGAGCAATCGCATCAATTAATTCTGATTTATTCATGCAAAACATCCTCTGATTTGATAGTTTGAATATTAAAGCCAAAAATCTTCTACTAGCCGTAGAAGCCTTTATAGCAATGCCTTCCTGAGAAGGCAATACTTGAAAGAGGGTTTTGCTTAAAAAAAACGTCATGAAACATATTTTTTACACAAATCGATTATTTTTTATTCTTTTTTAAATACTCGATCTCTTCGATCAACTTTTGATTGGCATTTGCCAACTGATCGACCTTGTCACTTAAATTGAGTAAAAGTTGCTCGATTAACAAAATATCTTTTGGTGTCACCAGTCCTATACGATTCAGCGTATGATGTGTACGCTGATCAATCAGTTTTTCAACCTTATCCACAGTATCTGTAACACGTTCAATTGCCTTACCAGTCACCTCGCCTACTTTTTCTGCCGTATTATCGGCAATGTCGACTGTTTTGGCTTCTAATTCCTCACCAACCTTAACCAAAGAATCAAATAATTTATTACCTTCCTCTTCTGCCCGAGAAAAAGCGCCTAATCCGGCAAGCCAGATTTGCTTGGTATAACGACGTAGTTCTAGCGGACTTTTGCGCTTGGATTGGATTTTGGCATCTTGTTGTTCGGTAGCGATAGGTTCACTAGATTGATCTTGATGTTCCATATCAGTCTTAGACATCGATGACGACTCCTAAATTTAACTTACGATTCACATTTGTCGATCTTTCAAAAATTCTACAATTATTTTAGGTTTAATCGCGAATGTTAACAACATTATTACTCCCAACAACATTTTTGTGTCTAACAATTACCAATATATTCAAACTTTATGTTGACAGCATGCCCCCTTTTAAACTTAAATCCTTATATTCTAAGGATTGAGTTAAGGTTTTTATTTATTTATGAATGATTCGCAACAAAACAAAAATAATCCACATTTGTTGCAATCTCTAGTTCTAATTTTCCTAGAGACCGTTTTAACATTTGTACTCAAGCATGACCGTATTGCTCGTGAACATGCAAAACCTTTTATCAAATCAAAAATCTGTATCCAGTTTAATACTTTTTTACCCAGTGAAGTGTTCTATGTCACTTTCGATCAAAAAGGCTTGCTGTTTGATTTTCACCAACCTCAACATGTTGAAGCACCCCAGTTTGTCATTTCTGCTTCCGGTCTTGATTTATTTCGGATTTTATTAACCGGAAGTGAAAGTAGCATTCGCAAAATCAGAATGACCGGTGAAGAACATTTACATGATGAGTTCCGGATACTTTTAAGTAGTCTTAGCTTGCCCGCCGTGACGAGAGACTGGAAAAACTGGCTGGCAGCTGATGATGTTAGTACCAAAATCCCCAAACAAAGCATTGAATCCTTATTCAAGCGGATCGAACAGCAACGTTCCCAGATCAATCAATTAACCATTGAGAATAAATCCTATCAATTTGACTTAAAAACCTTACAACACAAATATAAGTTAATGTGTACAATCTTTGGGTTAATTATTTTTATTCTGTTGGTATCAATTGTTACACTACTTTGGTATAATTTCGCATAGATAAATAATAAACCAAAGAATTATATTACTGAAATAAAGTTGACTAAATTAGTCAGAATTAACTATAATAGCCCTATCGCACCAGCATGCTTATATGGATCGGATTATGCGCCTCACGACTCGCGGTCGCTATGCCGTGACTGCAATGCTCGATTTAGCACTTCAGCCACTCGACCAAACAATTACGCTTGCAGAAATTGCTGCCAGACAAACAATTTCTGTTGCCTATCTAGAACAGCTTTTTTCCAAGCTTAAACGTCATCAACTGGTGGCAAGCGTTCGTGGCGCAAATGGTGGATACCATTTGGCCCGAGCAGCCAATAGCATTACTGTCTTGGAAATTATTGAAGCCGTCAATGAAACTGTAGACGCAACACGTTGCGATCATCAGGGCAATTGCCAGAATGGCGCCATGTGTCTGACGCATGATCTTTGGCATAATCTATCGAATCATATCGCAAGCTATCTAGAAAGCATTACGCTTGAAGATCTTGTTGAGCGTGACAATGTACAAACTGTTGCTTTACGCCAGTCATCTGCTGATGATCTAGCCTCCCAGATTGTAAATCAAAAGTCGGTTACAGGAACATTTTAAATGAAACTCCCAATTTATCTTGACTATGCTGCAACAACACCCGTTCTCCCTGAGGTTGCAGAATCGATGTTAGGATGCTTAACATTTGATGGGAATTTTGGTAACCCTGCATCACGTTCACATAGTTATGGATGGCGTGCAGAAGAAGCCGTAGAAAATGCTCGTCAACAAGTTGCAGATCTTGTTAAAGCAGATCCTCGTGAAATTGTATGGACCTCTGGTGCAACAGAATCTGACAATTTGGCATTGATTGGTGTGGCGCAATTTTACAAGAATAAAGGTAAACATATCATTACCTCTAAAATTGAGCATAAAGCTGTTTTAGATACCTGCCGCTATCTGGAAACAGAAGGTTTTGAAATTACCTATATCGAACCAGAACCACGTACAGGTTTGATTAGCCCTGAAAAAGTTGCAGAGGCATTGCGTCCGGATACTATTTTAGTTTCATTAATGATGGTCAATAATGAACTGGGAACAGTGACTGATGTTGCAGCAATTGGTGAGTTAACTCGTGCCAACAAAACATTTTTCCATGTTGATGCAGCACAGGCAGCAGGTAAAGTTGAGATTGATCTGAGTACTCTGAAAGTTGATCTGATGAGTTTTTCAGGACATAAGGTCTATGGACCAAAAGGTATCGGTGCATTATATGTACGTCGTAGTCCGCGTGTTCGTGTCAAAGCACTGATTCATGGTGGTGGACATGAACGTGGCATGCGTTCCGGTACATTGGCAACACATCAAATTGTTGGTATGGGCCAGGCTTTTGAAATTGCTGGTAAAACCATGCAGGCAGAACAAGCGCGTATCCGTAAATTGCGTGACAAATTATGGTCCGGTTTAAATGACATGGAAGAAGTTTATTTAAATGGTCATCCTACACAAAATGTAGCCAACTATTTAAATGTCAGCTTCAACTTTGTCGAAGGTGAATCCTTGATGATGGCATTGAAAGATGTTGCTGTTTCAAGTGGTTCGGCATGTACTTCAGCAACGCTGGAACCTTCTTATGTACTTCGTGCGCTAGGTCTATCTGATGAATTGGCGCATAGTTCAATTCGCTTTAGCTTTGGTCGATATACAACCGAAGAAGATATCGATTATGTGATCGATATTACCAAGCAAGCTGTTGAAAAATTACGTGAACTCTCACCGCTTTGGGACATGTACAAAGATGGTATAGATTTCTCGAAAGTTGAATGGGCAGAACATTAATTACTGTCTTGAAAAGTAATTAAGCCGCCCACATTTAAATATTGGCTGACCCCGAGGTATGGAGAAGCGTCATGGCATATAGCGAAAAAGTAATAGATCACTACGAAAACCCACGTAATGTTGGTGTTTTAGACAAGAATGCAGAAAATGTTGGTACAGGTATGGTCGGTGCACCAGCCTGTGGTGATGTTATGCGTTTACAAATTCAGGTCGATGATAATGGCGTGATTGAAGAAGCACGCTTTAAAACATATGGCTGTGGTTCTGCGATTGCATCAAGTTCATTAGTCACAGAGTGGCTAAAAGGTAAAACGCTGGATGAAGCACAAGCCATCAAGAATATTGATATTGCACAAGAATTGGCATTGCCGCCAGTAAAAGTGCACTGCTCTGTTCTTGCAGAAGATGCAATCAAGGCTGCGATTGAAGACTATCGTAACAAGAAAGTTAAACAAGGTGCTTAAGCACTCGATTGGCAACTGTTAAGGAGAATTTGATGATTCATTTAACGCAAAGTGCTGCACAACATGTTTCTAATTTTATTGCCAATCGTGGTAAAGGCGAAGGCATTCGCTTAGGGGTAAAAACCTCCGGATGTTCTGGTCTGGCTTATGTGCTGGAATTTGTTGATGAAGTCGATCCACACGATGAAATCTTCGAAAACCATGGTGTCAAAGTATTTGTTGATCCTAAAAGTCTGGTTTATCTCGATGGTCTTGAGATGGACTATGTCAAAAATGGTTTGAATGAAGGCTTTGAATTTAGCAATCCAAATCAAAAAGGTGAATGTGGTTGCGGTGAATCTTTCACGGTATAATCACAGACCGACATCCTGACAAAGCCAATAAATTCTCGTGTTTTTGTTGGCTTTTCTTTCATTTATCTATCTGTAGCTGGTTATGACTTATTTTGAACTGTTTGACCTCGACCCAAACTTAGACATTGATCTTGATGTATTAAAAGCAAATTTTTTGGCTTTACAGCAAAAATTTCATCCAGATAATAATCAGGACAATATTGACCAGGCAGTGAAACAATCAAGTGAAGTCAATCAGGCTTATGATACCTTAAAAAATATTGATAGTCGGGCAGCCTATTTACTCAAACTTGAAAAACAGGATTTTGGACTAGAACAGTCTATTCATGATTTCGAGTTTTTACAATCTGCCCTTGAATTACGTGAACAATTGGAAGATGCCACGACCTCTGCTCAATTACAGCTACTACGTCAGGAAATTGAACAATGGGTGGCGAGTCTAATTCGAGAATTCAAAATCGATTTTAATGCGCAAGACTGGAGCGAAGCACGGGATACTGTACGAAAGTTACGTTTTTTCCGCCATGTCCTTGCAGATATTGATAAAGCCGAAGACAAATTGTTTGATGATGAACAATTTGACGATTTTGATGATCATGATTTTGAGTGATCGCTGAATAATCGCCTCTCATCTTTAAGACGGAATTCTTTATGGCTTTATTGCAAATTGCTGAACCCGGACAATCAAGCAGTCCACACGAACATCGTATCGGTATTGGGATTGATCTAGGCACAACAAATTCTCTGGTTGCGAGTGTACGTTCATCTACCCCAACTATTTTAAAAGATGAACAACAACACAGTCTTTTACCTTCAGTGGTACATTATACTGAAGATGACATACTTGTAGGTGATCCTGCAAAAGCATTCATTAGTCAGGATCCAAGTAATACCATTGTTTCAGTTAAACGCTTTATGGGGCGCTCCAAAGCAGACATTCGTTTTCAGCATCCGTACCAACTGGAAGGAACTGATCAGGAAATGCCGAGCTTTATAACCCGGCAAGGCAGTAAAACACCAGTTGAAATCTCAGCACAGATTTTATTAACCTTAAAGCAACGTGCCGAAAATGCGCTTGGTCATGATATTACTGGTGCGGTCATTACTGTACCTGCCTATTTTGACGAGGCACAGCGTCAGGCAACACGCGATGCTGCAAAACTGGTTGGTTTAAATGTACTGCGCTTATTGAATGAACCAACTGCTGCTGCAATTGCTTATGGTCTAGATCAAAACAGTCAAATTGCTGAAGACCAGAATTTTGCTATCTATGATTTAGGTGGCGGTACATTTGATATTTCAATCCTGCGCTTTAGTAAAGGCGTATTTGAAGTATTGGCAACTGGTGGACACACTGCCTTGGGTGGTGACGATATTGACCGCCTAATTGTAAAATATCTAAAACAGCAATTTTCTCTGGGTACACTTGCCAATCAGCAACATGCAGAATTGATTCAGATTGCCAAAGCCGCCAAAGAACAATTGACGACTGAAACAAGTGTCGATATCCAGTTTCATCAGTATCACACCAGCTTAGATCAAAACCAGTTACAGGATATTATTCAGCCTGTGACAGAACGTACTATTCAGGTCTGTCAAAGAGTCTTGCGTGATGCAAAGCTAAAAGCCGAGCAAATTAATGCAGTGATTTTAGTTGGTGGTTCAACCCGTACCCTTGCAATTCAGGATGCGGTACGCAATTATTTTCATCAAGAGCCATTATGCAGTATCAATCCGGATGAAGTTGTCGCCCTTGGTGCAGCCATTACAGCCAATCAATTGGTGGGTAATGCTCAAGATGGTACGTTATTGCTGGATGTCACGCCATTATCACTTGGCTTGGAAACTATGGGTGGTCTGGTTGAGCGGGTAATTCCCCGTAATACCCCTATTCCAGTTTCTCGTCGTCAGGAATTTACCACCTATCAGGATGGGCAAACTGCCATGCTGATCCATGTGGTTCAGGGTGAGCGTGATCTGGTCGAACATTGTCGTACACTGGCAAAATTCGAATTACGTGGTATTCCTCCGATGACAGCCGGTGCTGCCCGCATTGAAGTAACGTTTCAAGTAGATGCTGATGGCTTACTCAATGTTTCTGCACTGGAAACTACTTCGAATGTACAGGCACATATTACTATCAAGCCCTCTTATGGCTTGTCGGAAAAAGATACCGAACGTCTGTTATTGGAAGGTTTTAAATTTGCCGAACAAGATAAAAAAGACCGCCAGTTACAGGAAACCAAAGTTGAGGCACAGCGTGAAATTGAAGCACTAAAACAGGCGCTTGCTGTAGATCAGCATCTCTTAAGTGCAGAAGAAGCAGAGCGATTAAATAGTGCCTTGAAAATTTTAGAGCATACCTTGCAAGATCAGGACATTGATAAAATCGAGCAAGCTGTAGAAAATCTAAAAGTCTATAGTGATCTATTTGCGGCAATGCGTATGAATCGCCATATTGATCATGCCTTAAAAGGTACTCGTGTAGAAGATTGGGCAGCCAATCAACAAGACAAGGATAAATAAGCCATGCCACGTATTAAAGTTTTACCTCATCCTGAAATCTGCCCAGATGGTGCAGAATTTGAAGTTGAGAAAAAAGCCAATCTTTGCCAGAGCTTACTGGATCATGGTATCAAAATTGAACATGCCTGTGATATGTCTTGTGCCTGTACGACGTGTCATGTCGTGGTACGTAAAGGCTTTTATGAGCTAGATGAAATGAGTGATGTAGAAGCAGACTTGCTCGACCGAGCATGGGGACTGGAACCAGAATCCCGTTTGTCCTGTCAGGTTGAGATTGAAGATGAAGATCTGGAAATCGAGATTCCAAAATATACCATCAATCATGCCTCTGAAAAGCATTAAACGATTATAAAAATGAGGATTTGATAGATTAGGATAAAACTGAATTACGATTTGGTTTTATCATCTTTATTATTTTCATTCGGTAGACGTATAATACTTTTCTCGCTTAGTACCACTACCCCATCATCATCCGTTCTTTTTTGTTGTAGTTTCAAACGTTCTATGGTTTGCTCCATAGCATTAATCAATTGCGGATATTCGTATATTGTGGTTTTGTCCAGATTTAATAATAAATTAAAGCCTTTATATTCATAATCATACCAACGCTGATATTTATCTACTGCTTCATTATAACGCTCTACCACCTGCCATGATCGGACAAATTCGGTAATTCCCTTGAGCTTCATCGGCTGATTTTTAATACATAAAAATTGTTCTTTAACCAAATTAAAAGTTTCTTCTGAAATTAAAATTTGATCCACTTCGGCCGCAGTCTGCAAACGCGATGCCAGATTGGCATCTCGCCCTACGATGGTATAAGACATCCGATGAATGGTGCCATAATTACCGACGTGGCAATATCCTGTTGCAATACCCATACGGATATGAAGTGAGGCATAGCCCATTTTTATCCAGCGTTCACGCAAAATACGCATTTGCTGGCGCATGGCAACTGCCATATCCAGACAAGCTATGGCATCTTCTTTTACGCCACGACTGGTTGGATCACCAAAGAAAATGAGCATACCATCACCCATAAATTTATCGATGGTACCACCATAATTCTTGGCGATTTCAGTCATGTGCTTGAGATAATCATTCAGTAAAAAAGCCAAATCATCAGGAATTAATTTTTCTGATAAATCTGTAAAACCCTGAATATCTGAAAAGAAAACCGTTAATTTACGTCGTTTATATTCAACTTTGGCTTCTAGCTCACCACGCATGATGGATTGCCATAATTGCATAGGTGCATAACGTGCCAGTTGATTATTCAATTTTAAATAGCGATTGGTTTCTTCCATATAATATTGTTTTTCTTGACTGAGAATATGGGATTGTCGTACCTGATAATACATGCCCATAAAAATAAATAGCATGAAGGCAAAAATGGACAGAATATTAAGTTCCCGACTGGTAACGTCTAAATAAGGCTGAAAACCAAACACAAAGAAAGATGACAGATAGAAAACCAACAAACTCACAATCGGAGAAATGATCAAAACCAGCTTATTTATACGTCCAAATACAGCAGTAAAGATCAATGCACCCAGAATCGTCAAGGTCGGAATAAGCAATGCATGCATTGCAGCAACATATAATGTCACCAATGCGACATCGATAATAAACTGTACATTCTTACGTACAGTTTTACCAAAGTGATATTCTATTTTTTTTAAAACAAGTGACTCATACAACAAAACAAAAACTACAAAAGGAATCAATAGTAAATGTTTTAGTTCAACGTGTATTTCAGTAATGGTACTGACAAATAAAATCAGGTTTAAAATGACATAGCCGACAAAACGTAAGATTCGGCTAAAATGATGGGAATTGAAGATATTCTGCATCATTGCCATAGTTTAAATTCCCTCTTTTAGGGAAGTTAATCCATACGCCAGTCAAAAGGCATATCTCCCTGACCACGCAAGGCGAGCATCAAGGTTTGGCGCATATGATTTAAAACTTCATTGGTATAAGGGGTTGCGGGTGTTCCCCACACCGGTTTTGGCCAAGCCACATCATTTTGATAACGAACTACATGATGAAAATGTAATTGTGGCACCATATTGCCTAGCGCAGCAACATTCATTTTATCAGCACGAAAAACACGGGAAAGTTGACTGGATAACCAGCTTGATTCACGTAAAAATTGTTCCTGATCTGCCTGACTTAATTCATATAATTCACTAACACCTGGCACACGTGGAATCAAAATGAGCCATGGAAATTGCATATCATTCATCAGACGACATGTACACAGCGGAAAATCACCTACAAAAAAAGTGTCTTGGGCGAGTTGAGGATGCAAAGTAAACATATCTATTAAATGAAGCAGTTATTACGATGCAGCAATACTATCATAGCTATGCGATAGATATTAAGTTTTTCGACAAATATTTACTTAAGTAGCCATTCCATATCCAATCCTCCAGTATTCAGCAAAATCAATGTAAAGCTTGCAATAGACCATCGAGCAATTGCTGTACAAATGCCAGTCTTTTTTCCGACTCTTCCAGATTCACAGTCACTTTTAGACGCTGTCCGCCCTGCATACGATAATGGGTCGGATTTTTCTGCATCAATTGAATAATCGTCATGGCCTGTACTGGCGTATCAGGCAAAAAGTCGATGTTACCGCCACCTTTGGCGATATCAATTTTGGCAATACCCAGTGTTTCAGCTTTTAACCGAATTTGATGTACAGCAAACAAATCCTTGACCGCTTGCGGTAAAATTCCAAAACGATCAATTAATTCAACACGAATATGATCCAGTTTTTCGGCATTGGCTGCATTACTGATGCGCTTATAAAATAACAGACGTTGATGTACATCACCCAGATAATCATCGGGAATCAAGGCCGGCAAATGTAGGTTAATATCTGCGGTTAAATTCAAAGGTGCATCAAAGTTTGGTGATTTGCCTTTTTGAATGGCTTTGGTGGCTTTTTCCAGCATTTCCATATACAGGCTATAACCAATCGCCTGCATACTCCCGCTTTGCTGCTCACCCAATAAATCCCCTGCGCCACGAATCTCCAGATCTTCGGTGGCAAGCACAAAACCTGCACCCAACGTATTGGCACGTTGAATCGCATCTAAGCGTTTTTCGGCATCGCCTTTAAGATGCTTAACAGACGGTACGAGCAAATAGGCATAGGCCTGATGATGCGAGCGCCCCACACGACCACGCAATTGATGCAGTTGTGCCAAACCTAGCTTATCCGCACGTTCAATAATAATGGTATTGGCATTTGGTACATCAATCCCTGTTTCAATGATGGTAGAACAGACCAGCACATTATATTGTTTGTGATAAAACTGCTGCATCACATGTTCCAGCTCTTTTTCACGCATTTGACCATATGCCACGGCAACCCGCGCTTCAGGTAATAAAACCCGTAAATTTTCTGCGGCGCGTTCAATGGTTTCAACTTCGTTATGCAGAAAATAGACTTGTCCACCACGCAATAATTCACGAAGTACCGCCTCTTTAATGGTGGCATCGGTATCGTCCATCACGAAGGTTTTTACCGCCAACCGCCGTGCTGGTGGCGTGGCAATAATGGAAAGATCCCGCATACCTGAAAATGCCATATTCAAGGTCCGTGGGATTGGTGTTGCAGTCAAAGTCAGCATATCAACATTGGCACGTAATGCCTTAATCCGCTCTTTGTCACGCACACCAAAACGATGTTCCTCATCGACGATCATCAAGCCTAAATCTTTAAACTGTACCGATTCCTGCAAAATCTTGTGTGTACCAATTACGATATCAACTTTTCCTTCAGCGATATCCTCAATGGTTTTTTGATGGGTCTTATTGGTTCCAAAACGGGATAAAACTTCAATTCGAATCGGTGTATCTGCAAAACGATCCTTGAAGGATTCATAATGTTGCTGTGCCAACAAGGTCGTCGGCACCAGTACGGCTACCTGTTTGCCATTCTGTGCTGCTACAAATGCCGCACGCATTGCCACTTCAGTTTTACCAAAACCGACATCACCACAGACCAGACGATCCATCGGACGTGCCTGTTGCATATCATGCAAGGTTGCAGTAATGGCATTTTGTTGATCGATAGTTTCCTCATAGATAAAACCACTGACAAACTGATGATAGGCAACTTCATCCACCACAAAAGCAAAGCCCGGTTTGGCCTGACGACGGGCATGGATATGCAATAACTCTGCTGCCACATCATGAATTTGTTCCAGCGCCTTGCGTTTGGCTTTATTCCATTGGTCGGTCCCCAATTTATGTAAAGGCGCAAGATCTGGATCACCACCGCTAAACCGACTGATTAAATGCAGATTGGTGACAGGCACATAGACCTTGGCATCATCGGCATAATTAAGCTGTAAAAACTCATGGGTTTGATCATCAATATCCAGCGTTACCAAACCAGCATAACGTCCGACACCATAATCAATATGTACCACTGGCGCACCGATCGACAGCTCAGTCAAACTTCTGACCAAAAATTCTTCCGATACTTCTTTTTGATGCTTACGACGACGCTGAATTACCCGTTGTTCATATAATTGATTTTCAGTAATGATAGTCAACTGATTGGGTAACTGCAAACCACGTTCCAGCGGTGCATCAGTGATCGCCAGATTTAACTTATCCTGAATAAATTGCTGAAAGCCTGTCACCACAGGCAATTTATTTAATTTTAATGACTCTTTCAGGGTTTCACGTCGTCCAGCACTTTCGGCCACAATCAATGTCGGCTGTTTTTGCTGGGCGATAAAATGTTTTAGACTGGCAAACGGGTCTTCATTTTTATGATCAACGCTTAACTTTGGCGGTTCCAGACCCGATAAATTAACTGCGCCAGCCCGATCCGATGCGCTGTCATTGCCAACAATCAAACGTGCATATTGATTTAAACGCTGGGAAATTTGTGCCTGTGGCACAAACAATTGCTCCGGTGGCAAAATCGGCTGATCAATATCATGACGACGATCATGATAACGTCGTTCGACTTCCTGCCAGAAATGATCAACATCCTGCTCCAAATGCTGTTCTGTGACGATTAATGCATCAAGTGGAATATAATCCAGAAATAAACTTTGTTGTAATTGTTCACTCTCAAAAAACAGCGGGAAATAATATTCCAGTCCCGGACTCGCCAGACCATCCATCACATCCTGATATAAGGGATTACGTTTTGGATTGGCATTGGGAAAAATCTCGGCATAACGATTACGGAAAGTACTTCGCCCATCTTTTAATGGAAATTCTTTGGCAGGCAAGATCGTGAAATTCTCGACTTTTTCTGTGGTACGCTGGGTTTCCGGATCGAAATAACGCAGGCTTTCAACGATATCATCAAACAAATCAATTCGTACCGGAAATTCCTGACCTGAGGCAAAAATATCCATCAAGCTGCCCCGTACTGCAAATTCCCCATGTTCGTAGACCGTATCAACCAGATGGTAACCCGCTGCGATCAATTGTTCCCGCTTTCGTTCGATATCAAATTTTTCACCTTGTTTGATATCAAAATGCTGTCCAAACAACCAGCCAGGTGGCACAACTCGCTGCGCCAACGTGGTAGCTGCCAACAATACAATGCCAGTCTTGGGAATATTGGTGAGTAAACTCAACCGTTCGGAAATAATATCTTGATGCGGTGATAAACGGTCATATGGCAGCGTTTCCCAGTCCGGAAAAACCTGTGGTTTAACACCGTAAAACTCCAATTCACTTTCCAACTGCCCTAGATGCTGATTATTTCTTGCGACTATCACCATCAAGCGTTTTTCTTGCTGGGCAATTTCACTCAGCAATAAACTACCAATCGAACCTTGAATCTGTCCGACCCAGCGACGTTCGCCCTTTTTAAGCTGCTTTAGATTTAACTCTGAAATGGTAGGTTGCAAGAAAGACATCATGTTTGAGAAGATCATGGATAAAGATGGATAAGGCTGTAATGCTACCACTTAATGCACGCACAAAAAAGGCAGCTAAAGCTGCCTAGTAGTATTAATTATGGTGTTAAAACTTATAATTTAGAGATGCGGTAATATTACGTCCGGCACCCCATGAGTTTGAAATATTTAGCTTATATTCTTCATCAAGCAAATTATTCACATTAATACCTAGCGCAATATCATCATTTACCTGATAACGCCCCATTAAATTCACCAGATAATAGCTATCCTGACGTGTTAATTTTGCAGCCAAACCTGTTGCCGCTGCATTGTAAAACTCACTTTGCCAGTTAACACCACCACCTAACGTAAATTTATCCCATTTATACGTTGTAAAGAGCTTAAAGGTATCTTCTGGCAGTTGCGAGTTTAAGATATTCCCTGTTTGATCTTTGGCATCAGTATGAGTATAACCTGCCTGAATATTCCAGTTTGCTAAAACCTCCCCAGCCACACTAAGTTCATAGCCTTTGACTTTTGCACCATCAATAGCAATATAGGGTTGAAATCCAACAAGCTGAGCATCTGCACTTAAATCTTGTACTGCAAAATTGTCTTGCTTCATATCAAAATATGCTGCACTGGCATTCAAACGTCCATCATAAAAATCTGCTTTTAAGCCTAGTTCAAAACTATTCCCTTCTTCTGGATCAAGATAATCTTCATTTTTGTCTTTACGTGAAGATGGATTAAAAATTGTGGTATAGCTGGTATATGCAGACAAATGATCAGTAATATCAAAAACTAATCCTGCATAAGGGGTAAATACTCCATTTTGTTTTTGTTCATTATTGGTCGCTTTACGTTCCCAGTTACTGAAACGAGAACCTATGATCAATTTCAATGGATCCAACAATTGTAATTTTGCCGCTGCAAATGCACCCAGCTGTTGTTCATCGACAATGGTTCGACCTGTTTGTTGCATATCTGGTCGAGGACTATTTCCATTCCATCCCTCAATTGCTGTAGCCGTATAATAACGTCCAAAAGAAGGATCATCAGACTCAATATGATAACCATTAAGGCCAAAACTAACACTATGCTCCTGTCCAAAAGCATTAAATTTACCTGAGGTATATACATCCACAGAATGTACTGTCGGCGTACTTTCAAAACGGCCACTGGTTACCACCATTTCACCTGGCTGCAAAGTCAAACCAGCATTGACTCTATAAGGTACATCATAAGTTATTCCACCTGAACCAGCGACGCCATACTCACGTTGATTGGAGGCTTTGGTAAAAGCATAATTTGCAACGCCTGACCAATTGTTATTAAATTGATGTTCCAACCCGACAAAGACATTTAATTTTTCAGTATCACTATAGGTAAAATTCGCAGCAGCATTATCTTTACGATCAAAAGTTACCTGTTTCTGCCCATCATGGGTAATAAAAGGAAAACCATGTGCAGTTGCATTATCGAGTTTAACCTGTTGTGCTGTTAAAGCCGTGGTTAAAACTGTATTTTTTGACAAATCAAAATCCAGTGCACCATAAAACACAGCGTTTTGACGATGATAACGATCCTGCTGATTTCCACCCTGCTCATACACAGCAACTGTACGACCACGGATGGAACCCTCATCATTTAAAGCACCACCAACATCAATTTGACTACGGTAATTATCCCAGCTGCCACCTTGAATATGAATAGAACCCGTTAAATCTTTGCTTGGACGTTTACGTTCGTAATTAATACTGGCACTTGGATTCCCCGAACCACTGGTTAAACCAGTTGAACCTTTGGTAATTTCAATGCGATCATAAATTGCCGAATCTTCGAGACCAAACATATCTGAACCACCAAATGATGCGGTAGTGGTCGGGATACCATCCCGTTGTACATTGGTAATTGCAAAACCTCGTGAATAATAGGTGCTATACCCTGCACCTTCCTGCCCATATTGAATACTGGTAATGCCCGGGGTCTGTGCCAAAATTGCACTCGTACTGGTTAAATTCTGATCCTCAATTTGTTGTTGGGTAATGACGGTTACCGATTGCGGTGTTTCCTTTAAACTCAAATCCAGCTTGGTTGCTGCTTTGCTTTCTTTAACAGTATACGTGTCTTCTTGTGCAGCCTTAATCTCAATGGTGGGTAATTGTTGAACCGTATCATCGGCAAAAACGGCTGTTCCAATCACGGCACAGCCTGTTAATAAACTACATTTTATCATGGTGCTTAAAATTGTTTGATGTGTAGAAAATTTCATCATTAAAAACCAAATTGACTTAAATAATAGTTATTATCATTCGCAATTTGTTTTTCAGTCAACCATTATTTTTACATTTTTTTACAATTGATAAGTGACTATTAAAATTGAAAAATTAGGTTAAGAATTTCTAACTCATGTTATTTTTATTTCATTGAAAAAAATTGAATAGAGAAATAAATTAAAAGACAGCCTAAGCTGTCTTTTAATTATTTTTAACTTATAAAAAATTTAGAAGTTGAACGTAACGCCTGCTGTATAAGTACGCCCTTCACCAATAGTGGCGTAATTATTACCAAATACTCCAGCCCAATATTTTTTATTCGCTACATTATCAACACCTAAGCGCAAAATAGTGCCTACACCGCCAAGTTTAGTTTCATATTTAGCGCCTAAATCGACAACAGTATAATCCGGTAATTTAATCGTATTGGTTTGATCCAAATACTGCTCAGCAACATAAGTAGCATGGGTATTAACACTTAGCCCTTCAACAAATGGAAGATCATAAGTTAAAGTTAAACCGGCAGTAAAATCAGGAATACCTAATACTGTATTTCCTTCAAGTGTCGCATGTTTGGTATATTCAGCATCAATATATGCCAGACTACCCAATACACTCAAATCATCAGTTAAATTACCTGTGAAAATCCATTCCACACCACGAGAACGCTGTTGACCATTTTGTGTTAAATAAGTTAATCCATTACGCACTTCTTCAAGACTTGCTGCTTTTTCAATTTGATAGAATGCTAGTGTGTTTAACCATGATCCCTGCTGATATTTCGCTCCCAACTCATATTGTTTGGTTTTATATGGATCTAGTACGGTACCATAATTAGCGTAAGTGTTTCCGACAGTACTTCCTTGAGTTAAACCTTCGACATAACTGCTATAAACAGAAAAATTATCATCAAAAGGTTTTAATACAACTGCTACACTTGGTGATACATGATCACCAGAATAGGTTGTATTTGATAAGTGATTTTTAATATCCATATCCTGATAACGGGCACCTAAAATCACTTGTAATTTGTCCTGAAACACTGACATTTGATCAGTTAATGCATAACTTACAAATTTATTATCGTCATATCGATAAGTTTGTGGAGAAGTGGTTTTTGCATAAGTCGTGTTTGGAGTATAGAAATCATCTAAAATCAAAGTCGAAGATGATCCCGTAGTCTGATATTGAAAGGTATTTTGTGTTAAATAATCAGCACGTAACCCTACAGTATGCTGAATCGCTCCAGTATTAAAAATACCTTCCACACCTGTATTCGCAGTGACCGCAATTTCAGATTGAGGCTGATCATAATAATTAATTGAATATATGCCGTTTCGATAGTTCACACGCGTTCCGAACATTTGCCCTGAATGAGATTTCTCTGCATAACCTACACCAGCATAAACTTTAAAGTCTGGGGTAAACTTATATTCACCATTTAGGCCAACATAGTTACTTTTAATGTGACCAAATAAATAAGGTAAATAATTAGTATCTCCTTCAGGTGCTGAAGGAACTGTTTTATTGGCATATGCTGCCAAAGAAATCATTGCAGGCGAACCACCCTGACGGTCTTGTTTAATTGAGAAAGCATCAAAATTAAGTTTAAACTTATCAGTTGTATAATCCAAAGCAATAATACCACTGACATTTGTATCGTCCATACCATCAACTACATGCTCACCTGTACCATAGTAAGCACTAGTACGAATACCAAATTGTTGATCTTCACCAAAACGTCTTGCTGCATCAAATCCAGATTTATAGTATCCACCTTTTTCAATTGATGCAGAAACTTCTGTCAGCTCTTCTGTCGCACGTTTGGTATTTGCAATGACTTTACCGCCGACGCCCCCTGTTGGCGACATACCTGAAACCAAAGCATTCGGACCTTTAATAACAGTAACTGATTCCAACAAATCAGTAGGCGTATTACCAAAAGGTTGCATACCATATTGACCATTCAAAGCAATTTCATCATGATTAACATCAAAACCACGAATGGTTAAATTTTCCATCATATGCCCTGAATTTGTAGTGGCACGAATACTTGGATCATTTTTTAATACTTCTGCAACAGTTGAAGCCTGTTGATCTTTAATTCCTTTTTGTGTGTAAGTTAAAATTGAAAAGGGAGTATCTATTAGTGATTTTTCACCCAATACACCTAAATCTGATTTTTGGGCGATTTTTCCTTCGTCATAAGTTTCAATAATAATCGTTGGTAAAATTTTGATATCTTCTTCAGCAAAAATAGCAGGACTAAGTGTAGCAGCTAAAGAAAATAGGGAGATTTTAATTGCTATAGCAAGTGGAGATTGATAAGTCATGAATTTCACCATGATGCCTTAAGATAATTCTAATGATAATTATTATCTTCTATCGAGAAAACTTTAGTCAACACAAATTTTTACATTTTCTTACAATTAGTAAGCCAAGATGCATGATACCGAAATTTGTTTAGCAATTCTAATCTTGATGCTATACATATCGAGTATATAACATAAAGACTTTCATTGAGATTATCTTCTGTTTTTTTAACGAGATTTTGTTAAAATGCTCAACCCTGTTTTTAATTTTTGCAACATAATGACCCAAACCTATCAGCAACAACTTGACGATAAAACACAGCGTATCCAAGCACAATTTGCTGAGTTTAATATTCCCACTTTAGAAGTATTTTCCTCACCTGAACAACATTTTCGTATGCGGGCCGAGTTTCGTATCTGGCATACCGAAGATGACATGTTTTATGCAATGTTTGAACGTAATGCACAGGATCAAAATAAAACTGTAGTACGTATTGAAGATTTTCCTATTGCGGATCAATCCATTAACGATTTAATGCCAAAATTATTACAGGCCATCAAAAATATTCCGATATTAGCCAAACGCTTATTTGAAATTGATTTTCTTGCGACTTTAAGCGGCGAGATGCTGGTTTCCCTGATCTATCATCGGAAACTGGATCAGAAGTGGCAAGACCACGCCTTGCAATTACAGCAAGATCTGAATATTAAAATTATTGGTCGCAGCCGTGGACAGAAAATTGTGCTCACGGATGAATTTGTGATAGAAAAATTAACTGTGGGTGAACGTCAATATATCTATAAACAAATTGAAAATGGTTTTACCCAACCCAATGCCAAAGTCTGTGAAAAAATGCTGTCGTGGGCATGTGAGGTTGCACAAGGAACTTCTGGTGACTTGCTGGAACTATATTGTGGTATTGGTAATTTTACCCTGCCCCTTTCACGTTATTTCAACAAAGTCTTTGCCACGGAAATTGCCAAAAGCTCGGTACAGGCAGCGGAATGGAATATGCAGCAAAATCAAATTGACAATATTCAGATCGCTAGGCTTTCTGCGGAGGAATTTACCGAAGCCTATCAAGGTACACGTGAATTTCGTCGTTTAAAAGAACAACAGATTGATTTAAAACAATATCAATTTGATACGGTATTTGTCGATCCACCTCGTGCCGGAATTGATGATGATACTTTAAAACTTATTTCTCAATTCCAGCGGATTATCTATATTTCCTGTAATCCCGATACCCTACATGACAATCTCAAGACCTTAACCCAAACACACCAGATTAAACGCTTTGCTCTATTTGACCAATTTCCTTATACACATCATATTGAATCGGGTATATTGTTGGAACGGATTTAAGTATTGCACTATTTTTAGACAAAAATAGTGATAGAAAATAATTAATCTATATTAAAATCAACCCTCAATGAACTGCGGTTGATTTTAATATCTGCCAAAATATAAACACCTAAATGCTTATATTGACTCATGACTTCTAAGTGTAACAATTTGACCTTAAGATGACTGAAAGACTTTTAAAGGTGTGTGCCGATGGAAATTAGTGTAAAGTACTTAAACAATTTAATCGATGAAGCCTTAAAATCTGGGAAAAAACCAGAAAAGCTACTGATTGGTTATAAAGCATATGCAGAGTTAATGGATCATCCAAAATTTGCAGATGAAATTATGAATTCGGCAATGACACCCACCAAACGTAAATACAAAAAAATTAAAATCAAAGTTACGACGGATGAATATCAACTTGAGGTTAAAAGTTAAGATAACAATTTTTTATCTTAGCTGATACAATTGTCATCTTAGATTCATAGACTAGTACCATAATACTAGCGAATTTTTATGAGCTCAATGTGATGTTATATTTTGATCAGTTAAATGAGTCAATTAAAGAAATCGAAAAATTAAAAAAACCAGAAAAACTCCTGATTGGTTATCGAATGTATTTTGAATTGATGCAGGAACGTAAGTTTTTTGAAGAAGTCGTCGGTTCCTCAATGAATCCAAATAAACGAAAATATAAGCAGATTAAAATCAAGATCACACAGGATGAATATCAATTACTGGTGATCTAACTTATTTTAATACCCTACAGACAATTCGCTTAAAACCTATTGCCTAATAACAACTTCCCCCCAACTAAGGGGGAAAAGTCATTTATGTTTTAACTCATTAACCATTAAATGGATGGCGCAAGATAATCGTTTCTGCACGGTCTGGACCTGTAGAAACAATATCAATCGGACATTCAATTAATTGTTCAATACGTTTTACATAAGCAAGTGCATTTTCTGGCAATTGCTGAATATCAGTTAAACCCACTGTAGATTCAGACCAGCCTGGTAATGTTTCATATACTGGTTTTAAATGTTCAAATGAAAAAGCATCCGATGAACCCACACAGCCAGAATCTGCATTTTCATAACCAACACAGATTTTGACTTCTTCTAGTCCGTCAAGCACATCAAGTTTAGTCAAACAGATACCAGATAACGAGTTTACTTCGACTGAACGACGTAAAATCTCTGCATCAAACCAGCCACAGCGACGTTGACGACCTGTTGACGCACCGAACTCACGACCAACTGTACCCAGATGACGACCAATTGCGTCACCTGTATCGGTTGCAGCATCATATACCAATTCAGTTGGGAATGGACCACTACCCACACGTGTTGTATAGGCTTTGGTAATGCCAAGGACATAATCTAAATGTAAAGGACCTAAACCAGAACCGGAACTCACACCACCTGCTGTAGTATTTGAACTGGTTACAAATGGATAAGTACCATGATCGACATCAAGTAATGAACCTTGTGCACCTTCAAACATGATCGATTTACCAGCTTTGCGATAATCATGCAAAGTCTCGGTTACATCAATCACGAGTGGAGTAATGACTTTACGCCATTCGTCACACAAAGCGATAACATCTTCAGCTTTAATCGCTTCAACACCATAATACTGGGTCAACTGAAAATTATGATATTCCAGTAAATCTTCGATTTGTTTGTTGAGCGCTTCACCACCGCGCACCAGATCCGCAACACGGATGGCACGACGTGCAACCTTATCTTCATAAGCTGGACCAATACCACGACCAGTTGTACCAATTTTGGCATTACCACGCTTTTTCTCACGTGCCTGATCAAGCGCAATATGGTTTGGCAAAATCAGTGGACAATTTGGGGAAATACGCAGACGGTCTTTTACAGGAACACCTTCCTGTTCCAGAATATCCATTTCCTTGATCAATGCTTCAGGTGAAAGTACCACACCATTGCCAATCAAGCACAATACATTATCGCGCAAAATACCTGATGGAATGAGGTGTAGCACAGTTTTCTTGCCACCCACAACGAGCGTATGGCCAGCGTTATGGCCACCTTGATAACGTACCACAGCTGCTGCTTGGTCTGTGAGCAGGTCGACGATTTTACCTTTACCTTCGTCGCCCCATTGGGTACCGAGTACCACAACATTCTTGCCCATAATTGCCTCATTACATCTTTTAGAAAATTTAATTTAAAGAAGTTGCGATTAAGCCTTTTCACCAAGGAAAAAGTTCAATGAAAACAGCATTAAGATTAAACCCAAAACTATTTCCTCTACCATATTGACATCAGAGAGCATGTCAAAACAGTCATTCTTAAAACAACTTCCTCCGCTTTAAATCGTTTGAACTTGCCAGCCCTGATTATTATTCACAAGCTGATGTGTTGCCTGTGGTACAGAATCCAGTTGATCTTGTCCCAGTAATTGTATGACGTGACGCCCTTGCTGACGCAAATTCGCAATCGCATCCTGTAAATCTTGTTCACGCCCACTTGGCGCAACAATCAACTCAACCTGCGCAAATTGATTGGCCACCAGACGATATAAATCACAACTAAAACCGGTTGCTGCACGGGCACGACCAAAATGTTCGCCAATGCCATCATAACGACCACCTTGTGCCAATGGCATGGCATGATTCGGTGCATACACAGCAAACATCAAGCCAGTATGATAATGATAACTACGCAGCTCAACCACATCGACACCAACGCACACCTGTGGCCAACGGGATTCAATTTGCTCAATTGCGGTTTGTAAACTGGTTAATGCCTGATGAAAATTTGCATGATTCAGAATATCTTGTGATAAATGTTGTGTCAGTGCATCAAGATCACCGGATAGACGTCCTAATTCGTAGAAATCCGAACCATAATTTAAACTTGCAGTAAAATCTTTTAATTCCGGCAGTGCCTTGCGCTGATAAAGTTCTGAGAGCGCAAGTTCCTGATCTTTATTTAATCCAGCAACTTCAACCAAACTACGGAATAAACCGACATGTCCAAGGTCTAAATGCAGTCCTTCCTGATAACCAGCAACATTCAGTACACCGAGCATGATATCAATCATTTCCAGATCGGCATCCAGACCATCATGACCAAATAATTCTGCACCTAGCTGTAAAGGTGCACGAGAAGCGGTTAAACCTTGCGGTTTGGTATGTAAAATCGTACCCGCATAACAATAACGGGCAACGCCTGAAACCGGGCGAACATGCGCATCTATACGGGCAACTTGCGGTGTCATATCGGCACGAACACCGAGTAAACGCCCGGAAATCTGATCTATGATCTTAAAGGTCACCAAATCTAAATCGTGATTGAGTGCGCTTAAAGAAGATAAAGATTCCAAATATTCAATAAATGGCGTATAGACCAGCTGATAACCACGCTGTGCAAGGAAATCTAATGCTTGACGACGTAAACGTTCAATTACCTGAGCTTGTTCGGGTAGAACATCTGCTACACCATCAGGCAACAACCATGTCTCTGAAATGGGCATGTGGTAAAACCTAAATTAAATCAATACCGAAAAATCGGTCGCATAAAAAAATCGGGCAATACCCGAATTGCAGCCTATATTATCACGATCTCAAACTTGATGCACCTTTACAAACTCATTCATCGCATAAATTTTGCTAACTCATCTAATTGTTTATTCTTGACATAATTGAATGGATAAAAAGTCAGGACAATGTTGCACAAAAAAAGCCTGTTTGGGTGCAGGAATATTGCCTTCGCTCACTGTACCTAATCGTAATCGAATAACATTGGGAAGATCTTTGCGGTAGGAATACAAAGGACTGCCACAATGCTGACAAAACACCCGTGCCTTATTTTCTGTATAGAAAAATTCTTTTAATGCCGACTGACCTTGTTCAATGACAAACTGTTGTTGGTCGATTGGGCTATTAAACGCAAATAAAGAACCTTGTGCTTTTTGACAATCCAAACAATGACAAATGATGGTTTCTACAATTGGCGCATGATAAGAATACTTGACCGCCCCACATAAACATTGACCTCTAATCATATTTATTCTCCATGGTACGGTTTAAATTTTTAATTGTCTGGCATCCTGCATCTGTTTTAAACGCCCCTCTATTTGTGCTTTTAATGCTTCATTATCCTTATTTAATCGCTGTGCGTGTAATAGGCTTTTAATCGCCTCTTCTTCCTGACCATTCCAAAATTGAACTTCTGCACGATAACGCAACACATTAATCGCACGCACCGGGCTGTCCACGCGAAGGTCTTCTGCCCGTTGCAGCAATTGCCATACACTAGTATCCATCGGAAAACGACTGGATAAGCTGGTTAGAATCTTATTGGCATCATTTGGCTGTTTATTCAGAATATAGATTTCCGCAAGCTTTAATGCGACTGCCCGATTTTCAGGCGCAATACGATATAAGGGTAATATTGTCTGTAAGGCCTGCGCATACTGTCCCTGTGCCATATACCAATCCGATAACGTCAACGTATATAAAGTTTTTTGAATGGCTGTCGGTTGAGTTGCATCCAATATGTCTTTGGCATTTTGATATTGCGATTGTTGAATATAATAACTTGCCAAGGCCAGACCAGCAGCAGAATTGCGGGGCGCGAGTGATTTTAACTGATTGATATTGGCATAACCGCCCAATACCGCAGTACGCCATCGAATCAATTCAAATTTTTGCTGCTTCTCAAGACTATTGTTAATTTTGACATTATATTGACGCGCCCTTAAGCGTGCTTCACTCATACGCTCGGCAGTGAGTGGATGAGTTAACCAAAAATCCGGCAAATAACTTAATTGGGTTGATGAGCGTTGCATTAGCTCAAAAAAATCTGCCATGCTTTCGGGATTATAACCGGCTATAGCCATATACTGCATGCCAACCCGATCCGCTTCACGTTCCTGATTACGACTATAAGATAACTGTCGATCCAGCATGGCTGCCTGAGAACCTAACATGACTGCTGCACCGGCATCAGAAGATTGAGATGCAACGGCAATACCAGCCAATAAACCAGCCAATGCCAAAAGTCCCTGTCCTTTAAAGGCTTCCTGACTGCGGCTGTAATGACGTTGTGTGACATGTGCAATTTCATGTGCCATCACACCGGCAATTTCATCGATATTATGTGATGCGGTAATGGTTCCGGCATTAATTGCAAATAATCCCCCCGGTACGGCAAATGCATTGATTTGTTGATCGCGCACCACAACCAATGCAATGGGTTTACCCATATTGGTCTGACTATAAATACTGGCAAAAATTTGATTTATTTCATCTTCAAGCCAGGCATCCTGAATTTCTGGTAATTGCTGACGCACTTGACGTAATACTTTTTCACCAATTTGTTTTTCTTGTTGGCGACTAATTAAACCCACCTGACTGCCCAAATCGGGAATATCTAGATATTGATTTTTCTCCGCAGTAATATTACTCCAGTCCATATCGCCATGTGACCAGGCAATTGAACTAAAGGCCAGATTTGCAGCACAAACTGTCGATAAAAAGAGCGTTTTCAATGTCGGATAAAATTAAAAAATGATGCTTACTTATTATCAGAGCGCATCATTTTTCTCAATATAGAAATGTAACCTGGTTAAAAGTATTAAACTTAAAACCAGCTTTTGTGACCTTTTAATGCTTCATCGGCACATTGTAAGACTGTTTGTGTTAACCACCACAAACGATAATCACCAGTAATGTTGCCGGATTTAAAATTATGAATATAGGAAAAGCTTAAATTACGTGTAGGATCACACCATGCGCCAGAACCATTATAGCCAATATGACCAAAAGCAGTTGGGACACGCTTACCTAAGGTAAATACCCGATGATAACCCAAACGCCAATGCATCGGTATCGGCATTACTTTATCTCGAGCATAGGTCTGAATGCTACTAAGTTCTTCGAATATTTCTGGGCGAATTAATTGCTGTCCATTCCATTGCCCTTTATTCGCGAGCATGGCATACATCTTCGCCAAACTATTTGCCGTGAATACCCCGTTGGCAGACGGAATAATCGCTTGTAATGCTTCATCACTATAAAAATCAAACTTGCCCATACTTCGCGGCACCAGTGCATCATCAGCATCATAGGGATTGATACCGCTTAGACTAATGACTCGCTCGGTAAAACTCAAAGGTCGGCGTCCTTCCGCTGTTAAAGGTTTACGCGGTTTCTGGATTTGTGGCTGACCTTCCTTGATCTTTTTAAAGGGTTTTGCTACACGCTCAAGTTGATCTTCAGGCACACCAAAATATGCGCCATCAAGTGCCAAAGGTTCAACCAGATAAGTTTGTAATAATTCTGCCAGTGGTTTTTGCATGATTTTTTCCAGCGTACCACCAACAAGCCAGCCAAAACTTAAAGCCTGATATGCTGTCGCCGTTGCAGGTGCAAAACGTGGTGTCGCCTGCTCGTATGCCTGTAACATGCCTTGCCAATCCAACATTTGCGCGGCATTGGAAATGGTATGTCGAATGTCATATAAGCCACTTTGATGACTCAGTACATGTCTTAACGTAATCTTTGATTTATCATTTTGAGCAAATTCAGGCCAATAGTGTGCAATCGGCACATCATAATCAAGCAAATCTTGACTGGCCAAAATATGCGTTAAAGTTGCCAATATTGCTTTGCCGGTTGAGTAGCTCAAGGCCATATGTCGCTGATCCCAAGCCTCTTCCGGTTTGGCTTCTCCGGTATAGAGCTCGGCAACCTGCTGTCCCTGAAAATAAACACTAATGGCAGCACCGCCCAAAGTGGTTTCAGGTTGTATCTGACTTAAAACTTGTGCAACAGGCTGAAACTGTTCATCACATTGCCCACGGTAATTGTCTTTTTTCCCTTGGGTAATCTTTTTGATGATTTTCAAACCTTGCATGATCTAGTCCTTGATAAAGATAAATGTATCGCATACTTTGTATTCTAAAGTGAAAATAGCAACACTCAATTGCGAAAATGCCCGATTTTTGATGAAATCTTTCTCGCTAAAAAATTATTGAAAAAGTTAGTCAAAAATCCTATATGATCTTTTATTCATTTATTTTTCCCCTTATAATTTAAAAACTTAGATTTATAAATTCAGCCTTAGACTTTCATCATATTTATTCACAACGTGTTTTTTATTAAAGTCTCAATTAAGACAACGTGGAAAAAAGGAACGAGAAAATGACATCAAATGATAGTATTGACAAAACTGCGGGGCATATAAAGGAGTTGATTGATCAACTTTTTGACATCGAATCGGAAATTAACCAGAAAAAAGGTATTCCGGAATCTTTAGGCGTATCGCTCTGGAATGAATATACCGACGTGAGAAAATATGTCTGGCTTGATGGCGATCATGTGGTCATTATTGGCAGATCCAGTACATTTTACCGAATCTTTCTCGATCAACTCGGACAACGCACGTGTATTTATCATTTATCAGAAATTGATGATGACAATTTTAAATTACAGGTGCTTCGTTCAGGTTCATGGATTGAGCGTTTTGAGCAATATGTCAAAAATCTTCAAGTTCGTCTGGATAATATGAATCTTGATCCAACCACTGCAAATAATGCATTCAAACCTATTGATTTTTAATATTAAAGTTCAACAAAAAAGCCAGATCAAAAAATCTGGCTTTTTTATATCAGGCTAAATTGAATATATGGTGCGTACTCAACATGCTCTCTGTTTAAAGTGTTTTTACTTCACCGCTTAGATGAGGTTTATGATTTTTCGCATTCCGCAAGAGAAAATCTGTTGTTGTATCAACTTGTGCGGTTAAAAACTCAACCTGCGAAGGTAAAAAGATTGGAAGTTTAAACACGACATCTGCTTCATAAGCTGCTGGTAAAGGTGACAGTGCAGCCAATGCCCTTGCTTTACTCCACATACCATGGGCTATGGCTTGTTTAAATCCAAAAGCTTTGGCAGTCAATGCATGAATATGAATCAGGTTAAAATCACCGGAAATCAGGGCGTAGCGACGACCGGTATTTTCTGCCAATGTCCATGTATCCTGAAGTTGATAATCCACAACAGGATCACCACCTTTCGTCTTTTCAGTAGAAACTTTTTTATCGACCTTTTGTCTGGAAAGATAAGTGGTCAAACCTTCAAATACTACTTCATTACCGATTTTTGCAGTAATGATAAAGTCAAACTGTAAGCCCTTGTCATGCGGTTGCAATTCACCAAATTTACATGCAAGCTGAATAGTTTCAGCGGCCTGAATCACCCGATACTGTTTGATTTTATTGCGAATATGAACCAATCCAAGCAATACAAAAGGAAAAGATTCACTAGTCATCATGTGCATTTGTAAACTTTGTGCCAATACAGCCAAATACATGGCAGGCACAGTACCATCATTTTTAAACTGGCAAATTCGATTATATTGGGTCAGATGGGGAACATTAATCTCAAGTTGATCCACCACATATTCTACTCGTGGCAAAACTTTTTCAGTGTTTTTTGGTTTCTGGATTAAACTCTGAATAACCTTTGGATAGACTGTATAAGCTTTAGGCAATGCACTAAAATGACGAGTTCTCATTTATTTATTGAACCTCTTGTGATCAAAAAAGAGGGGGATTACACCACCCTCTTGAATAATTTGATATTTTGATTAGCCTTGGTTTTAAGCGCCAAGCAGGCTCTGACCGCAAACACGTACCACATTGCCATTTAAGCCGGTAGAGGCAGTCGAAGCAAAATATGCAATTGTTTCTGCCACATCAACAGGTAAACCACCTTGGCTCATGGAATTCATACGACGACCTGCCTCACGAATTGCAAAAGGAATCGCAGCAGTCATTTGTGTTTCAATAAACCCAGGTGCAACTGCATTGATGGTAATACCGTTTTTCAGTGTAGGTGCTGTGAATTTTACCAGTCCAATCACACCTGCTTTGGATACTGCATAATTGGTTTGACCCAGATTACCTGCAATACCACTGATTGATGATACACAAATAATACGGCCGTTTTCATTTAAGCCGGCATTATTTAGTAAGTAATCATTAACACGTTCATTGGCTGCAAGATTGATATTAATCACCAAATCCCACAATTCTGGTTTCATGTTTGCTAACGTCTTGTCACGTGTAACCCCGGCATTATGTACAATAATATCCAGTCCACCTTGAGTCGCAGCGGCAGCCTTGATTTTCTCGCCGGCATCATTTGCTGTAATATCCAGTGTCAGAACAGAACCACCAATCTCATTTGCAACCCGCTCAAGATCGGCCTGTTGTTGAGGAACATCAAGACAAATCACATGTGCGCCATCTCGTGCCAGAACATGTGCGATTGCTTCACCAATACCGCGGCTGGCACCGGTCACCACAGCAGTTTTCCCCGCCAATGGCTGTGCCCAATCAACTTCTACTGTTTTTGCCTTGGAGACACGAATCACCTGACCAGACACATAGGCAGATCGTGGAGATAATAGAAAACGTAAAGTGGATTCAATATTGTCCTGTGCATCCTGATCGACATAGACCAACTCTGCGGCAATACCCTTTTTAAACTCTTTACCGACAGATTTCACAAAACCTTCCAGCGCTCGCTGTGCAGTCGCAGCAGCCACACTCTTGGCAGTTTCCGGTGAAATCCCAATCACTATGACCCGACCTGATGTCTGAATCTGACGAGCAACTGGATGAAAAAAATCATATAGTGCTTTTAATTGCTCGGCATTTTCAATACCTGAAGCATCGAACACCAATGCTTTAAATCTAGACTCTTTATCACCCTGATTCAAAGCACGAAGATTTAAACCCACAGACGCTGCGGCCTGTTGAAGTTCATTGTTGTCGCCCGCATGATTACCGGCATAAACATCTGCATGAATATTGCTTAGCACCTGACTAATGGACGCAGTCAAATGGCTATTTGGCGCAGCACCGAATAATACTGCCCCTTGAATTACGGGTTGACCTGCCTGAAAACGGTTCAGCTCAATTGGAGATGGTAAGCCTAAATTTTTAATGACAAACTTACCGATAGGTGATTTTGCAAATGTTTGATACTGATCAGTCATGACAATTTCTCTTTTTTTGAAGCCAGAAACAAAACAATTCTCTTCGATACAATACCTTTCAGCCGAGGCATTGAAAAATATTCAATCCATACAATCTGGACATAGAAGAATTTTATAAGGGTCTGTTAATATTTCATAAATGGATTGCGTTGTCGGCTAAAATTTCTTCAGACTAGGCACAAAGCGAAGGCAATGGCTATTCCCTTGTCGAGCTTTGTAACGACGTATGGGGGAATTTTAGCCACAACCCTTCGGGACAGGGTCGTTTTTTGCCGCTACGTCGTTATGAATAGTTCATTTAGAATAACTAAATCTCACTATTCATGCCTAGTATCGCCTTAAAAACGGCCACTGTCGCAAACATAGACGAAATGTTAACAGACCCTACTCTTGTATGATACTTGAGTCTAAAATCTTAAGACTTGACCTGATTGCCTTATTCTGTGTCATTCCAGTCAATACGAGCATGTCCAGTTTATGCTAATGTTATGCCCATAAGACACATTAAAATGCTTGGAAAAGCCTTATGAGCAAACCCACTCAAGAACATTCAGCACAGTCAGACACGGTCGGCAAAGAGGTGTCAGAAACATCAACCAGCACATCTAAAGCCGTGCAAAAATCGTCTGAAGCGAAAATAGCCAGTCGTAGCCCAAATCGTCGTAAAGTTGCGGCAAAACCAGCGTCAGCATCTGATCAAACAGCTACGCCACAAAAAAGTTCTACCAAAGTTGCAGCAACAAAAGCCGCGACCACACGTCGCAGCCACGCTTCAACTTCCACCACTTCTCCTAAACAACAGGAACAAGCCATGAGTCAAAATTCTATTCGTCGTGTCGCCATTATCGGTGGTAATCGTATTCCGTTTGCCCGTTCAAATGGAAAATATTTTACTGCATCAAATATGGATATGTTGACGGCGGCTTTGAATGGTTTAATTGAACGCTACAACCTGCAAGGTCAACGTCTAGGTGAAGTTGTGGCTGGCGCAGTATTGAAACATAGCCGTGATTTCAATATGACACGGGAATGCGTATTAAGTACAGCGCTTGCACCAGAAACCCCTGCATATGATATTCAACAGGCATGTGGCACAGGCTTACAAGCTGCTTTTCTGGTGGCCAACAAAATTGCGCTTGGACAAATCGAAGTCGGAATCGCAGGTGGTGTGGACACTACTTCTGATGCACCGATTGCCTTTGGTGATGGTTTACGTAAAGCATTGCTTGAATTAAATATTGCCAAAACCGCAAAAGACCGTTTAAAAGCACTGACCAAAATCAATGTCAAAGATTTACTGGATGCGCCTAAAAATGGCGAACCACGTACCGGACTTGCTATGGGTGATCATGCTGCCATTACTGCACTGGAATGGGATATTCGTCGTGAAGATCAGGATGAGCTGGCTGCGGCTTCCCATCAAAAAATGGCAAAAGCCTATGAAGAAGGTTTCTTTGATGATCTGATTACACCATTTTTAGGACTGGATCGTGATAATAACTTACGTCCGGATTCAACTGCTGAAAAATTGGCAAAGTTAAAGCCTGTTTTTGGTAAGGGTGAACATGCAACCATGACTGCTGGTAACTCTACACCATTGACCGATGGTGCTTCCTGTGTCCTGCTTGCATCAGAGGAATGGGCCAAAGCAAATGGACATGAAGTGTTGGCTTATTTAACCTTCTCCGAAACTGCTGCGGTAGATTTTGTGAATAAAAAAGAAGGTCTGCTCATGGCACCGGCCTATGCTGTACCCCGTATGCTAGAGCGTGCTGGACTTAAACTTCAGGATTTTGATTATTATGAAATTCATGAAGCTTTTGCCTCACAGGTATTGGCAACATTAAAAGCATGGGAAGATCCAGCATTCTGTAAAGAACGTTTGGGTCTTGATGCCCCACTTGGCGCCATTGATCGTACGAAATTGAATGTAAAAGGTTCTTCACTTGCTGCTGGACATCCATTTGCTGCAACAGGTGGTCGTATTATTGCAACCGCAGCAAAACTGTTAAATCAAAAAGGATCTGGCCGAGTGCTGGTATCAATTTGTGCTGCTGGTGGACAAGGTGTGGTTGCCATCATTGAAAAATAACCACAGCATCGTTTGACTTTTTAGAGCTGTCTCTCAAGAGACAGCTTTTTTATTTGTCTATGATAATGCGGTATAAAAATTGCTTATTTATTTCATAAGTACTAAAAAAGCTAAATAATGCTAAAAAAGTTTAGAATTTTATATTTTTTTTTAGTAATATGTATCACGACACAATGTAATGACAACGTATAATCATAGTCAAGTATTGATGGGGTCTATTGCGATGGCTAAGACAGAAGTCTATCAAATTCGCCTAGATAGCGAAGAAAAGAAGCAAGCATTTGCAGTATTTAAGCAACTCGGACTAACGCCTGCGCAAGCAATCCGTATGTTTTTCCGTCAGGTTGTTTTAACACAGTCTATTCCCTTTAACATTGAGAATAAGGCAACATTTACGCCTATTCCTGAGCGGGAAAATGTACCCGAAGAAAACCATCAGGATCTATTTCTGGAGTTAGATCAAATCCTGAATTCCAAGCAACAATAATCGTAACTATTTATTTCGTTGCATTTTTTCACAATATGTTGTTTTCCTATTAAATTCTTTTTGTATATGCTCGGATAAAACAATGCAAGAATAAGGAATGAATTGATGATTGTACGACAGGCTACGGAAACGGATATCCCTTTATTGACCGTGCTGTTTGATGAATATCGACAATTTTATGGCAGTTCGAGTAATTTAGAACAAACACAACAATTTTTATATAAACGCTTCAAAAACAAACAAAGTGTGATCTTTATTAGTCTAAAAGATGATGTCATTGTTGGCTTTATCGTACTTTATCTTGGCTTTTCCACCGCCGAATGTGCCGAATATTATATTCTCGATGACACCTATGTTACCCCAAGTTATCGCCGACAAGGGGCAGCACATCAGTTGATCGACACAGCAATTTTATATGCAAGACAGCAAAAGGCTTTGCGAATCAGCTTACAAACCTCAGGTGATAATATTGCTGCCAAAATACTGTATGAAAAACTCGGCTTTGTCCTAGATGAAGAGTTTGACACCTATCACTGCTTTCTTTAATTACGTAGATTCAACTTGTTTTAGCAACTGGACGTCTTCTGGCAAAAGATAACACCATTCGCCCATTGCCAGATCCAGTTGCTCAAGCGTCAATTGACCAATTTGATCACGGTGTAAATGTATCACCTCATTATCTACAGCATGTAGCATGCGCTTGACCTGATGATAAACACCCTGATCAATGGCAAAACGTAGTTTATAAGCCTCAAGTTGAGTGATTGAATGCGCGGCAAAGACACCTTTTTCATTTTTCAGGCTAATACCCTGCGCAAGTTTTTCAATCTGTGTTTGGGTAATTTCATTTTCTGTTTCAATGACATAGTATTTGGATACATGCTTTCTTGGATGCGTAAGCTGATGCAAAAACTGACCATCATCGGTGAATAATAATAAGCCTGTAGTGTCCTGATCCAACCGCCCTACAGTTTGAATATTTCTGGCCAATAGCTCATCTGGAAAAAAATCAAAAACACTCAAATGCTGTTGTGGTCGGTGTGAACATTCGTAATTTTGTGGTTTATTTAAGGCAATATACACCTGTTCACGATATAAATAATCTTGTGCAAATACCGAAAAAGTTAAATCTGTGGTTTCAAATTTTGCCTTAACATCCATAATGACCTGTCCATCAATACGGACATGACCTTGACGAATTAACTGCTGACAATGTTTACGTGAACCAATCCCTTGAGATTGTAAGATTTTATCAAGTTGCACAATGACCCTAATACATTTTCATTTTGGCGGTCATTATATAATAACACCGCAACGCAGTTTAGGACTTGACAATGATGGATGATAATTTTTAGCATGTATTTTCGATAAACATAGCTGAAATCTATACGATGAATAAAATACGATATGCACTGCTTCTTACTTTTGCCCTTCCCTGTATGGCTTTTGCACAACCTGCAAGTGAACAATCCGTTCGTGAATTACTTAAAATCACCAAATCTGAACAAATGATTGATGCGGTGAATGCACAAATGGAAAGTATTATTGCTGCCTCCATGAAAAATATAGAACAGGATCAGGACAAGCCTTTAAATGACAAACAACAAAAAGCATTAAAAGATTTTGCAGCGAAAGTGGCAAAAATTATGGGCAATACCATGCAATGGTCGGAAATCGAAGCAGACATGATAAGAATTTATGCCAATAGTTTTAATCAGGAAGAAATTAATGGCATGATTAACTTTTATAAAACCCCGGTAGGTCAAGCCACCATTGAGAAGATGCCTGTGGTCATGCAACAAAGTATAGAAATGGGACAAAACTTATCGCAGCGTGCCATGCCACAAATTCAGCAAGCAGCCCAAGAGCTACAAAAAGAGATGAAAGCTGCTGAATAACTGAATCTCTAAACGAATACATCTGTACAATCATAAAAAGCAATACCATAAAAAAAGCAACCGTAATAGGTTGCTTTTTTAACTTACAGTATTTTTTAGATGTCTTTACGACGCATATGTGGGAATAAAATCACATCACGAATACTTGGGGCATCTGCAAATAACATCACCAAACGGTCAATCCCAATGCCTTCACCGGCAGTTGGTGGTAAACCATATTCCAGTGCTTCGATAAAGTCTGCATCATAGTGCATGGCTTCATCATCACCTGCATCTTTTTCGGCCACTTGTGCCTGAAAACGCTCTGCCTGATCAATTGGGTCATTTAATTCGCTAAATCCATTGGCAAGTTCACGACCACCAATAAAGAATTCGAAACGGTCTGTAATATGTGGATTTTCGTCATTACGACGTGCAAGTGGTGAAGTTTCCGCAGGATATTCGGCAATAAATGTCGGTTGACGTAATTTGGTTTCTACGGTTTCTTCAAATACGATGGTTTGTAACTTACCTAAACCAAATCCGGGTTTTACCTGTTCCTTGAGTTGTTCACTAACAAACTTGGCCAGAAACTCACGATCATTCACATTTTCCGCAGTAAATTCTGGATTATGTTCAAGAATTGCATCAAACATGGAAATTTTCTTGAATGGACCTTTAAAACTATAAACTTCGCCCTGATACGGTACATCTGTTGTTCCCAGAATATCCAGTGCAAGTTTTTCCAGCATGTTCTCGGTCAGGTTCATCAAATCTTTATAATCTGCATAAGCCTGATAGAATTCAATCATGGTAAATTCTGGATTATGACGGGTTGAAACACCTTCATTACGGAAGTTACGGTTGATTTCAAATACGCGTTCAAATCCACCAACCACCAGACGTTTTAAATAAAGTTCAGGTGCAATACGCAAAAACAATGGCATATCCAGCGCATTATGATGCGTCTCAAACGGACGAGCAGAAGCACCACCAGGAATAACATGCATCATTGGGGTTTCAACTTCCATAAAACGCTCATTGCTTAAATATGTCCGAATCCCGGACACCACTTTGGCACGAATTTCAAATGTTTTGCGTGTTTCCTCATTCACAATCAGATCAAGATAACGCTTACGATATTTGACTTCTGTATCAGTTAAACCATGAAATTTATCTGGCAGTGGACGCAGTGATTTAGTCAAGAGTTCAAAGTGTTCGATATGCACATAGAGATCACCTTTGCCAGAACGACCAATATAGCCCTGAATTGCGATAATATCGCCCAAATCCAGACCCTTGATCACATCCAGTACATCTTTATCCAGCTCTTTACGCGGTACATACAGCTGAATACGACCCGTCATGTCCTGAATCACGATAAATGAACCACGATTCAACATGACACGGCCTGCAACTTTTACATATACATGTTCTGCGGCTTCAATCTCTTCTTTGGATTTATCCTGAAACTGCTGTTGCAAATCCGCTGCATAATTTTCACGTTTAAATGTATTTGGCCATGGACTAGTGCCAGTTTCTTTCGCATGTTGCTGAATCTGCTTTAACTTGGCATGACGCTGTGCGATTAAATCGTTTTCAGAAATTTGCTGTTCAGAAGTCGATTGAGCGTTATCTTGCGTCATTCTTTGCCTCGGTTAACTATAAAATTAAAATGAAGTGCAATATTTTATCAGAAAACTATGTATTTTCGCACTGTTACCTGCAACAAGGCGATAAATATTTCCAATTGATGCATCACTTACCCAATTTATCAAGATATAAATTGCCCGAACAGGCCGGATATGCTATTTATAAAAGTAGATATACAACGATAAATATGGAGTAAATATATGTCTTATCAGCATATTTTGGTACCGGTTGATGATTCTCCCATTTCTTATGCAGCAGCTGAAGATGCATTATCGCTTGCCAAATTAAGTGGTAGTCAAGTTACTTTGCTTAGTGTTGTGGCTGTTGATCCCTTTGTTGGCGTCGATTTTTATAAAATTGCACCAGCCATTACTGACTATTTTATGCAAGCTGAATCCGGGGCAAAATCACGACTGGAAGAATTACAACAATCCTTTGTCAATGACGGTATTGACGTACAAACAAAAATCTATCATGGTGCGCCCGCAGAAGGTATTCTCTATGTAGCTGATGAAGTGAACGCGGATCTTATCGTAATGGGGTCACATGGTCGTACCGGCGTCAAAAAGTTAATGATCGGCAGTGTGGCACAAGCTGTTTTGGCACAATCACATATTCCTGTATTGATTGTAAAACAGTAAATTCTGAACAAAATGCACGAATGGCTAGCATGTTAGACGTTTAAACTCGTGCATTTTGATACATTTCTGACATTAGGTTTTGTTTATTTTAATTTTATACACAATAAATTATGGCTATCAAAATCAATCGATTTAAATCGACCCATGCTCAAGCATTAAAGCAATTTAACTGGAAACGGTGGATATTCTCTATTTGTGTTGCTGTTAATAGTCAATGGCTTTTGGCAAATCCAGCAGAACAACAAGCTCATCACTTAAGTACAATCATTGAGGGCACCAATTTAAATACCGCAGATTATATCTGGCATCTGCAACTTCGTCCTGATATCAAGACAAAAACCATTGCCGTTACCTTATTAAACCCACATCCAGAATTGACCGTATTAAATCAACGTGCGATTGCAATTGCTCAAGCAACAGCATTGAATTCATTACCGGAACAATATACAGAACAAAAATCTTCAAAGCAGCGTGAACTTTATACAAGCTATCAACTTGATGTTAAATTTCCTCAAGGGATACAGCGACAAAAGTATTTCCCTCGGAATTTATATCAATCTAATGCCTATCTGACCCGTTTGTGTAAAAGTACCTTGCAAAATACTGCCAAGTCTACGCCTGATGAGAGTCCACAGCAGATTGAAATCTTGCTCCATCTTGTTGTAGATACATCAGGTAAAGTGACTTCTCTAGAAGCAGAACATCAACAACAACGGGATAAAAATTTTGAAGCAATCTTAAGTCAGGAGATCAACAAGCGACCACCTTTTTTAACATATAATGAGAACGGTGTACCTACCACATTTAATGTGACACAACCCTTATCTACCAGTTGTCAGAATTGATAAACATCCTGATTGTCTTCAATTAATTGTCATGCTGAGGCGACTTGTACATCCGCCATATTCTGACCAAATGCCAGTAGTGCATCAAAATATGCGGCAACGACTTTTGCCTGTTCGGATGTCGACTCAACCTGATACATGGACTGGCGAAATTCATTGCTATTGCGTAGCCCTTTGGTATACCAGGCAATATGCTTACGGGCAATTCGACAGCCGGAATACTCACCATAGAACTGATACAATTCGGCCAGATGTCCAATCAGAACGTCTTTGATTTCTGTAATGTCTGGTGCAGCAAGATATTCCCCTGTAGCCAGATAATGCTGAATCTCACGAAAAATCCACGGGCGACCTTGTGCAGCGCGACCAATCATAATCGCATCGGCACCCGTATAATCCAGTACAAAACGAGCTTTTTCAGGCGTATCAATATCACCATTGGCAATCAATGGAATGGAGATTAAATTTTTGACTTCCTTGATTAAATCATAACGTGCTGTATTTAAATACATGTCTTCACGGGTACGACCATGCAATGCCAAGGCTGCAATCCCGGATTGCTCCGCCTGTTTGGCAATTCTTAAAATATTTTCTTCACCATTTTTAAAGCCAAGTCTGGTTTTAAGTGTCACTGGTACATCTACTGCTTCAACTACCGCATCCAGAATACGTGCGACCAAATCTTCATCCTGTAATAATGCTGATCCTGCCAGTTTATTACAGACTTTTTTTGCCGGACACCCCATATTAATATCAACAATCTGGGCACCATTGGCCACCTGATATCGAGCTGCTTCTGCTAGCTCTACAGGATCGGAACCAGCGATTTGTGCCGAAATTGGCGCAATTTCACCATCAAAATTAGCCCGATATAGACTTTTTTTACTCATGCGTAAGGTCTTGTCTGCGGTCATCATCTCACTGACTGCATGACCCGCACCAAAGTGTTTACATAATGTTCTAAATGGACGATCCGTTACCCCGGCCATCGGCGCAACCCAAATCTGATTACGCTTGGTCTTATCAAATAACTCGTCAATTACCTTATTTTTCATCACATCATCTATGCCCAAATCTTCGACCATTTTCAATGTTTTTTCGTCATTTGCAAGTACTTGTTAAGTTACATTGAACTCAAAAGAGATTTTATTTAGACGTCAAAAGCCAGAAATAAAAACAGGCATCAATTCTGATGCCTGTTGTAGATACCGCCCAATGTTTTATTAAGCAGAATAAAGTCGTACGCTATTTTGTATCAGGTAAAGCATAGGCAACCAGATAATCACCCATTTTGGTACCAAATGAGCCATGACCACCTGCCATGATCACCACATATTGTTTACCATTGATTTCATAGGTCATCGGTGTGGCTTGTCCACCTGCTGGTAAGCGAGCTTCCCAGAGTTTATCGCCATTTGATACATTATAGGCCCGGATATAATTGTCCTGTGTTGCCGCAACGAACATCACATTACCTGCTGTCGAGATTGAACCACCCAAACCAGGCACACCAATTTTCAATGGCGGTAACTGCATTAAATTTGGCAAACTGTCACGAATTGTACCAATACGTTTTTTCCATACTACTTGATGCGTATTTAAATCCACACCAGCCACAAATCCCCAAGATGGTTGTTTACATGGCAAACCAAATGGCGATAAAAAGGCACTGATTTCGACGCCATACGATACACCATACATGGGTTGTACGCCTTGTTCAGTACCCGCACCTCGAGCTGTTTCCTGACGATCTGGATTTTCTGGAATCAGGCGTGAAACAAAAGGTAAGCCAATAGGATTCATCACAGCAACCTGACGGTCTGGATTGACTGAAATACCACCCCATTCAAATACGCCCAAATTACCCGGGAATACCAGCGTACCATTTTCAGAAGGTGGTGTATAAATACCATCATAATTGAGTTTCTTAAATGATACTCGGCACATCAACTGGTCAAACATGGTGGCACCCCACATGTCTTTATCCGTCAACTTCTGTTGTGGTGCAAGGTCAAGATCGGAAAATGGCTGCGTTGCTGAATAATGTTCACCTTTAGTTTGTGGACCACGTTTGACTGTTTGTGGTACCGCACGCTCGGTAATCGGAACAATGGCACGGCCATCACGACGATCTAGTACAAAGACATTTCCGGTTTTGGTGGTTACATAGACTGCTGGCACCATTTGTCCACTTTGGTCCTTGATCTCGGCCAGTGTAGGCTGAGAAGGTACATCCATATCCCACAAATCATGATGCGTGGTCTGGAAATGCCAGATCAATTTACCTGTGGTCGCATTCAAAGCAAGCACAGAATTGGCATAACGCTCTTTTAACTCGGTACGATCACCGCCCCAGATATCGGGTGTACCGACACCGGTAGGTACAAATACCACGTCGGCTTTGGCATCATAAGCCAACGGTGCCCAAGCATTCGGCGAGTTATGGACAAAAGTCTGGCCTGGTGCCGGAATGGCATTCGGATCTTCTGCACCGGTATCAAATACCCATAATAATTGACCATTATTGACATCGTAACCACGGATCACACCAGAAGGTTCTTTGGTGGAAAAGTTATCGGTTACAGAACCTGCAATAATAATCGTGGTTCCGGTTACAATCGGTGGTGAAGTCGGGTTATAACCACCTGGATAAGCAAATGGCATATCTTTTTGCAAATCTACTTCGCCATTTTTACCAAAATCCTCACAACGCTGACCATTATCGGCATTGATTGCCACCAAGCGACCATCATTCACCGGTAAAATAATTTTACGTGGACATTGTGTCGATGAAGATTGTTTATGTGCCAAGCTCGTTGCAAATTCGGCGGTATTATTTTCATCATAATAAGATACCCCACGACAAGTCAGATGCTGATAGGTTTTGTCCGCTTTTAATTTTGGATCAAAACGCCACTTTTCCTTACCTGTTGCAGGATCGAGCGCAATTAGATACTGATGTGTCGTACACATATACATATTATTGCCGATCTTGATTGGTGTCACCTGATTGGTGGTTTCGCCGGAATCATGATCTGTTTTTAAATCGCCAGTGCGAAAAGTCCATGCGACTTTCAGCCCTTTTACATTTTGATCATTAATCTGAGTTAAAGGTGAATAGCGTACACCAGCCTGTGTACGACCATAAGCTGGCCAGTCAGCGGAATCAACACCGTCTATTGCCTGTGCAGTTTGTGGTTGTTCGTTTGTAATTGTGCCGTGGATTTCCTGCGGATCATTAAAAATCGCATAAATCATTACCACAATTGCAATTCCTAATGTACTGGATAATACCGCCTTACCTGAGGTCTTGGGTTGCCCTATATCACGGGTCACACCGGGAACCAGCAACCATAATCCCAGTAAGCCCAAAATATCCAGTCGGGGAGCCAATGCCCAGAAGTCGGTACCCACTTCCCAGACTGCCCAAATTACCGTACCAATCATCAATGCAGCATACAGCCATAGAGCTGTAATGGAACGACGCATCAAGAAATAAGCACTCAGTAATAAAATCAACCCAGTAATAATGTAATACCAAGAACCACCTAATGTTGCTAAATAAATACCTCCACCGAGCAAAACCACACCAAATACTGCTAGAATGAATACGGTAAATAAACGTATTCCAGATTTTTCAACAGGTTGATCCATATATCACCTCGATCTATAATTTTTCTACAACCAGCTTAGATTTTCTGACCTATTCATCATATAAAAAGTTCAAATGCTATCTCAGCTTTGTCAATTATACAAAAGTCCTGAATAGCTTAAACCAATATGCTATCAATCAACCACAGAATTTGTATTTTCTATAAAAAAATTAAAATAAACATATGTACTTCATACATGATGATTATAAAGCTTTACACATTATGGATTATTTTTATGCAAAAAATTAAAGATGATATTTTATTCATGCGTACATAAAACTCTATCCCTTCTCCTTAAATCACTCAAATCGAACCCGTTTAAATTACATTATATTTTTGCTGTGTACGCTCAATCATCTCTACAACTTGCTCGGGCACAATCACTTGTGGTACATGTCCAGTATCAACCGTATAAATTTCAGCACCTGGACTAAGTTGCTGCATCAAACGCTGCATTTTGATATTTAAAGATTGGTCTTGTAGCGCTTCAATATAAATCCGCTGCACACGCCCATAGTGTTCTGGACTCAGACTAAGTCGTAAATCACGTCCAGTTTCAGTTTGAGCAGTAAAATTTCTTGCTAATCCTGCAGCCTCTAGCATCGGATAATCCTGCAAAAATATTTTGATTACACCCTCTTCGGTCACTTCACTGATTTTACCCGCTTCAGAAAATTTTAAATAAGGCGAAATCCCTTCAAAACTTTGTCCCGGAAATCTAGCCTCGCAAAGCTGTTTTAATTCTAAAAATGTCATGCCACTGGGCAGCATCATACCAACCAGATAAATCAGCGCATGAATTCGATCGGGAATCATTTCTGCCACCTGCGAAATCGTAATACCTCCACCACTATGGCCCAGTAAAAATACTTTTTCGCCCAAAGCATGAATATAATCAAACACATACTGACTATAAGAGCGCAAAGAAACTTCTATAGTAGGATCAGGATGATGACCATTACCGGGTAAATCCAGTGCATGCACCTGCCAGCCCCGTTCAATAAGCAAAGGTTTAATTAAATCAAATGACCAGCTTCCCTGCCATGCGCCATGTATTAATACAATGTGCTTAGCCATAGGTTCTCCGGTACATTTCCTGATGATGTTTTTCGACAGTGGTTACCGGATATTTGGCAATATCACCTTCATTTAAACAGGTTTCAATACAACGTATCTCATGCTCAGGATTACCACCGAAGAAAAACGGCACCGAATAACGTTCTACACCAGACCGATTGATTACACGATGTCGGGTAGATTGATACAAATCATTGGTCCAGCGCGCAATCAGATCGCCCAGATTCACCACATAACTGCCTGCAATCGGTTGTGCATCAAGCCAAATGTGTTGCTGATGATCCCAGACTTGCAAGCCGCCATTCATATCCTGTAATAATAAAGTCAAACCACCAAAGTCGGTATGCGCACCACAACCTTTTTCATTTGGTAAGGGATTTGCAGGCTGCGGTGGATAATGTAACAAACGTAAAGTAATCATGGCTTGCTGATTGTATTGATTAAAATAATCTTCATTTAGATCCAGTGATAATGCCAATGCACGCATCAAGCGGATCGATAATGCCTCAACCTCTTGCTGATATTGCATCATGACCTGTTTAAATTCTGGTAAATCTTCCGGCCACTGATTAGGACCATAATTAAAGCGTTTATTTTTGACTTCTTCACTGTCCAGCGCATATTCCCGTCCTACATAAAAACCTTCCTTAAGATCTGGTGGTGCATCTGCCTCCAGTGTTTGATTCTTTAAAGGTTCATAGCCACGATTGGCAATCGATTTATTTTTATTGATCTGTTCTTTGGCTGGCAGCGGTAAATTAAAAAATTGCTGGCTATATTGGAATACTTGCTGCTGTAAATCTGCACTGATGCCATGATTGATAATATAGAAAAAACCCTTATCCAGACAAGCCTGACGTATTTGTTTTGCCACGGCAAGGCGGTCTTCAAAATTTGTACTGGATAAAGCCGCCACATCAATAAGAGGAAGTGTTAAAGTCATTACAGCAGATTCCGGAAATTCGTTGCATTGTTAAAAAAGCAATTGTTATGCCATTTTTTACAACTTTTGATTTCATCTCTTATGCTTAAATCGTACTGAATTGTTCCCGTATAAATATCAAACACACCTGTACCGGTATGTTTGACCGACTAGCATCATCAATTTTGGTTTTTATGCTGTAACCATTTCAAGGGAAATTGTGCCAGTATCAACAACAGTACACCAATCCACGGGGTATAGGCCAGATAACCTTTCCCCACAAACACACTACCAAAGATTTCGCCGAGTGTAATACCCAGATTAAAGGCAGAAATATTCAGTCCAGAAGCAAAATCTATCGCTTTAGGTGTCCATTTTTCTGCTGTGGTTAACATGCCGGACTGAAAGCCCGGAGAAACACCAAAGGCCAGAAATCCCCAGACAAACAACAGAATTAGCATAAATCCTTGTTGTTGCATCAAAAATCCCATCAACAGCAAAACAAGCGTTAAAGCAAATAGCATCCATCGTGTAGAAGAAGCCCAGCCCAAACGAGAAACAAGACGACCTCCAAAGATATTTCCCAGTAAGGTCGCAATACCAAACAGCACCAACAATAAATTGGCCATAGACAAGGAGAATCGGGTAATTTCTGTAAGAATCGGAGTAATATAGGTAAATGCAGCAAAACTTGCACCAAAACCTAAAATGGTAATAATCATCATGGTCAGAATTGGTACAGATTTCAGAGTTTTTAATTGTTCTGCCACGGCTATGGCCGAACCTGTTTTTAAAGTCGGCACCCAAAGATAAATAGCCAGTAACGATAATATGCCAAGCAGGACAACCGCATAAAACGGATAACGCCAATTGAGTGAATTACCAATCAGACTGCCCAAAGGCACACCAATGACCATCGCCAGCGTTAAACCGGAAAACATCAGGGCAATTGCCTGTCCTGCCCGCTCCTTTGCTACCATGGACACAGCAACAGTTGCCCCGATAGCAAAAAAACTTCCATGAGCAACCGCTGTGATCACTCGCCCCAGCAAGAGAATATCGTAATTTGGTGAAATCGCTGCCAAAACATTGCCGCTGATAAACATCATAATCAATGCCAGTAATACGGTCTTTTTGGCAAAGCGTGACAAAAGCAATACCATGATCGGTGTGCCGATTGCCAGTGCCAGCGCATACAGTCCCACCAGACTACCGGTTTGCGCCAATGGAACATTCAATGCCGAGGAAATGGTCGGTAAAATTCCGACCACAATAAATTCTGCAATTCCGATCGCAAAGGCTGTGACTGATAAAGCCCATACGCCCAGATCCGAGCGACTTTTTTGCATTTTCTACAAAACTCCATAGATTTTAAATTTTTACTCAAATACTCCTGCAACAAAAATCATATAATGAGGGATTTATAATTTTCGTTGCCGTATCCTTTTAAAATTTAATGTCGATCGACAACCTGTAATGCAATCTGCTGATCCGCATCGACTGTGGCACCAGCAATACCAAGCGCACCAATGGCATTGCCCTGTGCATCATGTAAAACCACGCCGCCACCAAAACTGATCAAACCACCATTGGTTGCTTCGAGTGTATAAATAGCACCATCCGGTCTGGCTTGCGCCCCCAGATCAATACTATCGGTACGAAATAAAGCAGCGGTACGGGCTTTTTTAATGGACACATCAATCGGGCCGGCAGCAGCACCATCCATGCGTAAAAAACCCCGTAATAATCCTGAATCATCAACCACACTAATACAGACCGCAAAACCGTGTTCAGTGGCAATATGCTGGGCTTTAGCAATGATTTCCTGTGTAACCGATTGCGATAAAGACATGATAAAAACTCCTTAACAACATTAAAAATCAAGAAGTCACTATCTTTAAATGTTTAGGCATCAAAAGAAACAGTATGCGATTGATTCCTGTTAAAGTTTGAGATGATCAAACTTTTCACTAATTAATTGCTTTGCCATCTGTTCAAGTTTGATTTTATCCAGACGAAAACTCGGGCCTGCGGTTCCCAGGGCGGCCACCACCTTGCCCTGATAACGCAGTGGTAAAGCCAGACAGCATAAGTCCGGTTCCGCCTCGCCCAGATCCAGTGCATAATTATTTTGAGCAATCAAGATCAATTCCTGTTCCAGCGCAGGAGAAACCAGACTAGCCTTGCGTAAACTGCGTAATAACTGTACATCATTGGCCAATAGGACTTTACCAATTGCTGAGGTCGTCAGACTTTCACGCAATCCCCGTGGACTGGCAAAGCGTAAATTATTCTGCCCTTCTATGGCATCAATATATAGATATTCCCTTGTCCCACATGGCACGGCCAGATAACAGGTTTCCTGACTAATCTGTTGCAAGGCATGTAAAACAGGTGTAAATAAGCAACGCAACTGTTGATCTGCATCTGCCAATGGCTGGGCAATTTCACGTAACCTTAATCCCAGCGCATAGCTATTGTCTTTCTTAATGATATAACCTAGCGTTGCAAGGGTATTGAGCAAACCATGCAAGGTACTTTTATGTAAACCGGTCTGTTTCACCAGATCAACCAGCCGCATTTTTCCGCCTGCCGCAGAAATGATTTCAAGGAGAATCATTGCCCGTTCTACAGACTGAATCTTTCGATTTTCATTGACCATATATTGATTTACTCATTTGGCAATACATTTTGCCATTTTGGATACTGTACATCATGCAACAGCAAATACTTGAAGTCATTAAAGATCAAATTGATAAATAGCAAGATGAATTAAAAAAATTATTTATCAATCACATAAATAAATTTAAACAAGAGAAGCAACCTATTTATCCGATATATAATATATTCTATTCTAGAGATATTGAAGATTTGTGCGTATACTTAGGCCATGTTCCTTTCTCATCTTTTCTGATATGTCATCTGAAAAAAACTTTGAAGTCATTAATAAAGGTAATTTAAGCGATAGTGTTTATGAAGCCCTACGTCTGGCACTTATCGATGGACAGTATGAACCGGGTGACCGTTTGCGTCCGACCCAGATTGCCAAAGCCATGGGGGTGTCCATTACACCCGTTAGGGAAGCAATTTTTCGTTTGGTCAGTGACCAGGCCCTACAGATTAAGGCTGCTACCTCAATTTATGTTCCCGTATTGACCCATGAACAGTTACAGGAAATTCAGCGTATTCGTTTTTTACTTGAGGGTGAAGCTGCTGCGATGGCAGCAATAAAAATTACCCCAGAAGAACTTCAGGCACTGGAAAACATTCAGGATGAATTTCAGAAAATTGTACCGGTAGATTCAAAAAAAGCGGCTGAGCTGAATAAACTGTTTCATTTTGGTGTGATTAACGCTGCACATAGTCCGCTGATTTCCAAAACGCTGGAAAATATGTGGATTATGATGGGACCAATTTTACGCAGTTTTCATGTCAATACGCCACGTAAAGAACTGGAAAGTGATCAGCATTATCATTTTTATGTGCTGGATGCACTGCGTAATCACGATGCAGATGCAGCAAGAAAAGCCATACAAGACGATATTGAATGGGGCAAAACCATGCTGAACTGGACTGCCGCAATTTAAAAAGTAATGTGGGATTGTACAAGTTAAAACATTTACAGTCTTTTTAATCAAAACAATAGACTGTAAATGTAATGGATATCAGACTATGGCTTAAGCGATACTGTAACCACCGTCTACTGGTAAAACAGCACCATGAATATAACTGGCATGTGCCGATAATAAAAAAATAATGACCTGTGCAATTTCTGTCGGCTGTGCCCAGCGTCCAAGCGGAATCCGATCAATAATTTTCTGATAACGCTCCGGATCATTTTTGGCGGTTGCACCCATTGCAGTATCAATCCAGCCGGGCGCAACTGCATTTACACGTACACCTTTTGCACCCAATGCGACAGCTAGCGATCGGGTCAATGCCGCAACACCAGCTTTTGATGCCGCATAAGCTGGTGACTGTGCCGAACCAAAAAAACTCCACATTGAGGCAATATGAATAATCGATCCTTTTGCCTGAATTAGTTTATCCTGTAATAAGGTGGTAATCGCAAAGGCTGTATTAAGATTAACCTCCATCACTTTTTCAAAGATCGGTATTTCCCATTCCTGTTTTTGTTTGATCATACCGGCACAATGAATCAGCGCATCGACCTTTGGCTCATGATCAAAAATCTTTTTGACCTGATCCAGATCACAAATATCAACCTCATAAAAATGAAATTGATCGGAAATTACCTGCTCAGATTGCAAACCCAGAGCAACTACACGCCAACCATGCTCAAGTAATAATGAAGCGGTGGCTAATCCAATACCTGTACCGCCACCGGTAATCACAGCTGTTTTTATCTCCATGATTCAATATCCTGTGTTTATATGGGTTGCTTTATCCAGCAAATCACTGAAAAGATGACTGAAAGCACTTCATTCAGATTGTTCCTTCAAATCATCTTTTGCAGTACCCTTTTATTTCATGCAATTAAGACTTTTCTGCTTTAAGGGTAGAAGAACTCCCCTGTTCTATTGCATTCAATGCGTTCTTTTCATCAATTGCATTTTCTGGCGTATATAAAGAACGGCCTCTGGTTTCCGGTGAAATATAAATACCAATTAAACTGAGACTCATGATAAACATCATATAAATCGCCACAGGCAACCAACTATTGGAAAAAGCTGTTAATAATGCAGAGCATACCATTGGGCCAATCCCACCACCAAACACAGCCGACATTTCACGTCCCAGTGTAACGCCAGCATAGCGATATTTAGAACCAAACAACTCAGGGAAATAGGCTGCTTGTGCACTTACTGTACCTTCTGCGGCAAAGATAAAGCCGAAGATAATCACCAGCATGATATACAGTGTATTTCCTGTTTCCAGTAACATAAACATTGGAATGGTGGCAAAAAATAATGTGGTATGAATGAAATACATGATTTTCTTGCGGCCATAAATATCCGATGCCCGACCAATCAATACCGAGGTAAATGCAGCGATCGTGGCGCCGACCAAAAGTGTCTTGGGAATAAATGACGCATTGACTTTGACCACTGATACCAAAAAAGAACCAATAAATGCCTGATAAATATATGAATGACCATTTGCACCTACATTCATCAGAAATACACGGAATATGGTACGTTTACCATCACGAAATACTTCACGTAAGGGAATAGCTTTCTCCTGTTTGGCATGACGTTTTTTCTCGACAAAAACAGGCGATTCTTTTAATCCGCGTCGTATCAGCCAAGCTACAAAAGTCACAAATATCGAACTAAAGAATACCAACCGCCAGCCCCAAGCATAAAAATCCGGTTCGGGCAAAAGCTGAACCAGAATCCATGCCAAGGCACCCAGTGCCGTACCAACCGATGCACCAACCCAGACCAGCGAAGCCATTTTCCCTCGCTTGTTAGGTAAGGCTGTTTCTGTTAATAGTACCGTTGCACCTGCCATTTCTGCACCAGCACCAAACCCTTGCATAAAACGGCAAATCACCAGTAATAACGGCGCGAACAAGCCGATTTGATCATAAGATGGTATCAATCCCATGGCAAAGGTAGCAAAGCCCATCAAATATAAAGTTGCAACCAATACCCATTTTCGTCCCAGTTTTTCACCATATTTGGAAAAGAAAATTCCGCCTAATGGCCGTGCCAAAAAACCCACAGCGAAGGTGGAAAAACTCGCCAGATAACCGACTGCTGGAGAAACATTTGGGAAAAAAATATGGTTAAACACCAAAGCTGCTGCTGTACCATAAATAATAAAATCGTATTGTTCCAATGCTGTACCGACAGCACCGCCCCATGCCGCAACTTTGCGGTCATGGTCAGTAATTTGAACTGTATTTTCATCCTCAGGATGCTGCTGTTGAGGATTGTTCGTGGATATCCTATCCATAATATTCTCCGCATCTGATCGGTCATAACCAGATCTATGTCATGATTGATTGAGAAATTCCAAAGCGACGTCCTTGATCCCCTCACTATCCAGACGATAGTGATGGTAAAGATGAGTCGGTGGTGCAATCAGGCTATATTCATCATAAATTCCATGGCGTTTTAATTTTCCTGCATAGCCATGTTCACTAATGACTTCGGCAACCGCAGCACCCAGTCCACCTAAAACATTATGTTCCTCTACCGTCATCATGCGACTAGACGCAGCGGCTGCCTGTAAAATTGCCTCGGCATCAATCGGCTTAATCGAGGCCATATTGATCACACCAACAGAAAGTCCCTGCTGTTGTAACAATTTTGCTGCTGCCAAAGATTCATAGACTGTCATGCCGCAGGCAATAATATTTAGATCACTGCCTAGTTGATGAATTTTGGCCTTACCAAACTCAAATTCAGGTTCAGATTCATAAACGACAGGATCACGCCCACGACCAATCCGGAAATAAATCGGCTTGTCATAGTGTGCTGATGCTTTAATCGCAGCTTTTAACTCATTGCCATCAGCAGGTGAAATTACGGCCAGATCGGCAATCGAACGCATGGTTCCAATATCTTCGGTTGCATGATGTGATGTACCATAGAATCCCAGAGAGATACCCGTATGATGACCAATCAAACGAACTGGCAAAGCTGAATAAGCAATATCCATACGAATCTGTTCACAACACAGTAATCCAAGAAACGATGCAAAAGTTGCGACAAAAGGCATCACGCCAGAAGTTGCCATACCTGCCGCGGCAGAAACCATATTCTGTTCGGAAATACCAAAAGCAATATAACGCTCCGGATAAGCAGCCGAAAAACGGTTCAAGCCATTGGAATATTGTAAATCTGCCGAACCGGCAACTACCGGATACCCCTGTTCAACCAGTTCAATCAGAGCATCAGATAAATAATCCAGACCTGGATTTTTGGCATTGAGTTCACGATACTGCCAAGACTGGGGTGATAACTGATGTGGCTGTTGAGGCGACAATTGTGATGTTGATTGGCTACTCATTTAAATCTCCTTATTCTCTATTTCCTGTAATGCCTTTTCTGCATCTTCCGGCGACAAATAGCCCAAATGCCAGCCCGGTTCGATTTCCATGTAAGAAACACCTTTCCCTTTTAAGGTATTGGCAATAATACATACTGGCGTTTTTCGGTTTTGGTCTGCTTTTACTTGTCTGAGTAATGTGGTCAATTGTTGAATATTATGTCCATCCACCACATGTGTTTCCCAGCCAAAAGCCTGCCACTTGTCTGCCAGAGGTTCAATATTGATCACATCATTAACTTTGCCATCCAGCTGATAACCATTGCGATCCACAATAGCAATCAAACGATTTAACTGGTGATGTGAAGCACTTAATGCTGCTTCCCAAACCTGCCCTTCCTGCATTTCACCATCGCCCATTAATACAAATACCTCATGCGCAATACCGGTATAGCGTTGTGCCAGTGTCATACCAACACCTGCGGATAAAGCATGACCAATTGAGCCAGAAGAAAAATCAATTCCTGGGACTTTCTTCATATCAGGGTGGTCGCCCAACGGACTACCTAAGCGGGTATAATCCTCCAACCATGCTTTTGGAAAGAAATCCAGCTCTGCCAGAATCGGGAATTGCCCTACTGCCGCATGCCCTTTACCCATGAGAAAACGATCTCTTTCAGGCCATTTAGGCTCCCCGACCTTAATATTCATCACGTCATAATATAAAGCGGCAAAAATTTCGGCACATGAAAAGACCGAGGAGTAATGTCCAGTCTTGGCAATTTCAATTAAACGAATGGTTTCCTTGCGAATAAATTTCGCCTTCTCTTTTAAAAATGCAATTTCTTGTGCTGTGGGTTGATATTGCATCTGCTCAGTGTTCCTTACTTGTGCTTGCGAGATCATTTATCTCTCCTGTCTATCCAAATTTTCAATGTGCTGCATGGCAGCAACCAAATCCTGTTGTGTCAGTACACTGGAAAAATTTTTACAATGTGGTGCAGCCAGTGTTAAATCTGCAATGGTGTGCAATGTAGCTGTATCAATCTGGGTTAATCCCAATTGTTTTAAAGCAACCGGTAATCCAATTTTTTTATAGAAAATAATAAGTTGATCAAGTTCTTCGTGTTGCTGATCAAGATATAGCTGTACCAGTAAACCATAGGCAACCTGTAAGCCATGCATTTGCCGTGATGTTTCCGGTATGGCAGTTAATCCACGGGTCATGGCATGGGCAATGGATAAACCACCACTTTCAAAAGCCAGTCCACTCATCAAAATACTGGCTTCCAGAATCATTTCCAGCGCATCACTGGATTTTCCTGTTCCGGCAATTGCTAACGCGGCCTGTGCATGTTGCTGAATCTGCTCAAAGCAGGCATCACCTATTGCAACAGCGGTTATTGACGAACGGGTGGCAAACATATTCTTGCCTTGACTTTGCAAACAGGCTCGCGCCTCAAATTTTTTGGAAATTGCATCGCCAATTCCGGCAAGTAAAAACTTTTTCGGTGCTTTGGAAATAATTTGGCTATCAACAATCACTGCCCAGGGACTAAAGTCCAGATGCCCGACATAATCCATTTGATGATGGTCGGTATACACCACATAGTTCTTCGAGGTGGGTGCATCATTTGATGCCACAGTCGGGATGGTAATAAAAGGTAGATTGAACTGGTGTGCGAGTGCCTTACCTGCATCAATCGACAGTCCCCCACCAGCAGCCAGCACTATATCAGGAATATTCGGTCTGACCTGATCAAACATATGCTGCAAATGCGTGCTAGTAATCGCTTGATCAAAAACCACAAAATCAATGGCTAAATTTTTTTGTTTGGCTTGTGCCTGTAGCGTCGGCTGAATCAGATCTAAAACAAAGGCGTCTGTCACCACACAAATGTTTTGGTGATTGGGATTAAGCCAGTTCAGCGCTTCATTTAATACGCCCCATCCTTGTATATAACGCATCGGCGAACCAAAGACCAATCTCTCCATATCGTTTATCTTCCCTAACAATGATATTTAATATAAGATATATCATATATTACATGATAAATTCATTTTGCAAATAGATTGTTTGAAAATTTCATGCAATTAACATTTAAGAATATGATTTATCAGTAATTTTAATTCAATGATCAGCACGGATCAGATACTATCAGTCATCATCACAGGAATAGATAAATATGGACATAAATTCTTTCGCCTTATTCAAACAAGCGGCCTATATCAACGGAAAATGGATTGATTCAGCTTCACAACAAACCATTGAAGTCATTAATCCGGCCACATCTGAAGTACTAGGTCATATCCCTGCATTAACTGTCTCACAAATTGAAGAGAGCATTGATGTCGCCCATCAGGCTTACCAAACATGGAAACAAAGTGCCGTCAAATATCGTGTCGAACTACTCAAAAAATGGTTTGCCCTGATCCTTGAACATAAACAGGAACTGGCCACGATCATGACACTGGAACAAGGAAAACCATTAAAAGAAGCAGAAGGCGAAATCACTTATGCTGCAAGTTTTATTGAATGGTTTGCCGAAGAAGGTCGCCGCATGTATGGTGATACCATTCCATCACCGAGCACCGATAAACGCTTGCTGACGATTCGGCAACCTGTCGGTGTTTGTGTGGCAATTACACCCTGGAATTTTCCGGCAGCCATGATTACCCGAAAAGTGGCACCAGCACTTGCTGCGGGTTGCAGCATTATTGTTAAACCTGCACAGGAAACACCATTTACTGCACTAGCCTTTGCAGAACTTGCACATCAGGCTGGTATTCCACCCGGCGTATTAAATATCATTACCGGATATGCACAGGATATTGTGCCACCATTAACCCAAAGTCCCATTGTACAAAAATTAAGTTTTACTGGTTCAACTCCTGTTGGGGCGTTGTTAATGCAAAAATGTGCACCGACAATTAAGAAACTTTCCTTAGAATTAGGAGGTAATGCTCCCTTAATCGTATTTGATGATGCTGACCTTGATGTAGCAGTTCAGGGCACTATTGATAGTAAATTTAGAAATGCAGGACAAACCTGTGTCTGTAGTAACCGAATTTTTGTACATAGCAGCCTGTATGATCAATTTATCGAAAAACTTAAAATAAAAGTGGCCGCATTAAAAGTCGGAAATGGACTGGAACCGGATACCGATATTGGTCCGCTGATTAATCAAAAAGCTGTTCTTAAAGTGCAAAAGCATGTTCAGGATGCAATTTCACAAGGTGGCGAACTAGTTCTTGGCGGTGAGGTTTCACCTTTAGGCGAGCGTTTTTTCCAGCCCACCATTCTTAAACATGCCAATGATGCCATGCTATGCTTTAATGAAGAAACCTTTGCTCCACTTGCCCCAATTTTCAAATTTGAGGATGAAGATGATGTGATTGAACGAGCCAACAATACCGAATTTGGTCTGGCGGCATATATTTTTACCAAGAACGTCAATCGATTGTTTAAAGTCTCAGAAGCGCTGCAATACGGTATGGTCGGTATCAATACTGGTTTAATTTCGACCACCGAAGCACCCTTTGGTGGTGTAAAGGCCTCCGGATTGGGGCGTGAAGGCTCTAGATATGGACTGGAAGAATATACAGAAATCAAATATCTATGTGTTGGAAATCTTTAACTGCATGAAATAAATATTTTTATTTTAGGTACTAAAGTAATTACTTTTAAAAATTAAAGCCTCTGTTTAAGTTAATTAGGCAGAGGGTATACAAAATACCCTCTTTGATAAAATCAGCACAATCAGTATAAAAGTCCCTAAAAAAACAGTCTTATACCCAGTTTGGGAATGGATTATAAAATTCTTGCCATGCCTCGGGACCCATTGCCATTTCAGTATCGGTTAATAAACATGCATCAAACTGGGCTGTTAATCCCAATTGATCCATGTCCATGCCAATCATCACGATTTCTTGGCGTGCATCACCTGTTCGTGGATCCCAATTTTTTTCGATGGCTGCAACACTTTGGGAATCCTGTGGCCAATGCTCCTGTGGAACAGCAGCCCACCAATGTCCTGCAACACCATGACGTGCCATTGCACCAGCCTGTGACCAAGAACCTGCAAGCGTAGGATCAGATGCTAGCCAAAAGAAACCTTTGGAACGGACTACACCTTGCCATTCGGAATTTACAAAATCATAGAAACGCTGGGGATGAAAAGGCCGTCTGGCACGATAAACAAAACTACTGATTCCATATTCTTCAGTTTCTGGAATATGTTCTCCTCTTAATTCTTTCAACCAACCCGGTGCCTGTGCTGCTGCATTAAAATCAAATAACTGGGTATTTAGGACTTTATCCAAATCGACTTTACCAAATTCAGCAATTTCAATTTTTGCCCGTAGATTTAAAGAATGAAGAATGGCAAATAAACGTTCTTTTTCATCTGCATTAATTAAATCCACTTTATTAAGTATAATCACATCACAAAACTCAATCTGATCAATCAGCAAATCGACCACTGTACGCTCATCTTGTTCGCCTAAAGATTCACCTCGTTGCTGTAAGGAATCATAAGAGCTGTAATCCCTTAAAAAGTTATAGGCATCTACCACAGTTACCATAGTATCCAGACGAGCAAACTCATTCAGAGAAAGTCCCTGTTCATCTTCAAAAGTAAAGGTTTCGGCAACAGGCAATGGTTCCGAAATCCCGGTTGATTCAATCACCAGTTGGTCAAAACGATGTTCCTGCGCTAAACGACGCACCTCAACCAGTAAATCCTCACGTAAAGTACAGCAAATACAACCATTACTCATTTCTACCAGTTTTTCATCTGTCCGCGAAAGTTCTGCACCACCCTCACGTACCAAAGCTGCATCAATATTGACTTCTGACATGTCATTGACAATCACGGCAATACGACGCCCTTCCCGGTTATTCAGGATATGATTAAGTAAAGTGGTTTTTCCTGCACCTAAAAATCCTGATAATACAGTCACGGGAAGTTTGGATGGCATGGCTAAGGAATTAGTATCCATTGGCTTGATCTCACTAAGTTAAGGCATTGATAGAAATTTTATCTCGCAGCTTTAAGCTGTTTGATGGGGAAAACACCGTGACCTGTAGGTGCTATCCCATTGATGAATATATTTTTCTGGAAGAAGTTGCATTACCATGATTCATACGCCTTCTTTTAATTTGAAACCAGAGATGTGATACATGGAGAAGATGCACTGTGATGATCCGGTCCCCATGTACGAAACCCCAAGCTATCAATATGAATCTGTCCTGAAGCATAAACCCCTAGCCCCATATTCAAGGCTTGACCATATTCTTCCCAGAATTTACATAACTTGATTTTGCTTTGATCAATCTTGATGAAGTCTTCTGGTTGTGGATTTTCTGGTCCAATACGGAAATCTAGCGCAGCATTAAACACATGACGGGAAGAATCTGCTCCGCCTGCACACCGATTTAAATTAAAATTCCGATACACTGATGTGACAGTAAAATCATCCAGAATCTTGTCATCGACCAGTCTTTTTAGAATTTGTAAGGTTGGAATAATATTTAACCAGACTTCCTGTGGCGGAACTTCAAACGCTGGGGCATAACATTTTTGCCAATCCCGCGCACTACGCAACAAGTCATGATCGGGGACTATTTCATTCAGATCATATTTTTTTAGAAAATTTTTATAATCATTTACCTGTTGTTTATGATCTAATTGATTGAGCCATGTCTGATAATCATCAGGAATGGGTTGAATTACTAATGCGGGTATTATTTTCTCTAGTGTATCGCTAATTTTCTGCTGTATCACTTTTGTCCGTGAAAAGTTTACTATTTGATTCTGCCGTGTTACTGAATTGCTACATGCAGAAAGCAGGATCAACACAGATAAATAAGGAAATAATTCCATTTCTATATCACTTTAGCCTTTATAAGATTCGAGTTGGACTAAACCAGAATCCTCATAGAAAGATTTGAAAAACAGTATTGTTATGTTATAACATAACAATACTGTTGAAAAGCCTATTTCAAAGAAATATCCCTGTTTTGTTGAGTAAAAGTTTTATTTGAACAAGTGCTTTTTAAATTATTCAGGGAAATATTATGCTGAACTATAGAAATTTATTGTTTTTCTAAGCTTTATATACAGTAAATTTGACACAAACATTTCAACCTAAATTCATATCAATATTTTGGCAAGTAAAAGAGAGCAAAATGGCAGTTACCCATCAAGATTTGCGCAGAGCTGGACTGAAAGTCACATTACCACGCATCAAAATTTTAGAAATACTGGAACATTCGGAAAAACGTCATTTAAGCGCCGAAGATATCTATAAAATTTTGTTAGAACAGGGAGAAGATGTTGGATTAGCTACAGTTTATCGTGTTCTCACACAATTTGAGCTGGCCGGAATTGTCCAACGACATAATTTTGATAGTCACCATGCTGTATTTGAAATAATGCAGGACAGCTCCCATGATCATTTAATCTGTCAACATAGCCATCAAGTGATAGAATTTAAAGATAAAGAAATTGAAGATAGAATCCAAGAAATTGCAAAACAGCATAATTTTGTTTTAAAGGGTCATTCTCTGATCCTATATGGTTATTGTGAGAATATTCCAAACTAAATAACCTTACTGATCAAATAGAATTAAGACTCAAAATACGATCTTTATTCAATTTTTAGACATAAAAAAAACCTGTTATATTTCAACAGGTTTTCTTGAATCTTGGCAGAGGATCAATCCGCAAAAGTAACATCCGATATAGTCCAGAAATATATTACAAACCATTTAATATCATATAGTTAATATGAATAGTTTTCCGATAGCATCTTGTATTATTTAACTAAAACTGCTACTTTAAGTGGGTTATTATGTGGGACAAAAATCACCTCTTATGCCTAAGAAAGCAAAAGAACTCTCTGCAATGAGTGTAGCAAAACTTAAGGAAAATGGTAGACATGCGGTTGGCGGTGTTGATGGCTTACATTTACGTATTGTTAATAATTCCCGTGCATGGGTATTACGTGTTGTAGTCGGACAACGAGCAAACGATTATGGTGAATTAAAAAATCATCGTCGTGATATTGGTCTAGGTTCTTATCCGGAAGTTTCACTTGCAGAAGCGCGAGAAAAAGCCCGTGAACTAAAAAAATAAATTCGTGATGGCATTGATCCATTACATGAAAAACAACAACGATTAAATCAACTGCGCATTCAAAAACAACGAGAAAAAACCTTTCAGGAATGTGCTCAAATTGTCTTTGCAAATAAAGCTCGTGAACTCAGCAATGCAAAACATGCAACCCAGTGGGCCTCAACAATTGAAACTTACGTGTTTCCAACATTAGGCAATCGTATTATTGGAACCATCACCAAAGCTGATATTGCCTCTGTACTAGAACCAATATGGATTGAAAAAAATGAAACGGCTAAACGTATTCGAGGACGTTTGGAAAACATTTTTGATTATGCAAAAGCGATGGAATATGTCTCTGGAGATAATCCTGCTGCATGGAAAGGAAATCTTGAACCTATCCTTGGCAAACTCAAACGTGAAGTGAAATCACTTCCCTCCCTCCCCTATACTGATATCTCAAAATTCATGCAGCATCTACAAACTAAAGGCGGTATTGCTGCAAAAGCACTAGAATTTGCAATTCTGACCGCTTGCCGTTCTGGTGAAATCTTCGGAGCAACATGGGATGAGATCAATTTTGAATCAAAAGTCTGGACAATTCCAAAGGAACGTATGAAAGCTGGGAAAGAGCATCAAGTACCTTTATCTGATCAAGCCTTAAAGCTCTTAAAATCTGTAGAAATCAATAAAGGCCTTGGTGAACATATTTTTATTGCTCCTCGAGGTGGTATGTTATCTGATATGGCAATTACCTCATTGATTAGACGCATGCACGCTGAACAACTTGAAAAAGATGGTACTGGTTATATTGACCCTAAACAACACCGTGTTATCACGACACATGGTTTTCGTTCAACCTTCCGTGACTGGTCAGCCGATAAGACTGATTACCCTAGAGAAGTCTGTGAACATGTACTAGCCCATAAACTTCCTGACGATGTCGAGGCTGCTTATTTACGAGGTGCTTATCTTGAAAAAAGGAAAAGTTTAATGGCTGATTGGGCAAAATTCTGTTTTAGCTAAGTTGAAATTTTAAGTATAAGTACAACAAAGAGAACGTCAGATGATCAAACAGAATTGGGAAATTTTCTCATCAAAATTTGAAAATAAAGAGGAAACTTTTGAATGGTAATCTTAAAATTACCCACCATTGATATCAAGACTGTAAATAAAACTGTGTATTTTCGTACCTACTTATTTATTAAATGGGTACGAAAGTTATGAATCAAGAATTAGCGGCTGTTGATGCTGAAATCTAAAAAAGGAAACGTCGCACCTATAGTGATGTGTACTAGCTCAAACCTTATCTGCACGATTACAATCCTTTTATACTTTTAAGCTAAAGAGAAGGATTTGAAAAACTCCAGAATCCTTCTTTAACTCTGTCAATTTAGAAGTTATAAACCAGCATGAGATTTAATAACTTATTCCATTTACCATCATCACCTTCGGCAAGTGAGCTACTTGTCCCACCAACAAAAGGATCATTCTTACTCATCACATATTCGGTATAAAACGAAACATTCTTGTAGTCCCAGGCCACACCCACAATGTTGCGCTGTGAATCATCGGTAATCCCCCCTAAAAATAAAAGGATCTACAAGTAAAATCTTCTGCTTTATTCTTTACATCATCAGAATACATAGAGGTATTGCTGTCATATACAGACGTTTTTACCTAGAATAAAACTAAAATCATGAATTTTTACAAAATTTGATAGCTTAGTAATGTGTGTTCACCGGAGGATTACCTTTGATTATTTTAGTTATGTCAGTTTATTGATTATTTTGCTCTGAATTTTTTTATTTTAAACTTCTCAGATGAGGATATCGATCTCGAATATGAAAAATATACTATCGGCCAACAATCAAATTGAAATGGTTTCTACTTTTTCGGAACTTGTAAATTTCAATTTTCAAGGAGATAAGAATGCTATTTGCTGGTACAGAAACTTGGTTGGCGATTTTAAAGAGATTGTGGCTAAACTTAAGTTAAATGAGAATATTACAGAAGTTTCCGTTGAGGATCTTTTAGCCCTGCAACTTTCAGAAAAAGGTAACCTAGCAAGGAAAATTATCCTAGAGGATCTACAGCTATTAACTGATGTCGGAGCCACTCCCTCTCTTAATTTAATTAAAAGTTATGAACGTGATAAAGAACTAGATTTTATTTCAACAGATGTATATTCATATCATATTGATCGCTCACCCATAGAAACAGATACTTTTTTATGTACTTATTATGGCGCTGCGAGTGATATCCTGCCTAATGCTCAGGTTGAGCAAAAAATTTTAATTCCAGAAATTAGGGAAAAACTCAAAAAATTACATGACGGCCCAGAAGCTGAATTTGAAAATTTTCTAGAAGACTATTTTTTTGATTTACATTATCAGCCTAAACCTAATGCAAAACCTGTAAATTTAGGTTTAGGAAATCTTTGGCGCTTGGCGGTGGATCATCCAACACAACAAGTCTTACCCTGTGTTCACAGAGCACCTGCTGAAAAGAATAGTGAATATAGACTGCTATTGATTTGTTAAATATTTATTCGATTTATAGCGGTTAAAGCTCATAATCAATGTAATTTATATTTTAGGAATAAGTTTGGGTTCTTATATTTTCATAGCTCCTCATGGTGATATGTTATCTGATATGTCAATTACCTCACTCATCAGACATATGCACGCAGAGCAACTTGAAAAAAATAATGCAGGATTATAGACCCTAAACAAAATCGTATCATCACCTCACATGGATTCCGATCAACATTCCGTGACTGGTCAGCCGATAAGACCGAATATTCTAGAGAAGTCTGTGAGCATGTACTTGCCCATAAACTTCCTGACGATGTCGAGGCTGCTTATTTATGTGGGGCTTATCTTGAAAGAAGGAAAGCATTGATGGCTGATTGGGCAAAATTCTGTACTGGCGAAATTACACTTTATTTATAGTTTCTAGATTTCTATGCTAAAATTTCCCTATACAAAATAGCCTTTATTTGAGTAGACACAATGTTAAATACTTTTGAAAAAAAGAAACAATACATTCAACAAACCCGTTTAAAAAACTATCAAGCAAGTTTGGTACTTGAAGGCTTTCAGGTATCCTCTGTTAATCAACCACTCACCAAAGCACAATTGCTAAAAAAATATCAACAAACCAATAAAGGCTAAAAAAATCGTGGATAAATATAGTGCTTCTGGCGACCAACTATACTGTTATCCTAACTCTAATATCCTCAAAAAATAAGTTAAATATTAAGAACCAAGAGTTACTATCCCAAGCTGAAAAAGACTTTTCGGAACTTGCTATTTCCCAAATTGAGTATACCGACCCACCTTATGATTTGAATTATCTAAAATCTATTCATTATCAACTATTTTCAGATGTATATGTCTGGGCTGGTGAGCTTAGACAAGTAGATATTTCAAAGGGTGATACTCGCTTCTGTACTTTTTCCCGGATTGAAATTGAAGCCAATAAAATTTTTAAAAATCTTGAGCAACAAAACTATTTTCAACAGTTAGATCAACAAGAATTTACTCAAAAAATTTCTGATCTATATTGTGAACTTAATATTATCCATCCCTTTAGAGAAGGCAATGGACGCACTCAACGTATATTTTTTGAACACCTCCTTGCCTTCTGTGGTTATGGTATTGACTGGTCAAAAGTACCCAATCAAGAGGTTTGGATTGAAGCCAACATTGCTGGCTATTTCTGCGATTTAAATAATTTAGTTAAAATATTTGAAGTTTGCATTATTACTCACGAGTAAACTTTTCCTTATCTTAATCTGTACTCCCAACAGCTAGACTGAATTTGCGCCACTATTTAAGATGGAATCTTTTTATAAAATAGTTAGTTAATAAATTATTTATAAATCGTGGCAAACAATATCTAAATGAATCAAACCTCTTACTTATTAAGACAATTCTAGTAGAGCAAAAAATTAAGGCTAAAGGGACTAAAGTTTATAATGGATTTATTATGTATATCACAAACTTATGATATAAATGATTTATACAAGAATTTACTTACTTCAAATAGCGTAACTTATGTACTTATCAAACATAAAACTTTGGAATTTTAGAAAATACGGTGAAGTTGGAAGTACTTTTGATCTAACTAAACCTAGTTTAGACCTTAATTTTACCAAAGGTCTTAATGTGCTAATTGGTGAAAATGATTCGGGAAAAACAGCAATTATAGAGGCCATTAAATTGGTTTTAAAAACTCATAGCTACGATTACATCAAGGTAGAAGATAAAGACTTTTTTGATGGTTCTACACGATTTAGAATTGAGCTTGAATTTAGTGATTTAACAGATGAAGAAGCCAAAAATTTTATAGAATGGTTAGGTTGGAAAGGTACTGGAGCTGATGCTAGAACATTTTTAAAATTAAATTATGATGTAACTCGTAATGATAAAAAAATTAATCCGTCTGATATAAAGGCAGGTTCTGACTCAGAGGGTTATTTATTAACAGCAGAAGCTAAAGAGTATCTTAAAACAACATATTTAAGACCTTTAAGAGATGCTGAGAATGAGTTAATCTCAAAACGAAACTCGCGCCTTTCCCAAATTTTATTAGGTGATCCTACTTTTAAAAATAAAGATCAAAATCATGAACTCGTTCATATGTTTGAAGGTCTGAATACAAATTTAAAAAAATATTTTAAAGGTGAAGAAATAAATTTTATCGATAAAGATGGTAATCCTGTAAAAAAAGCTTATGACGATGGGAGGATAATTAAAGACAAAATTGATGGTTATATTAAAGATTTCTACAATGAAGGTATTTTTACTGAATTTAATGTTTCATCAACAGAATTAAAAAGTATTTTAGAAAAGTTTTCTCTTTTTTTAGAATCACAAAGAAATGTAGGTTTAGGAACTTTAAATCGACTTTTTATGGCAGCAGAGTTACTTCACCTAAATAAAAAAGATTGGCATGGTTTACGTTTAGGATTGATTGAAGAGTTAGAAGCTCACCTACACCCTCAAGCTCAAATGCAAGTCATTGAAGCCTTACAAAGACAAGAACAAATTCAACTCATTCTTTCAACACATAGCCCCAATTTAGCATCAAAAGTCAAACTGGAAAATTTAATCCTATGTAATAAAGGTAATGCTTTTCCTTTAGGGAAATCCTACACAAAATTAGATGAAAAAAATTATATATATCTTGAAAAATTTCTCGATACTACAAAAGCTAACCTTTTCTTTGCTAAAGGCGTAATTCTTGTCGAAGGATGGGCAGAAGAAATCTTAATTCCAAGTATTGCAAAAGCAATAGGAAAAGATTTAACAGCCAAAGGCATTTCAGTTGTCAATATTGGTGGAGTTGGTTTTCAACACTATGCAAATATTTTCCTTAGACAAAATCCACCACACATGACCATTCCTGTGGTAATCATTACTGACACCGATATTCGAACTTATGAAAAAATAACTGAAAAAGTCGGAGAAAAGGAGGTAACTAAATATGTAAAAAAAGATAATTCAATAGAAATCACAAAAAAAATAGCTGAAATTAATGCTAAATCCACTAGTAATCTAAAATATTTCCCCGCTCCTCAATGGACACTCGAATATTGTTTATTCAAGTCACCAAAGTTAACAGAAATATTTCAAACAAATGCTAAGGCTATTCATCCCCAAATTTTTGCTGATGATAAAGATTTTGAATTAGAACTAGCAACACAATTATTCAAACAAGGACTCCAAAAGACAGAAATTGCCTATAAAATTGCTCATGATTTAGATGAGATAGCTAAAGACCTCTCGCATCAAACATTACATCTAAATGAAGCAGAAACTACAGATAGTATTTATTATTTAATTGAGGCGATTAGATATGTCACAAACAGTTGAAATCACAGATGAAGATATACAATACGCTGAAAGTATCTTATTACCTCAAGGTAAAACTTTTGATGACGAGCGACGTAAATTTATCCGTAATTTATCTACGATAGATTTACAGGCTGTTCCGGGTAGTGGAAAAACAACAGCTCTTTTGGCAAAACTATTAATTTTAGAAACCAAGCTTCCTTTATCTGATGGTTCAGGAATTTTAGTTCTATCTCATACCAATGCGGCAGTGGATGAAATTAAAGAAAGAATTCATCAATACTGTCCAAAATTGTTCCGCTACCCTAATTTTGTGGGGACTATACAAAGTTTCATAAATGAGTTTTTAGCTATCCCTTTTTATCTTTTTAAACTTAAGAAAAAACCGCTACGTATTGATAATGAAATTTATGCAGAACAAATAGAGTTTTCTCTTTCATACAATACAAAAGCAGCTCTTTCAAAACGGGGCATAAATTATATTGATATATTAAGTAATTCATTTATAAGTAATACAGGAATCTTTCAGCACTTTTGGAGCAATAACGAAATAAATATTCCAAAAATTGGTAGCCATACAAAGACATATAAAGAATTAGCAACCATAAAAATTAATTTACTAAAAACTGGTATTCTTAGCTTTAGCGATTGTTATGCTTTAGCACACAAATATATAACTAATTATCCTATTATCCACAAAATTATTAATAAAAAATTTAAATATGTGTATATTGATGAAATGCAAGATATGGATATTCATCAATATGAGCTTATTGAAAAAATATTTACAGAAAATAATGATTCAAGTACTGTAATTCAAAGAATCGGAGACAAAAATCAATCTATTTATAATTCAGTAAAAGTAGCTTCAATTTGGCAAGATAGAGACAATGTTCTTCACCTTTCAAATAGCCAACGTTTAAGTAGACCTATCGCAAGTATTGTTAAAAATTTTGCACTTTATCCAGAACACTGCTCAGATATACAGGGAATGAATGAATGCCAACTTAAACCTCATATTCTATTGTTTTCAAATGAAAATATTAAAGCAGTCATCCCTTATTTTTCTCAACTTGTACAACAATACAAAAACTCTGGTGAACTTAGCACTCGTCAAGACAAACCTCTACAAATAAAAGTCATATGTTGGAATACTGATTGGAAGGATGATGAAGCTAGTCGCTCCAATATAGCTAAAGTCAGATTGGAAGATTATCATCAATTTTTTAAAAAAAATGAGCAAAGACCAAAAGAAGATTATGATTGCTTAAAAAGCTACCTCCATTTCTATGATAAAAAATATACCACTCTATCTATGATTAGAAAAAATATTTTTCATGCTCTACTTAAGGTTTTAAGAATTGAAAATATTGCAACAAATGAAAATCGTCTTTATACAATTTCAAATTTAATTAAACACTTAAAGGTAAACTCAGAACTAAATTATGCAGGTCTAAATTTAAAAGTATATCAATGTTGTTTAAAAGTAATTAAAAATGACAGAGATCAGGCCTTATCTGACTTACAAACTTATATTCCTGTATTCATTTCTTATTTTAAAGAAAATCATAGGCTTTCTTCACACTGTATTGATTTTATCAATAATGATAAAACTGGTCTGAACCAATCTAATCAAAATCATTCCTATGTTTCAAATATGATTGAAGAAAATAATCTAAAAATGGAAATTACCAGTGTGCATTCAGTCAAAGGGCAAACACATGATGCAACACTATATTTAGAATCATTCTATAATCAGGGGTATGGAAACTATGAATCAGAACGTCTTAGAAATCAATTTTTAGGTATCCAAACAATTCCTCAAACTCTTGAAACACTGAAAACAAGCCATGATAAAATTATCCAATCAACAAAAATGGCGTATGTAGGATTTTCAAGAGCAACTCAGCTACTTTGTATAGCAATACACAAAGATAGATTTGAACAACATCTAAACACAATAGATCGGAATATATGGGAAATTCAAGAAGTTGAATAGACTGTATCTGCCCAGTATTGGCACATACAAAGAGACTTATAAAGGGTGTAAAGTGTACTGGTAATCCCCCTTAAAAAATAAAAGGATCTACAAGTAGAATTTTCTCTTAAGATACAAGCAGGAGATTCTGCATGAAAACATCTAAATTTACTGATAGCCAGATCATGTCCATCTTGAAGCAAGCGGAGTCTGGCACACCTGTTGCTCTGCCCTTTGTCGTGAACACGGTATGAGTAATGCGACCTTCTATAAATGGCGTGCTAAATATGGCGGCATGGATACATCTTTGATGGCACTGCTGAAAGAGTTGGAAACAGAAAATACCAGACTAAAAAAAATGTATGCTGAAGAGCGATTAAAGGCAGAGATTATTCAGGAAGTGATGGCAAAAAAGTGGTGAAGCCATCTTGTCGACGTCAGATGGCACAACAGGCGGTTGCCCACCATTCAGTTAGTATCCGTTTGGCTTGTACTGCATTTGGCATAAGTGAAACCTGCTACCTCTATCAGGCTAAACTCAGTGATGACAATGTACTCATTGCAGAACAGCTCATTGAACTCACTGAGGAAAATTCCGATTGGGGCTTTGGTCTATGCTTCTCATATTTACGGCATGTTGAGAGTCACTGCTGGAATCACAAGCGGGTTTATCGCATTTACTGTGAATTGGCACTGAATCTGCGTATTAAACCGAGAAAAAGACTAAAACGACATGCGCCTGAACCACTGAAAGAACCGATCCGAGAAAATCAGGTCTGGTCACTGAATTTTATGCACGATCAGCTTTCCGATGGTCGCAAATTCCGATTATTAAATGTTTGATGATTACCGTCGAGAAGGTTTAGCTATTGAAGTAGGATTTTCATTGTAAGCATCCGCTGCCCCCCCCTTAAACGTAAGCATCCGCTGAACCCCACTTAAACTCAAGTAGGGTTCCATTTATGTGGTAGTAATTCTTCGATGTCTTTCATTTTATGGGTAGGTAACCTTGTAAGGACATCAGTTAAATAAGCATAAGGATCAAGCCCATTGAGTTTAGCCGACTGAATTAAAGTCATAATATTGGCTGCCCGTTGCCCACTTCGCAGTGAACCTGCAAACAGCCAGTTTTTACGTCCTAATGCCCAAGGGCGCATCTGATTTTCAATCCAGTTATTGTCGATTGGTAAGTTACCATCATCCAAATAACGGCTTAAGGCTTGCCAACGTTTTAGACTGTAATTGATCGCTTTTGCTGTAGGCGAACTCGATGGTACTTTGAACTGATGTTCCTTCATCCACTCATACAGTTGCTGCATGATCGGTTCACCGTCCTGTTGCCTTCGCTGTCGTCGTTGTTCTGCTGTACAGTCTGGAATTTCTCTTAATTCTGCTTCAATTTGGTAGAATTGTTGAATCAATGATAGGACTTGCTCGGCAATCAGACTTTTACCAGTCACATGCAGCTCATGGAATTTACGACGGGCATGTGCCATACAGCCGACTTCGATAATTGCGTTATTTTTGAACTATGCCTTATAACCACTGTAATCATCACAGACCAATTGACCTTGCCAGCCTTTAAGGAAATCTTGAGGATGTTGTCCTGATCGACTTGGTTGAAAGTCATACACAACTGCCTGAACCGAATTGTACTGTGTGGTGGTATATACCCAGACATAACCTTTTCTGGGTTTCTTCTCACCAATTTGCATCACTGTCACTGGCGTTTCATCTGCATGCATGACGTGTTGCTGTAATACAATCTGTTTCAGTGCCTGAGCTATCTTCTGTGAGTTGCTGATGCTGCATTGCCAATTGTCTGGTGAATTCCAACAATTGTTCATGGGTCAGTTAGCTTAAATTAGGCAGTGTATTCATGACCACAGTATGCCTGAGATCAGGTTATAGATGGAATAGGCTGTTTGGAGGATGGTGGAATTCAGTTGCTTCGTTTAGAGGGTGTCGATCACCTGCTGTCGTCCGATCCGCTGCCAAGGTAAACCCTGAATCAGTGCTTGTAATTGTTCTGAGCTGATGCCCATCGTGTCACCCTGATGGATGTGCGCCCAGTGAAATTTACCCTGTTCCAGCCGCCAGGCACACAGCCAGATACCCAATCCATCATGTACCAGCACTTTCATACGATGACCACATTTATTGCAGAACAGATAAGCACAATGAAGTTTGACACAGCCAAAGGCTTTCAAGACTTGAGCAAGTACAGTATCTGTACCTGCACGCATATCCATCGGCTGGGTAGCGAGCCAAATTTCATCGATACGGATCATGATGTCAACTCTCGAATGAGTTGAGCAAGTGATGTTATATCTGTCATTATGTGGTTACATACTACTAGTTTCAAACATCTTTTTTCAAATCTGATTCTTACCCATGATGATGGTTACTTCAAGATTTAGTTACATATATATCTGTTTTAAAGTGTTCTTCACTCCTAACACATATATTTTTATCTTGCCGTTTTACCCACAAAATTTGTTTTTGAAAGCTTTCATTAAAAGGAAAATTTCCTGCTTCTTTAACTTCTAACCAGTTAATATATTTTATCTGCCAATACCCAACACCTTGATCCATTCGGATTTCAATTTTTTTACCTGATTGCAATGTAAAAATGAAGTAACGGGCATGATCTATTTTTGAGTTTGATAAATGAAAATTTAGTTTTTGAGATAATTGATCTTCAAAGTATTGTACAAAAAAATCTTTACATACATCTGATTGGCTAAAATCCGAATACAATTTATCTTCCTGTACATTTTTTCTTTTGAAAAAAGTTATAATTTTAATTTTTGGACGGCTACCCAATAACTTTTTAATTTCTTTAAATAACCCAGTAATCAAAATCATATTTGCTGGAGACTGGAGATATCGATCAGAATACTCCAACTCTACAACCTCATCATTTGTGAGATCATTTAATTTTGTGAGTGGAAAAATTTTATTCCAGAATTTTTTAGCAAACTCATCTACAGATTGGTCATTAAAATCTTCACCAATTTTTAACTGATGAAACTCATTTTCATAAGATTCAATCGTCTTAAAATCAAAACTAAATTTTTGCAACTGCAATTCTGGAGAAGATATTGATTTATAACTTGGACTTTGACTCTCCAACCAGCATTCATTAAAGCAACTCACCTCTGCTGACTGATTATATAAGGTCGTTATTTGATCCTGATTTACAATCTGAGCGTACAAATATTCAGAGTTTAGATTGGTATTTACTGCAAATGAAAGACCAATTTTTTCCAAAGCCAACATTTCTTGTTGTAATTGAGTTGTCACTTGCAAAGTGGGCGAAACCACAATAGTTAATTTAATATTACTGTTCAAAAACTTAAATAGTTTTTTTCTAATTGCAGTACATAAAACATCCCAGTCTTCGCTCTCACCTGTTAAGCTGAATGTGACCTGAGTTGCTCCATAGTTTAAATACTGTTCAATAATCGAAAATGGGGTTCCAGCAATAAATTCTGTTTCAGGAATTGGAGACTCTAAATAAGTTAAAAAATCATCTCCCAACCATTCTAAAGCCAAAGTACGATCTAAGTTTTCAATATCATGTCTTGTTTGAGTATCTAGCAAGCATTTGCCACAAATTGAATTACAACTATCATCTATACAGTTCAGTTTTTCTACAAGTAATCTTAAAACCTCAGTAATATAATTAGCAGCTGTAGTCGCAAAACCCGCCCCACCGCTTAGGTCATCAAAAATTTGTAAAACTAAAACTGCTTTATCATCAATTTTCTTAACTTTTATTCCATAACCCAATTCATCAGCAGCAATACCCAATTTAGTCGCTATTGCTTGACGTAAAGCCACAACCAATGTGGTCGCAATGATTGTACCTTCTTCAGATTTTAAAATGTATTCATTACGAGTCGGATGTTTTAAAACAATTTCCAATACATCGGTTTTAATTTGACAGCCTAAATGAATATTAGATTTAACGACGCTTGAACCACCGCAATCTGGTCGCTTAAATTTATCACCATCTTTTTGAGCTTTAAGTGCCTTATGTGGACGATCTGGAGTTAAGGTACTTGGGAACTTCGCTTCACCATCATAACTTTCTTCCATTGAATCGGCTCGACCACACTGCATACAAATGGCAAACCCTGTGCCGTTTAAACCTGAACTATATTGAAATACATGCCCATTTGGATCTAAATTTAAATATCCCAAATTAGCATGTGGCAATGACCAACTTAAAGCCGTTTCTGAAAGACCTACCCAAGGTATCTGAACAGGAATATATTTTTGCGTAGTAACATCATTATTAGGTTTATCATAAAAATCGACACTAAACCCATTCGGACGTAATACCTTTTTAACATCTTTAATAATTTCGCCACATTCAATATTTGTACATATCAACTGCTCTTCATTCGACAAAACACCCGATGTTAGCCCTGTTTGACCACAGTGATGACACATCCAAGCATAATCAAATTTCTGTGGTTTCTTCTCATGTTCATTATGAATATTTTGCCATGCAAGTGATATTCCTCTCGATGTATAGACACGACCATCAACGATGACTTCTGCACCTGGTGCATATTCACGTATAGCAATAGCAATATTGCGGCTTGGTAAGCCTTTTACTCGCGATAAATTATCCTCGCGATCAAGGTGACTTTCCAAATCCTTTGTTTTTCTGCTCTTTGAAAGCTTATCCCAACGATCTTTCTCTAGCTTATTCGTATTATCAAAGGTAATCACATCTGTTGGGAAACCATAACTTGGTAAAAAGTTACGCATCGCTAGCTCAGATAATAAGTATGCTTGGGTTAAACGGTATTTTTCGCATGTTAATCGATAAAGATAACTGCTATTAGGATTCGTAGCTAGTTCTTGTTGATACTCTCTTTCAACGATGACATATTCTTCCAACCATTCTATCTTGAGTTCTCGGATTTTTGTCACACAAGCATCTATGATTTCTGCATTATCAATATCTTTTAATGCTGTGCCTTTTTTCAAAAATTCTAATACTTGTTGATAATCTTTTACTGCTTTGCCCACTAACCATTTTTCAAAGGTGTCGCAAATTGAATCAGATTGACCATCTTGTTTAAGATAAAACCATTTCAAATCTAGTTTAGGTCGATCAATATCAGTCTCCCCTATTTCTTTGATTAAAAATATGGCAAGTAATTGTGCGTTGATATGTCTCTGAATCAACCGTTGTGAATTAAAGCTCACATGAGGTGCCTGAATTGCTGTGTTATAAGCCCATAATGGTTGCTTAAACACTTGCTGATCGTGTGGATTATTTTTACAAATAGTATAAGAAATAGCACGTGATTGACTACCACGTCCTGCTCGCCCTGTACGTTGTAAATAATTGGCAGGATGTGGAGGAACATTGTTCATAACCACTGTTGATATCCCACCAATATCAACACCCATTTCCATGGTCGTCGAACAATTTAAGACATTAACCTTACCTGCCTTAAAGTAAGTTTCATACTGCTTGAGTAAATTTGCCGACTGCTGTGCCGAATGCTCCGCTGTACGGTAGAAGAATCCTCCCAATACTGCGCTATCCGACAAGTCTGTCCATAAATTTAGTGATCTTAGCTTGCTCACTGCTAAATCTTGGTGAAGTGCAGTTAGATTTTCATGATCAAACTGCCATAGCTTTGGAAAAGCCATTTCTTCGGTTTTATATTTATCAGTATTTTGTGGCAAACTTATCGGTAAATAAGGTGTAAACCCTTTGAAGGTAGTGTCTATTAAACGATGCGTAATTGGGCATAAAAAGACTTTATCCAGTAAACTAAAGGTTAGTTTTTCCTTTCTAAGATGATATTTTGAATTTCCATCTTCAACTAAGAATTCAGCTTCTAATACTTGCCATGCTTTTTTTAACCAATCATCAGCTATATTTCGATGTGCTTGCAAGCTTAGATCTAATTTTGCACCTAACACTAAAAGTTTGACTAGACGGTGATTTTTAGACACCGATGCCATTGGCCACGCCAAAATACTATTGTCTTTTGAGCCATCCTCTCTTTTCTTAAATTGATCACTTAATTCAAAGCTAACTACATGCTTAGGGCGTACAGGTCCACCCATCCATTGTTTCCATTCTTCAGCAAGATCAATCACTGTATTCTCACGAATATAGTAATCTAGAATAACTTTAATAAAATCCTGCCAATCTTGAATACTTAATTTTTGCTCTTTCCAATAGTTAGGTAGATCACTTAAGTCTTTTAATCCTTGGTAATTAACTTTTACTAACCCCAAAGTTTCTAAGCTATTAGCATTTTTAGGTCGACGTGAAAACTCACGTGTTAGTAACATTTGTGCTAGTTTAAGTGGTCCTGCTTCCTCAAAAATTTCACCTGCAATATGACGATTTGCTAGTAAAATTCCATTTTTGAAATCAGAATCTTTCGCTAACTCTAGACATAAGTCGTGCCATTTAATTTCAGGAGCATTCATTGGCTGCTTATTGGCTGTTAAATCGCTTAACTCATCTTGTAAAAACTCTATTCTGGCAACATTTCCTTCTTTCTCTGCTTCACTTAGTCTATGACGTAATCGCATCTCCATCGGATCTACGTTTTTTGCTTGTGCTTTTGTATGTTGTATTAAAGCTTTAAGTACAGCACCACGTAAGCGTGAGCGTTCTGCTTCTTGTTGCATCTTGACAGATAAACGTGCAGTACCTTGACGGCTATCTGTAAAGGTAATTAAGCGCTTGCCCTTCGCTGGCATATCCCATGGTGAACAATCTTTCAGATCTTTAAATTCACCGTCAATAAATTCTGGATCACTAAAATTTTTGCTTGCTTCATCAATATCATTCTGATCAATATCTGGACAATATTGTAAAAGTTGTGGAACAGTCTGCGTAATATAGTAAGGTGCACCTAAAATCGCACGCTTGAACGGTAAATCATACTTGGACCCCTCTGAGCCGCACTCAGGGTTACTACATAAAACTGGATCACTGCTATTATGAGGCTCAAGATAATGTACATTTAAGGCATTTTTAGAAATTTCCCCAAGTTTTAAATTATCTAAGTTCAGTTGATCTCGACGATAGTTTTTGTCTTTATTTTCATTCGAAGAAAATATAACTAAACGATTCTTTATCGCATTTTTAAACTCACGTTCTTCTTGCTCTTCTGTTTCATTATCAATAAGTAATGCAAATTCATCTTCAACTTCAACTGTCCATTGTTTCAGAACATCTTCCCTACCCAATAAACCTAATAAATGTGGTTCCTTACAACTCTTACAGAACGTTAGTTCCAATACAGGTGCTCCACAGGCACAGTTTTCTTGATGTGTCGCACAGACCTGGCCAAAGCTCCAGTTTTTTAGATCTTCAGATTTTTGATCACACTTATCATTTATACAACTCCATAATCCATGAGTTACACGTTGATAATAGTTAACTCGAATCTTGAGAAAAGCTTGTTCCGTACTAGAAGGTTTTGTAAAGGTTAATAGATCTAACCATTTTAAAATCTCTTGTTGAGATAGCTGAAAATCTTTTTCTAGTGTTTTTTTGAATAAATCTTCTAGTGTTAAAGCACGTTCTGAGCAGATACATTCACGTAAAGTCAGTGCGATTGGGTGTCCAGACAGTTTATGATAACGCTCAGAGGAAATCTCTTGTCCTTCATCAATAGACACTAATTTATCAAAAGACAGAAGATTACTCTCAACCGAAGCTAATGAAGGTACTTCACGTTGACCACCAATCACCAAAATATTCTCAATACTTTGACCTGAAATCTCTGATAAAAATTGTTTCAGTTTTTCTTCTGCATCTGCACCTGCAATCGTTGCAGATGTTGCGACAAAGCGAACGTCTTTTGCTTCTACACCAAATGCATGTAGAACACGACGTAGTTGCATCGCAAGTTCAGCTGCTTGTGAGCCCATATAACTATGAGCTTCATCCAATACGATCCAACGCAATTTTCCTTGAGATTTTTGCAAAATAGGCGCATCGATTTGGCGCACCATCATATATTCCAACATGGTGCCATTTGTCACCAAAATAGGAGCCGGATTTGATCTTAACTCTTCACGTGTGAATACTTGATTCGGATGAAGATTTTGTTCTCCAGTTTTCTGTGATTTATGCTCTGGTGTATTACCATTATATAAACAATAACGAATAGCATTCGATGGTAGGAAATGCCGCGTCCAAGCATCTAAACGTTCTTGTTGTGAGTTAATCAGTGCATTGAGTGGATATAAAAACAATGCATGTACACCAGTTAAGGATTGCCCTGCTTGAATAAATTCTTCATACAAGTCATTTAGAATGGGTACCATAAAACATTCCGTCTTACCTGAACCCGTTCCTGAAGTCACAACAATCGATTTTTTATCTTCTAACAAAGCATTCCAGCTCTGTAATTGATGTACATAAGGCTGGTAGTTACGATTAAAACGATAAGCTCCATTTTCTTTGTGATCCAGAGCATCAATCACATTTGCATGAAGTAATTCACTACTTAAATCATCTAAAGTCGGCTGTCCTTTTTTCCAAGCAAACATTTGTTCAATCACAGGCGAAGATAAAAATGATTGATCTTCGCCCATAGCTTGAGACATTTGCTGTCCTAGAACATCACGTAGTCCAGGATGCGAAATCCCCAATATACTCAGAGTCGCTTCTTTATTTTTTTGGATACTTTCTTGTGTTAAAGAACTAAAATACTTATACATTGTTACTTCGCTTCTAAAATTAAATATTTAACAATTGAACTAAAAATTTGATTAAACCATTGCTCATCAAATGCAATGATTTGCTTAAGTTGCAATATATCGTAGGCACTCAATTGCAGTTTAGAATGATGCTTAACGTTCATATATGCTAAACAAAATGGTAAATAGACCGCATCTTTATTCCACTGACTTGCCAATTGACAACTAAAAGGGAGCTTCTGCATACAGTCAAAGTAAACCCATTTATTCTGCGAAAGTGCCGTTGGCCATGCTTGATCTTCTGTTGCACTATGATTTCGTTGCAACATACGTTGATACTCAGATTTTTCTAAACCGCCTATAAAGTTACCTTCAAATATCCAGTCATTTAAAAACTGAAAATTGTATCCTGGTCCAAATGAACGTTGATTGTATAAATAAAATGGATGGAATGACTCAGCCAATAAAGGAGTAAAATTTTTTAATTTTTTTAAAATATGTTCTGCCTTTAAACAACCATAAGTACCATCATCACCAAGCATTTTCTGCCAGTATTGAATGACTTGTAAGGTTGCATTCTGCCAAGATGAAACAGGTATTAAAAACCATAGTACAGATAATTCAGTTTCAAAACGATGTAAAATGTCGAGAGACAGATCAAGTTTAAATACAGTAATAGCCAATTGATCATAATTTGTCGCTAGACCCTTTAGGACTTCAAAAGTATTTAAAGGCAAATGATCATAATCATGTAATAAGGTTTTCACATAATTCCAAAATACCTCATTATTGTCATAATTCAACGTCCGTATAAACTGCTTAATCGATTGTTTATTCTGACCAAAACTACGTGTTGCCTCGGTTAATGCTTCTATTTCACTATCTTGAGGATAATCAAATTCTGGAATAAGCTTGGCTCTAAACAATGTAGAATTTTTTGTAGGTATTAATAAATAAGGTGCAAGACTCATATCCAATTCTGGAACTTGAAAAACCTTACCTATCCATTCATTTTTTTCAAGTAAAACGAGAGGTGTAACTTGTGGTTGCACTAATGACATAGCCTGAGGCTTAAAAGATAATAAAGCTTCGTTGTTATAATAAGCCTTAATACTTTTACCCCAATTAAGTTGGTGTGCATAATGCCGAATGTTCCATTTTTTTTCGCTGTGATGATAGCTAATGGCGCATTCAACAAAACTATCCAAATCATCATCTAAGGCTAAAACTCCTTTTACATCTTCTACTAGCTCATATAAATTAATAGAAGAAATGCCTTGTTTAACCTTTATTTTCTTACGATAAAAAGGTACAGCATGTCCCTGATTTATTTTTGTTTTTAATACAATATCAAAATTCAACTTAGCCGCGCGGTCATAGGAGTACACTTGCAGTTCAGTATTCAATAAGTCGTGAATTACTAAATCTTTTGATGTTACTTCTTTTTGCTCATTAATTAGTTTAAAACCTCTTGCAGGGAACGGAACAGTAACAATACACTCTCCACCAAATTTAAAGGTTATTTTTAAGTTTAATGCTAAAGGTACTACCGCACATTTCACTTGGCACTTATAGGATATTCCTATCTTTTCATACACTAAGCTTGAGTGAGAATTCGATACTTCAATGTGAATTTCTGCATCCGATTCAATATCAAGTATAGCCTGATCTAGTGTCACACCTGCTTGTACCATAACCTTAAAATGTTTTGGCAAAATAACCACTTTCTTTTTTAATAAACTTTCACCTTTTCTATTTTTTAAAGTCAGCATTTGCTGCCCTAAAAGTAAATGCAAAGGGGTAGTCTCGATCTGATCATTCCCACGAAATAAGGTATGTGTGCCATAAGTTTTTAATGCTGGCTTACCCATAAATGCTAAACTTGGGGAAGTCTCTAATTGGCTGATATTATTTTTTCTAAACAATAACTGCTCAAATTCAATATCAGAATGTCCACATTTGATTATTATTTGATCATTATCTTGTGTCAATATCTGTTGCTGCCCCCTAATTTTATACAGTTTAAATGTTAAAAACTGACCTACAGATTCAAAAAGTTCTGCTGATTCTACACTGGTAAACCTTGCACCAGTTGGCAGACTAATGAATATTTCAGGTGCTTTGGTTTTTAGAGCACCTTGGGCAATATATTTTGGTTTTTCTTGTATTTCAAAAGCTATAGGTAAGGTGTCAAAATCGAGAACCGTATCTTCTAATTCAATATGACTGAGTGCTACTCCATCCACCTCTAAACATAGATATAAAGCTTCATTGTGGAATTGACGATATATGTCTTTTAAAAAACCTCTATTAATTTCTGCAATTACTTTATTATTTTGCTGCGAAAGATAAGTCGTACATAAAAATTGGCTTTTATGATTCAACCCTTCTTTAATGACCAAATTACCACGTGTGCGTCGCAACTCGACATCTTCACTTAATGTAAATGAAAGTTCTTCTGGCAAGTAAATTGTACTAGATAAATATTTAAAATCTTCAGATAAGCTATGAGTACATTTTAACGCTTGGCGTAATTGATGATGCTTAGATATTTCTTCTGAGGCCGACTTAAATAAATTTCTTAAAAAAACATCTACGATCGTTCGATCTTCATCAATAGGCAACGGAAATTCATTACGCCAATGCCTAGATTGCTGATCTAAAGTGACAATTGGGTCTTGCTGTGCAGTTAATTGACAGCTTTCCACTTTTTCGATAATTAATCTTACAATATCAAGCACTAAAGATAGTGTTTCATCATGCTCAAATGCTTGTGGTAAGGTCTTTAATTCTTGTTGTACCTCAGCTCTTAACTCATCAATATGAGATTTATTATCTAAATATAAAGAGGTCACTTTTTGGAAAATTGAAATATAACGATTTCCATCTTCTTTTAACAAACGTGAGGGGAATCCACCCTCTTTGAAAATCGAGCCTAAGTAATTATTGGCCTTACTATATTTAATAATCGGGCGTTTCCAAAATCTCAGTCCCTTGATTACAACTTCATTTCTGGTGTTTACCGGTAAATCTCTAATATCTAAGGAAGTTAAAATCGGATCCCATGTCCATTTTGCAGTATATTCACGTCTAAACCACTCGGCAGCATATAGTGTAAATAACTTAGCCCATTCATCGCCTATTCGGTTTATGTTTTGAAGTGGAAAACTCTTTTTAAGTGTGTCTTCTATTTGTTTAAATTCAACAAAAGACAGTTGATACTGATATAGCACACGTGCATCAGTAGAAGCTAATCCTCTAGTTATTAATATCTGCTCTAAATATTGTCTAGGGCTAAAAGTTAAACTACTCATCATTAAACACTCGAATTTTAAATATTACGTGCAACTATCTATATTTTATTATGCTTTTATAACAAGCTTTATCCAAAATAAGTATACCATTTTATATTGTTTTTATTAAGAAAAATTTTTGTACACCAGCATAAAAAACAACCGAATAAATTCACTGGAAGATTGTCTGACAAAGCATTATTAATAATTTTCATCCCATATCTGCTAGTTATTCAAATCAAAGCATTTTTGTGCTTCATTTTTTGAATATTAAGTAGAATTTTTGGCTAGATTATATTAAAACTCCCTGTAATCCTTTAAAGATGACCGTAATTGTTATGTTCATCATAAGTAGCATAGCTGAAAACATTATCAACGGACTGGTCATTTCTTAATTTATCTTCTCGTTCTGTGGTGGGTTCATTATCTGAAATTGCAACAAAATGCTATACAGATAAATTTGAAGGTTCTCCAATAATATCAATTACGGCATAGCTGGTATCTGGAATTTGATTTTCAGTGTTTTGAGACATTGATAAAGCCTATATCGTTAAAGAAGTTTTAACTTTATAGGCTTTGGTTTAGTTTGAATGTATTAAGTTCCAATTAAAAAAACGTATCTGCTGAAACATCAAATCTTCAGTTAATGCCTTGATATGGCGAATATTAAGCTGGCGTTTGCCGTTTAAAATTTCTGAAATCACAGATTGAGTTGCGACTTCGGGTAAATCATCAAGTGCTTCAACCAAAGTATTGAAGTCTTCCTGATTATCAGGTTTGCTTAGCAGCGGAGAGACATAGTGCCAATGTTCAACTGTTTGTTTAATCATTGCATTCATACTTAGTCCTCTTTCCAATAACCTTTGTCATATTCTTTATGGGAAAGTACATGACGGATATATACTCTTTTGACTTGGTAAATAACCACAGCAATCAATCTAATTTTATTGCCACCAATAATATCCACTCGTACAACTGATAACTCTGATTATCAATACATTAATATAACCAATTCAGCCAGTTAGACTGAATTGGCTATGTTTTGATATGAACATTTCTCAATCTAAAAAATAAAGGAAACTTTTCACCTTATTTAAGCTTCTTCTCGCTTAGCAATCTTCACCTCAAGCCAATCATAAATTTCCTGTGATACCCAACCCACTCGAACCTCTGTTAAACGAACAGGTTTAGGAAAAGTTTCATCGTAATATCTGGACTTGGGATTAATCATTTCATAAATAGTTGAACGACTTAATGCCGTTACTTCAATCACAGTTTTAATGTTAAAAATTTTGTATTGATATTCAGTAGATTGCATGGTTAAAACTCCCAGTTGGTGATTGAGAGGTATTTCTCTCTATACCATACGGGTTGCTGTATTTTTTTAACTAAAAGCCCATACGGATAAAACCCTTAACAGCCTTGAAATCATTTGATTTAGATTTATATCTATCACCTAGTTGCCTAGATTCCATATAAAACATAAAACTTTAGCCTGTTTTTTCACAATAAATCGTAGCATTTCAATTGACTAACTCCCCCCATAAACTTATCATTTCTCTGCTGACCTACATCGTCAGCCGGTTTTAGCAGACCGTTTTAGCTAAGCGTATAGCGTTACACGTTTTTTGTGTTTCTCGTACGTGCTTTCTCGTGCCCCTCTGCGGTGGAACGGGAGGGGGACGCTTCGTGCGTGCTGATTCTTAGCTATCAGTCTGCTAACCCGCTTTCGTTCTGCCACCATCATTTAGCAGTGATCTGGTAGAGCTTCTTTCTTAGCTAAGGAGTAGTCGCCATGACTCAAATTTTCTTATTCTCATTATTCCCCCCTGATTCCATGTTTTCGAGACAGCCATTTCCTTTGGCCTAATCAATTTATTGATCTATTCAGCCTGACCAATTCAAAGATATCTAAAACATATCAAAGACCGCTTATGCCTGTTTATTGATAAGCCATGCACGCTGAATAAAGACGATTTATCACAACTATCAAATCATGGGATCACAATGAAAACTTATTTATCTATTGCACTTTTAGCTGTAACACTTTCAGGTTGCTCCAGTAAAGAGCAACGTCAATTCGTCAGTGGTTGTAAAATGGGTGGGGTTGAAGGTTCAACCTGTAAATGTATTTATAAAAAACTCGAAAAAAAATATGGCAAAGATGATTTGGTCAATCAACTTTATACAATGGAACAAAGTCAAAGTTTCCAGAACGACATGATTCAGGCTGGCTATCAATGCATGAAGGAGTAAGGCCATGTTACGTATCCTTGCTGGACTGATCTGCTTTATCGCATTCATCTCTTTGTTTGGATTGCCCTTTTTGGGTTTTATTATTTTAATGTTGCTTTTTAATGCTTTAGCGAAATATGCTGCGGGGGAAAAATAAATGGACAAAAATTTTAAAGTCTGGCTGATTAGTACTTACTTTGGTATTGGTGTGCTATATGCCATCTATCAACACTTCTGGGGACAGTATAACTATAAACCTTTTGGTTTTAATCTGGGACAAGGAATATTTTGGCCCGCCATGATGTTCCCGGGTGTTGGTAAGTTCATTGGTGGATTATTAATACTGGCTGTGATTGGCTTTATTGTTTTGCGCCCTAGAAACTAGCGATGAGGGAGTAAATGCAATGAAGTCAACCGTTCAATCCACTACATACCTTGTATTTTCATCGGTACTGTTGATGGCATGTAATCAGAATAATCAACCAGCTCAGCAACGTAAAACTGATCAGGCTATAACAGTTCCTGCTAGTACATCTACGAATAGTCAACCATCCAAATATGCACCATACACTACAGACGAAGTGTACAGCAAGGTCAATAGATTGCAGTATATTGTCGAGCATGAAGCAGAGTTTCATCCTGCGGTTGTCAAGGAAGCGCAGTTTTATCTAGAGATTTGGGAGTTGGATAGTGCATCTCTTCAAGCCATGATGGAGGCTGACCTTGATCCAGATAATTCTGAATTTAATAATGATGATGCTGTGGAACCAGAACCACAAAGTTTTAATGTTCGTGCCAGAATATATGGTCGGGAATCCCAATCTGCATTTAATGTACCGGGGGCTATCGAATATATGCTGGAAATTCAATCTACAGATGATCGGGATTTTGTATTACAAGACTTAAAAATCAATCGAGGGCATTGTGGGTTTTATACAGGCGATTTTAAAAGCAAATTACCTGTCACCATGAGATATAGTGCAACCGTTTCCTATCTACTGAGATGTCGTGGGGATCAGGTGATTGATATTGAACTCATCACAGATCAAGGTGATTTTAGTCTAGATATTTCAAGCAATTAGCTTATCTTTCCAATGATATACAAACCCAAAAAAAGAGAACAGTCCAGCCGTTCTCTTTTTATTCAGGTGACAGAGCGTACACTTTGCCTTAATCCCTGTTGTAGCGTTAAAGCCTCATGAATGTTGGATTGTGGTTGCGATGATCGCTGTTGTGATGGTTCAATTTGCTCAATCTGTTCCGGATAAAACTCTTCGGCAATCTGCATACCTTCGTCCTCTTGTAGTTCAAATACCGCATTGTTAAACCCAGCTCTGGCAATATAATCCAGTGCATCCTGTTCAAACCCTGCCGCCTTGCTCTGCTGATCCAGCTCCTGTGCCATCTGAATGGCATCTTTTAAATTTATCCCGTCACGCAAGGTTAAATCCACGTAATACACCGGGGTACGATAACTCTGGGTGGTAGATTTTCCTCTTAAAGTCAATTGCAGTGGTAAACAAGACAATAAACAGCTTGATGCGGCATGGTAATAACTAAGCCTTGCTGCAAGGGTACGGATACTGTTGTAACCTGTGGTTCTAAATATAAATGTACCCAGTTCATCACTGTCATCCAGATTAACATGCAAACGACCATAAGGTTTACATTGTCCACCTTGTGCCAAAGGACATAAATCCGGTGATGGACAAGGTAATTGTTCTACACCTTGTTGGGTGAGTCGCTGGCAGGTTTCCCCATTGCCAACACAGACCGGTCGGCCAGTCTGACGATCAAACAAGGTATATTCTGCCCGTAGATTGAGTTCCGGATCATTAAAAATCATGCGTACCGGAATACTTCTGAGTTTTTGGTTAGGGGCTTTAGCTCGAAGCTGTTCATCCAGTGGATGTTTGACCCAGCCGTCCTTGTTCTGGATCTGACTGGTAATGGTAAATTGATCATCTTTTTCAGGTAATCGTTTGCCGTTCTTTTCGACTATTTTACCGATACTGATGCGACCCAATACGGGTGGTGTAATGGCAAGACCTTTAATCATGAGAATGTCCTTTTAGTAAAATTTTACAGATGAGTGTTTACTATGTAAGTAAACAGAACATTAAAAAATCGATAGAAAATAAAGCAAAGCCGTCAGTTATGACCTGCTCACCCGAATCGGGGTGGGCAGGTTGGGGACGGTTTTTTGCTTTTTTTTGCGTTTTGTGGCAGCGGTGAAATTTGACTGGGATTAATCCGATGAATGAGCACTGGCAGGATAAACATTAAAGCGTCTGTTGCCCGGACGGGTTTGTGGATACTGTTGCAGTAATTCCGGCTTTTCCTGTAACGCAGCCTTTTGATCCAGTACCAGACTGTCTTTGGATCGTTTCCACGTCACACTACCTTGACTAAAAATGGCTTTTTCTGCATCTTTCATCAACGCCTGAATGCGGTGTTTCAGGTAATCGTACTTGGTCTGATGATCAGCCAGAGATTGACTCTCTTTGAGTAAATCAGGGAAAAGCTGGTCAATCCCTACCACATTGCGAAAATCTACAGTGTGTAACGGTTGATGTTGCGGATATAACAATTGCAATGCTTTAGCTGCTGATTCACTGGCATCGACTGAGGGTGGAATATCCTTCTCCACACAATCCCAGAAAATCCGTTCACTGGCAATCAATCGTTTAATCACTGTTTCATTACGCTCAACACGAAAGATTTTTGCCTCATGTCCACAGATGAGAACACAAACATGCGCTGCCTGTTTACCAGTCACTGCCAGTTGATGCTGTACCTGAATCAATACATAGAGTGGCACACCCTCTTTCCAGCGTTTGGCACCCCATTCTCCAATGGACTTACATTCCAAGATCTGGATTTCATCACTACCGACCACACGATAATCCAGATTGGCAAGCATAAAGAACAAGTCAGGATCGGCATGTTGCAATACGGCATTGACTCGTCTGACTTTATGACCTGTACGTTGTTGGTAATATTGTGCAATCAGTGGTTCAAGCTGATGCCCCCAATACAGAGGTGAATAGTGATGATCCTCTAATTGTTCAATCGAGGGTTGCATACGACCTGTTTTTATCATCCACAGTTCCAGCATGGACTGATGCGGATTAAGTCCACAGGCTGCGGCAGCATCACTACTGCCAATGCCTTGCTTTCTGACCTGTAGCCATTGTTCACGGCTCATGCCTTTGGTTTCAGCCAAACGTCTGGCATGAAGTGGTTGTTTGACTGCCTGATCTTTTAGATGAGGTGGATACGTTGCATCATTACTGGCCAGACTGTGTACGACAGGCAATGCAGGAGGTGTAGTGGTTGAAGAAGCGATGAGATTCATAAGAGTATTCCTGATAAAAGAGCAATTAAATGAATACGGATTTTGGGCATAAAAAAACCATGCCCCCGAAAGGACATGGCAAGATCGATCTTCTATTTTTTTAGTGCAATTGACTCAGCTTGTACGCTAGCTTGATCGGTAGCTTGTACGGTCTGCACCGTACAAGCTTAAGCCACCAGTCTTAAGGCTTGTTCCAGACTGCGTTGTTTAAGATTGGCACCAGCACCAAACCATGCTGAATCAAGTCGGTGGTCAGTACTCATGGCACGACGTTCGTGATCAACAAACTCGGTCATGGCACACAGCAGACCATAGGCTGTACCTTTGGCTGAGGATAATTCCGCACCACGTCCCTGACCATTAAACATTTCCATCACTTTAGACATGGCTCGACCATTGGGTTCAGTTTTATTGCCTGACTGGATTTTGGCCTGATCAGAAACATTGCGATAAAACTGGATTAGGTTGTCGTCCTGTTCGGCAATACTCAGACTACTATTGTTAAACACAGCATCAAAGTAGGCTGCGGCTTCGCTCTGACTGACTTTACGTTCGGTCAGTTGTTTCATTTCATACATATGATCCTGCCAGACACGTACAGAGATCCCGAGCTGGGTTTTTACAGCTTCGGCATCAAAGGTAGTACTGTGAGGTACTTTAACTACGCCAGCATTGGCATGTTTACCTTTTAATGCAATCGCCAGCGTGTTATTACACACCACCCGAATATCGGTAAATTGTGCCGTGGTTGCCAATGTGCCATCACAAGCCGTTGCCAATAAAATATAACCATGACTGACGTCACCCCCACGTAAAGCATGTGATTGCCCTGTTCTGGCTAAAGCCCAGAATTTCTTGCCACCTTTGAGTACGCCTGCGGTTTCCAGTTCAAAACCAGATTGCTCAGTTAAGTCCCGATAAAATTCCAGAATGGCATGAGGCTGCACTTCCTGATAACGCTGACTAACCACCGATAGCGGTGCATGGCTGTCAGAGCGATATAGTACCCGTTGTTCCTGATAAGGCAGGATAATACTTTGCCCCCGTTCATTTTTTGCCATATAACTGACATCTGAGGATTCAATCCGCCAGTCCATACCGGCTTCTTTTGCCCAGACTTCAATCGGCTGGTTAGGGCTGAGTTGATTCCCCAGACCATGCCATGGCGTTTCACCGACATAGGCCATTTGTTCAAGTTGATGTGCCATAAGATAGATTCCTTTTTAAATAGTGGTATGGGTTTCAGTTCAAACTGATTTAAGACTGCTGTAATAAAGTCGATGGAAAGCGTTGATAACAGTGCTGGCAAAAACACAGACTAATCGGTTGTAAAGGCTCAGGTTCCGTCAGTATATTGACCAGTCCACCTAATACCGTACCGGCAACACCGCCAACCAGTGGCGGCAAGTTAAATGATTTGGCAACGGTTGCACCTAATGCAGCCAGTGTTGCTGGAGAAGCCATACTTGCCATGGCATTGGTTGGTGAAGGATTATTTTCAATCAATACAACCTGTTCTGACTGACAGAATGGACATTTCAAACTCATTATTATTTCCTTAAATTCCAGACATAAAAAAACCTGCGTGAAAGGCAGGTCATTACAGTGACTCAAGCAAACTCGATAAAGAGTTTCATGATTCTCATTAGGATGTTATGGTTCTGAAATTATTTGGGATGAGATGATTTATATACCTCTACGCCACGCCACATCAAATTGCCCTGTACTAAACGTTCGTGTATTTACAGTGGGTTTAGCGCGAAGATGTTGTGATTGTTTCTCTGGATTAACCAGATATTGGGCTGTGTTTAACGCATTAGTGACTTGTATAGGATTATCCCGATGAATCATACCAATCCCCAATGTTCCCATTTGACGAAACCCTGCCTTATATTCAGGACTATTACAGACAAATGCAGTTCCCAAACTATACGTTATTTCATTCCAGCATTGACTGACCTGTAGACCAATCCCAAAATCGTTCTGATGGCGATTACCATCGTATATCAGTAAAAGATGGCAATGGTAGCCTTTGCTTATCCCCTGCTCCAATGCCCAGGCATAACCCTGTAAATCACGAAAACAGGTATCCTGATTACTGATGCGATTACATAAAGTTTTTATATCATGAATAAATCTTTCAACATTTATATATTGATGGTTTTCAGGTTGATAAGCCAAATCCACACGAACAAATAACAATCTGGCATAATGATTGATCAGTTGTTGTAGATAGTGGTTTAGATTCTGCTGATTACGTTGTTCCTGACGATATCGCTCATAACATCCTGTTGTATAAAATTGCATCCAGTATTGAGCGATTCCAATGAGGTGCATCATTTTTTCATTACTGAATCTCATGATTTGCTCATAGCCTTGACCAGATAACATTTGTTCAATCATCTCTACAACATAAACAAAAGATTGTATCGGATATGAATAATGGTAATCATGATAGAAGATTTTAAATACTGACACTAATTCAAGTAGATAGCTTTTTAATGCTTCAATTGTAAACAAGTCCCAACATTGATTTATTTCTGTCATAAACAGTTCAATTTCAATCAAGACATTTGATTCATGCGTTAAGTTGCAAGACACCATTTCCATTACCCTTTGCTATTTATACATACAAAGGGTAAATGTGTTATTTTTTACTGGATTAGGATGATGTCTGTAACATAAGCTTTTATTGATAGTTTAAGTAAACTAAGCATATGTTTTACATATAATATATTAGTAATAGATGGATAGTGAATAAGATTAAAAACCTGTTAGGTATTCTGTATAGAATACATCCTTGTACTAGACTTAGGTACATTGATCCTTTGGGATAATGTGGGAGATTTATGAAAAAATGCTAGGCTAAAGTTATTCCTATGCATGTTTTTTCAAATTGGCTATGTGCATAAATCAATTTTTCCTTATTTTTGATTTAAAAACAATACTGGTTTCTCTACTAGACTCTTTACTCTGCGAGAGATCATTCAATCTTTGACGTATTTCAGGTGGATTGTAATATTTTTCTGATTTAGTCAAATAACCAATTGTTCGCTGTTTGAAAAGCTCTATATCCTTTGATTGCCCTGCTTTTATTTTACAAAAACTTTTTCTATATTTTTTCGGATAAGATGCTATATGTGAATGGTGAGATAATCCAACCCCTAAGGTAAGGGTATCACACCAATAATTATCTATCTGATATTGAAGAGTTTTAATATCACCGACTTTATTTGTTGGAAAAATGAGAATCATCCGGAAATAAAGCCCTTGTACATTGTTGTACTCCCACTTACCCATATACCCTACCATACGGCTCAATGGATCAATATTTCTAGCATTATTTAAAAACTGCGCCTTGAACGTCAATATGTTCTTTTTTTCTCCATTAGCCGTGTTAACCTCTATTAAACTTCCATCTGTCCCCAAACAAAAATCAAAAGATATAAATGTCAAATCATCAAATTTTTGTATGAGATGATCAAAATAAATACAAAAATCTTTGTATTTCTGATTGGTTTTTCGTTGAGTTTCATTAAAATAATATTGATTTTCTTCACTATGTAGTTGGCTCTTCAAAGCAAATGCAAAATTGTTAATTTGATGTTTTTGTCTATCTGATAATTGAATATCCTGAATGGGTTGTGGATAAACAGGATTTACATTAGTATTATTTATCATAGAATCAGGACTCAAGGTAGCCTGATTATTACTGTTATACTCCCAAAGTAGTTGCATAAAGAGTTGAACATTTTTACTAATCGTAGGAAATTGAAGTGGATATTCATCACTTGGAGCAGAAGGTGGGCGTATATACAAAAAATCAAAAGGATTAATCATTTGTGATAAAGGAGTCGCCGAATACGTAAAATTACCAGTATTATTCAAACCTAAACACCTAAAAATATTAGAATTATATTTATTAATAATTGCAATAAATTTTTCAATTTTTTTATAAAATTCAAATTTCCCGTCACACAGTACAGGAAATGATATTAAAGTGGTTTTAGTATCAAAAAAATTGATATGTAAATTTAATTCGTCAAAAAGCATTTCTATTTCATCAATCATGACATCAAGTTTAATTCTCATATAATCATTCCATATCAATATCTTATATATATTTTTTCAACTTAAAACATGTATAGTTTATCCTTTTTAAGGATTAAATTATACTTTTATTTAAATTAATTTTATAAAATAATTTTAAATTATACTATTTAATTAATTTAAGAATAATAAAATTAAAAAATTAATAATATTTAACCAATATTCAACCTATGAAATGTTATTAATTATCTTTAAAATATTTAGTAAACCTATATCATGATCTTATGACTAAATGCTATACATTAAAATACGATTAAGAGGAAAAATTAAAGATTTATTACCTAGACTGGCTGATACGGTTAGAGTAATGGCTAAAGATAACCGATTATTTGTTGAGGCGGGACCCTATCGTTATCGCTCGGGTATTCCATGACGAGGCTTACCAGATCGATTTTGTAATTTTAGAGTGGTACATACACGCTTTAGCTGCTGGGCTAAAGCAGGCGTATAGCAGAGGATTTTTGAAGTGCTGTCACAGCACAGCGAATGAATATGTAATGCTGGACTCAAGAATATTACGTACTCATAAACACAGTGCAGAAAAAAATCAGATATAGAATGCAGTAAAGGCAGCTTGAGTACAAAAAATCATGCACGTACTGATGCCTTATAACCCTCAGGATTTTATCTAACTGCTAGAAGGTTCACGATTTAAATTGTGCCGATGTATTGGTAGACTTATCATTAAAGCTTACAACTCTATGGATCGAGTGATTGATCCGATCCTTGGAGTAAATGCTCAAGTTATTATGTCAGCCAAAAACAATCTTATTCATCAACGTGATTATGATAAGCATCTTTATAAGGCAAGACATCTAATTGAAAACTTTTTTACCAAGCTTAAGCAGTTTTATGCTATTGCTACACATTATGATAAATTGGATTAGAATTTTTTGTCAGCAATCTATCTTGCTTCTACTTTAATCTGGCTTAATTGGTAACACACCCTAGTATACTGTCAATATGTAATGGCAGATTAGGAATGAATGTAATCGCATCATTGGGAAATAGAATGAATGTAAAATCTTAACTTTCGCAAAAGGCCTAATGATTAAAAAATAAATAAAAATTAGGTATAGAAAGTATCATTGTATTTAATAAATCCTAGAGCTATAACAGAAGTTATTTTTTTATATGCTTTACCTGTCCTATATATTACTATTTTAACCTATCCAATCAACAGTTTTATGTGGGCTATTATGTGGGTTAAAATTTTAGACATAAAAAAAACCTGTTATATTTCAACAGGTTTTTTTGAATCTTGGCAGAGGATCAAGGACTCGAACCTTGACGAACGGTTTTGGAGACCGTCATGCTACCATTACACCAATCCTCTATTTCTATGTTGCTTGTTAAGCTGATGCGAAAGATACCATCAAAACTTTAGTCTGGCAAGTACTCATAAATCAAATGCTTAATTAATCATCATAAAATCAATAAACTACTCTGTTTTAACATACGGTTGACCATTTCCTCTGTTTCAAAGCCTAAACGCCAATATAGTAATTCCAGTACATCTAATTCATCTTGAGTAATCACCCGCTCAGACCACAACTCATGTTCAATTACGCTTAATAAATACAGTTTTTCCCGAACCAATAAACCGGAAACCAGACGCAAGCTATTAGCAAGATCCAGCGGTTGATCGGTAATTGTAGCGTAATGCTGTAATTCATCATGCATCAGTATGTGTTTAAGGATATTATGATGAACTCTTAACTGATTATGACTATTGATTTGCTGGACATGCAAAATCGCATCAACCAGATGTACAATTGCCTGAGTACAGTGCTTTTTGGAAACAATCAAGGCATCATCTAGCATACTTTGTGTTGCCTTCACACGTTCCAGTAACAAACAATCCAATAGACCGATCTCACCATCTGCCTGAATAATTTGTGAGATACGATTTAGAAATTGTCGGCTGGCAATGGTGGGCATATTGTCGATATGTCTAAGTGCTTCATAGAAAATCTGTATATGAATCCGTCCATCTAGCTTTAACAATGCTTCAATGATGGCCTGACTAACCTGTGCATCTTCGGGAATGAAATCTCGATATTGCCGAATCATAAAAATTGCCACAATGACTTCACGGCAACCTGTGGCAGTCTGCATGGCTCTTAATAAAAGTTCCGGACGCTCCATGGATTGACGAATTTCCGGACTTAATGCTCTTACCGCATCTTTTACGGTAAAACTAATCGGCGATAATCTTAAATATGGAAGTTGCTGGGGCAATTGCCAATGTTGTGCATTTAGTGCATCCAGTAAGACTTCTTCATTCGTTGGCAATAATAATTTTGAGATCAAATTTTGCCAGTTGATTTCTGATGCTTTGTTTTCGATTACCGCTACCCGGCCAAAATCAGGATGTAAATAATTGATCCGTCGACTTAAGGACGGATGAATCTTAAACCAGCTTTGTTCACTCAAGGCATTGGCAAAGCAATAATGTGCAATGGATTCACCATCAGTACGATAGATATGGGAACCTCGATCATGAACATAAATCCGTGTCAGGGCATGTAGCAAATATTGCTGATCAACCAGCTCACAGGCAGCCAGATCGGTTTTAAGTTCACGATGATAAAAAATGATAAATTTTAGTATCCGGCTGGCAATTACCCCCAAGCAACCAAGCAACCAGATAAAACCACCTAATGCCACATAGACTGCTGCAAACATACTGTCAATTAATAAGGTTTTATGTTTTGTGCCTCGCACAATAAAATAACTACCCAATTGACCAATCAGCAAAAATCCCGATAACAATACTTCGAGCTGTGTATGTTCGACATAGTCATTTGCCAAAATATGGCTATACTCATGTGCCAGCATACCTTTTAATTCATCTTGATTCATGGATTGCAAAGCACCCCATGTCAAAATAATGCTGACATCTTTTTCTGTATATCCAACAGTTAATGCATTAATCCCCAATTCTTCATCAAAGACATAAAGATGTGCGGGATAGACACCACAACTTTCAGCAAGTTCCAGATTAATTTTAAATGCAAGAGCTTCTTCTGGCACACAATTAAAGGGTTCGATTCTTTTTGCTTGATGATATTTTGCAATACGTTGTCCATTTTTTTGATAAGCCCAGGTTTTAAATAAGGCGGACCCCAAAATCAGAATCAACATAAAAATCACCACAATCGGACTTAATATATGCCACCAAATTGATGTTGTCTGATCGAAGAAATGAACAATTAAACCAAAAATTAAATTAAGAATACCTGTTACTGCCAGAGTAACAACAAGGAAGGAAATAAGTAATATTGTGATATTTTTTTTTGGCATTACTGTCCTAATGTTCTTTTAAAGTCTTTTACTCCATGTACTTTAATTTTTGCCAATAAGATGAAGTGAACCAGTCACTTCATCTTAACGACATTATGCATCTTCACGAATACCGGTTAAATCTACAGAAGCTGCATCGACATTGACATCAATATAGTTATCTTTAGACTTTTTCGCAATATCATTTCGATTTTTCTCAAGACGTGCCAGATAATTGGCATCAATCCCTTCAGTCACATAGACACCATCGAATACTGCACAATCAAACTCGGTAACATCAGGAACTTTAACAGTACGAACAGCTTCTTTTAGATCTTCGAGATCCTGAAAAATCAGACGATCTGCCCCAATTATCTGACGGACCTCTTCTACAGTTCTACCTGAAGCGATCAATTCAGATTTGGCCGGCATATCAATACCATAGACATTTGGATATTTGACCATTGGTGCTGCCGAAGCAAAATAAACCTGTTTTGCGCCGGAATCACGTGCCATCTGGATAATTTCTTCACAGGTGGTTCCACGGACAATCGAATCATCCACCAGCAAGACATTTTTACCTTTAAACTCCAGCTCAACCGGGTTTAATTTCTGGCGTACGGATTTTTTACGTTGCTGCTGTCCCGGCATAATGAAGGTACGACCAATATAACGGTTTTTCATAAATCCTTCACGGAATTTCACACCCAGCGTATTCGCTAGTTCCAGAGCAGATGTACGACTGGTATCCGGAATAGGAATCACCACATCAATATCGTGCTGTTTACCCCAGTCACGTAAAATTTTATGTGCAAGTTTTTCACCCATTTTTAAACGAGCTTTATACACCGAAATCCCATCAAGTGTTGCATCCGGACGCGCAAAATACACATATTCAAAAATACATGGACGATATTTCGGATGTTCTGCACATTGCTTGGTAAATAGTTTGCCATTGGCATTAATAAAAATGGCTTCACCAGGTTCGATATCACGTTCAACTTTAAAGCCAAGCGCGGTAATGGCAACCGATTCAGAAGCGATAATATATTCTTTTTCGCCGGCTTCCGTGGTACGTGAACCATAAATTAATGGACGAATACCATTTGGATCGCGAAAGCCCACCAAGCCATGTCCGGTGATTAATGACACTACACCATAAGCACCTTTACAACGCTCATGGACACGGGTCACCGCACTAAATACATCATGTTCACTTGGATCAACCTTGCCACATTTTTGCATTTCGTGAGCAAAGACATTTAGCAAGACTTCAGAATCAGAATCTGTATTGATATGACGGAAATCCGTATTAAATAAATCCTTATGGATTTCATCTGCATTGGTTAAATTACCATTATGTGCAAGAGAAATCCCATAGGGAGAATTAACATAAAAAGGTTGTGCTTCTGCACTACTTGAAGATCCTGCTGTAGGATAACGCACATGACCAATCCCGTAGTTACCAAGTAAGGCACGCATATGACGCGTATGGAATACATCACGTACCATACCATTGTCCTTACGCAAATACAGGCGACCATTGTGACAAGTAATAATCCCTGCCGCATCTTGCCCACGATGTTGTAACATCGTCAGAGCATCGTACAACAATTGGTTTACAGGTGATTTACCAGCGATACCAACCACACCACACATAATGACCTCGCAGACCAGCTAGGGAGTTTACTGAAATGGATTATCAACCTGACTTCTGTTGTCAGTCGTTGAGTTCCGCATTATACCACCTTGACCATGATTATTCTTATCAGATTGTTGGTTTTCTAGTTTGTCAGTCGTTATTTGTACAATTTCTTTTGAATATGCGGTTGCAGGAGCCGCATAAGGCAGCAATAAAGCAATCATTTTTGAGTTTTTCCAGGTTTTACTTTCGGCAAACCACGGATTTAAGGTATGAATTAACACCAGAAATACCACCAGACTTTTTGCCAACCCAAAAGTACCACCGGCCAAACGATTCAACCACGACAATTTTAACTTTTTAAACACTTGATGTAGAAAGTATCCGGCAATCCATGTTAATAAAATTACCAGCATGACAATCGCGGCGAAAGCGGCAATTTTTTGTAGAGTGACATCATCAGTTAATAATGCCATCCAAGGCTGAACCTGCTCATTATAGCGAATCGCCAGAATCAGGGCCAAAACCCAGCCGATCAAATTCGCCAGTGCATGAATTAAGCCCTGTCTCAAACCGTTTATACTGCTCAACAGTAACAATACCAAGATGACGAGATCAATGTTATTCATCGTTTAAATAAGTGCATTAGGCTTAATGCATGGTCTTGACGCAGTCTGCAATTAAATCTGGACCAGCATAAATCAATCCACTATATAATTGTACCAGAGTTGCACCAGCAGCCTGTTTTAATGCCGCCTGATCGCCGGATAAAATCCCGCCCACGCCAATCAGGGGAATCTGATCCTGTAAAATTTTGGAGAATTGTGTCAAGCAATGAGTACTTTTCTTAAATACCGGTTCACCGGATAAACCACCCTGTTCTTCGGCATGTTTTAAACCTTCCACCCCTTCACGACTTAAGGTGGTATTGGTCACAATCAATCCATCAATCTGGAACTTTAATAACTCGCCTGCAATAAATTCAATGTCTTCATTTTCCAGATCAGGTGCAACTTTTAATACCAGCGGCACATAAAAGCCATATTTCTCAGCCAGTTCAAGCTGTCTACTTTTTAAAGTACCAAGCAATTCTGTTAATGCATGACCACTTTGCAAACTGCGTAGCCCTTTGGTATTTGGCGAGGAAATATTTACCGTAACATAAGAAGCATATTGATAGACTTTATCAAGGCAAATCAGATAATCCTGCGTTGCTTTTTCAACCGGTGTATCAGCATTTTTACCAATATTAATCCCCAATACGCCTTTATATTGGGCAGCCTTGACATTTTCAACCAGTTTATCGACACCATCATTATTAAACCCCATGCGATTAATAATCGCCTTGGCTTCAGGCAAACGAAAAAGTCGTGGATGAGGATTACCTGATTGTGGACGCGGTGTAATGGTACCAATCTCGATAAAACCAAAACCCAGCGCTGCTAGAGCATCAATATAATCCCCGTTTTTATCCAGTCCAGCTGCCAGACCCACAGGATTTGGGAAAGTAATCCCCATACAGATCACAGGTTTGAGATATTGTTTATAGGTGCTTTGAATTATGCCCAGTTTATAGGCAGTTTTTAATGAGGATAACGTTACCTCATGGGCACGTTCTGCTTCAAGTTTAAATAATATTGGGCGAGCTAAAGAATATAACATACCGGGCAATCAATATTTTATCAGGCAAAATAGCGAATTATTATAACAATGAATGTAGATTAAATATACTAATAAAGTCATTTCTTTAGTGCATTGAAACGCTTTAATAACAGAAAAAATATAAATTATTTCTCCTTTACATCAAAATATCTTTAATATACTAAAATTGATCTTAATGCCCATAACGGATATGGCATTTACCTGACGAGAAAAAGATGACGGATACGCCCCGACTTCTGGAAACACCCCCAGACTGGACCGCAGAAGAACGTCCAACGTTACCAGGTTCACCGCCTTCTATTACACATTCTAAAACCACACATTTTTTTTATCTCGTCATTGGTATTTTTATTTCCATTACTGGTGGTTTGGGAACCGGTTTTATCACCGCCAACCTCCCCCAGATTCAGGGTGAATATAGTCTTACTCCGCTTGAAACGGCATGGTTGCCTGCGGCTTATGTCATGGCCAACATCAGTGCTAATTTAATTTTATTTAAAGCCCGTCAACAATATGGTTTAAGACTGTTTACCGAAATCGCCCTGCTTGGCTATATGGCCTTGATCTTGCTACATATTTTTGTACAAAATTACGAGATGGCACTCTTTGTACGGGCAATGAGCGGTCTTCTTGCTGCACCGCTCAGCTCGCTGGGAATGTATTATGTGATGCAGGCTTTTGGTGCTACACACCGTATTCGAGGATTATATATCGGTTTTGGCTTTAGCCAACTGGGTTTACCTTTGGCCTGGATCCTCTCACCCTATTTGATTAATGTCAATGACTGGACAACACTCTATACTTTTGAGCTTGGCCTAGCGATTTGTTGTTATGCCATGGTCGTTTCACTCAAACTTCCGCGTGGCTTACGGGTTGCCGTATTCGAAAAAGAGGACTTTTATACTTTTTTCCTGTTGGCGCCGGGATTTGCATTTTTATGTGCTGTTTTGGTACAGGGTCCGATTGTCTGGTGGTTTAATGATCCCCAATTGGCCTATTGTCTGATTGCCGGGTTTACCCTGTTATTGCTTGGTTTTGGTTATGAACATCATCGTCGCAATCCTTTGATCATGACACGATGGTTAGGAACTTGGCCAACCATACGGTTTATTATTGGTGCGCTGGGTTTACGCTTTTTACTCTCTGAACAAAGTTATGCTGTGGTCAATTTTTTAAAAACCATGGGAATGGGACAGGATCAATTTACAGGTCTGTATATCGTTATATTTTCAGGCATATTACTTGGTTGTGTAGGCAGTGCAATCACCTTCTCACGTGAGAGAACCATCTGGCAGCTATTATTCGCTATTTTCCTGATTTTAATTGCCAGCCGACTCGATGCCCATCTCACCAGTGATGTTCGTCCACAAGACTTTTTTTATAGCCAATTTTTAATTTCTTTCGCCAGCGGTTTATTCATTGGTCCCTTATTATTAATTGGATTTGGTCGTGCATTACGCTCAGGTGGTCCCAATCATGCTGTGACTTTTATTGTATTGTTCGCAGCCACACAAAATTTTGGTGGATTGATTGGTTCTTCATTTTACTCCACCTTTCAACAGCAACGGGTACAACTTTATCAACAGGATATTCAGCGCAATCTAGACAGTACCGATGCCAACGTTACCATGCGCTTACAACAATATCAGGCCACTTATAAAAGTACACTGACGGATCCTGTACAGGATCAGGTTCAGGCACAACAGGCTTTAGCACAAATCGTTAATCGTGAAGCACAGGTTCGTGCTTATAATGATGTTATTTCATTTAATAGTATTATGGCCATTATTCTTTTTATCTGGGGCATTTTTAATATTCTTTGGGATAAATATAATGAATATCGCCAAAGACATCTTCATTCCAATCCATCGTAACAGGACATGAGCAAGGTTTATGAGTGATCCAAACAATACCGAAAATGCCAAGCAGAATGCTGACTCAGCCCCTGCCAGTAATGCGAATAATGATGCTCAAAGCAATATCCAAATGCAAAATGTCCCACGGATCGGAAAAACCATTCCGGCGAAAAAGTCGACACTATTGCTCATGTTCTTTGTTTTTCTTGCAGGTGTAGCAATTATTCTCTGGGCATGGCGAATTGGCCCTTTTCATAGCACAGTAGAACAAACAGATAATAGCTATATTAAAGGCCAAACCACGATTTTATCTTCACAAATTAACGGATATATTGATGAAGTTTATATCAATGATTTTGATAGCGTAAAAAAAGGACAAGCACTAATCCGTATTAGTGCAGCAAATTATGATCAGCAAGTGGTTCAGGCTCAATCCGGTGTCGTTCAGGCTGAAAATAATTTAGCCAATCAAAAACAGACCATTCTTCAGCGACAGGCTGATATTGATGCCGCAACCGCCCAAGTCGATCAGGCACAGGCACAATATGAACTCGCCCTCCAGCAGCTTCACCGTTATCAACAACTTGGAAATAGCGGAGCAGCCTCAAAATCCGAACAGGATAGTGCTCGTGCTACTGCTAAAAATAATCTTGCGTTATTACAACAGGCAAAAGCCAATTTAGAAGTCACTCAACAAGCCTTAAAAACTGCACAGGTTGCAAAAGTGGGGCTTGAAGCACAGGTCGAAAGTGCCAATGCTCAGCTTGCTCAGGCAAAAACTATTCAGGATTATAGTCTAATTACCGCCCCTTTAGATGGACAACTTGGACAGGTCAATATCCGACACGGACAATATGTTGCCGCAGGTTCACAACTGCTGTTTCTTATCCCGCAGCATACCTGGGTCATTGCCAACTTTAAGGAAACCCAGCTGAACAATATACGAGTTGGCCAAAAAGCTTGGTTTACAGTAGATGCACTTGACCACCAAAAATTTACAGGTACGGTAGAACGCATTTCACCTGCTGCCGGTTCTGAGTTCAGTGTCATAAAAACCGATAATGCCACCGGTAACTTCACCAAAGTGGTACAACGCATCTCGGTCAGAATTAAAATTGATCCCGATCAAAAAGATTTACAACGGCTTAGCCCCGGCATGTCGGTTGAAAGCGCTGTAGACACAGCAAGTCATTGATCATCTGCAAATAATTAAATGATAAGGATACTGTGCAGGAACTATTTTAATTCCTGCAATGACTATTGTAATGTAGCGGTCAATTGAATTTCACCTGAAGGCTGCTTCTGCATATCCAGCGTAATAATACTCACACCTTGTTGGGCAAGCTGGGTCAAAAAATTTGCCAAAACAGCATAATTTTGATGAGATGTGCTAAGTTTAATCTGATCCTGATTCTCTTGACTTTGTACACTTAAGCCCTGTTGCTGGGCAACACGTTGGACTTTTTCAGCTGCCGTCAGTGCATCTGCACTTTCTGTTGAAAGCTGTACTGCATTGGTTTGCATCCAGTGAATGGTATCTTTTAGCTCGGTTACCCTTTGCTGTTGTTTTAGGGCAGCCTGATGTGGAAACCATAACAAAGAAACAAGCACCGTAACACTCAGAAAAATTGCCAGAATAATAACTGCAATTCGCTCACGCGGCTGTAATCGATCCAGATAATCCTGAACCAAAACAGTCATCGCATCTAGACGCTCGCCGATGCCATTAAACATATTTGTCATGCGATTTGCCATTGTTATTGCACCTTCATCAAACCGATGACATTACTGCCTTGATTACGTATTGCACCCAATTCCACTGCAAAACCCTGTTGTTTAAATTGCTCGGTGAGTTGTGTCAACGCATCACTATTACGGGCCAGTAAACTTAAATTCAAGGCATTATCCTGATAAGTAACCCGTTCTGCCGGAATATTTGCCTGTTGCAAAATTGGTCCTACCCGACTAATCAACTGTAATACTTGGCGATCAGCCGCAGCATTCATACGTAATTTGGACTTAAAACTGCTACTTAAATTCTGCTCATTAATACGACTTTCGTTCGGAAACCATTGTTTATATTGATCAACAGCCAATTGCGCAGTCTGATTGGCAATCGTTTGATATTTCCACCACTGTAAAGCATCATAGGTCACTTGCGCGATCACAGCCAGACACAATATCGCGGCACAAGCCTTCCAATAATTCACCCCGGAATTTTGTTTACGTTTGGTTTTTAACAATGCGTTAAAAGGATGTTGTTTAAAACGTGAAATATTGATTTTATCCAGTGCAAGCACACGATAATCCAGATCATCACCCATGATGGCTTTGACTGAAGCAGTCAAGTCATCATCTAACTGGTATAAATTGGCAATCTTTACTGTCATAGGCAACTGTGCAAGTAAAGTGACATCATCCAAACACCAGCCACGATAGCTTGACCAGCGCACTAATTTTCGATCAAAAATCTGTGCAATATTACAACTTTCTTTCTCTGGTGCTGGTACCAGCAAAAAATCTGGTAATAATGCCAATACATGCCATGGCAATAGTGCCAGACTTTTTTGATAGGTTTCCCGTGTCACTTGGGACATAGCCATAAAATTAACTTGATCATCATGGAAATCATGAAAAATCGCCAGATGATCAATCGGATCTATAGTGTATTCCTCAATTAAATAAGCAACACCCTGCTGCCCCAACTGTTTATATTGCGTGCGAGGAAGCAACTGGGTAAAAAATTGTGCGCTTTGACTGGGAAAAAACACTACACAATCTGAAGCCTTATATACCGCCTGTATTGTTTGAATCAGTTGCTCAAGAGAATCCGCAATTTGCCATGCACCATCATCCAGTTGCCATAACCACTGTCCTTGTCCTTCAGGCATACATAGATATAACATCTTTATTCCTTTGTTTTAATTTTCAATATGCGGTACAAAACGTGCTTTTTCCTGAGAAAGTCCAACCATAATCACAGGATGTTCAAAGACTCTAGCTTCTGCCAATGCAAATCCTTCTGGAGCATCTTCGGTTAATAATGCGGCAATATAAGCCACAATATTCATGTGGCAAACCACAACCACTGTTTCCTGAGTTAAATTTGATAACCATTGTAATGCAGGGGCAGCAGGATCATCGGGCGTAATATCCTTATATACTTGCGTTGGCACATTTGGGAATTTTTGTTGAATATGTGACAGCGTTTGTTGCGCCCGAATATAGGGACTGACCACAAACAAATCTGGCTGAAAATTCTCGGCAATATACTGTGCGGTCAACTCTGCCTGTTGATGGCCTTTAACCGTTAATTGCCGAGCTGAATCCAAACCACTTCGGTTTGGATCTGCTTCCCCATGACGTACCAATATCAAGCGCATAAATGATCAAACTCTCCAATAATACTTTATTTTAACAAATAATTATGACAATTGTTGATGTGGTAAAACAAATTCCACATCACTGCGATTACCATTTTTCATCAACGATAAAGCGACATTAAGCGGCGGCGCATGTTCAAAAATCACTTCATATAATGCACAGGTAATCGGCATATACACATCCAGTTCCTCGGCACGGGCGCGGACTTGAACAATAGTATTAATTCCTTCCGCTGTTTGTCCCAATTCCTCAACTGCCTGCTGTAGTGATTTACCCTGTCCCAATGCATAACCAACCTGATAATTACGACTTAAGGGGCTATTACAGGTTGCAAATAAGTCACCAACACCAGATAAGCCAAGGAATGTTAAAGGATTGGCACCCAGTTTTACCGCAAAACGACTCATTTCCGCTAAAGCACGGGTAATCAGCATACTTTTACTGTTTTCACCGACGTTATATGCAGCACCCATACCCATGGCAACCGCATAAATATTTTTTAATGCCCCGCCCAGCTCAACACCATGCACATCATCACTAGCAAAAACCCGAAATAATGCACTGTGCAAAGCATGTTGCACAGCAACACGCAATTGTTCGGAGTGACTGGCAATGACTGTTCCTGCCGGCATACCCTGCATGATTTCCTTGGCAAGATTTGGTCCTGACAATACACCGTAAGGCACTTCTGGCAATTCTTGACGAATAATATCACTCATGAAATAAAAGGTATCTTTCTCAATCCCTTTGGTGAGTGACACCACAACCTGTGCTGTAATCATTGGTGCAATTTGCTGAACCACATGTCGAAAGGCATGGCTAGGAATTGCAATCAGGATAATGTCACGATCCCGAACGGCCAACTCAAGATCAGAAACCACTTTTAAACTTTGCTCAAGCGTAAAATCGGGTAAATAGCGTTTATTGACCCGGCTGTTCTGAATTTCTGTTGCTGATGCAGCATCACGAATCCACATCATGGTATCGCAACCATTGCGAGCAGCTAAATTTGCCATTGCAGTACCAAAACTGCCACCACCGAGTACAGTCACACGCAAATGCGGTTTGGCCTCTGGCTCCAATCCTTGTTCCTGAACAATTTCTGTAAAATTTGCTTGAGACACGAGTTAACCTTTCCAAAATCATTAAATAATAAAACTTGCACTATCTCGCCAACAACACAATGCTTAAAAATCCACAAACTGATAAATAGCTGAGTGAAAAATAGAGCTTTGAACAGGTGTCAGGCCTGCCATTGTGTTAAAAATTCCGATACAGCAAGTTTTTGACGGGGAGCGATTGCTTTGGGTGAGGTGCCAATATACACCAAACCGGCAATTTCATCTGTGACATTACAGCCTAAAATTCTTTTAAAATGCGCAGACTCAGCCACTGCACCAGAACGCCACATACTTGCAAAGCCTTGTGATTCAAGTACCAAAAGCAGATTTTGAATGGCTGCACCACAACTTAATACCTGCTCATATTGCGGCACTTTCGGATGTGGATGATATTGCATAATACACACCAGTAATAACGGTGCCCTTAACGGATGATGCTTAATACGCTCAAGCTGGTTTTCATCAGTTTCGCCATCTTCACGCAAACTATGTGCAAGCAATTCTCCAAAAGCAGCGCGTTGCTCACCCTGAACCACAATAAACCGCCATGGATGTAAACGATGATGATCTGGCGCAGTTAAAGCAGCCTCAATCGCAAGTTCTAATTGTGCTTGGGTTGGTGCGGGTTCGACAAGATGGCCAATTGATTGGCGACTATTAATTAATTGTAGAACCTGTTCTGTGGTTAAATCCTGCATCTTATATATCTTTCATGAATGATCCCCTGTGCAATGTATCATAGCAAAAATATGAAGAACATAAGATAAGTGTGTCTGATTTTGTCTAAACAGAAAAATCTCAAAATTGATAAGTTACAGTATTTCCATATTTTATTCTTATGGTCACGATATGATAAAAAGATCAGGAATATAATATTGTCGAGATGAAAAAATGAAAAACACCTTTAAACCATTAATTACAGTCATGTCGGTATGTGCAGTAATTGGATTGACTGCCTGTGCCACACAGCCAACCTCAAGTCTTGCCATTCAAAGAGAGAATAATCAATATCAGGTCACAGGTATCGGCAAAAATAAAATTACGGCACAAAACAACGCCGTTAAAGCCGCGCAAAACACCTGTAAACGTGGAACCACACCTGTGGTCAGCAATGAATCCACACAATATAATGGTGTGGTCGATGAGAGCACTGGCAAAATTATTAATCAGGCAGGCTCAATCGCCGGGGTATTTTTAGGTAAAGATGTCAATCTGAGCCAGGATACCGACTATAATGTTACCCTGGATTTTTACTGTAAATAATTAAAAGCAGAAATTGAAGGCTAGCAATAGCCTTCAATTCGAGTAAGGGGTAGTTTCTGTCCGATTGCCTTTTCAATATTCGGCAAATTAAATCCATCATCTTCGGATAGAAAACTGATACTAATGCCTTGTGCACCGGCACGACCAGTACGACCAATACGATGTACATAATCATCAGATTGTTCAGGTAAAGTAAAATTAATCACATGTGATACACCATCGACATGAATGCCTCGACCTGCAACATCAGTTGCAATCATGATGGTTACTTTACCTTTTTTGAAGTTATCCAGCATTTTTAGCCGCTTATCCTGCGTAATCTCACCTGATAGCATACCGACCTGATAACCATCTGCTTTTAAACGATCATATAGTTTTCGTACCTGATCACGACGATTGGCAAAAATCATGACTTTTTCGATCGGTTCATTTTTCAGCACATCTTCGAGCAAGCGATATTTATCCTGATTGGACACCATATAAATCCGCTGTTCCACATCGGCATTGGTTTTCTTTTCAGGTTCAATTTCCACAGTAATCGGCTGATATAGCCATTGATATGCCAGATTCAACACATCAACATTAAATGTTGCCGAAAAGAATAAGGTCTGACGACATTCTTTGGCTGGTGCATAACGGATAATCCGTTTGATTGCAGGAATAAAGCCCATATCTAATAGTCGATCTGCTTCATCAATCACCAGAAATTCAAGCTGATCCAGCCAGATTTCTTTTTGTTCAACAAAATCGATTAAACGTCCTGGTGTTGCAACCACGATATCAACATAATCTTTGGCCAGTTGCTGTTTTTGTTTGTCAAAATCCACACCACCCAACAAGGTCACCAGATGCAGATTTGAAAATTTTGTCAAAGATTTTGCATCTGCTTCAATTTGTAAGGCAAGCTCACGTGTTGGCGCAAGAATCAATGCTCTGGGTTCACCCCGGTAGCGTTGTGTCTGAATAGGATTATTCAATAAATCATTAATCACACTAATAAGGAAAGCAGCGGTTTTACCTGTTCCTGTTTGCGCCCTTCCTATTGCATCATGCCCAGCCAAAGTAAAAGTTAACACCTTTTGCTGTATAGGGGTCATTTGCGTGTAACCTAAAGCATCAATTGCCTGTTTAAGCTCGGGGTGCAAATGTAAAGCATCAAAGTCACAAACCATAATGTTGATTGTCTATCCAAAATACGAAAATTAGATTATACATATAAACGATACATGTAAATCGTACATCCAAAAAAAACGCCTCAATAAGAGCTATCAAGGCGTTTTTTCATTACTCAATTTCAAAAATTAGTCTACAGCGCGAACTTCTTCTGCTTGTAAACCTTTTTGACCTTGTGCAACTGTAAATTCTACACGTTGACCGTCACGTAAAGAACGATGACCATCAGATTGAATCGCACGGAAATGTACGAATACATCTTCACCGTTGCTGCGTTGGATAAAACCAAAGCCTTTAGTATCGTTAAACCACTTTACAACACCTTGTTCACGTGCTGACATAACAATTCCTCATCGATTTTTTAATAAATAAGGAGGCACAGGTGTTGCTAACAGCAGAGAAACACGAAACAAAAACAGTGTTGTTTTCTTATCTATCGTTGTCATTCTGAAAAACTTTCAACATCAACCTATCCACATCCATTAGTAATTTTGATTTATACAATGTGCATTTGAATTAAAGCAACAATTGTATGAATCCGTACATTACAATCCAAGCTTAACACGCTAATTCAAAGATTGATACTTATTTTTTTAAGGAATTCTTCATATCCTTATCGGTTTATCTTGATATGACTTCTCTATTTTTGCCCTATTTAAAAAATTTATTTGACAATAAACTTAAGCCTCTATACTATACGCACACCTCGCAACGTCCCTATCGTCTAGAGGCCTAGGACATCGCCCTTTCACGGCGGTAACCGGGGTTCGAATCCCCGTAGGGACGCCATTATCTGCTTTGCATCAACGCTTCTTCCTTTATTTTTTTTAAATTTCAGTTACAATTAATTTCCTATCCTGATCTATTTTTCTTAAATGATTTCACATTTTGATGATTTTTATTGCTTTGCTGTCGTGGTTGAACATGGTGGCTTTAGTGCAGCAGAACGTGCAACAGATATTCCAAAATCCAAATTAAGCCGTCGAATACTAAATCTAGAGCAATACCTAGGCGTTCGTTTAATTCATCGTAATTCCCGCCAGTTTTCTGTCACAGATATGGGCATGAAAATCTACGAACAAGCAAAAATCATGTTGAATGCGGCACAAGCTGCACAGGACATTGTACATAAACTCAGTGAAACACCTCGCGGAACGGTGAAAATCAGTACACCAACCTCAATTGCACAAAATGAACTGGCCAAAATACTACCCAATTTCTTAAAACAATATCCAGAAATTCAAATCCAGTTATTGGTCAGCAATCGTCGTTATGATGTCATCAATGAAGGAATCGACATCGCATTGCGGGTACGTAGTCAACTTGACAACGATACCGGGCTCATTGTGCGACGGTTTGCCAAAATTCAACAGCATCTCTGTGCCAGTCAGGCCTACCTCAATCAATTCGGTACGCCTCGTCATCCAGATGAATTAGCACAACATCGTTTATTAAGTATGATGGAACATGTAATCCGACATGATCTGGAACTTAATTCAAATCATGGCGAATCCTTTAAAATTAAAATCGAACCGCATGTGTTAGGTCTGGATTTTGTGATGCTGAATCAACTGGCCAAAGAGGACTGTGGTATCGTATTACTACCCGATTCCATCAGTGCCGATGCAATTCAATCAGGCGAACTGGTTTATGTATTACCAGAATGGCATGCCCCACACGGTATTTTCCACATGGTTTACCCAAGTCGGCAAGGTATATTGCCTGCTGTCAAAGTTTTTATCGACTATCTGGTTGAGCAATTAACCGAAACCGATCACATCATTTAGACCTCTATATGATTTAGAATGTGGCTCAATTTTAGTCCATCAATTTTCGTTTCAATTTTAGAACAATCCATCTTAAATCTAAGGCTAACACTGTTTTTAAGTTTTAATTATACTGAGCCACAAGATTGAAAACTTATGTTTGTATCATTATCTACTGGTGCTGTCATCGTATGATGGTATATTCATAAGCCCTTATTTAACTTTACAAAAATTTCGAAAAGAGGAAATCACCATGTCATTTATTGATCATATTAAAAAACGTCGTACAATCTATGCAATTGGTAAAAATATTCAACAAACTCCGGATCAATTAAATGAAGTTATTCAGACGGCTGTTAAATATGCGCCTTCTTCATTTAATTCCCAATCTTCTCGTGTGGTTTCATTATTTGCTGACTCCCACCATAAATTCTGGGAAATTGTACGTGAAACCTTAAGAAAAATCGTACCCGCCGAAGCTTTTGCTGCAACCAATGCAAAAATTGATAGTTTCTCCGCGGGCTATGCCACAGTTTTGTTCTATGAAGATCAAGCAGTAATTGAAGGCTTACAAAATCAATTCCCAGCTTATGCAGAAAACTTCCCAATCTGGTCTGAACATTCCACAGCGATTGCACAATTTGCAGTTTGGACTGCACTGTCTGAAATTGGCGTAGGTGCTTCATTACAACACTACAATCCGATTATTGATGAAGAAGTGGCACAAACCTTTGATATTCCAGCAACATGGAAATTACGTGCACAACTTGTGATTGGTTCAATTGAAGCTCCGGCTGGTGAAAAAACCTTTATTGCCGACAGTGAACGTTTTAAAACATTTAACTAATTTTCAGTTTCTTTATCGAAAAAGCGCATCAAAATTGATGCGCTTTTCTCTTTCTATATTGCAATGGATTATAAACCTAATTTTTCAGCCACATAATCCGCATCTTTATCACCACGACCCGATACATTTACCACAATATTGACATTTTTAGGTAATTTTCCTGCTTCACGAATCGCCCATGCCACAGCATGTGAACTTTCCAATGCTGGAATAATCCCTTCTACACGGGATAATGTCATAAAAGCATCCAGACATTCCTGATCGGTTGCAGTTTCATATTGCACCCGACCAATATCCTTTAAATAGCTATGTTGTGGACCAACTCCCGGATAATCCAGACCTGAGGCAATCGAATGTACAGGCAGAGGTTGGCCTTTTTCATCTTCCAGCACATAACATGCCATACCATGAATCTGACCCGGTTTGCCCAAGGTTAAAGTTGCAGAATGTTGTGTGGTTTGTAGACCATGACCTGCCGGTTCGACACCAATCAGCTTCACCTGATCATCCGCCAGAAATTCAGTGAATGCTCCCATGGCATTGGAACCACCACCAACACAGGCCACGATATAATCCGGCAACTGCTTAAATTGTGTTTGCGCTTGTTGTTTAATTTCCTTGCCAATAATGGCCTGAAAATCACGGACCATTTTTGGAAATGGATGCGGACCAACCACCGAACCAATGGCATAAATATAATTTTCCGGATCTTTGAGGTATTCCTCAAACGCACTGTCAACCGCATCTTTTAAAGTTGCAGTCCCACGTGTTACCGAAATCAGAGTGGCACCCAGAATTTTCATTTTGACGACATTGGGATGCTCTTTTTCGATATCGACTTGTCCCATATGAATTTCACAGGGAATACCAACCAATGCACAGGCTGTTGCCAGCGCAACACCGTGCTGTCCTGCACCTGTTTCGGCAATCACTTTGGTTTTGCCCATATATTTGGCCAGTAAAGCTTCACCTAAACAGTGATTAATTTTATGTGCACCGGTATGGTTTAAATCTTCACGTTTTAAATAGATCTGTGCCCCGCTCAGTTGCTCGGATAACCGTCTGGCATGAAATAAAGGGCTCGGACGACCCACATAATAAGTGAATAAATCTTGTAGTTCCTGCTGAAATTCCGGTTGTTGGCGAATTTCTTCATAAGCTACATTAATGTCATCCATGGCTTTCTTTAAATGTGGTGGGATAAACTGACCACCATATTCACCAAAAAAGCCCTGTTCGTTTGGGAGTGCAACCCCATTTAAATGATGTTCTGTCATGGCAATGCCCTGATGATAAAAGACTGAATAAAAACAACAGTAAATATAAGGCCGATTGACACCTTACCGGGATAAATAACGCGTCAAATCCTCGATGCCCTTTAAACTCATTGGATACATGTGATCTTCAAAAACTTGTTTGATCACTTGAATCGTTTGGGTGTATTGCCAATATCCTTGTTCTTCAGGATTTAGCCATGCCACTTTATCAAAATGCTGTCTTAGACGTTGCAGCCAGACGATACCCGCTTCGTCATTCATATATTCTACCGAACCACCGACCGATGTCAGCTCATATGGTGCCATACTGGCATCACCAACAATGATCACCCGATAATCCTTGCCATATTTATGAAAAAGATCGAAGGTTTCCATACGGGTGTTTTGACGACGATGATTATCTTTCCAGACATAATCGTACAGGCAATTATGGAAATAAAAATATTCCAGTGTTTTAAACTCAAACTTTGCTGCGGTAAATAATTTTTGACATTGAGCAATATAGGCATCCATTGAGCCACCCACATCAAACAGCATTAATACTTTGATACGGTTACGTCGCTCTGGCACCATTTGTACATCCAATATGCCTTTTTGTGCAGTTTTTTGAATGGTTGTACCAATGTCCAGCTCTTCGGCAGCACCTTGTCTGGCAAATTTTCTCAGCCGACGTAGAGCCATTTGCATTTGACGGGTGCCCAGCATCTGATCATCATCGAGATTTTGATACTTACGCTGTTCCCATACTTTGACCGCAGATTTTTTACGGCCGGGACCACCAATACGCACACCTTCCGGATGATCACCAAAAGCACCAAACGGCGAAGTCCCACCAGTACCGACCATGCGATTACCACCCTGATGCTTTTTATGCTGTTCACGTAAACGTTCTTCCAGCATTTTCATCAGTTCTTCCAGTGAACCTGCTTTTTGCAATGCTTCACGCTGTTCTGGGCTAAGATGCTTTTCCAGCAATTCCAGATCGAACCAGTCTTTAGGTAAATGCTTGACCTGATTAAGTAAATCATCAATATCGAAGCTTTCTATCCCTTCAAAATAGTCCTTGAACGCACGATCAAATTTATCAAAGTATCGTTCATTTTTGACCATGACCGTACGTGCCAGCTGATAAAACTGTTCCTGATCGGCAAAAACCACACCTGAAGCCACTGCCTGATTGAGATCTATTAGTTCTCTGGTCGTCACAGGAACGCCATATTTTCGCAGTTTGTAAAATAAACGGATAAACATTTAGCTACTCTCCCTATCGACGGGACATAAAGGCTAAACGCTCCAATAACTGTACATCTTGTTCATTCTTGATCAGCGCACCATACATCGGTGGAATGGCAGCAGTCCGGTCACGATTACGCAAAATATCTTCCGGTACTTCATCCGCCATCAGTAAACGTAACCAGTCAATCAATTCACTGGTAGAAGGTGGTTTTTTTAATCCAGGAATATCGCGTAATTTAAAGAATATCTGTAAGGCTTCCGAAACCAGCGTGTGATTGATATTGGGAAAATGCACATCGATAATTTGTCGCATCGTCGCTTCATCAGGAAATTCGATGTAGTGAAAGAAGCAGCGACGTAAAAATGCATCAGGCAATTCTTTTTCATTATTGGAGGTAATAATCACAATGGGTCGCTGGGTTGCGGCAATTGTTTCGCCTGTTTCATAGACATAAAATGCCATTTTATCGAGTTCATGTAATAAGTCATTCGGGAACTCGATATCTGCCTTATCAATTTCATCAATCAATAATACACAGCGCTCTTCACTGGTAAATGCTTCCCAGAGCTTGCCCGGCTTAATATAGTTGGCGATTTCATAGACACGATCATCACCCAACTGACTATCACGTAAGCGGGATACTGCATCGTATTCATACAAACCCTGCTGGGCTTTGGTGGTTGATTTTATATGCCAGGTAATGAGCTTGAGTCCCAGACTTTGTGCAACTTGCTCGGCCAATAAGGTTTTACCTGTTCCGGGTTCACCTTTGACCAACAATGGCTTTTGCAGAATTCTTGCAGCATTGACTGCAAGTTTTAGATCATCTGTTGCAATATATTGCGCGGTACTTTCAAACTTGTTTTCTTGAGTAGACATACATCATCCTAATGTGCTTCCAAAAATCATTCTTAACTATACGATCATTTCTGGATGCTTTTATGTTTATGAAGAAACCGTCTGGTCTTCTTTATTGGCCTGATACTTTGACCAGCAATAACCAATAAAGAAACCAAGCCCAGCAACCACCAAGATGTACAGAAGATTAGATAAAATCAATGGCTCTTCCTTTGTCAATACACCGAAGATTAGGCCAATGATTGCAGGTGCAATTCCTGCATTGTCACCCTCAGAAACTGTGGGTGTCGCCAAAATCGCAAACAGGATAATCCAGGTGATTCCACCGAGTGGACTAGGCAAACGCCGGGCTATGCCATACCATGCCCATAAAGCAATCAATGTGCCACCAATATATACCGTAACAGCGATTGAATCTTCGGGAATTGCATCAAACAGGCTAAGAAAACTATTCCACCACAGTGTTAGTTGATCAAGCACCTCTTAAACCCTCTGGTGCAGTCGCATTGGGATTGATTAATCCTTCCGGCGGCATTTGCATAAAATAGCCTTTGGTTCTTAATGCATCCAGCACATGCAATACCGATACACGAGCAAGTTTGCGTGCTTCATGTAACTCAAGATGCATGACAAATGTCGGGCGACCAAATGCAACCTGTAATAAATCCGGTACATCGGCAAAAGGTTCTTTACCTTCATCATTTGGGTAATCTGGGCGAGCAACATAAAGGTACATTTCATCCTTTTTACTCGATCTATAAATGTCACAATGCATATTCTTACACCTTTTTTAGGCTTACACTTGCTTGGCGATTTGCGTTTAGCATACACAATTTTATCTGCTGATGCGAAACTTGCAGCTTATTTTATTGCAAAAAAACAATAAAAAATTGCTGCTGCAATATAAATTCCGGACATATTGACGTTAGCCCTATACAGTCCATGATCTGGCATTTTCTAACGTCGAGCTTTGTCCTGTTGCAAAATATCAATCAATGGCAAAGTGACATCCTGATAACGCCAGCCACGCAAATAAGGATTTAATTGATTGATATCCTGCATATCATGAAATACAAAGGTATTTAATTGGGTTAACCATTTTTTACGCATCAATACCTCAGCTGGAATCTGCCAGGCCTGGCTGAGATCAGCAATTTTTTGCTCAATCCGTTCCTTGGTACCATCGAGATAACGATAAGGTCGTTCCAAACGCTGCGGCCACAAAGTTTGCTCAGGCAGTTCATTTAATAATCTTAGAATTTCCTTACCATGCTCGCGTAACACAGCTGGTTTTAATTCATGGCTATTTGCCAATTGCTGCATGGTTTTGGGTGTACGCTCAATCAGTTTATTAATGCTATTGTTTTTAATGATATAACTGCGTGGTTTGTTCTGTGCAATGGCAAGCTGTTCCCGCCACGTGGCGATTTGTTTTAACTGCATTAATTGCCGGGAAGAATGCCGATAATTGGCAATATCCAAGTAAACATCATGAAGAGGTAATTGCTCGGCCAAAGAAGCACAATAATTACGGCAATCCTCTAAAACATAAGGATATAAGTTTTTATCTTTAAGCTGCCCAATTAAATGATCAGCCAAATCCTGAAGATAATAAACATCCGAGGCTGCATAACGGACCTGTTCTTCACTGAGTGGTCGTGCCAGCCAATCGGAACGGGTTTGGTCTTTATCAACATGGATTCCCAAAATCTTCTCAACCGCAGATTGATAACTAATCTGCATACCATGACCTAAAAAAGCCATGGCAACTTGTGTATCTAGCACATTATTCAAGGCATGTTGTTTGGAATAATGATAAATTAAATCAATATCCTCACCGCAAGCGTGAAATATATTCAGTTTGGCTTGAAACAGACTATTCCATACTGCCGATAGTTCCAGTCCCCCATCAATCAGATAGACCTGCTGATTCACATTGACCTGCAACACACCCAGTTTTGGATAAAGCGTATCTACCTTGATAAATTCGGTATCTAGTGCATTCGCCGGACTGTGCTGTAATTGTTCAACAATGGGCTGTAATTGTGCTTGTTGGGCGATCCATTGATAATGCATAAGATTTCCTAAGAACTGACCAGCAGTTCTGTCTGGTCATTAGTCCTGATTTAACAATAATCGGTGTGTTAAAGCCTGATGTAAAGTATGGCTATCGACATATTCCAATTCGCCGCCTTGTGGTACGCCCTGTGCTATACGAGTAATCCGAATCGGCAAATGTTTACAAGCTTCAACCAGATAATGTGCGGTTGCCTGCCCTTCAACGGTAGCATTGGTTGCCAGAATGACTTCTTTAATCTGACCTTGGGATAAGCGCTGCAATAGATGTGGAATGCCGACTTCTTCCGGTCCAATACCATCAAGTGGTGACAAATGACCATGTAATACATGATACTTGCCTTTAAAGCTGCCACTATGTTCTATGGCAAATACATCGGCTGGTGATTCCACCACACACAAAAGTGCATCATCACGCTCGCTGTCCTGACAAATTTCACAGACCTCAAGCTCGGTTAAAGCATGGCAAACCGAACATTCATGAATATGCTCAACTGCATCCTGTATGGCTTGAGCAAGTTCAAGCGCTCCGGTACGTTGTCGCATCAATAAATGTAATGCCATACGTTGAGCAGATTTTGAACCCACACTCGGTAGTAAGCGCAACTTTTGTACCAATATATTGAAGCGGTCACTATACACGCGTTACAACCTCAAATTTTAATCCGATTCAATTCTTCTACACCTAACAATGAGTGAGTGAAAGAAAAACTGAACCGTTTTCATAAAAACAAAATTAGAATAAGCCAGACAGACCTGGTGGTAATCCCATGCCGCTATTGGCGCCTTTTAAACGCTCATCGGCAATCGCTTCGGCCTGGCGTACAGCATCATTAACCGCAGCAGCAATCAGGTCTTCGATCATATCTGGTTCATCCTGCAATAATTCAGGACTGATTTCGATGCGTTTGACCACAAAACGACAGGTCATGGTCACTTTGACCAAACCACCACCCGCTTCTGCTTGGACTTCTGTTTGTCCTAACTGCGCCTTGGTTTTTTTGACGTTTTCTTCCATATCTTTTTGCATACGCTGTGCTTGTTGCATCAACATATTAATATTCATAAGGCTATCCTTCTAAACAATCTGTGGCAGTCGTCATCGTACAACTGCCCTTAAGCCAATCAAATTTGATCTAAACCACGTTTCAGATCGGCAATAATATCATCAATATCTTCAAGTCCAACAGAAACACGTATTAAACCTTCGCTGATCCCTGCCGCAGCTTTGGCTTCAGGTGACAACTTACCATGTGTGGTGGTTGCCGGATGGGTAATGGTTGATTTTACATCGCCCAGATTTCCGGTAATGGAAATAAAACGGGTCGAATCAATCACTTTCCATGCGCCATCTCGTTCGCCTTTAACTTCAAAGGTAACAATACCACCAAAGCCAGCCTGTTGTGATTTTGCCAGTTCATGTCCTTTATGTGCTGGCAAGCCTGCATAAAATACTTTATTGACGTTCGGATGCTGATCCAGCCATTCAGCCAGTTTCTGTGCATTATCACAGTGAGCGTACATACGCAGTTTCAGTGTTTCTAGACCTTTAAGGAAAATCCATGCATTAAATGGACTCATACTTGGACCCAAGGTACGCACCACACCAAACACTTCTTCCAGCAATTGATGTGAACCGACCACTGCACCACCAAGTGCACGACCCTGACCATCAATATATTTGGTCGCAGAGTAAATCGCCAGATCGGCACCCAATGCAATTGGACGCTGTAAAATCGGTGTACAAAAACTGTTGTCTACCGCAAGTAAAGCATCATGCTGATGTGCTAATTCTGCTAATGCACGAATATCAGCAATTTCAGACAATGGATTGGACGGTGATTCGAGGAACAGTAATTTGGTCCGTCCGGGTTGAATCGCCTGCTGCCAAGCATTTAAATCTTCCAGATCAACAAAATCGATATCTACGCCAAACTTACGCACATATTTATCAAACAGGGACACACTAGAACCAAACATGGCACGAGAACATACCACATGATCACCAGTTTTAAGAAATGCCAGCACGATTGAGATAATTGCCGCCATACCAGAACTGGTCGCCACTGCACGTTCTGCACCATCAAGTGCTGCCAAACGTTTTTCAAACATGGCCACTGTAGGATTGGTAAAGCGCGAATAAATATTACCCGGCGCTGCACCAGAAAACTTGGCCGCAGCTTCTGCTGCATTTTCATAGACAAACGATGACGTCAGAAAAATGGGCTCACTATGCTCACCTTCATGGGTTCGATCGTGTCCGGTACGAATCGCCAAAGTTGCTAATTGGTACTCATGCTGAGAATCATTGTATTGCAAATCATCTTGCTGGTCAGTGTGCTGACTCATACTATTTTCAGTCCGAAAACTGCCCTATCTAAAAACCTGACCACATTTTGCTAGTCATGGGTTTTTTGGTCAAGGCAAAATCAGGTTTTATCCCCTAAAATTATCAATTAGTTTGTTATTTTCTGAGCAAAGGCTGTGAAAGCAAAATATTTGAAACCTCAACCTTTGGTAAAACAAAGTTATCAGCATCTTAAACGTCGTCTTTTTGATCGTAAAAGCCTGATTCTTTCCGAACAATTGCCTTATCAGGTGATTGCACATTTTGATAAAGCCACAGTGCGCCATTATCCGGCCAAACACCATCAGCAGCAACGTATTCCTTTGGTACTGGTTGCACCACTGGCTGTAAAAATGGCGATTTATGATTTATTCCCCTATCGCTCGCTGGTGCGCCACCTAACAGATAGTGGTTTTGACGTCTATCTAATCGACTGGGGACAATTGAATCGAAACGATGCCGATCTGGATTTTAATTATTTTGTCTTTCAAGCATTGCCCGCTCTGATCAAGGATATTAAACGATATGCCAATTATGATGAGATTTCTTTACAAGGTTGGAGTATGGCAGGTGTTTTCTGCCTGCTTTATGCAGCATCGGGTCTAGATCAGGGTATCCGTAATTTGTTAATTTTCGCCAGTCCAGTTGATGCCTATGCATCAGGTCGTATTGGTTTGGGATATCAACTTGCCAATCGGTTGATCGAGCAAAGTCCGTTACCGTTACAACAAATCCTGCTGCTTAAGCATCTTCCCAACCGCATCATTCATTCTCCCGGTAAACTGAACGCACTCGGCTTTAAACTGCTGAATCCGCTGGGAATCCTGCAAGGACATTTACAACTCCTTAAACGGCTATCCAATCTTGAAGATGTCAAATCGCATGCTACGCTTGGTGATTTTTTAAATGACATGATTGATTATCCCGGTGCCATCAATCGGGATATGTTGCTGTGGATCTGGCTAAAAAATCCGCTAAATCAGGGTAAATTTTCATATAAGGACCGTGCATTGGATCTTAACAACATCAAATGTTCATTATTAATCGGTGCTGGTGACAGCGATGGTATGGTCACACCCGCATCCGTGCGCCCATTAACCCATTTAACATCAAGTCAAGATGTATGCTTTAAACTGATTCCCGGTGGCCATATGGGTTTGATGTGCAGTCAGGCCAGTAGCATACAATTCTGGCCATTCTTGACAAATTGGCTAGAACAGCGTTCTATGATCAGCCAACACCATCAAGTTTAAGGATTTTAACATGTCTATGTCTGTTGCTTTTATCGGTCTGGGTGCAATGGGTTATCGTATGGCAGCACATTTGCCTAAAGCATTTCAATCGGTATGGGTCTGGAATCGCAGCTTTGAAAAAGCCGAACAACATGCCAAAACCTACGGCACACAAGCTGTATCCATAGAACAGGCAACACAGGCAGACATTATTTTTTCATGTCTACCAACCAGTCGGCAGGTTGAAGACATCATTCAAGCCCATCCACCCAAAGCAGGCGCGATCTGGGTAGATTGTACCAGTGGCGAACCAGAATCTGCCAAGCATATGGTAGAGTTTTTAAAAACATATCAGGCAGACTTTCTTGATGCGCCAGTTTCCGGACAAACCATTGGTGCAGAAAAAGGCACGCTCACCGTAATGATTGGTGGTGATCAAGCAGCCTTTGAACGTGCTTATCCTGCCATTGAAACCTTTGGCGGATTAATTAAACATGTCGGTGACTCAGGTGCAGGTTTTGCAGTAAAAGCTGTCAATAATATGTTACTTGCTGTGCATCTATGGGCTGCCGCAGAAGGCTTCACCACCCTTAAAGCCAATGGCGTCGATTTAAACAGTGCGCTGGAGTGTATCAATGCGTCCAGTGGGAAAAGTGGTGTAACCGAAACTGCATTACCCCAACGGATTTTAAATCGTAGTTTTCCCTTAACCTTTGCGCTGCCTTTACTGGCCAAAGATACAGGCATCGCCTTAAATCTGGCACAACACGCCAAACTGCCAACGCCACTACTTAGCCTAACCCAGAATTTAATTCAGGCAGCAAATTTAACCGCAGCACCGGATAGTGACTTTTCGGCAGCAGTGAAACTCTATGAAGACTGGACTAAAATTACCATAAAATAACAATTTGATTGTTTTTAATAGTGGTTATCCCCATGTATATCATATAATCACACTAGGTTCATGCCTGAAAAAGGAAACCCAATGATGAAATTACTTGTAAAATGCTCTGTCTTCGGTCTGTTACTGGCAGGTTTAACATCCGCCTATGCAGATGATGCAAAATGCAAACAGCTACAAGATCAAAAAAATCTGATCTATGCAGCACATGGTTACTGTTTTAAAGATCCAGATGCGCAAAAACAGTATGGTGCAGATTGCCATACCAAAAAACCTAAATTCAGCGATGCAGAAAGCAAACGTCTGGCACAGATTGAAGACAGTCAAAAATCGTTGAACTGCCCTAAAAAGGATTAAGGAAAGTTTTATGACGTATAACGATCAGAATATTTTTGCCAAAATTATTCGTGGTGAACTGCCTGTCATTAAAATTTATGAAGATGATAAAACACTGGCGTTTATGGACATCATGCCACAGGCAGATGGTCATGCACTGGTGATTCCCAAAACATCAGCGGTTACTTTACTGGATTTGCCAGGTGATGATGCCGCCTATACGATTCAGATCGTGCAAAAAGTTGCCCGAGCCATTGAGAAAGCACTGGATAAACAAGGCATCATTCTGATGCAACTGTCTGGTGAAGCAGCAGGTCAAACGGTTCCGCATGTACATTTCCACCTGATTCCTAGCAATGTGCATCAATTAGGTAAGCATGCTGCACAAATGGGTGATCAAGACAAAATCAAAGCCTTTGCTGAACAAATTAAAGCGGTGCTTGACGCTTAAAGCTTTAGGTCTTTAGATGATTCACTTATAAACACTACGACATACGAAAATGCCTCACTCGATTGATTCAAGTGAGGCATTTTTATTGAACGCTTATCTTTGTATATCTTTTTCACATAATCTTTAAGCGGCATTTAAAATAAATGAAGTCATACTTAAAGAGCCCATCGTGGTATGCGCATTAAAGAGCGACAACTGATCCTGATCGGTCTGCAAACCCAGCGCATATAGCATAGGATAATAATGATCGGGCGTTGGAATTGCCAGTTTAAATGCCTGTCCCTGCTTATCCCAATCAATCAAGGCATCATGTTGATGCGCTAATAACATTTTCTGCATTGTTGCATCTGCTTCGAGTGCCCAGTCATAGCCATAATGCAAATCATCAGTTTCATGCCATGCGACCATACGCAAATTATGAATTAAATTACCACTGGCAATGATCAATACACCTTTTTGTCGCAAGGCTGACAGCTCTTTTGCCAGTGCATAATGATAGGGAGCATGCTGACTATAATCCACACTCAACTGCACCACCGGAATATTAGCATCGGGAAACATATGAATAAGCACACCCCAAGTACCATGATCTAGGCCCCAACTTAAATCGGGCTGTACTTCGGTACTTTGTATGGCAGTTATTGTTTCTTTGACCAAATCCTGATTACCTGATGCCGGATATTGCACATCAAATAACGCCTGCGGGAATCTACCAAAATCATGAATGGTTTTGGGTGCTGGCATGGCAGTAATGGCTGTGCCGCCCTGTGTCAACCAATGTGCCGAAATACATAAAATTGCAGCAGGTTGTGGCTGTAAATTTTTTCCAATACTCTGCCATTTTTGTGCAAACTCATTATCTTCAATAGCATTCATGGGTGTGCCATGTCCGGCAAAAATCACTGGCATCGTGGCACTATTCGGCAAAGATTTTGCCCATGCCGATAAGTCTTGTAAATGATTTAAATTATTCATATTGCCCCCTTCTCTAATCAGAATTATGGGGCCTTCTCTTGCAGATTTAAAGCCTGAATAAATCAACACATCGTTGCATTTTTAAATATAAAAATAATTTTAGATAAAAAATTGAAGATAAAATATAAATCTTATTATGCAATGCGCTAGATTTTTATAAAAATTTCAACTTCCAAGCTTTAACAATAATATTAATTGCCATACTACTAAATTTTAAAAATTTTTCTATTTACATATTCATTCAATAAAATATTCAACAATCAATCATATATTAGATTATGGTTTGTTCTGTTCAAATTCATCCTGAACAAAATAAACCTCTTCAGTATTCGGTAAAAACCATTGATAAGTATCTAATATTCTAAACAATTGCTGATTATAGTTATTAAACAACTCCATCAGTTGATGATCCGAATATATACCAACAAATATAATTTTTTCGTTGCTTTGATATTCATGATACATTTGATGGGCTTGTACAACATGTATGCTCATATTAAAAATCCAAAAAAGGAAGGTGCTTTCGCGCCTTCCAGATTCAATTTATAACCTAATTATTTAGGTTGTTCATCATTTTGTTGCGGTTGGTTTTGGTTCGGTTGTTTTGGTTCATTTTGACCCGGAGATGGGCGAAACTCTTTACCATCATTTTGCTGTTGTTGTTGCTGTTTCGATTTATCCTGAGATGTATTGGTATTACCTTGATTCTGAGACATGAGAGTCTTCCTGTATAATGATGTGGAGATCATTCTCTACCACTAAATCAGCATAGGCTTTTAAAAATAAAATAGATAGCATGTAGATGTGTGCCTGCGGTAAGTAATGTAAGTCAAAAATTATTTATTTAAGTAATCTGCTGTTATTTAATATTTAAATAAAAAACAACCATTACATATTTAACTTAAACTAAAAAATAAATAAGCTAATCTATTTTACAGATATTGAATAATTTATTTTACAAAGTACAATTTAAATTAATTAAACCAATTTATAATTTTAATGTTGCTTTTATGTAGATTAAATATCATTCATCCATTTTAATTAAATGATAACTTACAATGACGTAGAAGTTATTTTAAATTCTTTTTTTAAAAAATAGAAAATATTGACGCCTTTATATACATATCGGTACATATTACGCTCACAACACCCGTAGTATAAGTTGATTAAACACCTATGATAGCAACTCAATAATGAAATCAAAGGACATCAATATGACAACTGCAAATAAAGGCTTTAAGGCTTTCGCCAACCAGACCAGTCATCTGAACAATACCAGTAAAACTGAGGAACATAGTGAAGTCAAACCCGTTGAATTTCCTGAAAAACCAGTGGCTAGCGACCAATCAGATAAAGCTGTGCAACCAGATCATAATACTGCAAAACCGCAATAAACTTTGGACATAGATAGAGTGTATTCAATTCACTCTATTTCTAAGTGATAAGAAATAATCTGCATCATGATCCAATCAGCCCTATCACATTTTCGGATGTTATAGGGTTTTATTTATTGCCGATAAAAACAAAAACCTTTGATCTATTTCCATATCAATTGCATGAGATACTTAAGGGTTACAAGCATGAAATTTTTTAATGCAAAAATAAAAGACAATTTTTTAATTTAAAAGTAAATGATATATGTAATGAGCTCTCAGCACACACGAATACAGCATGTAATATTCCGTGTATTTTCTATAAGATAAATATCAATATACATAGCAAATTTTTTCAAGATACCCTAACATAGCAATTTGAAGTCAAATCCCTCAGCTGCGCTTTTGCGTATTTTGTATAGATGTGCCTATGAATCGCTATCGCCAAATTCATATTTCCTTGATTTGTGCCTTGTCTTTGTCTATCGCAGCCTGTGATGGCAAATTTTTTAGCACAGAAAAAGATTCAAAACTCAGTGCCGAACAAGTCAGTAAACTCATTCCCGCTCGGGTCAAGGATCGCGATTCATGGGCAAATGATATTATTCAGATCACAGACGAATTAAAAATTCCTCAGGATTCACAAAATATCTGTACGATTATTGCTGTGGTTGATCAGGAATCCAACTTTGTCGCCGACCCTGTTGTACCGGGATTAGGCGATAAAGCTGCGCGCGAAATTAACCAGCGACTAGAAGAAAAACTTGGCAGCAAGATGGCTGGATATTTTGAGACCATGCTCAAAACCAAACCCACGCCTGAGGACAATTATTTAAACCAAGTTCGTAAAGTCAAAACTGAACGTGAGTTGGACCAGCTTTATCGGGAAATGTTTGATTATTACAGCAAACAATATCATGTCAGTTTGTTGACTGGTGCGGCAAAACTGGTCGGACAAGATGTAGCAGAGAATTTTAATCCGATTACCACGTTAGGGTCGATGCAAGTCCATATCCATTATGCCAAAGCCCATAAACGTAGTTTTATGACCATTAATCAACTGCGTGATGACCTCTATACGCAAAATGGCGGTTTATATTATGGTATTCATCGCTTAATGATGTATCCGGCACAATATGACAAGCCACTCTATCGTTTTGCCGATTATAATTCCGGTATGTATTCTAGCCGTAATGCGGCATTCCAAAAGATGTTGAATAAACTGGCCAATACAGATTTAGATCTGGATGGCGATCTATTGCTTTATAACAAAGATGGCGATGCCAAATTACAAAAAAGCAGTACCGAAATAGCATTGATTCAATACTTCTCTACCGATCCTACAGCGCCTTCGGCAGGTAGTATTCGTAGTGATCTAAAAGATGAAAAAACACAAGCATTTGAAAACAGTGCAACCTATAAATATATCGTCAAACAATATGAAGCAAAAACTGGTCAAACAGCACCTTATGCAGTCATGCCAAAAGTGGTAATTTCCGGGCCAAAACTAAGTCGGGACTATAATACCAACTGGTTTGCCGAGCGTGTCAATGGTCGTTATACACAATGTATGTCTCGTGCCAAACATTTAAAGCTAACATAACATGACTGCACTTGCCCTGTTTGATTTTGATGGCACATTATGTAAACAAGATAGCTTTACTGGCTTCATGCAAAGTGCAGTGCCTAAACATTATTTTTATCGAAAATGTCTCAAAATTAGCCCACAAATCGCAGCATATTATCTTAAGTTATATCCTGCAAATCGAATGCGGCCATTACTATTTAAGACCGTATTAAAAGATGAAAATGCAGATCAAGCCCATATAGTCGGTCAACACTATGCCCAGTATCTGGTCGAACACTGCTTAAATCAGGAAGTTTTAGCACGCTTAAAATGGCATCAGCATCAACAGCATCAAGTGGTGATTGTATCTGCTTCGCTCAATTTATATTTGCAGCCTGTGGCCAAATTATTAAATGTCGAATTGATCTGCACACAGGTCGATGATTACCATCAAGTCTTAACAGGTGCATATCGTAGTGCAGATTGCAGCTGTGAGGAAAAAGTCAGCCGTTTAAAACAACATTATGATCTTCAGGCATTTACAAAAATCTATGCTTATGGCAATAGCCATGAAGATATTCACATGTTGAAACTTGCCACGCATGCTTACTGGATTAATCAAAAACACCAGCTACAACCCTTTTCTAAATAAATTGCTCTTTTTAAAAACCGTCATATAACAAAAAATTTGTTCTATTGAATCTTTCTAGCCCACAATACTGCCAAAAATATCATCACACAATAAAGACCATATTCACTTAAAAATACATTTTTATCTAAATTTTTACATCTTTTTTGCAAAAAACATATGCATTTTATACTTATTTAATAAAAATTAGCTTTCATAAAGCAAGGCATATCCATAACACTAGCACCGAAGGAAAATCCAATGGACATGGAGTAAATGGATGAGAAAAATAATAGTGCTCGCCTGCACAATATCTAGCCCTTTTTTAATGAGTCAAATCACCTATGCAGGATATGATTTTTTTAAAAGTGATGGTAATTTTAAACGTTTTTCGGTATCCGCAGGTTGGTTACATGCCATGCCACAGGGAAAAGCCAATAATATGAAAAACAGTACTGTCATTGCTGATGGTACAACAGCAGAAAGTGGCAGTATCAGTAAAAAAACGTTTCTTGATGCAGTTGATCCCGATTATCCACTAGAAGACTGGAAACTTGCAGCAATTAACCTTTTATTCCCTAATGATGATTCTGACTTAAGTAGTGTATCAGGTACAACAACAATCAATGGTTTGCAAAACTGGGAAAGTGCCAATACTGGACTGGAAGCCAAAGATGTAGATACACTTGGCATCATGATGAATTATCACTTTAACGATCACTGGTCGCTGGAATTAAAAGCTGGTGTACCGCCAAAAGTTGATATTGCTGGTAAGGGACAAGTCTATGCACCATTTAGCGGGATTTCCAAACCAGATGGGATTGGCGTTGTTCTTGGTGATGTGATGTTAAAAAAAGATATTCCTATTACCGATCTGGAACAAAGTGATAAAGCTGCAACTGTACGGGCATGGCTACCCGCAGCAGAAATTCATTATCAGTTTGGTCAATCCGGGATTAATAAATTCCGTCCTTATGTTGGTGCTGGTGTATTGTATGCCTATTTTAATGGTATTGAACTCGATTCAGGTATTCGAAAAGATCTGGAAAATGCTGGCCATAAGATTCAGAACATTAAAGATGGTCAGGCTGGTGCTGCACTGGAGGGTCGTGAGTCGAGTGGAAATATGAAAGTCAAGGTCAAAGCTGATGATGCTTTTGCCCCGATCGTTACACTGGGTGCAACCTATGACTTTAATGACAAGTGGTTTGCAGTAGGTTCCGTGTCTTATGCCAAACTCAGCAATGATGCAACCATTACTGTCAATAATGAAAATACCGGTGAAAGCTTAATCAAAGCACATACGACCATTGATATTGATCCTCTTATCACTTATGCAGGGATTGGTTATCGCTTTTAAATTTGATTTTCAAAATATAAAAAACGCATGCTGTGTCATACAACATGCGTTTTTTTAATTGAGATCAAGAGAAAGATAATGATTAATTGGCTTTCACGACCACCAGTACACGTATTGCTTCTGGTGTAATTGCCACTTGATCTAACGCTGCTAGACCTTCTTGCTTTAATTTTTCCAGTCGGTCAATTTCATCTTGACGAATACTCGGATTATGCTGTTTAAGATAATTTAAACGGTCAATTTCCCGCTGCCAGCGCTGTTGATATTGCTTTTGAGCTTCTTGGCTGATTTCCGGCAGTTTTGCTTTTGCCAAATCAAATGCCTGTTGATAACGTTCTTCTATAATTTCCCGACGAGCCTTAATCACCTGACGGGAATTATTACCATCAAGATGGTGGATATAGGGTTGCAATATATGTGCAGCCACTTTTTCTGTTAAATCCTGACCGTTTTCTGTCAAGAGTACACGAATCAACTGTTTTGGCAGACTGGCCTGTACATTCAACACTTTTGGTGCAATCACTTCAACCTTAAACCATAATTCAAGCAGAATAGAACCCTGTTTGATGGCATTGCTTTTTAGTAAAGCAACATTGGCACTACCAAAAGACTGGGTGTTGATCAGTTCCATCACACTTTCTACAAATGGATGTTCCAGCGTTAAAAACTGTGAATCTTCACGGATTTGTGCCTGATCACGATAGAAGGTGGCAGTAATGCCGTCTTCATCAAGCTGTAAACCTTGTACCTGTGTATGATCAGTCGGACGAATAATCACCGTACCATTGCTTTGTTCATCAAAATCAATATTGGTCGATGCCATAAAGCGTTTGATAAAATCAGGTAACAAAGAATTGTCTTCATACTCTTCAAGTGCATGAATAATACGTTTGGCCACTTGCGGACGACAAGAGTTATATTCGAGCAAACGATCCCGACCTTGTTGCAAATCTGCTTCAAGTTGTAAACGCTGTTCATTGACCTGTTCCAGCAAAGGTTCAAATTTTTCCGGTAAATCTGCCAGCAAACAGTCTTTTAATTCAACAATAAAGTTTTCTTGTAAGGTTTGTGCTGCTGGTGAAATATTACTGAAAATATTTAACGCTTCATTGTACCAGCGGAACATACGCTCTTGCGCTGTACCTTCCACATATGGCACATGGATTTGAATACGATTTTGTTGGCCAATCCGGTCCAACCGCCCAATTCGTTGCTCAAGTACATCGGGATTGGCAGGTAAATCAAATAAAATCAGATCACTGGCAAACTGAAAGTTACGACCTTCGGAACCAATTTCAGAACAAAGTAATATTTGTGCGCCATAGCCTTCTTCGGCAAAATAAGCTGCGGCCTGATCACGTTCGAGCAAGCTCATGCCTTCATGGAACATGGCAGTACGAATACCGGCATGAATACGCAAAGCATTTTCCAGTGCTTCGACCACAGGACCACTACGTGCAATCAGCAATACTTTTTTATGCTTTAATTCCTTGCGTAGAATTTCCATCAACCATTTTACGCGCGGATCATGCTCCATCCATGCACCATCAAGCTGTGCTTCTTCCGGCCACATTTGCTCACGTAATTTGCCGCTGATATTCCAGCCTTCCGGACGCGGTAACGCCACAGGCAAACAATCCCTGCCAGGAAAACCCTGAATCGCTTCACGGGTGTTACGGAACAGAATACGTCCTGTGCCGTGACGATCCAGCAACTCGTGAATAGCACGATAACGCTGCTCAGGTTCATCCTCAATAGCATGCCCCAGCAATTTTTCCAGCGCCTGTATTTGTTCTGCTTCAAGCGGCAAATCAGACATTAGAACTTCTGCGATTTTTGCAGTTTGCTGATACTGTTCTTCTTCTGCCAGGAACTGATCCAGATCATTAAAGCGCTGCTGATCCAGTAAACGTAAGCGAGCGAAATGACTTTCTACACCCAATTGCTCAGGTGTTGCTGTCAGTAACAAGACACCGGGAGTTTTATTGGCAAAGTCTTCAACCAGATTATAGCGGTCATTGCCGCCTTCTTCCTCATTCCACATCAAATGATGTGCTTCATCTACAACCAATAAATCAAAGCCTGCTTCGATGGCCTGCTCATGCAAATCCGGATGATCGAGCATCAGATCAATACTGGCAATAATCAATTGTTCGGTTAAAAATGGGTTCAACTCTGGATCATGTTCTTTAATCGAAGCAGTCCGGGTTAAATCAAACAGGGAAAAATGCAGATTGAAACGACGACGCATTTCAATCATCCATTGATATTGCAAGGAATCCGGTACCAGAATCAAAACACGTTCACTGCGACCAGTTTTCAGTTGCTGATGAATAATCAGCCCGGCTTCAATGGTTTTACCCAGACCAACTTCATCCGCCAACAAAACACGGGGTGCCAAACGTGTACCCACTTCATTGGCAATATAAAGTTGGTGGGGAATCAAGCCAACTCGGGCACCTAGCAAACCACGTAATGGACTACGTTTCATTTGTGCCTGCATCAGCAAAGCCTGAATACGCAAGTCGTACCATTCTTTATAATCAATCTGACTGGCAAGCAACCGTTCCAGTGGTTTGGATAACTGGATATGTGCACCCAGACGGGTTTCATTTAAATCTTTAACAACGTCTTGTCCATTGGCATCAATCCGTTTGGCACGATAACGCAAGACATCATGGCGTTCTTCAACAGCTTCGACAGTCCATTCCACCCCTTCCTGGTCCAAAATGGTATCACCGACATTAAAAACGATACGGGATAAAGGTGCATTATTGCGTGCATAAACACGGGTTTCGTCACTTTTTGGAAATAATATGCTGACTGATCTCTCATCTACATCGATAAGTACACCCAAACCAAGTTCGGATTCCGTATCTGATAGCCAACGCTGTCCAATAGCAAACTGTTGCAATTTTTTCACCTTACCAATTGAATTTAAAAATACCCAAATGTCGTTTTATAAAATCGTATCCATATTTCGTCATTATACAACATACGTCATAATAACCATTATACCGAACACAACCTGATGAATAAATCATCAATTCTAAAACTAAAATGGTGGTGGACAGACAAAGTTCAATGTCTGCCCTGTTACTGGATGTATAAAACTTAATTCTGTCGCATGTAAACACAAACGATCAGACAAACTCTGCCCTACAGTTGTGGCATATAAGGTATCACCAATAATCGGGTGATCAATATATTGCATATGTACACGTAACTGATGCGAGCGACCGGTAATCGGTGTCAATGCCACTCTAGAAACAGGCTGACCTTTGAGCTGGAATTGATCCAATACCTTAAAATAGGTTAATGCAGATTTTGGATAATCGGGATCGGCAATATGTAAAGGCGGATTTTTCGGATCATAACAGACCGGAACATCAACCTGTCCCTGATCAACTGGCTGCCCTTCAACAATGGCCTGATATAATTTTTTGGTTTGTCGATCTTGAAATTGACGGGAAATATGACTTTGTGCCGGACGATTCAATGCAAAGACAAGTAATCCCGAAGTATCACGATCCAGACGATGTACCAATAATGTTTTTGCTTCAATGGCTTGTAAACGGCTAAGGACACTATCAAACAGTGCATCACCCTTGCCTGGAACGCTGAGCAAACCTGCTGGCTTGTTGATGACCAAAAGATCATCATCACGATAGACCAGACATTCTTCCAAGAAATTACTCAACGCGACAACCACATTATAATTTTGCAAGTGGCAAATAATAGTGATTTCAGCGCGCCCCCGCAATTATTTTTTGCAAAAGTAAGCAAAAAATATAATCTTTTGCTTTTATTCTTCTCTCTACCTCATAAAAGTACAGTGACAATCGCATAAATATCAGATAGTCCTTATAATCACATCACCTAAAGAGCAGATTTTCACATTCAAGCTATCGGATGACGATGTTTAATTGCTGTACTTAACATGGCATAAATTTCCTGCCATTCCGGATGGGGATTTAACATATCCAAATGCAAATCCATGATATTTTGATCATGTCGCCGTGCTGGTCCAGTCTGGTTTTGCGCTGCCGACGCATATTGCAATTTTTGTGCGGTCTGTAATACCAAAGGCAAAATCAGATGCTGATCGACCTGATGCTGCTGTAAAATTTGCTCGGCAATATCATAGCAATAATTACTAAAATTCGAGGCAAAAACTGCGGCAAGATGCAATGATAGACGTTGATTAGAATCATAATGATAGATTTTTTTCGATAATACGCCCGCCAGCCTATCCAGTTTTTGTAAATCAGACTGCTGCGTTGCTTCCAGAAACAAGGGAGTACTTTCCCAATCAAGCGACTGATCAAAACTAAAACTCTGTAAAGGATAAAATACCCCTGCCTGTAAGTTTTCATCTTGCAAAACCTGAAGATGCGTACTGCCTGAAGTATGCACCACCAAACCGGAATAATTGATCGCTGCCAGTTGCCTGGCGACAGTTGCAATTTGTGCATCACTGACTGCAATCAATACAATATCCACTTGTGTCAACTGCTCAATATCATCTAGTGCAATCGCTTCTACTTGTTGTGCCAGATGCTCTGCATGCGTAATATTTCGACTGACAATCTGCTGAATCTGGATATTTCTAGCATAAAATGCTGTTGCCAGATGGGTTGCGACTCGACCTGCGCCAATCAGTGAAACTTTCATGTCTATCCTATTAAAAAATCTGTCCTACTAAACTTTGCGATTGCCAATCACTATTTTTACCACAGTTTATTCTTTAACAAAAAATCATCTTATTGATAATATTGGCGTTTATATTTTGCATTTAAAAAAGCCGGAATCAGGCCAGTTAAAGCAGCACGAATATCTGCACGCTCATTAATCAACTGGTGTGAACCCTCTTCTAAAATCAATGATGTTTGTAAACGAAACTTACGACGGATATATTCAATGTTATAACGCCAGTCTACCGTCTGATCCAGTGCACCCTGCGCCAGCCAGACCGGAATCCGACAGGCCGGACGTTCTTCCATTTTTACCATCCAGCGTGCCATTGCCAAAATCCAGTCCATACTCATGGTTTTGGGTTGTAAGGGGTCCTGTAAACGGACAAAACGTAAAAATTCCGGATTATGATTATTGCGTTTAAAATGGCGTGGTACCTGACGTTTGATTCGGCGCACAATACCTAAACCAATTGAATTATGCCACCAAGCAGATTTTGCCGGACGAATCAACGGTGAGAGTAATAAAACTCGATCGACCATCGGTTCCTGACGCTGCTCTGCATATTCAAGAATATGATGCATCCAGATTGCACCACCAGTACTTTGCCCAACACCTAGCCAAGGTTTGGGTAGCTGTGCAGCATCCTCTACCGCAGCTTTAATCCCCAAAAGCACCGCTTGATAATCATCAAAATCCTCAATGCCAGCGACCGTACCATTACTTAAACCATGTCCGGGCAAATCAAAGGTCAGGACACTAAAGCCCTGTTCCAGTATTTCCTGAATAATCGGCTGATAAATTCCACTATGCTCCAGATAACCATGTAACAACCAGACCGATCCTTTGACTGTTTCCGCCTGTTTCGGTTCAAACACTTGTACATGGATGCGAAATTGCGCTACATCAACAAAGCCCTGCCAATGATGGCAATCCAGAAGATTTAAGCCATACAAAAGCTGATAACCTTCCAGTACCGGATTTAACAAAGTCGGTTCGGATAAGTCTAGTGGATTGAGCGCTTGTGGCGTATCTTCACGGTTGGGTACCGGTAAATCCTGTGCCTGTAAAACCACAGGGTTCATAAAAGGGATATTTGCCATATTTAAGGAATCTCCCGACAATTACGCTCGCCAAGTAATTTATTATAAATCAAAGCCAAAAGCTCATAATTTGCCCGACGACTATGCATCCAGTTTTGTCGGCTTGGCTGCCAAGGGGTTAATGCATTCGGTAAAGGTGAAATAATCGGAATAGTGCGAATGCCATTTTTTGCAAACAACTCGCGTGAACGCGGCATATGGTAAGCATCGGTAATTAAGAACACAGTCGGTGCACCACCTTGCTTTTGTAATAATAAAGAACTGAATCGCGTATTTTCACAGGTATTCATACTGCGATTTTCCAGAAATTGTGCCTGAATATGATGCTGATCCAGCCATTTTTGCATATAGGGTGCTTCTACACCGCTTAATAAAATCGGTAAATGATGCGAATTATAAATCTGTACCGCCTGTTCCAAACGTTTTACCGTATAAATATTAGGTACAATATCATGCTTATCTTTACCCGTAGTCAAGCCCCCACCTAAAATAACAATGGCATGTGGCTGATAAGCAGGTCGCTGCATCACATATGGCGACTCCAACTTTTCATTTAAATTTTGATTATGTAAATTGCTAATATGCGCTAGATTTTCATTTTTGGTTAAAAATTCACGATATTGCTGGAATAATGGTTCATTTTCATCCTGCTGAAACTGCTGCATAAAATCTATCGAAGAAGATGTTTCATCGTTTTCGTCCTGATCAACATCCGGTACTTGTACATCCAGTTTTAATTCCTGTGCCGCTTCTTCGAGCTTTTGTTCGGCAATGATTTGTTGTAGTAATTCATAGCGTTGTTGTAATTCCACAAAGTTTTGTGCATGGCCATCCTGTAAGGATTGATTGACTTCATATAGATATGCCCGTCTAGCCACCCATTCAGGCGAACCGGGTTCCAGATTACTTTCCAGACTTAACCGGCCTGTTTTCTGACTTTGCGCAGCAATCGGATCGACCTGAACATCAACTGCATGATTGAGCAACCAAAGGATACTCTTGGCATAAAATGGTGAATAGACAAAAACCGTCAACACAGCCGCAAGAAAAATAAGCGCAATGAGCCAACGTAATAAACGAACTATTGCGTGAGCCTTTTTTGCCATAATTGCGACCTATGATCCTTAAATAAAGATTAACATGCGGAAATATGCGGAGAAATTTCTCCGAATTGATTTAATAATACAGGCTCAGGTTCTAAACGAATAGCAAATTTTTGATATATATCTGTTTGAATTTGTTCATAAGTACGCTGCACATCCTGCAAACTGGCCTGACCATAATTGACCAGTACCAAGGCTTGGCGCTCAAACATCCCAACATCGCCCAAGCGTTTACCTTTCCATCCAGCCTGATCAATCAACCAGCCTGCGGCAACTTTTTGCATACCATTATGTTGCTGATAATGGGGGGCATTGGGGTAATGCTCCGCCAAATCAGAAAATTGTTGGGCTGTAATCACTGGATTTTTAAAGAAACTGCCGGCATTGGGAAATTGTTCCGGTTGAGGTAATTTTTGCTGACGAATACTGATAATGGTTTGCAGTAATTTCTCCGCTGTTGCATCTTCCCCCACCCGCTGTGCCACATCGGCATAATTCAATCTTAACTGGGCATGTTTTAATAGCTTAAAACTTAAGGCATAAATAATATAGCGTCCAGCTTGCTGTTTAAAAATACTATCGCGATAACCAAAATGACATTGTTCCGCCGTAAGTTGAATATGCTGTTCTTGCTTTAAATCGTAAGCCCAAACCGTTTCAATAAATTCGCCTGCTTCCACACCGTAAGCACCAATATTCTGAACTGGAGCTGCGCCAACACGTCCGGGAATCAAGGCTAGATTTTCTAATCCATGATAGCCTTTGGCACAACATTCACAGACAAAATCATGCCAGATTTCACCTGCTTGTACCTTGATCACGACTTCATCAGCGTTTTCAGACAGAATTTCTTTACCCTGCATCAACATATGTATGGTCAATGCCCGAAATTTCTCAGGCAATAATAAATTACTACCACCAGACAATACAAAAACGTTTAGCCCATGCGCCTTGGCATAGCGAATGGCTGGTTCAATATCATTATGATCAGTCAATGCGACATAATCACTACATTGGCTTTTTAGCGCAAGTGTATTAAATACTGTTAAATCAAAATCATGCTGTACTGAAATCACGGATATTCCAACTATAAAATTTTATTCGAGGGCACAGCATCAATCGGATAAGCTTTATCCGACATGACACCTACACCAAAGTCATGTTTTAAAATCATTATGCATTTAAATCATGTTGTTGCCAGTAGCGAATCCATGCCTGACTGCTAGATTCGCACTGACGAATGACACGTTCAAAGTCTTTGGCATCACCATAATAAGGATCGGGTATGGCTTGTTGCGGAAAGTCTGTATCATGTTGACTCATCAATGCCAAACGCGCCCGAAGCGAACCCGAGTGTAATGTCTTGCCCGATTGTCGCATCAATAATTCTATATTGGCAAGATTGTCATGATCCATGGCCAGAATTAAATCAAACCGTTCAAAATCTTCCGCTTTAATCTGTCTGGCACGTAAATGACTTAAATCATAACCTTGCTGTTTGGCATATTTTTGACTTCTCACATCCGGTGGCTGATTGGGATGATAATTACTTGTGCCAGCAGAATCGACAATAATATTCAGCCCTGCCTTATCAATATGCTGCTGCAAAACAACTTCTGCTGTCGGGGATCGACAGATATTTCCCAGACAAACACATAAAACTTTATAAGGTACAGATGATCGTGACATGAAGTAAAAAACTTTCCGAATGCAGTTAAAAAATTTGGAGGCGTAGTCAATGTAGCCTATACAAGCAATATGCTACATTAACAAATTCAGGACCATTACAAAAGATTCAGGATGAATAGCAAATGTTTCAGTTTCAAACTATCACCAATCTTATAGCCGGCATTGATAGCCTACAGCAACTCGGAAATGAATGTAAACGTCTGAAGATACAACATGTTTTACTGGTTACCGATCAAGGCATCATACAACAGCAACTGCATCATGCCATCACTACCCAGCTGAAAAAGCATCATATTTCTTTTGCTATTTATCAAGATGTCCAAGCAGATCCACCACAGCATGTGGTTGAACAAGCCATCATGTTTGCCAAACAACTCAAGATTGATGGAGTGATCGGGCTTGGTGGTGGCAGTTCACTGGATGTGGCAAAATTAATCGCACTTCTTGCTCATCCACAGCAGCAACAATCGATTCAGGATATCTATGGTATTGGTCAGGCTCAACCACCGCGCCTACCACTGATCCAGATTCCAACCACTGCGGGAACTGGTTCCGAAGTTACCCCCATCGCCATTGTCACCACTGGGGACACCACCAAATCTGGTGTTGTTTCACCTGTTCTGTATGCAGATAGTGCCATCCTCGATGCCAGACTTACGGTCAATTTGCCCGCGCATATCACAGCCGCAACAGGAATAGATGCCATGGTACATGCCATTGAAGCATTTAGCTCAAAACAGAAAAAGAATCCTTATTCCGACATGCTGGCAAAGCAAGCCCTGTACACACTTAATCAGGCTTTACCCATTGTACTCAGCGAGCCACAGAATCTTGCTGCGCGTCAGGAGATGTTGTTTGGTTCCATGCTTGCAGGTCAGGCGTTTGCCAATGCACCTGTAGCTGCTGTGCACGCGTTGGCATATCCTTTAGGTGGACATTGCCATCTTTCTCATGGTCATGCCAATGCCATATTATTGGCTGAGGTACTCAAATTTAATTTATCACATGCCACAGCACATTATGCTGAGCTTATGCAACATTTAAATCCTCAGCTCAAAGGTACGGATTCCATGCTGGCACAACAATTTATTGCGCATATCGAACACGTCTGTCAATCCAGTGGCTTAACCTTGAAACTTGCTGAACTTAATATTTCTTCTTCACTACTACCTGTGCTTGCCAGTGATGCCATGCAACAAACCCGATTATTGATGAATAATACACGCGAAGTTACCGAGGCAGATGCGCTGGCAATCTATGAGGCAATCTATTCATGAATGAACCGATTCTAAGCCGAAGTGCGTTTAATTATTTCAATCTCATCACCACACGCTGGGCAGACAATGATATCTATGGACATGTCAATAATGTCATGTATTACAGTTTTTTTGATACTGCCGTCAATACTTTCCTGATTCAACAAGCCGATCTGGACATTCATCATGGAAAAATCATTGGTCTAGTGGTGGATTCTAGTTGTCGCTATTTTGCGCCACTTGCCTATCCTGAACAAATTACAGCAGGCGTTCGGGTGCTACACATTGGTAATCGTTCGGTGAAATATCAAATTGCCCTATTCAAGCAAGATGAACAGCACGCCTCGGCACAAGGGCATTTTGTTCATGTCTATGTTGACCGTGACACAAGAAAACCAACACCCATTACCGATCATATGCGACAAGCATTACAGACATTATCTATAAACATCTAAAGCTTAGCTTTTAAATTTTAAATCCACCACATCGGCAGAAAAAGCATTGATCAGATCGCCAACAACCGGATGCGCTAAAATCTGCTTTTCTGCCAAGGCATATGCGCTTTGCTTGCGTAATTGCTGTAAATGCAAAGGCGTATTCTGCTCAACAGCCTGATACACCACTTCTAAATTGAGGTTTTCATTCAGGGATTTTAGCTGAACTTTGATGTTTTCAACAAAGGCATCAAAAATACGCTGATAACTTGGATCAATCTTAAGCTGACACTCACCTTCGATATTCCCTTGCATGGCTGCATGTTGTGCCAGTTCCTTTACTGCGGGGGACAATGCCGATTGTCGTAACCAGTAATCCCATTTTTCTACAGTCCATTCGCCTGTTAAGTCTTGTGCTTGTGGTTGCAATAAATCTCTAGGGTCAATACGCTCAAGCGGTTGATCTAGATCAGTAGAACTTTCAACTGACGATGCGATTATAGACGGCCCAAGATGTGCTGTGGCAGCATCATCCATGCGTGGCTGATCAGATAGGTTTTGCTCAACATCTAAAGCGTTGGCCTCTAAGCCATCATCAACAGCCAATATCTGCGCTGCTGGTTGCACGACCTTCTGTTCTGTCGTAGCTATAGCAACCGATTCAGAAGATGGTGATAAAACATTTTGCTCTAACAAAGAATGCTGAGAATCATCTGATAATTGCTGAAGCTGTACTGCATCGTCCTGTGATACAGGAATATTTGTGTCAACCTGATCAGTTTTGCCAGAATCTAGTGCAAAATTTTCATCTTGTTCAGTTTGTTGATGTTCTGATGAGATGTCTGAAAAATCATTGTGTTGGTCTAGAACACTCCGTTCCGACAAGATATCAGGTTGATCAATCTGTTGTTTTGGTTCAGATTTTAAATGATCCACCTCATCCTGCGGAGTCAATGCTTCAGATGACTGAAGCTGTGCAACCAAATCAGATTGCGCCACTGTCACAGATTTATTTTCCAATACAGCTTGTTGTGGCGATAAGGATTCAGATTCGACAGAAAAATCTTGTTCAATAGATGGTCGTGATGTGATATTCGATGCTATATCGTGATCTGGCTGAGTTTCCGCTGTAGTATTGGTCAATGTCCCAGTAGACTGCGGAATTGCGACGGGCTGATCAATCACCTCACCAATCGCCACTGGTCGAAATGCCAGTAAGCGCATCATACACATCTCAAAACCTTGTTCCGGTGTCAAGGCCAAAGCCAGATCGGCACGTCCCTGAATCGCAATCTGGTAATAAAGTTGTACATCTTGCGAATTCATCACTTGGGCAAGTTGTGCTTTACGCTGCTCTTCTTCAATTTGCGTTTGCTCGCCAGATTGTCCCAGACACTGAATAATCGCCACTTCATGCAAAGTACTAATCAGTTGTTCTAAGACATGCATGACATCAATCGCTTGCTGCCGCATATCTTGAATCAGACTAGCCACAAGTGCCCGATTGTCCTGATGAATTGCAATCAACAAATCAAAAATCAGGCTCTTATCAATCAGCCCCAGCATTTCCTTGACATCATTTTTAAGTACTTGCCCCTGACCATAGGCAATCGCCTGATCAGTCAAAGACAGCGCATCACGCAATGAGCCTTGTGCAGATTCCGCCAGTTGCCATAAAGCCTCCGGTTGATGCACAATCTGTTCGGTTTCCAGAATTTGATCAAGATGATGAAAAATTTCATCTTTTGCCAAAGGACGCAGGGTAAATTGCAAACAACGGGAAATCACGGTAATCGGTAATTTTTGTGGGTCAGTCGTTGCAAATAAGAATTTTACATGTTCAGGTGGTTCTTCCAGCGTTTTTAATAATGCATTAAAACTATGCGTCGATAGCATATGCACTTCATCAATCAAATAGACTTTGTAACGCCCTTGCGTCGGTGCATAGGGTACATTATCCAATAGTTCTCGTGTATCTTCGACACGAGTACGGGAGGCTGCATCAATCTCGATTAAATCGATAAAACGCCCTTCATTCACCGCTTTACAGACAGAACACTGCTCGCATGGCGTTGCAGTTACCCCTGTTTCACAGTTTAAACATTTGGCGAGAATACGTGCGATCGTGGTTTTACCAACACCACGCGTCCCTGTAAACAAATAGGCATGGTGTAAACGTCCATTCGCCAGCGCACTGCTTAAGGCTTTGGCGACATGGGTTTGACCCACTAACTGACTAAAATTACGTGGACGATATTTTCTCGCAAGTACCTGATACATGTATGCTCCTTTTCCCACTGCTAGCATACTGTTTTTTTCCATCTTAGTGAATGAAATGTCCGCTAAAAATAAAACAAAGCGACAAATTATGGCTTGTCAGTCGCATCTTTGTTCACATCCTATGAGTCATCTTTGATGATTAAGGGCGAATTTTGACGGATCAATAGGGATCGATTGATCTTGCAAAGTTGTTGTACGTTCTACAAATAAAATTCCATTCAGATGATCCACCTCATGTTGCACAATTCTTGCCGGAAAACCTTCAAATTTGCGTTGTATCACTTCACCTTCTAGCGTCAAATAACGCACAGTTACAGCCTGTGCCCGTTCAACTTGCCGACGTAAATCTGCAACACTCAAACAACCTTCTTCTCCCAAACAGGTTTCTGTGGAATGCTCGATAATTTCCGGATTAATCATCACAATCGCGGCCATTTCCGGCGCTTCCGGATAACGGGGATTCGGCCTTGAGGCAACGATAATCACACGTTTGGATACATAGACCTGCGGTGCGGCAATCCCTACACCATTACGCTCAAGCATGGTATCCAGCATTGCACTTGCCAGTTGTTTAAGCCATTGGCTATTTAATTCAACCTGAGCCACAGGCGCTGCTTGTAGCGTTAAAATCTGTTCGCCACGTTGTGCAACCGGTAAAATAACGTGCATAACCTTCCCAATGAATTTCATATTTTTGATGAGCATTTAAAGATCAATACTTAAGTTACAACACTTCCAATAACTGAGGCTAAACGAGCAGAATTTGCTAAATTACTCACAGCTTTTAGCAATTATCATCACTTGCCAGCCTCATGTGGTTGCATAAATTTATATCGTCTTCATTCAATATCAGCTTAAGCAGATTTTTCTAACATAACACCAATTCAGGCAGGAATCACTATCACTTCATGCAGCTGCAAATATTAGGGTTTATGCTCATTAATTTAATTCTTTCCAGCTTTTAGCCTATATTTCAATGCAATAAATCTTGCTCTTTGTTTTCATCATGTCTTGCAGGATGATATTTTTCTTGCTATTTTCATTATAAGAAAAATGTCTAAGCAATTAGACAGTGTGGATTTAACCAACTTGCCAGCACAAAATGGCTAAACCGGAGCATCATAATGATGAACACATTATCAGTGTATGAAATTTTTAATCACTTTGATTTTTATCAAAAAAATTATCAAGTTATTTTACTTGACTCAACACAATACTATATTGCTGTAGAGGATGCCTATCTCCAATTACCTTTTTCTGTGAAAATTCCCTTATTTCTAGGTGATTTATTACAGTTATGGTTCAGCCAGCAATGGGTTGATCATGCTATAGATGCCTATTTATTTAATCCGCAAGACATTCCATTTAAGATCAATACAGATCGCAATCTATATTATCTTTACCAGATTGATTGTAGAAAATTAAGCAACAATTTTGCAAAAACTTACTCAATACAAAGTCAGCAACAAAATATTGCCCTGCATTTAGGTCAGATACTTCAATATCTCAGCACCTATAAACTTTTAACCAGACCTCAACCTGCCCACTTTAATGATATCAAGCAAGCAGTGTGATGAGAAAAAGGATATTCATTACCAGATTAGAGCAATCGTATCACGAGATGATATAACATTAACAATTCCCTTCTTTTCATCAAATCTTACAATCTATTAAGATAAATTACTCATGCTTATTACAGGACGGAAAAGAATGTATCCAAACACACAGCTTTACATCAATGGACAATGGAAAGATGCACTGGATCACACAACCTTGGATGTGATCAATCCTGCTGATGAAACCACCATTGGAACGGTTGCCAAAGCCAGTGTAGCCGATCTCGATCTAGCACTGGAAGCCGCGGCACAAGGCTTTGATGTTTGGAAAAACACCCCTGCCAGTAAACGTAGTAAAATCATGCAAAAAGCAGCACAAAATTTAAGAGAACGTGCTGATGCTATTGCAAAAATCATGACACTAGAGCAAGGCAAACCGCTGGCTCAAGCCAAAGCAGAAACGTTAGGCGCAGCTGATACCATAGACTGGTTTGCAGGTGAAGCTTTACGGGCTTATGGTCGTATTGTGCCGCCTCGTGCCATTGATGTGCAATCGCTAGTGGTGAAATCTCCAGTTGGTGTGGTTGCAGCCTTTACCCCGTGGAATTTCCCACTTAATCAAGTGGTACGTAAATTATCTGCGGCGTTGGCTGCGGGTTGTTCAATCATCATCAAGGGACCGGAAGACACGCCAGCTTCACCAGCGCAACTGATTCAGGCTTTTCATGATGCAGGTGTACCCAAAGGTGTGATTAATCTGGTGTATGGCGTTCCTTCTGAAATCTCCGAATATCTAATCCCTCATCCAACCGTCAAAAAGATTTCCTTTACTGGCTCTACACCAGTGGGAAAACAACTGGCCAGTTTGGCAGGATTACACATGAAAAAAGTCACCATGGAGCTCGGTGGTCATGCGCCAGTACTTATTTTTAAAGATGCTGATCTGGATACAGCAGCCAAAGAAATCGTTGCTGCCAAGTTTCGTAATGCGGGTCAAGTTTGTATTGCACCAACGCGTTTTATTATTGCACGGGAAGTGTATGAGCAATTTACTCAAAACCTGGTTGATCAAGTCAAACAATTAAAAGTTGCCAATGGATTGGAAGAAGGTACAGACATTGGTCCGATGATTCATGCGCGTGGATTTAAAAATATTCAGCGCCTGATTGAAGATGCTATTACAAAAGGTGCAAAACTTTGCTTTGGCGGCAAGGCATTAGATGGCAAAGGCTTCTTTATGCAGCCAACTATTTTAAAAGATGTACCATTGGAAGCAGACTGCATGAGTAATGAACCGTTTGGGCCATTGATTTTATGTATTCCATTCGATCACTATGAAGAAGCCATTCAAGAAGCGAATCGTCTGCCCTATGGTCTGGCTGCCTATGCTTATTCGGAAAGTAATAAAACCTGTATGGCGCTTGGGCGTGATATTCAAGCAGGAATGTTGACCATCAACTATATTGGTTTAAGTGTTCCAGAATTGCCTTTTGGTGGTGTAAATGATTCCGGCTATGGTTCAGAAGGTGGCAGCGAAGCCATTGAAGCCTATCTTAATACGCACCTCGTCACGATTGCAGGACGCTAACCAGAATTGAACTAAAGATGTAAGCCACTAAAAACACAAAAGCCATGTAAATCATGGCTTTTGTTGATTAATGATATTTTTAATCAGAAAAACATATCTTTAATACTTAATGGATACTTTGATAAATCTGCTGTAATGTCTGCTGTGGATTTTGTGCCTGAGTAATCGGACGACCAATCACCAGATGTGTTGCCCCATCCTGTATAGCCTGTTGCGGCGTGACAATACGCTTTTGATCATCAGCATTACTGCCCAGAGGTCGAATACCCGGTGTAACAAGCTGAAACTCAGAACCAAGTTCTTTACGTAGTAATGGCGCTTCCTGAGCAGAACATACCACGCCATCAAGCCCACAATCCTGCGTCAACTTTGCCAGTCTTAGCACATGATCCTGTGGTTCAACATCCAATCCCAGTTCAAATAAATCTTCTTTGCCAATTGAGGTTAACACAGTTACAGCAATCAAAATGGTCTGATGATCATGCTGCTGTAAACGCTCGGCACAGGTGGCCATCATTTTACGACCACCCATCGCATGTACATTCACCATCCAGACCCCAAGATCGGCAGCTGCCAATACAGCTTGTGCGGTGGTATTGGGAATATCATGAAATTTTAAGTCGAGAAATACTTCAAAACCACGATCATGCAATGCTTTTAATACTTGTGGTCCAGCCAAAGTAAACAGCTCTTTACCCACTTTAACACGACATAATTTGGGATCAAGTTGATCAGCCAAAGCCAATGCCTGATCTTGACTGTGTACATCTAGCGCAACGATAATACTCAACGCAAATTTCCCGTCTCAAAAAAAAGCCCATTATAATGGGCTTTTATCATCTTGGTGAATATCTAATACAGTTTTTTCATGCCTTGCAGCAGCAGCGGCTTCTGCGGCGGCCACTTGGGCATTTTGAATTTGCTCTTTACGTAGATGTTCAATGTCTTTACGTAAACGTTTAATTTCCCAACTTTTTTGAATGACTTTAAACACCAGAACACCAAGTAACAGGCCAATGATTACACCCAGTACAATGGTTAATAACAACAATAAACCCAAACGCATTTCTGGTACTTGGGTGAAAAGTAAATCTACCTGCAATTCTGCCGGATTTTGTAAAACTAAAGCGAGAGCATAAGCAAATATTGCGATGAGTAGTGCAATTAAAAATATACGCATTTGAATATAACCTTTTTATTTAAAGTATTATTTTCCTGCTTGCTCATTCACCGCATCGCGTAGTGCTTTACCCGGTTTAAAATGAGGTACAGCCTTTGCTGAAACACTAACCTTTTCGCCTGTTTTAGGATTACGACCCAAACGAGGTTGACGGTGATGCAGTGCAAAACTACCAAATCCGCGAATTTCAATGCGCTGATTGGTTGATAAAGCAGAAATCATATGATCGATCATGATTTTAACAGCTTCTTCTACAATAGGCTCTGCTAAATGTGGATTTTTTTCAGAAATCTTTAAAATTAAGTCTGATTTATTCAGTGCTTCTGTGGTCATGAGAATTGATCCTCGTCGCTTATTCTTATTAGATAATAACCTGTTTAAATACAAAAAGGTAGCATTAGATTGGTATCTAATGCCACCTTTTACATATTTATAATAATTTTTTTGCAAAAATTACTACAAAAAGCATCACAAAATGCAATTATTTATTTTGTGCAGCTTTAATCAAATCACCAAGTGTCTTCGGACCATTGGTTTCAGCTGGTTGAGCTGCTGCTTGACGCGCATTGCTCAAGGCTTCTTTCTCTTCCGCTTCGTCTTTCGCTTTGATTGACAAGTTAATTGTGCGAGATTTACGATCTACATTAATGATCTTCGCTTCAACTTCCTGACCAACTTCAAGGAACTTCGTTGCATCTTCAACGCGATCACGGTTGATTTCAGATGCTTTTAACTGTGCTTCAACTTCATCAGCCAACTTCACAGTTGCACCTTTGGCATCAACAGCAGTCACAGTACCTTTAACCAAAGCACCACGTTCGTTCGCAGCAAGGAAATCGTTGAATGGATCGCTATTTAACTGTTTGATACCCAAGCTAATACGGTTACCTTCAGCATCAACAGACAGAATCACAGCTTCAACAGTGTCACCTTTCTTGTAACGACGGATTGCATCTTCACCCACTTCATTCCAAGAAATGTCAGACAAGTGAACAAGACCATCAATACCGCCTGGTAAACCAATGAAGATACCAAAGTCAGTGATTGATTTGATTGAACCAGAAACTTTTTCACCTTTCTCATGGTTTTTCGCAAACTCTTCCCATGGGTTAGCACGAGTTTGTTTGATACCCAGAGAAATACGACGACGTTCTTCATCAACTTCAAGCACCATCACATCAACTTCGTCACCGATCTGAACAACTTTAGACGGGTGGATGTTTTTGTTGGTATGATCCATTTCTGAAACGTGAACAAGACCTTCAACGCCTTCAGCGATTTCTGCAAAGCAACCATAATCAGTTAAGTTGGTTACACGTGCTTTAACAATTGAGCCTTTTGGATAACGGCTCATGATTTCCATCCAAGGATCTTGACCTAATTGTTTCAGACCCAAAGATACACGGTTACGTTCTTTGTCAAACTTAAGGACTTTAACAGTCACTTCCTGTCCAACTTCAACTACTTCAGATGGATGTTTGATACGTTTCCAAGCCATATCTGTGATGTGTAATAAACCATCGATACCGCCAAGATCAACGAATGCACCGTAATCTGTAAGATTTTTAATTGTACCTGTAACAGTTTGGCCTTCTTCCAGTTGAGAAAGAAGCGCTTCACGATCCGCAGAAGATTCTGCTTCCATTACAGCACGACGAGATACAACAACGTTATTACGTTTTGCATCAAGTTTGATCACTTTAAATTCTAACTCTTTGCCTTCAAGGTGAGTTGTGTCACGGATTGGACGAGTGTCTACCAATGAACCTGGCAAGAACGCACGAACTGGACCGATGTCCACAGTGAAACCACCTTTCACTTTACCAGAAATAACACCGGTAACGATTTCGCCATCATCGAAGATTTTTTCAAGTTTAGTCCATGTTTCAGCACGTTTAGCTTTTTCACGGGATAAAACAGTTTGACCCATACCGTTGTCAAGCGCTTCAACAACAACATCTACAGTATCGCCAACAGCGACTTCAAGTTCGCGTTGATCGTTTAAGAATTCTGCACGGTCAACAACACCTTCAGATTTAAGGCCAGTGTCAACTGTTACCCAGTCGTCATCAATGCTAACAACTGTACCTTGGATGACTGCACCCTTTTCTACGTTAAGATTTAATTCACTTTCTTCAAAGAGGGCTGCAAAAGATTCGGTCATGTGATACCTAGTAATATCAATATAGGGCTTGGATCAGAACAAGTCCGGCTTAGTTACACAATACGCTGGATCATAATTCTGACCAACCCAGCATATGCTATATAAAAAATTTGTAAACTAATGAGACAAGCACTGATCGATATAAATCGTCATTTGTTCAAACACTTGCGCAATACTCAAATCTGAGCTATCAATAATTTTTGCATTGATCGCAGGCTTAAGCGGCGCAACTGAACGCTCCATATCGCGTTTATCACGTGCTTCTATATTAGCTAAAATGGTGCTTATATTAGCATCAACACCCATCGTCTGCAACTGTTTTACTCGTCTGGCTGCACGGGACTCGGCCGAGGCGGTCAGAAATATTTTGACTTTTGCTTGAGGGAAAACCGTCGTTGCCATATCTCTTCCATCTGCAACCAGACCTGGCAACTGGGCAAAATCACGCTGTCTTTGTAATAATGCAGCACGTAATGCAGGAACCGCTGCAACACGTGATGCATATTCCCCCACGATTTCGGTACGAATTTCCTGACTAACGTTTCGTCCTTCCAATCGCACTTCAAGCCCTTGTTCGCTGCCCTGAAACTGGATATCCAGATCGGTTGCAACTTGCACACAGGCATCAATATTGTGCTCAAGCTGATCCAGCAATTGCCGATGGAATAGACTTAATCCTAATAAACGATAAATTGCACCGGAATCCAACAAATGATAACCATAATGTTGTGCGATTTTTGCAGCCAGCGTACCTTTGCCGGAACCGCTGGGACCATCAATGGTAATAATATTTACAGTCATATCTGTACCGAAATTTTATACGAAATTATTTCAGGGATTTGGCAAATTTCGCCATCCCCGTACTAATGGCAAATTTAAGCTGTGACAACACAATTGCACTTACAAATGGTAGTTTAGCATCAAATTCAATATCATACGTCACTAGTGTTGTATTCTCAGTCAATGCTTTAAAAGTTATATATCCGACATGATGCTTAACCAGCGGGTTATCAATGATTTTATATTCGATAGACTGATTTTCTTCCAGACGGGTAATTTGTTCCTGAAGTGGCTTAATCCTGCCAAAGCCCAGTTTACGCACAGAACCCACGCCATCTGGACGTTGTGGATCGGCAGCATCCTTGACTCGAACCACTTGAACCGGCCAGAACATTTTATTATAAGTGGCATGTTTGGCAAATAATTCAAATACTTGATCAATAGGTCGATTGAATTTTTGTTGCATGGTGATCTTTTTATTCATGATTTATCTCAAATCTGACTATTTGGATTGTCAAGTTTAGCAGACTTTGCTTGTGCTCGTCGATTTTTAAAAAACTGTTTTAACATTGCCCCGCTTTCCTGTGCCAGACAACCACCCTGATAGGCAAAATAATGATTATAAAACCCTTGTTGCAACAGCTGTCTGGCACTGACCAATGATCCGGCCCGAGGCTCAAATGCAGCAAAAACAACCCGGGAAATCCGGGCATGTATTAACGCCCCAACACATTGAGTACAGGGTTCCAGTGTGACATATAAAGTAGAATCTTCAGGCAAGCGATAATTATTGATATTTTTACATGCGTCACGAATCGCTTGAACTTCGGCATGTGCCGTGGGGTCGGATAGCAGGATTGGGCAATTATAGCCACGACCAATAATTTGACCGTCATGTACAATTACCGCACCCACTGGCACCTCATGATGCGTCAAGGCCAAAGCCGCTTGCGCTAGAGCCTGATGCATCCAGTCCATATCTTCTGGAGAGAAATCGCTAAAATCCTCTATAACGCTCTCTGACATTAATGTTGCAAAACACCATATTGACGTAGCAATGCATTCCAGCTATCGACCTTATCACTTACAGGGGCATGCTCACCAAATAAATCCTGCAAATTTTTCACAGTTTTTACCTGCCAGTCTGGCTGTAAATCTTTATCAACCAAACGGGCACGCACACCCTCAATAAAATCTGCATGCTGGATTTTCCATGCCGAAATATCTTCTTCCAGTGCAAACACATCATCCCATGAGCGATGTTGTCTTGCCCATTGCCACAATAACCATGTTAATCCGGCAGTCGTTGGCGAACCATTGGTCAGGTTTTCACTGGCCTGACGTAACCAGTCACTTCTGGCACTGGCCAAACCACAAATGGCCTGATAATCCTGCACAAAATCCTGTCCACGACAAACACTATGAATGACATCTAGAGAATTTTGCAAAGGACCCGCAGCAAGCGGACGATGCAGGCTATTTAGCGTATCGTCAATGGCGCGAAAATCCCCTGCCGGATAATCCTGCCAGTGAATATTGCTTAAACGATTAAGCACTACATCACGACCTTGCTCACAAATATGCGTCGCCCAGCCAATTCCATAAGCACCTGCCGCCGTCATAATTGATCCGGTTAAACCGATAAATAATCCAATGGGCCCACGATCGGCCAGAAAACGTGTGGCACCAACATCTGGATATAAACCAATATTAATTTCCGGCATTGCCAGACGGGAATGCGGCGTGACCAGCCTGAAAGGTGCAGCCATAAATAAGCCCAGACCACCACCCATTACATAGCCCTCACCCCAAACCACCACTGGCTTGGCATAATGATGCAATAAGCGATCCAGCGCATATTCATGCTTAAAAAATTGTTTGGCCTGTTCAACTTCATCATTAATGACTAACTGCCGTAATTTTCGGACATCCCCGCCCGCACAAAAAGCTTTTGGTGTAGTTGAGTCAAACCAGATGGCTTTGACATTATTATTTTGATGCAAATATTCAAAGATGGAATATAAGGCCACCACAATCTGCTCATCCAGCGCATGCAATGACTTTGGGCGATTAAGTCGGACCGCCCACCAGCCATTTTTGACTTCTTCCACCATAACATCGGGATGGGAAATATAATCTGTATTCATCGTTATTTATGCGTCCAATTGCCAATTAATCGGTTCGATGCCATGCTGTATAAGATATTGATTGGTTTTAGAAAACACTTTACATCCAAAAAAACCACCACGATTTGCAGACAGTGGTGATGGATGTGCCGCCTTTAAAACCAGATGCTTACGGGTATCGATACGCTGTCCTTTACGTTGCGCATACGCTCCCCACAATATAAATACAACAGATTGACGCTGTTCATTAATCACATCAATTACTGCATCGGTAAATTCTTCCCAACCTTGTTTTTGGTGTGATGTTGGCTGCGCCTGCTCTACAGTCAGCACACTGTTTAACAATAACACACCTTGTTTTGCCCAGGCTGACAAATCCCCATGCTGTGGGGGTTGAATACCCAGATCAGTTTTTAATTCATGATAAATATTACGTAAAGATGGCGGTAATGCAATGCCTTTATTCACAGAAAAGCTTAGTCCATTGGCCTGTCCCACCCCATGATAGGGATCTTGTCCAAGAATAACAGCCTTAACCTTATCTAGGGGGGTATCATTTAATGCTCGGAAAATTTGTGAATTAGGCGGATAAACAACTTTTTGCTGTCTTTTTGTATTGGCCAGAAACTCCCGCAAATTCGCCATCCGATCACTCAGCAGTACGGGTGCCAGTGCCGTTTTCCAGCTTTCATCCAGTTTTACACGTGCTAATTGTTCTATTGCTGCCTGATCCTGCATCCGCTGAAATCTACCCTGATCTTCTTAAAGTTTAACTTGCAATTCTACCATAGGATTTTCAAAAATCTGGCCATTCTTTAACCGATCGTATAAATCCACAGAACTCCATTCTGCCTGAACTTGCTCGGAAAATTCAATTTGATCTAATGACAATATGCCCATTTGCGGATTTTCAATATCTTCCAAAAAGCATTGCGCATAACCCGTATCCGTTTCATGGACAATCACTGAATTGATCTTGACATCTCCTTCGCCATTTTGCGTCTGCGTATGTTTTAACACTTCAGAAGCCAAGAAAAAGAAAATTCGTGAAAATTGTTCTGCCGAAGGCGACACAGGTAAAGAAATCCAGCGTGCGCTAAATGTTTTACATGCCTCTATATAACTAGCATCATCTTTATTCCAGAAAGTAATGGCATGATCAAAACTGTCGATCAAATCCTTAATCACACCTTTTAAAAGTCCAAAATCATAGACCATCTGACCATGATCCAGTCGATGAGCTTCAAGCAAGATTTCCACTTTATAACTATGCCCGTGAATCGAGCGTTTACATCGATCCGAGGTACAGTTACGCACGATGTGCGCATTTTCAAATTTAAATAATTTTCGAATAATCATAATTGCATCTAAATATACCTAGTATTCGACTCAAGTATAAAACAAGAATCACCAATGTGAAAAATCTTTATGTGATCTTGAAAAAAATTCAACATAACTGCCCAGACAAAAAAATAAGGCGCAAGTTGCACCTTATTTTTTGCACAGACAATTTTAAAATAGACGATTCATACCATTTAATGCTGCCACACGATACGCTTCTGCCATGGTCGGATAGTTAAACGTGGTTTCTGCAAAGTATTTTAAGGAATTGTTCGGGTTTTGCATCACGGCCTGCCCAATATGGATAATTTCCGAAGCATTATTACCAAAGCAATGAATCCCTAAGATTTCCAAAGTCTCGCGATGGAAAAGAATTTTCAGCATACCCACGGTATCACCAGTGATCTGCGCACGTGCCAAATGACGGAAGAACGATTGACCAACCTCATAAGGAATTTTTTCTTCAGTCAGCTGCTGTTCGGTTTTACCAACTGAAGAAATCTCCGGAATGGTATAAATCCCGGTTGGAATATCGGTGACAGGTTTAACATTTTCCTCACCGACCATATTGGCCCCGGCACAACGCCCCTGATCATACGCAGCCGAAGCAAGCGATGGCCAGCCAATTACATCACCCGCAGCATAAATTGTTTCAACGTCAGTCTGATAACGCTCATTGACTGCAAGTTGACCACGACTGTTTGGCTTCAACCCGACATTCTCAAGTCCCAAACCATCGGTATTACCAGAACGGCCATTACACCAAAGGATTGCATCTGCCTTGATTTTCTTACCACTGAGCAAATGCAATACCACATGATCATCAAAAGTTTCCAGATGATCAATTTGTTCATTATGACGGATCAATACACCCAGTTCACGTAAATAATAGGATAAAGCATCGGCAATCTCATCATCCAGATAGCTGAGCAATTTGGCTTGGGTATTAATCAAATCAACTTTATTGGATAGGCCAGTAAAGATAGAAGCATATTCACAACCAATTACACCAGCACCATAAATGATAATTTTTTGAATCGAATAATCCAGATCCAGAATTTTATCCGAATCAAATACACGCGGATGATTAAAATCCAGACCTGCCGGACGATATGGACGACTACCTGTAGCAATCACAATTTGCGTACAAATCAAGGTTTCCTTAATACCTTCCTGAGTAAACACAAAGATTGTGTTTTTATCCTGAATATAGGCACGACCATGATAAATATCAATTTTATTACGATCATAAAAACGGCTATGCGTTTCAACCTGTTGCTGAATGACTTTATGTGCATTACCAAGAATCTGCTTCATGGTAAATTGCTTCCATTCTCCTACTTTTCGGAATAACGGATCGCGTTGATAATGTATGATACTAGAGACTGTCTGACGCAATGCTTTACTGGGAATCGTACCCACATGCGTACAGTTTCCACCTAGTTGCTCACGAATATCAACAATCGCTACACGTTTGCCAGCTTTTGACAGCTTCATTGCTGCGCCTTCCCCGGCAGGCCCTGATCCTAAAACCACTGCATCATATTTTGCAAAGTTGATGCTGGCCACTTCTTGTTTACGTGCAGGCATTCGGCGCTCCTTCTTTAGCATGTGCATTACTTTCTTTAACTTATTGATAATAATATTATGCCTGACTTTATGTTAAAACGGGTCAATGAACTGTTATACTTTTCGTGATAACCACATTTCGAAAATGAATAATCAAGCCAAAGTATTCATTTTTAATTTACGATATAATGTTTTGCCAAATGTTTCATGCAAACATATCGCTAGGATGGAAAATTTATGTCTGTAGTAAACCGTAAACCTGAACAGGGTATTAAACTTCGTGGCGCAGAAAAAGTTGCTAGGATACCTGTAAAAGTTGTCCCTACGGTTGAAACGCCTCGTAAACCAGACTGGATTCGGGTCAAAATGACAGCACCCGATGAAGTTCAACGCATAAAAACTACCCTTCGGGCACAAAAATTACATACTGTATGTGAAGAAGCCGCCTGCCCCAACTTACCAGAATGTTTTGGTGGTGGTACTGCAACCTTTATGATCATGGGTGATATCTGTACCCGTCGTTGTCCATTTTGTGATGTTGCACATGGCCGTCCCAATGCACTTGATCCAGATGAACCGCGTCATATGGCAGAAACAATTGCCAATCTGGGCTTAAAATATGCAGTTATCACATCGGTAGACCGCGATGACCTATTAGATGGCGGTGCTCAGCATTTTGTTGATTGTATTGTTGAAGCACGCAAATTAAGTCCTAAAACTTTACTGGAAATTCTGGTTCCCGATTTCCGTGGGCGTATGGATATTGCATTACGCATCATGACCGAATGTCCACCGGATGTCTTTAATCATAATATCGAAACTGTGCCACGCCTCTATAAAGCAATGCGTCCGGGTTCGGATTATCAACATTCTTTAACTTTATTAAAAATGTTTAAAGAATATTGCCCAGATATTCCAACCAAATGTGGCCTGATGGTGGGTATAGGCGAAATAGAAGAAGAAGTGATTTCTTTACTGGACGACTTAAAAGCCCACGATGTTGACTATGTCACGATCGGTCAGTATTTACAGCCATCAAAACAACACGCACCAATTGATCGCTTTGTTACACCGGAAGAATTTGAACGTTACGCAGAGCATGGTCGCAAACTGGGCTTTAGAAATATCTGGTCTGCGCCAATGGTTCGTTCTAGCTACTTTGCCGATCGCCAGTATTATGGTGAACCTGTACCGGGTGTACGTCGCAAAATTGCACCTGAAAAGAAAATTTCCATTCTTGCTGTTGAAGCTTAAATTGCGAACTTCTTAAAATCTCACATTCATATTAAAGGCACAATTTGTGCCTTTTTTAATTATTCATTCAGTCATAAATTCCTTTTCTAAAATATCAAATGTAAACCTTTAATAAAAATCTTTTCATATCCAAACTTTTATGCCAGATTAAGAACCAATAGATCAGGAAGACTTACACAGATGAAATTATTTTTAGATTGTGAATTTAATGGTTTTGGTGGCGAACTTATTTCTTTGGCACTGGTTGATGAGCAAGGGCAATTTTTTTATGAAGTACTTCCTTGTGCAACACCAAAGGATTGGGTCTCCCAACACGTTTTGCCAAAACTTAACAAAGCCCCAATCGCAAAGCAGGATTTTCAAAAAAAATTAGGTCAGTTTTTAAATCAATATACTCACTTGCATATTATTGCAGACTGGCCGGAAGATTTATCGCTATTTAGCCGTGCCTTAATTTTATCTGCCGGAAAATGTATGGTCACCCCACCCTTAATCATGGAGCTTTGGCTGCAACAAGATCAGGTCGCGATTTTTTCTGAGACACCGCATTATGCACTTTCCGATGCTCAGGCATTGGCAAAAGCCTATTTGAGTAATCAGGCAGAAAATTAAGATATATCACTTATTCAGGAGTTTTAAGCAATTGTTGATCTATGCGATGAATACGCTGATTAAACTGCCGATTTAAGATATAAAACAACAGTGCCAACACCGCAAAGCTAACTAAAAAAGTGCTTAATATAATCTGGGAATAATGTGTCAACTTATTGGCCTGATTAACTTTAGCTTGTATGCTTTGCGCCAGCGGCGTTATGGGTTTTCCATAGAGCTGCTGTTGGATTATCCAAAGCTGCTCAGGTTTAAAACCATATTGCTCAAAGTTCTGATGACGATTTTCTTCCTGTATCAGTCTGGTGCTGTATGCAATAGCGACATTTTTATCAATCGGGCGATGTAACAAAGCCGTTTGTACCAGTAAATAATCCTGTACAGGTTCGGATAATTGACTGGCCTGAATATAACGATAAATCCGGCTTTGCTGAATATTATTATCATATTCAACCACTTCCTGATATAACGCAGCTTGACGATCTTTAGGAATGATTTCTGCTTGTATCCATGATAACCCCATCCAGATCAATATAAAGCTAATCAACCATGCCAGAATGTGTTTAACAAAACCCTTAATTTTTTGTCTCAGCCAATTGATTTTCTTGTCATAATGAACGAATAAACTTGCGCCAATCAGCGCACAACTAAATTTAAGCCCAAGCCATAATACCCAAGACAATAAATTGCCAAAAACGTCTGGGTTATCCCCAATACGACGTTGCACGTCATAAGCAGTCACAGGCACGTGTAACTGTTGAATGGTGGGTGAAATATCATAAAAAGAATAGATCAATTGCTGATTAAAAAATAATGCCACCAGACTCATGGTCACAATGGTTACAGACAACACCATATACGTCCGCATACGGTTTCTACGGCTTTTTAATTGTGATAGACCCGATAGCAGTTCGGTCTGATTCACTGCTGCAACATTCTGTACATTCTTCATCAATGCTTCCAACCATTCTGCAACAAATACAGCTGCCTTAATTTAATCGCTGTTGTGTATTTTGCGATGAATCAATGACCAACGTATTCAGATTACTCTGTAGCGTTTTTAACTTTTGTGTTGCCTGTTCACGCTGTGCCATGCCGTCTTTCTGAATTTGAATCACATCATTAACCGTTTTAATCAGAGTATTCTGAACATGCTCAAGTGTTTCTACATCGATCACCGAACGTTGGTTGGCTTTTGCGGTATTCACCGAATTACTGTGTAACAGTTCGGCATTGCGACGTAACAATTCATTGGTGGCATCATCAATGGTATTGGCAAGTTCTACACTGTTTTTTTGTTCATTTAACGATAATGCCAGACTAATCTGATTTTTCCATGCCGGTAAAGTAATGTTCTTAATCGCATAAAACTTATCAACCAGCATCAGGTTATTGGACTGGATAATCCGAATCATTGGCAGGGTTTGTAATGCCGATTGTTGCAGCATTTGTAAATCATGCACCCGCTTTTCCAGATTATTGGCAGCATGATTAAGATCATAAACCTGCTGGACCGTTGTCTGATCCTGTTCCTGTGCAGTTAATGCCGAAATCTGCTGAGCAATTTGTTGTTGCTTTAGTTGCCCGGCTGCTACATAAATACCCAGTGTATGATGCTCTTCCTGAACGGCCTCATACATTTTATCCAGCATTTCTACCCGTTGTTTTAAACCGGATTGAGAAGTTTCAATTTCCTTGACCAGTGTATCAATCTGTTCTTTGGTGGTATTAAATTGCAACTGAAAATTTTGTTTGGCATTTTTAAACTTGGAAAAAATCGCGCCTAAAATACCGGTTTTACGATTTTCAGCCAATAAATTATTACTATTTAGTTGCTGTGCAACAGTCACCACCTGATTAAGTTTCTGTCCAGTTTCATCCAGATCTTTATTTTGCACCAAGCTTAATAAATCATCGGTATAAGCAGATGTTTTTCCCGCAATATTTTTACCATATTCTGCCACAGTATTCGGATTGATTTCTGCCAGTTCTTTACTCGCTTCCACCACTTGTGAAAAATCATCAGCCTGCAAACCGAGATGTTTTAAATCCAGTTGCTCAAATTGAGATGATGTTAATGTTTGATCCGTTGCCACAATTACTTGTGTTTTTTGTGCGTCATTTGTCATTTATTTCTCTCTTTATTACCTATAATCATTTACTTGGTGCAGTTTTTACTGCATGGTCTAAAGTCTGAATTAATCGCTCTCTTGCAGCATTGAGTTGCTGAAGTTCCTGTGGATTTTGTACAGTTTGTAACTGCAATACATGTTGTTGCCACGCAGGAATCAAAATATTTTTGGCCTCATTAAAGCGATCCAGAATGGTCATCGCCGTATTACGGCTTAAGTTCTGCTGTAACATTGCCATATCTGTCGCACTTTGCGAAGTCATTAAGGTATTAATTTTTTTATGCAGACGGTCCTTAAACGGATCCAGTGACATTTTGTTATCGGCAAAGGCATGACATTCCTGTACAAACTGCTCGGCTGCAACCACATAATGCGCCATATCGACACGCAATTGCTCGAGTTGCTGCATTTGCTTTTGCGATTGATAAATTTCCGTCGCCACCTGATGGCTCAGTCGGGTTGCCACCTCGACCAACTGATTAAGATCATTTAAAAAATTAACCGAACCAGCTTGTTGTTCAAGATCAATACCAAACCAGCGCTGGATAAAGTTGTATTTTTTTTGCCCGAAATATTTTTTTGACTGATTCAGTTGATTAATCAACTGTCTGATCACCTGACTTAACTGCTGCGAACTTTGTATAGATTGAGATAACAATAATTGGTTCTGTTCTTGCACAATATGGTCGGCATAATGCGTCAACAAAGTTGGATTGCGCATAAAAGGAACCAGTACATTACGCTTAATTTTCAATAACATCTCTTGGTCTAAATTGATGTCATGTAAAGCAATAAAGTTTTGGGAATATTGTGTCATCTGCGCTTCAAACGATCCTGAGTCAGCCAATGAATTAAGTTTAATCTTTATATATGAATTTAAACTGAAATTTCAAAGTTGTATGCTGTAGTTTTGCAATTATTTATGTTTTCTAAAACTTATCTTTGACAGCAAAGGAATGGTGATTATTCAGCAATAAACTTCTGAACATTCATAATCAAAACGATCTATCGCATGATCCAAGAGTATTCTCATGAAAATTAAAATATATTAAAAGGCAACATGATCTATATCAAAATCTTAAAACTTCATCATGATATATCCTTGCACATCACCGCAAAATTGTAATTTTCTGCTAAACTTCGCCATCTGTAATACAACTGAATTTTAGCGAGCGTTCTGCATGTCCACCCCTGCACCATTGTTAGCCACTCTAAAACAACTTTTAGCCCAACGGATTTTGATCATTGATGGTGCAATGGGAACCATGATTCAACGCCACAAGCTAGAAGAACAAGATTATCGTGGCGAACGTTTTGCCGATTGGGCATCAGATTTAAAAGGCAATAATGACCTGCTGGTACTAACACAACCGCAAATTATTCAAGGCATTCACGAAGCCTATCTGGAAGCTGGCGCAGACATCATTGAAACCAACAGTTTTAATGGTACTCGGGTCTCAATGTCAGATTACCACATGGAAGATCTGGTCCCCGAGATTAACCGTGAAGCTGCACGACTGGCAAAAGCTGCCTGTGAAAAATATTCTACCCCGGACAAACCACGTTTTGTCGCAGGTGTGCTTGGACCAACCTCCCGTACCTGCTCAATTTCACCTGATGTCAATAATCCTGCCTTTCGTAACATTAGCTTTGATGCGCTAAAAGAAAATTATATCGAAGCCACCCATGCACTGATTGAAGGCGGTGCAGACATCATTCTGATCGAAACCGTGTTCGATACACTAAATTGTAAAGCGGCAATTTTTGCAGTTAAAGAAGTATTTAAGCAGCTTGGATATGAGCTACCCTTGATGATTTCGGGGACGATTACTGATGCTTCTGGGCGTACTTTAACAGGACAAACTGCCGAAGCTTTCTGGAACTCTGTACGGCATGGTGATTTATTATCCATCGGATTTAACTGTGCACTTGGTGCAGATGCGATGCGTCCGCATGTCAAAACCATCGCTGATATTGCGGATACCTTTGTTTCCGCACATCCGAATGCCGGTCTACCCAATGCCTTTGGTGAATATGATGAAACCCCTGAACAAACTGCCGCCTTCATCAAGGAATTTGCCGAAAGTGGTTTGATTAATATTACCGGTGGGTGCTGTGGTACTACACCTGATCATATCCGTGCAATCTATCAAGCCGTTAAAGACATTAAACCACGTCAAGTGCCTGAAACTGTACCTGCTTGCCGTTTAAGTGGTTTAGAACCATTTAACATTTATGATGATTCCCTATTTGTTAATGTCGGGGAACGAACCAACGTCACAGGCTCAAAAAAATTCCTGCGCCTGATCCGTGAAGAAAACTTTGCCGAGGCACTAGATGTCGCACAACAACAAGTTGAAGCAGGTGCACAAGTCATCGACATCAATATGGACGAAGGCATGCTGGATTCACAAAATGCCATGGTGCATTTTTTAAATCTTGTTGCATCCGAACCCGATATTTCCCGTGTACCCATCATGATTGACTCCTCCAAATGGGAGATTATCGAAGCGGGTTTAAAATGCGTACAGGGTAAACCGATTGTCAATTCGATTTCTCTCAAAGAAGGTTATGACGAGTTTGTCCATAAAGCCCGACTATGCCGCCAATATGGTGCAGCAATTATTGTCATGGCATTTGATGAAGCTGGACAGGCCGATACCGCAGCCCGTAAACGTGAAATCTGTAAACGCTCTTATGACATTCTAGTCAATGAAGTCGGCTATCCGTCAGAAGATATTATTTTTGATCCAAACGTGTTTGCTGTGGCAACAGGGATTGAAGAACACAATAATTATGCAGTGGACTTTATTGAAGCCACTGGCTGGATTAAGCAGAACCTGCCGAATGCCATGATTTCTGGCGGTGTATCAAACGTATCGTTCTCTTTCCGTGGTAACGAACCCGTGCGTGAAGCAATTCACTCGGTATTCCTATACTATGCCATCAAGCAAGGCATGACCATGGGGATTGTTAATGCCGGACAAATGGCGATCTATGATGATATTGATAAAGAACTTAAAGATGCGGTTGAAGATGTCATCTTAAATCGCAATCAGGGTGAAAGCGGCAACGATGCCACAGAAAAACTGCTGGAAGTTGCAGAGAAATATCGTGGTCAAGCCGGTGCAGTCAAAGAAGCCGAAAATCTGGAATGGCGCGAACAGCCTGTTGAAAAACGCTTGGAATATGCACTGGTCAAAGGCATAACCACATTTATTGATCAAGATACTGAAGAAGCCCGTTTAAAATCCAGTCGTCCAATTGATGTGATTGAAGGACCATTAATGGACGGTATGAACGTGGTGGGTGACTTGTTTGGTTCGGGTAAAATGTTCCTGCCGCAAGTGGTGAAATCGGCCCGTGTCATGAAACAAGCAGTGGCATGGCTGAATCCCTACATCGAAGCAGAAAAATCGGCAGGTGAAGCCAAAGGTAAAGTACTGATGGCAACCGTAAAAGGCGATGTACATGATATCGGTAAAAATATTGTCGGTGTGGTATTGGGCTGTAATGGGTATGATATTGTCGATCTAGGTGTGATGGTGCCAGCGGAAAAAATCCTGCAAACTGCCATTGATGAAAAATGTGACATCATCGGGCTATCTGGCTTGATCACGCCTTCCCTTGATGAAATGGTATTTGTTGCCAAGGAAATGCAGCGTAAAGGCTTTAACATTCCATTATTGATTGGCGGTGCAACCACCTCAAAAGCGCATACGGCAGTCAAAATTGAACCGCAATATCAAAATGATGCTGTGATTTATGTTGCCGATGCATCCCGCGCGGTGGGTGTAGCCACTACCCTATTGTCTAAAGAAATGCGTGGGGCATTTATTGCCGAACATCGTGCCGAATACGCCAAAGTCCGTGAACGTATCGCCAATAAACAACCCAAAGCAGCCAAGCTGAGTTACAGCGAAGCAATTGAAAACGGCTTTAAAATCGACTGGGAAGCGTATGTTCCACCCAAACCGAATTTTATTGGGACGCAAACAATTACCCATTATCCCCTAAAAACCTTGGTGCCATATTTTGACTGGACCCCATTCTTTATTTCATGGTCATTGGCAGGCAAATTCCCGAAAATTCTTAAAGATGAAATTGTCGGTGAAGCCGCAACTGATTTGTATAATCAAGCGCAAGACATGCTAAAAGACATCATCGAAAATGACCGTTTTGATGCCCGTGCCGTATTTGGGATTTTCCCGGCTAAACGCACAGGTGCAGATACTGTCAACGCTTATGATGAAAATGGCAATGTGACCCATACCTTTGAACATATCCGCCAACAATCGGATAAAGTCACTGGAAAACCGAATTTATCATTGGCGGATTTTGTGAGTTCAAGCGACTGCCAACAGGATTATTTAGGCGGATTTACCGTATCGATTTTTGGTGCGGAAGAACTTGCCAATGAATATAAAGCCAAAGGCGATGATTATTCTGCAATTTTGGTGCAATCTCTGGGTGATCGTTTTGCCGAAGCATTTGCCGAGCATTTGCATGAACGGATCCGTAAAGAATACTGGGGTTATCAACCGAATGAACAACTGGATAATGAAGCACTGATCAAGGAAAAATATGTCGGCATCCGCCCTGCACCTGGATATCCTGCCTGCCCTGAACATTCGGAAAAAGCGGTGTTATTCGACTGGCTCGGTTCAACCGATAAAATCGGCACTTATCTCACCAGTAGCTTTGCCATGTGGCCACCTTCAAGTGTAAGCGGTTTTTATTATAGCCTGCCGCAAAGTGAATACTTTAATGTCGGGAAAATCGCATTGGATCAACTTGAGGACTATGCAAAACGTAAAGGCTGGACATTGGACGAAGCGAAACGATGGTTAGCTCCGAATTTGGATGATTCAGTGGGTTAGGTATCACTATAGTTTGCAAAAAATAGCATTAGCACTATACTTTTTTACGCTAATGCTTATTTCTCTCTATGGATACTTTTTATGACAACAGTCCTTGTGCGTGAAAACTGCAAAATTACTATTCCAGATGAGATTAGAAAATTCGCTGGTAGTGGTCAAGTCCTTGTAGATGAAGAAGACGCTGATTTAACAATAAAGCAGCTTTGTGAAGATAGAAATATATGGATATATTTAAGGTAGATTCAATTTTTTTCATATTGACATTCCTTCACTACAAACCTTTCTCTATATGAATTTATTCTTTGATTAAATGCGTTAATATTTTCTTTATTATTTCCAAATATAGATTTATCAATAGTAAATGACGTATTAACTAATACCCTTTCCTTACTTGGATCAATATAAATTACAGAGTAATAATCTTCTACATTACTGCATCTATGTTTGCTATCAAAATCAAACTTTACTGCAAGAATAAATAGTTTATAATTTATGGATTTATTATCTAAAGCAACATTATTTAAATGCCATAAACCCAACATATATAGCAAAAAAACAATCAAGTACCATAACTTTTTATTAAATTCAAATTTCCAATAAGACTTTTCACCCCCATATTCTAATTTTTCAGTCTTATAAGCATCTACGATATAATCAAAAAAAATATAAAATATAATTAAAGCAACTATGTACAACAATATAGATACAATATGATTTACAAAATAAATAATTGAACCAAAAAACACGCCATATTTAAAATTACTACCCGAAATATAAAATATTTCATTTAACTTTATATTTACTTGTGCAGCTGAATAAACCACTGTAGTTGTAAAAAATATCGATAGTAAAAATTTTGTCATTGGTATTTTTAAAAATTGCTCTAATGGATAAATTGCTTTAACTGCATTAAAAACAATCATAATAAACATTACCACCATAGCTATCAAATACCAAATATATTGATAGCTACTATCTCCTCCTGAAAAAAACAAAGCAATAACACCAAATACAACAAAAAAAGAAGATAGCTTATTTAAATCCTCATAATTTTCATCAAATTTAGATTTGAGTAAATAATAAATCTTTCCTGTATAATCTGGTTTATTACTTTTTTCATTCATACGAAAACTACCTATTCACATTCCTAATTTAAATTACATAAAACCTAAATCCCCAACTACACCCACCTTCACAAGTTCATGATCTCGAGGCTTACAGTAATGACACGCAAAAATAATTCCAATGGATAAGCAGCATTACCCATTGTTTCAATCGCCCAATCATTTGTATCATTGGCATAGATGGCCTAATATCCGTTTATATCTTCTTAATTATAGACTGAACACTACTAATAAAATGAATTAATTGATTTTCATTATTATTAGCACAAATAATCTGCAATCCAATAGGTAACCCTTGGTCAGTCATCAAAGGAATACTACATGCTGGTAAACCCAAGAGATTCCAAGGGCTAGTCAAACTTAATAAGGCATCTTTTACCATGATATTTCGGCTGCTTACTGTAATTTCACGTTGATATAAATCAGTTGCATAGATAGGTAATGTTGGCATCAATAAGAAATCATAAGATTGAAATAGTGCTGAAAATTTCTGAATGTATTCTTCTCTCAGTTGTAATGCATTGATATATTCCCATCCTTTTGTATCTTTTGATCTTAACAATCTTTGTAATACTTCAGGTTGAAATAAAGATGGATCATTTTTTACTCGCTCGGCATGTATTGCATATGCTTCACTATTTTGAATCGTGCAAAAACATTGATGTATCTGGATAAAATCTGTAGATAGATTTTCTAAGACATGTATTTGATCAGAAAAACCCTGAAATATAGATGCTTGTATTTTTTGATATAAACTAGTTTCATAGCCATCTGTAATACTTTCAACTGGAATCCAGCCTAATTTTACCGACATTTTGTCCAGAAAATTTAAATTTTTACGCTCTAAACTATTGTTTAAAGCATTTAACACTATATCTATATCTTCCGCTGTTTTAACTAATATTCCCAAATGGTCTAAAGTTTTAGCTAATGGATATACGCCTGTCATAGATAGAGTAGAATAACTAGGTTTAAAACCAATCACGCCTGTTAAAGATGCAGGAATTCTAATTGAACCGCCTGTGTCTGTTCCAATTGCAATAGGTACCATACCCGCTGCCACAGCAACAGCACTACCGCAACTCGATCCACCTGATATTTTAGTGAGATCCCATGGATTTTTTGTTGCACCATTAAAAGAACAATCTCCTGTAGGACCATAAGCAAATTCATTGGTATTGGTTTTACCAATAATTATTGCACCCAAAGCTTTCAATTTTTTTACACAATCGGCATCTTCAGATGGTACAAAATCTTTAAAAAATTGTGACCCCATCGATGTCTTAAGGTTTAATGTTTGAATATTATCTTTTATTGCAACTGGAATTCCATGCAATAGTCCCAAATCTATACCCTGAGCAAAAAGTTGGTCTGCATATTCAGCCTGTTGTAAAGCATAACGCCGATCAATGTGACAAAAAGCATTAAGTTGCTGATCCCACTTATCAATTGACTCAAGACTATGTTGCACTAACTCTTTTACAGAAAAATCTCCTGACCTCAAAAGTTTTGCGATTTCTGTAATATCAAGATGAGAAAAAAAACCTTGTATAGGACAAAACTGCATTATATAAACTCTCTATCAATATCGAATATAATAAAATTGCTGTTCAAACTTCACTAAAAATAAACATGATGCTAAGAAATCAGATGAATCACCCCTATTGTTAAAAGGGATGTAACCGCCATTGATACTACGTTACCGATATAAGGATGCTGATAAGTTGCCAGTTTTTTTGAAATATATGCCGCTAATGGCGGCGCAATTATTGCACCTAATAAAGCACCAAACAGAATTGAAATAAAACTACCACCAAATACAAGTACAGCAACAGGAGCAACAGAAGATATCGGTATATAAGTCGGATACCAGCCATATTTCTGCCATTGTTTTTGCCATAAAACGACAGCGATCGCTGATGACAACATTTGTGCAATCACAATTTTTGTAATTAATCCGCTTCCATAAGCAATGCCCAATGGATTTAAATAAATAGCTAGCAATACACCAGTGAGAAAACCAAGACCAGCCCATTCATTTGCAAAGAATTGTGATTCAGAAAAATCCGAAAACATTCGTCTTACTACCCACTTCGGACCAAAAACTTTAGTTTCGGACACGATAGTTACTTCCTCTTCTATTTCCTTCTCGATTGAAGTAGAAGATTTTAATTGTCCATTGATTAAACATGGAAATTTATAAAATAAGAAAAAAGCAAGCAAACTACCAAATGCCATGCCCAACACATTGCCAATAATATAAGGTAATTCCAATGGCCTACAGACATAATTAATTATAAAAATGGAACAAGGCGTAACCAGAATCGCTCCTGCAATTGCACCAGTAAGTGCCACTCTAATACCCCTACCAAACATTAGTACCGTCGCCGCAGGTAAGGATACAAAAGCAACAAATGTCGGTTGCCAATTTCCACTATAAATTACCAACCAATCCCAAAAAATATTACTTAATAATAACCCTAGGCCCGAACTTAATAGAATCCATGGGAAAAGACCTGAACCATAGCTGATTTCAAATCCTTGCCATGGTTTCTTCTTTAAACCGACAAAATAAGCAAATGTCGCACCTAATAATAAACCTAATGAAGCAAATTCAGATTTATAAAACTGTGCTTCACTAATATCCCCCAATACCCAACGTAACCATTGCAATGGTGTATTCAGCGCTTGCATTGATGCATAATCCGCTCCAATAGCCAAAGAATACTTTTCAGCTAAATGCGCAAGAATAGAAATACTCAATACTATGCTAAAAGCAGCAACTATATTTAATAGTCTATAATGATAAAATATTTTCATTGCGTTTCCCCTGATTAACGGGGAAATGAACAATGTGTTGTATATCCTAGCATTTCATCATAAATATCAACTCTACGATCACGTAACAAGTCATTATGCTTATTCCAAATCGGTGCACCACGTGCAGCAACCAGATCGATCTCCGCATATAAGATTGTTTCCTCTTCGGCACCAGCACTCGTTATAGGCCAGCCATTTATTCCTGTAATTAAAGAGCATCCCAGAAAACGTTCACCACGATCTGTCCCGATTCGATTTGCCGCAGCTATATAGACATTATTAACATGAGAAGCTGTCATAGTCAGATAAGACGCCATACATTTTCCACTTTCGTCAAATAATGGAGGTGGCGTCCATACCCAGTTATTGACGCTACAAATAATGTCTGCACCCTGTTGTGCTAAAATTCTCGACACTTCAGGAAACCAAATATCCCAACAAATTAACATGCCGATTCGTCCAATCGGTGTTTCAAAAACAGGAAATCCAGTATCTCCAGGTGTAAACCATAACTTTTCTAAATTCCATAAATGTGCTTTACGATACTTTCCAATAAAACCTTCTGGCCCGACCAAAACAGATGAGTCGTATAATCTAACCCCATCTTTTTCAGCAACACCTGCAACTAAATAAATTGAGTGCTTACGTGCAAAATCCTTCCAGATTTGTACACTAGGACCATTAGGTACCTCTTCTGCATGTTCAAATGCTTCTTTTCTATGGGTAAATAAATATCCTGTATTTGCCAATTCTGGCATAACAATAAGGTTTGCCCCATTCTCCACAGCCTGTTGTGCCAAATTTAATCCATGTCTAAGATTTCTATCTCTGTTTTCCATACCAACTTGCGGGTCAAATTGAATGACAGCAACCTTTACAGGGCTAATTTTGGTTTTGTCCATTTATACGTCCTCACTTAATTAATCATTACTCACGCCACAAACCCAAACGTTTGGGTAAAAAATCAAAAAAATATAAATACTACCCAAACGTTTGGGTTGATTAAAAACCGATCTACAAATAAAGTCAAGTATTTTTTCTCTTACTAAAAAAGTTAGAATGAATCAAAGCCATCACAATCTTAAAAACATGAATCGCTCAAAAAATGTGACATTAAAATCTCTTTCAAAACAACTAGGATTACATGTTTCTACTGTTTCCAGAGTATTAAATGGAACACTGGATGAAGCACATACTGCCGCTTCGCCTGAAACCATAGAAAAAATTAGAAATCTAGCTACTGAATTAAACTATCAACCCAACACCTTAGCAAAGAGTCTTAAAACTCAAAAAACTCAAGTAATCAGTGTGTTAGTTCCAAAACTATCGGATCTGGTACTTGCTACAATTTATGAAGGGATTGATGCAGCTGCGACACAATATAATTACTTTACATTTGTATCAAACACCAATGACCACCCAGAAAATCAAAAAAAATTAGGGGAAATGGCATTATCCCGAAAAGTAGATGGATTAATTATTGCTGATACCCATATCAATGAGCAATCCAGTAATAGTTTCCTACAAGAGCTTTCAAGCAAAGAAATTCCCTTTATTCTAGTTAGCCGTAAAACTGAGAATTTTATTTCCGTCACGTGTAATGATTATTTAGGCGGAGAATTGGCTGCACAACATTTAATTTCCCAAGGACATCGTAATATCGGTGTAATTGCTGGTGAACCTTTTGCCAGTACAGGGATTGATCGTACCCAAGGCTTTTGTGATTACTGTGATAAACACGGAGTCACTATTTCCAATAAACAGATCATACATAGTGGTTTTGACGTAAATTCAGGCCATCAAGCAGGTTTGAAACTTTTATCAACAACCGATAAACCTACAGCTATTTTTGCTGTGAATGATTTTATTGCAATAGGATTAATGGGGGCGATAAAAAAATTGGGTATGACACCAGGAAAAGATATTGCAGTGATAGGATTTAATAATATTACTTTGGCAGAACAATTACCGATCCCACTTACTACAATCGCCTCTCCTATGTATGACATGGGTTATATTGCAATGGAATTGCTAATAAAGCGCATAAAGGGTGAAAAAATAGAATCTATAGCAATGGAACCAAAACTTTTTATTCGTGAAAGTACGTTAAACTTTGATAAATTTACAAATTAAAAATATATTTTCCCTATTCATACACAAACGGACGTTTTATACTTCTCATGATTTTCAATATTGATTAACTCTTACTCTGCCCTGAATTTTATAATTTTCAAGGAAATTTAAAATCATAAAATTGGTTAATTTTTCAATTATATAGCTTATATACTCCCTACTTCTTAAAATTTGACAACAACGCTGATGTAATCGATTTATTATGCTCGGCAACTCTCGATTTTTTTGCCTTTGCTGACTGATCAATAACTCGTTCAATTTTAATCGCCTTTAACTTGCCATTATTTTCAGCAATGATAAATTTCACTCTTTCATTGCGCTTTGGTTCGCCATCGGCAAGTGGGAAATCTGAAATATGAAAGAAAATATCTTGCTCAAGTCCACCAATAAAGCCAAAGCCTTTTTTGGCATCGTATTGTTTAATTTTCCCTTGATACACTTCAGACTTCATCACTATTCCCCAAAACATTACACAATTTGTTTATTATACCTTGATCGCTATCCATAAAGAAAATATCTCAACCTAAATCCTATCCGTATAGATGGTTATCGTAGAGAATTTTTAAACAAACGTACGTTTATATTTTTCATGGTTTTCGATATTGCTTAACTCATCCTTTTCATCCCAAATTTGCAATTCCCAAGGAAAGTAAAAATTTGATTTATTTTTAAAATAAACATGTAAACCACAATAACCATCTTGATCATGATAATACCAGTTCTTTAAGCCATACTTTCCTTACGCTCTGTTATTGCAATTTCACCCACTCAATTTCAGCTTGTCCATGTTCACCAATCAAGGTCCATTCCCCGTCCATGACATTAAGCTGTAATTGCATGGTACGTTCGCAAAGGGCTTGTATCGCAGTGGTCGTAGCTTCGGACAATTGCCACACTTCAACATTTTTTAAGGTTTTGAGTTTACTACTCCGTTTATACCATTCTGCCACAGCAGCGCCATATGCAATTACAGCAACCTGCGAGCAACGCGCGCTGGCTTTTTTGACTTTATCTTCGTCAGGGCAACCAACTTCAATCCATTTTTCCAACTGCCCGGTTAAGTCTTTTTGCCATAAAGCGGGCTCATCTGTTTCAAATAAATCTTTGGTAAATTCCAGCGCATCATCGGCATAACGGGCAAATGCCAAAATCCGTACCATTAGACGTTCAATGGTTTCTGAGGGATGCAATGCCATAGTCAGTTGATAATCACCATATTGATGGGTATCCATATTGGCAATATTAAGTTCTGCTTTATAGATTGTTGCTTTTAATGCCATACGTTTAACACACAGTCGATCCTGAAATTTGCGCCTAGCATAGCGGATTCTATACGGCTGTACAGAAAATTTTTAAGATGATTTCAAATTTCCCGTTGCGGCAACCAGTTTTTCTGTTTTCTGATAAAAATCCACCAGCCCAGACATGCACCCAATACTTTGACAATCTGAAAGCTAAAAGGTGCTGCTATGGTGGCAAAGATCATTTGAGGAATGACATGCCAAGTCATTTTAATATTGGTCCAGCGCTGATAAACGTAAATGCCCCATAAATGAAAACACAAATCCAGCGCAATTTTCGCCGCAATAATCATTAAAACCGTATAGACCGCAGGGCTTTGCTGGATCACAAGCATGAGTAGAATACAAATCGCAGCAACAGCAAAAAAAGGTTGTACTGTATCCAGCATTTTAATCGGCAGCATTAAGCGACCAACCCTGCCAAATTTATTATTTGCCATCATGTCCAGATTATTATATTGGGTTTCCAGAAAACCCGCGAACCAGCGACGTCGCTGATGAAAAAAAGATTTGAATCCGTTCGGCGCATCGGTAATACCATAGGCTTGACCGACCACGCCTACAGTCCAATTCAGCTGATGTTGATAGGCATAGCGATAAATCCGATGGTTAAGCTCATAATCTTCCACCATACTCTGTGGATCAAAACCATTTAAAGTTTTTAACATGTCACAGCGGTAAGCGGCAAATGCACCGGAGACCAATAACAAGGCATTGGACTTTTGCCAAGCCGCACGGGATAAAAAAGAAAAGATATATTCAAATTTCTGGAAAAACTGAAAAAACAGATCAAATAAACGACCTGATTTATTCTGCCGACAAACTGGTTGAAGTACGCCGCCCGCTGCGACCAAATCTGGATTCTGCTTAAATTCACTGACAAAAGCCTGTAAAGCATCGGGTGAAATGACAGTATCAGCATCTAAAGTCACCACAATATCCGAGTCGATATAATCCAGTGCCGAATTTAAAGCACGGGCTTTGCCCTGATGTCCGAGTCTTAGCACCGTTAAATTGCTATATCGAGCTGAACAAACCAAACCCGACTGATTGGCAATGCCATAATTTTGCTGTAAAAGTTGTGGACTATTGTCGGTTGAGCCATCATCCACAATTAAAATCTGTGCTGGCGGATAGGTCTGTAAAAATAATGCGTCTAAACAGTTAGGTAAAATCAGACTTTCATTACGAGAGGGAATAATCACACTGATGCTTAAATTTTTATCAACATCGATTCCTCGATGTTGACTGCCCTGATTGACCAGTAAATTAGGTAATGGCAACAAGATTTTTGAACGTAAATTAAAGGTCTGAAACAACATGAACAATAGCAACCAAGTATCATATGCCAGATAAATCAACCCTGCTGTCCATGCCCAGACATTTTCAAATAAAAACCCCGAAATCACACTGGCAATAAATACCACGAGACATGTCAGCATGACAAATTTTGAGAGTAATTCAGCACCAGTAGAACGATTGGGAGATGACGAAAGAGATGACATAACATTCATCGCCGCAGATGATTAAATGAATTACATTGTTGCAAAATCGGAAAATGCCATCAATGAAAGATATGTTTTTGACTCATCAACGAATTGATCAACCTACCTGAATGAGTACTTTTTTGGATAAAATATAGGCTTCACCAGCTAAAATAATTACATAAGTTAACTAATAGTTACATAAAAATACATATTGAAATTTATTAACAACATTTTTAGTGGAAATACATGTATTTCTCCACAAAGTTATAGAAAATAATAGACATGTTGATTATCATTATCAATTAATATCATTTTGTCTCTATTTTTGTAAGTTTATATTACATTGTCATGATAGAGAAGTTGGTAGATCTGCTTTATTTATTTTTATTCTGAGTTTTTCTATGCGTGAATTTCACCCTCAACGCCAGCCCTTAAAAACTGCGCAGCTTAACTACCTTAGTTTATGTATCACTGCATTATGTGCTTTCCCCAGCTTAGCTAATGCTGAAGAGGAAAAATCCTATACGAGTTTGCCTGTTATTACCGTTTATGCAGAAAAAGAGGACAATACGCCTGCTTCCATTGCCACAATCAATAGAGAAAATCTGGATAAAACTGGTGCGACTGATATGGCGAGCATTGTCAAATATCTACCGTTAGTCAATGCACCCTTCTCCACAAACGGAAGCAGTACTTTTTATGCTGGATCAGGTACCAGTAGTTATAATATCCGCGGTATCGAAGGGAATCGGGTTGGTCTGGATGTCGATGGTGTAGACATTGCAGATGCAACCATTGCCGTGACAACGGGTGCAAGTATGCGTCAAACTGCTGCAGGACGAGATTATATTGAACCTGAAATGTTCAATTCAGTGAATATTGAATCAGGCACTACCAATGTTTCTGCGGATGGGATCGGGGGTCGAGTTTCCTTTAAAACCAAATCTCCTGATGATTATCTGATTGATGGCAAAACCGTAGCCGGCACAGTGAAATCCGGTTATAGCTCTGCCAATAATTCATGGTTTGGCTCTGTCACTGGAGCGGTTGGCAATGACACTGTAAAAGGTTTGGTCGCCTATGCGCATCGTGATGGACATGAAACAGAACCGAATTCCAAAACCAAAGCTTTTCCTATGGACTGGGATTCCGATGCTGTTCTCACTCGCCTGTTATGGAATATCAACGCGCAGAATCAATTGGGGTTTACCTTTGATTATTACCAAAAACAATCTGATGTATCCGGGTTGGATGGTACAGTTAATAGTGCATTAGCCACCTATGAAGATGGCACCCAACATCAAGATATCGAACGAAAGCAATTTGCATTGGATTATATTTTCAAACCTGATCATTTTGCGCTATTTGATCAATTAAACACTAAACTCTGGTATCAAGTATCCAACAATGATGCTCAAACTATATATACCATGGTCAGCCGTAATACCGCAGTAGTTCGTGATTTTACCAATACATATCAGGAAAAAAATACCGGCCTCAAACTGGATGCAAGCAAAATCTTAGCTCAACATCATATTAAATATGGTTTAACTGCCGACCAGAAAAAATATTCAAGTACCCGAGCTGATTTAAGAGATGGATCACTGAGTTCCAGCTTGTATCAAGGCGCCTATATGTCTGACGCCAAAGTCAATCGCTATGCTCTTTATCTTTCAGATGCCATGAGCTTTGATCTATTTAATAGAGAACTGGTTGTCACGCCTGCCCTTCGTGCAGAACGTCAAGAATATAAACCTTCTAATTCCGATTCACTGGATGTTGCCAAAAAGGATTTCAGTTACCTGTCGCCCGCTTTATCGCTGAGTTATCAATTAACACCTGATAATTATACTTATGCAAAATACACGCGTGGCACCCGAATTCCAACTGCAACGGAAATTGGCGGTTATTTTCAAACCACACCTTCCGCATCTTATTATTTATCCGGAAATACTAATCTTAAAAAAGAAAGCAGTAATGCATTTGAAATTGGGTTAAAAAATACCTCAATTGATGGTATCAAGTTTGATATTTCAGCGTTCTATACCAAATACAATGATTTTATAGATTATCAACAATATACAACCCTCGAAAAATGTACTGCTCTAACCAATATTTCGACTTACTCCCAATGCTATATTGCTGAAAATATTGCAGATGCTTCTATTTGGGGCGGTGAAATATCCACACGAATTGATCTCGGCAAATTTATTGCCCATTCAGATGGATTTAGTCTTGGATTGGTGGCAGGCGCAACAAACGGCTCTGCAAAAAGTTCAGACGGCACAAAAACAGGCATCAATTCTATTCAGCCTGCCAAAGCCAGTTTAACTTTTGCTTATGATGATCCAAACAAAGTTTTTGGATTGGGCCTTACCGCAACGTCAGTGGCAAGTAAAACCGCTTCAAACGACGCAACAAGCTATCAGGGTAGTAATGATGTTGCAAATTATCAGCCTGTAGCAGATTATACAATTTTTGATTTATCGGGCTATTGGAATATTAATAAATATACCAAGCTGAATGTGGCATTTAACAATATGTTTGATAAAACCTATTGGAACTATGCAAGTGTCGGTACACTGATAGGATCGGGTACTGATCAAGCAACATTAATTGATCGAGCTGCTGAGCCAGGCCGTAATGTTGTTGCAAGTCTTGAATTTAAATTTTAAACCTCCTTATTGAATTTCTGGAACATTTGATATGAAAAAACGTCCTCTCTCAGTACTTATGGCTTTGTTTTTATCGAGTACTGTAAGTTTTGCAGCCGCACCACAGCCTGATCTTTATAAACAAAGTCTGGGCATCTATAGCTTAAATCATAGCGACCTCAAAGACAGCACCCAAGCCACTTTTGTTAAAAGCTTCGTTACAGATTATCAGCCATTATTTCAACAACATAGCAAAGTTGATTTACAACAGTATCTAGCATTTGAAAATGCCCGGTTACAATCGATTATTGAGAAACGTCGTGAAATGTCTTTAAAGCAGGCGCATGTACGTTTTGGTGTGATTAATCAGGATAAAGATGACAAAATCACACTGAAGGAGTTTCAGGAAACTGGTTTAAAAACTTTCAATGGATTTGATAAAAATCAGGATGGGATTATCAATGCCGAAGACCAGAAACTTGCACCTGTTGCCCAAGGAACGCATGATGGTTTACGCATTACTACACCTTTGGCTATGCCAATGGCAAATAGTATTGTCGAATTTATTCAAATGTATGGTGGTGATAAAGGTTTTGTGACTTTGGGTGATTATCTAAAAGAACGCGATCAGCAATATTTCCATACCGATGCAAACCACGATCTGACTTTATCTGAACAGGAATATGTCACAGAGTTCATGCAACGCTATGATGAAAATCTGCAAAAAGCAAAAGCAGAATATCAAACTATTTTCGCCGAACAATTCAAGGCCATTGCAAATAATAAAGCAACCATCAGCAATAAAGATGTAGATGCCTATGCAAAACTATTGTTCAAGCATTTTGATGCCAATAAAAATGGTCGTCTTGAGGCAAATGAGCTGTAAATCTAGTTCTGGTCAATTTTAAATTTTTCCCACGAACATACTGCCCTGAAATCATTTTGGGGTAGTTTTTTGCATTTTTTAGACGATATCATCACTCAATACTTTGAAATAACTAAAAAATAATAAGACTAAATTTTCACCCATATAAGTCATATTACGTATTATCAAAATAATAGAAAAATGAGAGTTTAACTGCATAGGTAAATAACGCACCTTATTTCAAAAGTGTAGACCAAAAACAGGAGAATTCTCATGGCGAGTACCGGAAGTGTAAGTGCTTCAGAAGAAGCCCTACTTGTTGCAGCAATCCAATATCCAGTACCTGTGATCAAGGGACCTGAAGATATACAAGTGCAAGTTGACAGGATTTGTACAGCACTGGCCAATACCAAGGCAGGCTATCCAGATCTCGACTTAATTGTATTTCCAGAATATTCAACTCAGGGCCTAAATACGGCAATCTGGACCTATGATGAAATGCTATTAACCATCGAAAGCCCGGAAATTCAGCAATTCAAAGATGCCTGTAAGAAAAATGATGTATGGGCAGTATTTTCCTTGATGGAAAAAAATGAAGATCCGAGCAAAGCCCCTTATAACACAGCCATTATTGTCAATAATCTGGGGGAAATTGCATTACATTACCGCAAATTACAGCCATGGGTACCGATTGAACCGTGGTCTCCTGGCAATTACGGCATGCCGGTATGTGATGGACCAAAAGGTTCAAAACTAGCGGTATGTATCTGTCATGACGGCATGTTCCCGGAATTGGCCCGTGAAGCAGCATATAAAGGATGTAATGTCTATATTCGGATTTCCGGCTATTCTACACAAGTCAACGATCAATGGATCTGGACCAATAGAACCAATGCTTGGCAAAACCTAATGTACACTGTCTCTGTCAATCTCGCAGGTTATGACAATGTATTCTATTACTTCGGTGAAGGTACCATTTGCAATTATGATGGTAATGTCATTCAGCAAGGTCATCGTAACCCTTGGGAAATTGTGACCGCAGAACTTTTCCCACGTTTGGTGGATCAGGCGCGTGAGAACTGGGCACTTGAAAATAATATTTTCAATCTGGGTTGCCGTGCTTATGTCGGAAAACCTGGCGGTGAAACAGCCAACTACCTGACTTGGGTGGAAGATTTGGCCAAAGGACAGTATAAATTGCCTTGGGATGACAAAATCAAAATTCGTGATGGCTGGAAATATTATCCGGATGGCGTAAAACTTGGACCTATGCCGAAAAAATAATTTTTAGCATAGCGCTACGACAAAACAAATCCCTCTCTGTATCGCATCAGAAATGATGTTGGATGAGAGGTTTTTGTTTTAAAATCAATATTAATGGATTAACGACTCGCCATGTTATTTTGTTCAATTAATAATACATAAGCTGATCTAAGATTTCCTAAAACCAAATACATCCAATAATCTAGGTTTATTCATCACAATCTAATCATGACCTCAACTTCGCAGTTAAAACCCAACATTCAATAAAATTAATGCAAGCAACGCAGGTACAGCCTGAATAAAAATAATTTTCCGATTTGCTGTTACACCGCCATATACACCGGCGATAAATACACATGCTAAAAAGAAGTTCGCCACCGAAAAAGAAAGAATCGGTCCAGCAACTAATGACCAGAACAATCCAGCAGCCAAAAAGCCATTGTATAAACCCATATTTTGAGCCAATGTTTTGCTTGCTTTCGCCTGTTCAGCACTATGACCAAAAGCTTTTCGGCCAGCGGGTTTATCCCATAGGAACATTTCCAGAATCAGAATATAAATATGAAGTAAGGCAATGATCAATATCAGTATTTTTGCAAACATTTTATGTCCTTTTGATGTGTGCATTCAAATTAATAGATATATTTTTTGCAACATTATTCTGTACAAGTCACTACTTTAACAAGATGCAATAATAACGCAAGTGGCCATAGTATAGACCGCATTTTAATCGCTTGAACCACCACCATCACCACCTCCGCTATCTCCACCACCATCGGAACCGGAAGAATCGGAAAATGATGTACTATCCCATGAACTAGAAGCACCACTGCCACCAAATGCGCCACCCTCACCTGAATGACGAGTATTAGAATCACTTTGCTCAAATGTATTGATATAGGGACTTGAAGATACAATATCCTGAAAAGATTGACGTTTGGCATCCTGCACGGATTGATGCTCACGATCCCGAACAGATTGTTGTCGCAATCTTTGCAATCTGGCTTTTCTCTGCTGTCTGCGAGAAGATTTCAACCAGCCAAAATATATAATGGCGAGGACAATCATTATACAAACAATATAAGTCATCATCATTCCTTGTCAATTGAACACAATCATGAGAATTTATATATGAGTTTTTTAAGCAGCCGAGTCATCACTCTTGCCCGATAAAATTATAATAGTAAGTTCTGTTAAAAACCACTTCACCTTTTTCCAATCGCAATTGCAAATATTAACGGGTTGATTTAAATCATTATCATATACTCATCACTGGTTATATATAACAACTGCATCCCATGACAATTTCCAAACTCTTATTCATCATATTTGCGCTATGGTTTACATTGTTTCTTGCCTATTTTTGGTGGAAAGTGGCACTAAAAGGATGGGTTTATAAATTTTTCCTGTATAGAAGAGGTATCGTTACCACAGCAGAAATTACCTATTTCCTGGATTCACTGATCAAAGTTCAATATCGCGCAATGTTCTATGTAAAGCTGAAATTTCACACGGCTACACAGGAAGTAAATACGGATAATATTAAAATTTTTCTAAGCAAAAATGAAATTCATCGATATTGTGTAGGTCAAAAGGTTAAAATCAAATACGATCCTAAAAACTTAAAAAACATTTCAATTATAGGTGTAATTACCTAGATTTTAAGTGATATAAATTAAAGAACTGAATTTGTGCTCTGTTATTTAGAGTTCATATTCTAATGTCTTTAATAGACTGCCCTATTAATTCAGCAATAATTTTTGGCGATTTCTTTTGAAATAAAGATATGAACCTAATTCTAATGCGATAAAATAACTCATATTTCTTAAAATATCGACAATAAAACCAGACTGTCCAAAAATTAAATCTGTAGAAAACAAAAAAATGATTAAGGCTAAATGTAAAAAGAGATGTTGTTTAACCTTATTCTCTGGCGCACTTTTAGCATTTATATAACCAATGCCCATTATTCCTAAAAATATTACAATAACACCGATAATCGTTCCAATATGCTCCAATTGCTGTTGTGTAGGGTCAAAAATAACATAGTTAACAATCGTTGCTAAAATGCAAAGGCCAAGAAATGAGGTTATTGTATTCTTGATGTAGTAATTCAAATTCACTTTTGAACTTCTTATAAAATTTCAATTAAATCAGAATAATACTCAAATATGGAATCTAAAACAAATAAAAAGCCCACATTTTCATGCAGGCTTTAAAATTTTTTGCAATTATACGCTTAGCATTCTGTTAATGGTTTCCACAACATTTTTAGATGTCACTTGTGCCTGTAAATCCAAAAGACGTGCTTTTACTTCGGTACGTTGTGGTTCTGCCAAGGTGTACCAACGTGACAAAGCCTGAATCATACGGGAACCCACAATCGGATTTTTGCCATCCATCAGTTTGGTTAAATGTACAAAATGATTAACCCCAACTTCACCCCATAAATTTACAGGACGAGAGGATAAGCCACCTGTCACCGCACGAATACGGTTTGGCGTACCCAAATCATAATCTGGATGAGAGGTCAGACCTTCAATCAAGGCTTGATCTGCATGGGGATGCGCTGCCTGAATCATAAACCATTGGTCAATGGCCAAGGCTTCATCTTTAAAGCGATCATAAAAATCCTGTAAAACCTGTTGTGCTTGTGGTGCATCATTCCAGACCAATACACGTAATGCACCCAAACGCTCAGTCATATTCAGGGTATTGTGATATTGTGCATCAGCCAGATCAAATACCTGTGTATCCCCAACCCGTGCAAGCATGCTTAGGGCGATATTACGTAGTGAACGCACACCCATCGCCTGACTAAAATCAGATTGGGCATCTGGATCAAGGGTTTGATAACTATTTTTCCAGAAATCGCCCAAATGTTTTGCCACAGCATTCAGTACAGCTTCACGTTTTTCTTCAATTGCTACCGGACGATAGTCCACATCAATACGACTGGCTAAATAGCTTTCACTAGGAACATCCAGTAATCGTGATGCCAGCAAAGGATCAGTATTGACCAATTCCACTACAGTTTTTTGAATTGCGTGAAGATAGATATCAACCGGGTGATCTTGCAATAACACCCGTTCCAGCAAAGTTTGTGTTGCCTGCCACTGGTTAAAACCATTACTTTCATGTTGTAACAAAAAGGCAAGTTCTTCATCACTATAGGCAAAGTTTAAATTAACTGGTGCAGAGAAATTACGTAGCAGTGACAATACTGGTTTACGACTCACATGCTTAAAGGTGATGCTTGCACTGTCCTGTTCAAACAGATAAACACCATCTTTAACCTGATTCTGGAACAGATCCTCACACTCTAATGTCAATTGTTCGCCAGTCTCTGCATCAAACAATGCCAATGCCACAGGGATCGGCACGGCTTTTAAATCAGGATATTTGGCATGTGGCTTTACACTTTGTTTTAACTGTAAGGTATAGGTTTGTGCAGCAACATCATAATCCGCCTGAACATCCAGCACAGGTGTACCCGGCTGGTTATACCATGTTAAAAATGCAGATAAATCCACGCCTGAACCCGCACTTAAAGCCGCGACCCAATCTTCTACAGTCACCGCTTGCCCATCATGACGACGGAAATATTCATCAGTCCCTTGACGGAATTTTTCTTTACCCAGTAAAGTTGCCATCATGCGGGAAATTTCTGCCCCTTTTTCATAGACAGTTGCAGTATAAAAGTTATTAATTTCCACAAAATGATCTGGTCGTGCCGGATGCGAAAGTGGACCTGCATCTTCTGGGAATTGATGTGATTTTAATACCGCAACATCGTCAATACGCTGTACCGCAGCCGATTGTAAATCTTCTGAAAATGATTGATCACGGAATACGGTTAAACCTTCTTTCAAACAAAGTTGAAACCAGTCACGACAAGTGATGCGGTTTCCAGTCCAGTTATGGAAATATTCATGGGCAATTACCGACTGTACCCGCATGATGGCTGCATCTGTGGTCACTTCCGGATCGGCAAGCACACAAGAGGTATTAAAAATATTTAAACCTTTATTTTCCATCGCCCCCATATTAAAGGCACTGGTGGCCACGATCATATAATTATCAAGATCATAAGGACGGCCATAATGCTCTTCGTCCCATTTCATGGAATCTTTTAAGGCCTGCATGGCAATCTGACATTTTTCAATATCTTTGGCTTCAGCATAAATCTCAAGTGCCACTTCTCGCCCTTCAATGGTGGTATAGCGATCTCTTAAAACTTCCAGATCACCAATCACACAGGCAAATAAATAACTTGGTTTTTTGGTCGGATCCTGCCACAACGCATAATGACGTCCCTCACCTGCTTCACCAGTTTCCAGTAAGTTACCATTGGCTAGTAGCACCGGAAATTTTTTATCGGCTTCAACCCGTGTTGTAAACACCGATAACACATCTGGACGATCAGGATAAAAAGTGATTTTTCGGAAACCTTCCGGCTCATTCTGTGTAACAAATAAATCCTTGCCCGCCAGATATAAACCTTCTAACTGGGTATTACTTTCTGGATGAATGATGACTTCTATTTCTATAACCGCATGATCAGGTGCATTTTTGACGAGCAGTTGTTCACTGTCTAATTGGTATTGCTCTTCACTTAAAGGCTGTCCATTGACACGAATCGATTTTAATTCCAGATCTCGCCCCAACAGGATCAAATCACCTGCATGCTGCCGTTGTACTTCAAGTTTACTACTGACGATCGTGTGATCATCAAACACACGAATATCCAGTGCAATACTGTCCACTGCAAAAGCAGGCGGTGTGTAATCTTTTAAGTATACAGTTTCGGGTACACTTGGCGCATTGACAGCAATATTCATCATCATTCCTTATTATTTGATAACCCTATTAAGATAGGGTCAAGGATACAGCTTTTAAAGGTGAATGTGCATTAAAAGCTGTGAAAGCTTTTACATACTTTGCAATAACATACAAGGCTTATGCCAATCTCACGACAACAATATCCAAAATCTTCGCTTTTAAGTTACACTAGTGGGAGAAAAAGGATGAAATCAACCCCATGCCCGAACTAACCCAAATTTATCAGAAACAATTGGATGCTAGCCAGCTTTGTCCGGTCTGTAAAGCAGCAATGTATTGGGTGGAAGGCGAATTTTATCAGCAGGCGCTTAATTTTCATCAATGCAGCCATTGTGAACACTGTATTTTTTATGGTGAACAAGCGCAGCAATGCCATTGTGATGCCTGCTTAAAAAGCCGAAAAAAACAGATTCAGCAAACCCGTTTTAGTGAACGCAAGGAAGAATGGCAAAAAAAACGTGAACAACAGGATAATGTCGAATTTTTGCTAGACAGTTTAAGCCTGATCGACAAGTTATTTCTGCTTAGTCTGCTTGACGGTATTGTCGATGAACAACATCCACATGATGAATTTATTAATTTTGAGCATTATTATCCGCTACAGATTGCACCGAGTTATCAATTATTTAAATTCTTAAAGCAACATTTTATCAAACATTATTATTTGCTTTCACAGCAACAAGGCAGTGAAAAATATTTTACCAATCTCAGGCTACATGGCTATCGCGAACCAAGTTTACTCAGCATCACCCAGCAATTACGTGCATGGTTTTATCAGGATTTTACTCAAGGTGTGCCTTATAAGGACAGTGAAGAAGTTAAGGAAACACTATTGATTCTGCTCTCTCATGAGATTTTAAATTTTTGCCAGCATCGTTGCCAGAAATGGCAAATCCAGTTTTATGGTAATCAGCAGTTTATTGATTATTGCAAACAATTATTAAACGATCTGGCAGTCACACAGATTTTCTTCCTAGCAGATAAAGCGCTTAACTATTTACACGATAAACAATTACTGGAAGCTTCCAATCAAAATTTTGTCAATACCAACCGCTTGCGCAAAACCCTGATGCAATATCGTGAACGTGGCGAACAGGAGCACTGGGAAACCTCAAATCTGGCACGCCCTCATGATATGCCGTACAGCCAAATGAGTTATATTTTTATTGATCGTTTATTAAAATTTGAAGATAAAGCTTTTAAACAACCGATCTGGAAATGCTGGCAGGATATTTTGCCAAGATTACGTTTCTTTACCGAACGACATTGTATTCACTGTGGCAGTAAAGAACTGGTCATTGAATATAGTACACAGGAATATGTATCGTTTAGTTGTTTAAGATGCAAACAACAGGATCATTATTTTATTAAATAACGCAAGAGGCAAAATAAATGTATAACAAGACCGATATCATTCAACAGATACAGGATTTATGGCAAAAACTACAAGATCAACAGCCACTGGTACATTGTATTACCAATAGTGTGGCCAGTAACTTTGCTGCCAATGTGCTGCTTGCGATTGGTGCCTCACCTGCCATGATTGATAATCCCTTTGAAGCAGAACAATTTGCACAGATTGCAGGTGCATTAAGCATTAATACCGGCACACCAACTACTGAACAAACTCAAGCCATGTTTAAAGCAGTCAAAGGTGCAAATACCGCAGGCACTCCTTGGATACTTGATCCTGTGGGATATGGCGCTATTTTAAACTGGCGTAGTGAAACAGTTGATGATTTACTCACCTTTCAGCCACATATTATTCGTGGTAATGCTTCGGAAATTGCAGCATTGGCAGGAAATCAAAGTTCAGCCAAAGGTGTTGACAGCACATTACAATCCGATCAGGTACTGCAACATGCACAATCCTTATTAAATAGCAGTCCTTGTATTGCGATTTCGGGAGCGACGGATTATATCCTAAGCCAAGAATTTGGCATCATTGCCATTACAGGCGGGAGTGTGTTACAGCCCAAAGTGACTGCCATGGGCTGCGCTCTGGGTGCGGTATGTGCAGCCTATCATGCGGTGAGTCAATCCAGTGCCTTGGCTGCCATCGCTGCACATTGTCATTTTGCGCTGGCGGCCCAAAATGCTGCTGAACAAACACACGGGATTGGTTCTTTTCAGGTGGCTTTTTTAGATGCCTTAGATCAACTTAGACCTGAAGATTTTAACCATATTGATCTAAAGCACATTGATCTAAAGCATAACCAGTTAAATTCATTCTGATTGTGATCAATAACTTGTAAGATGCGTTATTTCTCAGGTAAATATTGCGCTAATTCGGCCACACTTTCCAATACCAGATCAGGCTGAATTTTGGATTCGGCATGATAACTTGCACGATATTTCCCTGTTTTTACCAAAGCGGCAAAAATCTCCAGTCGCTGTGCACCACCCACATCACTATCGATATCATCACCAATCAAAATTGCCTGATGTGCGGAACACTCTGCCGAGGCCAATACTTGCTGGAAAAAAGCGATTGTTGGCTTACCCATAATCAAAGCAGTTTGATTTGATACATATTCAAGACCGGCCACAAATAGTCCAATATCGACTTTCAAACCTTCTCGTGTTTGCCAGAATTTATTTTTATGCAACGCAATTAACTTTGCCCCTTGATTTAAACAATTAAAAATCCGGTTAAGTAAATCAATATTCCAGCCATTACCAATATCACCAATCACAACAAAATCAGGGTGTTGTTGATCTTGTTCAAACTCGGAAAAATCTGCCTGAATATTTTCGGAAACCACGGTCCAGATTTTAATTTTTCGTCCTAGATTGGTTTGTTCATCACGCAAATATGTACGGCTGGCTTCAGATGCACTCAAAATCTCGTTTTGCTCAACCTGAATCCCCACGTTTTCAAGCTGTTCAACCAACATAGCCTGACTCTTGGTCGTGGTATTGGTCATAAAACGAATGGCATAATTTTGATCACGTAAGGTCTGTATCAATGCCCTTGCACCGGCAATTTCCTGACCATCTACATGTAAGGTGCCATCGATATCAAAGATAAAAAGTTTTAATTGGACAGGTAAATGCATCATTGTCTTACCCCGATTGATCAACAAACCCTATCTTAGTAATTTTAATGATTTTTTTACAAGTATTTATTTATAACGAAATGTGTGATTATTTTTACAAATCTATTATTAATGATACTTTTTATGCATTACAAAAGTTAGAATTCCAAAAAAAATTATCTATGAAAAAATAATGTAATAGCTAAAGGAGCAGAACATGCATATACGACAATTATCAAACAACTTACAAGTGAGTTCTATGGGTTTTGGCGCAATGGGGCTTAGTGAGTTTTATGGAGAAGTAGATGATAATAAATCTTTGGAAGTATTAAATAAATTACTTGATCTAGATATTACATTCATTGATACAGCTAATATATATGGAGATGGACATAATGAGCGCCTTATAGGATATTTTTTAGCAAATTTAAATAAATCTGATCGTCAAAAATTTACCATAGCGACTAAATGTGGAATTGATCGTATTCAAAAAGGAAACTACTCTCGTTCAATAAATAATCATCCAGAATATATAACCCAATGCTGTAATGAATCTTTACAAAGATTAGGAGTTGAACGTATAGATTTATTTTATTTACATAGAGTTGATAATAATATAATTGAAGAAAGCATGGATTGTTTAGCAAACCTTGTTAAACAGGGAAAAATTCATTATGTAGGACTATGTGAAGTATCTGCTCCTACATTGCGTAAAGCACATTCTATTTTTCCAGTAACAGCATTACAAACTGAGTATTCATTATGGACTAGAGATGTTGAGGATGAAATCCTACCCACAGTTGAGGAACTTGACATAAGTTTTATCCCTTATTCACCTTTAGGTCGTGGTTTTTTAACAGGAAAGTATATTAATAATAGTGATTTTAGTCCTTCTGATTTTAGAAAAAATAATGAAAGATTTTTACAAGAAAATTTGGAACATAATCGCGAAATATTAAATATTTTAACGCCTATAGCAACAAAGTACGAGGCTACAATTGGGCAAATTTCACTTGCCTGGCTTTTGGCGAAATATCATAAAATCATTCCTATACCGGGAACTAAAAACATAGAATATCTTATAGAAAATAGTAAAGCAGCAGACTTACGACTTGATAAACATGATTTAAATATTTTAAATGATAGCAAATTTAATTTTAATGTTAGAGGTCATCGTTATAACTCTGAAGGAATGAAAGGAATTAATGTTTAATTAGATATTACAAACCTATTATTAATTTTTGGGGCTGTACTAGATAAGATTTAAATTCCAGTCCAAAGACGTAAAATTTTGAGTTGCTGCTTTGGGCTCCCATAGTTAAATCTAAACTCACATTCCTTAATAAACAAGTAAAAAGAATCTTTAGGAATTCCATTGTATTTTCTAAGTGTTCTCTTCGCCTGATTCCAGAAGTTCTCAATGCCATTGATGTGATTATGCCCATTGGCAAACTGATTTGAATGGTTAATTCTGTAATGACAAAAACCTGCAACATCCAAGGCGTTATAACTATGCCAATGGTCTGTATAAACAATACTGTCAGGCGTAATTTTCTTTGAAATTACAGGCAGTAAGGTGCTTGATTTGGTATCTGGAACAATAACGGTATAGACCTTGCCATTTCGCTTTAGTAGTCCAAATACGATAACCTTACCTGCTGCACCTCTACCTCGCTTCCCTTTGCGTGTACCACCAAAATAGCTTTCGTCCAGTTCAATCTCACCATCAAGTATTTCAAGAGTCTCTTGCTCTAAATAATAAGAGATGATTTTACGAATTTTGGTATAAAAGAGAGCAGCAGAATTAGGATGTATTTCCAGCAAATCTGCTGCTGCACGTGCTGTTACTTCTAGCACAAAAAATTCAAGTAATTTAAGCTGTACTTTCTTACTTAATTTACAATTAGTTAGTTTCATTTCCATAGATTAACATAATGCTAATCTAGTACAGCCCCTAATTTTTTTTACATCAAAACTATAATTTGATTTAACTAATGCACCATTAAATCAAATTATTTTAAAGTAAAATTAATAAACTTTAGTTAAACAAATGACTACTTATGAATAATTTTTAAATAATATTTATACTATATACATCAGTCTTAATTAGCTATATTATATCTGAACTTTTACTTAGATAAATTTATTATCTTTCATCACATTAAAGCCAAATAAAGTATATTCCATTATTTTAAATAAAACTATTTTTTATTGATCAAAAAATCTAATGTAGAAAGAATATTTTCTCTATTTTCATCAATTTTAATTGCTGCATAAACATCAATATTTAGAATTTTAGAAGCATCATCGGTTAAACTTCGATAGCAAAGACCTTCCTGGAAGAAATTACAAAGAGATTGAGGCATCAATGCAAAACCTTTTCCTCTTGAAATTCTTCCCAACATGACTAATGAATCATCTGGTTCCTTTATCCTCTTTAAATCAAATGTTAATTTATAAAAATATTCTTCACATTTATCATAAAAGGCTGCATTAGCATTCCTAGAAAACCAATAAAGAGGTAAATCTGAAATATCTTCTAAACAAATCTTTTCATTTATACTTGCAGGATGATGTGCTGGTAATACAACTAACAATGGTTCTTGATAAAGCCATTTAAATAATATATCTCTCTCTTTTAAAAAATTTCTTTCCCCTATTAAAACGATATCTAGATTATTTTTTATTAAACTATCTAATAGTTGATTCGATGTAAAATTCTGGCTTAATAAATCCTCTGAAATATCAAGTTCTTTTATTTTATCATATATTTCAGGAATATTTTCAAAATTCAAAGTCCGAGTATATCCAATACGTATTTGTTTTTTATCAATAAAAACATCTTCTACTAATAGATCAATTTTTTTAAGAATATATTTAACTTTCCGCACTAATATGTGCCCAGCATTTGTTAAATAAACCTCATGGGTATTCCGGATGAATAATTCCTGTCCTAGAAGATCTTCTAGACCTTTTATCTGCCTTGTCAAAGGTGGTTGAGTCATATTTAATCGTTCAGCCGCTTTCCTGAAATTGAGTTCTTCCGACACGACCAAAAAACATTGTAATTGTTTGATTGTTGGCAAATTTCTGCTTATTTTCTTTTGAGGAAACAACATTATTTTTTCTCACCAATTTTACTTAAATTTGATCTACTCTAAAACTATATATTAGAAATGATGTTCTGTAAAACTTCCTATAGCACAGTTGGTGATACTAATATTGAATTACACATTTAAAAATTCCACTTCTGAAAATTACTGTTAAATTTATTTTTAAATAATCAATAACCACCGGAGCTTTTTATGTCATCTAAGTATATTTTAATTTCCAGTGTCTATCTAAAAGTAAATATCTCTGAAATTAAATTAATTGATTTTAGCAGCGCTTTTTAAATAACAGGTCATCTATATGAAATCCCCCAATATATCTCAAACCGTAATGACGATTAAATCATGGCTGGCTTTAATTATTCTTGCCATATCGACATTTACTATCGTAACAACAGAATTAGCTCCTGTAGGACTGTTAACACCTATGGCGAAGGGTCTACTTGTTTCAGAATCTGAAATTGGAATGACAGTCTCACTTTATGCCTGGGTTGGAGCATTCAGTGCATTGTTAGCATCAATATTCTTAGGTAATGTTGCAAAGAAACGACTTTTGCTCATTCTAACCATAATTTTATTTTGCTCCAATATGATGACTGCTTTGGTTGATTCTTATACTATTTTATTAATCGCCAGAGTTATTGGTGCTTTGGCACATGGATCATTTTGGGCAATGATCGGTGCTACAGCTGTGGCAATTGTACCAACTAAATATATAGGAATAGCAACATCAATAGTCTTTGGGGGCGTATCTGCGGCGAGTGTATTTGGTGTTCCTCTTTCAAATTATATAGGAATTACTTTAGGATGGAGGGATGCTTTTTGGTTTATGTCTGGTTTAAGCATCATTTCATTCACTGGTATTTTGATTTTAATTCCTCAAATTACGTCTAACAGTACTATAGGATTTGATGCTTTAAAGAAAGTTCTTAAATCTGGGACATTATGGAAAATTTATGCTGCAACTCTCTTGACCATCACAGCCCATTTTGCTGCATTTACTTACATAGAGCCTTGGCTACAAACACAGTCAAATCTTCATATAGAACTCATACCATTCATATTATTTGCTTTCGGTTTAGCTGGACTATTTGGTAATTTTATTACAGGTGTGGTTATTGATAAACATCTTAAATTAACCGTTTCACTTTCCATAATATTAATTTGCGTTGTATTTATTTTTATTGGCCTGAATCAAAATAGTTTTACACAAATTGCTATTTTCTCTTTGGTAACCATTTGGGGATTAGCTATTTCAGGGATATTTGTAGGTTTTCAAACATGGGTTTTAAAGTTATCGGGAGACGATGTATTTCCCGCATCTTCTCTATACGTATCTTTTTTTAATATTGCAATTGGACTAGGCGCAACGTTAGGGGCATGGATCGTTTCAAATTATACACTTTCTACTTTATATATTAGTGCAAGTATCATCATTGGGCTATCTATCTTATTGGTAAACCTTATTCCTGCCTCGGCAAATAACCCAAATATTCGTATGGACAAAACTTATGAAACAAATTGATGAATTAACACAACATGGTCAAGACATTATGGATAAGTTAGAAGATGGACTTGCAGAAAGAGTTACAAAAAGCTTAGGTGAATTAGATGAGGGGCTTGCAAAACTGATTACTGATTATGCTTTTGGTGCTGTAATAGGACGTCCTGGTCTGGATCTAAAAACCAGAGAAATGTTAACAGTTGCATCTTTAATTTCTCTTGGGAATACAAAACCCCAGCTTGAATTACATATGAGAGCTGCATTAAATGTAGGCGTTACGCCAAAGGAATTACTAGAAATTGTAATACAAATGGCAATTTATGCTGGCGTTCCAGCATGTATGAATGGCATTACAGCTTATAAAGCTGCTTTACAGCAAACAAAACTTAGCTAGTTTAGCTTTGCTGTATGAAGTTGATCCCCGTTTAATTCAATAGATCCCAATATAATAATATCGGGATCTTGGGCGTTATAAATTAAATAATTTAAACTGTAATTTTTGAATCAAAACATGTAAATCGATGAATTAATCATCCATATGCTTCACAATCGCATCACCGAATTCAGAACAACGCAGCAATGTTGCCCCGGGCATCAAACGTTCAAAGTCATAGGTCACGGTTTTTGCTTCAATTGCACCTGAAACACCCTTGATGATTAAATCGGCAGCTTCAATCCAGCCCATATCACGCAGCATCATTTCCGCAGAAAGAATAATCGAACCCGGGTTGACTTTGTCCTGACCAGCATATTTCGGAGCTGTACCATGTGTAGCTTCATACACTGCAATTGCACCGCCAATATTTGCACCTGGTGCAATTCCGATACCACCAACTTCTGCGGCCAGCGCATCAGAAATATAGTCACCGTTTAGGTTTAATGTTGCAATTACAGAGTAATCTGCCGGACGCATTAAAATTTGTTGCAGGAATGCATCTGCGATGACATCTTTAATAATAATGTCTTTACCATTTTTCGGGTTTTTAATTTTTACCCATGGACCACCATCAATCAGCTCACCACCGAAACGCTCAACAGCGAGTTCATAGCCCCACTCTTTGAACGCACCTTCGGTATATTTCATGATATTTCCTTTATGTACCAAGGTCACAGAAGGTTTATCATTATCAATCGCAAACTGAATGGCCTTGCGTACCAGACGTTGTGTCCCCTCTTTAGAAACAGGTTTAATACCGATTCCACAATCTTCGGGGAAACGGATTTTTGTCACACCCATTTCTTCTTTTAGAAACTTAATGACTTTTTTCGCTTCGGGAGAATCTGCTTTCCATTCAATCCCTGCATAGATATCTTCCGAATTTTCACGGAAAATCACCATGTCTGTTAATTCCGGATGTTGTACCGGAGATGGCACACCTTCAAACCAGCGTACAGGTCGCACGCATACATATAAATCTAATTCCTGACGTAAAGCGACATTTAAAGAACGAATCCCACCGCCGACAGGGGTAGTTAATGGCCCTTTAATTGAGACAATAAATTCACGCAATGCTTCAAAAGTTTCTTCTGGCATATAGGTGCCATAAATTTTGTCTGCTTTTTCGCCACAATACACTTCCATCCATTCGATTGAGCGTTTACCACCGTATGCTTTTTGCACAGCAGCATCAACAACTGTTTTCATTGCAGGCGTAATATCCACACCAATACCATCACCCTCAATGAAAGGAATGATTGGATGATTTGGAACATTCAATGATAAATCTGCATTCACAGTAATTTTGCTGCCATCCTCAGGCACGACGATTTTCTGATAACTCATTATGCTAGTTCTCCTTATCCCTATTATGTAGCTCATAAATGAAAAAATAATTGTCGATAAACAATACATTCGACTTTTCATCACGCATAATAGCTTAATTGAATTAAATCATTTTTTGAGATTTATATGAGGAATAACAACATTTCTCATATAAATAAAACTCAATATTTTCTATGGTTAGCTGAAAGAAGAAGTCATGTTTTATGAAAATTGTCATCCTTAATAAACCCTATGGAGTCCTCTCCCAGTTTCGTCCAGACGAAGCACACATGACCATATCTGACTTTGTGCAAGATCCAGATTTACGTTTGGCGGGTCGTCTTGATCTAGACTCTGAAGGTCTGGTGTTTTTAACCGACCATGGTGGTCTAAACCAGTTTATTACCAATCCTGCAAATAAAAAGTACAAAACCTATTTAGTTCAGGTGGATGGCGATGTTACCGAAGAAGCACTCGAGCAATTGCGCAAAGGGGTTGAATTAAAAGATGGCATAACATTGCCGGCCAAAGCAGAAAAAGTTTCAGAACCTGAATGGTTATGGGAACGTAATCCACCTGTCCGCTATCGTGCCAATATTCCAACCTCTTGGGTTGAAATTTCAATTTGTGAAGGTCGCAATCGTCAAGTTCGTCGGATGACCTCTGCTGTCGGTTTTCCAACTTTACGCCTTATCCGCACCCAAATTGGTTCCATTGATCTGGTCTCATTGGCTTTACAACCGGGTGAACATGTAGAAATTGAGCCCTTGCTCTATCCTGACTTTAAAGATATTCCTGCCGAGCAGCCCTATCGAGCGCGTTCATATGTAAAAAAACCGGGTGGTTCAGGTGGCAAACCCATGCCACAGAAAAAGAACAACGTCGAGAAAAAAGATAGCGAAAAGAAAAAGTCTGGTACAAAACGTATCTGGCAAATGGAAGAAGGTGAAAAGCCACGTCGTAAAACCAATGGCACAACTCGCCCCAATACCAAAAGCCGTGGCCGTAGAGCACGTTAATTTCTGAAGATTAAACACAGGAAAGCTCATCACAGTGGGCTTTCTTCCCCATCTCTTTTATCTTTCTATGACCTAATTTATCCGTATAAATTGTAAATTGACGACAAAATCTACAAGTAAAAAAACCGGTGCATTTGCACCGGCTCTAAGTCATATCACAAAAATATGAACTCAACTTAGATTACGCATCAACAGTTGCCAAAACAGTATTGAAAGTCGCACTTGGACGCATCACAGCGTTTACTTTGCTTTGATCAACAGCATAGTAACCACCAATATCAGCAGGTTTACCCTGTACATCGGCAAGTTCAGCAACAATTTTCTGTTCATTTTCAGCCAGTGCCTTAGCAAGCGGTGCAAACTTGGCTTTCAACTCAGCATCTTCGTCCTGTGCAGCAAGTGCTTCAGCCCAGTACAATGACAGATAGAAATGACTGCCACGGTTATCAATCTCACCAGTACGACGAGATGGAGACTTACCATTATCGAGCAACTTACCAGTTGCCTGATCCAGTGTCTTGGCTAACAGCTTCGCACGCGCATTGTTTTCCTTGATCCCCAGCTCTTCCAGAGAAACAGCCAATGCAAGGAACTCACCCAGCGAATCCCAACGCAGATGGTTTTCTTCAACCAATTGCTGTACATGTTTCGGTGCCGAACCACCCGCACCTGTTTCGTACATACCGCCACCAGCCATTAATGGCACAATCGACAGCATTTTTGCAGAAGTACCCAATTCCATAATCGGGAACAAGTCTGTCAGGTAGTCACGCAGGATGTTACCGGTTACAGAGATAGTATCAAGACCGCGTGCCACACGTTCAAGCGTATAACGCATTGCACGTACCTGTGACATGATTTGAATATCCAGACCAGTGGTATCGTGATCTTTCAGGTAAGTTTGTACTTTTTTAATCAGTTCGTTTTCGTGTGGACGATACGGATCCAACCAGAAAATAGCCGGCATACCAGAATTACGGGCACGCGTTACGGCAAGTTTTACCCAGTCACGGATTGGTGCATCTTTCACCTGACACATACGCCAGATATCACCAGCCTCAACATTTTGAGACATCAATACTTCACCCGTATCAATATCTGTGATATTGGCAACACCAGCCTCAGGAATTTCAAAGGTCTTGTCGTGTGAGCCGTATTCTTCAGCTTTTTGTGCCATCAGACCAACGTTTGGCACAGTACCCATCGTTTTCGGATCGAAGTTGCCATTCCATTTACAGAAATTGATCATTTCCTGATAGATACGTGCAAAAGTTGATTCAGGCATTACGGCTTTAGCGTCATACTGTTTGCCATCTGCACCCCACATTTTACCACCAGCACGAATCATTGCAGGCATTGATGCATCTACAATAATGTCATTTGGGGAATGGAAGTTGGTAATGCCTTTGGCAGAATCCACCATCGCCAATGCAGGACGGTGTTCCTGGCAAGCATGTAAATCTTCGATAATTTCTTCACGCAGCGATGTTGGCAATGTTTCGATTTTCTCATACAGTGCCGACATACCATTATTGACATTGATGCCTAACTCTTCAAAGAGTTTGCCATGTTTTTCAAATGCGTCTTTATAATAGATCTTCACACAATGACCGAATACAATCGGGTGTGATACTTTCATCATTGTCGCTTTAACGTGCAACGAAAATAAAATACCTGCTTCACGGCAATCTTCGAGTTGTTTCTCGTAGAATTCGCAAAGTGCTTTCTTACTCATAAACATCGAATCAATGATTTCGCCATCTAAAAGCGCAACTTTTGGCTTAAGAACAATGCTCTTACCATCGGTTGTGATCAGTTCCATCTTGACATTGCGTGCACGGTCAAGTGTCATTGACTTTTCACCGTGATAAAAATCACCATGTTCCATATGTGAAACATGCGTTTGTGACCATTGCTTCCATTCACTCATCGAATGTGGATGCTTTCTAGCGTAATTTTTTACCGCAGCAGGCGCACGACGGTCAGAGTTCCCTTCACGCAGTACAGGGTTTACAGCAGAACCCAGGCATTTGCCATAACGGGCTTTAATTGCTTTTTCTTCCTCAGTGGTCGGGTTTTCCGGATAGTCCGGAATAGCGTAACCTTTAGACTGGAGTTCTTTGATACATGATGTCAACTGCCCAACAGATGCACTGATATTTGGCAGTTTGATAATGTTTGTGTCTGGATCCTGCGTAAGATGACCTAGCTCTGCCAGAGTATTCGGAACCTTTTGCTCATCGCTTAGGTAATCCGTGAATTCTGAGAGCACGCGTGCGGCAACGGAGATATCTTTTTTAACGATATCAATGTCAGCTGGCTTAGTAAAGGTCTCTATGATCGGCAGTAGCGAATAGGTCGCCAATAGTGGCGCCTCATCAGTCAGTGTGTAAATGATTGTTGACTTTCCACCAGCCATATATAGCCCCTTGCTTTAAATTAAATTTTTAGAACCGAGCAAAGTACTCAATCCTGTGTACCGATTTGCTTAAAAACATAACCCCGAGAGTATCGACTCTCATGGGCTTACAGTCAACGATATATCTTGTGATAGTGACATTTCGCCAGGAAATACCATAGCCTATTCTGCTTGGCTTTTGTCTACATCTAGACTAATTGCTTAGAAATTTGAATTTGTATGCTATGGCATTATCTGCTATGTCAATCATCGCTATTATTATAACTCTTCAACTTTATAATATTATTACTATAGATTGCTTTGATTGACCGAACCCAATTGAAACTTAAAAATCTATGCTCAACAGGACAAAACCTCTATTGATGGTCAATATTTGATGAGGAAGAAGGATATTACATATTCATTAAACAAACATAAAATCAATTACAAAAAGTCAAACAATATAAACTTAATAATAGAAGCTTAAAATAAAATTGTTATTTAATCTTCATTATTTTTTTAATTACGCTCTTCCTCAAAATCAGAAGGAGATACAATTCAAGCCTTATGGAAAGAAAACAGATGCTTTGTGTTATATAAATTTCAAAGCATCGACGATCACACGAGTATTTTTTATTCTGCGACTTCAATAATTTCAAAATCGTGGGTAATTTCCACGCCACCATCATGTAGCATCTTACTGGCTGAACAATATTTTTCCGCAGATAGCTCAACAGCTTTGGCAACTTGTTTTTCTTTAACAGCTCGTCCACTGACAATAAAATGTAAATGAATTTTGGTAAAGACCGCTGGAATCGTGTCCGCACGCTCGGCTTGGAGTTCGCATTTTACATCAGTAATATCTTGGCGCGATTTTTTAAGAATTGTTACAATATCGAATGATGCGCAACCACCTAGCCCCAGAAGTATCAATTCCATTGGGCGAGCACCGCGGTTTTGTCCACCATACTCTGCCGAACCGTCCATAATTACCTCATGTCCACTCTCGGAAGTGGCTTTAAATGAGACATTATCTAACCATTGAACACTTGCTTGCATTGCAACTCCTACTAAAAAAATATACATTTCTATATCGGATTGTATAGTAGCATATCACCACTGTATACATATGACTTTATATGTATATCGTAAGTGGTTATTCTGTTTAAAAACTTGGGGTTAGTCATGTTCTCTTCTGATTTTTCTAAATTAAGTACTGATGCTTTGTCACCAGGACAATTACCTGATTCTGTAAAAGCCTTACTTAAGCGTGCAAAAATCAATCGTTTCCCTAAAAAAACAACTATTGTGCATGCGGGGACGGAATCCCATTCACTTTATTTGATTTTAAAAGGTTCTGTATCCATCATTATTGAAGAAGATGATACACGTGAAATTATTGTCGCCTATTTAAATGCAGGCGATTTTTTTGGTGAAATGGGCTTGTTTGAAGCCAAACCGCAACGTACTGCCGAAGTACGTACTCGTGAAGTATGTGAAATTGCCGAAATTGATTACGATACCTTCCACGAATTATGCCGTCAGTATCCGGACTTAAGTTATGCTGTATTTGCACAACTGGCGCGCCGTTTAAAAAATACCACGCGTAAAGTGACTGATCTTGCCTTTATTGATGTATCAGGTCGTATTGCCCGTTGCCTGATTGAGCTGGCAGAACAACCCGAAGCCATGATGTTGCCAAATGGTCGTCAAATCCGCATTACCCGTCAGGAAATTGGTCGATTGGTGGGATGTTCCCGCGAGATGGTAGGACGTGTTTTAAAAACCCTTGAAGAACAAGGCATGATTGAGACCGATGGTAAAGCAATCCTGATTTATGATAGCTCATTAAAGCCGACCGAATCCAATGAACCTGTTGCTGACGATTTTGATGAAGATGAGGAATAACCCCCATTAACTCTTTAGTCTCTATGCGTATCCCAGATCAGTAAACATCTACACTAAAAAACCCCGATCATCTAAATGATCGGTTTTTTTTCATCGATTTAAATTCTTGTGAATCAATTATAAGATTAAATTCATCGGACATCATAAAAATGACATCCGACTTGTTTTAAATCTTATTTTTTATCACCAGGAATTTTTGGATAGCTTACACCGCACATTTGCTCTGCAATACGCAATACTTGACAGCTATAGCCGACTTCATTGTCATACCAGACATAGGCAGTTAAATGTGTACCTGAAGCAATCGTTGCCTGTGCATCAAAGACACCTGCGGTACGGGAACCAATAAAGTCGCTTGATACCACTTCAGTTGAATTGGTATAGCCGATTTGACCCTGTAAACTTGAGAAAATGGAAATCTGACGGATGTATTCGTTAACTTCGTCACGATCAACTTCTTTTTCCAATGTTAAATTCAGGATTGCCAATGATACGTTTGGTGTTGGTACACGCACAGAGTTACCAGTCAATTTACCTTTAAGCTGTGGTAAAGCTTTGGCAACTGCTTTAGCTGCACCTGTTTCGGTAATGACCATATTCAATGTTGCTGCACGACCACGACGATCTGCCTTATGATAGTTATCAATCAGGTTTTGATCATTGGTGAAAGAGTGAACAGTTTCAACATGACCATTCAAGACATGATATTTTTCGTCCAATACTTTTAAGACAGGCGTAATCGCATTGGTCGTACAACTTGCAGCAGAGATAATTTTATCTTCATCTAAAATGTCTGCTTGGTTAACACCATACACGACATTCTTCATTTCGCCTTTACCTGGTGCAGTTAATACAACACGAGCAATTCCAGGACATTTTAAATGCTGGCTTAAACCTTCTGCATCACGCCATTTACCGGTATTGTCGATAAGTAAAGCGTTTTCAATACCATATTCGGTATAATCAATTTCACTCGGATTTGATGCATAAATCACTTTAATGAAATTACCATTGGCAATAATGGCTTCATTTTCTTCATCAATAGAAATTGTACCCGAGAATGAACCATGAATTGAATCACGACGCAATAAAGATGCACGTTTTGCCAAATCACCATCAGCAGTTCTACGCACAACAATCGCTTTTAAGCTTAAACCACGACCAAGACCAGACTGACCAATAATCAAACGTGCCAGAATACGGCCGATACGACCAAAACCGTAAAGCACCACGTCTTTAGGTTCACATGTTGGAGAGTTTCCTTCAATCGGCTGTACTGCTTTAGCAACAAAAGCGTCAATATCACCGCCCTGTTCTTTATATTCTGTAGCAAGTTTACCCAGATCAATTTCGGCAGAACCAATATTGTCGATTTTTGCCAACGCTTCTAGTAAAGGTATGGTATTTACGACAGACAATTCGACATCCATCATACGGGTAATACGATGTGCTTTTAAAATTTGAATCACGGAACGATTAACTAAAGAACGTCCATAAATGGTGGTCACAATATTTTTTTCACGATATAACTGACCAATTAATGCGATCATTCGCTCTGCAATTTCTTCGCGGTTTTTCCAACGACCTTGATGTTCTTGGTGTAGGGCGATGATAGTATCTTTACTCACGGAATACATCCTCTAGTGATTTGTTTAGCGTGAAACGCTCGTTTTAAAATGAGCATATTTTAATTGAAAATGAACATTTTTGAAATCTAAATGCAAATATTTTGCAATAAAAGTCTAGTATGTATTGAGATTACAAAGAAAAGTATACAAAGCAATGCATAAATTGCACCTTACTCATGTTTAACCGTAATCAAATCATTCAATTTAAAGCCGGCTGTTTTGGCAATATTCAAATATTCTTCCACAATACTCGAATCAAGTTGTGGAGACCGGGCAAGCAACCATAAAGATTTACGGTTTGAATTACCAATCAACACAACCTGCCCTTCAGGATCAATCTGCATGATCCAGTGGTGGCCTTTTCTTAAATATCTAAAGATGGAGGGCAAATATTTAATAAGAAACTTACTATTATCGGGTGCATTGACAATTTTAATATCGGCATGAAACTGGCCAATTCTACCTTCTTTGGTTTGATAGCGTAATTCCAGATTGAGATGATTTTCTGACTGTAAGGTATATTCCAAACGGATATTTTTAAATGAAGATCGTTCGGTCACAACAGGTTTTCTGGCAATTTCATACCAGTGACCTAAAAATTGATCCAAATCAACCTTCTTGGCGACAGCCATACTTCTTGGCCGAAGATCCCATAACAATTTCCCTGCACCTAACCCAATCAATGCGGCACCGCCTACCACAATTTTTAATACGCGTAGTCTTTTATTGGAAGAATGAGGAATTATTTCCATTGTTGCATGCGCTCCAGAGTATTTTATTTTACTATATTTCAACTATAGGTAAAATCGTGATGCTGTTCAACAAATAGCGCAGACAAATCATCTAAATTGTCAGACAAAACACTTTCTTTTATCCCAAAAGCTGCGCTTTTAAACGAAGAATTTCATCACGTAATCTTGCGGCTTGTTCAAATTGTAGATCCTTAGATGCCTTTAACATTTCTTTTTCCAGTTTATTAATATGTCGGGAGAATAATTTTGGATCGGCAATCAAATGCTGCTCATCGTCACTCAATACACGCGATTTTGCCGATAATGAGATTTCCTCATCTTCCTCATAGACCTCTCCAGTATCAATATCCTTGCTAATCTGACGCACGGTACTCCGTGGGGTAATACCATGCGCTTCGTTAAACTCAATCTGCTTGGCCCGACGACGATCCGTTTCATCAATCGCCTTTTGCATGGAATCAGTAATTCGATCTGCATAAAGAATCGCTTTACCTTTTACATTTCGAGCTGCCCGCCCAATAGTTTGAATCAATGATCGCTCTGATCTTAAAAAGCCTTCTTTATCAGCATCCAAAATAGCAACCAACGATACTTCTGGCATATCCAAACCTTCCCGTAACAGATTGATCCCGACCAGTACATCATGTACACCGGTACGCAATTCATGAATAATTTTGACCCGCTCCACAGTATCAATATCGGAGTGTAAATAAGCGACTTTAATCCCATATTCTTTTAAGTAACTGGTTAAGTCTTCTGCCATACGCTTGGTCAGTGTGGTAACCAAAACCCGCTCATTAATATCCTTGCGAATGTTAATTTCCGATAAGACATCATCGACTTGTGTCAACACCGGACGTACTTCAATTTCGGGATCAATCAAGCCCGTTGGCCGTACCACCTGCTCTACAATTTGCTCGGCATGTTCCAGTTCATAATGTGCAGGGGTCGCACTCACATAAATCGTATCTGGCGTAATCCGTTCCCATTCTTCAAATTTCATGGGGCGATTATCTAGCGCACTAGGTAAACGGAAACCATAATTCACCAGATTTTCCTTACGAGAACGGTCTCCTTTGTACATGGCACCAATTTGCGGAATGGTCACATGTGATTCGTCAATGATGAGCAAACCATCTTCTGGCACATAATCAAATAATGTCGGTGGCGCTTCACCTGCCTGACGACCAGATAAATGGCGGGAATAGTTTTCGATTCCATTACAATAGCCAAGCTGCTGGATCATTTCCAGATCATACCGAGTACGCTGCTCTAGACGTTGTGCTTCAACCAATTTGTCATGTTCTTTAAAAAAAGCCAATTGTTGCTTTAATTCGGTTTTAATCGTACCAACTGCTTTTTCTAGACTTTCCCGGGGTGTCACATAATGGCTTTTCGGATAAATCGTCACACGAGGCACTTTGCGTACCAGCTTGCCTGTCAATGGGTCAAACCAGCGAATCGAATCCACTTCATCATCAAATAATTCAATACGGATGGCATTTTGTTCGGATTCGGCAGGAAAAACATCAAGAATCTCGCCACGAATACGATAAGTCCCTCGAGTAAACTCGATTTCATTGCGACTATATTGCATCGCAACCAAACGACGAATCAGTTCATCGCGATTGATCCGATCACCTTCCACCACATGCAAGAGCATTTGCATATAGGCTTCCGGATCACCCAAACCATAAATGGCAGATACTGAAGCAACGATAATGGCATCACGTCGTTCCAGTAATGTCCGTGTTGCCGATAAACGCATCTGATCAATATGATCATTGATCGCCGCATCTTTCTCAATAAAGGTATCAGATGAAGGCACATAAGCTTCTGGCTGATAATAATCATAATAACTGACAAAATATTCGACAGCATTATTTGGGAAAAATGCTTTAAATTCGCCATACAATTGTGCAGCCAGCGTTTTATTATGCGCCATGATAATCGTTGGACGCTGGGTTTGTGCAATCACATTGGCCATGGTATAGGTTTTACCCGACCCCGTTACACCAAGTAAAAGCTGATTTTTTTGTCCGTGTTCCAAGCCTGCAACTAATTTTTCAATCGCTTGAGGTTGATCACCTGCCGGAGCAAAATCAGTAACTAAAACAAATGGTTGATTATCTTCACTCATAACACTCTCTACACACAATAATTCTTCTTACATTTAAATAGGTATTGCATTACATTTCTCAAATAACTTAAAATGATAAAAATTAACATTTAAAAAACACACGGCTACAAAATGATACATTTAAAAAATTTTCTCCTGTATTCATCATTGTTAATGCTACAAGCGTGTGGTGGAGGTGGGGAGATACAATCTTCGCCAATTGTGCTCAATAATAATATAGATGTATACATTTTAGGGAGTAGTACACTTGAAAACATGATCCCAGCACTCGAAAGCACTGCAAAAACCTATAATTACAACATACATAATTATGCTAAAGGTGGAGAGCAATTATATACTATGTGCCTAAGAATAGGTGCTTTTCCAGGCACTGTAAAATTTAGCAATAATAATTTATCCTCCAGCACAAAAAACTATTTCATAGCTGACTGGCCTCTCGATTACTCTCTAAAAACCTTTGATGCCGAGGTAAATAATATAAAAGGTCAAGTTGGAGCTGATAAGAATGGATATTATTTCCAATTTAATACCCCTTCATCAATATTAGTGGATACAAATATAAATTATCCGGTTCATAGCAGCATACCAACGACATCAAATAATGCTATCTTCATTGTAAATTTAGGTAAGAACAACTTCTACCAATCTAATCCTGAAATAAACACATCAGAATATATCATAAGTGAATCGAAAAAATGTATTAATTGGATTAGTGAAAATCTCACCAATAAAATCTTAGTAGTCGGATTCTTTAGTACAACACAAGCAAATGATAGCTTGATCAATAAAGTAAATACTGTAAATTCTTCTCTGTCTGACACATACAAAAACGCTTTTTATGATATAGAAAAATATATTGAAAGTGACCAAGTCTGGAGCGATACTAAAATAAAACCAACTAACAATGATCTAAGTAATCAAAAAAATCACATATTACCTTCTAGTTTAGCAAAAGATGCCTTACATGTTAATGAAACAATAAATATAGCATTGAGCAAAAAGCTACTTGATAGCTTAGCGCAGTTTAAATAACACAAATATAAACAATGGAAAACTATAAACCTATTCCATTAAGAGCAATAAATAAAAATGATAATCATTTTTATTTATTGCTAAATACAAATTTATTATTAAAATTATACACAAATATAAAATAATATTTACCTGAAATATATTTCAAAAATATTACATAAAGATATAATTCACTTTTTATATTTTAATTTTCTGATATGGTTGCTCAACAAAAGATAATTGGCTTGGATGCCTTACGTTTTTCCATGGCTGTTTTTATGGTTCTATATCATATACAACCACAAATTACCAATTCCTTACTAAATAATTTAACTTTTAATGGTTTCTATGCGACCAGTGTGTTTTTCATTATTTCTGGTTATATTTTAAGTTATGTATATGCAGAAAAAATTTTATCTAATCGATTCTCTAATACAATATTTTTGATTAAAAGATTTAGCGCTCTTTATCCTATTCATATTTTCACATTACTTATGGCATTGATTACATTATTTTTGATTATAATAATTTCAAAAAAAGAATTCCCTATAGAAATACCTATTCAAACACTTCCGTCTGTTGTTTCTAATGAAAAAATAAATTTATACTTTAAAAACTTACTATTTTATATTGGAGAAAGCTTATTTTTAGTTCAAGCATGGGATTATCGATATATTTTTTTAAATGGAACTTCTTGGTCAGTTTCCACATTATTTTTCTTTTACTTTACTTTTTCTTTTTTAGTTAAAAAAATATCTAAAATGAAAAATTTATTTTTCTTTCTTATTATAATTTGGTTCATATATTTAATGGTTCCAGTGTACTTTACTATTACACAGAATTATTCTTCAGATATAATCGGATTAATCCACCGCAATCCGCTACTTCGACTTCCAGAATTTATCGCTGGTATTGTTTTATATTTTTTAATTAATAAATATACATATTTTTTTGAGAAAAATTATATTTCATTAGGATTTATAGGTTTCTTTATTACATATTATTTAGTTAAATTTTCTCCAGAAAAGTGGTTTTATATTTCACATAATGGTTTATTTCTATTTTTCCAATTGGCATTAATCAGCAGTTTTTGTTTTTTTTCTTTTAAAAATAAAAATCTTAATTCCTTATTCTCACGTTTAGGTAAAGCATCTCTTTCAATTTATATGTTACATATACCATTACTTGAAATTTATCTTATAATATATAAATTAATTATAGGTTTTATATATTCAAACTCTTTATCAGATATTCTTATTATGGCAAAGTCTATTAAAAATATAGATATAATTTCAGCAATATTTTTTGTGATTATTTTAATTTTTATCAGTCTATGGATGCAAGAGAAAGTTTTTACCCCTTTACAATATAAACTTTCCAATAAACTTATTCATCTAAAAAATAAAATTACACAATAAATATTTATGGGTTAAATCTTTTGACTTGACCCATCATACATTTAATGCAAAAGTAACAACAATATATCACTATGTCTCACTATATTATGACTTATCTCTTCCACAACGAAACCATCACCGAGCAATTACCTGAACACCAGATCTTCGTTTTTGGCAGTAATCTGGCGGGCAATCACTGGAAAGGTGCGGCAAAAACAGCCAAAGAAAAATTTGGTGCAATGCAAGGTGTCGGTCGTGGCTGGTCGGGCCAAAGTTTTGCTATTCCTACACAAAATGAACATTTACAAGCCATGCCGATTCATCAAATTGCCCATTATATTGATGATTTTAAAGTTTATACCCAAAATCATCCTAAACTTACCTATTTTATTACGGCAATCGGTTGCGGCAGTACCGGTTTTCCTGTCGGAGATATTGCACCATTATTTAAAGGTATCTCTCAAAATGTGATCTTGCCACTACGTTTTAAACCCTATATAGAGGCTTAAAGGATTACAGCACTAAAAAGATATAATTCTTTAAGCACAAATATTTTCAACAAAAGTGTTGCTGTGCTAAGATTCCGCCACATTTTTACTTATTTTTTTCAATATAAAGTTATTGGAGCATTTCTTAAATGGCAGGTCATTCCAAATGGGCAAACACCAAGCATCGGAAAGCAAAACAAGATGCCAGTCGTGCAAAAGTCTTTACCAAATACATTCGTGAAATCGTAACAGCAGCCAGACTAGGTGGCGGTGATGTCGGCAGTAATCCACGTTTACGTGCAGTTGTCGAAAAAGCACTTTCTGTCAATATGACACGTGATGCCATCAATCGTGCCATTCAGCGTGGTGCCGGCGGTGAAGACAATGACGATTTGAATGAAGTAACCTATGAAGGTTATGGCGTTGGTGGTGTTGCTGTATTGGTTGAAACCATGACCGATAACTTGAATCGTACTGTCCCTGATGTACGTCATTGTTTTAGCAAAACCAATGGTAATCTGGGTACTTCTGGTTCTGTGGCCTATCTCTTTACCAAACGCGGTGAAATTTCATTTGAAGATTTATCGTTGGAAGATCAAGTGATGGATATTGCCCTTGAAGCAGGTGCAGATGATATTGAAGTGGATGAAGACGGTATTATTGTCATTACCTCTCCAGAAAACTTTGGTGCGGTTCAGGATGCATTGAGCGCAGCCGGATTAAAATCTGATAATGCCGAAGTTGTGATGAATCCATCCACAAAAGCTGAAATTACCGACATTGATCAGGCCAAGCAAATTATGAAAATGATTGATATGCTTGAAGATCTGGATGACGTGCAAAATGTCTATACCAATGTTGAATTCAGTGACGAAGTGCTTGAACAATTAGACCAATAAGTACCTGTCAATAAATTGCTTTGTCTTGCATGATCTTCCTGATCCTGCAAGACAAACAACTGTTATGTATTTTTATCGCTTTTATCATTACATTTATCACAGCTTTCTATCTGAATAATAAGAGAAAAAGAGACATAAGTTGCTTGCTTGTTATGACATAATGTTTTGATATGTTGATCTATTTCATGATCCTGTAATGCTTCAATTGCACCACAGTGATTACAGATAAAACGAGCATAATGATCAAACTGTTTTAAAGAAAAAAGAGATTGCTCCATATCCACTTTATAGCGCTGTAATAAACCTGCTGTTTGAAATAATTTCAGACTAGAATAGATGGTGCCGATATTAATGCGATCATTCATTTGTAATGAAATATTCTCTATATCATAAGCTGTCAGCTCACGTTTTGCATGTTTAAGAATCCGATAAATCACCAACCTTGCATGTGTTACTTTAATATTAGCTTGTCTTAATGTATCTCGAATTTCATTAAATTCCTGGCGATCTTGCATTATCCTCATTAACCCCATAATTAAATCTTAAATTCAGTTAGATAGAAACAATGTAGTGTCTCTACTATATATGACGAATGAGATTGAGAATAAGCTCATGTTTTCGTGTTATTTTTTGTAAATATTATAATTTTTAATCTATATCTCAGCACTGATTAAAATATTAGAGAAATTTTTCCTATTGGATATTTTTTCATCGGCATGTTAAAATGCGATGCAAATGCAATACATTTCTAGCCTAACAAGGATATTTAACAATGAAAACAGCATCTTTTCCTTCATTAAGAGTAGAACCCAAATTACGCCAAGACACAGAAAGTGTATTATATGACAATGAAAGCTTGTCGCAATTTATTGAAAGTGCAGTACGGCAACAGGTTGAACTACGTAAAGCAAATACCGAGTTTTTAGCTCGTGGTCTAGCCTCTCGTGATAATGCCCGACAAACAGGTCAATATGTCGAGGCTGTTGATGTACTCGAAAAGCTACAAAATCGTCTTGACCAACATAAAGCAAAGCACACAACAAAATGAACCTTTATCAAGTCCGCTTTACTATCGATGCCGAAAATGATTTATTACGTTTATATGATTTTCTATTGCAACAAAGCATTGATGTTCATTTGGCTAAACAAGCTTTAACTAATATTCAGCAAGCCATTCAATTACTGGAAAAATTCCCTTTTTCTTGCCGCAAAGCAGAATCAAATAATCCATATCTTCGGGAATTGTTAATTCCTTTTGGTGAATCTGGCTATGTCGCTTTATTTGAAATTGAAGCAAACCTGATCGTGACTATTTTGGCAGTACGCCATCAACGAGAATCTGATTATCATTAGTCGATTTAAAAATGTGCTTTCAATCTATAAATTCCCTATTTTAATTTGTTCACTTTTCTGAATCCCACTAAATATCCTTTTCTCAAAGCTAACTTTCACCGACATCTTTTTAGATTATGGATTGTACCGAATAAGAGTTTAATCATATATTTTTAAATCTCCCTTAACTACTCTTTGTAAAAGAGAGAGCGTTACGAATCCAAAACTGCATTAGATACCTTGCGAAGTACACTTCTCCTCCCTCCTTTTTTAAAAGGAGGGTTAGGGAGGATTATATTAAGGGACTTGCTTTTAAAGCTTACCCATTCATTCTTAAAGTGACCATTACATTGATTGGCTCGCCAAAAAGCACGCCGCCATCACTATATATCTGTGAGTTATTGCTTGATATAAATTACCATGTAACTTTTAAAGCCAGTACGCCATTCCTTACCTCACCTATACTTGCCCATGAACCACTTGATGCCCAATATTTTTTATTCAAAAGATTATTAATATTGCCATTCACTATTGCATCATGACCACCCAATTTGAATTTATATGAAGCCCCCACATTCACCAATGTATAAGCAGGAACTTCGACTATATTGGCAGTACTAGTATATGACTCACCATTATAACGGATATTACCATGCAGGCTTAATCCTTCAACGCTATCTACCGTATATTCGGCATTGGCAACCCCCGACCATTTGGCAACACCTGCCGGCTGATGACCTTTTGTTGCTTTATTCGCTTCTGATACCTGATCAATACTAGCATCCAGATACATCATTCCCATACCAAGTTTTAATGTATCAATTGGCTTGTAATTACCATTTAGCTCAAGACCTGTATAGTTAGTTAAACCGTCCTGAGTTAAATAAGTTAAACCATTCCGAATACTATCCATTGTAGCGGCACGTTCCATTTTAAATAAAGCCGCAGTTAAACCAAATGGTTGAGCATCATATTTCACCCCAATCTCATACTGTTTACTGACCGTAGCATCTAGAACTTCACCAGCATTGGCATAGGTTGCACCCACAACTGAACCTGATTCCAGACTTTCAACATAACTTGCATATAATGTTGCTTCAGGTAATGGTTTATAGAGTAGTGCAACGGTAGGTGTGGTGGCTTTGGTATTGTAGCCCACAGCACTATTTAAGGCTTCACTGTCATAATAGGTATGGCGTAACCCTAAAATAGTTTGCCATTGCTCATTAAATTTAATGGTATCGCTGATATAGCCATAGGTTTGAGCTGTTTCTGAACTTTTGGGTTTAAAGCTATAATCAGGTTTTCGTGTGATAATATAACTTTGGTCTTGATAAAGATTGCCATTAAAAACATTTCCCCAATAACTATCTTTTCCACTTTGATAAGTACTTACTGTATATCCAATTCCTGCAACAAGATCATGCTGAATCACGCCTGTATTCAAATGTCCCATAAGCATTAATTGATTCAGAGTACTTTTATCCAGGCCTGCAAATTGATATAAGTTTCCCCGATAGTCGCCTGCATTATTAAGCAGATAATCAAATACCAAATTAGAATGGTGCTCTTTTCGTGTATAACCTAGTTGATACTTGAGTGCCCAATTTTCATTGATTTTCCAATCTAGCCCAGTAAAAGCATTGAATGTATTGGTTTTATAAAAAGAGTTATTAATGGTTAGATGATCATAATCATAAGTCACTTTAGGAAAACCATTAGTGAGTGATCCAAAGCTAAATATCGGTGGTTCATGTTCTGTTTTATTATTTTCATAGATAAAATTAGCTGTCCAGTTGATATTGTCGGTAAGCTTTTTATCTAATGCCAATGAGGTGATCAAACGGTTCTGATCAGCAGTATTATAAGCCTCACCTTTATCACCACCAATTACAAAACGGTAACCTAAATCAACTGCATCAATGTAGTCACTGGTATCAATTAAAGCCGTCACCATAGCTGGATTACGATAACTCACCTCAAGGCTAGTTTCCGGAGTTGCTTTAGGTCGTTTAAGCTGGTAACTAATCGCACCACCCGGTGAGCCAAAACCATACATAAAGCCGGTTAAACCTTTTAAGACCGTTACACTTTCCGCAGCTTCTGCCGGGAAATCCCCACCCCAATGTAAAGACATCGGAAAACCATCAATATAGTAATTACTGACGCCAAGCCCACGAACTGCGGTTCCCCACCAGTCTGTTGCCATCGCAGCACTCTGGCTATATACAGCAGGATCATTAATAAAAATTTGTCCTAATGTTTTAGCCCCACGCTTACTAATATCATCACTCTCTACGACAGTGACAGAAAATGGTGTATCCAGAATGGATTTACTACCTAATGCTCCTGATTGTGTAATTTTCTTCAAACCGTGCTGTTCGGATTCTGCAACCACGGCAATCACTGGTAACTGATTTACAGCATTAAGACCTGCCCTACTATTTGCTTGTCCACTTGCATTCACATCAATTGGCTTTAACTGCCCCATATCCCGAACTTGTTGTTTTGCTGCCACAGTTTTTGCAACCAAGGTATAACCATTTGTCACTTTTTGGATCTGAAATGGTGTTTGTGCCAATAACTGATTAAAACCGTCTTCTATCGAATAACTGCCTTGTAAACCTGCTGTTTGATAAGCTGCCAACGCGTGTCCATCCAGAATTAGATTGACATTATGTTGTAAAGCAAATTGACTTAATGCCCGATTTAAATCCCCTGCCGCAATATTGACTGTAATCTGTGCATGAGCAATCGTTGTCATGCCTGCCCCCATCGTTATAGCAGCAAAATGGATTGATAAAACCAAGGGCTTAAAACGTGTAAGTAATATTGAGCGCATGTTCAATTCCTCATCATTATATTTGCTCTACACACTTAGACGATCCACATTCAAAAAACGGAAAAGTTTTTTAGATTATTTTTTAAATTAAACTTTATCTATTTGTTATATATTATATTTTTATGAAAAGTAATATTAAGGGCATGGTTATTGAAAAAGCTGAATTAGCCAGTGAAAATGATATCGAATAATTTTAACACCTATTTCTGCCTTAAAATATATACACGGTTTTTGACAAAAATCATCGTCAGTTTTTCTTAATGCTTGTTATATATTGCGAATACTTTGAGATTTCCAGCCCAATATGCTCACTTAATAACTGCAAAGCCACTTCGGGTTGGTCGAGCGGCAATACTGCTGTAACCTTAAACTGCTGTAAATTTTCTTTGGAATAAACATAATAACTATTCTGATAACTCGCCAGAATCTGTAAAACCTGATCCAGCGGCATATTATTGACCACCAGTTTTTTACTTTCCCAAGCCTGTGATAAGACGTCGGGCGAATTTTCTTCTACAATAATTTTCCCATGATTCAGATTCAGGGTTTGTCCTGTTTTTAAAATAAAGCTTTGACTTTCTTCACTGGCATTAATTCTGGTCTTCGATTCCAGCATACTGACAATGGTTAAATTATCACGATGTTGTACGATAAAGCGTGTACCCAATGCCTGAATGGTGCTGTGTCCCACTTTCACCACAAAAGGGCGATTGGCATCTTTTGCTACATCAATCAAAATATTTCCCTGTAGTAGCGCAATGGTTCTTTGCTGCGCTGTATATTCAATATTATAAACAGTTTTACCTGAGGCCTGAATTGTACTTGAATCGTCCAACATCTGTTGTTGCCATGCCTGGGCCTGATTTTTTACATCTGCCGTCCAAAACTGCCATGGCAAGGCATAAAGTAGTCCACAAAATAGTAATAACAGGATAAATGCTGAGAAATGTGGTGGTAATTTGCTTTTTTTACCCAATACCTTATCTTGAATAATGGGATGCTGACTATCAATATTATGCTGTTGTAATGACTGTACACCCCGAATAAGACGATCAAGTTTTTCAAAAGCGTGCAGATGTTCAGGACTTTGTTGTTTCCATTGTTCCAGTGCAGCTAGATCTTCTGCACCACATTGGTCGGTGCTCAGTTTCACCACCCATTCGGCGGCTTGCTCAGCAATTATTTCCTGTTCTGATTTCATCAAAATTATGTTTCATCATTTAAAGCAGGCATACGTTGTTGAAAATGCAATAAGGCTTTTACCAGTTCATTATGAACGGTTTTTGGATGCACCTCCAATTTTTCGGCAATATAATTTAATTTTTCGCCGTCCAGATAATGCCAGATAAAAATCTTTTGTGTCCGCTCCGGCAATTTTTCTAACAATGCTGCCAGTTGCTCCAGTAACTGTATCGCAATCAAGATTTTTTCCGGCGAAATTTCATTACAAAACTGTTGCTGTTCCAGATGAGCTAAATATGCCTGTTCAATTTTATTATGTCGTGAATAATCAATTAGAATACGTTTGGCAACTGTGGTTAAAAATGCTTTGGGTTGTTCAAGTTGTAAGATATTTTTCTGACTAAGTAATTTGGTAAAAGTATCCTGTAGCACATCTTCTGCACGTTCTGCCGATCCTAGTTTTTGATAAAGCCATACATATAACCAGCGGCGATGTTCCTGATACAGGCCAGCAATATATTTTTGTATGACAAGATTCTGATACATAATCTCAAGCAGATAATATTTGAATCAATATTTTAAACGTAATGAATATGATTATCAATTAATAGATGTTTTCCTGGAATAAATCTTTTTACCTTGTCGCTATACATCGCTATATCAGCAATGTCTTCAGTGCAAACTTTAGCTCTTTTACGGTTTTTGTACTGTTTTTATGATGTTATTGATTTAACAAATCCTCATGTATCTAGATGCAAGATACATGAGGATCAAGTAAAGAATTTTAATTATAGCGGTTTTACCACGTGTGATCTGTTGAGCTTGCTTTTTATCCATCGTGACAGCAATTCAATATAGAGAAAAATCACTGGTGTGGTAAACAAAGTCAAAAATTGCCCTAAAGCCAATCCGCCAACAATTGCAATACCCAAGGGTTGACGGATTTCCGAGCCCTCCCCAATGCCCATTGCCAATGGAATTGCACCAATCAGTGCGGCAAAATTGGTCATCAGAATCGGACGAAAACGTAATTGAGCTGCGGTAACGATGGCATCAAATGGTGTTGCACCCAACTTTTGCTGCTTTAAGGCAAAATCAATTAATAAAATCGCATTTTTCACCACAATACCAATGAGCAGGAACATACCCAGCATAGCAATTAAGCTAAATGGCATACCAATCAGCCATAAAGTCATCAATGCCCCAACAGCAACTGCGGGAATGGTCGACAATATGGTCAAAGGATGCGCCAGATTTTCATAGCTGATTCCCAGTACAATATACATCAACACTACGACGGTAAATACGATCCATGGCATAGAAAGTCCAGATTGTAGGTTTTCTTCTTCCACATCACGATCGGTCATGACAAAAATATCCTGAGGCAACATGACCTGTGCCAGTACGCCACGAATTGCTTGATCAGCCTGTTCATAGCTGTATCCGGTTTTAACCACATAACCAATCCCCATTGCAGCAAATTGATTACGACGCTGTACACGGTCATTGGCAATACCATAATGCCATGTCGCAAAATTGGTCAATGGCACATGCTGTCCCTGCTGGTTCAACACCTGTACCTGCGCCAAAGATTCAGGATGTTCGGTAAAGCGTTTGTCCACTTCCATCACCACATGAAACTGATTCTGCTCCTGAAAAATGGTACTCACCTGACGCTGTGAAAATGAATTATTGAGAACACTGGCAATATCCCGCATTTCTACACCCAAGCGCTTGGCTGCTTCCCGATCAATATCCAGTGTGACATGCTGTGCGCCTTCATCACCGATGGTTTCAACCTCTTCCAGTTCCGGCAGTTTTTCCATTTCTGCGGCAACAATCGGCGCCCATTTGCGTAAATCCGATACATTATCAGCCTGTAATAACAGCATATATTCATTGGCATTATCACTGGAAAAAGGATTATCCAACTGTAAGTCCTGATCAACCCGTGCAGAAAATACTGCACCTGATTGCCACGGAGCTTCTCGTTTTAAACGTTCTGATATCTGCTTCGACGACAGACCTCCACGTTCATTTTTAGGTTTAAGGTTAATCAATAAACCAGCATTGGTAGTTCCCATGGTGCCGGACGTACCTATCACATTTTCTACTGCTGGATCGGCAAGAATATGATCGGAAAATACTTTGATTTTGGGTTGCATCACTTGATAAGAGAAACCATCATCGCCACGGATAAATGCCGATAATCGCCCGGTATCCTGCTCGGGGATCATGATTTGCGGTAAAGATGTATATAAATAATAGGATGTGCCAATTGCACCTAGCCACAATGCAATAATGACATAACCATGTTTTAACGACCAAATAAGAGATTGGTGATAGATACGTAATAACTGTTGAACCAGACTTTGGCTAAACCGGTACAGTTTCGAAGGTTTTTCACTATGCAGCGGCTTAAAGATTTTTACCGATAACCCGGGAATCAGCGTTAATGCGACAATTACCGATAAAATAATGGTAAAAACCAACGTCAAAGAAAATTCTCTAAATAACCGTTCAATCACACCACCAGTAAATAAAATCGCAACAAAAATCACAATTAAGGTCAGATTCATCGCAATCAGGGTCAGACCAACTTCCTGTGTGCCTTTTAAAGTCGCTTGTAGTGGATTTACACCTGCTTCTATATGACGCTCAATATTTTCCAGTACCACAATGGCATCATCGATTACCAGACCAATCGCCACAATCAAAGCCATAATGGAAAGATTGTTCAGCGAAAATCCTGCCAGATAAATCACACTGAATACACCAATTAAGGTCACGATCATGGCAACTGTCGGCATAATGGCACTGCGTAAACGCCCCAAGAGTAAACAAATAATTAGTACAACCAGTACAATTGAAAAAAGTAAGGTATCCCGTGCTTCGTTTAAACCACTACGAATCACATCAGAACTGTCCATTACAATGGTGAGTTTGCTGTCTGCCGGAATCAAGGCCTGTAAAAAAGGCAGTTTTGCCTTGATATGGTCAATAGTCGCTACGGTATTGGCATTCGGTTGGCGACTAATCATCATAATCACCGCAGTTTTGCCATTATGAAAACCACTGACATAGCGGTTTTCTACCGAATCTGAGACCTCGGCAACATCCTTCAATCGCACCAATTGATTGCCATTACGATGCACAATGATATTGGCAAACTGCGCTGCATTAAGTGAATTTGCAGCCAGTTGCACCTGCCAGCGTAGCGCATCATGTTCTAAAATCCCGACAGGTTGAATGCGGTTACTATTGGCAATCGCCAAACGAACTTGCTCTAATGAAACACCCTGATTCATTAATGCTTTGGAGTTGACCACCACACGCACCGCAGGCATGGAAGCACCATTGATTTCAACTTCGCCTACACCCTGTATTTGTGCCAGATGCGGTAGGATTTTATTGGTAGCGATCTCATATAAGCGACTTGGAGAGAGATTCTCCGAGCTAAACGCCAGATAAAATATCGGCTGCTGACTGGGATTAACTTTATAATATTGCGGTGGACTGGGCATACCCGAGGGCAATTGTGGGATTGCAGTATTAATCGCTGCTTGTACTTCCCGTGCAGCTTCATTAATGTCGGTATCAAGGGCAAAATGTAAAATGACCTGTGTTGCACCCTGATTACTTGATGAATCAATTGCTTTAACTCCAGCTACCCCAACCATGGCACGTTCCAGTGGCGTCGCCACCGTTGCCGCCATACTTTCCGGACTGGCACCCGGCAAATTTGCGCGTACCACAATGGTCGGAATATCTGCCTGTGGCAAAGATGCAACTGGCATTTTAAAATAAGCCAGTACACCCAGTAAAATAATGGCAATCGCAAATAAAAAACTGGCAACAGGACGATGAATAAATGTGGCACTGAGATTCAAGGCACCACCTCCGGTACATCTTCCTGTCTGGCTTGACTGGCAAAACGATCAAAGAATAAATACACCACTGGCGTGGTAAATAAAGTTAGAAATTGACTGACAATCAACCCTCCGACCATCACCAGCCCAAGGGGTTGCCGTAACTCGGCTCCAGAACCCGATGCCAGCATCAATGGAATCGCCCCGACTAATGCGGCCATGGTGGTCATGAGAATCGGTCTAAAACGTAACAATGCCGCCTGATAAATTGCCTGTTCGGCAGGTAGACCCTGTTCACGCTGTGCTGCCAACGCAAAATCCACCATCATGATGCCGTTCTTTTTAACCAGACCAATTAACAAAATAATCCCGATCAATGCAATCATGTCGAGTGGCTGATTCATCAGAAATAATGCCAGAAGTGCCCCAATTGCAGCAGATGGCAAGGTAGAAAGAATAGTGACCGGATGAATAAAGCTTTCATATAACATGCCCAGTACAATATACATGGTCACAATGGCAGCCACCACCAGCCAGAAAGTATGATCCAGTGAACTTTCAAATGCTGCCGCAGCACCCTGTAAATCCAGTGCAACTTCCGGCGGTAAATTTAGTTGTTGTTGAACTCGCTCGATGGCGTCGATAGCCTTACCCAAAGCCACACCATCTTTCACATTAAATGAAATGGTGGTTGCCGGGAATTGCCCCTGTTGCTGGATAATTGTCGGGGCAGTTTTTTGTTCAATGCTAGCAATCGCAGATAACAGAATCGGCTGATTTTGGTCATTCTTGATATAGGTTTGTGCCAGACTTTCAATGCCAGTGGCATATTGTGAATCGACTTCCAGAACGATCCGATATTGATTGGACTGAGTATAGAGGGTAGCAATCTGCCGCTGAGCATAAGCACTTTGTAATGCTTCGCTGATGTCCTGAAGATTTACCCCCAAACGTGCCGCAGCATCACGATTAACTTCAATATAAGCCTGTAAACCCTGTCCGGCAGTATCACTGGTAACATCGGCAAATTCAGGTTGCATACGCAAACCATCAACTACCTTATTCTGCCATTGCTGCAAGGTATCAATATCCGGTGCCGATAAACTTACCTGATATTGTGTTCGGCTAATTTTATCCTCGATGCTCAATTCTTGTACGGGTTGCATCCATGCCTTGATTCCCTGTACCTGTGCCAGATCTTGTCTTAAACGATCAATGATTTGATGAACATTATCACGCTCGCCATGCACTTTGAGGTTAATCAATATTCGCCCATTACTGAGCTTGGGATTATTGGCATCCACACCAATAAATGAGGACAAACTTGCCACATCTCGATCTTTTAAAATCTGTGCCGCCAAAGCCTGTTGGCGATCACTCATGGCCTGAAAAGAAATCGAATCCGGTGCTTCTGTCACCACCTGAATCACGCCACTGTCCTGCACCGGGAAGAATCCTTTGGGAATCCACCAATACAATGCCCCTGCCAAAATTATCGTAGATAACATGACCATTAATGTCAGGGGCTGATGTTTTAAAACCCATTTTAATGCCCGAGCATAGCCTTCGATGGTTTTATCCAGAAACTTATTTTTTGTCTGTGCCACGTCTTGTTTTTCACGTGGCTTTTTTAAAATATAGGCACACATCATCGGGGTCAGGGTTAATGACACCACCAAGGAAATCGCAATCGCCACCGCCAGCGTAATTGCAAATTCATGAAATAAACGCCCCACCACATCACCCATAAATAATAATGGAATAAGGACTGCGATCAAGGAGATGGTGAGGGAAATCAGGGTAAAACCAATTTCCTTGGCACCTTTTAAAGCCGCATTTAAGCGTGTTTCCCCTGCTTTTCCATCATGTCCTTCATAATGCCGCGCAATATTTTCCAGCATCACAATGGCATCATCGACGACAAATCCCGTGGCAATGGTCAGTGCCATCAAGGTCAGGTTATTCACCGAAAAACCCAGAAAGTACATGGCAACAAAGGTACCGATAATAGATAAAGGGACTGCAATACTCGGAATCAAGGTGGCCGATAAATTACGTAAAAACAGGAAAGTGACCAACACCACCAGACTCACTGCAAACACCAGTTCTTTTTGTACATGCTTGATTGAACTGCGAATACTCTCAGTACGGTCAGTTAAAATATTGATCTGAACATTTTCCGGTAAGGTTTTGGCCAGTTCCGGCAAAATGCTTTTAATCTGATCAGCAACCTCAATCACATTGGCATTGGGTTGACGCTGTACATTAATCAAAATCGCATTTTGGGCATTGGCCCATGCTGCCATATAACGATCTTCACTGGCTTCACTAATTTTTGCTACATCTTGAAGTCGTATCGCAGCGCCATCTCGCCATGCCACGATTAGATTTTGATAATCGGCGATAGAACGAATCTGATCATTGGCATCCAGCATCGTGGTACGAAACTCACCATCAAAGCTGCCTTTAGGCTGATTGACATTAGCGGCTACAATCGCCTGCCGCACATCATCGGCGGTCAGTTTTAATGCAGTTAAAGCATTGGGATTGACCTGAACCCGAATTGCTGGTCGTTGTCCACCGGCAAGACTAACCATACCCACACCGGATAATTGCGACAATTTTTGTGCAACTCGGGTATCGACCATGTCATATACGGTAGACAATGGCAATGTTGGTGATGTCACCGACAACGTAATCACCGGAACATCGGCAGGATTAACCTTGCGATAAATTGGTGGAGTCGGTAAATCATCAGGTAGATTACTACTTGCGGTATTTAATGCCGCCTGCACTTCCTGTTCAACCACGCCAAGTTCAGATGCCAGATCAAACTGTAAGGTCAGTACCGACGCGCCCAAAGAACTGGTAGAGGACATTTGTTTCAGCCCTGCAATTTTTCCCATTTCTTTTTCAAGTGGTGCAGTAATGGTACGCTGTACTGTGTCGGGATTTGAACCGGACTGAAAAGTAAAGACCTGAATAATCGGATAATCGACCTGTGGCAATGCTGATACGGGTAATAATCGCCACAATAACAAACCGCTAAAAAGCAATGCCAGCATACATAATGTGGTGGCAATCGGCCGAAGAATAAAGATTCTGGAAATATTCATCAGCCTGTCTGCCCTTGCGATACAGGTTCTACAGGAAGAATATTTTGTCCGGCTTGTTCAGCTTGCTCATTTAAAATCCTGACTTCCCGATCTTCAGAAAGTCGGTCTATGCCTTCTAAAACGACTTTTTCATTGCCACTTAGCCCGGATAAGACTTGTGTCTTACCGCCTGTACTCATGCCCAGTTGCAACATTTTAATATAGGCCTTATCTTTCCCATCTTCTTTATCTTTATCAACAATATAAACATAGCTACCTTTGGCACCATGCTGAATTGCATCACTCGGAACAGTCACTGCATTGGCAATAGTTTGTGCCTGAATCCGTACATTGACAAACTGATTGGCAAAAAGTTGTTTATTCTGATTGGGAAAGATTGCTTTAAGTTTTAAAGTGCCAGTACTGGCATCAATTTGATTATCCAGCGCAAATAATGTGCCTTGTGCCAGTTGTTTTTGTTCCTGACGATCCCATGCTTCAACCTGTAACTTTTGTTGAGCTTGTACACTGTCACGAATTAAATCCAGATAATTTTCAGCCAGCGCAAATTCCACATAAATCGGTGTAGCCTGGGTAATGGTGACCAAGCCAGTTTCATCATTGGCCTGAATTAAATTGCCAATATCTTTTTGTCTAAACCCAACCTGACCAGAGATCGGCGCATAAATCTTGCTATAAGACAATTGTAATCGGGCAGAATCCACTTGTGCCTGATAAGCTTTGGATTGCCCTTTGAGTTGACTCACCAACGATTGCTGCTGATCCACTTCCTGTCTGGAAATCGCATCTTGTTTCAGCATGGTCTGGTTCCGCAACAATTCGGCCTGTGCATGTTGTAGTTGGGCCAGATGTTGCTGCTGATTACCCAATGCCTGATCCAATGCCACCTGTAATGGTACCGGATCAATTTGTGCCAGAAGCTGCCCTTTTTGTACCGAATCACCATCCTTAAAATAGAGTGCCTCTAATACCCCTGAAACACGACTTTGTACCGTTACTGCCTGTGTTGGCACTGCTGTACCCACCGCTTTCAATTCAAGCTGCAAATCCCCACGCGATAAAGGCACAACACGAACAGGTACAGGCTGTGACCATTGACTAAACTCTTTTTCTTTTTTCTGGCTAGGTGCCAACACAAATTTCCAGATCAGCCCAGCACAAAGGATAAATAAAATTAAAATAAAAAAGAAAATCATCCATTTATTTCTCGGTCGAGGTTTTGTTTCACTGTTCGCATTCATATTTTGTTCAGACATAATAATCTCAAGATCAGAATAAACGGAAAATTTGTAAGCCAATCACCAATACGATTAAAGCTATGGTGATATACCATGCCCATTGCGGTTGATAAGCATAGATATAAATTAATAAACCCACGATAAATGTTGCAATCCCAAACCATGCTGCAATCCCAATTGCCATTCCCCATGCTGCAATACTGCTGATCATGGCCAAAATCAGAAATAACCAGCCTAATATACGTAGTACATAGATTTGCTTAGAAGTAATTTTTTGCCTGAATATTTCTTTAAAGACTTTATCTGTGGAAAGATTAAGACTCATCATGCCAACGTAAATACATGACAACGTACTTAGAAGATAAATCACATGTAAAGTCATGATTTATCTCCCGTATCGATCACAGGTGTTTTATCTGTCGGTATGGCAGCTTTAGATGCTTTTTTCACAGGTGCTTTGAGAATGGCATTACGTTTACGCCAGACCGCATAACTTATCCAGACAAATAGTAATCCAAGTAAAATAAAACCCAGATCAATACTGAACAAAGTCCAGTCCCGATACTGCCATGTCACCCATAATCCACGATCCGTGGTTAGGCCATTCACAACGGGTAATAATAAATAAGCCAGTGCGGTTAACAGCAACAACTCGAACCAGGCTTTGGGAATCGCACGGACAATGGCATAAATCAATGCAAATAAAATACATAGAAATAAGCTGTGCATTTCCCATGCAGCACGATTTTCCATTGCCACGGGTAATAAACGATTGGCCCAGAAATAAATGGCAATCCCTAGAGGCAAACCTGCAATTAAAGCAATATTTAAACGTTCAACCAAAGCATGGCCAAATGACATTTTACCGTTTTTAATTTGTTTTGGACGACGTTTAACAGTCCACAGCACCAGACCTGTTGCAATCATCGCTGTACCAACCAATCCTGTAATCACATACATCCAGCGTAGAAAAGGTGTTGCAAACCAGCCCACATGCAAGCCCAACAAGACATTGCCAAATTTCAATGCACCTTTTTCGGCTGTACTATCCTTATCGCCAATTTGCTGACCACTTGCCAAATCAAACTGTAATGGTGTCCCTCGGCTACGACCAATAAAATCATAATCCGATTTATAGAATTCTATTTTGGCCGGATCGCTGGCTTTTGCTGGATAAAAATTAACACTGCCAATGTTGTTTGGCCCCCATTGCTCTTTTACCTGATTAAAAGTCGTATTGACCTGTTGCCAGTTGGGGGCAGCATCTTTCATTAGCAGACTTTTTGTCGCTGTATCTGTAGAATAATATTGTGGATACAACTCGGCATAATAACGTTTCTGATTGTCCTCGCCAAAACCATAGACCAGTGGTACACCAAGTGGCATATAAGCATTGATAAAAAAGATCAGACCACTATATGTAATGACAATATGAAATGGCAATGCAATTACACTTAACACATTATGTCCATCTAACCATGAACGCTGACCTTTTGCACGCCGGAAAGTAAAGAAGTCTTTAAAAATTTTCTTGTGTGTAATGATTCCAGTAATAATGGCAACAAACATAAACATGGTACAAATGCCCACAATGCGGATTGCCCAGTCGTATGGAATATAATGCAAGGCATAATGCATAGCATACAATGCCCCGCCGCCGCCAGTTTCCCGTGGTTTTGCTTCCTGCTCAAACTTCTCGCCACTCATCGGGTTCAGATTTTCACGCTGGTATTTGCCATAACTTTCACCTTCTGCCGCTGGCATCGACCAATTGACATTTAACTGATCTCGCCCACGTTGTGCTGTAATAAAACTAATCCCCCAGCGCTCTGCCTGCTGTGCCTCCGGATTATTTTGTAGCCAGTGAAAAGCCTTTTGAAACTGATCATCGATATTCGGAATATTTTGTCCCTGTAAAGGACGTTCCGGCTGCATCCAGCGTGTAAGTTCGGACTGGACATAGCCTGCGGTACCGGTTAAAAACACAAAAAATAATACCCAGCCAACCACCAGCCCGGTCCATGTATGTAACCATGCCATACTCTGGCGAAAGCCTTCCTTCATACATTCCCCCAATATTTAAATAGTGCCACAAGCGATATTTGTACAATCAGTACAAGCAGCGTAAAACAGACTATGCGGGATAAAGATCGGGCACTAAATACATACAGGATATACAGCAACCAAATTACGAAGCTGAGTAATAAACCGCTATACGTCGCCATAGCCAACTGCCCGAAGGAGAAAAACGCAACGAGCGGAACGGTCAAATTGGCAATTGCAAAGCCTGCAAAAATTGCCAGTAAACATCGTGCCAATACCGTACAGCGATAAATCTGCAATTCACTTAACTGTGATAATCTGAATTTCATAGCAAAAACTTCATCATCTGCTCAGTGGGATTTAAGAACATCAGTTCTACTACTATTTACATAGACGAATGAGATTGAAAAAAAGCTCATAAAGAATTGTAAAGTATTGTATAATCCGAAACAGTATATAGTAATGATTATCATTATTACATATTTACTTGTTTAATAAATCAAAACAAGAGGCACGGATGATGAATATCCAATCAAAACATGTTTGGTTTCAGCAGATTTATCAAGCACATCATGCTACTTTGCTCAGGTGGTTTAATCGCAAACTAAATCATCACCAACAAGCCGAGGATTTAAGCCATGAGGTGTTTTATCGTATTTTAAAAAGTGAGCAGCATCAGCAAATCCAAGAACCCAAAGCCTGGTTACTCGGCATCGCCAAACATATCGTTATTGATCACTGGCGTAAACAACAGATTGAACGTTTATATTTAGATACGTTACATCATCTTCCGCAAGATTATTACCCTTCTGCCGAACATGAAGCCTGTATCAGGGAAAGTATTTATCAGGTGCATTGCATTCTGGAACAACTGCCTATTCGGGTTGCACAAACTTTTTTACTCGCACAACTTGATGGTTTAAACTACGCTCAAATTGCCGAGCGACTCAATATCTCTGAAACCACCGTGAAAAGAGATATGAAACTGGCTTTTTTGGCCTGCATGCAAATTGACCCATATGACTAATCCAGCCCAATGACAACAAAACAATCGATTGATCCCACTATCCTTGAAAAAGCTGCCGACTGGCTGGTTTTATTGCATTCCGGAGAAATGACTGAGCAACAACAGTTAGAGTTTCAACAATGGCAACAACAACATCCTGACCATCGGATTGCAATTGAACGTGCGACCCGATTTAATAAAAATTTTGCCAACCTACCTAATACCTTGAATATAAATCAGCTATTAAACTCAAAAACAACGCTACAACACACTATTCTGAAAAAATTTATCTGGATCTTATCACCTGTCGTGGCAACATGGCTTGCTTATCAATATTTACCATGGCAACTCTGGCAAGCCGATTTATCCAGCAAAACTGGAGAAGTGAAATCGATTACTCTAGAAGATGGTTCTAGCCTAACCTTAGGCAGCAATAGTTATGTCAATCTTCATTTTAATGACACCGTTCGTGAAATTGAACTCATTCAGGGTGAAATCTATATCGAAACGGCAAAACAACCGCCAAAGCATAAACGACCATTTATAGTAGAAACTCAATCAGGTGCTATACAAGCATTAGGTACCCGATTCAGCGTGCAACAGAATAAGCCAAGTAGCTCTACACTGGTCCACGTCTTTCAACATGCCGTTGCCATTGCACCTGATCAACAAACACATAGAACAATTCTTCAACAAGGAGAAATGGCACAATTTGATCAAGATCATATTCAGAAAGTGGAAAAATTACAGCAAACACAACCATATTGGACACAACATATACTGGTCGTTGAAAATAAGCCTTTGGATCAGGTTTTGACAGAAATTTACCGTTATCGACACGGTCAATATTTTATTGATGAAGCTGCAAAAAGTATCAAGGTTTCAGGTGTATTTTCCCTAAGAAATACTCAACAAAGTATTGAAACACTGGCTCAAACCTATGATTTAAAATTAAATTATTATAGTGATTATGTGCTTTATGTGAGCAAATAGAAACTTAAAATATGTTTTGATCATTATTTTTTTTTAATTTATTATTTTTCTCAATATCTTTGTGCTGGTACTGACTTGATATTTCTATCTCTTTTTAAAAAAATTTAATTTAAAAACAATACCATATAAAAATGATCAATAAATATATAAAATATTTTGAGAAAACATGACACTTTTTTTCAACTAAAACGACTTAATAAATGAAGCAATTCTTATTTAGGTTTTATTTATGAAACAGCGTATTGTTAAAACACATCTACAGCTTGCCATACAGGCAATTTTGCTTGGTGCGCCACTGATTTCAGCAATCGGCATTAGCCCTGCTGTGTATGCCAGCCCAATACAGCAATACAATATCGCTGGCGGTACATTGGTCAATGTACTACAACAATTTGCAATCCAGTCAAAACTCACCCTAGCCTATGAACCTCATAATTTAACGGAACAACAAAGTACAGGCTTAAATGGCAATTATACTGTTGAACAAGGATTACAAAGTTTATTGGCACCACATGGCTTACAAGCAATTAAACTTGATAATGGTGGATTTAGCATCCAGAAAATAAAAAATAACCAAACTAGCTCAAATACAACAGAAATCTTTCAATTAAAACCGATTATTCTCACTGCAACGCCCTCGAATCGTATGCAACAAAATAATAGTGATGTACAACAATTACCTGTGATTATTATTAAAGCTGATGAAAAAAATCCAACAACAGATGGTACAGGTTCTTATACAACACGTGCGACTACTGCTGCAACAGGTCTAAATCTAACTTTAAAAGAAACGCCGCAATTAGTCAGTGTTTATACACAACAACAAATGAAAGACCAAGGTTTGACACAATTAATGGATGTTGCAGCAATTGCAGCTGGTTTAAGTGTCAGCGCATCAGGTAATATTGGCTCTGACTCATCACCTGTTTATTCTCGCGGCTTTAGTGTGAATAATTATCTCTTAGATGGTACAAAATTACTCAATGGTTATTCGAGTATTTACCAAAGCCAAGATACTGCGATGTTCGATCGTGTCGAAATTGTGCGCGGGGCTTCTGGTTTGATGACAGGTTCAGGCACACCTAGTGCCAGTATTAATTTGGTCAGAAAAAAACCTGCACAAGATGTGCAAGCAAATATCAATATTACAGGTGGTAGTTGGGATTATTTTCGCGTGGATACAGATGCATCATCTCCATTAAATGAGGATGGAAGTATTCGTGGACGTGTAGTCATGTCTGCACAGCAAAATAATTCCTTTATTGATCGTTTAAAAGAAGACCGAAAGGTATTTTATGCTGTAGTTGAAGGTGATGTTTCACCTCAAACAACAACAAGTTTTGCCGTCAGTCATCAGGAAATAAATCAAGATGGTAGCTCTCGTGGTGGTCTACCTGCATGGTATAGTGATGGTACACGCACGAATTGGGCACGTTCAGATTCAGCAGCAGCAGAATGGGCATCTTCGGAACGTCATAACACTAGTTTTTTTGCAGATATTACACATCAATTTAATGATCAATGGTCAATAAAAAGTAGTCTATCACGCATAATTACAGATTCCGATGAAGTCATTGGTTATTTAGGTGGTACACCTGATCGTTTAACAGGTAAAGGTGCTGTTCTTTGGGCAACACGTTGGACATATAGACCCGTTCAAGATATGTTCTCAACACAATTAAATGGTGAGTTTTCATTATTTGGACAAGACCATCAACTTGTAGTTGGTACAACACTCGCAAAAAGTAAAAATGGTAAAAAACCATCTTTACAAAACTGGCCATCATTAAGCAATAGCACTTGGGATAATACGATTTCAAATATTTTTGAATGGGATGGCTCTAATCCCTCCCAACCTGACTTAGCAGTCTTGGGTTGGGGTGAGGAGGAAAATATTAATAATTCTATTTTTGCAGCATTTAGATTTAAGTTATCAGATCAATTAGCATTACTTACAGGTGCACGTGTAGAAGATTGGAAACGAGATACTACATCATATAGCTCAGCAACTGATGTTACAACAAAAACACATCGCCAAGAAACAGGTGAAGTTACACCTTATGCTGGCCTAGTTTTTGATTTAAATGATTATTGGTCAATTTATGGTAGCTATACAACAATCTTCACCCCTCAAACCACTATTGATATAAATGGTGATTATCTTGATCCTGAGACAGGGAATAGTTTTGAAACAGGCGTCAAAGGTGCATTTTTTAATAATATGCTAAATATCGGTGCTGCTGTTTATAAAACTAAGCAAGATAATAAAGCTATTGCAGTCAAAGCTGCCGATGGTACGAATTTGATGGTTAATGGACAACAAGCTTATGAAGCACTTGATGGTACACAAAGTAAAGGAATTGAATTAGAAATAACAGGCAAACTTGCAGAAGGCTGGCAAATTTCTACAAGTTTCTCACGTAATATCACTGTTGATCGTGACGACAATAAACTAAACACAACTGTACCGCAAAATACAGCACGATTATTTACGACTTATGTACTACCATATTTTAATAATGGAGCATTACAGATTGGTGGTGGGATACGTTGGCAAAGTGAAATGTATACACTTAACTCTGGACCCAACAAGGTCAAACTATCACAATCACCTGTAACACTTATAGATTTAATGGCACGTTATAAATTTAGCGAAAATTTATCAACCAATATTAATATTAGCAATCTTTTAGATGAAAAATATTATGCAACTGCGGGCAATAGCTATTATGGACAGCCGAGAAATGTCCGTATAGGTTTTTCATATAACTGGTAATATAATATGAAGCTAGACAATTTCGTCTAGCTTTATTTATGCACTAAATTTTAAAAAATAAAAAAATTATATAATTCAACAGTCTAAAAATAATTACATAAATTTACACAAAATAATGAGCTTTTTCCCAATCTCAATCGTCTTAGTATATAGAAACGATAAGTTTTCTTGCAGTATTTTAGAGTGCCTAAAAGCTTTAAATCGCATTATAACAATAAAGCTGTATCATATGATCTTACTGATCGTATCTTCATGCCACGCTCCAGTGGCTTTTTAATTTGAATTATACGCCGCGCCAATCCACTCTTGCATTACGTTCGGTTTCATAGATACGTTGGACATATTGTCCCAAAGGCAAAGCCAGTAATGCTTGTTGCAAAGATAATACCTCCTCAGAAATGTTATCCGGATTTGTCATTTCCCAAGGTGTCCCTACAATCATCAATACAGGTGCCAACATGCTACACACTGCAATATCGGCAAGGGTCAGTCTTTCCCCCACCAGATAACGTCCACCATTTTCAATGAGTGTCTGATTGAGATCGGCAGTCAATTGATCCAAACGCGATTTAGACTCTTGCACAGAGGTATCATTGATATTGTGAAATTTTTTAATTGCCATTTTCATCGCAGGGATAGAAACTTTTTCAAAATCCCGCATCATCCCTTTTTCACCAATGATAATATCCAAAGCTGCTTTATTATTATTTTGTAGAATATAGTGAAATAGCCAGCGACGCACATGTATGCCTAATTCCTGTGTGAGGCTGTCGATGCTTAGAATACTTTCACGTAAATCCGGTTCTTTACGAATTAATGTGAGTTCAGGATATTTGCTATCTAGATACAATGCAATCTGGCTTGAATCGGCAATCCAGTTATTTCCATCTTTCAGTACAGGTAATTGATATTGCCCTGTACGATAATGAATCATAATACGGTGTAATCCCGGTGCCAGATTTTGCGCAATATAATCAAGTTCCTTATGATCAAGTAGCCAGCGTGCCTTTTCACAAAAAAGAGAAAGTGGAAACTGATATAAAATGCGCATTGTTTCTCCATGTGGAATTATTTTATATTGGATCAATTGATTGAATATATTAATGGTTTTTTCATGTCATCGTAATGACTTTTTTTATGCATTTGCGCTTAATTGTTTATACTCTTGTAAGAAAGCGCAGAAAAACCAATCACAACCGATCTGGATTGCTTTAGATTTAAACCTGACTTTAGCCAACTTTTAAGGTAAGATTGGCAGCATTTCAACACAACGCTTATTATAGGTTTTTTCATGGGTTTTAACTGTGGAATTGTTGGTTTACCAAACGTGGGTAAATCTACTTTATTTAATGCATTAACAAAAGCTGCCATTGCCGCAGAAAACTTTCCTTTTTGTACAATTGAACCGAATACCGGGATTGTCCCTGTTCCAGATTCACGCCTTGATAAATTAGCAGAAATTGTCAAACCGCAGCGTATTTTACCAACCACCATGGAATTTGTAGATATTGCAGGTCTGGTTGCTGGTGCATCAAAAGGTGAAGGATTAGGAAACCAGTTTCTGGCGAATATTCGTGAAACCGATGCAATTGCCCATGTTGTGCGTTGTTTCGAAGATGAAAATGTTATTCATGTGAACGGAAAAATTGATCCTCTGGATGACATCGCAACCATTAACACCGAACTTGCCCTTGCAGATTTGGAAACCGTCAGCAAAGCGGTCACACGTCTGACTAAAGTGGCTAAAGGTGGTGATAAAGAAGCTGTAGCCACCAAAGCAGTACTGGAAAAATTACTACCTTTTCTAGATGAAGGTCGCCCTGCCCGCGCTGTCGATCTTTCTGATGATGAAAGAAAACTGATTCGTGGTTTTGGTTTACTTACTTTAAAACCGACCATGTATATCGCCAATGTGGCAGAAGATGGCTTTGAAAACAATCCTCATCTGGACGCGGTAAAACAGCTTGCAGTCAGTGAAAATGCTGTGGTTGTACCATTATGCAATCAGATTGAAGCAGAAATTTCTTTGCTGGAAGAAGATGAACGTGCTGAATTTCTGGAAGCTATGGGTATGCAGGAACCGGGACTGAATCTGGTGATTCGTGCTGGTTATGCATTACTTGGTTTACAGACTTACTTTACTGCGGGTGTACAAGAAGTTCGTGCATGGACAGTCAAAGTTGGCGCCACTGCACCACAGGCTGCGGGTGTGATTCATACCGATTTTGAAAAAGGCTTTATCCGTGCCGAAGTGATTGCCTATGAGGACTTTATCCAGTTCAATGGCGAAAATGGTGCCAAAGAAGCGGGTAAATGGCGACTAGAAGGCAAAACCTATATCGTTCAGGACGGTGATGTCATGCATTTCCGTTTTAATGTATAAAGGCTGGATATGTTGCATTGCATTTAGCTACTACATATTCATGATCTTAATCAAAAGAAAGCCATGCACTCATTGCATGGCTTTCTTTATTACTGCAAATAAAAACATTTATTGATTCGGAAAAACCATTTTTGCCGGTTGTACCACTTCATCAAATTGCTCGGCAGTTACCAGCCCCAGTTCAACAGCAACTTGCTTTAAGGATTTATTTTCCTTGTATGCTGTTTTTGCAACTTTGGCTGCATTTTCATAGCCAATCACAGGATTTAAAGCTGTCACTAGCATAAGTGAATTATGCAAGAAATGATCAATTTTTTCACGATTTGGCTCGATACCCACAGCACAGTGATCGTTAAAGCTATTGGCCGCATCACCCAACAACTGGATCGATTGCAACAAGTTAAATGCAATCACTGGCATAAACACATTCAGTTCAAAATTACCCGATGCGCCGGCAATATTAATGGTCGTATCGTTACCCAACACTTGTGCAACTACCATGGTCATGGCTTCACTTTGGGTTGGATTAACTTTACCCGGCATGATGCTTGAACCTGGTTCATTTTCCGGAATACGCAATTCACCCAAACCACAACGTGGACCACTCGCCAACCAACGCACATCATTGGCAATTTTGTTTAAACTTGCTGCAATAGTTTTTAATGCACCGGAAGCAAATACCGCAGCATCACGCCCTGCCAAAGCTTCAAATTTATTTGGCGCCGTAATAAATGGTAAACCGGTTAATTCAGCCAGTTTTTCTGCGGCTTTCTCTGCATATTCGGGATGTGCATTTAACCCCGTACCAACCGCTGTACCGCCTAAAGGCAATTCGTACAAACCACGAAGCGCATAATCCAGACGTTTTAAACCATGCTCAAGCTGGCTGACATAGCCACTAAACTCCTGACCTAAAGTCAGTGGTGTGGCATCCTGTAAATGGGTACGACCAATTTTGACAATATCCTTGAACGCTTCGGATTTCTCTGCCAATGTATTTTTAAGTCGGGTAATCGCCGGAATCAATAATTCATTGATTTGAAGTGCGGCAGCAACATGAATTGCTGTTGGAAAGGAGTCATTGGTAGATTGTGCGCGATTGACATGATCATTTGGATGCACCGGTTTTTGTGCACCAAGGGGTTGCCCTAATTTTTGATTGGCAACATTGGCAATCACTTCATTACAATTCATGTTACTTTGCGTACCAGAACCGGTTTGCCAAACGACAAGTGGGAATTGACTATCCCATCGTCCTGCAATCACTTCATCCGCCGCAGTTACAATTGAATCGGCAATCTCCTGTGGAATTTGATTTAAAGATGCATTGGTAATGGCAGCAGATTTTTTCACTAAACCCATTGCTCGAATCATGGCACGAGGCAAGCGTTCTTGACCAATTCTAAAGTTTTGTAAACTACGTTGAGTTTGTGCCCCCCATAGTGCTTCACTTGGTACTTCGACATCACCCATAGTGTCATGTTCAATACGTGTTGACATTTCGTCCTCTCCATTGTCTTGGGTTATTTGGATTGGCTGGCAACATGCAAAAAACATGTTTGGCTGGCTATAAGCAAATTAATGTTTCTGTTTGGATTAAGAAGCATTGATTTGCCTGTCTATGTTGGCAGAAACGCAAACAAAATGCGAGTGTGAATTATTTTGCTAAGACCATTTGATAATATTTCCATTGATCCCGTATTGCGTCTTCAACACTTAAGTTTGCCGACCAGTCAATTTCTTTTTTCAGCTTTTGAGTATCTGCCCCCAAGCTGGCAATTTCCGCACTTGGTGCTTCATATGGGGCAGTGGTAATGGTTGATTGTGTCACTTCTTCAACTTGTTCAATCAACTGTTTTAAACTGGTCAATTGATCACTGGCAACATTATAAGAATTTAAAAAATTCTTCTGAGTATTGGACCACAACATCAATTTATACACAGCATCCAGCACGTCCATGATATGAATATAGCTGCGTTCGGAGCTCCCATCTTGGGTATCCAGATTTTCATGGAATAGATCAAAAACGTCTTTTTGCTGTGCCGCAACCTGTAACAAATTAGGCAATACTGATTTTGGCAATAACGGTGTCCATTCTCCTAGTTGTGCATCAGTATATGCACCAATCACATTACTTAGGCGAAGATTAATGATCTGCCAAAAAGAGTCAGCCGTATAAGTATCCTGTAGAATATGTTCAATATTTTGTTGGGCACGAATATAAGGATTCTGATGCACGACATTAAAAGCCGAATCTTCCTGCCATGCAGTACCCGACTCGCCATATACTGCAATTGAGGATAGGTTGACCAGACGTTTTACCCCGGTACGTTGTAGCGTTCGCAGCACACTCATCACACAACCTAGATTATTATTATAATATTCTAAGGGACGTAAGGTTGATTCGGATAAATTTTTAAATCCGGCGGTATGGATGACATATTCAATTGGGTATTGGTCAAAGACTTTTTGCAAAACTGGCGTATTACGCACATCCAAACGAATAAAAGGAATATATAATTTCGTGATATACTCTAGCCGTTCTAATGTTTCCATTGAGGATTGTGACAAATTATCCACCAAAACCACTTCATGCCCTTTAGACATTAAATAAAGTGCAATATGGCTACCAAGATAACCTAAACCACCTGTCACTAAAATCATGCTTTTTCCTCAACCTTCAAATGAACCATTATCGTATAACTTAACAAGACCTATTTATCGAGTTTGTTTATGTTACCAACATTGTTAATCATTACTGCGCCGCCTACATCACGATTAGCATTTCATGCCTTTCAACTGGCGCAAGCAATGCAACAATCGTCACAATCATTTACAGTATTTTTTTATCAAGATGCTGTTCATGTTGCAAATCAGGATCTTTGGCGGTCAGATGATGAAATCAATCTTACCCGTCAATGGCAAAGTTTAAATATTCCCTTACCCGTATGTGTTAGTGCAGCGCTTAACCGCGGTATTAGCGATACAGAAAATGCAACAAGACATCATTTAAGTCATGCCAACCTTGCACAAGGCTTTCAGTTGATCGGCCTTGGAACGCTTGCCGAGGCAATACAGACTTCAGGTCATATTTTACAATTTTAATATGATGAACTACATATAGATGTGACGAATTCAATGGTAATTTGTGTGAAAAATGTATTAATTATTTTAACCCAGAGTGATCAAAGCCAACTCAATGTCAATGAAAGCATTGCGGCTTTGATGTTGTTTGCCAGTTTTAACATTCCCATCAGTATCTTATTTAAAGATGCCGCACTCAGTTTACTACTCACTCCGCATTATATTGATGAGTCTTTAAAGCATTTTTTAAAGCCTGCAAGCAAAATGGTAGATAGTTTTGAGTTCTATGACATCGAGAACCTTTATATTCTTGATCAAGATACAAAGCATCCACTGGTTCAAGCCAGCCACCATCATGTTCAGCCAGTTCAGCTTGATGCAACATTTATTCATCAATTTGATCATGTGATTACTTGGTAAGGTCAACAATGCAGTCCATTTCTACACTTTATATTGTACAAGCCAGCTTTGCCAGAATCGAACAATGTTTGGTTGAACTTGAACATCTGATCCAACCACAGGACGCAGTAATTTTAATGGAGGATAGTGTTTTTGCATTAAGTCTTCCTGTAGAAAATCATCCTATGGAGAAATTACAGGTATTATATGTATTGGAATCCGATGCTCATCTCATTCCTGCTCATCTATCAACACTTGTTAATATCATCAATTATGTTGATTTTGCCCAAATGGTGCAAAATGCAGAAAAAGTCATCACCTGGAAATAGAAACATTTAAGGTTATTCTCATGGTTGCGTTACAATTAGATCAAGATGGTCACTTGATCGACTATCAAATCTGGACACCGGACATTGCCAGACAAATTGCCCTTGGCCTTGATCTGGAACTGGAACCATGGCATTTTGAGATCCTGTTTGCTCTTCGAAACTTTTATTCTGAATATGGTTATGCACCTGCAACACGCCCTTTGATCAAATATTTAATCAAAACGGTCAATGCAGAAATTAGCAATCAGTTACTCATGGAGAAATTTAAAACTGGTTTGGTTGCACGTCATTTAACCCGTCTTGCCGGCCTACCAAAGCCACCAAACTGCTTATAATACATAGAGATAATAAAATATTTGAGCAATTTTGGTGAAAATGATCATCAATAAAATTGAGGTCATGAATATGGCAAAAAAGATTAAAAAAGTATAATTTCAGTTGTCCAGTTCATGACAAAATCAAAATTAAAATTTATAAATTTTGATAGTTTTAAGCATTGTTTAAAGTTAAAATAATGCGTATCTTGCTACGATCATTCGGCATTTTAGCTTAAACTTGTCGTGATCTTGATATTTTTTCATTTCTCTTGTGTGTGGAATCGCAGTTATGCAAGCGAGCATTTTAGTTGTTCATGGACCGAATTTAAATTTGCTGGGGCAACGTGAACCCGAAGTTTATGGACATGCAACACTCGAAGATATCAATAACACTTTAAAAGCAAAAGCAAGTGCTGCCAATGTAGAGATTGTAACTTTCCAAAGCAATTGGGAAGGTGCCATCATCGACCAAATTCATCAAGCCTATACGCAAGGCATTCAATTCATTATCATCAATCCTGCTGCCCTCACGCATACTTCTGTTGGAATTCGTGATGCCTTATTAGGCGTTAATATTCCTTTTATTGAAGTACATTTGTCCAATGTTCACGCACGTGAAGCATTTCGTCATCACTCCTACCTATCAGATAAAGCCGTAGCTGTGATTTGTGGACTTGGCGCATCGGGTTATGAATATGCTCTTGATTTCGCTTTGCAACGCATAAAACTGTCAACCTAATATTGCTTAAGGAACTCGACTACTATGGATATCCGTAAAATCAAAAAGCTCATTGACCTTATGATTGAGTCTGATCTACAAGCAATAGAAGTCAAAGAAGGTGATCAGTCCATCTCGCTTACCCGGCGTACACCGGTAATTGCAGGTGCTGCACCGATTGCTACCGTACCTAGTGAAGCGCCTGTGGTTAAATCTTCCCGTGGTGCCATAGAAACCGCCCCTATGGTCGGTGTATTTTATGCTGCTCCAAGTCCGGGTGAAGCACCATTTGTTAAGGTCGGTCAAACCATTTCTGCTGGTGAAAGCCTAGGCATTATCGAAGCCATGAAAATCATGAACCCGATTGAAGCAACACAAAGTGGTGTAATCGAAGAAATACTCGTTAAAAATGGAGATGTGGTGCAGTTTGGGCAGCCTTTATTCCGCTACCGTGCCTAAACCCTGAGGATGCATCCATGTTAAAAAAGATTTTAATTGCAAATCGTGGTGAGATTGCCCTGCGCATCACCCGAGCATGTAAAGCCTTGGGCATACAAACGGTTGGTGTTTATTCCGATGCCGATAAAGACCTGATGCATTTACGTTTTGTTGATGAAGCAGTCTGTATTGGTCCAAGTACCACAAGCGAAAGTTATCTGAATATTCCCGCGATTATTACCGCAGCCGAAGTCACCGGAGCTGATGCCATTCATCCGGGTTATGGCTTCTTGTCAGAAAATGCAGAATTTGCAGAAATCGTCGAGAATTCAGGCTTTACCTTTATCGGTCCACGCCCAGAACATATCCGCTTGATGGGAAATAAAGTGTCTGCCATTGTCGCCATGAAAAAGGCAGGTGTCCCTACTGTACCCGGTTGTGATCATGCAGTAACGCCACAAAATGCACTTGCAGAAGCAAAGGAAATCGGTTTTCCCTTGATCGTCAAGGCAGCCTCTGGTGGTGGCGGTCGTGGTATGCGTATTGTTGAACGTGTCGATACCCTACTGGAATCTGTACAGGCTGCTCAGCGTGATGCAGAAATGTGGTTTGGTGATGATACCGTTTATATGGAGCGCTTTTTACAAAAGCCACGTCATGTTGAAGTACAAGTTTTGGGTGATGGAAATGGCCATGCGATTCATTTGTATGACCGTGACTGTTCATTACAACGTCGTCATCAGAAAGTTCTGGAAGAAGCACCTGCGCCTGATTTACCGCCTGAAGCACGTGCCAACATTCTGGAAGCCTGTGTCAATGCCTGTAAACTGATTCAATATCGCGGTGCAGGTACATTTGAATTTTTGTATGAAGATGGCGAATTTTTCTTTATCGAAATGAATACCCGGGTTCAGGTCGAACATCCAGTAACCGAAATGGTGACAGGCATTGACATTATTGAACAACAAATCCGGGTTGCCGCAGGTCTGGGACTAGAACTGCAACAGGAAGATATTGAAGTTCGTGGACATGCGATTGAATGTCGTATCAATGCCGAAGATCCGCAAACATTTATGCCATCTGCCGGTAAAATCGAACAATATTTTGTACCTGGCGGTGCAGGTGTGCGTGTTGATTCCCATCTTTATGCAGGCTATAGCATTCCGCCGTTTTACGATTCCATGATTGCCAAACTGATTGTTCATGGCAAAAATCGTGAAACAGCCATTGCCCGATTACGTCAGGCATTGGATGAGTTTGTATTAACAGGTATCAAGACCAATATCCCATTGCATAAAAATGTCATTCTTCAGGATAAAAAATTCTGTGAAACGGCGATGGATATTCATTATCTGGAAAAACATCTGCTCAAGCCTTTTGTAAAAGAAGATAAATAATCCTTCTAATCCACCCTTTAAGTTGATGTTTTTTGACTTAGAGGGTGTTTTTTTTCTTGCTGATTTTGTGCTGAATGTACAATGAATAGCAGTATAATAAGAACCATAATGATCTATTGATTAAAACTAAACAATGCATAAACATCGCCTTAAAGTATCTTTGCAAAATTATTTTTTTCGCATTCTCACCGCAATTTTATCCTGTCATCGATTATTGACACTTCGTCGCTATATCATGAAATCTTTACCTTTCTTAAAACTCAAAAGTGAAGTACATGATGTTGTATATTTATCTTGGCTGGTAGATGTTGATCAGCTTAAAAATCATTTCCCCGATCATGTGCCATTATGGGAAAAAAACGGAAAAACAATTTTTACCATTCTCAGCTATCAGCATCAACATTTTGGCTTTGCTTTCTTTCATCGGTTAAGAAGTTTATTTCCCTCACCAAAGCAAAGTAACTGGCGTTTTTATTTAGATAGCAATACACATCCTCAAACCGTCATTTTTGAACAGGTGCTGATGGATCAATGGCTCTATATTATTGCTGGCCGTTTGTTTAGTGATGTCATGCCTGCACAGTTTTGCAAAATCTTTCAACATAACAAAGAAGACTTAAATTCCAATACTCAAATCCACACCAAAATTTTTCTGGATCAAAACTATCATCTTGAAAGCGAAATACACATAACGGATGAGAAAAAACTACCTAGCAATTGGACGACATTATTTCCAACATGGGACAGTGCAATCAATTTTCTTGTTGAGCAAAACTTTGCTTGGTCAGAATGGGTTGATCAAGCCAATCATTTTTCTCAGGGCGAGATTCATATGCCCATTGATACTAAAAATATCAAGCCTGCAAAAATCCAGACATTGATTCCACCTACTCTATTAAAGCAGTGGAATATTGCCGAGGATCAACAGCCTTTAGTTTTTGTTATTTCAAAACTTGATTTTAATGTTTTAGCCGAAAAACCACTTTAATCTAAACATATACGTTAAATACCAAGCAAGATTACGGCAATTGCTTATTTAAAGTCGCAAAACACTTTTCACCTTTATCGGTACCACAAAATTCGATTTGTTGCGGATTAATCCATTTCACAAAAAATTGCTGAATTTCACCGGTTTGGTCTTCCTGATAACCTGAACAATCTTTTTCATTATTATCATATTGAATTTGCATGATTAAAGCAGGCAATTGTTCACTGCGATTATTGGGAACCTGATATTGATATTGTCCAATTGACCACTCTTTATCACTTTTAATCACCACTTCATTATTGCCCCGAAAATTATAATATTCGGTACATTGACGATTATTCGGAATTTTCATGCCCCATTGCCCTAAAATTTCCGGACGGGTAATGACCTGAATTGTATTCTCATTTGTACTTGGTGTGAGAACAGCCGAATCATCTGCATTTGCATTGTCTTGTTGCGGTGCTGCGGATGTTTGTGCCAAAAGCATCGTTGAGGTGAGCAAGCAAGATATTGTTAAAATAAATGTTTTCATAGATCGTTTAGATAACAACTGTATTTCCAGTAAATTAGCACACTTTCGTAGAAAATACCTATGCATTAACGATATATAACAATCCAGACGAATCTCTTCATTATCCCTTTTAATGACAAGCCTAGAGCAGCTATAAAGTACGGTACAGCATAGATTATATTTCAGATGATTACGCAACTATCCAGTCGGACTGACTTTATCATGGAATCAACACAACACATGGTAAAGGCTCGTATCAAGCCAATCAGCATCACTTTTATAGCGCTATGTTTTTACTCGCTCTACACGGAATAAATGAATAGAATTTCTAAATCAAATTTAACGACGAGAATCCACTTCATAATGTGGCTCTTGTGCCAACACATGAATAAATGGCAATGTGGTGTTTTCTGTCAGAAGATAAGGATTAAATTCATCCAGATGATAATCTTCAAAAAAATCTTTAATATTTTTATTCACCGGAGCAAACTTCATACTCCATTGATCAAATAACAAAGTATCAATATCCTCTGCATACAATATCTCACAATGATGATGACGAGGATCTTTTAGGATCTTCTGATAAAATAAATGCTCTACAACGGGTTTATCTCCTTCTAGACATTGAACAAAAAATCCATGGCCATAATACAACACACCTGTAATATTATTCTCGGAATTGAATGCGACGGCTTCACTAATAATATCCATTAACACCGGATCCAGTGTTTGCCAAGCTTGCTGTGCTTTACTGACATAGAGTAATCGGTGTTTCATTTTCTCCCCCTTAATATAAATTTTCTTTCAAGTAATTAATGATTTAAGGCATTAGAATAAAGCTAAAATCATATTGCATCTGTCGTCATGTTGTAATTCTGTATGCAACGACAATGATGTATTAAGACAAAATCACCTCAACCATCAAAAAATATTGTAGCAGCTCTTATCGTTTCTTACCCAAGCATTTTAATCAGTTTCTTTCTAGGTATTTTTATTGCTTTCGGATATACTGAGCTCAGTATGAGATGAGCCTTATATAGTTTATTGCTAGATCAATGAACGACTAAGCCCTTTGCTTTTAGCAAGGGCTTTTTTATTGTCATCTCAAACAGAATCAAAACGCACTCAAAAGAACGACCATAGTGTATTTTGATCCTTATCATTTAAAATAAAGGTACGGTCTTGATCATCTCTGACCACCACATGATCATTCGAGATCATCATGACTTTTAATAAAGTCCCTTTTTCATAGACCAGATCAGAAAATCCTGCCTTACTCAGCACCAATTGTTGATTTAACAATACCAAGCCATTTTCTTCAGACATAAATTCTCCACGTCCTCATCAAAAGTTTAAAATTCTTTGCGCAGCCGCCATTAAAAAACATTTCTTTGCTAATATCTATAAACAATATTAGATAAAATGCTGTATTCTCGTATCTATTCGATTACATAACATTACAATACCCGATGATTCAATGGCTAAAAACGATAGCGCCAAAACAATCGTATAGATTGCCCGCGATCATAGGGAAATGCAGATAAATACTCATAACCCCAACTTTGATTATGACTGACACGAAACTCCATACCATAACCAAGCGAGATGGATAAATCAGACAGTGTTAATTGTTCCATTTGTGTTGGACTAAATTTACTCGTGGCATGTTCAAAATTATATTGGGTTTTATTATAAATACGAAAATGATCATTCTGGAAAAAATCATTTTGTAGAAAGCTATGTTCTTCAAGCGGTTGATCCTCTCCCACATACCGTTGTTTTTTCTGCAACTCAAGTTGGCTTAGATCATCTGGAAAACCATTGCTCTCTTCGGCAATCATCTGCTGTTCAGACACCGCAAAAAAATCTGGTAAGCGACTCATTTCAGCCCAGACCATACCACTAAATAAAAATACACCATATCCTACGATGATACGCATCAAATCACTGATTCCATATTTTTTTATTTCTCAGAAACATTGTACTTTAAATAAAAAAGGTAGCCTAGACTACCTTACAAAATTAACTTTTATGGCCAAAGCCTTGGCACTTTTTAAAGTTTCAGCCCTAAGCCAATCCAAGTAATGCAACTGCCGCGGCACAGGCTGCCACCATTTTATCGCCATAAGGTACATAACGACGAATCACTTCGCCCAACCCCAGACCAGCAAGATAAATCAAAGCCATTGCCACAATCATACCACTGGCGACATAAACTGCATTGCCGGAATGCGCCAACTCATACCCATGCGCTGCACCATGAAACATGGTTAAACCGATGGCAGATATTGCCAACAAGACTTGATGACGCACACATAAAGCCACGGCAAGTACGATCAAAGAGGCCACAATACCATATTCAAACGTTGCAGCAAAAATCCCCTGCATGCCCAATACAAAACCAAAAGATAATGCCATGATAAAAGCAATCACCCCAGTAATTTTCCATTGTTTGGCAAATTTTGAAAACAATACTCCCAATGCAATGGCCATCATTAAATGATCCAGTCCGGTAAAAGGGTGAATAAAGCCAGCCATAAAACCTGAATGCGCACTTTCATGACCGGGATGTGCCATTGCCAGCGTCGGCAGAGTAAGTAATACACCTGCCAAAATTTTTGTTTTTAAATGATGCATATACTTTCTCCTAACCTTTGAGTAAGCCTTGTTTTTCAATAAACTGAATAATGTCCTGCAAACCATCTTCAGTTTTCATATTAGAGAAGATAAAAGGTTTATCTCCACGCATACGTTTTGCATCCTGATCCATCACATCCAGATTCGCACCGACCATGGGCGCAAGATCAGTTTTATTGATGATCAACAAATCAGATTTGGTAATGCCGGGGCCACCCTTACGTGGAATTTTTTCGCCACCACCAACATCAATCACATATAAGGTCAGATCAGAAAGCTCAGGACTAAATGTTGCTGCCAGATTATCACCACCGCTTTCAATGATAATTAATTCCAGTCCATCAAATTTTTCACATAAATCATCAATCGCTGCCAGATTGATAGATGCATCTTCACGAATAGCTGTGTGTGGACAGCCACCTGTTTCCACGCCCACGATACGTTCAGGCGACATCGCTTCATTACGGGTTAAAAAATTTGAATCTTCTTTGGTATAAATATCATTGGTCACAACTGCCATATTGTATTTATCACGTAATGCACGGCATAAATTTAGCGTCAGGGCTGTTTTACCTGACCCTACCGGACCACCGATTCCTACACGTAACGGACTACGTTCTGACATCTCTCATTCCTTCTTTATGATCTAAATAATCTTGAATATTGTGTTTCATGCTGCATACTCAGCATTGCATAACGTGGTAAAGCACTACTCATCTGTTGATCTTCAAGTTGCAGCGCACGTTCAATGGCATCCGGGACACGTTGATGCATATGCCATAGAATCCTTTGTCCGCTCATTTGGCCAAGCGGAACTGTTTTTACCGCAGCCAATACCTGATTTTCCAGTACGGTAAAGGTATATGCAGTCAACACATCTGCAACATCGAGCTGTAAACGGCCACATAACTGGGCATAGACAGGTACAAACCCCAATTGTTTTTTGACCGTGACCGGCATTTTCAATACATCTTTAATCCATGCATTCAAGGAAAATGCCAATTGTTGTGACTCTGCTAATAACTCTTTACTTTCACGGCTGGCCTTATACATATTGGCCCAATATAAAAATTGTGCATCATCAGCATGGCTTTGCAGCATACGTTTTAAAATCGGCAATTCAAAACGCAGCAACAACATCTCCAATACTTCCTCGAAATAGGCAATACTGCTTGCTTCATCATGTAGCAAACCAATTTCGATAGCCGTCTCAACCCCTTGTGAATAGCAATAGGCGCCCACAGGTAATGCTGTTGAAGATAAAGCCAGCAGTTTTAATAACTGTGTTGCATTAATTGACATGATGCAATGATTTAATCGGACTTAAACGATGATCATGGCTGTGCTGTGCATAAGCACCGCTTTCCGGTTCAAACGGATGCTCAACCTCATAAACCTCCAGACCCAAGCCCTTCACCATTTCTGCCAGCACATGGTCTGGTTCGAAATATAAAGCAAATGGCGTCAGCATTAACGGCACATGACGATTCCCTAGATGATAGGCAGCTTTTAACAATTCAAAATCTGTTTTGGCCCGGATTTGCATTAATTTTTCAGCTTTGGCATCAATACGTAATACTTCCCCGTCTTGCGTTGCAATAAAAGAACCACCTCGTAAAATACCAGTACGGGGTAAATCTGCACCAATATCGGTACCATCATTTAATGTCGCGCGAAAACGGGATTTCTGCCGGGTATCAAAAGTTAATTCAAGCGTTTTAAATTGCTGATCAGATTCCACCGATTCAAGTCGTTGGGTATAAATTTTCATAGGATTAACCATGTTTAAAACAAGAAATATCGTTGTGCCATCGGTAACACTTCCGCTGGCTCGCATGTTAATAACTGACCATCAGCACGTACTTCATAAGTTTCCGGATGCACATCCATCACAGGCGTATAGGTATTATGTTTCATATCTTTTTTGCTGATATTACGGGTATTTTTACATGGACTAATCATTTTTTTCAGCCCCAGTTTCTCCGGCACCCCATCATCAATGGCATATTGTGATAAGAAGGTAAAGCAGGTGCGATGTACACCGCGCGGGAACGCGCCAAACATTGGCCGATAATGGACAGGCTGTGGTGTTGGAATAGAGGCATTAATATCCCCCATCGGTGCGGCTGCAATCATGCCGCCTTTAATGATCATTGAAGGTTTCACTCCAAAAAATGCTGGCTTCCATAGCACCAGATCAGCAAGTTTACCTTCTTCAACCGAACCCACTTCATGGCTTAAGCCATGGGTAATCGCCGGATTGATGGTATATTTGGCAATATAGCGTTTCACCCGCTGATTATCATGTTGTGCTGCATCACCTTCTAAAGCACCACGTTGTATTTTCATTTTATGTGCTGTTTGCCAGGTACGAATAATCACTTCACCAACTCGACCCATTGCCTGTGAGTCCGAGGACATCATGGCAATTGCACCCAAATCCTGCAAAATATCTTCGGCAGCAATGGTTTCCCGACGGATACGACTTTCAGCAAAAGCCACATCTTCGGCAATGGCTGGATCAAGATGGTGACACACCATCAGCATATCCAGATGCTCGTCAATGGTATTGACGGTATATGGACGAGTCGGATTGGTTGAAGATGGCAACACATTGGCTTGTCCAATGGCTTTTAAAATGTCCGGTGCATGTCCACCACCTGCACCTTCGGTATGATAAGTATGAATCGTACGATTTTTAAAAGCAGCCAGTGTTTCTTCCAAAAAGCCGCTTTCATTTAAAGTATCAGTATGAATCGCCACCTGTACATCAAACTCTTCGGCAACACTTAGACAGTTATCAATTGCTGCTGGCGTTGAACCCCAGTCTTCATGCAATTTTAGACCAACCACACCAGCTTTGATTTGTTCACGTACTGGTTCAGGCAAGCTTAAATTACCTTTACCAAGTAAACCAATATTCATCGGTAAATCATCAATCGCTTGTAACATAGTGCCAATATGCCAAGGTCCCGGTGTTACAGTTGTCGCAGAAGTGCCAGCAGCCGGTCCTGTACCACCACCAATCATGGTGGTTACACCCGACATCAAAGCAGTTTCAACCTGCTGTGGACAAATCCAGTGTATATGTGTATCAATCCCGCCAGCAGTCAGAATTTGCCCTTCTCCAGCGATTACTTCCGTCGCGGCACCTAATGGAATGGTAATATCAGGTTGAATATCCGGGTTACCAGCTTTACCAATTTTCCAGATTCGACCATTTTTTAATCCTACATCGGCTTTAACAATGCCCCACCAATCGACAATTAAAGCATTGGTAATCACGGTATCGGCCACTTCATCTGCGAGGAGTTGTGATTGTCCCATACCATCACGAATTACCTTACCACCGCCAAATTTGACTTCTTCGCCATAGGTGGTCAGGTCTTTTTCCACCTCAATAAACAGTTCGGTATCGGCAAGACGAACCCGATCGCCAACAGTTGGACCAAACATTTCGCTATAAGCTTTACGTGATATTTTAATAGTCATATCTTTATTACACCACCTAACTATAATTTCTAATGAATGAGTCTAATTCTCTTAGTTTTTCAATAACTAAACTAATAAGATCAAACGGCAAAGAAAATGTTGTCTTAAATTCCGTAACAACAATATGATTATTTATAAATGATTGTTTCCTCATTTTAACATCAATCATAAATGCCTCCATACGTGAATAAAATACAAGTTCTAAATCATCTTGAGTTAATGCGTTGAGCTTGATCTGATCATCAGAATATTGTCTCAGCAGTTTTAATTGTGTAATCACCTGTTCAATCTCTGCAGGAAATAAATACACATCTATCGCCATTGAAAAAGTATGATTATTTTCAACTCGACAATGAGTGTATAAATCCGAATCGCAAGTAATTGGATCAAATGCTAAATATTGTTGATCATAGTTGATTAAAACAATCTGCATATTCATTCCAAAAAATTAATCCAGCTTACCCATCACTCGTGCAGCAAAACCGTAGACTTCTCGTTTGCCTGCCAAGGCCACCAGTTCAACATCTCTCACCTGCCCCGGTTCAAACCGTACCGCAGTACCCGCGGCAATATTTAGCCGAAAACCTTTGGCTGCATCACGATCAAATGCTAACGCATCATTGGCTTCAAAAAAATGAAAATGTGAACCGACCTGAATCGGACGATCGCCAGTATTGGCAACACTTAAGCGTAAGGTTTCCCGACCATCATTGAGTTCAATCTCTGTATCAGGCGTGATAATTTCACCAGGAATCATGATCTACTCCTTTAAACAATTGGCTGATGAACAGTCACCAGTTTTGAACCATCCGGAAAAGTTGCTTCGACTTGCACTTCGGCAATCATTTCTGCCACACCATCCATCACATCTGCACGGGTCAATAAGGTGGTCCCGTAGTGCATTAATTCGGCCACAGTCATACCATCTCGGGCACCTTCCAGCAAGGCTGCCGAAATAAAAGCAATCGCTTCGGGATAATTCAACTTTAAACCCCGTGCCTTACGACGTTCTGCCACCAGTCCGGCAGTAAAAATCAGCATTTTATCTTTTTCGGTGGGATTGAGTTCCATATCTCGTTCCTAAATCGCAATAGCGTTTGTTTATAAAAAGGATTAAGCAAAATATATGCTCAAACATAGCATATATTTTTTATCTGTTTTGAAAATATAAGATTTTGCGTTATGTCCGCCAGATTCGGGGAAACTCTTCCTCCAGTCCATACCAGTAATTTCTTAAACGGGCACGAATTGCAGCAAAGGCATCATGGCATTGTCTGGCATCATCACCCAGAAATCTGGCACATAACACATCATCCAGCAAGGTGATGCGTACTGGTAAATCCATACGCATTAACAATTCGCGAACTAACTCCAGCTGCTGTTCTAGATCAATACTGGCGCGAAACTGTTCCGGTGCCACAGCCCATAAACTGCCCATCACGGCGTTGCCATTCATGCCCAGACACGAGTTTAAAAAGCGGTCATTACCCGTAAAATTTAATACATCAGAAACCAGCAACTTATCATTTCTCAACAATTTAAAATGATTATGATAAGCACCTTGTGCAAAGGTTTCAGCTCTGGCCTGACGCCCGATAACCAGCATATCCCAGCCAATAAAACTGGCTTTTTGTTCCAGATGAACGATAGTTTCAGAATGCGCGTTGGCACCATCAAATAACATGGTTTCCTGTGGTAACCATTCCAAAATGGCATCGTCTTTTACCGTTAAATAAATATGCTGGTGGGCTGCCTTGGCATTGCTGCGATACCATTTCCCTGCACCGGGCGTAGTAATCACTGCATGTGCATGTTGACTGGCTTGTATCTCAAAAGTTAGATGATCCCCGCCAGCAATTCCGGCAGGTGGATGCACCAAAATCGCATGACAAACGCCGGTTTTCTCCGGCCATAACATTTTTTGCACCCGAATAGGACCATGATGTTTTCTATGCACCATAATGGTACGTTGATCACGGTAAATAAAACCTAGCTCTAGCCGTGCAAACCATTGTTGTGCATCTTGTTGCTTTATTGCCAAGCCATTGCTCATACCACTCTCATTTTTAGATCATTTTTCACTATTCATCATGATAAGCAATTATTGCACCTAAAAATATCGCGATAGAGATATAACGCACAATCAATGTTCAAATGAGTATGATTTGATAATGTATGTCATCTAAGAATAGATATATTAATTTAAAAATAACAGGCTTATTACGATCATCGTATCTTATGATGCTGTAATTTTTGACCAATAAAAAACGAGCTATAGAAATAGCTCGTTTTTTATCCAAAATAAACCAAGTCTATGATGGAAGAATGAACATATTTTAACGATTGTTAAAATGGGAGTAATCGTCGTCATTAAAATTCGGCGTATAATCATCATCAAGATGTTGTAAATGTTCGTGCATGGCACGCTCGTGTTGAATCCGTTGATAGATTTCTTCACGATGAACAGATACTTCCTTTGGTGCGTTTACACCAATACGGACTTGATTACCTTTAACGCCTAATACGGTTACGCTCACCTGATCACCGATCATAAGAGTTTCACCAACACGACGAGTCAAAATTAGCATACTGCCTCCTTGCTAAATGTGCTTCATTCGCTGTTGAACGGCAAATTATTTACAAAACATCATTAAACTTCTTTTGCACAACCGCTTAAATGTGTTTGTAAACAGTTCTGTCTGACAAATATAACAGAGCCACTATATAAAGATAGTGGCTGCTTGTCAGGCAAAGGTCAAATAAATTGCAAATTTATGTATCACAAATGCCTATTTTTTAAGCACGCGCGCTACTTTCACCATGTTCACGGTCTAAACCAAAGGCTGTATGTAATGAACGAACCGCAAGTTCCAGATAATTTTCTTCGATCAAAACAGAGATTTTGATTTCTGAAGTTGAGATCATCAGGATATTAATGCCTTCATCTGCCAGTGCAGTAAACATTTTGCTAGCCACACCTGCATGTGAACGCATACCGACACCGACGATAGATACTTTGACAATATCATCACGGGTTGCAACTTCACGGGCACCGATTTTTGCTGCAGTTTCTTCCAGAATTTTTTTGGCTTTGGCAATGTCACCACGATTTACAGTGAAGGTAAAATCGGTAGTACCATCTTCTTCAACATTCTGGATAATCATATCCACTTCAACATTTGCCGCACCAATCGGTGACAAAATTTTTGAAGCAATACCCGGTTCATCAGGTACACCCAGAATCGTTAATTTGGCTTCGTCACGGTTAAATGCAATACCTGAGATAATTGGTTGTTCCATAGTGTCTTCCGCTTCAGTCGTGATCAGTGTACCCACTGTTTGTTTAAATGTTTCGTCAAATGCACCATCATCGTCATTATCAAAACTGGATAAGACCCGTAAAGGTACCTGATATTTGCCTGCAAATTCAACCGAACGAATTTGAAGTACTTTTGAACCCAGAGATGCCATTTCCAGCATTTCTTCAAACGAAATACGATCCACTTTTTTGGCTTTTGGTGCAACACGAGGGTCTGTGGTATAAACACCATCGACATCAGTATAAATCTGGCATTCATCGGCTTTAAGCGCAGCAGCAAGTGCAACACCAGTGGTATCAGAACCACCACGGCCCAGTGTCGTGGTATTACCCTGATCATCAACACCCTGGAAACCTGCAACAACCAGCACACGACCGGCATTTAAATCCTGCGTCATGGCATCGGTATCAATTGCTTCAATACGTGCCTTGGTAAATGCCATATCGGTATGAATACCCACCTGACGGCCTGTCAGTGATTTTGCTTCAACACCAATCGAATTAAGCGCCATTGCCAGCATTGCAATCGTTACTTGTTCGCCCGTAGAAACCATTTGATCAAGCTCGCGTGGATCTGGGGTTTCAGTAATTGCCTTGGCAAGGGCAAGCAAGCGGTTGGTTTCACCACTCATTGCAGACACCACCACAACCACTTGATGTCCGTGATCATGCCAGCGTTTGACACGACGAGCCACATTTAAAATGCGCTCGGGTGTACCCATTGAAGTTCCACCGTATTTCTGAACGATTAATGCCATAGTTGTTCCATATTAGCCATCATGCAAATCTGTTTTGCATCAGTTACACAAAAATGAAGTCGATTATTTTGCAAGCCATTGTGTCAGGCTTGTCATTACAGCGTCTAACTTCTCGTTAAGTGGTGCACCACCTTGTGCCAGATCAGGTTTACCACCACCTTTACCACCAAGTTCAGCAGCCAAATGTTTGATAATATCGCCTGCTTTCACCACAGCCTGATGCTCTTTCGCCACCGAAGCAATTAAGCTCACTTTATCGGCATCCACACCTGCCAGCACAATCACTGCATTATCCAGTTTAGATTTGACACTGTCATGTAAATGACGCAGTGATTTTGCATCTGCCTGCACTTGTGCAATCAGGGTACGACGACCTGCAATCTCTTGTACTTGGCCAAGTAATTCACTGGCTTGGAAATTGGCCAATTTCTGATTCAGTTGCTCAAGCTGTTTTTGCAGTTGTGCTGCATGTTCTGCTGTTGCCTGAACTTTTTCAAGCGTTTGTTCTTTTTGTGCTTTTAAGATCGCATTAATACTGTTAATTGTCGCATCTGCTTTCTGGATCACATCAACAGCTTTGGTACCGGTCACAGCTTCGATACGACGGATACCAGCAGCAACGCCACCTTCGGAAATAATTTTAAATAAACCGATATCACCCGTACGTTTGACATGAATACCACCACATAGCTCAATCGAGAATGGAATCTCATTGCTTACTGTGCCCATGGTCAGTACACGTACTGTTTCGCCATATTTTTCACCAAACAGCATCATGGCACCTTTGGCTTTAGCCGATTCAATATCCAGAATTTCAGTTTGTACAGGACTATTGGCAATCACTTCACGATTAACCAGCCGTTCGATTTCCTGTAATTGTTCAAATGTCACAGGCTGATCATTGGCAAAGTCAAAACGTAATAGATCAGAAGCGACCAGTGAACCTTTTTGCTGCACATGCGTACCTAATACTTGACGCAATGCGGCATGCAGTAAGTGTGTGGCGGAATGGTTGCGGGAAATTGCTGCACGCAAATCAGCCTTGACAATGGCTTTAACCGGTTGAGTAACTTTCAGATTACCCATGGTCACAACACCTTGATGAACAAAGGCACTGCCTGATTTTTTGGTATCCTGAACCTCAAAAATCCCGGTATCATTTTTGAATAGACCGGTATCACCAATTTGACCACCACTCTCGGCATAAAATGGCGTCTGACTTAAAATGATTAAGGCTTCATCACCTTCTGAAACTTCATCCACTTGCTCGCCATCTTTGTAAATGGCAACAATTTGTCCCTGACCCTGTGTGGCATCATAGCCATCGAACTGGGTTGCACCTTCAACTTTAACAATACTGTTATAATCTACATTGAATTTGCCAGCATCACGAGCACGTTGACGTTGGGCTGCCATTTCACGTTCAAAACCGACTTCATCAATACTTAAATCACGTTCGCGGGCAATATCTGCGGTTAAATCTGTCGGGAAACCGTAAGTATCATAGAGTTTAAAGACAACTTCACCCGGAATCACTTTACTTTTTAATTGTGCCAATTCCCCTTCCAGCAGTTTCAGACCTTGCTCTAGGGTTTTGGCAAATTGTTCTTCTTCCTTAATTAATGTCGCTTCAATACGATCCTGATTGGCAGCAAGTTCAGGATAAGCTTGTCCCATGACTTCAATCAATGGTTGCAACATTTTATAGAAGAATGTACCACTTGCACCGAGTTTATTACCATGGCGTACTGCACGGCGAATAATACGACGCAAAACATAGCCACGACCTTCATTAGAAGGATTAACACCATCGGCAATCAGGAAGCAACAGGAACGGGCATGATCGGCTAGAACACGTAACGAAGGCTGACCTTCATCTTGGATACCCACAATCTCGGCAGCAGCTTTTAACAAGTATTGGAACAAATCGATGTCATAGTTGGAATTGACATGCTGTAATACCGCGGAAATACGCTCAAGTCCCATACCGGTATCAACCGAAGGTGCTGGCAACGCGTGTAATACACCATCAGCAGTACGGTTAAACTGCATAAAGACGTTATTCCAGATTTCGATATAACGGTCGCCATCTTCTTCCGGCGTGCCCGGTAAACCGCCCCAGATATGATCACCGTGATCATAAAAAATTTCCGAACATGGACCACAAGGACCGGTATCACCCATCGCCCAGAAATTATCTGAGGCGTATTTTTCGCCTTTATTATCACCAATACGAATAATACGTTCTGCCGCCAGACCGACTTCCTTATTCCAGATATCAAAAGCTTCATCATCAGTATGATAAACCGTGACATACAATTTATCTTTATCTAGACCTAGCCATTGCTCAGAGGTCAGAAATTCCCAGGCATAGGTAATTGCTTCACGTTTGAAGTAATCGCCAAATGAGAAGTTACCCAACATTTCAAAGAAAGTATGATGGCGTGCGGTATAACCGACATTATCCAGATCGTTATGCTTACCGCCTGCGCGCACACATTTTTGTGAAGTGGTGGCACGGGTATAATCACGTTTTTCCAGCCCCAAAAAACAGTCTTTAAACTGATTCATACCGGCATTGGTAAACAATAAGGTTGGATCATTGGCAGGTACGAGTGAACTCGACGCGACACGTGTATGACCTTTGGTTTCAAAGAAATGCAAAAAGGCTTCACGAATTTCAGCGGACGTCATAAAACGTGTACTCACAACAAGTCACTCCATACAAATATTAGTGGCGTATGATTCAATGCACACCTAATGCACCAGCTTGAATCATTGGCTTTAAGATTAAGGCGACAAATTATAGCGAAGTTTTACCCTTAGACCAATGTTTTTACAGATTTAAGCAAATTAAATTATTCGGCAAAATATTTTCCTTTTCATGACACTTGCTTTAACATGCGCAACTGATGTATCGCTGAATAATTTTGAGGTCAATCATGCAACGTGTTGCGATTAACGGATTTGGTCGGATTGGACGCAACGTATTACGTGCATGGTTTGAAACGCCTAGGCAACAATTACAACAACAGATTATTGCCATCAATGATATTGCCGATATTGAAACACTGGCTCATCTATTACGCTTTGATACCACTCACGGACGTTTTGCTGGTACGGTTGAAATCTTGCAGCAGGATTCGCAGCACGGTCAGGAAAATTTTTTAGTCGTGAATGCTTTGGGTTCACAACTTAAAATTCAAGTATTTCAACAGGCCAGGCCGCAGGATTTACCTTGGCAACAACTGGATATAGATGTTGCACTAGAATGTAGCGGATTCTTCCGTTCGCGTGAAGCCGCCAGTCAACACCTCGTTGCTGGTGCAAAACGGGTTATTATCGGTGCAGCACCGTTTGATAGCGTGGATGCAGCAATTGTTTACGGCGTTAATCATCAGGATTTAAAATTAACCGATCAAGTGATTTCCAGCGTGTCCTGTACCACACAGGCACTGGTCCCTATGGTAAAAATTTTGGATGATGCCTTTGGTATTGAAAGTGCCATGATGACCGAAATCCATGCTGTCACCACCGATCAGGCTGTGCTGGACCATGTTCATCGAGATTTACGCCGTGCCCGAGCTTCTGGACATAATATTATTCCTACCACGTCCAGCGCATTAGGTGCCTTAAAACGCGTTATGCCACATATGCAGGATAGAATTGAGGGATATTCCATTCGTGTGCCCACCTTGAATGTTGCTGCCATTGATTTGACTATCGTCATGCCCAAAGCACATCACATTGCAGAGATTAACCAGAGTTTTGCAGAGGCTATTCGTGGACAATATGCCAACATTATGGCCATGACAGATCAACCCCTGGTGTCCAGTGATTTTAATCATTCTCCTTATTCCCTTATTGTTGATAGCCTGCAAACCATGACTGCTGGCAGACAGGCTAAAGTCTTTGCCTGGTATGATAACGAATGGGGTTATGCCAATCGCTTGCTGGATCTAGTCGGCTGTTTAAATCGGTTATAGCAGATTTATACTTACATTAAAAAGCCACTGCATATGCAACGGCCCAATGATTCAAACAGATTTTCACAGCTTACCAGCTAAAGCCAACACCAACACCTGCCGAACCTTCTTCTTTGGTCAGTGCGCCACTTAAACTTAAACTGGTATTTTCATTCACCATACGTTGATAACCCACCGCTACGGCCTGTTCCTGCCCCTGAAAACCGGCACCAACACCTATACGATTTTGACCACGTAAACCTGCCGTACTCACTGCCATATTCATCATTGCAGCACTCATCGCACCCTGACGGTCAAAACGCTCATCCACCTGTTTAAAGCGCTGCTCTGTTTCCAGACGATAATCTTTAAAACTACTTTCCAGACTGGCAAACTTGGTGTCTGTATAAGTATTGGCATTGGATAATGTCGTGGCACTTGCAGTATTAAGCTGGGCCACATTCACCGCATCGGTATCTTCTGTACCCGCAGCAACATGCGTGATTTGTCGTAAGTTGCTAGCCGAACCAACGGAAACCGTATTATCCCGATCATTGGTGGAATTATTACCGAGTACCACTGCATTTTTTGCTTCGGTCTCCACATTATTCCCTAGCACAAAAGTTCCATCACCAGTAACCGTATTGTCATTACCGATTGCATAGCTAGCATTGCCAGTTACAGTATTGGGATCACCAAATGCCCCTGAACGATCACCTGACACTTGATTGCCTTTACCGACCGCAGTGGATTGATCGCCTGAAACCTGTGTACCCTCACCGATCGCAGTAGATTGATCACCACTGGCTAGCGCACCTTCACCAATAGCAATAGAACCTGTTCCGGTCGCTTGCGCAGAAGAACCTGCATCACCACTTGATGTACTAATATCAATATATGGATTGGTTTGTGCAGATAACCAATCCTGTTCTGATCCGCTAAAGCCATTTTCAACTGCAATTTCAAAAGCACTTAAACCACGTTCCCCCTGATCGCCTTTTTCTCCCTGTAAACCTTGTTCCCCTTGCGATCCGGTGGCACCTGTTAATCCGGTATCACCTTTATCTCCCTTATCACCTTTGGCACCATCAAGACCATTTAAACCATCTAAGCCATCTTTACCATCCAGACCGTTTAAGCCATCTTTACCATCAACACCTGCTATGCCCTGATCGCCTTTTTCTCCGGTTGCACCTGTTAATCCGGTATCACCTTTATCGCCTTTGGCACCATCAAGACCATTTAAACCGTCTAATCCGTCTTTGCCATCCAGACCGTTTAAACCATCTTTACCATCGACACCTGCTATGCCCTGATCGCCTTTTTCTCCGGTTGCACCTGTTAATCCGATATCACCTTTATCGCCTTTGGCACCATCAAGGCCATTTAAACCGTCTAATCCGTCTTTACCATCCAGACCGTTTAAGCCATCTTTACCATCAACACCTGCTATACCCTGATCGCCTTTTTCTCCGGTTGCACCCGTTAGACCTTGTTCGCCTTGATCACCCTTATCACCTTTTAGGGAAGCCAACCAATCTGTTTCCGAACCAGTATAGCCATTAGATTGTGCAACTTCATAGGCACTTTTACCATTTGCCCCTGTGCCATTATTTTGTACTGTGGTTAAACGGGTGTCCAGATCGGTAAGTTTGCTATCCACCGCTGCAAAAGCACTCCCAACATCGCTATAGTTTGAACTTTGAATGGTGTAAGTTGGGGCAGTAAATACCCCATTATTAAATGCAGCACCTCCGCCCAATACACTGGTAAATGTCGTTGCAGCTGAAGTGATAGTGGTTTCTGCTACACCAATACGGCTATCTAAGGCTGTTACATCATTCTGAGCAGAAGTTAAATCGGTTTGAAGATTGCCAATATTGGTCTCTGCTGTGCCAACTCGAGTATCCAATGTGGTGATATCGCTTTCTGCTGTGCCAACCCGAGTATCCAATGCTGTAATATCGCTTTCAGTTTGTCCAACCCGAGTATCCAATGCAGTAATATCGCTTTCAGTTTGATCAACTCGTCCATCTAATGCAGTAATGTCAGTTTCGGTTTGATTAACCCGAGTATCCAATGCAGTAATGTCAGTTTCGGTTTGATCGACTCGTCCATCTAATGCACTAATGTCAGTTTCAGTTTGATCAACTCGTCCATCTAATGCTGTAATATCGCTTTCAGTTTGTCCAACCCGAGTATCCAATGCAGTGATGTCGCTTTCTGCTGTGCCAACCCGAGTATCCAATGCTGTAATATCGCTTTCAGTTTGATTAACTCGTCCATCCAATGCAGTAACGTCGGTTTCGGTTTGATCAACTCGTCCATCTAATGCAGTAATGTCAGTTTCAGTTTGATCAACTCGTCCATCTAATGCCGTGATGTCACTTTCTGCTGTGCCAACCCGAGTATCCAATGCTGTAATATCACTTTCAGTTTGATTAACTCGTCCATCCAATGCAGTAATGTCGGTTTCTGCTGTGCCAACCCGAGTATCTAATGCACCAATGTCGGTTTCGGTTTGATCAACTCGTCCATCTAATGCAATAATGTCGGTTTCTGCTGTGCCAACCCGAGTATCCAATGCAGTAATGTCAGTTTCGGTTTGATCAACCCGAGTATCTAATGCAGTAATGTCAGTTTCAGTTTGATCAACTCGTCCATCTAATGCCGTGATGTCGCTTTCTGCTGTGCCAACCCGAGTATCTAATGCACTAATGTCGGTTTCAGTTTGATCAACTCGTCCATCTAATGCACTAATGTCAGTTTCAGTTTGTCCAACTCGTCCATCTAATGCACCAATGTCGGTTTCGGTTTGATTAACTCGTCCATCTAATGCAGTAATGTCGGTTTCAGTTTGATCAACTCGTCCATCTAATGCAGTAATGTCAGTTTCAGTTTGTCCAACTCGTCCATCTAATGCACCAATGTCGGTTTCGGCTTGATCGACACGTCCATCTAATGCACTAATGTCGGTTTCGGTTTGATTAACCCGAGTATCCAATGCACTAATGTCAGTTTCGGCTTGATCGACACGTCCATCCAGTAAATCCAAATCCGACTGTGAAGCTTTGGCAGCCAAACCTGTATCTACATAATCTTTATTGGCAGCATCAGTTGCTTTGGTAGGCGTTGCCACATTGGTAATGCGTTTTTCTACACCTGTCGCACCTACGGACACGGTATTGGCTTCATCAGCAATTGAACCTGCACCCAAAGCAACACTATTATCAGCATAGGCTTTACTTTCTGCACCGATTGCTGTGGACTTATCGCCAAAAGCAGTTGAACGTGACCCTGCGGCAAGTGCCTGTTCTCCGACAGCAATTGCACCGCCTACCTGAACAGTTTGCATAAATGCCTGTAATTCCTCTGTCGTCAGTTGTTTTCCACCAATCGTGATACTAGGATTAGATGGATCTGTATTATCTATAACCACATCCAAACCATCTATTTTTGTTAGCATCACGGCTTGCTGATCAATTTCAATCTCTCGACCACTTATCGTTGTTATGGACTGAGTAGGATCAAAAGTAGACATATCTATTAAAGCACCGCCCATGGTTGAGCTGCCATTACCTAATGCTGCGCCGCCTACACCACTTGCACTACTCATTTTTCCACTTGCGGTGTTGCTTGTACCACTTGCACTGCTATACTCGCCCAATGCGGTATTGTAAAAACCCAGCGCACTGCTATATTCACCTGATGCTGTATTCTGATAACCTACAGCACTGCTAGCCTCACCCGAGGCGATATTTTCAGAACCCAACGCACTGCTCTCAGAACCCGAGGCGGTATTCTCAGAACCTACAGCACTGCTATCATAACCTGATGCAGTATTCCATGCACCCAATGCACTGCTATAATCACCTGAAGCAGTATTCAGAGAACCCACCGCACTACTATCACCACCCGATGCGATATTATTATAACCCAGCGCACTGCTACCAAAATCTAATGCAGTATTCTCATAACCTACAGCACTGCTAGATTCACCCAATGCCACATTTGCAACACCTACTGCACTGCTTAATGTACCCACCGCAATATTACCGCCTTGCTTTGCAGCATTAATAAAGTCTGTAACTTGCGTAGCATCTGTAATTTCTGTCCCATCCGTTAAAGTAAATGAAGTAATATCATCAATATCCAGACCTGTGGCAGTTACAGTAATGCCTGCCACTTTGGTTAATGTTAATCCATCATCTTCGGTGGAGTGTTCCCAACCTGATGCCGAACCTAATGCTGTATCATTGTTATCGTATGCATAATTATCTGTGGCAACGGTACCTACACTGGCAATCGCTGTATCCAGTTGCAGTTTATTGACTGCATCAGTATCAGCTGTGCCTGCTTTTACATTGCTGATCGTGGTTCCACCTGTACCTGCAAGAGTAATTTTTTGACTATTTACAGCGTCATATAACACAGCGCCTGTTGTACCACCGCCTAAAATCAGACTTTGTACCTGCGTTAAATTCACAGCATCTGTGCCACTTGTAGCTGCTGCTACATTAGTAATTTGTCGCTGAGTGGTGCTATTTCCAACTGAAAAACTATTATCTCTATTTGCAATAGATCCTGCACCAATGGCGATACTATTGATTCCGATTGCCTCTGCTTGATTGCCAATCGCAACATTACCAATCCGATATGCCCACGCACCTGTTCCCATCGCTACCCCGTTTACCGCCGCTGCCGCACCACCAATTGCCACAGCATGATCTAATGCCCAAGTGAAATTTGTACAATCCCCCCCAATTGCCACAGCACCATCAAAAGTAAGAAAAGGTGAGCCAGCTTCAGCGGAGATACTTCTATTAACGGCTGTAGTAAACGATCCATTCGCCTCTTCCAAGGTTTTATTAACATTAAAAGAACTGCAACTAACACCCTGAACAATATTATCCGCCCTGACATTTTCCCCCATGATAATGGCAATACTGAGCACCAGAGTTTGCAAACCTAATGTTTTAAGCGACACTGTCTGAATAGATTGGCGATCCGTACTTGTAACTTTACCAGTAGTATTATCTTTTTTCCCTGCACTTTTTGCATGTTCTGAAACCACCACCATGCATCCAAGCGATTTATTCCAGATTTTTTTAAAAATGTGATTCATATGTTTAACCTATGTATGTTTTGTATAGAAAATAGGTTAATTAAAGGTGTTTTTTTGTACGTTGCATATCACTGAAATTGGGTATTTTGACTTTTAATTTTTTAGATTAATAGTTGATGTTACTCATCTATCTAGTGTGCAATGCAAGGATTTTTATCCCTAAGGGGCATTAGCCTAAAGGAATCATACAATATCTATAGCAAAATTCGATTATTAAGCGCCATATAATGATCTAAAGCAAAGTTCGGAATCGGAAATTGTTAATACCTAGGTTTTAGAATCTGATTGTAAGATATGTAAACTCTGGATGTCTGCCTTGCGAGATACATCTCTCACGGCATGACATAAATGTATTTTGAATTTTGCGCAAGTAATGCTTCATCATAAAAAATAAGTATAAATTTCAACCTTTTTAATTAACTCACTTCGCTGCCGAAAGCAACGAAGTGAAAAGTGTCGCTTTACAAATGGACAAAGCCCTTGTGAGGTAGGTCTTTCACCGCTACATTTTTTATTGCAGTAGCGGACAAAAAATAGATTTATTAAAAGTTTATATGTAAACTTTGGTTTTGATAAAGTTGTGATTGGCTTATATTTAGTTGAAATTTCAATCAGCTTCCTTGTCTCCTTGAATAACACTTAGGCTAATTTTAAATTTTTCTGTTGCATTGATTGGATCTGCAACATAGATTTTCTTTTTCCCTTTCAATTCTACAGTGGCTTTAGTCCCATTGGCAATGTGTTCCTGCACAACAGGATCTTTACCGACTACGTCTTCTTTAATAGAGAAAATAACGCCAGGAGGCGCAGAAAATATCCAGTCGTAATTTTGATCTAACTGGGTCAAATCATAGTTTGGACTAGAGCGATGCTTTTGTCCATCTAATGGAGCAAGTTGAGACTCAAAGGTAACACTGGTAAAATAACCTTTAGGTCCTTGGGTTAAATCTTCACTCATAATATTTCCTTTAAAGTATTTAATGGAAATTGATTATAAAATGATTATTTTTATTAAAAATATCCCTGAAATTGGGTATTTTTATAATTTTTTCACTATAACGACAAAATTTAAATTATAGAGCAAAATTTGATTTTTGGGCTACATTCACTTCGTCATACTTGCCTTGCGAGATACATCTCTCAACGTATCCAGAGTAAAGTTCAAGAGTTGTTAAGGTCTAGGCTTTAGCTTTTAGAGTTTAATTTAGGATACGTTAACTCTGGATGCTGGATCAAGTCCAGCATGACACAAATGTAGCTTACATTTTGAATTTTGCTATAGATTAAAGTTGAGATTGCTAAGATTATATGAATTTTTATGACTCATTTTACCACTTTAATAAGCGTCTTACCATTTTGTGATGAAATATACATTTTTGCATTAATCCTTTCAAGTCGGGTTTTCATACTACGCAAACCAACACTGATCCCTGAGTGAAAGACTGCATCGACATCAAACCCCATACCATCGTCTTCAATTTCTAAAATCAGTTGTCGTTCCTCATTAAAAAATAAGTTAATGGAAACCTGTTGTGCATGACTATGTTTAATGATATTGGTGAGTGATTCTTCAATCACCCGTAATAAGGTCAAACATTCTAGTGTCGTCGGCTGAACAAGCCATTCCTGAGGAAAACACCAACTAGACTTAATACCCAGTTCATCAAAAATCTGCATGAATCGGTAGCGTATAGCTGCACCCCAGATAATTGGTGTTTCAGGGATTTTTGTCCCTGAACTTGAACCTGTATCGATAATCTGTCTTAAATCATCACGTAACAATTTAAGCATAGATAAGAATTGCGAATTACTTAGATTTTCCTTACTTTGATCTACCAATGCTATAGAACGTACCAAAGAACCACCCAAACCATCATGTAACTCATGTGCCAGATCAATTCTTTGCTGAAGTCTGGTATTTTCCAACTCAAGTTGATGCCGAACCTGAAGTGAAAGTGCCAACTCCTCTTCTTTCTTTTTACGCTCACTAATGTCAAACATAAAACCAATCAACGATTGTGTTTCATCATTATAGCGAATAACATGTACTACTTCACGCACCCAAATATAAGTACCATCTGCTTTTAAAGCACGATAATCTGCTTCGTGGTCAATTCCATTTTTTGATAGCTCAATACAGTTTTTCACAACTCGTTCACGATCTTCGGGATGCATACGCTCTGCCCAATCATCTACAGTAGCCCAAGTATCATCTGACCAACCAAGCAACTCCTGAATTTGTGGACCGACATATGTATAACGTGAGGTTTTCCAGTCAATTTGCCAAGGAATAGCATTAGTTGATTCCAAAAGTGTCTTATAAAATGCAGTATTTAGACTCTGGTTCATTTATTAAAGTCCGCTATAAAAAGGCATAGATAAATCAAAGATGAGGGCGGCGGTGAACAGTTGGTTTTTTATTCCAATACCAGTCAAATGTTTTAGAATCAGGTTCCAATAGGGTATGGGTAAGTATACTGTTTTTGCATAGTTTGTCCCAGCATGCCCGTGCAGAGTTACGATTATTATGTAAATCCACACAGTCTAAACCAGCATAAACTGTACTTGGTGGTACATATAAAGCATTTCCTTGCGCTAACCATAAATCTGCCAAACGAATTTTATGTTGCTTTGGCCAATATCTGGCGACCGAGATGACTAAAGGCATATCGGCATCAGTAGAAGCAAAAATATGCGGAAAATCATGACATTCTAAATCTGTGCATACCATCGTCAATAATTCATGGTTACCTTCTTTACCCTGATAAGGTGACCAATGTCCTGCATACACCCCATATTCATATTGAATCTGATATAATGTCGATGTTTGCGGACTCAGTATTTTAACCGCCTGATACGGTTTAACTAAAGTCATGCCAAATGCTGCGGCAATATCCCGAGTTACCCAGAAAGCATCATATTCTATCTGTTCCCCTACAAAATCAAGTTGGGTCTGTTTCCCATACTCTTTCCTTACTGTTTCTATCACTTTAGCAACCACATATTCTTTACCTATTGCGATTTGCGGATCAGGAATAGCTGGTTGAAGTGGTATGGCAAATTCAGGTAAAGTTTTGAGATAAGCTGGTTTACCTTGATCATTATAAAAAAATGGTGTTTTTTGAATGTCTACTTTTGCTATATCATGATCTACAATAAAAAGCGGCGCATCAAAATATTCAAACATATTTGCCCCTATCACATCGTCTATTATTTTCAATGATAATAGCATACAGTTTAAACTCTCGGATATCCATGAAGGTAATGCTCCTAATGAATAACGCTTATTTTTATTCACAAATCGAATAAAATATTCGCCATCCAATAGGACATATGTAATACACCCCTTGTGGGTAAACGCCAGCTTTTAGGGCGGATGTCAATCTCAACATTTCGCCAGCTTGTTTGGTCTATTTAGCATGATAAATTCATTCGACTAGAACAGCTGCATGTTAAAAATAGCTGAAAAATTAAGCAAATTTATCTTAACACAATTCAATAATGTATAGACATTCGGATTTATCCCGATTATCCATACAATTTATGAAAGAACTCGAACTGCTGTCATTTCTGCTTTTCTAAAAAAGAATACCAGTATTTATGATATTAAAATTACAGGTCGTAAAACCCTAAAAATTAAATTTGAAGTCGATACTCAGTCACCACTATTATTTAACACCGAGAAAAAGCTACTCTTACAACCTTTTTCATTCTATGTGAAATGTTTTACAATTGAAAACTTATATCTGGGTAAAATGCATACCTTACTATTTAGGCAATGGAAAAATCGTATTAAAGGTCGTGACTGGATTAAATCTGATTTAAGCCAGCAAGATTTTTTGACATTGCTACGCAAAAAAAAAATTGACTCTGTTGATTTTGAACATGCAAAGCAGGATAGGATGTGCGACCATTTATTCAAGATATAACATCGCTAGATGTATGGTCTAATCAATATTTCCAACAACTTGCAGAGCGCATAATATATCAATAAAAACTAATATTTTATTTAGATCAAAATACCCAGTTTCAGGGATAGCATAATCAATCACTATTTTCTATGCTATAAAAGACCACCCAGATCACAAGGCAATAGATGGTGTCCAATCAGGAACTTACTTTACCTATTCCGGTACTTATTGTTGAAGATGATGCCGCTATACAACATCGCTTAAAGGACTTGTTACTCAATCTGGGTTATCAACAGGATATGCTTATTTTTGTCCAGACCCTGCAAGCAGCGCTGGATACATTAAAACAGCAACCAGTTTCTTTTGCACTGGTGGATTTGGGTTTGCCCGATGGCAATGGTAAAACATTGATTGAAGCATTACGGCATTTGGATCCATCCTGTCCAATTTTGGTGATTTCGGCATGGAGTACACAAGATGCCATTTTGGGTGCGATTCAGGCAGGCGCAACCGGATATGTCCTCAAGGAACGTGATGATCTGGAAGTGTCCATGTCTATCCGCAGTATTTTACGTGGTGGCGCACCGATTGATCCCTTTATCGCCCAGCAAATCTTAAGCAGACTAATTTTACCCTCGTCAAGTGCCCCCCCTGCAACTGAAAATATTGCGGAAAAAGGTTTGCTTTCACATCGTGAACATGAGATTTTAGAACTGGTCGCCAAGGGTATGAGCAATAAGGAAATTGCCGAATTTATTCACCTTTCAAGATATACTGTCGAATGTCATATCAAACATATTTATCGCAAGCTGTCTGTATCCAGTCGCGCAAAAGCCATCAATACTGCCCGCTCTTTAGGCATATTACCTTAATTGTATCGTGTATTTTATGTTTGATCGCATCTACAACTTACGCAGCCCAGCCATCCGCATGTACGACAAATATTCAGCATATCGCTGTTGCACAAGCAATAGGTGATGGTACACAACGCCCGTTACAGGGCTGGCATACGATAAAACAATTTCCCGATTTTATTGATGATCACTGGAAACTGTATTCAGGGAGTGTCTGGTATAAAATCCAATGGGATTATCATTGCCCGATCACCCAGAAAAATCCGGTAACACTGGTGATTAGCTATATCAATATGGCAGGACAAGTTTATATTAATGATGATTTACTCTGGCAGGATCAATCATTAGTCGAACCTTTATCACGTAGCTGGAATATGCCCCGTTACTGGAATATTCCTGCGTCTGCACTGAAACAAGGTGAAAATATCATCTGGATTCGGGTTGTGGCAGTGGCTACGCAGACCTCAGGTCTGGGTCAGGTCGTTTTGGGTGATGCGAGTCAAGTCATGCCACGATATCAGAATTTCTGGCGTGAACAACGCGTCTTGATGTTTTTTAACCTGATTTTTTCCCTGACACTGGGCGTAATTGCCTTTCTGGTCTGGTTATTTCAGCCTAAGGAATATGTATTTGGCTGGTTTGCCCTCAATTCACTGGCATGGGTTCTCATTATTTACAATGTTCTGGCTCTTGAACCACCTTTTGGACTGGACACCTTACAACTGGCACGAATCAGTATTATCCCTATATTTGCCTATGTAGTATTTTCATGTTTATATGCATGGCGACTGGCACAGCGACGTTTTCCATATCTGGAACGAAGTTTAATTTTAATATTATTGGGTGTTGCTTTGTTAGCAATTTTTCTACCTGATCATATTGCAATCCTCAATACTTTTTTATTCATTACCTTTATCGTGGCAATATTGATATTGGTTATTCATTTTATCAGTTATCTCTGGATTGCCAAAAAATCCGCACTATTGGAAGCCTATCTTCTAGCAAGCGTATTTATTATCTATCTTCTAGTGCTCACTCACGATATTTTATATATGTTTCATGTGATCCATGATTTTCCATTGGCTGCCTATACAGCACCGTTAACCACACTTCTTATTGCGATTATTCTGGCTATGCGTCTGTCCAAAAATGTTAAACGCATCGAAGGCTTCAATAAAACTTTAAAAGAAAATGTCTTACAGGCCAAAGAAGAATTAACCACTTCGTTAAATATTCAGCATAAATTGGCATTGGAAAATACCAGATTGCAGGAAAGAATGGACCTTTCCCATGATCTACATGATGGACTAGGCGGCTCGTTGGTACGCTCCATGGCAATTGTTGATCAAAGCAAGCACAATCTCACCAATCCACAATTCTTATCCATGTTAAAACTATTACGTGATGATTTAAGACAAATCATTGATAGCGGTTCCAGTGCGGGCGCCAAGGTTCCCGAAACACCAATGATATGGGGCGCTCCAGTACGTTACCGTTTTACTCAGATTTTTGATGAATTGGATATTCAATCCTCATGGTCATTTCCGACAGTCTGGCAAAGTAAACCTACGGCATTGGAATGTTTAACTTTATTACGTGTAATTGAAGAAGCATTAACTAATATTCTTAAGCATAGTCAGGCAACACAGGTGAATGTTCATCTCTATTACAGGCTTCCCACCCAGCTTGTTTTAGAGATTGAAGATAACGGCATTGGTTTTGATGTGGACGCTGTACTTGAATCTGGAATCAGTGTTGGAATTCGAAGCATGCAGATTCGATTAGCAAAAATTCAGGCAAATATGCACATCGAATCGCAAACGGGTCGAACCTTCATTCAGGTAATTAAAGATTTTAAGCCGATTCAACCTTAACCGTTTCGAACTGCTCCAGTATTAAGCGTACCGGTTTATAACTGCGACGATGCTGGATCAAGACACCATGTCGCTGGATTGCGTCCAGATGAGCTTTGGTCGGATAACCGTTATGTCTGGCAAAGCCATAATCTGGATAAAGTTGATCCAGCGCCTGCATCTGACGATCGCGTGTGACTTTTGCCAGAATACTGGCTGCACTGATTTCGGCATGTAGAGCATCACCACCAATTACTGCTTCACACTTTAATGCAATATCTGGACATTTATTACCATCAATTCGCACTAGATCGGGTGTAATCTTTAAAGCTTCCACTGCCCGCTTCATAGCCAACATTGTAGCTTGCAGGATATTTATTGCATCAATTTCTTCATGGGTAGCTTCGGCAATTGACCATGCCAATGCTTTTTCCTGAATTTCCAGAAATAATTTTTCCCGTTTTTTTGCGCTTAATTTCTTGGAATCATTTAATCCTTCAATCGGATTATTTGGGTCTAAAATCACCGCAGCAGTCACCACCGAACCAATTAATGGACCACGTCCAGCTTCATCTACACCTGCAATCTTCATATTATTTCCCGAAGTTAAAACTTTTTAAAGTTCATCACATTAATTAAACCCAAATGCTGCACAAATGGTAAAAAATCACGATCTACAAATAACAATGGTAAATGATGCTCAATACAATAACTCGCAATAATCACATCGGTTGTTTTACGAATCGTTATGCCTTTCTTGCGCAAAAAAACGATAATTTTCTGTGCATCGCTCAACCATATTACCCTCAAAAACACGATATTGATCTAATATTTGTAAGGCTTGTTTTGCTTGTTCATAATCTTTATCTGCTTTAAATCCCTACAATATTTCAAGAAAAATCAAATCAGCAATCGCAACACTACTTTCTGTCAATGCCAGATCAAGCAAATCTGTATGTGCTGATTTTTTCCATTAAAGTAATCGATCCATACACTTGTATCCACCAGTATCACTGCTGTATACCATCACGCATTTCATCCAGCTGACCTTCCCATTGCAATTTGCCACGTAACTCACGAATTGCTTGTTGTTTGTGTCGCTGAATAATTAACTTTAACCCTTCTTCAACCACTTCTTTCTTGGTGTTTAGACCACTCGCTTGTAAAGCCTGCATCATCAAATTGTCATCAATCACAATATTGGTTCGCATATGATCACCTGTGTATAAATATTTGTAATATACACATTAGCATAATTCTCGAAGAGAGATTAAATCAATTTAAAAAAGCGATCCATAGACCGCTTCTTTGATCACAATTGCCTATTATTGAACGATAAGTTATTTGCCAACAAATTCTGAATAGCAAGCTGTTAAAGTTTTTGCCACAGTATTGGCAACAATTTGTGTACGTGCGTTAGCATCAACAGCAGCCTGCGCTAACTCTACCGCAGAGACGTTTTGTAATGCTTTTTCACTGACACAACCACAAACTTTAGTTTCAAGTGCATCTTGCTGTTCAGCCGTCATGGTTAACGCAATCGCACGAAACGCATTGTTGGCATTCAACTCGGTACGACATTGATTATCCACAGCCATTTTTAAGACATTGCCACCAATCGCTGCTGCTGTACCTACGGTACCATTACCATTTGCTGTTGTTGTTCCAGTCGTCGGTGTAGCACATCCGGTTAATGCTACCGCAGCACATGCTGCGGCCAATAAAAATTTTTTCATAATCAACCCATTTAATTTTCGATTTTACAATGTTGCATCAAGCAAACCTTGGACACTATACAAGGCTTTTATATGCTATAACGCTTGAATTTTGTTAATCCAAGCCATTTTTTGTGCATCTGGTAAAAAACTGGCTTCGAAGGAATTGATCGCCAATTGCTTGAGATCCTGTGTAGATAAATCCAGTGCCTGCGTAATGGCAATAAAGTTATCATTCATATAACCGCCAAAATATGCCGGATCATCAGAATTGACGGTGACCTTTAACCCTTTGTGCAATAAACGTTTGATATTATGCTTTGCCATATCATCGACCACACAAAGTTTTAGATTGCTTAAAGGACAGACCGTGAGCGGCATTTTTTCTTCAAACAATCGTTGTACCAGTTGTGGATCTTCTTCCGAACGCACACCATGATCGATACGGTTCACATGCAATAAATCCAGTGCTTGCCATACATAATCAGGCGGTCCTTCCTCTCCGGCATGTGCCACAATCAGATAACCCTGTTTTTTGGCTTCGGCAAAAACCCGTTCAAATTTACTAGGTGGATGACCAACTTCACTGGAATCCAACCCTACAGCAATAATTTTATCTTTAAATGGCTGCGCTTGTTCAAGCGTTTCAAATGCCGCTTCTTCACTTAAATGGCGTAGAAAACTCATGATTAAATACGCACTAACGCCAAGTTTTTCTTTTGCATCCTGACATGCCCGATAAATGCCGTTAAATACGGTAGCAAAGGCAACACCACGATCGGTATGGGTTTGTGGATCAAAAAAGATTTCGGTATGTACTACATGGTCTTGCTGGCATTTTTCCAGATAGGCCCAGGTCAAATCATAAAAATCCTGTTCCTTGAGCAATACATTGGCACCGGCATAGTACAAATCCAGAAAGGACTGTAAATTGTGAAAATTATATGCCTGTTTTAGCTCTTCCACCGATGCATAAGGTAATTGCACCTGATTACGCTGGGCAATGGCGAACATAAGTTCGGGTTCAAATGTGCCCTCAATATGCACATGCAATTCCGTTTTCGGCAATGCGGCAATGAGTTGCTGATGTTGCATAATGCTCTCCTCCAAAACAAAAAAGGTGTAGCACGTGATGTCATCATACTACACCGTGGGGCGTTATTTACCCCAAACTGATTTTATAAAATCAGTGTTAACTGTTAAAAGCTGTAATAAAGCACAGTACAAAAATTTAACCAGCAAACTTAACCACCAAAGACTGCAAATTTAAATGCCCATAACCCAGCAATGATCCAGACCATATACGGTACAGTTGCTGCTTTACCTGTCAATAACTTGATCAGCGCATAACTAATAAATCCCACTGCAATACCATCGGCAATCGAATAGGTAAATGGCATAAAAATCATGGTTAAAAAGGCAGGAACTGCTTCGGTAATGTCATCCCAGTCAATGCCTGTTACGCCATGAATCATCAATACACCAACATACAACAAGGCAGGTGCAGTGGCAAAAGCAGGAACACTTTGTGCTAGTGGAAACAAAAATAGTGCCAAAATAAACAGTACTGCCACCACTACCGCAGTTAAACCAGTACGACCGCCTGCCGCAACCCCGGAAGCCGATTCGATATAAGGTGTAGTCGATGAGGTACCCAATGCTGCACCGGCAATAATTGCTGTTGAATCTGCCATCAGTGCACGTTTTAAACGTGGTAATTTGCCATCTTGTAACAAGCCTGCGCGTTGTGACACGCCGACCAATGTTCCAGTGCTATCAAATAAATCAACCAGAAAGAAAACAAAAATCACCCCAATCATTGAGGCATTAAACAATCCCTGAAAATCCATCTGCAACAAGGTCGGTGCAATTAACGGAATACTCCCCACCACACCCTGAAATTCATTATGACCCAGTACAGTTGATAAAATGGTGACAGCCAAAATACTGATGATAATTGCGCCACGAATCTGATAATGATGCATCACCACAATCAACAAAAACCCGAGGCTAGCATACAATACCGAAGGTGAAGACAGTACGCCCATTTTCACCAGCGTTGCTTCATTTCCAACCACCACACCAGCCGATTTTAAGGCGATGAGTGCCAGAAAAAAGCCGATCCCGCCTGCAATGGATAATTTTAATGACATCGGAATGGCATTAATCATTGCCTCACGGAATTTAAACAGGCTTACGAATAAAAACACCAGTCCTGAAACAAACACAGCCGCCAGGGCAGTTTGCCACGGTACGCCCATGCCCATACACACAGAAAAGGTAAAATAGGCATTTAATCCCATGCCCGGTGCCAGTGCAATCGGATAATTCGCAACAATTCCCATCACCAGACAGCCAATCGCTGCGGCAATACAGGTTGCCACGAATACAGCACCCTGATCCATGCCAGTTAAAGACAGAATACTTGGGTTAACAATGATGATGTAACACATCGCCAAAAACGTGGTGAATCCTGCCAGAATTTCACGACGAACATTGGTATTATTTTGTTCGAGATGAAATACCCGTTGCAGCAATCCCGGTGATGAGTGTGTGTCTTGCATGATGAATCCTCTTATGGACACTTGTCTTGCAACATGAGAGCAATATCTCGCAGATTTTTTAAGGTTGCATAGACAAATATCGCACCAAATTAAACCAATATTTGATCCTGACATGCATTTTGTTAGCAATGTGCATGCCATCCTGAGCAAAAATGTTCAAGTTTGATGCAATAATAGATACGAAAAACGTGAATTCTTGGGAAAATAAAAGTCCCGACAACTGTCAGGACTTAAATCCAGCTAAATTATGGTGCAATTGCCTGAAATGGTGCGACAACATCTGCATTTTGTGCCCGGTGCCGTAAAAAGTGATCCATTAAGACAATTGCCAGCATTGCTTCGGCAATTGGCGTTGCACGAACACCCACACATGGATCATGCCGACCTTTAGTGATCACATCGGTTGCTTCACCCTGTAAATTAATGGTTTTGCCTGCGGTGGTGATACTTGCAGTCGGTTTGAGTGCAATTGCCACACGAATATCCTGACCACTTGAAATTCCACCAAGAATCCCACCAGCATGATTGGCATTAAAACCTTCAGGTGTTAATTCATCGCGGGATTGATGACCAAACTGTCCTGCCACGGCAAAACCATCACCAATTTCCACACCTTTGACCGCATTAATGCTCATCATGGCATGTGCAATATCGGCATCCAGACGATCAAAAACCGGTTCACCCCAACCAACAGGGACATTTTCTGCCAAAATTTCTAATTTTGCACCACAACTGGTCCCCTGTTCACGCAGTGCAGTAACCAACGCCTCAAACCGTGCAACTGCATCAACATCACCACAAAAGAACGGATTATTCGGTACTTCACTCCAATCCAGTTTGGTGGCATATTCCGTTCCGATTTGGGTCACATGACCACGAATCAGAATACCAAATTTTTCTGCCAGATATTTTTTGGCAATCGCCCCTGCTGCGACCCGCATGGCAGTTTCACGCGCACTGGAACGTCCGCCACCACGGTAATCACGAAAACCGTATTTTTGTGTATAGGTATAATCTGCATGGCCCGGACGGAAAGTCTGGGCAATATTGCCATAATCCTTGGATTTCTGGTCGGTATTACGAATCAACAAACCAATCGGTGTTCCTGTGGTCTTGCCTTCAAATACACCTGAAATAATTTCGACTTGATCTGGTTCTTTGCGTTGTGTGGCAAATTTTGAAGTGCCGGGTTTACGGCGATCTAGATCATGCTGTAAATCTGCTTCTGACAGTGCCAAATCTGGCGGTACACCATCAACAATTGCCATCAAGCCAGCGCCATGTGACTCACCACAGGTAGTGACACGGAATAATTGACCAATACTATTACCTGCCATGTATTTTTACTCCTGATATTCCCACTTTTTCACAGGGGGTTAGGGGGATTTCTATTCAATCGCTTGCTGAAAAATGGCCTGATACTCACGGCATTGTTGTGCAGTTAAGGCAAAAATACCCGAACCGCCATTTTGGAAAGTTAACCAGTGAAAATCAATTTTATTAAAATTCTGTTTTAATGCCCATTCACTATTGCCTACTTCAATCACCAGTAAACCATCTTCACTGAGATAGTCTGCGGCAACCGCGAGCATTTTACGCACCAGATCCAGACCGTCCTGTCCTGCGGCAAGTGCCAGTTCCGGCTCATGATGGAATTCTGCCGGTAAATCTGCCATATCTTCGGCATCCACATAAGGCGGATTGGATACGATCAAATCATATTGACGTTCTGCTGGCACACGATCAAACAAATCCGATTCTAGCAAAGCCACCTGATATTGTTTGTTATGATGTTCGACATTTATGGCTGCCACTTCCAATGCGTCCTTGGAAATATCTGTGGCATCTACTGCGGCATCTGGATAGGCATATGCCAGCGCAATCGCAATACAGCCCGAACCTGTACACAAGTCTAAAATACGTTCCGGAATTTTCGGACTGGTATTCTGTGGTAACTGATGAATATCTTGATGCATTTGCCCAAGTTCATCGAGAAAATAGGGCGCAAAGCGTGACTGAATCAATTCTGCAATCGGTGAACGAGGAATCAATACACGCTCATCGACATAAAAAGGCTTACCATCAAAATAAGATAGATTTAATAAATACGAGGTTGGAATGCGTTCATTAATTCGACGCGCCAATAACTGTAGAAATTCTTGTTTTTCTGAAGCCAGTAATTTGGCATCTAGAATTTCAGGATCGGCTGACCAGTCCAGAGAAAGTGTTTGCATCACTAGCGCCGAACTCTCCGCAAAAAAATCTTCTGTACCCTGCCCCAAATGTGCATCATATTGACGTAAGGCAGTGACACCAAAACGGATAAAATCCCGAATTGTACTCAGTTGATCGGCAGCTTCTTGTAAACTTTCCTGGCTAATCAATGGATGATCCACGCAGAGACACTCCAACAATAGAAAAATAGCGTTATATTCTACTGTTTTTCTGCAACCGATATAAGGTTACAACGCAAATTAAGCACATATATCGTTTGAATCTGGCGTTTTATTCTTCATCAGAGCATGCGAAATAAAATTTGCCGCCTAATTTAATTTGATCTCGACGATTTTATAAACCCCGTAAACAATTATTTGTCATTTTTTCCCCACACGCAGCCAAAAAACTTTATAGTTTGTATCTGAGCCTACTGTTTTTATACGCAAACCATTGCCAGTTTAGTGTACACTTCTGCATTGCATGTTTCTCAATTTTCAGGATTTTGCATTTATGTCAGATCAAAATGACAAATTAGACAATCTCAAAACATCAGCTTTTGACCGTCGTTTATCTATCGCAAAAGCATCACTGCTGGCGGGTACACGCTGGGCAACTGCCAATGCCACCAGTATGTTTTCCAGTGAAACTGAAAAAGAGAAAAAACGTAAACAGGCAATGACTGAACAAGCCAATTATCTGGTACAGGAAATTGGTAAACTCAAAGGTTCGGTGGTTAAAATCGGACAAATGATGGCGCTGTATGGCGAACATTTTTTACCCGAAGAAATTACCACCGCCCTAAATACGCTCAATGATAAAACTGTTGCCTTATCTTGGTCTGCGATTGAACCGCATTTGCGTAGCCAGTTAGGTAGCAAACTTGATGAATTAAATGTTGATCGTGAACCAATCGGGACTGCATCACTGGCACAAGTGCATCGTGCCACGCGTAAATCCGATGGTCTGGAACTGGTCTTAAAAATACAATATCCCGGTGTTGCAGAAGCCATCGACTCCGATATGAGCCTGTTTCGCAGCATGCTCAAACTTACCCGCATGGTGCCACAAACCCGTGAGTTTGATGAATGGTACGAAGAAGTCCGCAGTATGATGCATCGTGAAGTCGATTATCATATGGAAGCTGCAACCACCAAACGTTTTGCCGAACGTCTAGCCAAAGATGATCGCTACATCGTACCGCATATTGTCGATGATTATAGTAATAATCGCATTTTGTGTATGACCTTTGAGCGTGGTGTACCAATCAATAGCCCTGCCATGTTGACCTTGCCTCAAGCACGTCGTAATGCACTGGGTGAAGCATCACTTGATATTGCAGTTCGTGAATTGTTTGAATGGGGCGAAATGCAGACCGATCCGAACTTTGGTAATTATCTGGTTCGTCTGGGTAATGGTGCAGATATTAAAGACAAAATTGTATTATTAGATTTTGGCGCCATTCGTCAGTTTGATGATCATCTGCTAAATGTCGCACGTCACCTGATTATTGCCGGCTATCATCACGATAAAGCACAGATGGTTGCAGCCATGACCGGTTATCATTTCTTTGATTCCATTCCAGCATCAATCAAACCAGATATGGCAGAAGTATTTTTGCTGGCAACTGAGGCTTTTAGCACACCGCAAAACAATCCTCAAATGCCGGAAGGTTTAATGGATGCAGAACATCGTTATGATTGGAAAAAAAGCCAGTTGCATAGTCGGGTCATTCAACAAGCCAGTAAATCTATGGCATCACGTTATTTTTCCGTACCGCCCAAGGAATTTATGTTTATTAGCCGTAAATTTATTGGTGCCTATACTTTTATGACCGTAATTGATGCCAAAACCAATATCCGAGATATGGTAACGCCATTTTTAAAATAAATCTCCTGCACAGGATAGATCACACGTGCATCTTTTGTACGTGTGTAAATCAATACAGAATATATGATTGCACGGTCAGTTAAATGCTTACTGTGTCATTTCTACCAATTCAATACTTTTTCAAAAAGCAAATAACATAAGATTTTAATTATAAATTAATAGCTTAATAGAATTTAAACTTTAAGCAAAAATGTCAGAAAAACTTTTTCCAATAGTCACGGATGCGATAGTTTTTTTTCATACTTATGCCAAGATAAAAACAAAGATCAATCAAATTTTCACTCAGGGATTGCACATGAGTCATATGATAAATAAAGTCCAAGGTTTAGGATTAGCCGCATTAACAAAATTGGCTTCCAGCGAGGTACTTGATCAACTACGATTACGTAAATTCATCGAACGCTCACTATATCAGGGTTCAAAAACCAGTTTTAGTGCCCTTTCCAAAAGTCAAAAATTATTAAAAAGTAAACAGCAACAAAAAAAAACGTCAGACAGTAAACAACGGCTCAATCCACAATCCAAAAATTTATTTGATTTGGGATTAACCGAAGAACAGACCATGTTACGTGAAGCCTTACAAAGTTTTGCTTCGGAAGTGATCTATCCTGCCGCGGCTCAAGCGGATAATGCTGCCAAATTTCCTGCCCCATTGTGGACTCAAGCACAGGAACTAGGGTTAAATTTCTATGCCTTGCCCGAATCGTATGGCGGTGTGGCAGCAGAACAAAGTGTGGTAAGCAATGTACTCATTGCCGAAGATCTGGCACGTGGTGATTATAGTCTTGCCGCAGGATTACTCAGTACTTTCAGTGTCGTCAATGCCATTACCCGTTGGGGCAATATTGAAATTCAAAGCAAATATTTAACTGCCTTTGCCGAAGATAGTGAGATTCAGGCCAGCATCGCCAGTCAGGAAGCGACCCCAGCATTTAATCCCCTACAACTCAAAACCAAAGCCAGCAAACTTGATCACGGCTATGAAATTACTGGTGATAAAACCTTGGTGATTCTGGGAGAATCTGCCGACCTATTACTGGTCACTGCCGATTTAAATGGTAAGCCGGAAGTCTTTATTGTCGAACCAGATCAAAGTATTGCCAGCAAACCAACGCCAGCAATGGGCTTAAAAGCTGCCGAAACCGTCACACTGCGTTTTAATCAAACGCCAGCACAGCGTTTAGGCGATGATGATTTTAATTATCAGGAATTTCTGGATCTCGGTAATCTGATGTGGTGTGCCATGGCTGTTGGGACAGCCGAAGCAGTCAAAGCCTATTGTATCGAGTATGCCAATCAACGCATTGCCTTTGGCGAACCGATTTCGCATCGGCAAAGTGTGGCATTTATGATCGCAGATATAGCCATCGAAATTGATGCCATGCGTATGCTGGTCTGGAATGCAGCAAGTCTTGCCGAAGCAGGACAGAATTTTCATCGGGAAGCTTATCTCGCGCGTTTACTCTGTGCAGAAAAATCAATGAAAATCGGTACCGATGGCGTCCAAATTTTAGGTGGACATGGCTTTACCAAGGAACATCCTGTGGAACGCTGGTATCGTGATTTACGTGCAACCGCCATTATGCAATCAGGTTTACATGCCTAATTCTGGAGAATAACAATGAATTTACAAAATCCGAAAAAGTTTAAAATGCTGATTGATCAGGCACATGAAGTAGCATTAAACGTATTACGCCCGATTTCACGTAAATATGATAAAGCTGAACATGCTTATCCAAAAGAACTGGATATGCTGTCTGCATTGGTCGATGGCATGAATGAAGGCGGTGAAGGTATGAATGCCGGTGCTGCTGGTGCAGGTAAACGTAGTGATACGGCAAATGAAGGCAATCGCAATGGTACCAATCTATCCACGGCACTCAGTATCATCGAGATGTGCTATGGCGATACCGGATTGTTATTATCCATGCCACGTCAAGGACTAGGCAACTCTGCCATTGCAGCAGTTGCCAATGATGAGCAACTACAACGATTTAAAGGCACATGGGCAGCCATGGCCATTACCGAACCGAATTGCGGTTCAGACTCTGCGGCGATCCGTACCACAGCCACCAAAGATGGTGATGACTACATTCTTAACGGTGAGAAAATTTTTGTCACTTCCGGTGAACGTGCCGATAGTGTTGTGGTCTGGGCAACATTGGATCGTAATGCAGGACGTGCGGCAATTAAATCTTTCGTGGTACCAAAAGGCACGCCCGGCATGACGGTAGAACGCCTTGAACATAAATTGGGCATCAAAGCTTCTGATACTGCTTCTATTCGTTTTATTGATTGCCGTGTGCCCGCTGCAAACTTATTGGGGAATGCAGAAGTCGATGTAGCTAAAGGTTTTGCCGGTGTTATGGAGACATTTGATAATACCCGTCCACTGGTTGCAGCAATGGCAATTGGCTGTGCCAAAGCATCACTAGAGCGTATTAAAGAAATTTTCCATGATCAATTGGAAGACGACTATGCAACGCCTTACTTACAAACCTCGAATATTGCTGCACAAATCTATCATATGGAAGCAGAATGGGAAGCTGCACGCCTATTAACCTTAAAAGCCTGCTGGATGGCAGACAATAAGAAACCTAATTCCAAAGAGGCATCAATTGCCAAGGCCAAAGCTGGACGTATTGGCAATGCAATTACATTGAAATGTGTCGAACTGGCGACCAGTGTCGGCTACAATGAAGATGAATTATTAGAAAAATGGGCCAGAGATTCCAAAATTCTGGATATTTTTGAAGGTACACAGCAAATTCAGCAATTAATTATTGCCCGTCGCGAACTAGGAAAATCCTCCAGTGAATTAAAATAACCAACATTTATCCCAATGATACAAGTTGCCAGATATTATTTCTGGCAATTTTTTTGTCAGTCAGAAAATCCGTTTGCGTCCAAATTACGTATCTTCACAAAACGCAACTGATTAAACCATGTACAACCCCAACAAAAAAATGTTAAAAATTAAATTACTAAATTCTTTTTCCTCAATAAATACCTTTCAAAAATTTTTAAAGCTCGATTGATTACGCTGTGTTCCATATCCCTTGCTGGGATCAGGATTTTCTGGGAGTAAGTGTATATGTGGTTTATTTTAAGTCTTTTGATCATTGTTTTTAGCCTGTGGGCTATTTTCTATTTTGAACTGTCTCGTCCTGTTGGCTCAGGCGTGATTATTGCAGTGTCCATCATCAGTGCATTTATTTCGGCATGGTCATTAATCCTCGGATTACCTTTAATTGTGGTCGGCACGGTATTGCTTATTGCACCTTTACGCATGGGATTTTATACCCGACCTGCATTTAATACACTGGCCAATGCCATGCCAAGTATGAGCACGACTGAACGAGAAGCGCTGGATGCTGGCACGAGCTGGTGGGAAAAAGATCTTTTCATGGGTGCGCCCGACTGGGAAAAATTTGAGCAATATCCTTATCCGACTTTATCTGAAGAAGAACAGTCCTTTTTGGACAATGAGGTCGAGCAACTTTGCCAGATGCTGGATGAATGGCAGATTCATCATGAATTAAAAGACCTGCCACCCGAAGCATGGCAATTTATTAAAGATAAAGGTTTTCTGGGACTCATTATTCCCAAAGAATACGGCGGCAAGGCATTTAGCTCATTTGCCCAGAGTCGGATCATGAGCAAGATTGCTTCTCGTTCATTGACTGCTGCGGTGAGTTGTATGGTGCCTAACTCTCTAGGACCAGGCGAGCTTTTATTACATTACGGTACAGAGGCACAAAAAGATCAATACTTGCCGGGATTGGCAAAAGGTGTAGAAATTCCCTGTTTTGGTTTAACCAGCCCCGAAGCAGGATCCGATGCAGGATCGATTCCGGATACAGGTATTGTCTGTATGGGTGAATATCAAGGCCAACAGGTGCTTGGGCTAAACATGAATTTTTCCAAACGCTGGATCACCCTAGCGCCGATTGCAACTGTGATTGGCGTTGCCTTTAAACTCTATGATCCGGAAGGCTTATTAGGTGATGCGTCCAAACAAGAATATGGTATTACTTGTGCCTTGATTCCGGCCAGTCATGAAGGGATTGAAACCGGTGTACGGCATCATCCCGGCTCGCCTTTTATGAATGGTACAGTCGAGGCACGTGATGTATTTATTCCAATTGACTGGATCATTGGTGGTGTAGTCAATGCTGGCAAAGGCTGGCGTATGCTGATGGAATGTTTAAGTGTCGGACGTGGTATTTCCCTACCTGCACTTTCTACCGCGGCAGGTGAAATGACCTATTTAAATGTCGGCGCATTTGCCAAGATTCGCCAGCAATTCAAACTCTCGGTGGGTAAATTTGAAGGCGTTCAAGAAGCCACCAGCGATATCGCCAGTGATGCCTATATGCTGGAAGCATTTCGTTATCTGGTTACTTGCGGTCTAAATCAAGGTGGCAAACCTGCCATGATGACTGCAATCGCCAAATATTATGCCACCGAAACCATGCGTAAAATGGTCAATCATGGTATGGATGTGGTGGGTGGACGTGCTATCCAAATGGGACCACGTAATTTCCTCGCCTTAATGTACCAAGCCATTCCGGTTTCCATTACGGTAGAAGGTGCAAATATTCTAAGTCGCTCTTTGATGATCTTTGGTCAAGGGTCAATGCGCAGCCATCCTTATTTGTTTGAAGAATTACAATTGCTGCAAGCCCCAGATAAAGACAAGGCATTAAAGCAATTTGACCAGATTTTTTATCAACATCTGGGCTATACCTTTAACCGAACTGCACGTTCATTTGCTTACGCATTTACTGGTGGTCCTGCTGATGCCACGCAAGCTGCCGATGACTTTTCCCGCCCATTCTACAAACACATTAACCGCTTAAGTGCAAATTTTGCCTTAACCGCCGACTTGTGTTTGGGCTTGCTGGCAGGTGATATTAAGCGCAAGGAAATGCTGTCTGGACGTCTTGCAGATATTGTTGCCTACCTGTTTATTGCAACAGCCATTCTAAAATTTTATGAACATGGCCAACGTAGTAAAGCCGAACAGCTTCATGCACAACTTGCACTGGAAAAATCATTATTTAATGTTCAAGAGGCATTTTATGATCTCTATCAAAATTTCCCGATGCCACTTCCTGCCACACTGGTGAAATGGATTTGCTTCCCGTTTGGTCGCCCGATTGCCAAACCGGATGATCAACTCAAACTTAAACTGGGCGAATTGGTTATGCAAAATCATGCCTTTAGGGAGCAATTAAAACAGCACGTGTTCTCTTCATCGGATGCAGATGATGTCAATGGCCGAATGGAATCGACCTTCCAGATGTTATTGGAGATTGAACCCCTTTGGGACAAATTCAAAAAAGCTGAGAATAAAGGTCAATTTGATGGCCTAAGTTTTGAGGCGCATATTGAACATGCCGTTGAAACCGGTTTTATCAGTGAGGAAGAAGCCAGCACATTATTAAAATATAATGCCAAACGCTTTGACAGTATGCTGACAGATATTTTTGATATGCAATTGCAACAGGTAGAGCCTCTACACAATCCACATCAGCAATATCTTTAAGCTGCATTAAAAAACTTAAGCCAGTCATACGACTGGCTTAGGACATGACAATAAATTTTTATTTTGATGCCTGTTCCGTTAGCCATGTCATAAAACGCTGGCGTTCGTTTGGTGTCGCCGATTTCCACAGGTCTATTAATTGTTGATCTTTACTGCCCTGTACTGTCGTTGTCGCAGCTGTGCTTACTGTCGTTGCCGTTGCAACAGGCTGTGTGCTTGCAGGCTGAATCATTGATGACTGGTTTGGATTGGTATTTTTATCATCTTTTTGACGTAAATCCAGAATCGAACCAAAAATACCCTGACTTAACCATGGCTTGGATTTACTGGTTGCACCTGCTTGTTGTGCAATCAATTGCCCTTTGGCATCTTTTAAACCAATCACCGGTTGTTCTGCAAATTTTTGACCATCTTCAAAAGTTTTCGGCGCATTCACCAAAGTGAGCTGATAAGTCTGCCCATCTTTTAATTCAAGCTGATTCAGCGTCACAATATTTGATTTTAAAACATCATGTTCACCATCATTATGGTTAAAAATTTCCTGATATTTAACCGAAATACTATGTTGACCAGCATCAATCTTATATTGGCTCAACTTACCACGAAAGATGCTTCCCCCAACTTCCTGATCATCAATTGCTACAACGACAATTTCTTCCGGTGCTTCAACAATTACTGCTGCGAGTGCAGAAAAACTTACACTGCCCAATACCAAAGCGATCAACCCTTGCTTAAACATACTCAACCTTTTCATCAAACTGTCATTTTAAAACTATATGAACTATGCTGCTAAAAGATGACGTTTTTATGACATTTATACAAATCATTATTTTTGCTTTACTTTGCAGGATAAAACAAAAGCCGAACAATGTCGGCTTTTGAAAGAATTCATGTTATTTTTCATCTGTCTGGAATAATGCTGCTACAAAAGACTTGGCAGAAAACGGACGTAAATCATCAATTTTTTCACCGACACCAATATAACGAATCGGCACATGGGTTTTACTGGCAATATTAAACAGCACGCCACCTTTTGCGGTGCCATCAAGTTTGGTGATGGTCAATCCGGTTAAACCCACTGCTTCATCAAACATTTGCACCTGATTAATGGCATTTTGCCCTGTACCTGCATCCACCACCAACATAATTTCATGAGGCGCCGTAGCATCAATTTTTTGCATGACCCGTTTTACCTTGGTCAATTCGTCCATTAAATGAGATTTATTATGTAAACGCCCTGCTGTATCGGCAATGAGTACATCGATACCTTTGGCTCTGGCACTTTCAAAGGCATCAAAAATCACCGATGCACTGTCGGCACCATGACCTTGTGCCACGACAGCAATATTATTGCGTTCCCCCCAAATCTGTAACTGTTCAGTTGCAGCAGCACGGAACGTATCCCCTGCGGCAAGCATCACTTTTTTACCTTCACCCTGTAAGCGTTTTGCCAGTTTACCGATGGTGGTGGTTTTACCAACACCATTTACCCCAACCACCAAAATTACAAAAGGTTGTTTATTGGGATCGATATGCAAAGGTTTTACCCGTGGGGCTAACAATGTGACCAGTTCTTCCTGTAATGCCTTATAAAGGGAATGGGAGTAAATCAAATCGCCACGTTCGGTACGCTCGGTTAAATTTTTAATAATGGTTTTGGTGGCATCAACCCCAATATCAGCCACTAGCAATTGGTCTTCAACTTCTTCGAGCAATTCATCATCAATTTCCTTGCCTCCGACCAAAATATTGACCATACCATCTGCAAGGTTTTTACGGGTTTTACTCAAGCCGGATTTCATGCGACTAAAGAAACCACCTGATTTTTCGCCCTGTTCTTCTTTAGACTGGCGATCTTCTTCTGCAATTGCAGTTTCTATGCTTTTAACAGGTTGGGTTTGCTGTACCCGTGGACTTTCAATCACCGGTATATTGACAGCGGCTAGACTCGGCAAAGTCACATCATCATCAGCAATATCAGCATCAATCAAAATCTTTTGTTGTGAATTTAACGGTTGTTGCATGCGAAGTCCTTGATGCCTAAATAGAGTCAAATAATTGTTTTATTGTAGCACATTTACTTTTTTCAACTAGGCATGTTGAGATGTGATCTTTATCATAAAAAATGCAATATAGCGCGTTCTACTTTTGAGCTAAATTCAGAGCACGTCAAAAATTAATCACATGTTAAATTAAAGTTAAAAATGAAGAATCTTGCATTGCAAAGATTACATCTCAAAAACCGAAGTGGTGATTAGTTCTTAAACATGTCCATCTATTTACCAAACGAAACGTAATTGCCTTGCGAACACATCATTTTTATCGAAAAATGGCTTAAAGCTTATTTCACTTTGATCTATAGTAACTGTTTATTTTTCTATTTTACTCAATGACCTGACTGTTGGCACATGAAATTTTTAATTCGAATTCTCTCTACAATATTATTGAATGCCCTATTGCTATGCAGTTGGAGTCATGCAAAAAATGCCGAACTCAGTACAACCTTATATAACGGGTTAAAAGTCATTATCCGGGAAGATCATCGAGCGCCACTGGCGATGGTGCAAATCTGGTACAAAGTTGGTGGCGCAGACGAACCTGAGCAATTGCTGGGAATCTCTCATGCACTCGAACATATGATGTTTAAAGGCACGACCCGTGTGCCCAATGATGAATTAAAAAGAATTAACGCCCAGTATGGCGGCAGTTTAAATGCCTTTACCAGTAACAATTACACCTATTATTATCAGCTTTTCCCCAAGGATTACCTTAATCTTGCGCTAGAACTTGAAGCAGATCGCATGAGCAACCTGTATTTGCGACAACAGGATTTTGCAACAGAAATCCGTGTCGTCATGGAAGAACGTCGGCAACGTACCGACGATAACCCACAAGCCCTTGCTTTTGAGAAATTCCGTTATCTTGCCTATCCGACTAGTCCTTATCGCAATCCTGTAATTGGTCCAATGTCTAGCATTGAGCAGCTCGGCCTAAATGATTTGCAAAACTGGTATAACACTTGGTATGCACCCAATAATGCTATTGTAGTGGTAGTCGGGGATGTTGATGCCAAACAAACGCTATTACAGGTACAACGCTTCTTTGGTGACATTAGCAAAAAAAACTTGCTGGCTAAACCTACTTTAAATGAAAAAATAAATTCCGGTTATCGCCATCTAGATGAATACTCCCACATTCAGGTTCCCAACTTATATATGGCATGGAATGTACCCAGTCTGGTGACTGCGTCGCAACCGCAACAGGCTTATGCTTTAAGTTTGCTTAAAAATATTCTCGACGGTAGTATTTCCTCACGATTAAACAGTGAATTGGTGCGTAAAAAGAAAATTTTAACCACAGTCAATGTCAATTACGACATGATCAATCGGGGTGATACCTTATTTAGTATTACCGCAATTCCTGCTGCGAAAACCAGTTTGGCAGATGCACAGGCAGCCATTGAAAAAGTCATCAATCAACTCAAAACAGAGCTGGTTTCTCCCGAAGAATTACAACGCGTACAATCTGTCACATTATCGCAACTCATATTCAGTCAGGATACTTTGCAAGGTCAGGCACAGTTGATTGGTAGCTTGGAAGTGAATAGTATCAATCATCATATCATTGACCAATTTCCTGTTTTATATGACAGTATCACGGCACTGGATATTCAGAATGTCGTACAGCAATACTTTAATCGGGACAATCTGGCGACTTTATACCTGCAATCCGAAGATAAAAAACCTAAACCCAAAGAAACTGAAGTTGCTGAACCTCCTGTTGCAGCAGAAGATATACAGGAGATTAATCCATGAAAAATTTAACGCCTTGTTTATTCCTGTGTTCAATACTGGCAAGTCCATTTACAGCTGCACAAGAGTTAGAAGAAGATTTCAATCTGAATTCAGATTCACAGCAACAGCCAATTACCGCAACCCAATATCTGCAAAGCCTGCATGATTTGCCATCGCATCAAAGTTTTAGTGCACCTTATGTACAGGAAATATATAGCGACAATAAAGTACGCACGCTCTTTGCCGAATCACATAGTTTACCGATTGTCGATATTCAGCTAACCTTTAATGCAGGTTCAGCCCGCGACCAGAGTATTGGTAGTGGCTTGTATGGTCTAGCAAACCTGACTGCACAACTACTCAATGAAGGTACTGCGACTCAATCTGCCGATGATATTGCCCGAACCTTTGAAAATCTGGGCGCACAATATAGTGCTCAGGCCTATCGGGATATGTTTATTATCAAGTTACGTGTCATGTCCGATGAGAAACGCCTGACGCCGGCGATCAATCAACTGATTTTATTATTAAAAGGCGCAAATTTTCCACAATCAAGTATTGATCGCTTATTTAGTAATGCTCAGGTTGGCCAACAACAGGTACAGGAAAACCCAAGTCGAACCATGAGTGTACGCTTTTATCGGGCAATTTATGGCAAACACCCTTATGCAGAACCTGTTACTGGCACCATTCAAAGTTTACGCAGGATTTCCTCACGGGATATTCAGGCATTTAAAAATCGCTATCTGGTTGCCAATAACATGAATATCGCCATTACTGGTGATCTTAATGCCATTCAAGTCAAAAAAATTGCCAATCAGATCAGTCATAATCTGCCATTAGGTGAACCCGCAGCGGCATTACCTGATGCCAAGCCACTGGAAAAATCAACCATTATCAATTTGGCTTTTAACTCTTCACAAGCACATGTCATGATGGGTGAAATCGGCATTCAACAGTCAAATCCAGATCGTTTTGCACTACAGGTCGGCAATGAAATTCTCGGCAGTGGCGGATTTAATTCATTACTGATGAAAGAACTAAGGGAAAAACGCGGGCTGACATATTCCGTGTCCAGCCGTTTAAACAGTATGCAATCGCAGGGACTATTTTCACTCAATTACTCGACCAGTCGTGAACAGCTCTTGACCAGCATTGAGGTTGCTTATCAAACCTTGCTGGATTTTCTTTATCAGCCACTCGATGAAACGCTGGTCGAGAACACAAAAATCGGTATGCTTCGAGCTTTCCCGCAAATTCTCAGCAGTAATGCCAGTATTAATGGACAACTTGGCATGATGGGTTTTTATCACTTGCCTAGCAATTATTTAAGTGAATATCCCACTTATATTTCCAGTGTCACTGCCGAAGATATTCAAGCCGCATGGCAACGTCATTTCGATCCACAAAAAATGCTCACCATTACTGCGGGCGAAGATATCGATGGCACAGCCATTGCCAAAATTTACCGTGACGTATTACAACGCCATCTCGACAATAGCCAGCTCACAAATATTTCCCCGACCGAATCAGAACAACAGCCAATGCAGCAACAATAACGATACAATAAATATGAGCAAGAAATCAGCTCAGCTTAATCTTCATCCTTTTGAAAATGGATACGATGACGCTCAAAATGCAAAATGCGTAAAAACTTAAAATATTGATATTGGTTAATCGGTTGCGTTTGCTCTAACAAATCCGTTGCCAGCCCTTGCGTATGTGGATACAGATATTGTGCGGTATATTGTGCAACTTCTTGCTGCTGTTGAGTTGCAATCGGACGATCCAGTAAATGTATCGCCCATGACAGAATCATGGCAATAATGACATACATCACAATACATTGATAACGATCAATTACAGCAGAATGCGTTGCCAGAAACGCTTTGAATGTGTGTTTTAACTGATAGATAGCATTGGTTTTCATAAATGGAGTTTAACCAGCAACGCACCTTCCCTCAAGCTTTGTATATTATTTTTTACATGCATAGCGACAACTATTGACACATAAGACAATCTAAAGTATAAGAGATAAAGATAAGTAAGACTTATCAAGCGATATGCTTTGATTATTCAAATAAATTGTTAGACTTTAGCTCCCAATAAATATTAAAGTCTCTCAACACTCTTGCTACAGCGTTCTTTTTTATTGTCATATAGGTGTCATGTTCTTTTGACATAGTAAAAGTCGCTAGAAAAAGCATATCCAAATGATAATGATGATGTTATCCATTTATTACAAATATAAAGGAGTCGAAAGATGAAATTTACAAATACTGCTATTCACCAACTTGAGCATCTATACTCAACAGGTGTCAACACAGTACAAACAGAAATGGATTACCGTAATGGTATTTCTCAACTGGAAACCGCAGCCCGTGCTGGTCATGGTAAAGCGGCAATGTTCTTGTCACAATTGTATTATCAGGGATTTCGTGTAGAACGAGATTCGCTTAAAGCACAATATTGGCAAGACTTAGCATGCCAAGAAGCTTAGGTTAATCAACACATCCAATGCCACATATCGTGGCATTTTTGGTTTTTATAAGTGCCATATTTCATGACCAAATAGCAAATACATTTCAAAATCAAAAAAATGCCAGCACAAAGGCTGACATTTACCAATGACAATAGAATCGCTTACCGATACACAATACCACCATCGGTCAAAATGGATTGACCAGTAATATAATCTGAATCTTCGCTGGCAAGGAATGCAACCAATGCAGCAACATCATCAGGGGTTTCAACACGACCGAGGGCAATACCTGCCACGTATTTTTCATAGGTTGCGCCAATCGGTGCACCAGTGATTTCAGAGAAACGCTTGTCGATCTCAACCCACATATCTGTACCCACAATACCAGGACAATAGGCATTCACGGTAATGCCAGAACTTGCATATTCTTTTGCAGCAGCTTGAGTTAATGCACGCACAGCAAATTTAGTTGATGAATAAACACCGAGTAAAGCAAAACCATCATGTCCTGCAATTGAACAGGCATTTACAATTTTACCTTTTTGTTTTAATGCTTGAAATTTCTTGGCTGCGGCCTGAATTCCCCATAACACACCACCGACATTAATATCAGTAATACGACGGAACTCTTCTGGGGTGACATCGCTTAAAGGCTGAACCTGTGCGATACCAGCATTATTAATAATAATGTCAAACCCACCCAAGGTGCTATAAGTATGTTCAATTGCTGCGGTAATCTGTTCAAGTTTACTAATATCCGCAACAAAAGTTGTTGCTTTGACATTCAAGGCTTCTACTTCTGCCTGTGTCGCATTTAATTTATCCTGATTCAAATCAACTAATGCAACATTTACCCCTTCTTCGGCAAGTCGTAGCGCAATGCCTCGACCAATGCCTTGTGCTGCACCTGTAACTAAAGCAACTTTTCCAGTTAATCCTCTTGGCATTTTCTCGCTCTCTTTTGTGACATATAAATTTTGTAAAATAACCATAACCCTCAGACCAGAAAGGCACAATAAAATTATGGTTATTGTTTGTTAAATGTGAATTGCCCGTTGCATACTTGCCAAAATAGATTCATGCATGGCTTCGGATAAGGTTGGATGTGGAAAAATCACTTCAGCCAGACTTTCATCAGTGGCTTCAAGATGCTTGGCAATGGCAAAGCCCTGAATCTGTTCGGTCACTTCATGTCCAACCATATGTGCGCCGAGTAACTCCCCAGTTTCGCTATTGATGATGGTTTTAACAAAACCTTCGGCAACACCGAGCGCTAACGCCTTGCCATTGGCAGACAATGGAAATTTACCAACTTGAATACGATATCCTTCTGCCTTGGCTTTTTGCTCGGTTAAACCAATACTCGCCACTTGCGGATGGGTAAAAATACAGCCTGGAATTTGAGTACGATCCAATGCATGAACATGTTTGACACCAGCAATTTTTTCGACGCACAAAATTGCTTCATGACTAGCCTTATGCGCCAGACAAGGTGCGCCAGCAACATCACCAATGGCATATACACCAACCACATTGGTTTTACACCATTGATCTGTTTTGATAAAGCCACGATCAAACTCAATACCCAAGGCTTCGAGTCCCAGATCACTGGAATTAGGTCGTACACCAATCGCAGATAACACCCGATCAAATACCTGTGTTTCTACACCATTGGCGCCTTCAATTTCACATGTGACCTGATTATCCTGAACTGTCACAGCATTCACTACCGATTCAGTCAATATTTTCATGCCACGTTGTTCAAACTGCTTTTGCACATATTGAGCAACTTCAGCATCTTCAGTCGGTAAAATCTGTTTGGCAATATCAATCAAAGTCACTTCACAACCCAAGTCCTGATATAGACTGGCAAACTCGCTGCCAATTGCACCTGACCCAATCACCAGTAAAGATTTTGGTAATGCCTTTGGTACAAGCGCTTCCTTATAACTCCAGACGTATTCACCATCGACAGGCACTTGTGGCAAGGTTGCTGCCTTAGCACCTGTGGCAACAATAATATGCGGTGCGGAAAGTTTTTGAGTTTTACCCTCTGCATCGGTGAGTTGCAACTGTTCTTTAGCAATAAATTTTGCTTTGGCATTAAATACTGTGACATTGTTTTTCTTTAACAAATGACCAATACCCTGTACCAGTTGTGCCGAGACCTGACGACTATGTTGGACCAGTTGACTCATATCAAAATCGACTTGCGACACCTGAAAACCAAACTGCCCTGCATGTTGAATTTGATGTGCCAACTCTGCACCTGCAAGCAATGCCTTAGTCGGAATACAGCCCCAGTTAAGACAAATACCGCCTAAATGACTGGCTTCTACCACAGCGGTTTTTAGCCCGAGCTGGGCTGCACGAATTGCAGCCACATACCCACCAGGACCAGCACCAATCACGATTAAATCAAATTGTGTGTCTGACATGCTGATCCTCCTACACTAAAATTAACGCAGGATTTTCAACGAATTGTTTAAAACTCGCCAAGAATTTTGCACCCACGGCACCATCAATCACCCGATGATCACAAGATAATGTAGCAGTGACGATCTGACGAATCACAATTTCACCGTTTTCCACCACAGTACGCTGTTCTGATGCACCGAGTGCCAAAATCGCACCTTGTGGCGGATTAATAATGGCATCAAACTGCTTGATACCCAACATGCCAAGATTGGAAATACTAAAGCTACCACCCTGAAACTCGTCGGGACTTAACTTGCCAGTTTTGGCACGGGTTGCCAGATCACGCATTTCAGTGGAAATTTCTGCCAGAGATTTCTTGTTGGCAGCCTTGATAATTGGCGTAATCAAACCATTATCAATGGCAACCGCAACCGAAATATCAGCTTGGGAAAATTGCAGAATTTCCTGCTTTTCCTCATCGTATTGCACATTGACCGCAGGGACTTTGATCAGTGCAGCACTGGCTGCTTTAATCAACATATCGTTAATTGACAATTTCACCTGCGGCACAGTGGCATTGATTTGTGCCCGTAACTGCTGGATTTCATCGACATTTAGATCGACAATTAAACGGAAATGCGGTGCATTGCGTTTGGCTGCCTGTAAACGCGAAGCAATGGCACGGCGCATCCCATTCATAGCAATGGCAGTGACTGTTGCCGCTGGTGCAGATGGATTCTCCTGCCCTTCAGCTTGCACTACAGGTGGATTTTCACGTAAATATGCTGCTTCCACATCCTCTTTACACACTCGACCACGAGAACCCGAAGCACGGCAATCATGCAGATTGATGCCCCATTCCTTCGCCAGACGACGTGCCACAGGCGTTGCGGCAATCTGACTGTCATCAGCACTGGATTTGACAATTTTACCGCTCGCCTGATTTTTTACATCGGGCCAACTACCACCCGCCGATTGCACCGCTGCCTGAATATCGTTAACACTAATCCGATTTTCACGTCCTGTACCTGTTACCTTGGCAAGATTAACATTATATTTTTCTGCCAGTTTTAAGGCATGCGGCGTAGCAAATAACCCATCAGCAGCCTGATAACCCTGTAATTCCGACGGTACTCGATAGCCACCCTGTACCACAGACGCAGATGTTTTGGTCGCAATTTCTGCATTTTTTTGTACTGGCGCAGTCGTTGTTGTTCCTGCTGTTTCAGCGACTTTTGTTGGTTGCTGTGCAGGAGCAGCCTGTTCAGTTTTGGTAGGCTGTTCAGCAGTTTGAGTACCACCTAATGATTGCACATAGGCATCAATCTCGGCATCAGATACATCAGCATCGGCACAGACTGCGATTAACCCACCGACAGGTAGCGTATCGCCATCTTTTGCCAGAATTTTTCGCAAGGTACTATCAAAAGGTGCTTCCAGCACATTGACGATTTTTGTGGTTTCAATCTCACAAATTTCCTGTCCCTTACTAAAGCTACTACCTTCCTGAATCAACCACTGGGCAATGGTGCCTTCTTCCATGGATAATCCCCATTTTGGGATTTCCAGTGTTTTAATCTCGCTCATCCTAAGCCTCCAGAGTTTTACGTACAGCCTGTTCGATACGTTCTACACTCGGCAACCACTCTTTTTCCAATACAGGTGAGAATGGCACAGGCGTGTGCGGTGGCGTGACCAGTTCAATCGGTGCTTTCAGATAGTTAAAGCCTTTTTGTGCAATCAGTGCAGCCACATCATGCGCAAAGCCACAACGAGCTGCCGATTCATCAACAATGACCACACGTCCAGTTGAAGCAACGGATTCCAAAATACCCTCTTCATCCAGTGGTGAAATGGTACGTGGATCGACCACTTCGACTGAAATACCCTCTTTAGCCAGTTTATCGGCAACTTCATTGGCACGATGTACCATTAAACTTAAGGCAATAATGGTGACATCAGTCCCTTCACGGGTATAGTTCGCCACACCAAATGGAATGGTATAAGCCTCATCAGGTGCATCACCCTTGACGTCATATAACAGTTTATGTTCACAGAAGATCACTGGATCATCATCACGAATGGCTTGAATCAATAGACCTTTTACATCATATGGATTTGATGGCACCACGACTTTCAAGCCGGGTACAGAGGCAAATACGTTATAAGGTGATTGTGAATGTTGCGCTGCGGCAGAAAAACCTGCACCGATCATGCCGCGCACCACCATGGGTGCTTTGGCCTTACCACCAAACATATAGCGGAATTTTGCGGCTTGGTTATACATCATGTCATAGCAAACACCGTAAAAATCCATAAACATCAAGTCGGCAACCGGACGCAAACCTGTTGCTGCGGCACCTGCTGCCATCCCAATGATGGCAGATTCGGTAATTGGGGTATCAATTACCCGTTCTGAACCAAATTCGGTCCATAGACCTTTGGTGACGCCAAGTACACCACCAAAACCTTCTAACTTATTATCATCGGTATTTTTACCACCATGACCACCACGAACATCTTCACCCACCACAATGACGGCTGGATCACGACGCATTTCCAATTCGATGGCTTCTTTAATGGCATTTCGATAGCTTTTAACTGGCATGATTTACTATTCCTTTAGTAAGACACATAAACGTCTGTAAGAAGTTGCGATGTTTCTGGATATTTTGCGGCGCGGGCTTTTGCCACGGCATCATCGACATTGGCTTTTGACTCAACATCAATCGCATCCAGTTTGGCTTCATCAATTTTTCCTTTGACTTTTTCACGGAAAATTTTTAATGGATCCTTATTTTCCTTGACATAATCCAGCTCTTCTTTAGAACGGATCAAGCCCGGATCACCTTCAAAGTGCCCGTAGAAACGGTTGGTCACGGTTTCAATAACACTTGGTCCTTCACCCCGACGAGCCCGTTCGATGGCGGCATTGGCGGCTTCATAGACTGCGAAAAAATCTGTGCCATCAACTTTTTGTGCTGGCATACCAAACGCTGCTGCACGACCTGCAATGTCTTTGCTACCCACAGCATAGTCATGCGCGGTTCCTTCACCGAAGCCATTATTTTCAAACACAAAAACCACAGGCAGTTTAAGTACCACAGCCATATTCATGGCTTCAAAAGTCAAGCCCTGATTGGAACCACCATCACCTGTAAATGACAGCCCAACACCACCGGTTTTTAAGGTTTTGGCTGTCAATGCTGCGCCAATTGCCAAAGGAGGCCCACCGCCAACGATACCATTGGCACCTAACATGCCTTTATCCAGATCGGCAATATGCATGGAACCACCCTTACCACGACATAAACCATCATCTTTACCAAAAATTTCCAGCATCATGCCGTGAATATCACAACCTTTGGCAATACAGTGTCCATGTCCACGGTGGGTTGAAGTAATGTAATCCTTGTCGGTTAAATTCTCACAAATCCCGACAGCGACTGCTTCTTCTCCACTATATAAGTGAATAAAGCCAGGAATATCACCTGTGTTATTTTCATCGTGAAGTCGATCTTCAAATTCACGAATATCACGCATACGTCGGTATGCAGTCAGCAATTGTTCTTCCGTTAATTGCATATCAATGATCCTTCTTTACTCAATTAAAAAGCAATGATTCATATTAAACTGGGTATTTATAGATCCGCTTAAACACCCATGTCTTTATATAAATTTATTTTAAATAAATAAGCTATTAGACTAAAAAAATATTTTTATAAAAATTATAATAAAAACCAGTAAAACAACGATTTAAAACACTTAAAATAATTGTTACTTTTTATTATTTATCATTTACTTATAAAAACAAACCTTCAACCAACCTTTATTTAATATAATGATCTATTTAATTATTAAAAACCAATCTATAATGATTAAAAAATAGTTTGACATTATAATTAAATTTCGCTTTATTAGATATATATTTTAAAAGGAATTTAAAATGTATCAATTATTAAATACAACGCCCGATATACAGCAACTTAATAGGCAAAAAAATCTGCACTCTGCAATATTGCCTGCTGGCACACCAGTTGATGGAAATTCTGCACATAGCCAGCCAAAAACACAGCAAAATCATAATACAGGTATCAAATTACGTGGTGCAGAAAAAGTTGCCAGAATCCCGGTCAAAGTGATTCCAACTACAACTATTCCAGAAAAACCTCGCTGGATTCGTGCCAGAATTAGTCAGCCTGAAGAAATTAAACGCATCAAGAATTTATTACGCCAACAAAAATTGCATACTGTATGTGAAGAAGCCGCCTGTCCAAACCTGCCACAATGTTTTGGTGGCGGCACAGCAACATTTATGATCATGGGCGATATCTGCACTCGCCGCTGTCCGTTTTGTGATGTGGCACATGGCCGGCCCAATGCGCTTGATCCGGAAGAACCCCGCCATCTGGCAGAAACAGTGGCAAATTTAAAACTCAAATATGTGGTGATTACATCTGTTGATCGTGATGATCTATTAGATGGTGGAGCCCAGCATTTTGTTGAATGTATCAAGGAAATTCGTAAAAGTAGTCCCGATACTTTAATTGAAATTCTGGTGCCAGATTTTCGTGGACGACTAGACATCGCCCTTAATATTTTGGCGGAAACACCACCGGATGTGTTTAACCATAATATCGAAACCGTACCCAGACTTTACAAAGCCATGCGTCCTGGTTCGGATTATCAACATTCACTTGATTTATTGAAAAAATTTAAAGCCCTACGTCCGGATTTAGTTACCAAATGCGGATTGATGGTTGGGCTAGGTGAAATCGAAGCGGAAGTTTTTGCACTGCTTAACGACCTAGATGATCACCATATCGATCTGGTCACGATTGGACAGTATTTGCAGCCGAGTAAATCGCATGCAGCCATTCACCGCTTTGTTTCTCTGGAAGAATTTAAACGCTATGAAAAGCATGGCAAGCAACTGAATTTTAAAAATATATGGAGTTCACCCATGGTTCGTTCCAGCTATTATGCAGATCGGCAATATCATGGTGAATCCGCACCAGATTCGTTGGTTTAATTTTGATCAAATTTGCCAATGTATCCCTATCCAGTTTTTGTTTGAATAGGTCTGTATCGCTCTCTTAGTAAAATTAAATTGCAAAACGATAAAACTTGCTACAGCAATCATACATTGATCGACTATCGTTAAATTTGTGATTTATCCTAATATGTTAACCTCTTCACGACTCTACGGATTTGGAGTCGTCAATCAGTGATCAGGAAGTATTGTATGGATACTCAACGTTCTAAATCACAGTCTTATACCCAGCAGCCTACACATCATTACACGCCTTTGGCAAATGTTGAAGCAGCACCTATTTTAGCCCTGACGCAAGACTGGCAATCTTCTGTGTTTGGCAATGCAATCGCTTTAAACCAATCCAGTCTAGCCGATATTGCCGAAGATGCCGGTATGGCAATTGGCGTTACCGATCCTTGTGGCACGTTACTCTGGACATGGAGCAGCCGGGCAATGCGCACTTCTGCCGAACAGGTACACTTTGTTGAAGGTGGTCAATGGGATTTGCAATCTGTTGGCACCAATGCTCTGGGATTGGCATTGCATACACACACCACAAGCTGTGTCTATTCTCACGAAAATGCCATGCAAAGCGTTCGAGACTGGGTCTGTTATGCGACACCCATTATCGATAAAATGACCAAACAATATTATGGCATTGTCAACTTATCGACCAAGTATAAAAAGCACAGTATTCTAGGTAAACTTGCGGTTGAACGCTGCTCAGATATTATTCTGGGAACCTTGCAGCTGATTAAACAGGACCGTCTGATCATTCATGCTTTTGGCACACCACAAATATCGTTTAATCATCAACCTTTAACACTTACGCACCGGCAAATAGAAATCCTGTGTATTCTGGCCCTTTGCCCTGCCGGAATTAGTCTGGATGAATTGCATTATGCCTTGTATGGTGATCGTGAGGTCAGTAGTAAAACCTTAAAATCAGAAATTTCCCAGTTGCGTCATCTATTAAATGATCAGATTCAATCCCGTTCCTATCGTTTGACCTGTGAAGTACAATGTGACTTTATCACTGCCGAGCAATCACTTAATTCAGGCTGCTTCTCGACGGCATGTAATCTATATAAGGGAAATTTTTTATCTAAATCGGATAGTCCTTTTTTAAGAGCATGGCGCGAATCCTTTGATGCCAGACTCAGCTATCATATTCATCAATCACATGATGTCGAACAATTACTCGCGCTGGTACAACGAGCACCCGACCGTATAGATGCAGTCGAGCGTTTACTGGATCTTTTACCTGTCAATAGTCCGTATCGGGATAAAATCGCTGCACTTTTGATGCTATAGCTCACCCCTTCCATGCACATGACTGGAAAATCCGGATGACATGGCATGGATCATTATCCAAGATATATGGATAATCCATTCTCTATTCAGATAAAATCAAACATGTTTTACTTGAAATTTACTGTCAAATTCATTAAAATTCGCCCTCGCACTTATGCGACACAACTATTTTGGTTGTGACTCCTTGCTTCTGACACATTGTCAGGGGCTGTTTAAACCGTAAGGAGCTGACAATGCGTCACTACGAAATCGTGCTTTTGGTACATCCAGACCAAAGCGATCAGGTTGTGGGTATGGTTGAACGCTATATCGCACAAATCAAAGAAGCCGGTGGTCAAATCCATCGTTTAGAAGATTGGGGCCGTCGCCAATTGGCTTACCCAATTAACAAAATTCACAAAGCACACTACATTTTAATGAATGTTGAATGTGGTCAAACTACGCTTGATGAATTAGAAGAATTATTCCGTTATAACGACGCAATCATTCGTAATATTATCATTCGTCGTGAACATGCGATTACTGAAGAATCTTTATTGGCTAAGAGTGCTGAAGAAAAACGTGCCCGTAAGGCGCAACGTGAAGAAGCACAACAAGCTCAAGAATCTGTTGAAGGATAAGGAGAACACACATGGCACGTTTTTACCGTCGTCGCAAGTTCTGCCGCTTCACAGCTGAGAATGTTGCATACATCGACTACAAAGATATCGACACTTTAAAACAGTACATCACTGAAAATGGCAAAATTGTTCCTAGCCGTATCACTGGTACTCGTGCGCGTTATCAACGTCAATTAGCGCTTGCAATCAAACAAGCTCGCTACTTGTCTTTGATTCCTTACACTGACAACCATAAGTGAGGTGAGCTGTGGACATTATTCTATTACAACGCATTAAAAACCTGGGTAAATTAGGTGACAAAGTTGCAGTTAAAGCTGGCTATGGTCGTAACTTCCTAATTCCTCAAGGTAAAGCTGTTGCTGCAACTGAAGCAAATACTGCTGCTTTTGAAGCTCGTCGTGCAGAACTCGAGAAACAAGAAGCTGAAGTATTGGCTGCTGCGAATGCCCGTGCTGAACAATTGAACGAAGTGAATATCGTTATTACTGCAAAAGCTGGTGATGAAGGTAAACTTTTCGGTTCTATCGGTACGCGTGATATCGCTGATGCCTTAACTGCTGCTGGTCTTACAGTAGACCGTTCAGAAGTTCGTCTTCCAAACGGTGCACTTCGTCATACTGGCGAATTTACAATTGCTGTTCAATTACATCACGATGTAACTGCTGAAGTACTTGTAACAATCGTTTCTGAATAATTTCTCTTTCTAGACAAATTATTCAAACAAGAGGCATGTGGAAACACATGCCTTTTTTGTTGTAATGACCACACTCTCCATTCATTTTTAATGCTAAAATCTTATCCCTTAATTCATCGATCACATTTCTTTTTAGGTACTATTTCTTATGTCGGCTAAGGACAAACAAGCGTCTTCCAAAACGACAAATTCAGATAATGCAGTAAACGACCAACAAAAAAACTTTCGTACGCCACCACATAACTTGACGATGGAACAAGCAGTATTGGCGGCATTGATGACGGTTGCAGAATCATGGGAAAGCATTGCCGATATTTTATCTGAGCATGATTTCTATGCTGCACGCCACCGTTATATTTTTCAGGCGATTGCCAAACTGGCCAATTCAAATCAGCCTTATGATGCGGTACTGGTTAATGACTGGCTTGCCAATCAACATTTGCTCGAAGCTGCGGGTGGCGAAGCCTATCTCATGCAATTGATGTCGGAATCACCAACCTCTTTATTTAACCTGCCAAGCTATGCAGAAAAAGTAAAGGAACTGTCGACCCTACGCAACATGATCGGAGTCGGCAATGAGATCTTACAGACCGCCTACGATCCCAAAGGACAAACAGTTTCCGACTTATTGGACCTTGCCGAAACCAATATTTTTTCTCTTGCAGAACAACATAATAATCGCCAGAGCAAAACCGGACCACAATCAATTAGCGATGTGGTCACTTCCGTCGTCAGCAAACTGGACGAATTATCCAAACTGGACAGTAACATTACCGGTCTATCCACCGGCTTTGTCGAACTGGACAACAAAACCTATGGCATGCAAGCAGGCGACCTGATTATTGTCGCAGCGCGTCCATCGATGGGTAAAACAACCTTTGCCATGAATTTGGTCGAAAGTGTCCTCTTTAACTGCGATCTGCCAGCGCTGGTCTTTTCCATGGAAATGCCAGCCGACTCAATTGCCATGCGGATGATTTCCTCTTTTGGCCGTGTCCACCAGGGACATTTACGCTCTGGTAAACTTGATGGTGATGAATGGTCGAAGGTCACCAGTACCATTGTGCATCTCGAATCGAAGCACCTCTATATTGATGACTCTTCTGCCCTGCCACCGACCGAACTACGTTCCCGGGCACGCCGTATTGCCAAACAGCATGATGGTAAACTCGGCTGTATCATGGTCGATTATTTACAGTTGATGAAAGTACCCGGTATGGGTGATAACCGTGTAGGTGAGATCTCGGAAATTTCCCGAAGTTTAAAAGCACTGGCAAAAGAGATGAATTGTCCAGTGATCGCCTTGTCACAGCTGAACCGAAGTCTGGAAAACCGCCCCAATAAACGTCCAGTTATGTCTGATCTACGTGAATCCGGTGCAATCGAGCAAGATGCCGATTTAATTATGTTTATTTACCGTGATGAGGTTTACAATAAGGAATCCAAAGAAGCCGGTACAGCCGAGATCATTATTGGTAAACAGCGTAATGGTCCAATTGGTACTGTGCGTTTGGCTTTTGAGGGACAATATACCCGATTCAGTAATTTATCCCCAGAGTTCTACAATAATTTTCAAGAAAATGAAGAATAGTTTCTTCATCGTTTAAGGAGTTTCGCTGTGCGTCAGGCAACGGTTTGTATTCACAAACAAGCATTACAGCATAATTTTCAACGTGTAAAACAACTTGTCCCAACTGCAAAAGTTGTGTGCATGGTCAAGGCCAATGCCTATGGTATTGGGGTACAGCCCGCCATTGAAGCATTTGACGAAGCCGATGCTTTTGGTGTTGCCTGTTTGGATGAAGCACTGGAAATTCGCAAACTGGGCAACCAGAAGCCAATTACCCTGATCGAAGGGGTTTTTAGCCAGAATGAAATGGCGATTGCCGTTGCAGAAAAAATCGAATGTATTGTGCATCACCAACAACAACTTGACTGGTTATATAACTACAAAGAACAGTATCAGCAAGCCGGTTTAAAAGTCTGGGTAAAGCTCAATAGCGGTATGAATCGTCTGGGTTTTAAAGTACCGGAAATTATTGACGTTATTCAACAATTAAAGTCAGATGGTTTCCATTGTGTACTTGCCATGCATTTCGCCAATGCCGATGTTCCCGATCATCCGATGAATCAGCATCAGATTTCACAACTATTACAGGTCAAAGCCGCCTGCATGCCGATTGAAGTTTCCTGCTGTAATTCAGCAGCCATTTTCAATTATCCTGAATTGCATTTTGATTATGTTCGCCCCGGCATTATGCTCTATGGTGCTTCTCCTTTTGAAGATCGTTCTGCTCAGGATTTGGGTGTACAACCAGCGATGCAATTTAATGCTGCTATTATTGCCATCAATCAGATCAAAGCAGGTGAATTTGTCGGTTATGGTTCTCGCTATAAAGCACCTAAAGATATGACCATTGCTGTGGTGTCAATTGGTTATGGCGATGGCTATCCGCGCGCCTTTGTAAAAGATAATTTTGTTGCCATTGAGGGTCAGTTGGTGCCTGTGGTCGGACGTGTCAGCATGGACATGATCACCATTGATGTGACCGACATTGCAGCACAAGTCACCATCGATACACCTGTTGAACTATGGGGTAAAACCCGTCTGGTCGATGATGTGGCAACAGCCAATGGAACCATTGGTTATGAATTGTTATGTCGCTTAACCAATCGTCCCAAACGCATTATCGAGTAATCATGCTTGCGCTTTTATGCCAATTCCATAAAAGCGCAACAAATCATGAAAAATCGATCTATTCATCGTCAAATGCATCTCTTACAATCTTTTCTTTATCAATATTTAATATAAAAAAATAAAATTTGCTTATTTTGAAGAATAACAGTGCAGGCGTACTATTTAGACATTGAAACACATGTCGTATTGTAGGAAAACGTAATGAACGCCAAAGTAGAAACTCAATTTTTAAATACAACAGCATATAGCCAATTAAATCAGCAACAAGCGCAAGAGATTCTCGAAAAGGCTCAAAACTACGCAGCAGAAAATGAATTGGATTTTACTGGTAGCCTGACACCGCAGGAAGCATGGCAACTGTTTTAAAGTGGACATGCCGTTGTGGTTGATGTGCGTACCAATGAAGAACGTAAATTTGTCGGTTATGTTCCAGAAACTACGCATATTGCTTGGGCAACGGGTACCTCCTTTAATCGCAATCCACGATTTTTAAAAGAACTGGAAAATAAAGTCGGCAAAGATAAAACGATTTTACTCTTATGCCGTAGTGGTAACCGTTCTGCACTGGCCGCTGCGGCTGCCTATCAGGCGGGGTTTGAACAGGTGTATAATATACTCGAAGGGTTTGAAGGTGATCTAAACGAACAACAGCAGCGCAACCAGAGTAATGGTTGGCGTATTCGTCAATTGCCATGGGTACAGGATTGATTTACCCATCAGACTCGTTTGATAACAATTGCCCTAAGTAAAAATCACCCAAGTAAAGGAGTACGCCGTGTCACACTGGCAAATTCAACATGTGATTCATGGTCTGCAACATGCCCGGCATGACTGGCGTGAATCACAACAACGTGCCAAGGAATTTGGTGGGCGTGAACTGCCCTCCAAAGAAGCCTTAAAACAAATTTTAACAGACCTATGTGGCATTCTATTTCCAATGCGACTTGGGCCCAGCGAACTGCGTCAGGAAAGCGAAGATTACTATATTGCCTATACCCTTGATCGTGTACTGAATGATTTATTTCAGCAGGTAGTACTCACCTTAAGTTATGAAACCAAGCGTTTGCATATTCAGCAGGAACTGGTACAACACAGGGAACATGCGCACCAAATTGTACAGAATTTTGCTAATGATTTGCCTACAATCCGGCGTTTGTTAGATGCCGATGTACTGGCGGCATTTGACGGTGATCCAGCTGCCCGAAATGTGGATGAAGTACTCCTCTGCTATCCGGGTATTTTTGCCATTATTTATCATCGTATTGCTCACCAACTTTTCCCGCATGTGCCTTTATTGTCACGAATTATTTCCGAATTGGCGCATTCTGCAACGGGTATCGATATTCATCCCGGCGCACAGATTGGCAAAGGCTTCTTCATTGATCATGGTACCGGTGTGGTCATCGGTGAAACCTGTATCATTGGCGAACGGGTTCGTATTTATCAGGCCGTAACACTGGGTGCAAAACGCTTTGAAATTGACGATTCCGGTTCATTGAAAAAAGATTATGCTCGACATCCTATTGTTGAAGATGAAGTCGTGATTTATGCCGGTGCAACCATTCTTGGACGTATTACCATTGGCAAAGGCTCAACCATTGGCGGTAATGTCTGGTTAACCCACAGTATTGCTCCAAATAGTCAGATTTTACAATCCAGTTCGGAGCAATCAACCAAAACATCAATTTAGCGCCAATCATAAGTTATTGATTCTAAATAATTTTAAAATTGTAAGGAAATCTGATATTCACAATAATCAGGGCATGGAAACGATAAAACAATAAATTGTTTTATCGACATATTTAAATCATTTTCCTGTCCTGATTTTATCCGTTTTTGCTGATCAATTTTGCAAATTTTTCAGCACAAATGGTGATGATCAGCTGAAATAAATATGCAAAAATCACCCAATAACCCTGCACATTTATATGTTTTTTAATGTCCGTAATTGAAAACAATTATCTCTTAGCATTTTTATATATTTTTTTCTCATATATTTATCTATATAAGTTATATAGAAATTTTTATGGAAACATTATCTTAATTTGTTATTTTCCAAAATGTTTTTTTCCACTTAATCTTATATGCATCTTGTTAACAACGCCGTATGTAGGACAAATTGATGGCAAAAAATAGTGATAAAACTCAACTTGCACTGGGCGATATTGCAGCACGCCAGCTCGCCAATGCAACGAAAACCGTTCCTCAACTTTCCACCATTACACCACGTTGGTTAACCCACTTATTACAATGGGTACCTGTTGAAGCGGGTATTTACCGTGTCAACCGTGTGAATAATACCGATGATATTCAGGTAGCATGTACACAGCGTGATGAGGCGACTTTGCCACAAACTTTTGTGGACTATGATCCTCAGCCACGTGAATACTTCCTAAATGGTGTATCGACAGTTCTTGATGTGCATACCCGTGTTGCCGATCTCTATAGCAGCCCGCATGACCAGATTAAAGAACAATTACGTCTGACCATCGAAACCATCAAAGAACGTCAGGAAAGTGAACTGATTAATAACCCGGAATATGGTTTATTGGCCAGTGTAACAGACGACCAACGTTTATCGACTTTAAGTGGTCCACCTACCCCTGATGATCTGGACGATTTATTACGTAAAGTCTGGAAAGAACCAGGATTCTTCCTTGCACATCCAGATGCGATTGCCGCTTTTGGTCGTGAATGTACTCGCCGTGGTGTTCCACCACCAACAGTAAGCCTGTTCGGTTCGCAGTTCATTACATGGCGTGGCGTACCGCTAATTCCTTCCAACAAAATTCCTGTAGAAGATGGCAAAACCAAAATCATTTTGCTCCGTGTAGGTGAAAAACGTCAGGGCGTTGTTGGTTTATTCCAACCGGGTCTTGCAGGTGAACAATCACCTGGTTTATCTGTACGTTTCATGGGGATTAATCGCAATGCTATTGCGTCTTATCTGATCTCATTATATTGCTCTCTTGCGGTACTCACCGAAGATGCGCTTGCTGTATTAGAAGATGTGGAGATAGATAAATATCATGACTACCCAGTTAACTACAAATAATCCAAGTAGTCATGCGGGTGTAAATGACGTCGGTGGTGTACAACCACCGGCAAATTTACCCGATGAAGCTACTATAGCCCGTTTGGCAAATGAGTTTTTTTCGACTCTACCCAATTCCGGACAGAATCCTTCCGGTTTAAATTTGGATTTACCGAATGTGGCACCGCCTCCGCATCCACCACAACCTGCCGAAAATGTTACGGCATTAAGTGGTCGTGCACCGAATATTGCGTTCCAAAAAGGTCTAAATCCGGAATTGCCCGATCATATTCCCAATTTACCGGACTATCCCGAACGTCGAGCTGTTGCCTCTGCACCGGTGATTGGCGGGGCAAATTTACCTAAACCGCCCTACGAACCGCATTCACCAAAAATTGCCCATCCACAACCCAGTATTCCAGTTGTGGCTGCTGAAGCACCACGTACACAATCGGACTCGCCGTTTTATTTTCTAAACCAGGCATCTGCTAGTTCAGCACCTAGCTCTGCATATCCAGATTTAAATGATTTTAGTCGTGGTAACGATCATGGCAATATCGCGAAATCCTTTCATTTGCCTTATGGAGATGGCTTAACATCTTTATTAAGAAATGATTCGCCTCAGGTGCAAACACCGCAAAACAGTCAATCGGCATTTTATTTTCTGGACGCTTTTCCCCAAAATCAGCCGCATGTTGGCAATATTCCACAAAGTTATCATGCAGATAAAACGCAGTTTACCCCAAGCAGTGCTCAACCACTTGACGTATTTGCGATCCGCAAGGATTTTCCAATCTTGCAAGAACGAGTGAATGGTCGCCCACTGGTCTGGTTTGACAATGCGGCAACCACTCAAAAACCGCAAAGTGTGATTGATCGGATTGCTTATTTTTATCAGCATGAAAATTCCAACATTCATCGTGCTGCACATGAGTTGGCTGCGCGTGCTACCGATGCCTATGAACATGCCCGTAATGTTGTGGCACGTTTTATTGGTGCAAAATCGTCCAAAGAAATCATCTTTGTGCGTGGTACAACCGAAGGCATTAATCTGATTGCAAAAAGTTGGGGTGAGCAAAATATTGGTGAAGGTGATGAAATCATTGTCTCCAATCTTGAGCATCATGCCAATATCGTTCCGTGGTATCAATTAACCAAGAAAGTCGGTGCAAAATTACGGGTTATCCCTGTTGATGATACCGGTCAGATCATTTTGGAAGAATTACCCAAATTGATCAATGATCGTACTAAGTTGGTGTCGATTACTCAGGTATCCAATGCACTGGGGACTGTAACACCTGTTGCAGAAGTCATTCAAATTGCTCATGCCCATGGCGTCAGAGTATTGGTGGATGGTGCGCAATCTGTATCGCATATGCCAACTGATGTACAAGGTATCGATGCCGATTTCTTTGTGTTCTCAGGCCATAAGGTTTTTGGTCCAACTGGTATTGGCGCAGTGTATGCCAAACCTGAAATTCTGGAAACCATGCCAGTTTGGGAAGGTGGCGGCAACATGATTCAGGATGTCACTTTCGAACAAGTGGTCTATCAACCTGCACCGAACAAGTTTGAAGCAGGCACAGGTAATATCGCCGATGCAGTAGGTCTGGGCGCGGCACTTGAATATGTTGAACGTATTGGTATCCAGAACATTGCAGCTTATGAGCATGCTTTACTAGATTATGGTCAAAATGCTTTAAGTAGTGTTTCAGGTTTAAGACCAATTGGTACAGCATTGAATAAAGCCAGTGTGATGTCATTTACACTGGAAGGTTATTCAACTGAAGAAGTCGGTAAAGCGCTGAATCAATACGGTATTGCTGTACGTTCCGGACATCATTGTGCACAACCTATTCTACGTCGTTTTGGTGTAGAACAAACCGTGCGCCCATCGGTAGCATTCTATAATACAACTGATGAAATTGATTTAATGGTATCTGTACTGCATCAATTGAGCAAAAAAAGAAGGCAGTACTAATCTTCACTGACATTTGAATCACAAATAAAAACCGAATTGTTCGCAATTCGGTTTTTTCATGATTTATCTGTATATGTGTGATCCATAAAAAAACCACCTTCGATCCAAGATGGTTTCTAAACTAGAATTATCTTTAAGTTAAAAATACCCTTAAATTACAAAAAATCCATGCGTATTATCTGCCTTGAGTTGATCAACTAATCCATATTCCCATTCAAGATAAGCATTCATCGCCTGTTCGGAATTATCTGTACCTTCATATGGACGTTTATAGCGATCAATTTGTTCCGATAACAACACATGATTTTCTGTATCCACTGCATTGCCCTGTGCTTTCCATGCAGCATTACCACCTTGCAACACATACACCGGTTGTTGTGTCCATTTTTCAATCTGGCTCACAGCATATTGTGCCAATAAGCTGGTGCCACAGGTCACAACAATGGGTTGATCGGTGGCAATTTTCCCATTTTGAAAGAGCGCATCAATGTCTTTACGCAATGCCCATTTTGCCGTTGGAATATGCCCTTTTTTATAATTGGCACTGGTGGTGAAATCCAGAATTGTTACATCCTGCTGCTGTGCAATCCATTCGGCCAGTTCTGTAACCGAAATAGCATGCTCAATATGATTGGCTGGAACTTTGGCCTGCCATGCACCCTGCTCGGTCAGGATTGTTGCATAATCATCTTCCAGTACATAGACCTCCCAATTCATCTGTGCCAGCCACGACCCTGTCATATATGCCCGTACTAATGCATCATCGAGTAACACGATTCTGGCACCACGTACACTGGCATAATGATCGGTTTCCTGCACCAGTTGCCCACCGGCAATCCAGCGACTATCCGGTATATGTGCCGTAATATATTCCTCTTCGGAACGTACATCAAAAACATAAGTAGTACGCTCGGTTTCAGCACGCAATTGTGTCAACTGTGCCAGATCAATAGTTTTTACACCGGCACGTTGTGCCAGATCTTTCGCATTGTCTAAAATACTTTGCCGGTCGTTTTGCCCGCTAAAATCTTTATATTGTGCGGCTTGCTGAGTTGCCAATGTCTGCCCTGCAAGCGTCCAGCCAATGGTACCATTTCGCAAAGCATAGACCTGATGTGGAATTCGGGCATTAATTAAAGACTGAGTGCCAATCAAACTACGTGTCCGTCCGGCACAATTGACAATAATTTTGGTTTCCGAATCTTTGACAATATCCTGTGCACGCAACACCAGTTCTGCTCCGGGAACACTTACGCCCTGTGGAATACTCATGGTTTGGTATTCGTCATAGCGACGGGCATCCAGAATCACAATATTATCATTCTGATCAATGAGCTGTTTGACTTCCTGAGCGCTCAAAGAAGGGGTATGTTTAAAATGTTCAACCCACTCGCCAAATGCTTTACTGGCAGAATTAACATCAATAAATAATTCTCCGCCAGCTGCCTGCCAAGCGTTTAAATCACCTTCTAGTAAGGACAATTGCTGATAACCCAACTGTTGTAGTTTTTCGATGGTCTGATGTGCCAAACCTTCGCCATTGTCATAAATCACAATATCGGTATCCAGCCGCGGAATACGATTCAAAACTTCAATTTCCAGCCGTGAAAAAGAAATATTGACCGCAAATAATGGATGTCCCTGAGCATAGAGATCTTCTTCACGTACGTCAACGATAGCAATTTCCTGACCATCAATCAGCTTTTGACGAATATCCTGATAATTTTGAGTAGCAACTGTCATGATTTAAATTCCTGATTTGAATAGCCTGAAATAAACGGTTTGGCACGGCCTTCGGCATCAAAACTAAAGCGTTTGACTTGACCAATATCTGCGCCATAAATATGAATACTGATCGAAACCCGATCCTGAAATGCATTACTGACCTGATGAATATCACCCTGTTCCGGGGTGAAAAAATCAATATCGGTTTCATTTAACACATCCGCTGGGTCCACTGGGATTAAGCGATCATGTTCACGTTGATAACGCTGTGAAATTTCCGCACCCTGTAACACGCCCACGACACCCCAAACTTCATGATTGTGAATCGGGGTGGTTTGATTGGGTCCCCAGACAAAACTCACAATCGAAAATCGTGACTGCGGATCGAGGTACAATAAATATTGCTGATAATGCTGCGGATGTTCCTGCCGGAATTGTTGCGGCAACCAGTCTTTTTGGCTTAATAAAGTCTTGAACTCGGGAATAAAGGATCTAATTAACTGTTCTCCCTGAATTCCCTGTGCCAAACCTTGTTCAATTTTTGCAGTTAGAGGATGCAATTGTTCGATTAAATCTGTCATCGGATTTACTTGGTCACCTTAAAGCCTTGATCAAATGAATTGCTGACATCAAACTGTTTATTGATCAATTGGTACTTGGTATAAAAGTCTGCGGTTTCCTGCGAGGTTTTAATTACATCGGCATCAATTGGATCCCAGCTTGAATTTCTGCGTTTAAAAGCAAGAATTCCTACGTCTTCTGGTAAACCGACAATTTTGGCATATTCCTTACCAAATTCTTCTGCATGCTCATTGGTCCAGATTTGTGATGCTTTTAAGCGATAAATGAAATCCTGAATCGCAACCCGTTTTTGCTGATCTTCCAGTGCTTTTTGTGTTCCGGCCAGAAAGATATAACCGGAATATAAACCACGACCATTGGCAACAATGCGGTAATGATCTTTTAACTCGGCATATGCTGTATAGGGATCCCAAACTACCCAGGCATCAACGGAACCATTCTCAACTGCAAGTTTTCCATCAGCGGGCGGCAAAAATTTAAAAGTCACATCTTCAGGTTTTAATCCTTGCTGTTCTAAAACTTTTAAAGTTAAAAGATGACTGATTGAACCTTTATTCATGGTCAGACTTTTGCCTTTTAAATCCTTGGCAGATTTAATCGGACTATTTTCTGGAACCAAAATAGCTGTTGGGTAAGGGTCTGTTTTATAGACTGCAATTGCCTTAGCAGTTCCACCATTGGCATTGGCAAATAAAAATGGTGCATCACCCAGATAACCAATATCAATACCTTCTACTTTTAAGGCTTCTGCGACAGGTGCTGCGGCTGGAAACTCATACCAGTTAATTTTATAATCGACGCCTTTTAACGCCCCTGATGCTTCAAGCTGCGCACGCATATTACCTTTTTGGTCACCAATTTTTAGTACGACTTCAGATTTTGCTAGAGATGCCTGTGAAGAATCTACATTTTTTGCAGCCTCTTGCTTATTACAACCCAGCAAAGTCAATGTACTGAGTAGCGCAGTAAATAATGCCAATTTCTTTTTTGTCATTTTCATCTATCCTCAATTAGGCAATTTTTTGTTGTGCCTGATCAACAGCAGCAGTTTTTTCACGAATTAAAGGAATCAGTTCCTTGCCATAATCTTTTGCATCTTCAAGTGGATCAAAACCACGAATCAGCACATTTTCAATACCCAATTTATAATAATCGGCAATGGATTCCGCCACTTGCTCAGGCGTTCCCACCAATGCAGTTGAGTTATAGTTTCCTTTTACCAGTGATACGATACCAGTCCATAAATTACGGTCCAGTACCTCGCCATGTTGTGCAGCTTCAAGTAAGCGTTGTCCACCAACACCGGGATGTTTAAAGTGAATCCCCTGTGTGCCTGTTTGCTCAAGCTGTTGTTTGGTTTTTTGATAAATATCCTGTGCCTTTTCCCAAGCCTGTTTTTCACTATCAGCAATAATCGGGCGGAAGGAAATGTTATATTGCAATTGACGCTGCTGTTCGGCCAATAACGGGGCCAGTTTTTCAATATGCTCTTTAGCACCAGCAAGAGGTTCACCCCATAGCGCATAGACATCGGCATGTTTTGCAGCAATTTTTAATGCTTCTTCAGAAGAACCACCAAAATAAATGGGTAAATGCGCTTGCAGTGGTTTAATTTCGGAATACGCATCGACGACTTGATAATATTCACCCTGATAATTAAAAGGTGTCTGGGCATACCAAGTATTTTGCACAATATCCAAAAATTCATCAGTTCGCGCATAACGCTGCTGTTTATTTAAAAAATCACCATCTTTTTGCTGATCTGTATCGCTAGCACCAGAAATAATGTGTACAGCCAAACGGCCATCAGTTAAATGATCTAATGTCGCCAATTTACGTGCAGCCACCGTAGGAGATACAAATCCGGGACGATGGGCTAACAGGAATTTAATTTTTTGGGTATGCGCTGCGGCATATGCCGTAATCAAAAAACCATCTGGTTGATCAGACCAATACCCCACCAGAATACGATCAAAGCCCGCTGCTTCATGCGCCTGTGCAAATTTTGCAATATAATCTTTATCAAATGTTGTGGTTGCAGGAATAATTTCTGACACTTCACGGTGTCCAATCATCCCTAAAATTTGAATTGCCATGGTTTAACCTATTGGAATTTAACTTGAGCATAGGATAAAACGACAGCATTTATATTAAAAATAAATATTAAATATAACCTAATATCAAAAATGGGAATACTAAACCAATCCTAATATTCCTCTGAGTTGTTGTGAGATATCTTCCAATATTTGATGGCATGCTGCATCAGCATGTTGTTGTACTTTGGCATAGAGCAAGCTGTCAAATGGAAAACCTTCCATATCCAACGCCACCAATTGGTGGGCATATTCACTATATTCGAGTAATTGTCTGGGCATCAGACCAATACCATGGCCTTGTGCAATCAGTTCCATATGGCTTTTTGAGCCAGTAATTTCAACTTTTATATTCGGTGACAGTTGATGCTCCGCAAGAATTTTGCCAAGGTAGGCACGATAACCACAGCCTTCGTGATTTAAAATCCAACCTAAGCGCTGACAGTCCTGTAAGGTCTGCAATGCTGTTTTCTTTAATTTTTGCGTAATCACAGGCACGATATTTAATTTTGCAATACTATGCAAATGTTGATCTTGCTGAATTCCGGGAATATCTGTGGTGGTTAAAATCACAATATCCAATTTATTTTGTGCAAATAATTCGACTAAATCTGTACTCCATCCCGTTGATATTTCAAATTTTAGCTGGGGATAATGCTGGTTTTTATAGGCCATAATGTGATTTAAGCTGATGTCTGCAATACTGGTCGCAATCCCGATACGAATGCTATTTTGCTCGGTTTTTAATGCCATCAATAGGTGATTAAACTGACGAATCTGCTGATTGATCTGCTGGCATTGTTCATAAACAGCGATTCCATTTTGCGTCAGCTTTAAAGGACGGGAGGTTCGATCAAACAAAATCAAACCAACATCCTGCTCCAAATTTTGAATCCGTTTGGTGATTGCAGGTTGGGAGATATTTAACTTTTTAGCGGCCAGACTGGTATTTTGCAAATCGACAAAGGTAACAAAGGCTTCTATATCTTCTAGCTTCATAATATGTGTTCAAATGCTCTATATCAAAATTTTAATCTGTTTTGATCACAATCACCAGCCATGCTGATGATTGTAAAAAAAGATATTTATTTAAGGCTGTGTATGGAAAATTTGAGAGCTTTTTGCATCAATATTTTTAGGCAATAAACCTTCCTTAAAGAATGCATCTGCAATTTTTTGCTGATCCAGCAAATCTTCTGCGGTTACCGCTTCAACCTGATAAGAACGGTGTGCATTGGCTTGCTGTACCACATCCAAAGGTAAATTTCCCCAAAGTGGTGCCAGAATTTTTGCTGCATCCTCAGGAGAATTTTTTACCCATTCTGCTTTGGCTTTTAATGCAGCAATAATTTGTTCAATCACTTCAGGATGTTGTTCGGTAAAACTGCTTGACGCCAGATAATAACGTTTATAGCTTGCCAGACCTTCACCTGTGGTTAAAATTTTGGCATGTTGTTGAATTTGACCACTAGATACATACGGCTCCCAAGTTACCCATGCGGCAACGCTGCCATGCTCAAATGCTGCACGACCATCTGCCGGTGTCAGCCATGATGGCGTAATATCCTTTAGGCTTAATCCAGCTTTATTCAATGCTTCAATTAATAAATAATGACTACCCGCAGCTTTGGTCACCGCAATTTTTTTGCCTTTTAAATCTGCCAGTGTCTTAATCTGTGAATTGGCAGGAATGAGGATCGCCTGAGCAGTAGGTGATGCCGCTTCTTTGGCATAGTAGGTAATCTGTGCATCAGCTGCCTGTGCAAAAACTGGTACAGTATCCGCCACATCGGCAGACACATCAATATTTCCGACATTCAGTGCTTCCAGTAAAGGTAAACCACTGGTAAATTCATGCCAACTGACTTTATATCCCTGTTTTGCCAGTTGCTGATCCAGTTCACCACTTTGCTTAAGCAGGGTTAATAAGGTCGAAGATTTTTGATAACCAATACGCACAACCTGTTGCGAGGTCGCGGTTTTTTCATTTTGTTGTTGAGCACTGGACTCAGGTGATTTAGTGCAGGCAGCCAAGAGAATAATGCCCATCAATACACTGAACCATAACAACAATTTTTTAGCCATGATCTATATCCTATGACAATATCGATGAGAGAAATTTAGCCATACTCAAGGCAAGACATCGAACCAGATTCAATCTCTATATAAATTTCATCTCAAAAGGAAGGTGTAGGACAATCACGGTATAACAAAAGACTAAATTAATATAATAAATCTTATATATAAACTAATATCACAAATAGATATATAAACCAAAAAATTCAGTCAAAATAATAAAATTGCAGCCTCCTTTCCATGTTGTGATGCTTTAACAAATCTTTCTATTGATAAATATTCCCCTTATACTTTAACCAGCCATCAATGTGGCGACCTTGTGGATCACGGTGCGTCCAGTGAATCACACCACCTTGAGTATTATATTCATATTCCCCAAAGAACTGGACAGTATCACCTTTGCTTAGCTTTTCTAGGCGTGGTGATAAATCAATATTGTGTGCCACCAAAACCGTCATGCCATTTCCAAGTTCCAGAATAAAACGCTGGTGACGAGAACCCTGTTGATCATCAGCTAAAACTGTTTTAACCACACCCACACCTTCCACCTGAACATCACTGCGCCGATCTAGAAAGGCCTGCTGAATTTTGGCATCACCCGCAAGTAATGAGGAAGATTGATTTTGCTCAAACTGTTGCTTGTCACCCGCAACAATCTGATCTTGCAATTGATGATGTGAGTTTTGTTCTGCCGTTGTGGGTGCCGATCCGCTATGATTTTGATCACGACTAAAAATATTGGTACCCAATACAATGGCCACGATAATGGCAACAATTACCCCAGCATTGATACTTTTTTTCTTTCCAGCCATATCACGTCATCTCATCTATGTTAAAACCTGATCACAGGCCATCAGGTTTTAATTGTAGCAAAATAAACGCCATTAAATGATTTCAGTTTGCTTAGGATCTGTTCCAAAAATCGCACGTCGTTTACTTCGCTCAACTTTTGGACATTGAGTAGAGATCTGATATAACAGCTTCATCAATGCAGGTAAATGTGTTCCGACCACAGATTTTCCGGTACTTAGCAAGGCGACACTAATGTCACGTTGTGGATCGGCCCAACAAATATTATTGGAAAATCCAAGATGTCCAAAAGCCTGACCAGTCATTGGGCCATATAATCCTACCGGATTATTCCCAAGCATCGGTCCAAGTGCATAACGCATCGGCACCAGCAAGGAGTGATCAAGCTTAATGCCGGAGGTTGGCAAGGTTGCCCGAAATACGGTTTCCGACGTCATGATTCTATGTCCCTGATATTCACCACCATTTAACAGCATCTCAAAAAAGCGGCAAATTTCCTCGGCACTGGTATATATATTTGCCGCAGGACTGATACTGTCCATAAATCTTGGATCATTGGTCACTTGCACGGCTGTTTTTAAATCTGCCCCCAGAACATGACTCAGATATTGGTCTGTACCAAATCTGGAATAAAATCCCGTCACGTAGTTCAGCGCGACCTCATCTCGAAACTCAGGTGCAACCCCATAATTAAAACAACGCATCTCCATCGGGCTGGCAATTTTTTCCTGCAAATAGTCCTTCAAATTTTTTTGAGTCACACGCTCGATAATCTCACCAAGAATATAACCAGCAGTCAATGCATGATATGCCAGTTTCGATCCCGAAGCAGACATCGGTTTTGCAGCATAAAGCCGTTTTAAAATTTCTTCCTGATCAAATAAAATCTCGGGATCTACTTTGCCTTCCAGCCGTGGAATCCCACCTCGATGAGACAGTAAATGAAAAATCGTGGTATAGCGTTTACCACGCTGTGCATACTCTGGAATATAATAACTAATTGGATCCAGCAGATTTATCTCCCCTGCCTCATCCAATATATGAACCAGCATTGCCGTAATCAGTTTAGAGGCCGAAAATAAACAAATCGGTGTGGTGGTTTTTGCAGCAATTTGTTGTGTGGTGATATCTTGTTGTAAAGACGCATCAGCAAAGTTACCGCGAGCATAACCAATACTGCGATTAATCAGAATTTTGCCTTGCCGCCGTAAACAAAAAGAAATTTGCGGATGATTCCCGGTACGGTATAAATCCTCTACTGCCGTTATGATCCGTTGTAATTGTTGCTCACTCATCCCGCCAGCTTCGGCTGGATGTTCTCGTCGAGCATCGGTAATCGGCTGTAAATCTTTGGGAATATCCAGCGTATTACTTGAAAAAATTTTCATCCTCTGTCCTTATTATTTTAATACCTGTTTTTGTCTTTAAGATTGAATCCTCCAATCTTGACAATCCATATTGTCTAATAGTTATTAATAGAAATAAAGAACTTTATAATAATTTTTAAAAAAGCAAAGCATATAACTGCCGAATAAATCGTCAATGTGCTACTTTAATATTTTAAAAATATGTTATACATAGTGACGAAGATTAACTATTAATTTGAATAAGTCATGAGCAACGCCAATAACCTTGAACAATTGCAACACTATACCACCATCGTTGTCGATAGCAGTGATCTTGATGCTGTACAAAAGTTTCGTCCGATTGATGCCACCACCAACCCTTCACTGATCACCGCAGCTGCAAATCAATCGCAAAATCGTAGCTTGATTGAAGATGCATTTGAGCTGGCACGTGCAGAAAACTATGAAGGTGATGCGCTGATTGAACGTAGCATTGATATTCTAACCGTCAAATTTGGTGTGGAAATCCTGAAATATATCGATGGGCGAGTTTCTACCGAAGTCGATGCCAGCCTATCATACGATACTGAAGCTACGGTACAAAAAGCCTATGACCTGATTAATCTATATCAGCGTTTTGGTATTGATACCAATCGCGTATTGATTAAAATCGCTTCAACCTGGGAGGGGATTCAGGCAGCAAGACAACTGGAAAGTGAAGGCATTCACTGTAACTTAACTTTATTGTTTGGCTTAGCGCAAGCACAAGCCTGTGCTGATGCCCGGGTTACGTTAATCTCGCCTTTTGTGGGCCGTATTCTGGACTGGTACAAAAAAGCGGAAAATAAAGACAGCTATCCAATCGAACAAGATCCGGGTGTACTGTCGGTTAAGAAAATTTTCCAGTATTACAAGCAAAATGAGATTAAAACCCAAGTCATGGGTGCCAGTTTCCGTAGCACAGCACAAGTACTGGCACTGACTGGTTGTGATTTACTGACCATTGCACCTGCCTTATTAGAACAGTTGTCTGCACAATCTGATCAAGTTCAGCCACAACTTTCTGTCGCACAGGCATTGGAGGCTGAGAAAATTACCCTTGAGCCGTTAAATGAAGCTTCATTTAAAGCGCAACTGGAAAATGATCTGATGGCATTCCAATTATTGCAAAGTGGTATTGATGGCTTTATTAAAGCCCGGGAACAACTGGCAACCCTGTTGCGTAGCAGCTTTGGTATTGCCAATATTGATGACTGATTAAACAGTTAAAAACACACAAGCGTTTATGTGACGTACATAAACGCTTATTCTGATGAATTAATCGACTTTTTTTACCACAATCGAACCAATCGAATAGCCTGCCCCAAAGGAACACAATACTGCATATTCACCTTGTTCAACCTCATGCCAAGTTTGATCCATGGCAATAATCACACCGGCAGATGAGGTATTGGCATAATTCTCCAATACATTCGGTGCAAGTTCTGGTGTAGCATCTTTACCTAGCAAGAGTTTTAAAATCAGCGCATTCATATTGGCATTGGCTTGATGCAACCAGAAACGTTTGGGTAGATGCACATCAATATTCAATTTTTGTAATTGATTCTTAATGGTTTGTGCAGCCATTGGACAGACTTCTTTAAATACTTTACGGCCATCCTGTCTAAAAATACGATCATTACGTATCGCATTTTCACTGGCATTTAAAAAACCAAAATTATTACGGATATTATTGGAAAATTGAGTTTCCAGATAGCAATCCACAATTTCAAAACCTGCTTTTTCTGTTGTCTCTTCAATAATTGAGGCCGTTGCTACATCACCAAAAATAAAATGGCTGTCCCGTGAAGTATAATCAATCTGCCCTGACATGATTTCTACATTGACCAATAACACCCGTCTAGCACCGGAATTAATCGCATCATACGCTTGTTTCAAGCCGAAAGTGGCGGCAGAACAAGCCACATTCATGTCAAAAGCATAGCCTTTAATGCCAAGTGCATGTTGAATTTCAATGGCAACCGCAGGATAAGCACGCTGAATACATAAGCTGGATAAAATCACCACATCAATATCATCAGCCGTAACATTTGCTTTTTGCATGGCAATTTTTGCAGCTTCAACACCCATTTCTGCTTGCAGTGAAATTTCATCATTCTCACGTTCACGCAAGTTTGGCATCATACGATCAATATCCAGAATACCTGTTTTTTCCACCACGTACCGGGATTTAATGCCTGAAGCTTTTTCGATAAACTCGGCTGTCGATGGACGCAGTGCTTCTAGCTCACCTGCGGCAATGGCAGCCTCGTGCTGCTGATTATAGCGCGCCACATATGCATTAAGACTCGCCACCAGTTCTTCGTTGCTGATGCTATCAGATGGGGCATATACGCCTGTACCTGTAATGCGAATACTCATGCAAAATTCCTTGTTTTATAGACCGAAACATTTTGCCACATTTACTGCCAAGCGTTGATGACCTAAAGTATCTGTTATCGTACAAGTTTGTGCTACGGTTTTAATTCTGGAAAATATTTGTTCTAATCACGTTTTTTCCACCAAATTCATCAAAATCGTGTCATTAAGCTGCAAAGTTTTCATGATTATGGTTATTTATGGCATTCCTGCACTGCTTATTATTTTTTTTGATGCTCTAAAATATGAGGCTCATATTGGCGATATCATTCATTAAGTAAAAATAATAAAGCGAAAATTTCACAATTTCCGCTTTGTTTCAATTCATAAAATTATGCCGCAGCAACTTTTTTCAGGATAATTGAGCCAAGAGAATAACCGGCACCAAAAGAACAAAGTACACCGTATTCACCATCATCAAGCTCATGTCCTGTTTTATCCAGCACAATAATCACGCCAGCCGATGAGGTATTGGCATATTCATCCAGTACAATCGGTGCACGTTCCGGTGCAATATCTTTACCCAGAATAAGTTTAAGAATCAGTGCATTCATATTGGCATTGGCCTGATGTAACCAAAAGCGTTTTGGCGCATGAATATCAATATTTAAACGGGTTAATTGTTCTTTAATGGTTTTTGCCACCAAGGGCGAAACTTCCTTAAAGACTTTACGACCATCTTGTTTAAACAACAGTCCATGCGTCGCATTTTCACTGGCATTTAAAAAGCCAAAATTATTGCGAATACTATTAGAGAACTGGGTAATCAACTGGCAATCTACAATTTCAAAACCCGCTTTTGCTGTTGTATCTTCAATGATCGAAGCCGTTGCCACATCACCGAAAATAAAATGGCTATCACGTGTACCAAAATCATTATGTGCCGAAGTGATTTCAGAATTGACCAAAAGCACACGTCGGGCACCACATTTAATCGCATCATGTGCCTGCTTTAAACCAAACGTAGCTGCCGAACAAGCAACGTTCATATCATAGGCATAGCCTTGAATACCAAGCGCAGTTTGAATTTCAATGGCGACCGCAGGATAGGCACGCTGCATATTCGAGCAGGATAAAATCACCACATCAATATCTTCAGCAGTAACCCCTGCTTTTTGCATGGCAATCTTTGCCGCAGCGACACCCATTTCTGCTTGTAATGAAATTTCATCATTACCACGTTCACGCAAATTCGGACGCAAACGATTAATATCTAAAATACCCGATTTTTCCACCACATGACGTGATTTAATCCCGGAAGCTTTTTCGATAAATTCTGCTGTCGATCCGCGCAATGCTTCAATTTCACCACGTTCAATTGCTTCGGCATGATCTTGATTGTAGCGTTCTACATAAGCATTCAAGCTGGCAACCAATTCCTCATTCGAGATTGTTTCTGGCGGGGTATAAACGCCTGTCCCTGTAATACGAATGCTCATGTACAACTCCTTCTTACTCAGTTTAACGGACATCCAACTGCGCCCAGGCTTTTTGCAATCGTGCAGGTGAAATTGCAAATCGGGTTTTCATTGGTTGTGCAAATAAAGAAATACGTAACTCTTCCACCATGGGATAAATTTGATGTGTTTTTGTTCTTGGAGAATTAAATAATTTATCCATCCATGGATCAACCACATCAATTGCGTCCTGATCACGTTTCAGATTATTCGGCAAACGTTCCAGTCGCACCTGTAACGCTTTCAAATAACGTGGATATTCTAACCAGATTTCGCTTGGCACCTGATAAGCAAATTCACTTAAACGCATTAAGTCTAACTGATCTTCAATATCATTGATACTTCGTTCAAATACATCAAGATCAATACCTAACAATAATTGACGGATATTTTGCCATAATTTAAAAATATCTGTAATTACAGCCAACACCTGTTGCCCAACACTTAAAAAGCGTTGTTTGGCATCCAGTAAAATTTGCTCAAACTGATCTTTGCTGGTCGCTATGGTTTGCAAGGTGACTTGCAAGGTGGCATAAATCAGAATCTTTTCCAGTTGTTGCTTTTCCCCTAAAGGTGAAAATGCCAGTGCCAGTGGTTTTGAAATCTGCTTTTTCAATTGACGGATTAAATCCCCCAGTTGCAGATATACCAGTTGAATCACACCTTCACGCTGCTGAAGCATTGCCTGTTGGAGATCATGAAAACGCTGAATCACCACGCCAGTTTTGGTATTAACATCCAAATCAACGAAAGCAGTAACAGGACTGAGTGCCTGATAATTTTGTACCACCACGCCAGATACTTTTTGTGATGACTCAAATACAAAATCGGCAGGAAATTCTGTGAACTCACCTTTCAACTGCTTAACTGGTCGCTGAGTCTGCACACGGCAACGGGCCTGTAATTCCTCTAAATTCCGCCCCTGATCAATCAGGTGATGACGCTCATCCACGACTTTAATCAGTGGCAATAAATAGGCAGGAATATGCTCGAAACTAAAATCTCTAGCCTGAATGCCCTCACCACGTAACATAAATGCAAGTAAATCAACTATATGTTTTTGCTGATCCGGTAAGCTAAGTTGCTGCTCAATCTTTCTGGCAGTATCGGGAATCGGTACCACTAGGCGACGTTTTTCTTTAGGCAAATTCTTTAACAAAGCTTCAATTAAATCCAATCGCCAGCCTGCAATTCCCCACGACCATTGATTTGCATCAATCTGTGATAATGCCTGTACCGGTACAGTGACCACCGCACCGTCGTCGTCGTGACTCGGATCAAAATGATATTTGACCGCCAGTTTAAGCTGACCATTTTTTAAATAGTCCGGAAACTGTGCTGTAGTTGGCCGATCACTCAACCATAAATCCTGTTCATTAAAATATAAAAACCGTGGATTGCCAGGTTCAATCGTTGCCCGCCAATCTTCTAAACTACGACGTGATGCAATCTCTTTGGGAATACGCTCGGCATAGAATTGATACAGTGTTTCTTCATCGACAATCAAATCACGACGACGTAGCTTATCTTCAACCCGTTCAATTTCTTTGAGCTTAAGTAGATTATGCTGTAAAAAAGGTGGCGTAATACCTAGATTTCCCGTCACCAGTGCATCCCGCAAAAAGATCTCGTGGGCGGCTTCCCGATCCACTTTTTCAAAATTGACCAGTTGCTTGGGCTGAATAATTAAACCAAATAGGGAAATTTGCGCATAGGCATTGACGATTCCGGCTTTTTTCGACCAATGTGGCTCAAAATAATGGTATTTCAACAAATCCCGTGCTGCCAGCAGAATCCATTCCGGTTCAATCTTCGCCAGTGTACGCAAATACACTTGCGAAGTTTCCACCATTTCAAAGGCCATCACCCAAGGCGTATTGGTCTTATGCAAAGTACTGGCAGGAAATACCTTGGCTTTTTGCTGACGCACAGCCTGAAAAACATTGCGTTCATCGGTTTTTTGCGCCACAAAAGACAATAAACCGGTTAACAAGGCACGATGTAAATTCTCATAACTGGCAGATTTTTCATTTAAACTCATGCCCAGTTGTTGTGTCATTTCCAACAATTGCTGATAGGTTTGTCGCCATTCGCGCAAACGCAACCAGCTTAAAAAATGCTGTCGGGCAAATTGGCGACGCTGATTTTCACTCATTTGCTGTTCATGCTTGAGTGACATCATGGTTTGCCATAACTTCACATAAAATAGAAAATCAGAATCTGCTTCTTTAAACAGTGCATGTTTCTGATCTGCCTGCATTTGCTTGTCTGCCGGACGTTCCCGTGGATCTTGCACAGCCAAAGCACTGACAATAATCAAGGTTTCCTGTAATACGCCAAAATGCGCACCGCCCACCAACATACGCGACAATCTCGGATCAATCGGCATTTTTGCCATCATTTGTCCGATTTTGGTTAAGGCATCTCCCCTATTTTCTTTTTTGGCAGAAGATAACGGTTTTTTCTCAGCGGAGGAATCCGAATGATTTAAACCCAAAGCTCCGAGTTCGATCAATAGTTTACGACCATCATTGACCAGTCGATGATCCGGCGGTTCGATAAAATCAAAATTTTCCAGACTACCTAAACCCAGACTTTGCATCTGCAAAATAACCGATGCCAGATTAGTACGCTTAATTTCAGGTTCGGTAAATTCTGGTCGACTTAAAAAATCTTCTTCACTGTACAAGCGGATACAAACACCTGCCGCAATACGCCCACAACGACCCTTACGCTGATTGGCAGCAGCCTGTGAAATCGCTTCAATGGGTAACCGCTGAACCCGTGATCGATAGCTATAACGGGAAATACGAGCAAAACCACTGTCAATCACATAGCGAATATTGGGCACAGTTAAAGCCGTTTCCGCCACGTTGGTGGCAATAATAATACGCCGTCCCTTACCACCGGGATTAAAGATTTTTTGTTGCTCAGATAACGCTAAACGGGCATATAACGGTAGAATCTCGGTATGGCGTGGGCCATATTTTTGCAGAGTTTCCTGCAACTCCCGAATTTCTTGTTCGGTACTGGCAAAGATCAGAATATCAGCATATTCCGGATGACCTTTTGCTTCGGCATCAGCAAAGCATTCTTCAACAGCCTGCACTACAGCACGTGGTAAGTTTTCCTCAAAATCATCAAAGGCATCATCATCACTGCCACCAACGGTCATTTCCGAAATTGGACGATAACGCACTTCAACCGGAAAACTACGCCCTTCAACTTCAAAAATCGGGGCATCATGAAAATATTGACTAAAGCGATTGACATCCAGCGTTGCCGAAGTCACGATCACTTTCAAATCTGGGCGCTTGGGCAAAATATTCTTGATATAACCCAGAATAAAATCAATATTTAGTGAACGTTCATGCGCTTCATCAATAATAATGGTGTCATATTTGGTGAGAAAGCGGTCATGTCCCAGCTCTGCCAGCAAAATCCCATCTGTCATTAAACGGACAATCGAATCCTGATTGCCCTGTTCATTAAAACGTACTTTAAAACTGATGCTTTTACCCAGCGGTTCGCCCAGTTCCTCTGCAATCCGTTGTGACACACTGCGCGCTGCAAGTCGACGTGGCTGAGTATGGCCGATTAAACCAGTCAACCCACGTCCAGCCAGCATGGCAATCTGGGGCAACTGTGTGGTTTTCCCCGAACCAGTTTCCCCGGCAACAATAATCACCTGATGCTTTTGAATGGCTGCGACCAGTTTGTCGGCATATTGGGTAACGGGTAAGTCTTGATTTAATTTGATCTGTGGAAAATGTTGCAGACGCGCGGCGACATGTCGTTTAGACTGGGCCAACAACTGCTGATATTTATGCTCATCCTGCTGTTTGCCTTTTTTTAACCGATACAAGCGATGACGATCTTTGGCCATGACTAAATCTTGTATATCAAAATCGGTTGTTGTCAAACTGTCTTCCCACTCAAAATAAATAAAGCAGAGTATTCTACTCCTTTTCCAGCATATTCTAAAATATTTTCTTTTATCGCCATCAAGTTACACATTGTCACAGAAATATTTTTGGTGTCGCCTTGAATTTTTTCTTTTCACCTTAATGTACTGTTACACTCCTTGATGTACAAATTTAAGTGGTTTTGATCATTAAATTGTCATGTGATGAGGATAGTGTGTATTAAAACTCATGATCCTTTTGATATGTTCGATGTCGATCAAATTTTCCGATTATTTGTATATAAAAATACTGTTTTACCAATTAAAGAATTTACACTATTCTTAATTCCGAAAGTTAAACATTCATTCACTCATTAATGGAGATACGAAATGAGCTTAATTAATACCGAAGTAAAACCATTTAAAGCACAAGCCTACCACAATGGTCAATTTGTTGAAGTAACAGAAGCTGATCTGAAAGGCAAATGGTCTGTTGTATTTTTCTATCCAGCTGACTTTACATTCGTTTGTCCAACTGAGCTTGAAGACTTGGCTGACAACTACGAAGAATTCAAAAAATTAGGTGTTGAAATTTACGGTGTATCTACAGATACTCACTTCACTCACAAAGCTTGGCACGACACTTCTGATGCCATCAAAAAAGTTCAATATCCTTTAGTCGGCGATCCAACTTGGACTTTATCTAAAAACTTTGACGTATTAATCGAAGCTGATGGTCTTGCAGATCGTGGTACTTTCGTAATTGATCCAGAAGGTAAAATCCAAATCGTTGAAATCAATGCCGGTGGTATTGGCCGTGATGCATTAGAACTTCTTCGTAAAGTGAAAGCTGCACAATACGTTGCTGCTCACCCAGGCGAAGTTTGCCCAGCAAAATGGAAAGAAGGTGACTCAACTCTTGCACCATCTATCGACTTAGTTGGTAAAATCTAAGTTTTAGATTCTTTTAAATAGAATAAAAAGAGCATCCAAGTGATGCTCTTTTTTTATATGCGTCATTTGGTCTTTTATTTACTTTGACGCATGATGTAATTGAATTATCATAACGCAAAAATGATCTAAAGCCGGATTATCATGTTATTGCTTATTATTGCTGCATTGTTTAGTGTTTCAGTTTCGGTTACGCTAAAAATCTATAAAAAGTATCAATTTAACATTTTACAAATTCTTGCTTTTAATTACGTGAGTGCTAGTTTACTTGCCTTTATCTATTTAAAACCAGACTTTAGCCATTTTAATCTGCATAGCTCATGGTGGTTAATTATATTACTGGGCATATTATTACCCAGTATTTTCTGGTGTCTGGATCGTGCCTTGCAGCATGCAGGTTTAATCAAAACTGAAATCGCACAGCGTATTTCCGTGGTATTAACCATTTTGATCTCTGCAATGATTTATCAGGAACATTTTAGCCTGTTAAAAATTGCTGGTATTGCACTGGGAATCATTGCTGTACTCCTCATGTTAATGGGTAAATCAGGTGCACAAGCAAAAAAACAATCCGGCGCATGGCAATATATTCTTGCTGTATGGATTGGCTATGCAATGATTGATTTATTATTCAAATATACCTCAAGTCTGGGACTACAATTTAGTAGCACCCTAACCGCAATTTTCTGTTGTGCGGCACTGGTCATGTTTGCAGTGAATTTATTCAAGTCTGTTCAATGGCACAGTGCAAGTATTTTTGCTGGATTAGGGCTTGGTGTACTGAATTTTTCCAATATTTATTTTTATCTACAAGCACATCAGCAACTCAAAGATAGCCCAGCAATTGTCTTTGCTGGCATGAATATTCTCGTGGTGTTGTTTGGCGTCGTCGCAGCAATCCTGATCTTTAAGGAAAAAATGACGACAGGAAAAATCTTAGGCGGTCTTTGTGCAATACTTGCGGTATATTGTTTGATGCAAAGTATGCTTTAACCCATACATTGATAGGTTAAAACATACTTTCAAACATTGATTTTTAATATTTTAGAAACTAAACCCTTAACTTTATACTTTAAAGCTTATACCTTAAAACTTATACTTTAAAATCATCACCTAGATAAACTTTGCGCACGGTATCATTGGCAAGGATTTCATCAGGGGTACCTTCTGCAATCACGCTGCCTTCCGACACAATATAAGCTTTCTCACAAATCGCCAAAGTTTCCCGTACATTATGATCGGTGATTAATACACCAATACCGCGATCTTTTAAGGTACGAATAATATCTTTGATGTCACTGACAGAAATCGGATCGACCCCTGCAAATGGTTCATCGAGCAACATAAACTTAGGATCGGCAGCCAGCGCACGGGCAATCTCGGCACGACGACGCTCTCCACCGGAGACACTCATCCCCAATGAATCACGGATATGAGTGATTTTAAAATCGGCAAGTAATTCATCAAGACGTTGTAAGCGCTGTTGCTTATTTAAATCCTTGCGTGTTTCCAGAATCGCCAGAATATTTTCGCCAATGGTCAATTTACGAAAAATCGAGGCTTCCTGCGGCAAATAACCGATTCCCTTACGCGCACGTTCATGCATGGAAAGATGGGATAGATCCAATTTATCCAGATGAATCGAGCCTTTATCCATACGGACCAAACCTACCACCATATAAAAGCTTGTGGTCTTTCCCGCACCATTTGGTCCTAGCAAACCAACAATCTGCCCACTATGAATGGCAAAGGAGACATCTTTTACCACCCAGCGTTTATTGTAGTTCTTGGCAAGGTGTTCAATACATAGAGTTTGCACATGTTCTGCCATTAATTTCTTACCCCTGAAAAACTTTGCTGGGCTGATGGTGGAATCACAATCTGGATACGTCCGTTATTACCACCATTGGCCTCGATATCTCCCTTATTCATGCTATACGTCAGGTTTTCACCTTTAAAGGTTGCACCATTTTGTGAGAGGAATGCGTTACCAGATAATGTGATAATTCCAGTTTCTGCATTATATTTGATATTGCGACCTTCACCTTTTGCAATGCCACCTTTAGTGTCCATTTGTTGCTGGAATTTGGCAGGTGAACCCTGTGCAGTAATTAACTGAATTTTATTACTGGAGTTTAAATTTGCCACAATTGAACTGGCTTGAAATTTTAATGTACCTTGCTGAATCACCACATTTCCAGTATAGGTGGTGATACCGGTTTTTTCGTTAAAGGTTGCTTTGTCGGCTTCTAGGGTAATCGGTTGATTACGATCACTTGGAATCGCATAGGCAACATTTGCCAGAAGTAAGGCACAGCTTCCTACTGTTAAGAAAGACAAAACCCATTTACTTACAGCATTAGGGAGAAGATGGTGCATACTTACCTCGAAGTGCAAATAATTCATATTGACCAGTGCTTAAATTGGCTTTTAATCCCTGACTAGTAAATTGTGCTTGGGGACTGGTCACCTGTACTGGACGATCAGTTTCAATGGTATTGTTTTTTGTTAAACCAAGTAAGCGATCTGTTTTAAAGATCACACTTGGATTGTTATCCGCAGCCAAACGTGAAATGGTCACATTACCGAGCATTTCGATATTGGCATAATCATTGGTGGCAATACTTTTATCCGCATGAAATGTCGCGCTTGGCAGACCTGCTTCATACAGCATACCCTGTATTTGCTCAATCTCGGCGCGACCTGTTTGCATCCATTGCGTCATATGTTTGGCACTGGCTTTGGCATATAGTTGCCCGTGTTCATTGGTTTGAACCACCTGAATATTGTCCGCAGTAGAATTTAGGTTCTGACTGCCTGCGGTTTCAAGCTTTTTACTTTTACCACTGTAATAGTAAAAGCCACCGACTACGGTCACAATAACCAGTGCAATCGTGTAAAGCAGTCGGGTATCCATCTATAAGCACTCGCAGAATCTATCAATCATTAATGTGGGGCGGCAAGGAATTTATCAAGCACCTGATCGTAAACATTTTTTGCATGTAACAACATGTCACATACTTCACGTACAGCACCACGTCCACCATATGCCTGTGTCACCAAATCGGCACGGCGGCGTACTTCAACATGGCCATTCGGTACAGTAACTTTCATCCCAGCTATGGCAAATGCCGATAAATCCGGCCAGTCATCACCCATATAAAGACAATCTTCCGCGAGCAATCCAAGCTGCGCACAGGCTTCACGCAAGGCTAGACCTTTATCTTCACGGCCCTGAAAAACCAAATCCACACCTAAATCCGTCATGCGTTTTTCAACAATCTGACTTTTGCGTCCGGTAATAATAATGACCTTCATGCCAATTTGCTGGACTAGCTTCATGCCTAAACCGTCACGAATATCAAAAGATTTGATTTCATCACCATGATTGGTCAAGGTCACAAAACCATCACTTAAAATGCCATCTACATCCAGAACCAAAGCCTGCATATGACGAGCTTTTTCCAATAAAAGATAAGATGACATCGTTATACTCCCGCACTAATTAAGTCATGCATACTGATCACACCAATGACTTTATTTTCATCATCAACCACCACAAATTGATTGATTTTTTTATCACGCAGCGATTGTAAAGCTTCGACTGCCCGCATTCCAGCTTTTATTGTAGAAGGATTTTTGGTCATCACTGCCGAAACAGGCGTATGTACATTAAATTGTTGTTCCTTGTCCAGCAGTCGACGTAAATCGCCATCGGTGAAGATACCCAATAAGGTATTTTCATGATCTACCACCGTGGTCATGCCTAGACGCTTATCCGTAATTTCATATAACACTTCATTTAATGGTGTATCAGGAAAGACTTTCGGTAATTCTTCTGCCTGATGCATTATGTGCTCTACATGCAATAATAGGCGTTTACCTAATGCGCCTGCCGGATGAGAACGGGCAAAATCATCTGCGGTAAAACCTCTTGCTTCCAGTAATGCGATCGCCAGTGCATCACCCAAAGCCAATGTTGCGGTGGTACTTGAAGTCGGAGCAAGCCCCAATGGACAGGCTTCCTGTAAATGTCCCAATGTTAATGCAACATCCGCATTTTTTGGCATTGGTCCGGAATCATCGGCACTCATGGTAATCAGTGGGACACCCAAATGCTTGACCAATGGCATCAACATCATGATTTCATCACTTTTACCCGAATTTGAAATCGCAATGAGGACATCGCCTCGAACCAGCATACCCAAATCGCCATGCCCTGCTTCACCTGGATGCATAAAAAAGGAAGGTGTGCCCGTGGAGGCAAATGTAGCAGCAATTTTACGCCCAATATGTCCTGATTTTCCCATACCTGTTACCACAACACGACCTTTGCATTGCAGTATAATTTCACATGCCTGACTAAATCGATCATCAATTTGTGTGGAAAGGATTTTTAGAGCATTTTGTTCAATGAGCAAAGTTTCCAATGCACTTTCAATGAAATTGACAGGTTGCTTTTCGGTTGGCATGGTCAAACTTTTAATCCTTAAATAACGATAAGACTTCTAGATAGCTGGCATTCAACGAAATATCATGCAGTCGATATAAAGTTGTAAAATGCCAACATACCATCATCATTTTATTTCGCAAATTGTAGCATAAGCCCGTATATAAATATGACTGAACTGTATTTGTATGATAAAAATCATACAAATGGTTGTGTAATTTGATTTATCAGTTATGATTTCCATTTCTTTATATACGCTATCTATTCGCAATGCATTCATTTGTCCTTTACAATTCTGAAAAACGTCAAAAAGTTGAATTCCAGCCTTTAAAAGCAGGCCATATCGATCTATATGTCTGCGGGATGACGGTTTACGATTATTGTCACATAGGTCATGCCCGTGTGATGGTGGCATTTGATTACATTATTCGCTTTCTACGTAGTCAGGGCTGGCATGTCAAATATGTGCGGAATATCACCGACATTGATGACAAAATCATCAATCGCGCCAATGAAAACCACGAAACCATTCAACAGCTTACTGATCGTTTTATCACAGCAATGAATGAAGACGCACATGCGCTGGGTTGTCTTGATCCCGATGAAGCACCGCGTGCCACAGACTATATCCCGCAAATGCAGCATATGATTGATGAATTGATCCAGCATGGTATCGCCTACCCTGCACCAAATGGTGATGTTTATTATGAAGTAGAAAAATTTAAAGATTATGGCCGTCTATCGGGGCGTCATCTGGAAGATATGCAAGCCGGTGCAAGTGAACGTGTTGATGTAGAAGTTGAGAAAAAACACCCGTTTGATTTTGTGCTCTGGAAAGCTGCCAAACCCTCCGAACCCTCATGGCAATCCCCTTGGGGCAATGGTCGTCCGGGCTGGCATATTGAATGTTCTGCGATGTCTACCTGCTGCCTTGGCAATCATTTTGATATTCATGGCGGTGGTGGAGATTTGATCTTCCCTCATCATGAAAATGAAATTGCACAAAGTGAAGGTGCAACTGGTGAAAAATATGTTAACTACTGGATGCATGTAGGCTTCGTCAATGTTGATGGTGAGAAAATGTCTAAATCTTTAGGCAACTTTTTTACCATTCGTGATGTGATGCAAAAGTTTCATCCAGAAGTGATTCGTTTCTTTATCATGGCATCACATTATCGCAGTCCTATTAACTTTTCGGATCATGCCTTAAAAGAAGCCAAAAATGCCCTGACCCGCTTTTATCAAACAGCGAAAGGCATCCAAAATAGTGATGAAGTCAAACAGATTCTGGTTTCGATCAAAGAAGATGCCATCAAACAAAGCGATGCCTATCAAAATTTTGTTAAGGCCATGTCTGATGATTTTAATACACCCGAAGCCTTATCAACTCTATTTGAATTGAGTCGCGAAGTAAATCGTGCTTTAAAAGCCAATGAATGGCAAACTGCGGCACAAGCATATGCAGTACTGCAAAAGCTAAGCAATATTTTGGGCATTGTGCAACATGATGTGGAGGAATTCCTGAAATCTGATGTTGGACAACAGGCACTTGAACTCTCTGAAGCTGAGATTGAAGCACAGATTCAGGCACGAGCCGATGCCAAAAAAGCCAAAGATTTTGCCCAAGCCGATGCAATTCGTCAGGCATTACTCGATAAAAATGTGGTTTTAGAAGACAGTCGACAAGGAACCACATGGCGACGTGCTGATTAATTCGACAACCGATTGATCACTGTGTAAAAATATATTGACGCTTGAACAGAGTTAATTATAATACGCAGCACAAAGCGGGAATAGCTCAGTTGGTAGAGCACAACCTTGCCAAGGTTGGGGTCGCGAGTTCGAGTCTCGTTTCCCGCTCCAAGATTTACTCTTTAAAATCAATAAGCTGAAAGGTTTTAATAATCTTTTGGCTTTTTTTTTATTGTCGATAGGTCAGCTTTGATTACTCAAAATAATCAAATTTCGCATTAAAAAACGCTTTATATTTCCGCGCGACACCAAAAAAGTTAAGGTCTTTTGTACTTTTTCAAATTTTGGTGCCGTTGTGACACCATGAAATTTGGAGTGTATTTACATGCAAAAACCTGTCAAGCGCGGCAATGCCTGGCGTATTACTGTCCGCTACAATGGCCAACGCCATACAGCCACTCGTGATACCGCACAAGAATGTGAGCAATGGGCCGCAAAAAAACTTCTTGAATTACAATCTTCTCCTCAATCTGAGGAAAAGCCAAAGATCCACATATCTTTCCATTCATTACTTGACCAATACTATAATGAAGTTGGTAAGACAATGAAAAGTGCAAAGTTTATTGCACAGCAATTAAAATCCTTGAGAAAAACATGGGGGCCAATTGCTGATGATTCTATCCATGATCTAACACCAGTCAAAGTAAAACAATGGCGTGATAAGCGTCTTAAGACTGTAAAGCCTGGTACCGTTATTCGCCAGATGGGATTGTATAGTTCTGTATTCGATCATGCACGAAAAGAATTATTTCTAACCAAAGAAAATCCATTCAAAGAAATTTCCAAACCACCCGCCCCGCCAGCAAGAAATCAACGTATTTCAACAGAAGATGAGCTGAAAATTTTAAAAGGTTTAGACTATGAATGGGGTAAAATTCCTACACAACCTAGGCATTATGTAGCATGGGCTTTTCTTTTCGCACTTGAAACAGCAATGCGTAAATCTGAAATTTTAAGTATCCATAATGAGCATATCTTTGCTGACTTTGTAAAACTCAAAGAAACGAAAAACGGCACATCAAGAGATGTACCGCTTACCGCACGCGCTAAAGAGCTTATTGCCTTACTGCCGAGTGATGTGAGCGATACTCGAATGGTGCCTCATAGTTATAACTCATTTAGATTATTGTGGGAACGCAATTTAAGGCGAGTAGGTTTAGCTAGGACAATTCACTTTCATGATACAAGGCATGAGGCAATCACTCGCTTTGTTCATCAATATAAATTGCCCGTTGAAATTCTGGCTAAAATCACAGGCCATAAAACGATTAGCATTTTAGTAAATACTTACTACAACCCGACTGCATCCGAAATTGCTAAGATGCTTGAAGTGGCATAAAAAAGCGAAGCCTAAGCCTCGCTCACTTTGGTAGCAGTCACATTATTTAAGATCGGCAGATTATATCGACTATCTGCCGGACGTGATGTTTTGCCGTACCACCTAAATTCTTGAAAGTCGGATTGATTGTACAGTGCATAGCTAACCATATTGTTTTGATTACCGCCAATACACACCAGTTTACCATCTTTGGTTTTACCGGTAACAAAACAAACATGTCCACCACCGCTGCGGGTTTTAATTGCCACACAACCATATGCCGGTTTAAGTAGCTTTGCTCCACCTTCTGCGTATGCTAATGCGCGGTACCAGTGTTTAGGGTACGCAACCCCGGCTTGTTTCAGGCACCAAGCAACAAATACACCGCACCATGGCGTTTCGTCTTCAGACCACCATGCACCAAGCGATATCAACCAAGACAGAATTGTTGGATTATGTGCGGTTTTACTTGTATTTTCTTTTAATCCAATATGTTTTTTGGCTTCGACCATCCAAGCCAGATCATTACTTGACACAGGCGCACTTACAAGCGGCTGAATTGTAGCAAACTGATTTAGATCCGGAGCGTGCAATTCCGGCTGATATACTTTTTTACCCGCTGCGCCAGCTATAAAAACCAAAATCGCTGATGCAATCGATTCATAGCCGCTTGGCAATAATTTTGCATCAAGTGTAAATTGCAGCACCAGTACAAAAATTGAAATAAATAGTGTTGCTATGGCTGACCATTGAGTTGACTTAAATTTCCAGATGCTTTCGTTGATAAGGTTCATTGCTTATCATCTCCCAAGTCTTTATTGATACGTGCATCAACCCATAGGCTCCCTTTAAATCCGATCAGGCCGCCAAGAAAGATTGATATTTCAGAAGAGAGTTTTAAGTATTGAAGTGTGCTTGAGACCGCAAGTGTAAGACATCCACAGATCAATGCTTCCACCCAATCCAGTTTACCTTTGCGCTTAATCGATTTGAGCGCAGATGTAATAATCGAGAGAAGTAAAGCCATAATCGTCACTCCGTATATGGTTAACGTATCAACCAAAAACTTATATACGCTAACCAAAAAATCCCAGACACTCATCTTTACCCCAATAAAAAAACCCCGCTTAGCGGAGTTTAAATCTGGATTTTAAAAATACGGGTTTTCCTGTTGACACTAAAATTTTTGGCAATAAAAAAGCCCTAAGCTATTTAAACTTAAGACTTGTGGTGGTTGGTTGTGCAATTATGCTTGTCAAATTAAATCGTTATAGCACCTGCAGCTCGAAGTATGAATTTATCTGTTGCACCCCAGCCTGTCGGAAATCTTATAACCACTCGAATTGTATCGACTTGTGCATATACACCAAGATCCGTATTTAAGATTTGTGCTGCACGACCATATTGATTCAGCGGAAATACATTTGCAGCAGCATTGTAAAAATTAGCATCGCCAAGCGACGTATTTGAACCGAACCCAAGTTTCGAGTTATATGCAATAAACGACATAGTCCAATCTATTTTTGATGTGCTAACACCTTCTGTCCAAGCACAAGGGATTAGCGCAAAAAAATCTTTGATACGGTTCTCCACCTGACCACGTTATTGCTCTTGTTCGCACAAAGTCTGTGTCGTTACGTTCACTTGTAGATAGCAGTGTTGATTCAGATGTAACATACTCAACATGATTCGGTCTTAGCGTTGCACCAAAGCATGTGCCAAGATGAAAATATTCACCTTTATTCCACACGTAAGACCCACCAAAACCAGTGATATGGCCGTTCCACGACCTGTTCCATAAAGCATGCATATTATTCTGCATGATGCAAAAATTAAAGCTCATGCGCTCGCCGTTATCCTCTCCATCAATTAACCATGTCGCATAATAATTCTCAGACCACTTGCAATTGTCGAATTCACAGCCCCATGAATAGTTGCCGTTGCAGAAGCCAATTCCGAACCGAATCCATGATGTGTCTTTATAGTGCACTTGTGCTTGGCGCAATGTGCTTTCATTGCTGTATGCTGCATAACCAATAATTTTGGTATCTGCTTGTGTCACCTGCGGCATATCATTCGCATATGATGTTGCGAGGTAAAAAGACACCTCGTTTAAATCAACGCGATCTCGATAACATGCTACAGAATCATTATTACTAAGACCGAAACCAACTCCAGCAAGACATACTTTTAGCTTTGTACCATCTAGCGCTGTTGCTGTTGGGTGTTCGTCATAATTACCATTGGCATCAAACGCCCACTCACTTGATTTACCAATAATTTTCAAAAATGTAATATTAATTTTAATGGTTTTATTACAACGTAATTTAGGTGGCGGAATAATCGCAACACGACGGGCAAGCGATTTAACTGCTGCACTACGATTTGTCGCCAGAGTTAAGCATGTGTTAATCACATTTTGTACTTTATCTGATTGATCGTAGTCATATGTGCTAAATACACCACCCCATTCCATCGGCACTTCACGCACTATGCTTCCGTCTGAGTTACAGCGCGTCCAGATGTTTGAGCCGTTTTTAATATTAATTACTGCATCATCAGCAAAAACAGTAGATGACATCTCAGCTGCATACCGAAAATGACCACCCCCTACAACCGAACCTTCAGAATACTCAACTACAAATACAATTTCATTGGTGTATTGCGGCTTTGTTAAACGCAACTCTGCAATTGTCGCAATACATCGAATCCTGTCGCGATCAAAAAACCAGTTTCCTTGTGTGTATTTAAAGTTACCTTCTCTTTTTACATAAACAGTCCGCCCTTCCCAAACTTCCAAATTAGCAAGATCGGCAATTGATTCTACTGTCGTGACTGTTTTTTCATTAAATAACTTTTGTGTGGGTAAGTCATCAATGCTGGTTCCAACAAATACGCTTGGCAAACCAATGACAGGCCGGCCAAAAATAGCGGAAGCGATACCATCGATATATGCTTTAAGATCGGCTTCTCGTTGTTTTGCTAAATTATCATAATTAATATCGGCTAAGATACGAGATAAAGTTTCTTGATCGAGATTTGAATACCATTCTTGTAATATCGCTGTGATCTTATCAAGCGCACGCTCAAGCGCGTCAGGATAGAAATTATTATAATTGGTAATATCAAGTAATTGATCTACAGCGGTGCTACCCATAATGTAAAAAAATTGGGTAATATCAGGTGGGCTAATAAATGTGATGTATCCACCTTCCTCATCATTGTTTAAAGTTACGGTGTATTTCGTAGGATCAATCTCTTCAAATTCGGATCCATTTTTAACTCGTACAGTTATACCTGTGGAATCTTCTTGCTGAAACACATTGAAAGTAAAGTCAAAACGTACTTGTACACCGTCACCCACATACAACGGGCTAAGTCGATCCGAAACAGGAACGGTCATAAATTCCACCAATAAAAAGGCTATATCTCTATAGCCAATTTTAAAGATGGACGTTTTGATTGATAGGGGCACAAAGCCTGCACTGTCAACAGGCTAGACAGTAAAAAAGGCTTTTATTTCACTTATGATTTTTTCAACCCATTTTATGAAGTCATCTTTTTCCAAAATATCAGGGGCATTTGAAAACTCTATCCGATAAGAATCTCTATTACCCACCGAATTTACGTGCTCAAAATTATTATCTATAGAGATCAACTGATTTTGAATACTAATAAGACTAGATAAATTCACATAACGGAAAAAGTTTCTAATATTTGTATTAGAATTTCCATTAGAACTATCAAAATAATCGGATCGAATAAAATCATCATACTTATTGGATAAATCCACGCTTACTTCTCCTTATTCACTTGGCGCATGTTTACCAGTGATCGTACCACGCACTGCATCTGTGATGCTATTAGGTTCATCTTGTTTGCCTTGTTCGATTTGCAACCAATAGTGAGATGGTTTACCTAGCATGGCAAAAGGAATGCCAGTTGCAAAAGTTGCACTATTGAGTGCATCTCGTGCGAAGCGCCCTTGATTAACTTCCTTATCATCGTCCAGTGCTCGGTTAGCATGCTGGATTAAAGCAAGACCAGACTCACCCATGCTAAATACTGGTGATGCTGTGTATCGATCATTCATTACATTGCTATCTGTATTACTTAAGCGAAAAACTACCTACCCACTTTACCCTGCTTACCGAAAGTTATAAAGGACTGCCAGCGGAAGAACTAAAAATCTCATTCCGCATTTCCACCCAAGATGCAGAACCTACTTTTATCTTACGTTTTGTCGGATCGGATGCGCATGACCAACGCCGAGCCGATCAGTTCACACAATCCCTAGAAGGTAAATTGTTAGGTATTGGTACTTTCTACCAAGGTGAATTTTCAGCATAAACCAATCGCACCCGGCCCAGTGCCGGATGCTTTGGAAAGTGAATGTATTGCTGACCCTCTGCATTCACTTTCCAAAGCATCAAGCTTAAGGAACAAAGTAAATGACTCCCCTATTCTGTGACCTTGAAACATACAGCGAAGTACCGATTAAAAACGGTACACATGCCTATGCCGAAAAAGCAGAAGTTATGCTGTGGGCATATGCACTTGAGGATCAACCTATTAAAGTTTGGGATTTAACCGCAAATTATGAAATGCCAAGTGATCTTAAAGCGCACTTGGCAAACCCAGATATTCTAACCGTTTGGCATAACGGCGGTATGTTCGATACTGTTGTTCTTAAACACGCACTGAAAATCAACCTACCCTTGAATCGTGTACATGACACTATGGTACGTGCATTCAGTCATTCCCTGCCCGGTTCACTTGATACCCTCGGTCAGATTTTTGGTTTAGCTCAGGATAAGGTAAAAGATAAATCGGGTAAGCAGCTCATTCAGTTATTTTGCAAACCTCGTCCAGCAAACCAAAAGATACGTCGTGCTACTAGTCAGACCCACCCTACCGAATGGCAAAGATTCATCAATTATGCCAAGTCAGATATTGAAGCAATGCGTGAACTTTATAGAAAGTTACCCCTGTGGAATTACCGTGGCACAGAATTAGAACTTTGGCATCTGGACCAGGTTATTAATAACCGCGGTGTATGCATCGACATGGATCTTGCTCGGTCTTCTATTCAAGCGGTTGAACAAGCCCAAAAGGTTCTAGCTAGACGTACAGTAGAATTGACCGATGGTGAAGTACAAGCAGCCACTCAGCGTGATGCAATGCTTGAGCATATGCTCAATGCGTATGGGATTACTTTACCTGATATGCAGAAAAGCACCCTTGAACGTCGCTTAAATGATGACAGTCTGCCATTGCCTTTACGTGAATTACTAGCGATTAGGCTACAGGCATCTAGTACCAGTACTGCAAAGTATAAAACATTGATTAATGCCACCAGCTCGGACGGCAGATTAAGAGGTACCTTACAGTTTAACGGTGCATCACTTACGGGCCGTTGGGCAGGCCGTTTATTCCAACCGCAAAACCTACCTCGTCCGGGATTAAAGCAAAAGCAGATTGATATTGGCATTGATGCATTAAAGGCAGATTGCGCCGATCTGATCTTTGATAACGTCATGGAGCTAACCAGTTCCGCAATCCGAGGTTGTATCTGTGCACCTAAAGGCAAAAAGTTAGTTGTTGCCGACTTATCAAATATTGAAGGTCGGGCACTGGCATGGCTTGCAGGCGAATCATGGAAAATCAAAGCATTCTATGATTTCGACGCTGGCAAAGGGCATGACCTTTATAAGTTATCTTACGCAAAATCTTTCGGCGTATCGCCGGAGGATGTGGACAAGGAGCAACGCCAAGTCGGTAAGGTACAAGAGTTAGCCCTTGGCTATGAAGGTGGCGTAGGCGCATTCCTAACCTTTGCCGCAGCCTATGGACTTGATCTTGATGCAATGGCAGAACAGGCATTTAGTAATATCGATCAATCTATCATGAATGAGGCCATCCGTGCATGGGAATGGCACAAGAAAGAGAAGCGCAACACTTTCGGTCTTAAGAAAAATACATGGCTTGTTTGCGATTCTTTTAAACGATCATGGCGATATGCACATCCAAATATATCCGCATGGTGGAAGGAATTGCAACAAGCAGCGATTGAAGCAATCAGCAAGGCGTATTCAGCTAATAAATCGTAATTCGGTGTTGCGACGTGAAGTTGTTTATCGGCCTGTGGCAGAGTCTCAACGAGCTTTTTCAGTAGTGGGCCAGCAGGCCAATCGCGTAATCCTGAAATGATTTGATGGGCGTGAACGTTATCGTGATATGCAACAAAGCTTGCAGTTAGTTCGACTATACGAGTAGTCAGAGTCTCATCCTTGATGAAGTCCATAGCGGATTCAAAATCATGTCTACCCTCATCAAGAGCGGAGACAACTTGCTGCCATTGTTGCGCCTGAGTATCTGTCATACCACCAGTCAACTCGGCTCGAAGGTGACGCTCTAGGGCTGGCATCCCAAAATTTAGATCAAGTGCACAAGAAGTTCCTGTACCAAATAAAACAAAAGGCTTCTCAGTAAAAATCTCTGCAATCGCTTGATATGCTGATTCCTTTGTCAACACCATATACTGTCTCTCTTAATTAACTAAAACTCTGTGCTTACCGAACAATAAATATAATGCGCAAAGGCCTGTACTTTTACCAGTTTCATTGTCCCCAATTAATATATTAATACTACTATCAAAGCTAAGTTCAAGTGACTCAAATTTCAAAAATTATTAATGCAGTGTAAAATCTCGATTAGATATATCTTCCTTGATATTAGCTTCTCTGGCAACAGAAATGAAACAAACAATAATCAATAGCTATCTTTAAGTATTTTGGATTGAAACAATCCAGCCACCGTAAAAAATTTCCACCTGTGTTGAATGATTAAGTAACAGTGTTAATAATGAATGAAACCGTTTTTAAGGACAAGTACATAGAATGTAAGGAAATCCAAAGGCTTGGGAACATCTATAATCGCATACTAGTCCCAAAGAATGCAAAACGCTCACCTTCCGAAGCACTAAAATAGTGCTCATTCGCAATAACACCATCATTATATCCATGTGTTAAACATAGTGCATTTAAGCATTTGGCTTGAATTTCCTATTTAATTTGTTATTGTGCATCACTCATAATTGTGCCTAAATAAAAAGGCAAGCAATATTGCTTATCTTCATTATTTAAATTATGAGCAATTTGGTCATGTCTGGGGATTACAATCCAACAGATTGCTGAAATCTTTTAAACCAATTTGGGATGATTACGAGTTCCCCTTGTATTTTTAATTTTTCCAAGGGTTGACCATTTTTTGCAATTTTCCAAATCATTTTTTTTTGATTTGCATCAATCCATAAATCATCAAAAAATTTGATACCAGGTTCTAGTGCAATAAAGAATTTAGTTTCCTCATATTTGTTAGTTTCCTCATTTCTAAATTTTGCCTCAAAAAAACCTTCATTTAATGACAGTAAAATATATGGTATGTAATTTAATGAAATCCCTTTATAATCCCAAATCTTTTTTTTCGATGCCTCTGAAAGTAATTTTTTAAATGTATCAAATAAAATATTTTTCCCAATTATTGCTGAGCATGCCAAATAAATATTGAATAGATTTTGTTGAACTTCTTGTCGAATTATTAAGCCATGAGATTTATCAAAATGCCGAGCTGTGAGATGTTCGTATCGTTTATGATTCTCAAATTTGGTTGGACAAGCAGTATTTTTTGGATGATATAAATGAGCTGGCCTATTGGAGGAATATTGTGCTCGAATGTCCATTACGCTTTCACATACTTCACATAAGCCCTGCTTTATTCTGTTTTTGATAAACCATTCAATCGTTTGTTTGTCACGTGTTTCTGGATCTAATGCTGTATAAGCCATTTTTTAGTTCTCGGTTATTAAGTGATACTTAAATATATCAATAATAAAATACTAAATACCCATAATTTACAAATTTATAAAGTCTAATATTTTAAGTTAATTTTTTTCGACTACAATTCTTTTAAAAATTTTCATTATAATTATTATTTAATCTTGCAGTCTCAATAATTTACCTCCGATTCCTTCCTTGTTTGGTACTGGGGGATGTATTGGACTAGATTCTGCTGCACTTCTGTCAAGCCTTTGGCAATTGAATTTTACTATTTAGATATTTTTAAAGCTAAAAGTGTCAATATAATCTACTTAATCCGTATGCTTATTTAAACAACAAGCAATTCATTATGCACTTTCAAACTCACACGAGTCTGTAGCTGCAATCGCCTAAAAACTAGGTGTGGGTTATTCAACCTTAGACAAATGGATTCGTGAAGCTAATCCAGTGGGTTCAAGCAGCTCATGGATAGCTGCTGACATTTCTGAATAAGTTGATGTTTAAATTTAGCTGTGAATGTTCGACAGGGCTTTTTTAGCGCCGGTGTGTAAGCATCCGCTAAACCCCATTGCTATTTTTTAATTCGGCTTAGATTTCCAACAGTGTGGAAGTAATTCTTCTATTCGGGTCACTTTATGTGTCGGTAACCTTTTCAACACATCACTTAAATAGGCATAGGGATCCAACCCATTCAGCTTGGCCGATTGGATTAAAGTCATGATATTCGCTGCTCGTTGACCGCTGCGCAGCGAGCCAGTAAACAACCAGTTCTTGCGACCTAAGGCCCAAGGGCGCATCTGATTTTCGACCCAATTGTTGTCTATCGGCAAATTGCCATCATCCAAATAGCGGCTTAAAGCTGACCAACGTTTCAGCGCGTAATTGATGGATTTAGCCGTTGCAGAGTTCGATGGCACCGTCAGATAGTGCTGGTTGAGCCACTCATACAGCTGTTGCATCACTGGTTGACTGTACTTTTGCCGATATTCGTAACATTGTTGCGCTGTCCCATTCATCTTTTTCCTGAGTTCTGCTTCTACGGCATACAATCTCTGAATCAGCAGTAATGCCTGTTTAGCGATCTGACTTTTCCCGGTCATATGCAGTTCATGCAATTTACGTCGTGTATGTGCCATGCAGCCGAATTCAATAATTTGGCCTGATTTAAAGCGGACTTTATAGCCACTGTAATCATCGCAGATCAGATGACCCTGCCAGTCTTTCAGGAATTCTTCAGCATGCTGACCTGAACGGCTCGGCTGGAAGTCATAGATCACCGCCTGAACCACATTGTATTGTGTAGTGGCATAGGCTCAGACATAACCTTCTTGGCAGGCTTGAACGACACGATGTTTAAATTCAGCACTGTCTGTTCTTCTTTTTCTGGTAGCAGATATAGTGGATATCTGGTCATGAGTCGTCATAAATTTAGTCCCCACTTAAAAATAAGTAGGGACTAAATCAAGGCTTATAGAAGTGCTTGATAAGGTGTGTTTAGCGGATGCTTACTTTAAAACCATAAAGAGGTATCCACTAAAATTTAAGTGGACACTATCGGCATATAAATGCGTTAGAAAAAGTGGGGTTCAGCGGACGCTTACTTAAATCTGTATTGTTTTACTTAAGAACTAATAGCTTCTAAGATCAAAGCACTTTGCAAACTTCTATCAGACTCAGTAATACCTAACTCTCCTGCAGTAACAGGAACAACTCCCCAGTCTTCTAAAACAGTATCAATAATTTCATTATGATTTTTTACTATGATGTAGCATTTAGGTTTTCTTAATCTATATTCTAAAGGCCAAGAGTTATTAAGGTCAAATAACACTCTTCGAATATTCATATCATTCAAAGAATAGCCGATAAATAATACACTGTGATTCAACAAATCTGACTTAAATTTAACATCAATTGGATCTTCAAATTTCATTCTTCGATAATAACTACTTTCGTTTAAAACGATACTATTATCATCAGAAAAGTCTCCATGAAATTTAATAATCTGCGGGACATTTTTTTTAGCATTACTTATATGCAAAATATCTGATATTTTACTATAATAGTAAAGAATTGTTTGAAGTTCTCATCAATAGGCAAGTTTCCATTAAAATTTAATTGTTCTATATAACAGTCAAATTGTGGTTGTCGTTCAGGATCTAAAGCATTTGCTGTTATACATAGTCCTTCTAGAATATGATTGAGTTTGTTTATCTCGGTATCTTGCATGTTTCTATCCCTTAACACAAACCACTTGTCGTAATGTATAAACCACTTCAACCAAATCTTGTTGTGCTTTCATCACATCTTCGATCGGTTTATAAGCCGATGGAATTTCATCAATCACAGCAGCATCTTTACGGCATTCCACACCTTCCGTCTGGACAATCTGATCTTCCACAGTGAATCGGCGTTTTGCTTCAGCACGGCTCATGACGCGTCCTGCACCATGTGAACATGAACAGAATGATTCCTGATTTCCAAGGCCACGAACGATAAAGGACTTGGCACCCATTGAACCAGGGATAATTCCATATTGTCCAAGTTTGGCACTTACAGCACCTTTGCGAGTCACCATCACTTCTTCGCCGTAATGTTCTTCCTTTTGGTCGCAGATTTTGAATTGATTTGTGCCAAGCACCCTCGCCTCAAAAATACCAACAATAGAAAGCACTTGGGAACTTTAGGAACAGGGAACCACTTTGTAGAAATCTGTCTGGATGAGCATAATCATGTCTGGATTATGCTGCATTCTGGTTCTCGTGGCGTTGGTAATGCCATTGGTAATCATTTTATCGAGCTTGCACGTAAAGATATGCAAAAGCATTTTATTAACTTACCAAATAAAGATTTGGCGTATTTAGTTGAAGGAACTGAGCATTTTGATGATTACTGGTTTGCCGTGGGTTGGGCACAACGTTTTAACTCGTCTTGGAGGTATATGAAGAAAATGTGTGATGATCCAGAATTTATAGATTGGCAATTCCACATGAAAAAAATGGGAACCCCCACTGAAACGATAAATTATTTTTTCCGTAGGAATCTATTTTCCACGTTAAATAATAAGCAATTTGCAGTAATTTCAGGTTATTTAAAATCACATATTGAAGGTTTAATCGGAGAATTAACATCTTCCCAACAGGGTTATATAAGACCACCGAACAAATACCTTCCAACGTATGTTCAACATTGGCAGCATCTTTATCTCAAAGGTAAAGATGCTGAGATCCTGATTACTTTTGAAGCTAATACTTAAAATAGGTAAATAAGATGAAACTCGCAGAAGCACTTTTACTACGAAGCGATCAACAAAAAAAGCTCGCTTCATTAAAACAACGGATCAACGCCAATGTATTGGTACAAGATGGTGATGAACCGAGTGAAGATCCAAACGAACTCATCAAACAGGTATTTGCTTTAATCCAAGAAAGCAATCAATTAATTTGTCGTATTCATTTGACCAATGCGCAAGCAAAATTGGAGGATGGAAAAATATTGCTGTCCCTATTAAGTTTACGTGATAGTTATGCTGAGCAACATAAGATTCTCGTTGATGCGATTGCCAATACCCATCGTGAACCAGATCGTTATAGCTCACGTGAGATCAAATGGAAGAAGGTTATCCCTGTTTCTAACTTGCAAAAACAAGCAGATGATATCAGCGCAAAATTACGCGACTTAAATATCAAAATTCAGGCTGCCAATTGGCAGATTGATTTGGTTGAATAGACAACAGATTTTGTGAATCTAGTTCACAATCACAGTTTGGACATACTGGGCGAGTACAAGATCCTGCGTCCACTTGAGGGATTGAAAATAATTCAGGCGGCTACGGCAGCATGTGAGCCGTGCATCCATCTTCACTGATTAGGCTCAGCACTATGCATCTTGTAAACCTTTGCTAAAAGCAAAGTCACGCTTTACTTCACACTACCATGTACTGACAGTATGTTCATTAAATTAGAAAATAAGGAAAATAGACATGAATAAGACTTTGGCAAATATGCCAGCAATCAGTCAACCAGCAACCATCCAGATTGATGGTTCACAAGGTGAAGGTGGTGGTCAGATTTTAAGAACTGCTCTTGCCCTTTCAATGATTACAGGTCAGGCATTTGAATTAATTAAGATTCGTGCTGGCCGTAAAAAACCAGGCTTAATGCGCCAGCATTTGGTGTATGTACAGGCATCTCAACACATCAGTCAAGCTTATGTGGAAGGTGCTGAGTTACATAGCCAGCGGTTATACTTTGCACCACAGCATGTGCAAAGTGGAAAATACCAATTCCAGATTGGTTCTGCGGGAAGCACGACACTGGTTTTACAAACCCTATTACCTGCTTTGTTATTGCAAAATGAAGCCAGTGAACTCACAATTTCTGGTGGAACACACAATCCACTTGCACCAACAGCAGATTTTATTGAGCATTGCTTTTTGCCTGTACTAGCGAAAATTGGTATAGAAAGCGAATTTAAGTTAAATAAAGCTGGTTTTTTCCCGATTGGGGCAGGTGAAATTCAAATCAAGATTCAGCCGTGGCAACACCGAAACAAATTATGTTTATTAGAACGTGGGAATTTGCAAAGTACGGAGGCTTTTAGCATTGGGTCAAGGCGGTGAGTTTACTGCACAATGTATTAGTGAACATACTCGCACTCAGGCTAGCATGATTGAAAAGTTTATTGATTGTGAAATTGAGTTTATAGAGCTGAATAAAAATCTGTTTCAGGTCAAAGTAAACGTAGAATCGTAAATATTCAAAGAAGAAAGACGGTTTGAAGATTATCCAAGAGGTCAAGCAGAGGTAATAATTTCGAGTAATTTACCTGCTAATTATCCACTCATGGTATTAACCCAAGATGATCAGCCTAAAGCACTTCATCTGACAATCTAAGAATTATAAAATGTAGGTGACTTTTGTTGAATTTTAAAAGAGTAAAAGTGACCAAGATTTATCGTATAGATGAGCTTTAAATTTTAAAATATACATTAAAAATTATAAATTGTTGAAATAAAATAATTTATTTTAATGTAATTTAGCACCTTTTAAAGTAAAAATGTGGGTGACTATTGCCAAGGTTGGGGTCGCGAGTTCGAGTCTCGTTTCCCGCTCCAAGATTTTTAAAAGCCTCAAGTACATCACTTGGGGCTTTTTTTATTTCAGCTTTCACTCATAAACTTATATCAAGCAATCAGTTTTTCCTGCATGGTATTACTGCTAGGTTGCACCATATTCTCTACAGTAAGAATTTTGGTTAATACATCATCGGTAATCAGATGCTCTTGACGTACCAGTTCCAGTACACTTGCACCAGTTTGATTGGCTGTTTTTGCAATACGAGTTGTCGTTTCATAACCAAGATATGGATTTAATGCAGTAATAATACCAATCGAATTTTCGACCTGTGCCTTGCAATATTCTTCATTCGCCGTAATGTGTTCAACACAATGCGTTTGGAACATGGCAAGTGCTTTGCCTAGTAATTCAATAGATTCAAGCAATTTAAATGCGATCAATGGTTCCATTGCATTCAGCTGTAGTTGACCCGCTTCTGCTGCCAGCGTCACTGCCAGATCATTGGCAATAATCTGAAAACAAGCAAGATTTAATGCTTCCGGAATCACCGGATTAACTTTGCCAGGCATGATTGAACTACCGGGTTGGCGTGGTTGTAGATTAATTTCCTGAATACCTGCACGCGGACCACTGGATAATAGACGCAAATCATTGGCAATTTTCGATAATTTTGTTGCCGTACATTTAAGTAAACCCGACAATAAAACAAAGTCTCCCATATCAGAAGTTGCTTCAATTAAATCCGGAGCAGACTGAATGTCTTTTTGACTGATTTTACTTAAAGCAGTCACTGCAAGTGAGGTATAACTTGCTTCGGTATTAATACCTGTACCAATCGCTGTTCCCCCTAAATTCATATAATTCAACGTGCTATAGGGAATGCTGCTTAATTTTGCCAGATCTTTTTCAAGTGTCGCAGCAAAAGCATTAAATTCCTGCCCCAGTGTCATCGGAACAGCATCTTGTAACTGGGTTCGACCCATTTTAAGAACATGTGAAAATTCCTGTCCTTTGACGCGCAAGCTATCAATCAGACGACGAAAAGGCGCATGTAAATCATCCAGACTTAATAATAAGCCCAGACGAATTGCCGTTGGATAGACATCATTGGTGGATTGTGACATATTGACATCATTATTCGGATGCAGATATTGATACTCACCTTTGGCATGCCCCAGATATTCCAGACCAATATTGGCAATGACTTCATTGGCATTCATATTGGTGGAAGTCCCTGCCCCACCCTGAATCATGTCAAGTGGAAATTGTTGATGAAATTCTCCATGGATTAAGCGACTGCAAGCATATTCAATCGCCTCATACTTATGCTGATCCAGTTTCTGCAAAGACTGATTCGCTTTGGCACATGCCATTTTTACCATTGCCAATGATTTGATTAAGTTGGGAAATTGTGCAAGCTTGCTAGCACTTAAATCAAAATTTTCAATTGCTCTAAGGGTTTGAATACCATAATAGAATTGTGTTGGAACTTCACGTAAACCTAAAAGATCTTTTTCAATACGGGTAGAAACATCAGCGTTCATTTTTCAATTAGCCAGTTAACAAAGTGATTTTATCTTAGAATTTGTAACGATTCTTTTCTAATGCATAGTTTAGTTTTCGTATGCATTTTTTGCATAGATAAATCCATATGCAAACAACCGGCAAATATATGCCCCCAAATCCTGCCCAAACGTTGCAGCAAAGTCTGAACCTAATAGAATCAATATAAGTAAAACAAAGGAATATCGTGCTTTTATAAAAATTTACTTATACAATGACGATTACCATCAAAGTCTAAAGCCTTTGATTAAAAGCAAATGTTGGATCTGGAAAAATGAGTCTGGAAATTCGCTGGATTGAAGATTTACTGACCTTAGAACAAGTACGCTCTATTTCAAAAGCAGCAGAACAACGCTGCATAAGCCAATCTGCGTTTACCAGACGTATACAGCAACTAGAACAAAGTCTTGGTTTTGCGATTCTGGATCGCCATTCGCGTTATCTAGAATTTACTGATGCAGGTCAAATTTTACTGACAACTGCCAAAAATATAGAACATCAGCTCAATGAAACATTAGCTTTAATTCATAATATGAATAAGAGTAATGATATAACCATTCGGTTTGCTGTGGTACATTCATTATCATCGGCTTTTTTTTCAAATTTAATCCGACTATTCCCAGATACTATTCATGATTTTAAAACTGAACTTATGGTTGCCAATGTCGATGAAGGATTTCGATTATTAAAAGAAGCGGCCTGTGATTTTCTTATTTGTTATTCAGATCAACAAAAACTAAAGCAAATCAATCCTAATGTTTTAAGCTTTTTAAAACTTGGAGAAACCGAAATTGTACCTGTGACCTTAAAAAATGCCAATGGACAAAATAAATATGATATTCATCAATATTTTCCATTGTTAACGTATAGTAAGCATGCCTATCTCCATAATCTCGTTGATCAATTAATTGTCAATCGGCTGAATTACCGAATTGCATATGAAACAGACAATGCCAATAATTTAAAAGATTTTGTCCTGCAAGGTGCAGGCGTTGCCTGGTTGCCCAAATTGACGATTAAAGATGAACTTGCCAATAATCAGGTGAGCATTATTGAAGATGATGCCTTCATCATCAAACAACAGATTTATATCTTTAGAAACAAGCTTTCTCATGAGGCACATTTGAAAGACATGTGGAATGCCTTAAAATAATGGCAGGATAATCACTGATAAAACTATTATCGCTGAATATACTTGATCATTGTGAACTAGCACGAATAATCATGTCTCCATTAGATGCTTTTCTCATATCTTGCACATTGTTTTGGTCCCGGAATAATAACCTAAATAAAAGGAGAGCAACACATGTTTGCTCTCCTATTGGTATTGTTTATACACTACGTTTATTTGTTTCGTAATCCATCGCGTAACTTGTCGTACCAACCAAAAATCGTACCAAGCGCCTGACTGCCTTTACCAAGAAGCGCCGATAATTCAGCTTCTGTAAGATCACGTATTTTATCTTCACGCTCAGGTAATGGTGGCAGAATATGGGCATAATAACTTTTGTCGAGCAAGTGATGCAAAAGCCGTTCACCAGGAAACGGCTCATTGTTATTAAGTGCCCGAGCCCCTTTCAATATATTACGGATGTCATATTGTGTCGGGCTAATGTCGGCAACTTGTTTCGGAAGATTCAATAACGTATAGACCCCTATCCGTGCTGTTCGAATTGAACTTTCCATCGTAAAAATAATGTCGTTACTGGTTTCTACGAACTGCCCTAGCAATGCGAGGTTTGTACAACCTTCAGGCACAACGCGTGGCCGGTCACCCGCCGCACGCGGCATGAACTGCGCAGTGATGTAGGGCATCAAGGCAAGGCGAACCTTGGTGTTATCTGCAATTTCATCGAGATGATCAACTATGCCTAGGTGATAACAAAGCTCTGCGAGGACCTCCCGTCCAGTGCATGCCGGCATTGGTTTCTTGATATAATTACCATCTTTGTCCATCAGCAGCGCATAGACCCATAGTACCAGCACATCATCAGGCTGGGTCGGGAAATGTGGCTGACGGTTGCAAGTGAAACTCAGCACCCAATTGGAGTCGGTGAAAGTAATGATTCCTCCAGTCACCGTCTTGCCCGAATAAGGATCATTGACCGACAGTTCCTTGAGTTTATCAATTAATGGTGAAGGTTTGCAGGTCAACGTTGCCGATTCCCACATTGAAGCTGTCGCATTACCACAGAATTTATCCGGCTTGCCAAAGACAGGGGATTTCTTTGCCAAGTTCTTCCATAGCATCCAATCACTGTCCTCGCTCGCTTCCTGATTGCCAGAAGCTAAAACGGGTGCAGTATCCAGATCACCATAGGCCGTACCCTCAGTCATTGAACCAGTCAGTGCAAACACTACATCTTTTGGATCGATAGCAATGGTTTCATCCTGATCTCCTACCTTGCAACGGATGGCCGTTACGGTACGGTGACCATTTTGTTCGGTCATGTCAAGGTCATAAGCGCGGGTATTGAATTGTATCTTGACGCCCTTATCTTTCAGTAGACGAGTCAGTGGCACAACAAAACTATCATATTGATTGTATTTAGGAAATACTAATGCTGACATATCATTTAAACCGTCAATGGCATCAAGGAAGCGATGCATATAGAGTTTCATTTCCAGCAGACTTTGCCAGTTCTCAAAGGCGAACATTGAGCGCCAGAGATACCAAAAATTGGTTTCAAGAAAACTCTCGCTAAAATACTGTTCGATGGTGATGTCGTCAAGGTCTTCCTTGCGCTTGAGCAGCAGTTTGATAATCTCCCACTGATGTACTTTGCTAAGGCCCAAAGTTGAGAAATCACGGATTTGACCCTGCTTGTGCATGAGTCGTGCCTTGGAGAAGTTAGGATCATTGTCATTGACCAGCCGATATTCATCCAGCACACTGTAGCCCTCAGGCAACTCCAGCGCGGGAACATCTTGGAAAAGATCCCAGAAAATATCGTAATTGAAATTCATCTCGCGACCACCGCGAATAATATAACCGTCTTCAGCATTGCCGGCACCGTCAAGTGAACCACCAGCGATATCCATGGTGTCAAGGATGGTAATGTCCTCGCCCTTCATACGACCATCACGGATCATGTAATAAGCTGCTGCAAGACCGGCAATGCCACTGCCGATGATCCATGCCTTACGCCCTTCAACGACTTCAACCGGAATGGGACGGTTGCGCATATATGGCCCCATCATATCCGGTGGTGGAAGAGTATCTTTCGGGCTCTTGTACCAGAAACCAGCCCCTACATTGGCTTCGATTGGTAGTTTAGTTGGAACTGTCTCTGGCATATTACCGGCGTTTTCTGTCATTATCTTATCTTCTGTTGTGGATGAACGCCCAGAAATTATCGAATTTTCAGATTTTGATGTCAATTGGTATATGGTGCGAGCGGATATTACAAAAAATCGCCTTGAAAGATAGTGAATATGTAGCTGGTGGTAAAAAGGATATTTTAAAACCTAACCATTTGGCTGCTCTAAAGGCATATTTAATCCACCAAATACTGTAATAATATTTAATGTCTTAAATTTGAATTCAACATATTCAAACTTTCATGGCCAAACATACTTTTTTTTCAATTAAAAGCAAACCATAATCTATTACTAAATTTTGAATCAAAAAATCACCCGATCTATATAAGGCTTTAAATATCTATTTTTATCTGGCATAAAATTTGCTTTTATTCAAAGAATACCATTTATACATAATGATATGTATAAAATTGCAGCCAACGATGCCTGCTTGTAAGAATTGGTTGATATACCCAACATGATGCAAAAAAGTTCTCATGTAATGGGTTTATATTATGCCGATTTGTGCTTTTTCTGCATAAACAAGTGAAGGTGAAATTCATGACGAAGTCAATCAAAACCGTTTGCCCCTATTGTGGTGTTGGATGCGGCATGATCTTACAAGTCGAGAATAATCAGGTTGTTAAATTAGCTGGTGATAAAAATCATCCAACTAATTTTGGACGTTTATGTACCAAAGGTTCTTCTGCTCATCAGGCACTTCGCCAATCTGGTCGTCTGGAAAAAGCCTATTTACGTTCCGTACGCAATGCCGAACCTGCTGCAACAGCGATGGATCTTGCCATCTCGCAAACTGCCCAACGATTGCGCCAGATCATTGATCAAGATGGTGCAAATGCCGTCTCGTTTTATGTCTCTGGACAAATGTCCATTGAAGCACAATATCTGATTAATAAACTCGCCAAAGGCTTTATTGGCACCAATAATATCGAATCCAATTCCCGTCTTTGCATGGCAAGTGCCGGCAGTGGTTATAAACTTTCGCTAGGTGCCGATGGCCCGCCCGGTTCTTATCAGGATTTTGATCATGCCGATGTTTTTTTTGTCATCGGTGCCAATATGGCAGATTGTCATCCCATTTTATTTTTACGTTTAATGGATCGGGTGAAAAAAGGCGCAAAACTGATTGTAGTTGATCCACGGCGTAATACCACTGCCGATAAAGCCGATTTATTTATGCAAATCAAACCCGGTACAGATTTATACTTACTCAATGGTTTGTTGCATTTATTACTTAAAAACAACCATATAGATCATGAATTTATTCAGGATTATACCGAAGGCTGGCAACAAATGCCTGACTTTCTAGAAGATTATCCACCACATCTGGTGGCTGAAAAGACGGGTATTGCCGAAGAGAAAATCCGGCAGGCAGCACAGTGGCTCGGAGAAGCAGACAAATTTATGACCTGCTGGACAATGGGACTGAATCAAAGCACACACGGTACATGGAACACCAATGCGATTTGTAATCTACATCTGGCCACTGGACAAATTTGTAAGTTAGGTAGTGGTCCATTTTCACTGACTGGACAACCCAATGCCATGGGTGGTCGGGAAATGGGCTATATGGGACCCGGCCTTCCAGGACAACGTGCAGTACTGGCGGAAAAGGATCGTGACTTTATCGAAAATTATTGGGGCATCGCCAAAGGTACACTCACCACCAATCTAGGTAAAGGTACCATTGATATGTTTGAGCGAATAAAAACAGGGGAAATTAAAGCCTGCTGGATTATTTGTACCAATCCGGTTGCAACAGTTGCCAATCGGCAGACTGTTATTGATGGACTACAACATGCCGAATTGGTCATCACACAAGATGCTTTTTTAGAAACTGAAACCAATCGCTACGCCGATATTCTGTTACCTGCTGCACTATGGGCCGAAGCCGAAGGCGTGATGATTAATTCTGAACGCAACATGACCCTGATGCAAAAAGCCATTGATCCACCTGGAGAGGCATTACCAGATTGGCAAATCATCAGTCGGATTGCCTGTGAAATGGGCTATGCAGATGCCTTTAACTATCAATCCGCAGCAGAAGTTTTTGATGAAATCCGTGGCTGCTCCAATCCTAAAACTGGTTATGACCTGCGTGGTGCCAGCCATGCACGATTAAGAGAAACGCCATTGCAATGGCCATGCCCTCCTCTTGATACCGAACAAGGGCAGCAAGATCGCCACCCGATTCGCTATCTGAATGATGGAATCAGCCAACCCTTGCTTCAGCCTGATGAGGGTAAAACCAGACCCCGACTGATTTTTCCAACCGAACGTAATAAAGGCATCTTTTTTGCCCGTCCTCATCTAGATCCGGCAGAAATGCCAGATGAAACTTATCCATTTATATTAAACACCGGGCGGGTTCAGCATCAATGGCATACGCTGACCAAAACCGGAAAAATCGCCATGCTGAATAAATTAAATTCCGGGCCATTTGTCGAAATTAACCCCGAGGATGCAGCTCAACTAAGTCTTAAAGAAAAACAGCCAGTCGAAATTTGTTCTAAACGCGGTAAAGCCATTTTACCTGCTGTGATTACCGATCGGGTTTTGCCGGGCAATTGTTTTGCTCCCTTCCACTGGAATGATGTCTATGGAGAAAATCTTGCAATTAATGCTGTGACCAGTGATGCCATTGATCCGCTCTCACAACAACCCGAATTTAAAATTTGTGCTGTACAGCTGAGTCCGGTGATGGTTGATACATCATCAAGCATAGAGGAACTCTCGGCTGACAATCAAAACCAACAAGAAACAACAGCACTTTATGCTGACTCATCTTCTTCCTTTGCGATACCAGATTCAGATATGTCAAATATTCATCAAATTATTGCCAGTCTTATTGGACTACCACCAAGTACAGCACCTAATTTAAATGATCAGGAAAAGCTTTATCTTTCCGGCTTTATTGCAGCATTGCAACATTTGGCTGTACCCGCAAATAGTATGCCTACCTTACCTGATAATGCCCCTATCTCGGAGCAACATAAATTATGGGTCAATGGATTATTAGCGGGTCTATTTGCCCGTACTAGCATCAGCCAGCAACCCAACACCTCAGCCACGCCGACTTTACAACAAATAGAAAGTACCGAAAGTAAAATCAAAATCACGCTACTTTGGGCATCACAAACAGGCAATAGTGAAACGCTAGCAGAATCTTTTGTCGAAAAACTCAAACAGGCAAATTACGATGTGCTGTGTTATGACATGAATAACTTTAGCATCCAGCAACTGCAACACAGCGAATATTTACTCTGTATCAGCAGTACCTTTGGTGATGGTGATTCTCCTGATAACGGACAAAATTTCTGGAACGATTTAAACAGTCAAAAAGATCTGGATCTTAAAACCCTGAAATATAGTGTATTGGCATTGGGTGATCCAAACTATGATCAATTCTGTGGACATGGTAAACGTCTTGATCAAAAACTGGCTGAACTGGGCGCTGCGCGAATTTCGGACCGTATCGACTGTGATACCGACTTTGAAGAGAAAGCCGAGCAATGGTTCAATAATATTTTGGCAAAATTATCTGATTTTTCCAGCAATGACACAGCCAAAAAAACATCAGCAGTTACTTTATTGTGGGCATCTCAAACTGGTAATAGCGAAAGTCTGGCAGAATCTTTTGCCGAAAAAATCAAACAATCCGGTTATCAGGTCGCTATGCAGGAAATGAATGATTTTTCGATTCAGCAATTGAATAAAACCCAACATTTACTCTGTATTAGCAGTACCTTTGGTGATGGTGACTCACCAGATAACGGGCAAAATTTCTGGAATGATTTAAACAGCCAGAAAGATCTGGATCTTAAAACCCTAAAATATAGCGTATTGGCACTGGGTGATCCAAACTATGATCAATTCTGTGGACATGGCAAACGTCTTGATCAAAAATTGGCTGAACTTGGGGCTTCACGAATTTTTGACCGCATCGATTGTGATACCGATTTTCAGGAAAAAGCTGAACAATGGTTATCCAGTGTATTATCCAAGTTAAATACTGAACCGACCAAAACGATTGAATCCTCACCGCTAAAACCGGGAAAAATAAACTCAAATGCTCCGACTAAAGCGAAACCGTTTTACGCTCAGTTGATCTGTAACAAGCGACTTAATGCCGAACACTCCAATAAGGATATACGTTTATTTGCCTTTGATATCAAAGACTCTGGAATAAGTTATGAAGCAGGCGATGCACTTGGTGTTTGGCCTAAAAACTGTCCCGAACTGGTTGAAGAATTACTCAGCGTATGTAAATTATCCGGTGATAGTATCGTATCCAAAATTGACTTAGCCGAAATGCCATTACGGCAAGCATTGACTGAACGCTTTGAAATTGCCAAGCCACAAACCAAGGCACTGCAACTCATCGCGACAAAAGGACATTATCACTTTTTACAGGATTTACTCGATCAACCCGACAAATCTGAGTTAAAAAAATGGCTCTGGGGCAAACAACTGGTCGATATTCTGCATGAATTCCCGGTAAAACTGGCAACCAATGAGTTAATCGGGATCCTTGGTAATTTACAACCCCGTTTATATTCCATTGCGTCAAGTTCCGCTGCATATCCAAAGCAGATTCATCTGACCGTATCCGCAGTACGATATGACTGTCAGGGACGTCAGCGCAAAGGGGTGTCTTCAACCTTTTTAGCGGATCGCGCGACAGATCAAACTGTGGCAATTTTCGTGCAAAAGTCTGCATCATTCCATCCGCCAGCGGACGGCAATCTACCATTAATCATGGTCGGACCGGGTACGGGTATTGCCCCTTTCCGCGGTTTCTTGCAACAACGTCAGGCACGCGGTGATCAAGGTAAAAACTGGCTGTTCTTTGGCGAACAATTTTCAGCGCATGATTTCTACTATCAGGATGAATTGCTGGAACTACAACAAAATGGCATTTTAACCCGTCTGGATCTGGCATTTTCACGTGATCAGGAACAAAAGATTTATGTACAAGATCGCATGCGTGAGAATGGTGCAGAACTATGGCAGTGGCTACAACAGGGTGCATATTTCTGTGTCTGTGGTGATGCCAGTCGCATGGCAAAAGATGTGGATGCTGCATTAAAAGAAATTATTGCAACCCACGGTCAAATGTCTGAAGAACAAGCCACCGAATATGTAATTGGCATGAGTCGTGAAAAACGTTATTTACGTGATGTGTATTGATGCTAATGTGGATAATAAATCGCGACGATACCGACAATGATCAATAGCAATAAAATTGCAGAAAGTGACTGCCAGAACCAGAGTGGATTTTTTGCCATTAAATGGCTATGCGCTTTACGCAAAAACTCCGGGTTGACATGTTTTAAATCATGAATAAATTCTGATAAGGCCTCATAACGTTGATCAGGATCAAGTTGCAAGGCTTTTTGTAAAGCAGCATCAAACCAGTCCGGAATATCTGGGCGATATGCCTGAATACTTTGATAATGTAAGGTTTTAAGCTGCTTTTTGCTTCGACATTTGGCAATGTCAGTTGCATAAGGTAATTGCTTACACAGCAAATAATAGGTCATTACAGCCAAAGAGAATTGGTCGGATCGGGTCGAGGAAAGTTGACCAATAAAATATTCTGGTGCCATATAGGCCAAAGTTCCCAGTGCGCGGTGAGCATGTTGTGGCTGGAATTCGGCAATCCCCTTGACTGAGCTTGAACCAAAATCAATCAGGGTGATGTGTTGTTGGGCATCAATCATGACATTTTCGGGACGAATATCCTGATGCAATATTTCAAAGCGATGCATGACATTCAATCCCTTTGCCACCTGTGTAATAATTTCTACCACTTGGGCAATTTCGACTGGCTGTTTTTGTATGGCCAGCCACTGTGTCAGGGTCTGTCCATCTATATATTGCAGGGTATGATAAATAAAATTTTTGGGTCTAAAATGTGGATAAACTGCCAGTACATGAGGATGATCAATACGCTTTGCCACCCATTCTTCCAAAAAGAATTGTTCCAGCAAACATTGATCCTGTTGTAAATCTGCACTGGGAACTTTTAGTACCAGACTGGATTGCTGCACTTCATCATATGCCAGATATAAGCAACTGCGATGATTATGCCGTAAAATCTTTTGAATTTGATAGCCTTCAAAAGATTGCCCCACCTCCAGATTTGGGGCAAAACTTAAATTCTGATATTCTGCACTAAAATTTCCATTACTCACATACGATATTGTCTGTACTTTAATGATTTGTATGGTTAAATTATCAGAACTCCCCTGCTCATATGCTGTTTCAACCAGTAATTTGGCTGCCTCATCGAGCTGCTGATGTTGTGTCAAAACATCAAGTATTATTGTTTTATCCAGATATTCATAGGCACCATCTGTCATCAATATAAAAATGTCATCTGGATAAATCTCAACACTGCAATAATCTATCTCGACTTTTTGATTAACACCCAGCGCACGGCTTAAATAGCTTTCTTTTGAAGACAACCAAACCCGATGATCAATGGTTAACTGCTCAAGCTGACCAGACTGTAAACGATAAATTCTGGCATCACCGATATGGAAAATATGTGCCTGATTGGCTTTTAAAATAAGGGCACTCAAGGTGCAAACATATCCCCGATCCTTATCAAACCGTCCCTGACTTTGCTGGGTTTGCGCATATAACCATGAATTACAAGCATTGATCACGCGTTCTGCCGAAGTTTTAACGCGCCAGGAATCCGGAGTAGAAAAATAATCGGATAGAAAACTACTGACCGCGGTTTCACTGGCAATATGACTGACATTGCTACTACTGATCCCATCTGCAATGGCAAATGCCATACCTTTTTGTTGTAGCAAATAATTTTCGGCGAGACTTGCTCCATAAAAATCTTGATTTTCAGCTTTACGACCAGCATGCGAATATTGTCCTAACTGCACACTTAATTGCGAAAATTTACTGGTTTTAGGCATCTATCAATACTCGATTTTACTGGATAATGAATGTTATCAATGGGACAAATCCTTATCCCATTTTAATGGTTATGCATCGATTAGAATTGACGTTTTGGCGCAGTTCTTACATGGGTAACATAAAGTGCAAGCCCAGTCATCAGAAAACCACCGACCAAATTACCTAAGGCAACAGGAATTTCATTCCATAACAAATAGTCCATGATAGAAAAATCACCGCCCAGCATCATTGCAAATGGAAATAAGAACATATTCACCACCGAATGTTCAAAGCCCATGGCAAAGAACAGCATGACAGGCATCCACATGGCAATAAATTTACCACTCACGCTGGTAGAAATCATTGCACCGACCACTGCAAGTGAAACCATCCAGTTACATAACATGCCACGAATAAAAATTGTGATCCAGCCTTGTATCCCATGTGCTTTATAGCCTAAAGTCCTGTTTTCACCAATATGGGCAATTTTATTACCCGCCGCATCAGGTTCGGTGGAAAATCCATAGGTAAAAACAAATGCCATCAACACAGCAATAATCAGTGCCCCAATAAAATTACCAACAAATACCAGACCCCAATTTTTAAAGATCCTTGCCCATGTCACGCCGGGGCGCTTATCCAGCCATGCTAACGGTGTCAACATAAAAACACCTGTTACCAGATCATAACCCAGCAAATAAATCATACATAAACCAACCGGGAATAATAGCGCACCAACCAGTGGATAACCGGTCTGAATACCCATGCTGATTGCTAACACTGCTGCAATTGCCAGAATTGCACCAGCCATAATTCCTCTGATTAATACATCTCTGGTTGCCATGTGCAATTTTGATTCGCCAGCATCAACTATTTTGGTTGAGAACTCGGATGGCGCAAGATAGGACATAATTTTTCACCTCGGTTTATTTTAATCTTCATCAAATACAGACATAAAAAAACGCCTAAAGCATCTTTCAGCTTTAGGCGCCATTGCCTGATATCAAATGAGATCAATATGGTTTTAATCTTGGCATCGTTGCCAAATACATATTAAATAAAGCAAATAACGTGCCATATTAATATATTTCTAATGCAATCATTAACCGGCCTGTTTTAAGGCAAAATCGCGGCCATACAACAGTTTATTGCGGAACTGCTTGACTGACGTCTGATCACTAATTAATTCCGCATACCATGCACCATCTTCGGTATCACCAAATAAGACTGCACCGATCATTTTGTCATCGCGAAGAATCAACCGTTTATAAATTTGTCGTTTTTCATCATGCAAAATAATATCTTCAACCTCATTTTGTGCTTCGATATTACCTGCTGAAAACACATCCACACCACTGACTTTAAGCTGGGTCGGCGTAGGCACTGTTTTAAAGGTTAAACTGCCGTGCTCTGCCAAATGTTGTGCGCACACAAATGCCTGTCCCCATAAAGGTTCAACCAGTCCAAATGTGGTGCCGTTATACTCGATACATTCACCCACGGCATAAATGCTAGGATCAAAAGTCTGCATGGTAGCATTTACCACGATGCCACGATTACAACGTAACCCAGCATTTTGCGCCAGTGTCATATTGGCACGAATACCAACAGCAAACACCACCAAATCGGCTGGCAATTGCGTACCATCTGCCAGACGTACAGCAGTCACCTGTCCGTCCTGCCCGATAATTTCCTCGGTTGAGGCTTTGGTAATGATTTTTATGCCTTTGGCCTGAATACTTTTGCGTAGCATCTCGCTGGCACGTTGATCCAGTTGCCGCTCCATAATCCGATCCATCAAATGTAACACCGTAACATTCATGCCACGTTGTTTTAAACCATAAGCTGCTTCTAATCCCAGCAATCCACCACCAATCACAATGGCATTTTGCTTATGCTGGCTTAATTCAATCATTTGATTGACATCATAAATATCACGAAAACTGAGCACGCCTTTTAGATCATTGCCTTTAATCGGTGGCATAAACGGACGTGAACCTGTCGCTAGAATCAGACGGTCATAGGGAACCTCTAGACCTGATTTGGTTATGACAGTCTTATGACTTCGATCAATCCTGACTGCCAGATCACCGCCAATAAAACGGATATTTTTTTCTTTATACCATTCCGGTGAATGCAGCATGATTTGTTCAATGGTCTTTTCACCTGACAACACCGGTGACAACATAATACGATTATAGTTGCCCCATGGTTCTTCACCAATCACGGTAATCTCATATAAATCAGGCGCAATATCCAGTAAATCTTCCAGACAACGCATTCCCGCCAGACCATTGCCCACCAATACCAGTTTGTGCTTGCTTTGTTGTGTGGCGATTCTGGTTAAATAGGTTTTTTGTGGCACAGGCGATACCCAAACATCACCATCCTCCACTTTGCAGGGATACACTGTTAAATGTTGATCGGCATCTTCCAGACAACGTCCGGTTGCCAAACTAAAATGCTGTTTGTAAATGGGTGAAGCAATCACTCGTTCACCCTGAATATCGCCAATAATGCCGCGTGACATGACATTTGCGCCACTAAATGGATCATGATTACTCAAGGCATAAATCCTTTGTTCATCACCGACCCGAAATAAGGCAATTTGCTGATCATTGATCAAGGCACAAACGCCTGTATTGGGCTGAATCTGGATTAACTGACAAATACGTTGCCAGTCTAAATCTTGTGCAAATTGTGTCATCTCTATATCTCCTCCAGTTGCCCTAAACGCTCGACACTGCAATGCGTTTTTCGTCCCGTTCCTGTGGTTTTAATGGACGAATTTGTCCACGCTCTTCGGTAAACTGAATGTGCGGATCGGCTTGCTTCGAGTTAATGAAGGTCTGGAATCTTGCACGTACAGCAGGATCGGTGACCGCGGTTTTCCATTCGTCCTGATAGGTATCAACAATATGTGCCATACGCTGTTCCAGATCTGCTGCCACCCCTAGGCTGTCCTTGACAATCACATCCTTGAGATAATCCAGTCCGCCTTCCAGATTGTCACGCCAGACACTAGTCCGTTGTAAGCGGTCTGCGGTTTGGATATAGAACATAAAGAAACGGTCGATATAGCGAATTAAAGTTTCGGTATCCAGATCCGAGGCCAGCAATTCGGCATGTCGTGGTTTCATGCCACCATTACCACAGACATAGAGGTTCCAGCCTTTTTCGGTGGCAATAATACCGACATCCTTGCCCTGTGCTTCGGCACATTCACGGGTACAACCCGATACCGCCATTTTTAATTTATGCGGTGAACGCAAGCCTTTGTAACGATTTTCCAGAAAAATTGCCAAACCGACAGAATCATCTACACCATAGCGACACCACGTACTGCCCACACAGGATTTTACTGTACGCAGCGATTTACCATAGGCATGTCCAGTTTCAAACCCTGCGGCAATCAACTCCTCCCAAATAAATGGTAATTGATGCACCTGTGCACCAAACATATCCACCCGTTGCCCACCAGTAATTTTGGTATATAAACCATATTTTTTGGCAATCTGCCCGACTGCAATCAAACCATCTGGAGTGACTTCGCCACCTGCCATACGTGGCACTACGGAATAAGAACCATCTTTTTGAATGTTGCCAAGAAAATAATCATTACTGTCCTGCAAACCTGCATGATCTTTTTTCAGGACAAAATCATTCCAGCATGATGCCAAAATATTGGCGACAGTCGGTTTACAAATATCACAGCCCAAACCATGTCCATGTTGTTCAATCAAGGCATCAAAGGATTTGATCTCATGTACACGCACTAGGTGATAAAGTTCCTGACGTGAATATGGGAAATGCTCACAAAGATGATTATTAACCGCAACACCTTGTCGCTGTAATTCGGATTTCAGCACCTGAGTGACTAAAGGTGTACATCCCCCACAGGCTGTCGCAGCTTTGGTACATTTTTTCAATGCACCTAAAGAAGTCGAACCACTGGCAATCGCTTCACATAAATCGGCTTTTGATACGTTATTACAGGAACAAATAGTAGCTGAATCCGGTAGTAAATCGACACCAGTTCCTCCTGCCTTGACATTGCTGCCACCATATTGCGGAACAATCAAACTATCTGGATGCTCTGGCAAATCCATGCCGTTTAGCATCATTTGCAAAAGTTCGCTGTATTCTTTGGCATCACCGACCAAAACTGCACCCAGTAGTTTTTTACTTTCCTTGCACACCACAATTTTTTTATAGACTTGAGTTTGCTCATCATTATAAAAATAACTGATGGCGGTTGGCTGGGTCGCATGTGCATCACCAATTGATGCCACGTCTACACCCATCAGCTTGAGCTTGGTACTCATATCTGCACCGGTAAATGGTGCAGTATCCTGTTGCAATATATGCTTTGCAGCAACCCGAGCCATATCATAGCCCGGAGCAACTAAGCCAAAAATTTTGCCTTGCCAGAGAGCACATTCCCCAATGGCATAAATATCGTCATCAGAAGTCTGACAATAATCATTGACCACAATACCGCCACGCTCACCAATTGCCAGTTCTGCCTGCCGTGCCAGTTCATCACGCGGACGAATCCCTGCGGAAAATACGATTAAATCGGTTTCTAGTTCGGAACCATCAGCAAAATTCATTTTTAATTGATGTTCTTTCCCCTGCTCAATCGACTGCGTGGCTTTCTGGGTATGTACCGTTACGCCCAGTTCTTCAATTTTTTGCCGTAAAACTTTTCCACCCAAATCATCAATTTGTACCGCCATCAAGCGTGGTGCAAACTCCACCACATGCGTTTGCAAATTCAAATCGGTTAAGGCTTTGGCAGCTTCTAGCCCCAGCAAACCACCACCGATCACCACACCATTTTTTGCAGTTAAACTGGCTGTACGGATCTGATCCAGATCATCAATGGTACGATAGACAAAACAATTGGCGTGATCATTGCCCGAAATTGGTGGTACAAAAGGATAAGAACCGGTTGCCAGAATCAGTTTGTCATACGCCACCTGTTGCCCTGTTTTGGTGGTGACAATTTTTTCTGCACGATCAATGGCGATCGCTTGGGTATTCAAATGCAAATCTATACCATAAGCCTCGGCAAAATCTTGCCGTGCCAGTGAAAGATCCTTCACGGTTTTTCCGGAAAAATATTCCGTCAAGTGAACACGATCATAGGCAAGATAGGGTTCTTCGGCAATTAAGGTAATTTCCACCTGATCTTGTACATCACTTTGCACATTATCCAGCACAGTTTCGACGAATTTGTGTCCCACCATGCCATGACCAACAATTACTAATTTCATCTTTAATCTCCTCAAAATATCATCTGGCTAGGCGATGCTGTTACGATCAGCAATGGCTTGCTCGAAGAGTTGTTGTTCTTTTTGTTTATGTTCTGCAGTAAAGCGGATAAATATGACAGATACACCAGCAATCAATACCAAAATACCCAAAGCAAATAAACAGGTTTGGATATCCAACATGCCTTTTAATAAAAAGCCCGCCGCTACCGCACCAACATTACCGCCTGCACCAATAATGCCTGCCACACCGCCCAGAGAATCACGATCAATGAATGGCACCAGTGCATAGGTTGCACCACATGCCATATGGGTAAATAGTGCAAAAAATGTCATGGAAATAATCGCCAGCCAGGCACTATTCATTTGTGAAAACAGAATTAAAAAGATACCTTCGCCCAGAATCATGATGAATAAAACTTTGGTTCGGCCATCAAGACCTTTTTTCAGGGCAATCTTGTCAGAGATAATACCGCCCAGTGCCCGGGCAAACAGTGCCAGTAAACCGAAAATCCCAGCGGTAAGGCCTGCTTCTTTTAATCCAAACTGAAAGTTATTGACGTAGTACATGGCAACGATGTTATGAATAAAAATCTCGATACCAAAACATGCTGCATAGGAAACAAACAATACCCAGACTCGATAGTTACTGGCGGCCTGTTTTAAAATAGCCCATCCACCTTTTTTGTCACTACCTGCTGCAATTCCCAGTGCACGAACTTCCTTGAAATTCCCCTGTGGACAATCCTGAGTAAATTTCCAGTATAAGATACCGACGATGACCATCAAAATGCCTGGAACCAATAGTGCAGCACGCCAGCCCCATGCGGCATCCACACCTACCATGATCAGTGCGCCCATGATGAGCGGCATGAGGGCTTGCGTCGCACCGCCCCCTGCATTACCCCAACCTGCGGCAGCGGCATTGGCTGTACCAACTACATTTGGCGCAAACATAATACTGGTATGATATTGCGTGATCACAAAACTGGCACCAATTGCACCAATCAACAAGCGGAAGAATAAAAAGGATTCATAGCTATTGGCAGCAGCCACACCAAATACAGGAATACTACCAATCAGCAATAAGGCCGTATAAGTAATACGAGGACCATATTTATCACATAGAGGCCCGACAATCAGACGTACCAGAATGGTAATGGCAACCGCAGCAATATTGATATTGGCGATTTGATCTTTGGTTAGGTTAAATTCGCCTGCAATTACGGGCATTAATGGCGCACAGGCAAACCATGCAAAAAAACAGACAAAAAAAGCCAACCACGTCATATGAAACGCCCGCATGGCAGGGCTTGAAAAACTAAACAGTTTGATGGATGTGGCTTTTTTAGCAGAAATATCAACAGACATAATGGTCTTCTCCTGAACTGATCAGTAAATACAGCAAACACACATGTGTGAGCTGCGACATCATCAGAACGGGCGCCTTTGACCGTCGATTAAACGTATTGAAGTCATCTTTGACTCAAAATTTTAAAAAGCAATTAATATGCCAATCTATTTATAAATATACTTATTGATAGAAATACAGTGAAATTTTAGATGATTTACTATATTAAAAAGATTTCTTTATTTTCATTCTGCACAATTGAAGCTCTTTTATGCTCAATATCCACTTGATATATGCACCATTGTAAGGCTCTATTATTGTCCACCCTTGCACAACCCAAACGCTCAACTGGGCAAATCAATCTAGTTTTTGACAGATGTATATTTTATCTACATATCACTTGCCCACACGAAAAGATATGTTGACGTCGTGGCACTATACTTGCTTAAATAAATTCGCCAGATCTAAGCATTAAGTTGATGTATGTTCAAGCTAAAAATTGCTTTAATCGATGATGATCAAGAACGTGCCCATTTTATCAAAACATCACTCATTGAGCATGATTTTGATGTCGTCGCCTGCCTGACAATAGATTACGTCAATCTATTTAAACTCGAGCATTTAAATGCCGATATTATCCTGCTGGACATGGACAATCCACACCGTGATATTATTGAAAACTGTGTCAGTCAATTTAATTTACCTACGGTTTTATTCACCAAAAACAGCCATAAGGACACCATTAAGAGTGCCATTGATGCCGGTGTCACTGCATATATTGTGGATGGAATAGATCCGGAAAAATTACAAACCATTCTGGAAATTTCAATTGAACAGTTTAGAAAACATAAAAAACTCGAAGATGATCTAAAGGAAACCAAAACCAAACTCGCCGATCGCAAAGACATTGAAAAAGCCAAAGTATTATTGATGCAATTGCATGGACTCAGTGAGGATTCTGCCTTTCAGTTACTGCGCAAAAATGCCATGAGTCATCGTATGACCATGGGCGAGATGTCCCGTCGCTTGCTTGATGCGCAAGCATTGCTCAATAACCAGTTAAAGGATTAAAGCCATGCAGCATTTAGAAAAAACCGAAATTGAACTGGGCTATATTCCGCTACTGGACTGTATTGCAATTCTTTGGGCAAAACATCAGGGTTATTTTGAGCAACAAGGTTTGCAGGTCAACTTGGTCAAGGAAGTATCCTGGGCAAGTTTACGGGATCGCCTAGCCTTTGGTTTACTGGATGCAGCGCACTGTCTATCAGCCATGCTACCTGCGGCTTTGGTCGGATCGGATCAGATTGGTATTCCCTTTCAAACCTCAATTATCCTGAGCCGCAACTGCGCCAATATTAGTTTAAGCCAGAAACTTTGTTACGATCTCAATATTGCAAAGACTGATACCCCGCAGCAATCTGCCCATAAACTTTTCACCGCAATCGAAAGCGGTCAGTTCATTAGATTAGCGCATGTTTTTCCTTATTCGATTCATCATTATTGTTTAAGAGAGTGGTTGGCACTGGCAGATCTCAATGTGGCGCGAGAAATTAAACTGGCCACTTTCCCACCACCTTATATGGTAGAAGCGATTTCCAATCATAGCATTGATGGTTTTTGTGTCGGTGAACCATGGAATATACAAGGTGAATTACTGGGTGTCAGCCAGATTGTTACTTCTAGTCAGGATGTCATTCCCAAAGTTGCCGATAAAGTTCTGGCCTTTAGTGCTGAATGGGCACTACAATATCCCAACACCTTAAATGCAATTACAATCGCCATACAACGTGCACAAGATGAGCTACAAACATTAACGGATTATGGTGAAGTCTGGCAATTATTAGTCGATTTTAATATTGTACAATTCAATTGTTCTGAAACAGTTCATACCCAACAGTATCATCAGATTCAAAATATCATTCGCAATTTTATTCAGGACAGTGCCCTTCCCACACAAGACGATTTTGTCTGGCTGATTGAGCAGATGCAAAAATGGGATCAACTGCATCAGCCCATCTCCGATGAACAGGCACTTGCCAGACAATGTATTTATCCTATTAGGAATATTTAATCCCCATCACAACATCGCCCCAAATCATCAAAAACCCAGATCAACATGATAGAGATCTGGGAGATTAATAATCGCTGTTGTGCCTACGATGTTGTCTAGAAAAATGCCTGCACACTTAATGCAGTACGATATACACCCCATAATAATGGTACGCCAACAGCCAGCCACGCCAGAACTACCCAGACCGGATTGGTTTTTGCAGCGACTGGTGCCGAAACCGATTGATCACTGGTTTCTTCTGCTTGCTGCTTTTCCTGCATCAGTTTCTTTTCAACTGCCAACTCTTCTTCCGTCATAAAATATTTGGCATTGACAGGTTTTATTAAAAGATTACAGATCAGACCAATCAACAACATGCCGGCGAGAATAAACATGGTCTGGTTATATACCTGACTGGCTGGCAAACCAAGTGCCAACTGATAATCACGCATATTATTCACCACAACCGGACCAATAATACCAGCAGTGGCCCATGCCGTGAGCAAACGCCCATGGATAGCTCCAACCATTTGCGTACCAAATAAATCTGCCAGATATGCCGGCACCGTAGCAAAACCACCACCATACATACTCAAAATAATGCACACTGCCGCAACAAAAAATAGTTTATTTCCTGTTTCGGCAAAAAACGGAATCGTGGCATATAAAATTGCACCCAGTACAAAGAAGATGGTATAGGTATGTTTACGTCCAATCTGGTCAGATAAACTGGCCCAGACAATACGCCCACCAATATTAAACAGACTAAGCAATGCGGTAAAACCTGCCGCAATCGCAGCAATGGCTTTTAGCTGTCCATCATCCAGTTGGCTAAAAGTTCTCTGGATACCGATCAAACTGCCAGCAAAAACTTCCTGTAACATCGGTGATGCCATGCCGATCACACCAATTCCAGCAGAAACATTCATACATAGCACCATCCACACCAGCCAGAATTGTGGAATTCCCCAGATTTTACTAGCATGCACATGGTGCTGAGTAATCAATACATTCTGTTGCTGTGGTTTTGGCTGCCATCCTGTAGGTTTCCAGCCTGCTGGCGGAATACGATAAGCCAGCGCACCGCCAACCATAAAAATAAAATAGATAAAGGCCATCACCACAAAAGTCTGAACCGCACCAACACTACTTGCACTGGAAAAATACGACATCAATTCGACAGCCAGTGGCGAACCAATCATGGCACCACCACCAAAGCCCATAATCGCCATACCTGTAGCCAGACCACGTTTATCCGGAAACCATTTAATCAAGGTACTGACAGGTGAAATATAGCCCAGTCCCAGACCAATTCCCCCAATCACACCGGAACCCAACAGCATAATCCAGAATTGATGCAGATAAATTCCCAATGCAGAGATCAGCATTCCCCCACACCAGCATACAGCACTGAGCAAACCAGCTCTACGTGGTCCTACTCGTTCCAGCCAGCCACCCCAGATCGCCGCTGAACTGCCCAGCAACACAAAGAACATGGTGTACATCCAGCCCAAGGTTGACACTTTCCAGTCGCAATGTGCGACAAACAATTGCTGGAAAAATCCGATATCCGGTACACAGGCAATCGATTCACTAATGCCTAAAGCCTTGGATAAGGGTAACCAGAATACCGAAAAGCCATAAGCCATACCGATACACAAATGAATTGCCAATGCAGCAGGCGGCACCAGCCAGCGGTTAAATCCGGGTTTGGCAATGATGCGCTGTTTTGATAAAAAAGCAGGTTGTGACATACTTGGATTCCCCACAATCTCAATAAGTATGAATTTCGCCACACGATATACGCTGCAAGAATGTTTTTGTCCAGTAAAAAAGCATTTTTTGTTCTATTTTAGGATAAGCCAGCAATTAAATTAAATCCCTGAAGCAACCAGCTTAATAACGATTAAGAAAGTTTAAACCCAATTTATCGTATCGACTAGCAATGGTTCGCTATTGCGCTTTGTCATCATTAATAGCATTCAGCAGAAATTTATAATATGGGTAATAGCATATTCATAGACAACTTGTTATCACGCTACCCTAATTCGATTTACTTTGCGGCATCACAATATGACGTCGTCCAATCTGAATCTGTTGAAAAGAAATATCATACACTTGTTGTAAAAAAACTGGATCGCTAACACTTTGCACTAAATCTGGCTGTATTATTTTCTGATTTTTAATAAAGTAAAAATCATCGGCATATAAAAATGCCAAATTCGGATCATGCATAATACTGATAATGGTATAACCTTGTTCTGATAGATGTTTGAGTTTTTCCATCAAATACACTTGATAATACACATCCAAATGATTGGTGGGTTCATCCAGCAAAATCACTTTTGGATTTTGAGTCAGGATACGGGCGATCATTACCAGTTGCCTTTCACCACCAGACAATGTGGTGTAATCACGCTTGGCCAAATGCTCAATTTCCAGATTTTTTAGGGCCAGCTCTGCCAGATGATGATCTTCTGCATTGGGCGCAAAACGATTAAATGCAGCTCGCCCAGTAAGTACCACATCCATCACTTTAAAATTAAACAGACTTTGATGGGATTGTGCGAGAAATCCCAACTGTTTCGCTCGTGCAATACCCTGATACTGCGTTAATGCCCTACCCGATAATAAAATTTCACCCTGCTGAATGGGATAAATACCCGCAAGCAAATTAAATAATGTCGATTTACCACTACCATTGCGCCCAAGTAATACAGAAAATCGATGTGCGGCAAAATCGATATTAATGTCCTGTAAAATGCTTTTTGCGGCATAGGAAAAATTGACATGTTTAACTTGGATAGCAGTCATATTATGCCCAATTACTGTGATAACGACGGATCAGATATAAAAATAATGGTGCCCCCAAAAACATGGTAAAAATCCCAATTGGAATCTCAAAACTAGATACTGTGCGTGAAATATTATCAATGATGAGCAGAAATGATCCACCAAAACAAATATTGGCAGGAACAGTTTTGGCATTATTGGGACCAATTAACATACGCACAATATGTGGTAAAAAAAGTCCATATAAGCTGATAATACCTGCCACTGCCACAGATGAAGACGTCGCCAGCGTCACAAATAACACAATCAACAATTGATCTCGTTTCGGATCCACACCAACCGCCTGTGCTTCCAATCCACCAAGAGCCAATAGATTCATACGCCAGCGTAAAACATACAGACCAATTAACGAAACAGTAATTGGAAAAAACGACTGTTGTACTTTCTGCCAAGTTGCCTGATGCAGATTCCCCATCGTCCACTGTACAATCGCTTGTAATTTATATGGATCACTCAAATATTGCACAATACTCAGACCTGCAATAAATAATCCAGATACAATCATGCCGGACAACAGCACCACAACCACAGAGCTTTTCTGATAACGCTGATAAGCAAAACCATAGGTCAGACAGACCGCCACAATACCAAAAATAAACGCCGAAATTTGTACGGGTAACCAACTAAACAACAAGGCAATGGCTGCCCCTAAAGCAGCTCCAGAAGAAATGCCTAGCACATAGGAATCGACCAGCGGGTTACGAAATAATGCCTGCAAGGCATTGCCGGAAGATGCCAGTGCTGCGCCCACCATAAAGGTCAGAAATATTCGCGGCATACGCACATTGAGCATAATATTCTGCATCATTTCAATCTTGTCCTGCTGGACAATCGTTAAATGCTCAGTCGAAGCAAAGCAGTAATACACGGCATGCAGGAAATCAACAATGGAAAATTGTTGTGAAGGGCCAATCAATAAAGAAAAAAACAGTAAAGGTAAAGGCAGCACATAGATTAAATAAAATTTATACATGCATTAGGGTACTTCCGTTAATTGTGCCAACTGCTGACCATGTTGGGTACCGTAGAACATATTCAAAATACGATATTGATCCTGTTTTGCGTGACTTGCTGCATCATTTTGCCGATACAGCCAATGATGCAATTGATTGGCTGCCAATAATATTTTCGGTGTATGCGGATTATAGAAAAAACTTGGTGTCAGATTAAAAACCTGTTGTTGCTTAACTGCTTTCAAGCCTTGTAATTCCGGCTGTTGATAAATTAACTTTGCATCGGAATTCCATAATAAAATTGCATCAGGATTCCATTCAATTAAATTTTCAGGATTCACATTCGGCTGATCAATAGCAGCCTGTATAATATTCTCCGCACCTGCCAGCGTAATCATACTATTTGGCATAGAATCCCGACCTGAACTAGAAAAAATCCGACCACCCGACCAGGCATAATAGACAGTTTTCTTGATGGGAAAATCAACATCTGTTGTTTTTTGAATCACTGCAAGCTCATGCTGAATAAACTGAATCAGGTGTGACGCACGTTGTTGTTGTCCAGTCAATGTTCCCAAATCTTGCAACTCTTTTAAGGTTTGCGCCAGATTTTCTGATTGTGCTGCGTACACTGGGATCTTCATGCTTCTAAGCAAAGTAATGCTATCGGGTTGATTGGCATACATCACCACCAGATCCGGCTTTAAGCTGATAATACTTTCCAGACTGCTAGCAGAATCCGATTGACTCGGTGTTGCCAATTTTTTCTCTTTAATACGCGCATCCAGAATCGAATAAGCTTGATAGAGTGAGCTTGAACTATAAACTTTACCAGGAATAGCAATAACCCGTTGCCCTGCACCCAGCATATAAAGATTATCCAGACTCGCCTCAAATAAACAGACAATCCGCTGTGCAGGTTGCTTTAACTGAACCAAATCACCTTTGGCATCAGTGACTTGAATCGCATAAGATTGCTTGAATTTTTCTTGCGCCGAATGATCACAAGCAGACAAGCACATGCTGAGTATTAACAGACAAATATATACAGCTGTTGCAAAATAGTGCCATTTTTTACAGCGGAGATATGAGTAGACAACAAATATCATGATCTAGCACAGTTTTAAGCAAAGCATAGACATCACAACAATCCATCAATACAATCTTATCTATCGGGGGCTGCATTCTAAATGGAACCAGCGATGAAGTGCAATTTTAACTGGAAATTTTTAATGAAAATGATCAAGTCAGCCTTTATCGCCGGCTAAACTTGAAAGGATGAAGAACATTACGTCTTACCAAGGTCGATTACCTAAATTTCACCTTCACCGCCTAACACCCGCAGATTGCCATGAGTTTGATCAAATCGTGGACTTTATCATGCGCAGTCGCAAACAGCTTTTTCCCATGCTGGATCATCAACAATTGCCTGATGATCTCGCTCATTTTCAACAGACATTTATTGATGATGATTTAGGCTGCTTGATTAAACTGGAGAATGGCTCACAGTTGATTGGTGTAGTAGGATTTAAGCGTTACGATCACCGATTTTCAAATTTTAACCTCTCCTCTACACCTGTGGTTGAAATCGTTAAATTATTTATTCATGAAGATTTCCGACAATTGGGGCTAGCCAGTGTATTAATTGATCATTTAAAAACAATAGCAACACAGCGAAAAATTAAAACACTATATTTACATACCCATCCTTTTCTCAACGGAGCAGAAATATTCTGGCTAAAACAAGGATTTCATAAAATTTTGCAGGAAGATGATGGGATCTGGAATACCATACACATGACCGCCGATCTTATATAAATACTGCAATCAAAAAATCTTCCAAATCTAGACGATAACCATCTTCATAGTATGAGGTCTAAGAATTTCTATCTATGATTCGTTATATATGAATAAGCTATAGAAATCCAAAAGACCTAAACACTTAAATATTTCACATCATCAAAATGCATAACTCAGACTCAAAAATGCTTCTCGCGGATTTCCCGGCGTCACCCATTCATCTTTCAGACTGGCACTATAATAAGTCTTATTGAATACATTATTTAAAGTGAATTGACTACGCAATTTTTCATTGATCTGATAATAAGCATTTAAATTAAGCAAAGTATAGGAAGGCAGCTCAAAACCATCATCTTTGACATTTCCTGAACGGTCAGAGACATAGTTTAAATTTCCACCCACACCAATCTTTTGTTGACCCGATTGCCACAGATCATACATCGCAAAAAGATTAGCACTATGTTTTGGACTATTCAACAAGCGATCACCCCGCTCAATGCCAACTGCTGGTTCCCCCTTTCTTACCGACGCATCGGTATAGGCATACGCCAGTTTAAGCTTTAGACGATCAATCGGCTCTGCGCTTAAATCAATCTCCACACCTCTACTTAATTGCTCGCCTGTGCTGATGTAATCCGATAACCCCGTTGGATTATCCACCAAAACATTTTTCTTTTTGATATGGAATAAGGAAATCGTCGATTCTATTCGTTCATCAAAAAATTTATTTTTTGTACCAAATTCATACGTTAAAGCCTTTTCAGGTTGGAATAATTCCGAATTTTCATCCAACCCCGAATTTAGATGGAAAGACTTACCTGCACTAACAAACATAGACCATTGATCATTCACCTGATAATTTAATGCAGCTTTTGGACTAAAATGGGTAAAATATTGCGTTCCCTGTTTGGACTTTGCATGCTCGTTAAATTTCTGCTGATAATAATCTACACGTCCACCAAGCAAAAATGCCCATTGTGGATTAAATTCAATATAATCACTTAAGCCAAAGGCAATATTATTTTGATCTTCATCGGTATCCAAAACTGTCGTATTAACATCTGGTAGATTCGCCCCATATACCGGACGATAGATATTAATCAAATCCATATCAGACCCACTGGTCTTACGATAGCGTTGCAGTTTATTCAGAATATTCAAATGGCTCAATTCGGTGGTAATCGCCACCTTATGCAAAAGCTTAGCCGTTGAAAATTGACCGATTAAATCGTGATTCAACAAATAACTACTGGTAGTATTATCCCGATAACGACGTTCGCGGTTAAGATCGCCCTGATCATTAATCAGTTTATAGGCTTCGGTTGAAAACCCCTGCAAAGTATTATGCTTATAATTGAGTGTTACTTCACTTTTCCAGTCATCATTCCATTGGTGTTTGAGTCGTAATTGTTGTAGATAATCATCCATATCAATTAAGCCATCTGCTTGTTCGCCTAAGAAACGATGATTGGGAATTTTACCCAGTTGTTGATTTACTGCCAGTACACCACGATCAAAGCGGCTATTGACCTGTGTATATTCACTATCATAATCAATTTGAGTCTGATCATTCGGCTGCCATGTCAATTGCGGTGCTACAAATAAACGATCATGTTTGACAAAATCCCGAAAGCTATGCTTATTTTCATACGCTATACCTAAACGATACGCTACTGTATCGGTAATGGCATTGGTCGAATCGAAGGCTGCACGATATTGGTCATAAGAACCCACACTCAAATCAACTCGATGCTCAGGTGAAAACTGCGGCTTTTTGGTGACAATATTGATTGTACCACCCGGATCACCTGCCCCATATAAAGCAGCTTCGGGGCCTTTTAGAAATTCCAGACGGTCAATATTGACCATATCATGGGCGGCATTCATGCCAAGATAAGCATTTACACCGTTTCTAAGCGCACTTGCACCCACAGTCTGATCGGTATTAAAACCACGAATGGCATAATTGTCCCATAAACCTGCCATGGGATTAAGTACTGATACACCACTCACTAATTTAGTCACATCGGTAATACGCTGTGCATGATTATCCTGCAAAATATCTTGCCCCAATACTTGGACGTTTTGCGGTGTTTGTAATGGGTCCAATTCAAATTTGGTTGCAGCCGTTGTTTGATTTTCGGTTTCGGTGGCCGTGATGACGATGGTAGGTAAAGCTTTTATCTGTTTATTTTGCTCTGCTTCAATTGTTTTGGCATTGGCAGCCGATACGGCTGTTAAAAGCCCCATCGAACTGAATAAAATAAAAGGTACTTTCATGAAGTAATAGCCTTAAATAAATAAAATGTTATAACGTAACATTATATTCATCCCAATCAATAAAACAATATCATTTCTTTAAATTTTCTTTATAAATCCAATTCTTATATAAAAATCTTTAAACCTCTTGCTATCACTTGCGCTTCAAAAACAAATTCTTTTCAAGCTTTCCTCATGTGACAGAACCAAAATTAAAAAGTCCCTTTAAGCAATTTCTACCTGCTCGACATGATGCCCCACCTGATGATAGCTGCGATTAAAATAGACCAAGCCTTGGTCATGTTGACTTTGTTGAATCGCGACAATACCACAGATAAAAATAGTATGTGTTCCAACTTCCTGAATTTGCTCAATCTGACAATCAAAACTCACCAAAGCATCCTCTAACACGGGTGAACCCGTTTCTAATGCAGTCCAGACACCATGTTCGAACCGTTCTTCTGGACTCATTTTGGATGAAAACACATGAGAAATATGCTGATGATGTGCGCCCAAAACATTCACGGTTAAAATTTTATTTTCGACAAAATGTACATGTGAGCTAGCTGCTTTATTCATACATATCAATAATGTTGGCGGTGTATCAGTGACACTGCACACGGCAGATGCAGTAAATCCATAACGACCAGATGAACCTGCCGTAGTAACGACACTTACCGCACCTGTTAACATCGACATTGCATTTCTAAAGTCTGTTGCTTCAATCATCATTTTTTCCTAAATTGAACCGTACCTTTTTTCTTTAGATCTCGCGATACCACGCCATTTCCCCCATATAGGCACATTATGAATGAGCTCTGTATGGAAGCTAACACCGGCTGATTGAGATAAGGGTGACCAGTTTAATCATAAATATAAAATCCAATCAAACTGGAAAAGGTAACCCTTTATACATTCCTATACCGATTAGTGCCCGTTTGCGAGTTCTTTTCGGATGAGTTCTGCACCTGCACTCAAAGCATTGAGCTTGCCACTTGCAACTTGACGGGATAAAGGCGCCATACCACAGTTGGTACAAGGATAAAGTTTATCAGCATCGACAAATTGCAGTGCGGCTCTAAGTGTACCAGCGACTTCTTCTGCTGTTTCAATAGTATTGGTTGCCACATCAATGGCACCTACCATCACTTTTTTACCGCGAATAAGCTCAAGTAAATCCATTGGCACACGAGAGTTGTGACATTCGAGTGAAATAAGATCGATATTAGATTGTTGCAGTTTTGGAAATGCTTCTTCATATTGTCGCCACTCTGAACCCAGTGTCTTTTTCCAATCTGTATTGGCTTTGATACCATAACCATAGCAGATATGTACCGCAGTTTCACATTTCAGCCCTTCAATGGCTTTTTCTAAAGTGGCAATCCCCCAATCATTTACCTCATCAAAAAATACGTTAAATGCAGGCTCATCAAATTGGATAATATCAACACCAGCAGCCTCTAACTCTCTGGCCTCTTGGTTGAGAATTTTGGCAAATTCCCAAGCCAGTTTTTCACGACTTTTATAGTGACCATCATAGAGCGTATCAATCATCGTCATCGGACCGGGTAGCGCCCATTTAATCGGTTGATTGGTTTGCTGACGTAAAAACTTGGCATCTTCAACAAAAACCGGTTTTTGGCGAGACACAGCACCTACCACGGTTGGCACACTTGCATCATAACGATTACGGATTCTCACAGTCTCGCGTTTTTCAAAATCAACGCCATTCAAGTGTTCAATAAACGTCGTGACAAAATGTTGGCGAGTTTGTTCGCCATCACTGACAATATCAATTCCTGCATGTTGCTGTTCTTGCAATGCCAAAAGCAAAGCATCCTGTTTACCTTCGATTAATTGATCATCTTGTAATTTCCAAGGTGACCAAAGTTTTTCTGGCTCTGCAAGCCAAGATGGTTTTGGTAAACTGCCAGCAGTTGAAGTTGGTAATAATATTTTCATAATCAATAATCTTTTCTAGCTTGGTTATATAACAACATCATTTTTAAACAGCGTAGCTCGCAGCCCATTGCTCAAGGATATTTTGATATCGCTTGATGAACTGCTCTTCCGTAAATTTTCCCTGCTTAATCGCCAACTGGCTACGCTCTTCCCGATCATAAACAATGCGAGTGAGTGAATAATCCTGATGCTTCAAACTTGGTTGATAATATTGTCCTGCCGCAGCATTTGCGTTGTAAATCTCAGGGCGATAAATCTTTTGAAAGGTTTCCATCGTACTGATGGTACTGATCAACTCAAGATTGGTGTAATCACTGAGCAAATCACCATGGAAGTAAAATGCCAAAGGCGCAACACTATTTGGCGGCATAAAATAGCGAACCTGCAAGCCCATTTTTCCGAAATACTCATCCGTTAAAGAATATGCATCTTGTTGATATTCAACACCTAAGATTGGATGTATATTTGCAGTCCGATGATATGTTTTTGTGGTTGAAACACTTAAACAAATCACAGGTGGTTTATTAAAATGATCTTTAAATGTATTTGAATTTATAAAAGATTGATAGATTTTTCCGTGAAGCTCACCATAGTTTTCCGGAAGACTAAATTTGGCTTGATTATAATTATGTTCCGGCAGTAATACACTAAAATCATAATCACGCACATAAGAAGAAAAACTGTTCCCTACAATACCTTCAATGCGTTTATTATTTTTATGATCAACAATACTGGTTTGTAAGATTTCAATCGTAGGGAAGGTTTCACCATTGCCCTCAACATCTATATCAACAGAAATGATTTCAAGTTCGAGAGAATAACGATCGCCTTTCGGGTTATCCCAATGCGCCAAATCATTGAAACGATTGTTCATCATCCTTAAGGTATTGCGTAAATTCTCTTGACGACTCGCCCCTCTCGCCAAATTTGCAAAGTTGGTGGTGAGACGTGTTTTGTCTGAGGGATGGTAGTTTTCATCGAAACTAATTTGCTTAATCTTAAATATAAACGCTTTATACATTGTGATCCGGTACCCTAAGTTCTGAGATAAATCTGAATATAGTGTGCTTTATACCTGAATCCCAACATGAATAAAAACGATCTTTTCTCACCAAAACATGAAATAAATTCACGATGTATTTTTTGTCATATTAAGCAAGACAAGGGAGGATATTTTATAGAAAGTGGAAATGTTGCTGAAAAAAAATAGATTCAAGTAAGCATCCAATTAAAATCAATTGGGCTTTACGGATGCTTATATTGCTACTCGAATTGGTAAAATTGTACAAAATGCTCCTAGACACTGTCGTGGACAGTACTCCCCTCTAAATTCTTAAAATATTTCTATTCAAAGGTTTTTGGGCTTAAATAGTCATTTGTAGAATGTCGTCTAATTCGATTGTTGTAAATCTCAATATATTCAAATAATACAGTATTAGCTTCTTTTCTAGTAGTAAATACAATACCGTGAACCACATGAGCTTTAATGTATGAAATAGGCTTTCTATAATAGTATTATCCCATGAGCAGTATACTGCGCAAGGCCTCTACGTGACATGCTTTGAATACAATCATTCGTTAATAAATAGCCATCTAAAATCACGACTACAGTACTGTGAGCCTTGGTCATAGTGCACCATGATACTCATTGGATAGCCCTAACGAGCTAGAGCATAATGAAATGCACCACGCACCAATTGACGATCTATCCGTGTATCAGTGAGATCATACAATTTAACTAATCTGTAGAAAATATTTCCATACGCTCTAATATCCATGCAATAAGCTCATTTGCAGCAGGTGATATAGAAGTTAATTTCTTTACTATCAATCTGCCGTAAATATTATTTAAAATAGCATTATCAATTTCTAAGGTAGTCAGTTGACCAGAGATAATATCACTGAACGCCGAAAATTCTGCGATAAAGGTAACTGCGTCTGTATTAACAACATAATGCCTTAATGCGGATAGTGAATTAGTAGTAAAAGCTGGATTCAACGCAATGTTTTCCATATGAAACACATACTTTAAAGCTTGTCCTATACCATACTCAGAAGGCATAAGAGCGATAGGAAACTTAATTATATCTTCAAAATGAATAGGCTGCTGTAATTTAGTTAGTTGATGATCAGGCCTGAGCAGTAGTTTTATTGGTTGTTTACATGATGCAATATAACAGACATCATCACAAATGGATGGATTATATGCTATACCAAAATGAGCCTTTCCCGTTGCAACCTCATTAATAACAGCATTTACTGGAAGTATATCAAGATATATTTTTATTCCCGGATAAGTACGTGAAAATTCGCCAAGTACTTTACTATTTAATATATCAATAAATCCTTCACTCAGTGCTATACGAATATTTCCATCTTGCAATCCACTCAAAGATCTTAACTGTTCCTCAAAATGCTCTTGTTGAGCTTGGCAACCACGCCAAAAATCTAATAAAAACTGGGCGGCCTCAGTTGGTTCAACACCCCTTGATTGTCTATCAAATAGTTTCACTCCCACTTCTTCTTCGAGCAGTTTAATTTGTCTAGTAATTACAGACGGCGCTGTATTTAACTGTTCAGCTGCTCCTCGAATTGATTTATGTCGCCATACTTCAAAAAAATAACGCATTCGACGTTGATTCAAATCGCGCATAGTTTTCAATCTAATTTTGTTGTTGCTTATAAGGTAACAAAGTGCTTCTTAAGTTGCTATTGCTGTATCAAAAAAAAATTTAGATTATAGGGTATCAAGACAAGGAGTCTGCGTGAGATGGTGAAGAACAAAGCAATGGGTGCTACCTCAGAGGTATCAAAAATTTATCGAAAAATTGACTTAAGAATCCTCCCCTTTCTTCTAGTCTGTTATTTTATAGCCTACCTAGATAGAGTTAATATAGGTTTTGCCAAATTACATATGCAGAGTGATCTAGGACTCTCAGATGCTGCATATGGACTAGGCGCTGGAATTTTCTTTATTGGTTACGCCATTTTCGAAACACCAAGTAATTTACTACTAACAAAAATTGGTGCTCGAAAAACTTTAAGCCGAGTTATGTTACTTTGGGGCATAACCTCGAGTTGCATGTTTTTAGTTAATAATGAGATAAACTTCTATATATTAAGATTTTTTTTAGGTGTGTTTGAAGCAGGGTTTGCACCTGGAATGATTTACTATCTCACTCTTTGGTATGGTCGCGATCGACTTGCAAGAGTTATGGCTATAACAATGCTTGCTGGTCCAATAGGGAGTATTATAGGAGCGCCACTATCAACCTGGATCATGACAGAATTTGCTGGCATAGGTGGACTCAAAAGTTGGCAATGGATGTTCTTAATTGAAGGATTTCCTGCCGTTATTCTTGGAATTTTGGCTTTAAAATTACTTGTTGATGCTCCATCTCAAGCTAAATGGTTATCTGACGATGAAAAAAAAATTCATGCTAAATTAGTTATAAGCTCAGATAACGCGCACTCATCATTTAGAGCAGCACTAAAAGATCCCCGAATTTACTTAATGGCATTTGGATACTTTTGCTTAATTTGCGGCATCTATTCTATGAGTTTCTGGCTTCCATCCCTCATTCGTGATAGTGGCGTAAATGATTTAATGTCAATTGGATTTTTATCAGCGATTCCATATATAGCAGCAATTATCTTTATGCAAATATTTGGACGTACATCTGATATATATAATGAAAGACGTTGGCATACATCAATTCCTGCATTCATTGCCGCGATCAGTTTAGCTATTTCGACAGTATTTACTGAAAATCTTCTCGTATCATTAATATTTTTATCATTGGGAACTGCTTTTATCTGGAGCGCCTATACAGTTTTCTGGGCTATACCTGCTCAATATCTTCAAGGAACAGCGGCAGCTGGTGGGATTGCCGTAATTAATACAATTGGTTTACTAGGTGGATTCGTGAGCCCAACGCTAATTGGTTTACTTAAGTCCTACACAGGTAGCTCCTCTGCGGGTGTACTCGCTATGGCTTTAATAGTTGGATTTGGTTCGATACTTTTAGCAGCAAACAAACCTAGAACGAAAGTTTCTTTAACGAATAGTTCATTAATTAAATAGGAATGGTTAGTTATGAAATATAAAATTTTGATAGCTGGGTTTCAGCATGAAACGAATACATTTGCTCCAAGCAAAGCTACATACGAAAGCTTTGTACGTGGTGAAGGTTTTCCTCAACTAGCACGAGGAAAAGATGTTTTAAAGCTTCGCGATGTAAATATTCCAATAGGAGGCTTTATAAACGAAGCAGAGAAATTTGAGTTTGAACTAATTCCCGTTATATGGGCCGCAGCAAGCCCCTCAGCACATGTCGAAGAAGAAACGTACGAACGAATAGTCAGAGAGATTACCTTAGCTGCAAGTGACCAAGTAATTGATGGTATTTACTTAGATCTACACGGTGCTATGGTTGCAGAACATATTGATGATGGTGAAGGTATTTTATTATCAAGACTTAGAAATATAGTTGGTGACAATATTCCAATTATTGCATCTTTAGATTTACATGCGAATGTCACTGAGCTAATGCTGAGTTCAGCAGATGCATTGACCGCATTCAGAACATATCCTCATATTGATATGGCTGAAACAGGTTCTCGTGCTGCTAAATTGATGGATTTGAGATTACGTGAAGGCAAATTATATCGCTATAGTTGTCGATTACCATATTTAATCCCAATTAATAGTATGTGTACATTAGTACACCCTGCCAAGGAATTTTATTCCTTATTGGAAGAGTTCGAGTGCGATCAAATATCTTTATCATTCGCTCCAGGATTCCCCGCAGCAGATTTTAATGAATGTGGACCTGTTTTATGGGGATATGGTACTGATTATTGTAGACTGGAAATTGCAGTTAACAGCTTATACGATAAGTTACTAAAAGAGGAATCAGATTGGGAAATATCATTTCTCACTCCAGATGAGGCTGTAAAAGAAGCTATAGCCATTTCTAAAAATGCTAATCGACCAGTTGTCATTGCTGATACTCAAGATAATCCTGGTGCCGGAGGAGATGCAAATACTACTGGATTAATCAAAGCACTTTTAAGTAATAAAGCAAATAATGTTGCTGTCGGCTTGATATGTGATGCTGAAGCAGTGCAGGCAGCATATGAAGCAGGAATTGGAGGAAAAATATCAATCAAACTTGGAGGGCAAGCAAAGATACCGGGCGATACACCTCTTGAGGCAAATTTTGATGTAATCCACTTATCTAATGGCCAATGCCATTTTGATGGACCCATGATGCATGGAATGTTTGTCGATGTTGGACCAGTTGCTTGTTTACAACTAGAAGGAATATTGATTGCTGTCAGCTCCTCAAAAGCACAAATGATTGATAGGAATCTTTATAGAATCGCTGGCATCGATCCGGAAAAAATGAGTATTTTAGTAAACAAAAGTTCCGTACATTTTAGAGCAGATTTTGGTCCAATTGCTGAAAAAGTGTTAGTAGCTAAAGCACCTGGACCTATGATTGCAGATCCTTCAGATTTACCATGGGCACATTTAAGGCAAGGAATAAGACTAAAACCAAATGGCCAACCTTTTTTGATCACAGTGAAGTGATTAGTATTATCTAATAAGTACGAGACTATCGAGAATAACCATCTCGATTTCTTGTTAGGTTAATAGTAATTTAAATATGTCCTTGTTATAGAAAAAGGTTGTTCACATTGAGATGACCTTTTTTTATTGATAAATATGAATTGACGAGATAAGGACTCCACACCACATTTAGTACAAGGATAGAGCTTGTCGGCATCAACAAAACCTAAAGTCATTTTCATAGAGTAACGTGAATTCAGGATAAGATGAGTAGAAGAAATTGGTTTCGTAGCAGCGTCCTCTGCTTGTTCAAGGTCATGAGCCATATATGCGGCAAGAATTTGTAAGATAATGTTTTTCAATTAATTTATTTTTTTTAGTGGTATTTGACCGAGTTTGCAGTGATCAGCTTTACGGAATATACTCCTCATGAGCAAGATGGTTTTGCCCTTGCGTGGTCATACCACTCTTCCCGAAAGCTTTGCGAGACAATGCCTCTCAGGTCGAACTTGCACTGCAATTGAAATATATTTCAATCGCAGTGCAAGACGAAGTGAGTTTATCCTAAAATATGCCTAATCTTGTAAGACTCTGTCGTGATTCTTTCATTGAAATTAATTTATTCAGATATAACAAGGACTCTTATCCCGAACTGACGTTATGTAAGTTACAATGTGGGACAAAGTACAAATACAAAAAAAGCCCTTGTAAAAACAAGGGCTTTTAGATATTTGGCGGAAGCGGTGAGATTCGAACTCACGGAGGACTCGCGCCCTCGTCGGTTTTCAAGACCGGTGCATTAAACCGCTCTGCCACGCTTCCAGTGGGCGTTATCTTATAAAGATTTTAGGCAATTGGCAAATAATTTTGTTAAAATTTACAGTCAATTGAATAAAAACAAAACAATCTTGCATTTTTTAAACCATTATTTGTACATAATCTGGTTGATAAACCAGGTTTTTTTACCGCTTGGCGTAACTACTTCTATTTCATCATCGACAGACTTACCCAACAATGCTTTGGCCATGGGCGAATCAATGGAAATATAGCTTGGATCAGTATCAAAAATTTCATCTACCCCAACAATACGTAAATTTATCGTTTCACCCAGTTCATTTTCGATCTCAACCCATGCACCGAAATAAACTTTTCCTTCCTGAATAGGTGAATATGCAACAATTTTTAGTTCTTCCAAGCGTTTGCCCAGATAACGTACCCGGCGATCAATCTTTCTTAACAATTGCTTATTATATTGGTAATCGGCATTTTCACTGCGATCCCCCAAACTTGCAGCCCACGTCACTTTCTTGGTAATTTCGGGGCGTTCCACGTACCAGAGCTGTTGTAACTCGGCAGCCAATTTGTCATGTCCTTCTTGCGTAATCAGTACAGATTTCATATTCGCATTACAACCTTTACATTTTTTGCATCAAAAGATAATAAAAATTCATCAAAAACAGCACCCCACTCCACAATTAAAATTAACAATAAAACATTAACTTAGTTTGAGTTGTAACAAATAATTTGTACAAAATTTGACTAATATCGATTTTATAGATAGAATGCGCGCCTATCTTAGGTTTTTGCAATATCTCTGTATATCTTTTATTCATTTTTTGTAATCCAGCTTAAACCTTTTCTTTCCCAGTTTACGTGTCGTATTTGCGTCATGTTATCTACCCACAGTTAGTTTTGTTCAAGAATCAATTTGACCTTGTGACAATGATTCACTTGTTGCGGAGACACAATGAAGCCCACCACTCAACAGTCTCGATCGAGGCAATGCCTCAATCACCTTAAATCTCGACCCAGACTCAAAATTTCCTTACTAATCGCCGCAATTATTCCATTGAGCCTTAATGTCTCTCAGGGTTATTTGCATCCTCAGTCCGTAGATGACAATCATACTTTAACTGTGGTTGCGGTACAAAACCCGACAACCGTATTCCAAAATGATGGTTTTACGCATGGTTTTGGCTATGATTTGGCACGTAGTTATGCCAAAAGTATGGACCTAAAATTAAATCTCGTCACGGTAAATGACAATAATACTGCACTCAAATGGGTGAAAAAAGGTAAAGCGCAATTTGCTTTAACCACTGCCCCGATCAACCAGATTGAGCAGGCCCAACTGATTGCAGTTGAAGGCAGTTGCGGTGCCCAAAGCACACTGCAAAAATATGGCTTGAATAGTAATATTTCATGGGTATTTAAATCGGCAGAGGATCCGTTGGCAGTGACTGCCACAGGCCATTTATGTCAGAGTAAACAAACTGGTGAAATGCAGCGTTTGGCATCATTTTATGATCAGAACTACGTCAATCAACAGGATTTAAATACCGTTACCCATAATTTACAGCAACGTTTGCCAATTTATAAAACCAGCTTTAAGAAAAGTGCTCAGCAACTTAATCTGGATTGGCAATTTCTGGCAGCCATTGGTTATCAGGAATCTTATTTAAAGCCTGAGTCTGTTTCCCCAACCGGTGTGCGTGGCGTGATGATGCTTACACAAAATACAGCCAAAGCCATGGGTGTCCAAGACAGAACCAATCCCGCCCAGAGTATTCAGGGCGGTGCAAAATATTTCAATTTGATGCTACAGGAATATCAGGATATTCCTTATCCCGATCGTAACTGGTACGCTTTAGTCGCATATAACATGGGACCGGGCGCAGTCAATCAAATTCGTACACGTTTGCAAAAACAGGGCAAAGATCCAGATCAATGGATTAATCTCTATCAGTATCTGGAAAATAATCAGCGCGCCAACGCCAGACATCAGCAAGCCATTCAGTATGTCAAACGTATCCGTATTTATTTGGAACACATTAAGACAACCGAGCAGCTTGCTCAAATCTAAGCCATAAAAAAACCTCGAATCCGAGGTTTTTTTATATCATACGCGCGATGATAAAATTTTAAGCGGTATGCTCAAGAATACGTTTGAATAGTGTTTTTTGTTCAGCACTTGGCTGTGCAGTTTGCAAAGCCATTAATTGGCTCATATCGCCCTGTACTTTGATTTTACCAGTCATAAATGCCTGCATTGCCGCAGCCATATCAAACTCTAAAAATACTTTGCGCAGGGTTTCTGCATCCATGTTTAAAGTGGTTTTTGCATTATCTGCAAGTCCCTTTTGGATTTTACCACCCTCAAGTGATAATTGGGTTTCACCATCGGCATCTGTAACAACCAAATTTAAGGCTAAATTTGCAAGCGCAGGCGGTAAGTTCAAATCTCCCGCTTCAGTTGTTAATTGCTCAACAGTAGAGAACCAATCATCAGTTAAAAAAGCAGGCATGTTTATTCCTCAATTTCTTTGTAAGACCGTCATGGAGATGATTCAAGCATCTATTGCTTGTACATCGTTATATCCTTAATTGTTTATACCATGCTTAGCAAAAAAAGCGATAGGTAATTTTTTACTTGCAATTCATTTTTTTAGTCAATTATCGCCTTAGCACTTAATCAACCGAAGGATCAATTACAGTTAAAATTCCTATAAAATCAGTTATATAATAAAAAATAAAAACACAAATAGCGAATTATTTGATTAATCCGCTGCAATGCTCAAATTTACCACATCTAAACGATTTTTTAATTCTTCCGGACTTTTCAGATCAAATTCACGCTCGGAATCCAGAATCTCAAAATCAAATAATTCACGATCTGCAAGCTGTGAAGGAGAAACATTCTGTAATGCGCCAAATATGCTGTGTAAACGTTTTGGATATTGCTTATTCCATTCCCGTAACATGTCATTGATCATGGCACGTTGCAGATTTTCCTGAGAACCACACAAATTGCATGGGATAATCGGAAATTGACGTAATTCCGCATATTTAATAATGTCTTTCTCTTCGACATAAGCTAATGGGCGAATCAGAATATTTTTCTTGTCTGAAGATAATAACTTTGGTGGCATGGCTTTTAAGCTACCACCATGAAATAAATTAAGAAAGAAAGTTGCAATGATGTCATCACGATGGTGACCCAAAGCCACTTTGGTTGCGCCAATTTCCTGTGCAAAACCATATAATGAACCACGACGCAAACGTGAACAAACTGCGCAATAGGTCTTGCCCTCAGGCGTTAGACGTTTGGTAATGCTATAGGTATCTTTTTCTAGAATATAATAAGGAATATTATTTTGTTCCAGATATCTTGGTAATACATCTTCGGGGAAACCGGGTTGTTTCTGATCCAGATTTACTGCAACTACATCAAAATTAATCGGTGCAATGCGTTTAAATTGCAACAGAATATCGAGCAAGGTATAACTGTCTTTACCGCCAGAAATACACACCATGATTTTATCGCCGTCTTCAATCATCTTAAAATCACGAATTGCGTGGCCAACCTGACGACGTAATTTTTTTAATAGACGATAATAAGCCGAGCTGGTAGGCAATTCTGGCTTAAAATTAAAACCTAGGCTTGAATCTTCGACGGGCGTAAATGCTGACACGTTCTTTTCCATACTCAGAAAAAAATAAGGCAGCCATTTTACCCTATCTGCAACATTTTACACAGCCATCTCAATCAGCTTTTGCTCAAATTATTTGTAATATGTACTTTAGTTTGTCATTAAAGCATCATTATCAACTGCTAATATTTTCGATTGGCCGCTAAGCTATTGATGAACCCCTCATTTTTTTGTTTTCCACAAAACCTGTGGATAACTTTATGGATAACTAGGTGCTTGACAAAAGCAGAGCAAGTAAATTTAAGGCATTTGATTAGATTGGTTAAATTTTAATCACTATTTTTTAATGTTAAATTTCAACTAGTTATATAAAGCAAGCCTTTTATTTAGAAAAATTTTTAATTTATTTTGAAATTTTTTGGATAAAATGAATGTCAAGTTTTAGCAGCGATTTTTTAGACGATTAAACAAAATATTGTAGAGTTTTTTTTTACAACTGATGTTTTTTTGATACACTTCTTTGGCTTTATCTACAAATAATTTTTTCGGCGGCATGGCATGAATAAAAAAATGATATCGATGACTGTATTACAAAAAATCAGCACAGCGATAATTTTGATATCAGGTGTTCAACAATTGAGCCATGCGGGTAACTTATATGTTTATCGTGATCATCAAGGCACTGCATTATTAACCAATAAAAAAGTCAACAGCGGTAGCTATAAACAAGAAAAAGTAACGTACTATCCCGATACCAACGTTCATAGTTATAAAAACTGGGGTAACTCAGAAGCGGCAGTTTTACCTAGTTTCAGTCGTTCCAAAGATGCTTATGACCATATTATTCGTGCTGCTGCGCAAATGTATGGAATTTCTGAAGGTCTGGTCAAAGCCGTGATGCATACCGAATCCAGTTTTAATGCCTATGCCCGCTCCCCTGTTGGTGCACAGGGATTAATGCAACTCATGCCCGCTACGGCCCGTCGTTTTAATGTAAATAATGTATATGATCCTGCCGAAAATATTCATGGCGGAGCAAAATATCTGAGTTGGTTGCTCAAACGCTTTAATGGTAATACCAGTCTGGCTTTGGCAGCCTATAATGCCGGCGAAGGCAATGTCGATAAATATGGTGGTATTCCACCTTTTCGTGAAACGCGTGACTATGTCAACCGGGTGATGAGCCGCTATCAAAACCTTTATGCAAGTGGTTTAAATCTGACCAATTCGGCTGCCAGTTCCTCTAGCGGTGCCAACGCTCAGGATGTCAAAGTCCTTTCGGCTTCAAGTAATTACACCCCTAGCACCCAGTCATCACCAAAACGGGAAATTGTGTATAGTAATGGTGTATATACAGATCGCGCTGCAACACGTACCTATGCCACAGATGCCGCCATTGTGACCTCTAATATTCGTATTAGTGAATAATTTTTTTACATCTTGAAATCTCATTCATTTCCCCCATAAAAAATCACATGCTATAGTCATATTTTTCACGTGATATGAATCACATACTTTTTATTTTTTTAGAGGATTAGGTCCATGATGCGGATTGGTTTGTTTTTGCTAACCAACCTCGCAGTTCTAGTAGTTGCAGGTCTTGTTTTATCTATCCTAGGTGTTGGAAGTTATCGTTCCGCAGGCGGATTGGATCTGGGCAACTTACTAGTCTTCTGTTTTGTCTTTGGTATGGTGGGATCTTTCATCTCACTGTTCATGTCAAAATGGATTGCGAAAAAAACAACTGGTACACAAATTATTGAGTCTCCGCGTAATCAGGCGGAACAGTGGTTATTACAAACCGTTGCAGATTTATCACAACGTGCAGGCATTAAAATGCCAGAGGTTGGGATTTTCTATTCGACACAATCCAATGCGTTTGCAACGGGTTGGAACAAGAATGATGCGCTGGTTGCAGTTTCGTCAGGATTGCTGGAAAGAATGTCGGCGGATGAAGTCCGTGCAGTACTGGCCCATGAAATCGGTCACGTTGCCAATGGTGATATGGTCACGTTGTCTCTGGTTCAGGGCGTAGTCAACACCTTCGTCATGTTCTTTGCACGTATTGCCGGTGATTTTATTGATCGTAATGTGTTTGGTCGTGGCGACAATGAAGCTCCCGGTATTGGCTATTTTGTCACAACCATGGTGCTGGACATTGTATTTGGTATTCTGGCAAGCACTATTGTGCTCTGGTTCTCACGCTACCGTGAATATCGTGCCGACGAAGCAGGTGCCCGCCTTGCTGGCAAACAAGCCATGATCTCTGCCCTGCTGCGCTTAAAAGCTGAATCAGAAATGCCTGATCAAATGCCTAAGGAAATGCAGGCTTTTGCTATTGCCGAAGGTCAACATCAAGGCTTTAGTCTGGCAGCATTATTCCATACCCATCCAAGTATTGAGCAACGCGTTGCTGCTTTGCAAAAACTTGATGTGAGATAATCAAAAAAAATGCTTCTTTCGAGAAGCATTTTTTTAACTTAACTTTTTTTAATTCAAACTCAAACAACGTAATAGATTGCCATTTATATCAATAATACTAAAACGTCTAATCTGAGCATCCTGTAAAATTTCAGTGATTTTGACTGGTGCGGTATAATCTTGCCAGTCCAGTGCCGACCATAATGCATAAAGTCCGTCCAGATCCTGCACCCAAATACATACACTATGATCAGACTGTAAAGGCTGCAATGTTTCATGCAAGAAAAATTCGATTTCCAAAGGTCCTCGAACCAAAATCATCCATTGATCGGAAAGATATTCGGCATGAAAACCCAAATTCTGATAAAAGGCCAAGGTATCTTCAAAATTTAATGCAGGTAAATTGGCACTCACATGATCCTGTTTGCTTCCCACGGATTGCTCCCTTTTAAATTTTTTGCCAGATGTCCAAATGCCAAAGCCATTGTAGACCTAGGACCAATAAAAATCCCAAGGCAATAATAAAAATCAAACCCAACAAATCCGGAATACGCAACCAAAGCCAACTAATCACTGGATTACGCCAAAACGCCGAACGTTGCTGTTTTTGCTCCAATGCTTCATGTAAAAACGGATGCACAACATGAATATCACTTTCAATGGCATACTGGTCACGGATATGCGCATGTACGATGTCCAATGTCTTACGACTTGGACGAATAAAAATATCGAAAACAGTGCCCAGTACAGGAATAAAACCGACCAGCATATCAATCACAGCAAGTCTGATCACACCATTGAGTTTGCTTTGGGGGACGCCTACTTCTCTGGCTTTTTTAAAGGCATAAATGGTTAATACAAAACCTGCAACATCCCCAGCAAATGGAATCGTACTTAAGGCAGCATCTGCCCCGACGCCCTGTTTGGTAAACGGAATACGTACCAGACTATCCATGGTATTGGCAAACTTTGCCAGATCACGTTCTATCGCAATCACTTCTTGTTGTGTTAATTTTGTTGGTTGGGACATAATTAGGCTCTATATATTGATCATCACACTTTCTATGTACATAAAAGTCTGTTGTGATGAGCAGTATTCACCATGAATTAATGTGGATCAAGTTGTTTTAGTTTATGGTCAAAAACAAATGGGCCAAAGGGCAAAATCGCAGCAATCAAGCCTAAAATAAAGATGCGTAAAGACCATTGTTTCTTCATACATAGGAACAATAACATACCGACAAATAATAAGAATAAAACACCATGTGCCATTCCCACGTATTTCACTGCCAATGGATTACCCCAAATATATTTCATTGGCATGGCAATCAATAATAAAACCAGAAAAGAAATCCCCTCTAAAGTTCCCACCATACGAACCAACTTCGTATTCATAAATTAACTCCTTAAATTATCAATAATATTCACACGAACGCTTAAGTTCGTTAAAGCTATATAACACTGGGATTTTTGATTAATTACCTATTTCATTTGCTGTAGCTTTGCGTTGTCGGATCAACACATACATCAGTGGAATAAAAACTAACACCAAAATTGTGCCAAATAATACGCCACCAAAAACACTATAGCCAATGGCCTGACGACTTAATGCGCCAGCACCGGTTGCCAGCATAAGTGGAACCACACCTGCACCAAAAGCAATTGATGTCATCAGAATCGGTCTTAGGCGTAATGCAGCAGCTTCTAAAGCAGCATCATATGCCAATTTGCCTTGTCGCTGTCTTTCTGATGCAAACTCCACCATTAATATGGCATTTTTACACGATAATCCAATGGTGGTCAGCAAAGCGATCTGGAAATAAATATCATTGGGGAAAGAAAACCAGGCACTAAATAATATCGTACCACCGACGCCAAGCGGAATTGCTGCCAAAACAGCAGTTGGAATCGACCAACTTTCATACAATGCCGCCAGACACAAAAAGATGAACAAGACAGATACCAGATATAAACCCAGTGTTTGATTGCTTGATTTCTGCTCCTGATAGGACAAACCACTCCAGGATAATTGTACCTCAGGCTGCTGGGCAACCAACTTATTGAGTTCCTGCATCCCTTGCCCGGTACTCACATCATTGCCAGTATTCGCTTCCAGTTCAAGTGCAGAATAGCCCATAAAACGCTCCAGCACTGGTGGTGCGCCTTGCCAGTTCACAGTGGCAAACTGGGTGAAAGGTACCATTTGACCACTGGCATTTTTCACGTACCAATAACGCATATCTTCGGGTTTTGAACGGAACTCAGCATCGCCTTGTATATAAACCCGCTTAATCTTGCCACGGTCAATAAAATCATTGATATAACTACCACTCCATGCCGTAGACAAAGTGCGATTGATATCTGCAATATCTAAACCCAGTTTCATTGCCGAACGCGGATCAATGTTAAGATTTAAAACTGCCTGCTCCGAATTGGTTTTTTTATCCAGATTTTGAATAATATTACTCTGATTAGTCTGTTGCTGTAAGGCATCAAAATGCTGTAATAATTTTTCCCGGCCGATTCCTTCTACATCCTGTAAGAAAAACTCCATTTTATCCGAGGAACCCAATCCGCGAATAGCAGGTGGCAAGATTACAGAAATTCTAGCCTGATTATGCTTGGAAAAATATGCTGAGGCTCTGGCCCGAATTGCCTGAATACTATCTTCCTTATTTTTACGCTCGTCCCAGTGTTTAAATGAAACATAAGCCTGCCCCAGATTTTGACCTGTACCGGAAGAGTTGCGACCCAAGACCACCATGATCGCATTCATATTATTTTTTTCCTGCTGCATAAAATAATCTGAAATATATTTACCAACCAACTCAGTCTGCTGCATTGGAGTGCCTTCAGGTAAACGGAACTGAATCCCTAGCATTCCCTGATCTTCCTGCGGTAAAAAGCTGGTCGGTAAGTCCCGATACGTCCAGACAAAGCTGGTGATCAACACAGCAAATATGACCAGAGAAAGATACTTGAACCGAATCATTGCCTTGGAAACTTTAAGATAATTCTGTTTAAGTCGGTCAATACTGCCATTAAACCAGTTTGCCCATTTGGCTTTCTTCTGTTGTGGTTTTAAGAGCAGTGCACACATTGCAGGTGTTAAAATTAATGCAACAAGTAATGACAAAGTCATTGCAGATACCAAGGTGATGGAAAATTGGCGATAAATTACACCTGTTGCCCCGCTAAAAAATGCCATAGGGATAAATACAGCCGTCAACACCAAAGTAATACCAATCAACGCTCCGCTGATTTCCTGCATGGAGAGGATACTGGCCTGCTTTGCATCAATATTTTGCTCATGCATGATCCTCTCTACATTTTCCACCACCACAATTGCATCATCAACCAGCAAGCCAATCGCCAGTACCAGTGCAAACAGTGTCAATGTATTGATCGACATGCCAAAAACCGCCAAAAGAACAAATGTTCCCAAAATCACGACTGGCACAGTTAAAGCCGGAATTAATGTCGCACGCCAGCTTTGCAAGAATAGGAACATCACCACCACCACCAGAAGAATCGCCTCAAACAGGGTGTGAATCACCTGCTTGATCGACTCTTGCACAAAAGGTGTTCCATCTCGTGGATAAACGACTTTATAGCCCGCAGGCAAATGCTTTCTGAGTTCATCGACTTGCTGATAAATTGCTTCCGAAGTTTGAATCGCATTTGCACCAGAAGCCAGTGCAACTGAAAGCCCGGATGCCGGATAACCATTTAAACGGTTAAAGACCTGATAATTTTCTGCACCAACTTCAACTCGGGCGACATCTCTTAAATAAACAAAACTGCCATCGGCATTGGCTTTTAAAATAATATTTTCAAACTGTTCCGGTGTACGCAAAATTGAGCCAGAGGTCACTTTGGCATTTAAATATTGATCAGCCGGCATTGGTAAGTCGCCAATTGCGCCTGCGGCCACCTGCGTATTCTGGGTTTCTATGGCTGTGCGAACATCGCTTACCATCAGATTATATTGTTGTAATTTTAAAGGATTGAGCCAGATGCGCATGGCATATTGGGAACCAAAGACATTAATTTCACCCACACCTTCCAGACGTGATAAAGTCAATTCAAAATGATTGGTTAAATAATCCGAAATATCGATATTAGTTGATCGACCGCTTTCATCATATAAACCGACCACCAGATAACTGTCGCTTAAAGATTTATAAACCTGAACACCCTGCCGCTGCACATCATCGGGTAATCGAGTAATCGAACTGCTAATCGCATTTTGTACCTGAACCTGTGCCTGATCGGGATCTGTCCCTTGATCAAAATACAAACTGATTTGGCTTCGACCAGTTGCTTCACTTTTAGAGGTAAAATACAGTAAATGATCAATACCCTTGATTTGTTGCTCTAAAACTTGCGTTACGCTGTCTTCGACTTCCTGTGCTCCTGCACCAGAATAAGTTGTCGAAATAGTAATCCTCGGTGGTGCAATATCCGGATATTGTTCAACAGCCAAACTTTTAATAGCAAACACACCTGCCGACATCAGAATAATTGCCAAGACAAAAGCAAAGATAGGTCGATAAATAAAAAAACGAGAAATCATACTGTATCTGACTTTGGGTTCAAGTTACGGGCTCAAGTTAAATAATTTGAATTACACCGCTTCGACGGGTTCGAATGGCATCGAGAAATATGACAAACATAAGAATAAAACTCATTTGAAATCTAGCATATTCCTGCGTCATCTATTTTACATTTTTTATAAGTTTTGGAATTTTTTACAAAAAAAAATATTTTCTCCACAATGACGTAGAGCGTAGATAAAAGAAAACCAGTTAAGATGCGAGGCTTAACTGGTTTAATATCCAATGCTTTATATAAGATGCCATATATTACACAAAGCGTTTCAAAAGAAAGTCAGACCACCAAACCCTGTAAACGCACAAAAAGGATAAAATGTACGTTTCATTTGCAGATGCCATGCAATTTTTTATTCAGTTATTGCTGGTCTTACTCTCTATAACGTCATCAGGATTAGTTTGGTTGACAAATAATTTAAAATTTATTTGAAAAAACTATTTTTTTAATCATTGTTTTGTCATGTTATGATCATGACACTTCAATTGACGTTTATTTTCGTATGACACGATTGTTACCCAGTTATGCAATTTTTTCAATGTGGCTCATCACCTTTACTTTTTTGCTGGGCTTTTTAGGGATGCTGTCTGCACAGATCGTCAGCCTGTTTGCCTTGTTACCGTATTTACTGGCGTTTTATTTAATGACTGTACGTTTTGTCAAAGTCAATAAAATCTTGCCGACCGTAACACAACGCTGGCAATTAAGCCTTGGATGTACCACGATATTCTGGCTATATAGTATTTTGGCGGGAATAATCGGGTTATTGATGACGCAAGGTCATATTGATTTTGTTGCCCTCAAGCAAGCGTTTAGTAACATTATATTTGTCATAATATTTTTGGGCATTTTCTTTATTTTAAATGCTTTTTTAGTTGTTCTAGGCTATTGGTTCCTTGGCAATCCAACAGCCAAAATGTTGGCGCATTATCACAAGTCTTGATCTGAAATTTACAACACGTCGCTAAAACTCGATGTACAAAACCAAATTTTAAAATCAAAGTTAAAAAACTTAAATTTGATAAGGGCTAGCATCAAAAAAAGTTGCAACACCCTGTATTTGTTCACGTAATAAACGTGCTGATGCAGGTGCCATTACCAAACCATTACGATAATGTCCGGCATTTATCCAAAGGTTATTCAAATCTTTTACACGACCAATTTTAGGTACGCCGGTTGGCGATCCCGGACGTAATCCACTCCATTGTTTTACAATAGGGAAATCAACCAAATCCGGTACCAGCGATAAAGCTGCCTGAATAATATTCTGGCTAATGTCTTCACGTAAATCTCGGTCAAAACCAAAATCATTGGTACTTGATCCACATACAATATGACCATCTCGTCTTGGAATCAGGTACATGGTATTGTTCATACACATATTCGGAAGCCATTTTTCAGGGGTTTTATATAACACCATTTGTCCATGAATCGGTTTAATCTCCAGTTTTAAACCAAACTGATCAATTAAATTTTCGGTCCATGCGCCCGTGGCAATCACATAATGATCCGCAACATAACGATTGCCCTCCTCATCTAGCACCGCCTGAATATGATTATTCGTTTGCTTAAATTCTATAATTCTTTGGTGCTGATGGATCAATACATTCGGTTGCGATTGCAGATACTTTAATACCGACTGGGTTAAGCGTGGATTACGTATATTGGCAAGTTGGGGAAAATAAACCGCAGAATCTAGGGTTTTATTCAGGCGAGGATTTAATTGATGTAATGTGTCCTGAGTCAGCAAACTAGATTCCTGTTCAGGTTCATGAAAATCATGTGCATAATTTAAACCATAATCATATTGGTCATGATCAAAAATCAGCATCCCGACTTGTTCAATTTCAAAATCAATTCCGGAAACCGGCATTAATTTTTTATTCCAGCTCAAATAGCTTTGTTTGCCAAATTGTGCCAGTTGATTAACTGCCGGATGGTATTTCCACGGATACATCGGGCTAAGAATACCGCCTCCTGCCCATGAAGCCGCTTTGGCAGCATCGGTTTGATCAAAAATTTCGACATGATAGCCATGTTCTATCAATTCCAGTGCAGTCATCAAACCCACGATGCCTGCACCAATAATAATGACTTTTTCTTGAGAGAAAGACACAAATCGTCCTTAATTTTTATCGAAAAACTGCGATAGTAAAAATTTAAAATTGTTTTAACTTTTCTGCTGCAACTTCGGCAAAATAAGTCAAAATACCATCGGCACCTGCACGGCGACAACATAACAATGATTCCAGAATCACATTTTCAGAGAGCCAGCCATTTTCAATCGCTGCCATATGCATGGCATATTCACCACTGACCTGATATACAAATGTCGGAATACCAAAGGTATCTTTTACTTCACGTACCACATCCAGATAAGGCATACCCGGTTTTACCATAACCATATCTGCACCTTCTTGAATATCCAGTGCGACTTCATGCAATGCTTCGGCACGATTGGCAAAATCCATTTGGTAATTATATTTGTTGGCACCTTTCAGATTGGCTGAGGAACCTACTGCATCACGAAATGGTCCATAATAGCTGGATGCATATTTCGCCGAATATGCCATAATATTGGTATAAATATAACCATTTTGCTCAAGTGCCTGACGAATTGATGCAATCCGACCATCCATCATATCACTCGGTGCAATAATATCGCTGCCCGCTTCGGCATGACTTAATGCTTGTTTTACCAAGCATTCTACAGTTTCTTCATTTAACACATAGCCAGTTTCGTCAATAATGCCATCCTGACCATGCGTGGTATAAGGATCCAGCGCGCCATCAGTAATCAGCACCATTTCTGGTAATTCTTTTTTTAATAAACGGCAGGTATTTTGTACCAGACCATTTTCATGCCATGCAGCCTCAGCCGTTAAAGACTTGTCTTGCTGTGGTGTTACCGGGAATAATGCCAGCTTGGACACACCCAATTGCAATAAATGTTCAGCTTTTTTGAGCAATAAATCAGCAGATAAACGCTGAATCTTCGGCATGCTTGGAATGTCCTGACGCTGATTCTGCCCTGGCAATACAAATACTGGATAAATAAGCTGTTTTGCCATTAATTGCGTTTCACTTACCATCTCACGGATTTGATCATTTTTACGGATACGACGCATGCGTGTCGCTGGAAATGCAGGACGATTGAACGTATAAGTCATAACATTCTCAAAAATTGCGATTAGAATACGCAACTATTGTACGCCTTTGCCTACAAATGGGCAAAGTGATCGGATGAGAAATATCAAAAAGGAAATAGGCGAGCAAATCCAATGAGCAAGAGCACTTCTGACTGGACCGGAAACTTAAACCCTGAAAATCAGGGGCAAATACAATTAATCCTTGAGCAATTGTGTATGGCATTTAACTCCTCTCCTTTCTTTTCTCACAATAATATGCAAATGCAGGTTGTTGATGAACAAATCCAAGCCTATATCGAGATGAAACCCTATTTAATCGGCAATGTTGCATTTCAGATTTTACATGGCGGAGTGGCTGCAACGATTTTAGACAGTATCGGCGGTATTGTGGCCATGGGTGAGCTATATAAACGGGCAAAAGCCGAAGAATTTGCTGACACCATTAAAAAAGTCACACGTCTGGCAACCATGGATATGCGTGTCGATTACATTGCCCCGGGTCGAGGTGAATACTTTATTGCACGGGCAGACGTTTTACGAATGGGACGCAAAAGCTGTACCATGCGTATGGATCTGACCAATAACGAAGAACAATTGATTGCGACGGCAATCGGTTCTTATTCATATTAGCGTTGTTTTACTCAAAAAATTTCATTTGCAGTAAAAAGAGTGACTAGTTTTTTTCTGAAATAGGATTATTATTCGTGTACTGATCAGTACACTATTTTAACGTCGATGTTAAATATTGCGATCATGTTCTATTTCAGGATAATGTTCTATGCGTGACGCTCAACACCCTAGCAGTGATGCACCTCATACAGGTGAAAGTGACAATCAACAAACTGCTTCACCTACAGCCACACGAAAAAAATTATTTAAAATTTTTGCCCTATTGATTTTTATCATTGTACTGGCTTATTTGCTCTGGTCTTGGCTATTTAGTGATGAAGTTGATACGGATAATGCCTATGTCGGAGCATATACAGCACAGGTCACATCCATGGCCAATGCTCAGGTGCTAAAAGTTCTAGTCAATGATACCCAATTGGTGCATCAAGGCGATATTCTGGTACAGCTTGATGATCGGGATGCTAAAATTGCGTTGGCACAAGCACAGGCGCAACTGGCTAAAACACAACGCCAGTTTAAACAAAGTAAAGCCAATAGCAGTGCACTGGATTCACAAATTTATGTTAGTAATGATGTCATCAATAGTGCCAAAGCCCAGATCAACAAAGCCCAAGCCGATTATGATAAAGCACTCGATGATTTTAAACGCCGTCAACAACTGGTGGCTATCGGTGGGGTTTCGAAAGAAGATTTAAGTGCAGCACAAACAACTGTCAACACAGCCAAAGCTGCACTACAAGTTGCACAAGCAGGTCTGGCTCAGGCGCAATCCAGCCGCAATGCTGCCCAAAGCAATCTGGCTGCCAATGATGCCCTGATTCAGGGAAGCACCGAAAATGACAGTCCTGATGTGCTGGTTGCTAAAGCCAACGTCGAACAAGCCCAGCTTGACCTTGAACGAACCATTATTCGTGCCCCAATAGAAGGTATCGTGACGCAGCGCAACGTCCAGATTGGACAACGTCTTGCTGCGGGCAGTGTCATCATGAAGATTGTCCCAGTACAACAACTCTATGTTGATGCCAATTTTAAAGAAGGTCAATTGGCAAAAGTCCGTGTAGGACAAACTGCCACTCTCACCTCTGATTATTACGGTAAAGATATTGTTTATCATGGCAAGGTCACAGGTATTGCCGGAGGAACAGGTGCTGCATTCGCCCTGATTCCAGCCCAGAATGCAACCGGAAACTGGATTAAAGTGGTTCAACGTCTACCGGTACGCATCACATTGGATCCCAAAGAGTTAATTGCTCATCCATTGCGGGTCGGATTATCCATGCAAGCAAGTATCGACTTAAGCAGCAAGTAATCTGCCATGAATGCACAAACTTATCCTACCAGCCTGCAAGGTACAAGATTACTGATTGCAGCAATGTTATTAGCACTTGCCAACTTTATGGTGGTGCTGGACATGACCATTGCCAACGTCTCATTGACACATATTGCAGGTGGATTAGCAGTTTCCAGTTCGCAAGGCACATGGGTCATTACCTCCTATGCGGTTGCCGAAGCCATTTGTGTTCCCTTAACAGGTTGGCTAGCCAATCGTTTTGGTACAGTCAGGGTCTTTGTCGTTGGGCTGATTGGATTTACCTCTTTTTCAATCTTGTGCGGTTTGTCCAATAGTCTGGCCATGCTGGTCATTTGCCGGATTGGTCAGGGTCTGTTCGGCGGTCCGATTATGCCACTGAGCCAAACCCTGTTGATGCGTATTTTCCCTAGCGAACAACATGCCAAAGCCATGGCGATCTGGTCACTAACCACTGTTATCGGACCAATTCTAGGCCCTATTCTCGGAGGTACGATTAGTGACAATTTATCCTGGCACTGGATTTTCTTTATCAATATTCCAGTAGGCATACTTTGTGCGGTGGGTGTCTGGCGCTATTTACGTGAAGCCGAGACCGATACCTTTAAACTTCGTATGGATGCAATGGGTTTAGCCTTATTGGTTTTGTGGATTGGCGCATTACAACTCATGCTGGATCTAGGCCATGAACATGACTGGTTTGGCAGTACATTTATTTGTAGTCTTGCCATCATTGCCATACTTGGTTTTATCAGTTTTATTATTTGGGAAAGCACTGAATCCAATCCAGTTGTTGACATCAAGATTTTTAGACATCTCGGTTTTAGTAGTGCGGTTGTTGCGCTGGCTTTTGGTTTTGGTGCTTTTTTTGGCTGTATTGTCGTCATCCCCCAATGGCTACAAAGTAACATTGGCTACACAGCATCTTGGGCTGGTTATGTGACTGCAACTATGGGCTTTGGCAGCATTATGATGTCGCCACTGGTCGCCAAATGGTCCACTAAATATGATCCTCGTGCCATTGCTTCATTTGGGTTGATCTGGTTGGGAGGAGTTACACTCATGCGTGCCTTCTGGACCAACGATGCTGATTTCTGGGTCGTTGCACTCCCGCAATTTTTGCAGGGTTTTGGCGTGCCAATGTTTTTTATTCCCCTCTCTAATCTAGCACTCGCATCAGTACTGCCTCAGGAAATTGCCTCAGCAGCTGGATTAATGAACTTTTTAAGAACCATTGCCGGAGCAATCGGTGCCTCTTTGGCAGTCACAATCTGGGATGATCGTTCCTCTATGGCACGTAATCAAATCGTCTCAACCTTACAGCCCGATGCAACCTTAACAAGCTTACAAGAAAATGGATTTTCCCATGAAGTTGCCCTAGGTATTGTTTCCGATTTAGTCAATAAGGAAGCACTTACTGTTGCTGTCGATCATGTATTTCTATTATTTACACTACTATTTTTTGTTGCAGCGGCACTGGTCTGGCTTGCACCGAAACCCCAAAAAGTCTCTATTCCCAAAGGTGCTGCCCATTAATCCTAATAAAAAGGTTAGGTCATCATGATCTAACCTGCTTTACAAGCATTCGATACGATATCTCTTGAGATTAATTTGTAGGACAATATATTTATCACTATGAAAATCATTATGTAATAAAATCAGGTATGCTCATTCAAGAACAGATGACTATAACTCTATAAACTTCTTCTTTTCATTTCCCCCTCTTGAAATTTTTTAACAACACACCATATACAGTGCAAGGCCAAGTGCATATAGGAAAAGTCAAAGCTAGCAATTTTGCTTTTTCTCTGTTAGTATTGGCAAATCATCTGGGGATGTTATTGGCTTCGACGCTGGTGATGAAACTCATAGATGCATGCCGAGAGCGCATTTCCTCTCGTAAATAAAATTTGCATTTTAATAGTCGCAAACGACGAATCTTACGCTCTAGCTGCCTAAGGGCAGCTTGTCCGCCTACTAGAATACTTGTGGTCTGGTAGCCCGACTGAAGCGCACGCACACAAGTCCGTATAAAGTTAAGCCTCGGGACTTTATACCAAACTTAGAGGATCGCGCTTTGTACCCTGTTCGTCGGGTCATAAAGTGTTAAAACAATAGACGATATCTAAGCATGTAGTATTCTCGAGTGTAGTGCTTGCGGACGGGGGTTCAACTCCCCCCATCTCCACCATATACTTAAATTTACAGATCGAGTTATCACGATCTATAAAATGAAAAGGCTTAAACTGTAATGGTTTAAGCCTTTTTTCTTATGTAATTACACATTCATATCACGAATTACAACCTTGCATAGCTTGTATCATTGCACTTTTATTGAAACCGCTGTGATACTGTTAGTTTACAGTCAATTCTGCACTAATTTGCATTTCATTCTGCACTAGAATTTTAAAAGTTATTCTGCACTAAATGACAAGAGATGAAATAACGCCTGGTTCAGCATCAAAAACAATTATGATCTTTTTTACTTTTTGCAATAAAAAATCCCCGCCGAAGCGAGGACAGAGGAGGAAATGAAAACTTAAACTTATATTAAATTAGTTGCCACCGAAAACGTAAGCGACACCAACACGACCACCTACTTCACCGCTACCTGCAACACCCAAAGCAGCACTGATTGATGTACGACCATCAGCTAACGCACTGACTAAGCCTAATGCACCTGCGCTTTCGCCTTCATAGTGACCTACGCCACCAAACACTGCAAATTGACCCGGTTTGATGTTTGGTACTTGTTGTTGTGCAGCTAATGCAATAGCAACACCACGATAAGCAGTTTTCTCAACATCATCAAGTTTTTTGCTAATACGGTTAACATTAGATTGGAAACTACTTACCGCTGCATCAGTATAAGCATTTGCATCAGTTAATGTTTTAGCATCAGCGGCAGCATAATCTGTACGAATTGATGCTTCACGAGTATCAGTATAAGTATTTGATTCAGTTATAGCAGCTTCTTTAACACCATTTGCGGCATCTTGAGCCTGAGTAACAGCATTATTTAATGACTCAGTAATACTTACACCATTTACTTGATAGTCAGATGCATTGATTGTACCAGTTGTTGAGATACCAGCAGCAGTAATAGTAGTTTTATCAGTTACAATACCATCTTTTGTAGTAGTAGCTTCCAAACCATATGTATTGCCTGTTGTTTCATTAGTATCAATAATACCAGTTACTACAGATTTAGATGTTTCTACAACATCACCAGCAGTACCTAAAGTATAATTAACACCCAAATCCTGAACTAAATTGGGATCTGTACTACCTAATGTAATTGTTCCAGCATTAGCTTGTGATGAAACACTTTCACCATAGGTTACATTTTCATTACTTACAAAAGCTGTATTTACAGATTTATTAGTTGTACCACCACCAAATTGATCAGCCACACCAGCAGCATATTGTGTTAATGAAGATGTGTTTCCAGTGAAAGTAGTTAATTGACCATTGTTTCCTACAGAATAATATTCATCACCAATCTGGAAAACTTTATTATTATTAGCTGTAGTATAAGCTTTTAGCTCTTTGGAAGATTCTTTACTACCAGTAATTGTTACTGTCTTAGTTGCTGTACCCTTGGTTACATCAATCTCAGTACCTTCACTATTTTTAACTAAGGCAATACCATTACCTGTAACCGCTGTTACAGAAGAACCATCACGTGAAATTAAACCTTGTGCATTTTTACTAGAAGATGACAAAGTAAAGTTTCTCACTGCTTCAACTTGATTGGCCGCTTCTAGATTACCAACTTCGACATCCTTAAGCGCAAGTGTATCATTTCTACCGCTTTTGTATGCATCCAATTCATCAATTACAACACCATTAGAATCAACTAATTGTCCTTCTAGATTAAAATCAAAACCACTCGTAGTGAGCGTACTATATGACCAATAATCATTCTTAGTATTTGTTTGCCCACCAATTGTAACATCCCCTTCTTCATATTCAGCTGCTACTTGTCCACCACTAATCAAAGTTGAATATTTAGATGTATCACCTGTATATGCTACAAGTTCATTATTTACCAAAGTATACGCACCAGTTGAGATGATTTCATCATTACCATTACGAATCTCAACTTTTAGGATTGTGTTACCTTGAGCATCAGCATATTTATACACATCGGCTTCACTAGTGATAGGAGCAGCATATGTTTGACCCGCAAATACACCCATAGTCAAACTTAACGCTAACAATGTCTTTTTCATATAAAACTACCTTTAAATTTACTTTACGAATTGTTTCCCCAAAACACGGTTCGTGTCTTCACTACTTATCTATTATGAGCTCTCACATTGACATAGCATCAGTAGTTCAGATGAAAATACATCCGAGGTAACCCATAGGCCAATTCTAGTTTCACTTTAAACATTAATCAATCAAAACTTGATTAAAAATATATATATTTTTTACTTTTTATTCATATGATTTTCTTAAAAAAACTTAAAAAGCATATTTTTTAACCAAAAATAATGCAAATAGGCTAATTAAATAACAACATTTTATCAATCAAAACTTGAATTTAAACATGTTAAGTTATTCCAACATCTATATGGTCTAATGTTTTCTATGAAAGAAAAAAGTGAAAAATCTGCCTTTAGTCTTCGACTTAAACAACTACTGGCAAAATATAGCTGGCCAGTCAACAGCCCTACTTGGTTAGCACGGGAATTTAATTTACGCTATAGTGGGCAATCGATTAGTGTGCAGACCGCTAGTAACTGGTTATCTGGAAATGCTATTCCCAATCAGGATAAATTACAGATTCTCGCAACATGGCTAGATACCTCAAGCCAATGGTTACGGTTTGGTGAAGAACAACCGAATGATTATAAAGCAGATCAAAGATTGATTTATAATCAATCTATTCAACTTAGTGATCTAGCAGATAAATTTGAAAAACTTAGCAACAAACAAAAATTCCTTATTTATCATTTAATTAATGAAATGCTTATCAATAATCAATAATGATTATAAACTTCAAAATAATTCTACTTATTTATACTGATAGGTGTTCAAATACTTGGCATAACATCTGATATTTCAACCGATGATCTTTTAACTTCAACTATAAGATATCGCATATATTGCTTCTTTTTTTATGTGACATAATCTGTTTTAACAATATCACTTCATTCATTACAAGTTCAATACTCATCTTTATTTCCTAGGATAATCCCCCAAATTTTTTATTAATGTTCTAATTTTGGAATATTCTGGATCAAAATTTTCTGCTTATAGGGGTCAAATACTTCCTATCGCAAAAATTTATCATGTTGCTAAATTAGCAATTTTTTAAATAGTAATTGTCTTAAATTGTGTATCTATGAATCAATTTAGTCTATTTTATTATTTGCAGTATTTTTGCTTAATTCCAATATTTTTTGCCTAAGCGAGTAATTTTCTACTTTAAGTTGTTCTATTTGTATAAGTAGCATCTGATAGTGTTGATGTAGCATGTACAATCGCTGGATTTCCTGCACAGGATACATCGCATATTCTTTCTGCTGCTCAACATTTAACTGATTTTCACTCGACATTTTTATCTATTTCCCACAATACTATAACTTTAGCCAACAACTTAACACTTAAAAGGTTTTCTTACTTGATTCATGTAACAATGATTTTCTTGAGATAGCTCACAACTGCTTAATGTTTTTTTATACACTATATGTAATCTATGTATCAACTACTGCTCTAAGACTAATTCTATATTGATGATTATGATCATATATTTCCTTAAATACAATGTTAATTCAACCATAATAACCAATAAGATGGACAGGTGGTGTCCAATACTAGATTTTTTTTAAATCATTAAAATTCATATATTTATTTTTATCTTTTGAATTTTTATGATCATTTAAAAAATTTTTGTATCTCAGCTTAAATGCACTTGCTCTTGATCTAATATTTGTTTTTTTTAAATTATTTTAAAGCAAGACTTCCCTTATTAAAAAAGGCCGCAAACTTTTATTTGCGACCTTTCTTGTAACACGCCCAAATGTGAGTAACATGGTGGACATGCTTAAAATATTAAGTATAAATTATTTTAAATTACAAAAATTTATACTATATATGAGCAATTTACATCATACCGCCCATGCCACCCATACCGCCCATATCTGGTGCAGCAGGTTTATCTTCTGGAATGTCAGTGATCATGGCTTCTGTGGTTAACATCAAACCAGCCACAGATGCAGCATGTTCAAGTGCAGAACGCGTTACTTTTGCAGGATCAAGGATACCCATTTCCAGCATATCGCCATATTCACCAGTTGCAGCGTTGTAACCATAGTTACCTTCACCACTTTTCACTGCATTAATTACAACAGATGGCTCATCACCAGAGTTGGAAACGATTTGACGCAGTGGTGCTTCAATGGCACGACGTAAAATATTGATACCTACAGTTTGGTCATCATTAGCACCAGTTAAGCCGTCAAGTGCAGCAATGGCACGAACCAGAGCAACACCACCACCAGCAACTACACCTTCTTCAACCGCAGCACGTGTTGCATGAAGCGCATCGTCTACACGATCTTTTTTCTCTTTCATTGCAACTTCTGTTGCTGCACCGATTTTAATCACTGCAACACCACCGGCAAGTTTAGCCACACGTTCTTGAAGTTTTTCTTTGTCATATTCAGAAGTAGCTTCTTCGATTTGTGCGCGAATTTGTTGAACACGTTCGGCAATCGCATTGGCATCGCCAGCACCATCAACAATCACTGTATTTTCTTTAGATACAGTCACTTTATGTGCAGTACCCAAATCTTGCAGTGTCGCTTGTTCTAAAGACATGCCAACTTCTTCTGAAATGACTGTTGCACCAGTTAAAATGGCAATATCTTGTAACATTGCTTTACGGCGATCACCAAAACCAGGTGCTTTAACCGCACAAACTTTGATAATACCACGCATGTTGTTTACAACTAAAGTTGCAAGAGCTTCGCCTTCAACATCTTCGGCAATGATCAAAAGTGGTTTACCAGTTTTGGCAACTGCTTCCAATACGGTGATTAATTCACGGATATTGCTGATTTTTTTGTCTACCAGCAAGATAAATGGTGTTTCCAGTTCCGCTGTTAACGTATCTTGTTTGTTGGCGAAGTATGGGCTGATATAACCACGATCAAACTGCATACCCTCTACAACGTCCAGCGCATCTTCAAAGCCAGAACCTTCTTCGACAGTGATTACACCTTCTTTGCCCACTTTTTCCATGGCTTGTGCAATCAGTTTACCGACAGTATGGTCAGAGTTAGCAGAAATTGAACCAACCTGTTCAATCGCTTTAAAATCATCAGCTGCTTTCGCAGTAGAACGGATATTCTCAACCACTGCTTTTACAGCAAGATCAATACCACGTTTTAAATCCATTGGGTTCATACCAGCAGTTACTGATTTGATCCCTTCATTTAAAATAGCCTGAGCCAATACAGTTGCTGTGGTTGTACCATCACCTGCAACATCATTGGTTTTTGAAGACACTTCACGCACCAGTTGCGCACCCATGTTTTCAAATTTGTCTTTTAATGTGATTTCTTTGGCAACAGTTACACCATCTTTGGTGATGTGTGGTGAACCAAATGAACGGTCAATCACGACATTACGACCTTTTGGTCCTAAAGTTACTTTTACTGCATCTGCAAGCACATTTACGCCTGCAATCATTTTTGAACGAGCTGAATCACCAAATTTTACGTCTTTTGCTGACATGTTAAACTCCAAGTATCATTTATCTATTTAATCTGACTATTTATTTATCTAAAATCGTTTTAGATATGATCGAGATATTTAGCCTTCCAATACGCCTAAAATATCTGCTTCTTTCATAATCAATAACTCTTCACCATTTACTTTTACAGTGGTACCTGCGTAAGTCGCAAACAATACTTTATCGCCAACTTTTACATCTAGTGCACGTACACCGTTATCTGTGATTTGACCATTTCCTACAGCAATCACTTCACCTTGCGATGGCTTTTCAGCAGCAGAACCAGGTAAAAGGATACCACCCGCAGTTTTGGTTTCTTCTTCTACACGTTTTACCACAACGCGATCATGTAACGGACGAATATTGCTCATGTTTTAACTCCATCAGACTTAGTCTAGATTAACAACATAAAAATTATGAAATACCCTTTGCACAACTTTTATGTTTGATATAAAAAATTGTTGCTTCTGTAGTGGGGTTACAAATTTTTGCTTCAAGGGGAATTTTTATTTTTTTTGCATGATTTGTGTATTTTTTAATCTCTTAATTCAACACGTCCATAATGTCTGATCTTTTTCAAATATTTGTGTCGCAGGATTAAATAAAAATCCATCAATTTGCCCATCTGGATAAATCAGATTAAATCCATTTTGCTGGCCATGATGCAGACGAAAAGACAAAGCTGTCCCAGCATGGATATCCAGTACATCCTGAGCACCCGGTAATTGATAAAGCTGGTTTAAATGATAAACCGCAGACTGATGCAAATGACCATGCAACAACCCGTTTAATCCAACTTTAGCCCAGTGCTGTAAGGCAATTTCACCCAGTACAGGACAATCTTTACTGCCATGTTTATCATCGGGTTCGGTATAAAACGGCTGATGGACAACGATAAATTTTAATAGATGCTTGGGTGCCTGCTGCAACAATTGCGTCACCCGCAATATTTGTTCGGTTGATACATAGCCTTTTGTATGATGGGAAGGCCGAATACTATTCACACCGATCACATAGAAATGTTCTGTCTGCATCACATTTTCGGGAGAACCAAAAAATAATTGGTAACGATTGAAAGGTGAAAAAAAACGTCGCCAGACATGATACAGCGGAATATCGTGGTTACCTGGCACCACCAGATAAGGACATTGCAAGCTTTCCAAAAATTGTTTGCATAAATAAAATTGATGAAATCGTGCCCGCTGTGTCAAATCACCACTGACCACGATTAATTCTGGCTGATAATCAAGACAAAATTGTCTGACTGCTGCCACCCGATCAGGTTGTTCTGTACCAAAGTGCAAATCAGAGAGATGTAATAGCATGTGGCACTCTCACTTGAATTGCATCGTGCAAAACAGAAAATTTTAAAGGGGTGCGTAATTGCAATATTTCTCCGTCCAACGCAACTTTCATCAGTGGACGTTTGGCGGAAATTTCCACATGATCTGCACAAAAGCTATAAACATCTTCGGCTTGTTCAAGCTCCCCTTTTAATAGCTTAATCATGAGTTGTAATAGCTGCCATCGACTGACCTCGCCAATCGCCACACCCGCTAATTTACCTTGTGCGGCACAAGCGGCCAGCTTTAAACGCAAGTCTTGTAGTTGCAATTGATTATTGCCAAAAAATACCATTGGCGTATCCAGCGGATATTGCTGTCCATCAATTTTAAGCTGCAAATTATAATGTTTATGTGATTTTACCAAGACGCCCAAGCCGGATAAATAAGCCACCAGCGGAAAACGCCCAAACTTTTTATTATAATATTCACGATTTTCAATGATTACAGGATATAACCCAATACTGGCATTATTAAGATAAATCATCTGATTCACCTGCCCAACATGAATGGGGCGCGCTTTACCCTCAATTAAATTCTGTACCGCAACAGGTAATTCGATGGGAATATTCAACGCTCGAGCGACATAATTAAAAGTACCAAGTGGCAATATTCCGAGTTCAATCTGGGTATGGATTAATGCCTGAGCCACTGCATTAATCGTACCATCTCCCCCTGCTGCAACAACCATCCCCTGTTTACCTATTTCAAAAGGTTGATGTCTTGCGATTGCTGTGCGAATACATTGCTGTAAAGGAAAGTCTTCAGTGGTAAAAAAAATCTCTACATCAAATCCAGTTTTTTCAAGGGTTTGTGCAATTAACTGCATTTCCATTTCATGACCTTGTCCATGATGTCCGGAACGAACATTCATAATGATCGATAATGGCTGGCCTACATGCATGATTTTTCTCTTAAAAAACAATCGATTTTTTACCTTATTGTTATCATAAACGATTGTATAAAAAAACAATAAAACATTTGCAATAATGATACGATGACGACCAAAGCTCTTGATATTTCCTATAGAAATATATGGAGTTTTTTTATCAAAAAAATAAATGTTGACTTGTAACACATTAAATTTAAAAAATTTTTAAATAAAAATATCACGCCATTTTCTGGCATGCCAAATTCGATTGCTTATCATTTAAATTGAATTATGTTTTAATACGCCCACAATTTTTAGTCATTTACGTCACCGTATCACGGTGATGATTTGTACTTTGTACATTTTTACTTATAGGCCTCAACATGACCCAAGTGAACGCACCAGAATTCGTTCGTCATCCCAAGCTTATCGCATGGGTTGAAGAAATTGCCAAGTTAACCAAACCAGCCAAAATTGAATGGTGTGACGGCAGCGAAGAAGAATATCAGCGTCTAATCGACCTGATGATTGCAAATGGTACCATGCAAAAATTAAACGAAGAAAAGCATCCTGGTTCTTATCTTGCAAATTCTGATCCTTCTGATGTTGCACGTGTTGAAGATCGCACGTTTATTTGTTCTGAACAACAAGAAGATGCCGGTGCAACAAATAACTGGGAAGCACCAAGTGTCATGCGTGCCAAGTTAAATGGTCTATTTGATGGATGTATGAAAGGACGTACCATGTACGTTGTACCCTATTCTATGGGTCCTTTAGGCAGTCATATTGCACAAATTGGTGTTCAGTTAACAGACTCACCTTATGTTGCAGTCAGCATGACCAAAATGGCACGTATGGGCAAAGCAGTTTATGATGTTTTAGGTACAGATGGTGAATATGTACCTTGCGTTCATTCTGTCGGTGCACCACTTGCAGAAGGTCAAAAAGATGTTGCATGGCCATGTAATGCAGAGAAATATATCGTGCATTATCCAGAAACCCGCGAAATCTGGTCTTACGGTTCTGGTTACGGTGGTAATGCATTACTGGGTAAAAAATGTTTGGCTCTTCGTATCGCTTCATCTATGGGTCGGGCACAAGGCTGGTTAGCTGAACATATGCTGATTTTGGGTGTGACCAATCCACAAGGTGAAAAACATTATATCGCAGCGGCATTCCCATCGGCTTGCGGTAAAACCAATTTTGCCATGCTAATCCCACCACAAGGTTATGAAGGCTGGAAAATTGAAACCGTAGGTGATGACATTGCCTGGATCAAACCTGGTGAAGATGGCCGTTTGTATGCCATTAACCCAGAAGCTGGTTTCTTTGGTGTTGCACCAGGTACAAATACCAAAACCAACCCGAACTGTATGGCAACATTGCATAAAGATGTGATTTATACCAATGTTGCAGTCACCGAAGATGGTGAAGTTTGGTGGGAAGGTTTAACCAAAGAAGCGCCTGCAAAATTGACCAACTGGAAAGGTCAACCACATATTGCCGGTGAAAAAGCTGCACATCCAAACGCACGTTTCACAGTTTCTGCGGCACAATGTCCATCTATCGATGCCGATTGGGAAAATCCAGCAGGCGTACCGATTTCTGCATTTATTTTCGGTGGTCGCCGTGCCGATACTGTGCCATTAATTACCGAAGCTTTTGACTGGGTTGATGGTGTCTACAAAGCAGCGACCATGGGTTCTGAAACAACTGCTGCTGCGGTTGGTCAACAAGGTGTTGTACGTCGTGATCCGTTTGCAATGTTACCTTTCACAGGTTATAACATGGCAGACTACTTCAATCACTGGCTGCAAATGGGTGAAACAGTTGCCAAAAAAGCAGAAGCTGCTGGCAATAAATTACCAAAAATCTTTAATGTCAACTGGTTCCGTCGTGATGAAAACGGTGACTTTGTATGGCCAGGTTTTGGTCAAAATACCCGTGTACTGGAATGGATCATTGACCGTGTAGAAGGTCGTGCCAATGCGGTTGAAACACCGATTGGCTATGTGCCAACCTATCAGGATCTTAACTGGGCAGGTACAGATTTCTCTCCAGAAGATTTTGAGAAAGTGACTTCTCAAGATAAAGAGCTGTTGTTAAAAGAAATCGAAAGTCATACCGAATTATTTAACAAACTTGGCGAACGCTTACCACAAGCTTTAAAAGATCGTCAGGCTGAATTGTTAAATGCTGTGAAATCTGCATAAATATTGCAGTAAGTAAAATATCAAAAGGTCGCTTCGGCGGCCTTTTTTAATTAAAAAAGTTTTACACTTTATTGCAGTAATTTTATTTATAAATGATAATTAGAAAGATTACTATTAACAGGTACTATCTATGCCAACCCCTCGTCTATTTTCCTATCATCGCTTGTATATTGCAGTATGTTGTAGTGCCTCAATCACCAGTATGGCGTGCTTTGCACAAGACGAAATACAACAACTACCCACCATTGAGGTTCTTGCAACAGATGACACTGGTTCACTGGCGAGCAATGCCTACAACATCAAAAATAGTTCAAGTGCGACCAAACTTAATATTGAGGCTAAAGAAACACCTCAAACCATTAACGTGGTGACGCAACAACAGTTGCAAGATTTTAATGTAAATAGTATTCGTAGTGCACTTACACTCACACCTGGTATCACTGTATCCAATGAAGAAACAGACCGAAGTTCATATTTAGCCCGAGGCTTTGAAATTTCAAATATTTTAGTCGATGGCGTAGGCTTTCCGCTCGGCAGCTACAACTACAATGATCTTAATCAGGACACTTTCCTGTATGATCGGATTGAAGTAGTAAAAGGTGCAGATGCATTAACCAACGCATTTGGTGATCCAAGTGCCACCATCAATATGATTCGCAAGCGACCTAGCAAAGAGTTTAATGCTGCTGCCAATATCAGTTATGGATCATGGAATACACAGCGTTATGAAACAGATGTTTCCGGGGCTTTAACACAATCAGGTAATGTTCGTGGACGTGTCATGGGCTATGAACAAACTGGGGACTCTTACCTAGATCGTTATTCCAAAGAGAAAAATGGTCTTGCTGCTATCATTGAAGCCGACCTTAGCGATTCAACTTTACTCTCTGCCGGCATCTCTCAAACCAGAAGTTATGCCAATGCAGCGAACTGGGGTGCAAATCCGATTTACAATGATGCTGGCGAAGAATTAAGTTATTCTCGCAGTTATAACTATAGTCCGGACTGGACCTACAAAGACCATAAAGTGACCAATTATTTTGTAGGTTTGGAACAAAAACTCGGTCAGGATTGGACGCTAAAACTCAATTATGATGATAGTAAAGAAGACAACCAGTCCTCCCTGCTATATCTTTATGGCACCCCATCAAGTACAGACAATACCAGCGGTATTCTATTATGGCCTGGTAATTATGCTGGTGAAATTAAAACCCGCCAAGCCAATATAAGTCTAGATGGTCGCTATAGCTTATTTAACCGTCAACATGAGGCAATGATCGGTTATAGCTGGTCACAATATCAATACCGACAATCTGAAGCTGCTGCCAACAATTACCTTTATACGACAGATCTAGCCAGTTGGACACCTTCTACACTCTCCGCGTTTGATATGGGGGATTTTTATGAAGCAGCAAATTATGAACAGACCATTCACTCAATTTTTGCAGCCACACGATTACACTTAAATGATGATTTTAAACTTATCATTGGTGGTAACTTTGTAAATGCAAAAAGTGACGGTGAGAGTTACAATGCCAGTGTTTATTATGATGTAAACAAATTTTCTCCATATACGGGAATTACCTATAATTTTAGCCCGGAATATACAGGTTATCTAAGCTATACCTCCATTTTCCGCCCCCAAACTGCAACAAATGAAGGTAAAGTTAATGACCCAATTGAAGGTGAAAGCTATGAACTCGGTGTAAAAAGTGCATGGCTAGATGGACAATTGACAAGTACATTGGCAATTTTTAGAACTGAAGAAAATAATTATCCATTGCGTACCAGTGACAATCCATTCAATCACGATGTTCCCACGACTGATATGCGCGCACAAGGTGTTGAGGTTGGCTTAACCGGAGCACTCACCGATCACCTGAATCTATCTTTTGGTTTTACTCAATTTAGCTTAAAAGATCTCAAAAATGGAGGCGATGCCCGCACCTACAATCCGACACAAACAATAAATTTATCAACCACCTATACAATCCCTCAAGTTCCTGCACTTAAAGTCGGCGCAGCTTTACGCTATCAAAACGATACCGAACAATATTTCTCTGATATAGATGCAACAATACATCAAGATGCTTATGCACTGGTTGACTTAATGGCAAGTTATGATGTCAACAAACATCTCACCATTCAAGCGAATGGTTATAATGTGACTGATAAAAAATATTTAAATAGCTTTGCATATGGTCAGGCTTTTTATGGTGAACCAGCAAACTACTCCGTTGCCTTAAAATTTAAATATTAAAGCACAGGATTGATCTAAGGTCGCTTCGGCGGCCTTTTGATTGTCTAGCCATGATTGGATTGATCTGGCTTGAATTAAGATCAGCATGGGAACCCCAACCTACCAATAATTAAAACCTCCAATACTTTTGTTTTGAGAACTTGATAGCATTAATTTAAACCTCATCTTTTGCCCAGTCCCGTGTCCGAGCAACAGCTTTTAACCAACCTCGATAAAGTTTAGACACTTCCTCCGCTTGACGTTGCGGTTGAAATATTTGTTCAATAGAGGTCTTATTTTCTAATTCTTGTAGATCTGACCAAAATCCTACCGCCAATCCAGCTAAAAATGCTGCGCCCATTGCCGTCGTTTCTTTCATGGTGGGACGCTCAACCTCGACCTGTAAAATATCTGCCTGAAATTGCATTAAAAAATTATTACTGATGACACCACCATCAACACGCAAGGTTTGTAATTTTTGCTGTGCATCCTGTTGCATGGCATCGAGCACATCTCTGGTCTGATAGGCAATCGATTCCAGTATGGCCCGAATTATATGCTCGACACCGGCCCCTCGGGTTAAACCAAAAATTGCCCCCCGTGCATCTGGGTCCCAATAAGGTGCCCCCAAGCCTGTAAACGCAGGAACAACATAGACGCCATGACTATCATTGACTTTGGTCGCATAATATTCAGAATCATGTGAATCATGAATGACTTTCATTTCATCACGCAACCATTGCACACTGGACCCGGCATTAAAGATTGCCCCTTCCAGCGCATAACTGACGCCACCTTGTGCATCGCAGGCAATTGTCGTGATTAAACCATGCTCTGACTGTACAATACGTTTCCCCGTATTCATCAGCAGAAAACAGCCTGTGCCATAGGTGTTTTTTGCCTGACCCGACTGCACACACATCTGCCCGAATAAAGCCGCTTGCTGGTCACCTGCAATCCCTGCAATCGGAATACGAATCTCTTGTCCACTCACGGTATGGCTATAGCCGTATATTTCCGATGATGAACGCACTTCTGGCAAAATTTCTCTGGGAATATCCAATGCCTGTAATAAGGTGTCATCCCATTGTAATTTTTCAATATCAAATAACATGGTACGCGATGCATTGGTATAATCGGTAACATGGACTTCACCTTGGGTCAGTTTCCAGATCAACCAGGTATCTACTGTACCAAACAACAACTCACCCTTTCTGGCACGTTCCCGACTCCCTTCAACATGGTCTAAAATCCATTTAATCTTGGTTGCGGAAAAGTAGGGATCAATCACCAGGCCAGTGACTTGCCGTACATGTTGCTCCAATCCCATCTGCTTAAGCTGCTGACAAATCGCGGTACTTTGACGACTTTGCCAGACAATTGCATTATAAATCGGCTTGCCCGTCAGCTTATCCCAAATAATCGTAGTTTCTCGTTGATTGGTAATGCCTATGGCTGCAATCTGCTCACTGGAAATGTTGGCTTGTGCCAGTGCTTCAACCCATACTGCATTCTGAGTGGCCCAAATTTCCATCGGGTCATGCTCGACCCATCCTGTTTTTGGATAAATTTGGGTAAATTCTTTTTGTGCAATACTGACGACATTGGCATCATGATCAAACACGATCGCCCTTGAACTTGTTGTTCCCTGATCAAAAGCGACGATATATTTCTTATTTGTCTTTAGCAACGTTAAATATCCTTACATAATAATGACCATACATTTCTATTTTCAGTGTGCATATCGTAAAAAATTGACCAAATCATAATATAGAAATAACAGCGATCAAAAGCAAAATATAAATCTCAAATGCTATCCATACTTAAAAACAACGATGCAGAAAAATAATTTGAAATACGCAAATCTATTGCCTTTATGCCATACTATTGACCATCACCGAGGAATTTATCATGAAAGCATTAATTTTACTGAGCACCCTCTCTAGCCTGTTATTGCTCACTGCCTGTCAAACCAAGCCACAGCCCTATAATGGTGTCACTGGCTTTGAGGTCGAGAGTCTAAGCAACAATGTTGCTACCCTGCGCTATACCCTTGCAGCGAACAGTAAAGACCAAAATGAACAGAAAAAACTACATCGTGCCTGCCAACAGGTATTGGGTGCGAATGCATCATTTGCAATACAAATACTCAGTACCGCAGAAATAGAGAATCAGCAATTACAACCACTACAGACAGGGGTTAAAATTGGACAAAGCCAAACTTCTTTTGGTTTATCCAACACACCAAGCACCACCAATAGTGAAGACTATTCAACACGTCAAGCACTGGAAACCCGTCCTAGCACTTTAAAAGTAATCCGCTATACTTGCTCACCAACATAACTCTTGAGGTAGAGGCAATTAAACACTTGCCTCGGTAATTCCTTGAAAAAAGTTATAAAGTTTTATAAAAGCTGACATTGCGAAATTCATGTGCTTCATCCAGATCTGGCCATGTGGTTGCACTTCTTTCATCAAGCTTTTGATAGTTGGGGTGACTAAAGTTTTTAACCCGACTATCTGCAACCCAGACCTCATCAGCAAATTTCAGAAAATCATCAAGAAAAAAACGATTACACTGGTCATATAACACATCAGCCGCCAACAATACATCAACGGACTGTGCTTGGTATAAATCGTCCAGATATTCCAGTTCAACACCATTCAATTTGGCATTCTCACGACAAGCTGCCAGACTAACAGGATCAATATCGCAGCAGATTACCCGTTTTGCACCTGCCAGCTTTGCAGCAATCGCCACCACACCAGAACCGGCACCAAAGTCCAAAACCACTTGATCTCGCACATGCTGTGGCTCACTCAATAACCACTGTGCCATTGCCAAACCCGATGCCCAGCAAAAAATCCAATATGGTGTATCATTCCAGATGCGACGAATTACCTCATCATCAAGCCGATCATGTGAAAAAATCGGTGGAATCAACCATAAAGATATAGGGGTTTCAGGCAATTGCTGTGCCAACAACTCGCAATTAGGAATAATCTGATGCAGTGCCTGAAGCAAATGCTGAGGCACTTGATGCAATGCTGTCATCTTGAATTAAGCCAAAGCTTTTTCGGCTGCTTCCACAGTCTGACGAATCAGTGTAGTAATTGTCATTGGTCCTACACCGCCTGGTACAGGCGTATATGCCGATGCAATGTCTTCGATACCCTGTAATTGAATATCACCCACGCCGCCACCATCACGAGGATGGAATCCTGCATCAACCACAACCGCACCTTGCTTGATCCAGTCTTTTTGAATGAGTTCTGCTTTACCCACTGCACCAACCACAATATCTGCCTGTTTGACCAGCTCTGCCAGATTTTGCGTACGTGAATGGCAAATCGTCACTGTTGCATTGGCCTGCAATAACATCATTGCCATGGGTTTACCCAAAATCGCAGAACGACCAACCACAACCGCATGTTTACCGGCAATTTCAATCCCGTATTCTTGTAATGTGGTCATGATGCCCTGTGGCGTAGCAGAACCATATGCAGCTTCACCCATGGCCATACGACCAAAACCAAGGCATGTCACCCCATCAACATCTTTATTTAAGTCGATGGCATCAAAACAAAGACGTTCATCAATCTGTGCAGGTACCGGATGCTGCAATAAAATACCGTGCACATCAGGATTAGCATTTAACTTTTCAATTTCGGCCAGCAATTGTTCTGTCGTGGTTTCTTCTGGCAATTCAATTTTTAAAGAATCCATACCGACACGGCGGCAGGCATTCCCCTTCATACGAACATAGGTAGCAGATGCACCATCATCACCAACCAAAATGGTGGCCAGAATCGGTGTGCGACCAGATTTTTGTTTTAATTGCTCAACACGTTGCAGTAAATCTGCTTCAATTTTCTTTGCCAATGCACGACCATCTAATACCAATGCCACAGCGCAACTCCAATTCTGGTGAAAAATCAATGTTGCAAATCATACATGATTAACAAGGCTTATTAAACATTCATCTATGGATTGCATCTTCTCTCCCATATAATTTTAATTTTCGCTCACGATAAATAGCGATGAATCACTGCTAAAATTTTAATTTTCTTTTATATGTTGCTTTTATGCGCACATTCACACGCCACGGTATTGTTTTTTTTCAAAACATTGTTAATATGTGCTTCACCAAATGTGGCGGGGTGGCAGAGTGGTCATGCAGCGGACTGCAACTCCGTGGACGCCGGTTCGATTCCGACCTCCGCCTCCAATTTGGTCAAGCCCGGGTGGTGAAATAGGTAGACACAGGGGATTTAAAATCCCCCGCCCACAAAGCGTGCCGGTTCGAGTCCGGCCCCGGGCACCATTTATTTAACAATAGAATAAATGGTGCAAATAAAGATCCAGCGTAAGCTGGTTTTTTTATGTCTAAAATTTCTGAATATAAGACAACCTGATTTGCATCAGGTTTATCCATTTTAAAATTCAAATGTTCGACTTAGGCACTTTTTTGCGTTTGCTGAACTTCCAGCAAATTTACATCCAGCACCAATTCATACTGACGAGATTCATCCACTTGATAAGCTGTGGTTTTAATACTATCAACAAAAATCCACTGTGCCTGAACCTGAGACTGATCAAAATTTACCAACAAATAACCACGCTGATTTAAATTGCAATAGGCCAGTTCATCAATCAATGTGGTAAACGCCAGTTCAAACTGCTGTAACTGTGCCAAAGGAATATTCAGATACTTTTCCATACCTGGTGAAGATACCGAACTTGTTGCCAACTCTACACCAACATATGTTTGGTCATAACCATGCAGATAAGATGCCCAGGCATTGTGTGTATCACCTGCCAGCACTACGACCTTTTTATTCAGTGCTTTTAAGGTGGCATACAGAATTTCCCGTTCGGCAAAATAACCGTCCCATGCATCCAGATTATACGGTGCAACCGTTTGTAATCTGGCTTTTTCCTCCACGGTTAATGTTGGATCGCCCTGTAACATACGCATTTTTAATATCACCAATTCGGTGATTGTCGCATTCATGGCAGCCAGTGCATCGGCAGTTGCATTACCACTAGTAATCGCACCAAGAGATAATAACAATTCTGCTGGAATCAACATTTTACTCATCAACACTTGCTGTCCCAACACATTCCATACAGCAGTGGATTGGCTCAATTGAGTTTGTAACCATTCGCGCTGTTGATAACCTAATAAAGTCCGACTTGGGTTGGTTAAATCCTGCTGAAATTTTTCAAAATCCACGCCCTGAGCAGAAATATAATCAGCATATTCAAGCTGCTGATCTCTTGCCAGAATACGGGTATCCAGCATGGTCAAATCAACCAGATCAGCAAATTTAAACTGACGGTAAATATTTAAATGATCATTTTCAGCGACCGGACGAATCGGCATCCATTCAAAATATGCCTGTAATGCTGCCAGTTTTCGATCCAGAAAACTGCCTTCATTATCCTGATGATTTTCTGCACCTTCACGCCAAGTATCATTGGCCAACTCATGATCGTCCCAAACCACAATAAAAGGATGGCGTTGATGTACTGCCTGCAAATCTGGATCTGTATGATATAAGGCATATCGCTTGCGATAATCATCTAGTTGAATAATTTCCTGATTATTATCTTCTGCCAGTGTACGTCCCAGACTGACAGCATCTTCAGTCGCATAGCCATCTTGACCATATTCATAAATATAATCACCAAGATGCAGTACTACATCAACATCCTGTTTTGCCATTTCACGATAGACATAAAAATAACCCGCAGGATAATTCGAGCAAGAACATACGGCAAATTTCACTTCTGTGGCAGTTTTGGGTAATGTTTTGGTTTGCCCAACTGGAGAATATGTTGTTCCACATTTAAACCGATAAAAATAACGCTGCCCTGCTGATAATTTATCGGCATCTATCTTGACCGTAAAATCAGACACACTTGATGTTTCTACTGCACCAGAATTAACAAGATTTGTAAACTGTTGATCTGTTGCTATTTCCCAGATGACATTCAAGCGACTACTATTATCTTTAGGTGTCACTCGTGTCCATAAAATGACTTGATCATAGAGTGGATCACCACTTGCCACGCCATGTAAAAACTCAACTTGAATCGCATTTTCTGTTGCATCGTCATTATCGTTATTACATGCAGTCAGTGAAACTGGCAAGGATAATGCGCCAAAGCCCAATAAGGTACGCTGTAATAATTCTCTACGGCTGAGTTGTTTCGTCATGATCTTGCTCATAAAATAACATTAGCAGCACCCTACAAGCGCAATATGAAAGTCCGATATCACTTTAATGAACATCTCATGACAAAATCAAAATATAGCGCAATATATTTTGATTTAACCTCTATTCAAAATCATAATTCAAGTCTATGACTCACAAATGCTATATGTGCATCAATTTCTTCCTTTTCGTTTATTATCATTGCCTTTGATCATAATTAATGCAATTAAACCCACTTACATCTTGTCATTCTAAACATTGTCCTCTATTATCACGCTCACGCCCGGGTGGTGAAATAGGTAGACACAGGGGATTTAAAATCCCCCGCCCACAAAGCGTGCCGGTTCGAGTCCGGCCCCGGGCACCATCCTTATCATTGCTATACAATGATCAATTAAATATTTCTCAATTTAATCTCTTCTATTGTCAATTTTTTACTTCTATTTATTCATCATTTCACTATATTTATAAAAATTGTCACTTTTTGCCAATTTTGACTATTTTTATCAAGATTTTTAGTATCAATTAGCAAGTATATTTACCCTAATCCTTGCCTATTAAATGCACTATTTATTAGAAAAATTAAACCAAATTATTAGAAATACTGAGTTTATTTAATTTTCTAAAAGATAAAAATTTTGATGATTTGAAATTTTATGCAATAGTTCAAATGTCAAACTTCATTATACTGATTACAAGTGCTGATGCTTTATCATTATACAACCTACGGAATCTATTGATAAATTTATCTATTTATAGAGCCTGTTGTGATATAGCATCTATTAAGGATAACTAAAATAGAGAATTAAAATAAATCTTCTCCAGAGCAGGGCTAGTTATTATCCGCATACTTTATTATCCGTATAATAACTAGCCATATTTTTTCAAAACAACGACCAAATCCTTAACCTCAAACAATTACAGGCTTTATCTGTAACCTAACACTTCCCAACATTTACTCAGCCACACTCAAAATACGCTCTCTGATTAACTCAGCTATTTTTATGCTTAAGCCGTTGTTCAATCAGTTCTAATGCCTGCGCTGCAATTTCTTCAGGGCGCTGTGTTGCATCAATACGAACAATACGATCAGGTTCCTGTTCTGCCAGTTCCTGATATGCCACACGTACACCATTAAAGAACTCTAGCTTTTCCTGCTCAAAACGATCCAGCTCTCCCCGCTTTTGTGCACGTTGCATGCCCAATGCCACGGGCGCATCTAGCCAGAATGTGATTTCCGGTAATTGCTTGACAAAATTTTGGGTGAGAATATCGATTTTCTCCCGATCCATACCACGACCACCATATTGATAAGCAATACTGGCATCCACAAATCGATCACACAGGACGATTTTATTTTGTTGTAATGCAGGTAAAATAACCTGTTCAACATGTTGTGCCCTAGCCGCATAAATCAATAATAACTCGGTTGAATCAGACATTTTTTCCTGATTTGGCTGTAATAGGATTTCTCTTATTTTTTCAGCCAACGGGGTACCGCCAGGTTCACGGGTTAATACCACCGCATAACGTTGTGACAGGATTTGATGTAATGTAGCGATTAAAGTGCTTTTACCTACACCTTCTGTACCTTCAAAACTGATAAACATGTGTATTGTCCCGGGTTGGTTTAATTTGAATTGATTTGACGCTTTTGCTGTAATACAGCCAGATATTCTCTTACCGCCTGATTGTGCTGCTCCAGTGTTTCACTGAATTTATGTCCACCATTGCCTGTCGCAACGAAATAGACATTTTTGGACTGATCCGGATGCAAGGCAGCCTCAATCGATCGTTCACTTGGCAAAGCAATTGGCGTTGGCGGTAAACCATGCATGGTGTATGTATTATAAGGGGTTGCTGCTCTTAAATCTTCACGACGGATATTGCCCTGATATTTATCGCCCATGCCATAGATGACGGTTGGATCGGTTTGTAAACGCATACCCGTCTGTAAACGACGCACAAATACCCCTGAAACCTGCCTACGCTCTTCTTCCAGTGCAGTTTCTTTCTCGACGATAGATGCCATGATCAAGGCTTCATATTTATTATGATAAGGCAAATCTTTAGCGCGATTCGCCCAAGCCTGATCCAATGCCTTGATCTGACGTTGATAAAGCTCTTTTAAAATATTGAGATCCGTTTCACCTTTGGCAAAAAAATAGGTATTCGGTGCGAATAATCCTTCCGGATGACTATATTCCGCACCAATACTTTTCATGATCTCGGCATCGGATAAATCCAAAACGGTGTTTTTAACATTGCTATCCGCTTTAAGTTTATTCTTTAACTGCTTAAACGTGGTTCCTTCAATCACTGCAATACGATTCATTTGTGCATTATTGGCATCACTGAGCATGACCAATACCTGACGTACACTCATACCCTGATGAATTTGATAAACCCCAGCTTTTAAAGAATCATGAATAAAAATTTTCTGATAAAGTTTTAGGACTATCGGAAATTTAACTTTCTCCTGATCGGCAAGCCGCTGAATAAAGGCAGAATATGTCTCACCTTTATCGATCGACAATAATTGGACTTTATTATTTACAGGATAATGCTTAAATAAACTTTGTGATAAAACCCAAGTCACAACAACAATAGAAATAAGGACAATGATAAAAAGCAGTTTTTTAAATCGGCGTTTCTGAGCAAATGTTTTTGATTTCTTTGCGCCTGTTTTTTTAGATTTTGCCATAAAACATTAAACCAATTCTTTCAATTGTAACGATTCGAATAACTGTAGACACTTTTGCCGATCCAGCGATTGTACAATGTCTTGATCACGCACAAGCTGCCCCATGATTTGCATGGGATGTAATGCATTACACAAAAATCCCGCCTCAATCTGCGAAATTTCTGCTTTGCTAATGATACGGACTTGATGCGGAATTTGATAGTGTTGCATACGTGCCAAAATTTCCTGGCGCATAATGCCATTAATGCCAGTACATTGTAAATCCGGGGTGTGCCATATACCATCAATGAATACAAAACAATTACTGGAAATCCCTTCCACCAAATTTTGCTCTACATCAAAACACAAAGCTTCGTCCCATTGCTGCTGTATCGCCATACTTTTTAACATGATCTGTTCGAGACGATTTAAAGTCTTTATGCCTTTTAATGGACGAAAACTGCTTGCTAATGTTTCTGCTATGAGTCCAACCCTTTCTAATATCACGGGCTGAGTGAGACAATGTGCATCCGGATAATAATAAAAATAAATATCTGCACTTTGATTCGGTATGGCGTAGCCTCGCGCTGAAGTTCCCCGACTAATGAGAATTTTTATTGTTCCGGTCGCTCCATCAGGTAAATGTTGCAAAAATTTCTCTTTATCGTTTTTTATAAAATCTATATCACAATTTATTCTTAGAGCAGTAATCGCCTGTTGCAACCGTTGTAGATGCCGTTTCCATAGCATAATTTCACCAGCTTTCAAGCGTGCAGTTGTAAAACAACCATCCCCATATAAAAATGCTCTATCTTCAATAGAAACAATATGTTGATCGACAAAATCTCCATTTTTCAGATATAACATTTTTTCTTCCAAGCTTATTCGATTTTGTCATCATTTCAAACTTACCCAACATTACAAATCACTTTTTTTCATATAAAATACATTTTTTATTATTTTTTATGGATTAAAAAATTGCATATGCTTCGCTCAATCGCAAGATTAACAATTTATTGCAAAAAAATTCGGAGAAGCTATACATGAAATTTTCAAAATTAAAAACAGGTATTGCAATTGCCTTACTGGGGTTATCTAGTGCTACGTTTGCTGCAAAAGATTTCCTGAATGTCTCTTATGATCCAACCCGTGAATTTTATGATGAATTTAACAAATCTTTTGGTGCTTGGTGGAAAGAAAAAACTAAACAGGATGTGAATTTCCGTCAATCGCACGGTGGTTCTGGCAAACAGGCCCGTGCCGTGATTGATGGCTTAGATGCCGATGTCGTGACTTTGGCCCTTGCCGCAGATATTGATGTGATTGCAGAACAGGCAAAATTATTACCGGAAAACTGGCAAAAACTGTTACCTGACAACTCTACGCCTTATACATCTACGATTGTTTTTCTGGTACGTAAAGGCAATCCAAAAGGAATCAAAGACTGGGGCGATCTAATCAAACCGGGTGTAGAAATCATTACGCCAAATCCAAAAACATCGGGCGGTGCGCGCTGGAATTATCTCGGTGCATGGGCATGGGCAAAACATCAACCAGGTGGTAACGATACCAAAGCACAAGAGTTTGTACGCCAGATTTATAAAAATACCAAGGTACTGGATTCCGGCGCACGTGGTGCAACCACAACATTTGCAGAACGTGGCATTGGTGACGTATTGCTGGCTTGGGAAAATGAAGCACATCTTGCCATTCGTGAACAACCGGGTAAATTTGAGATCGTAACACCATCTTTATCTATCTTGGCAGAGCCACCTGTTGCGATTGTACAAAAAAATGCTGAGCGTAAAGGTAACGTCAATCTGGCAAAAGGCTATCTGAACTATTTATATTCTCCAGCTGGTCAAGAAATTGCAGCCAAAAATTTCTATCGTCCTCGTAATCAGCAAATCCTGAAAAAATACAGCAATGTATTTAAACCATTGAAACTGGTAACAATTGATAAAGAATTTGGTGGCTGGCCTAAAACGCAAAAACTACACTTTGACAATGGCGGTATCTTTGATCAAATTGTAAAAGCCAATAATAGCAAGTAATAAAAGCAAGTCATTGTAATATGTGGTGGGAGGAGTTAAAGATGAATCATTTACATACAGTCATCGTTCCTGGCGTAGGCGGTAGTGATCAAGACCATTGGCAATCATGGTTACAACGTCATCTTTCCGACTCTTCCCGTGTTGAGCAACAAGACTGGAATCTGCCGATTCTGAATCAATGGGTTGATCAGTTTTATCAGCATGTACGCCAGTTAAACCGTCCGGTACGTATTGTCGCTCACAGTTTTGGCTGCCTCACCACAATTGCGGCACTGAATCAGTACCCAAACTTAAGTCGTTGGGTACATTCTATCTTACTGGTTGCACCTGCAAATCCTGCACGGTTCAGTCAACATGGCTTTGCCAACAGTGATGAGCAATTAGGCCCCTTGTTTCAAAATTTCAGTATCAATGTACCCTCATTGATGATCATCAGTGAAAATGATCCATGGCTCAGTTATAGTGAAGCGACCGAATACTCAAAATTGTGGAATATTCCCTATATCAACCAGGGTCTGGCAGGTCATATCAATGTTGCATCGGGTTATGGTAAATGGCCTGAACTTTTGCATTACATCGACAATATTTCAATGTGTAGCCATAAAGTCAACACAGATTATTTTGCAACACATCAACATTTTCATTTTGCTGTATAGCTCTTTGCGCTTTGGCAACTGATCAAGATTAATTTTATAACATTTAAGCTTATTAAGGAGCGACCATGTCTCGTCAATCCCGTGTTATTCCTGGGTTTGGACTATCGCTAGGCTTTACTCTTGCCTATTTATCCCTGATTGTCATTATTCCGCTTTCTGCGGTTTTTATTAAATCAATGGGGATTGGCTGGGATGGCTTTTGGGAGATTTTGAGTTCAGAACGTATTATAAAATCGCTACAACTCAGTTTTTCGACTGCACTGATTGCTGCTGGGGTGAATGTTGTTTTTGGTTTGTTATTGGCATGGTGTCTGGTTCGTTACAGTTTTCCCGGTAAAAAAATTATCGATGCGCTGGTTGATCTTCCATTTGCCTTACCGACTGCGGTGGCAGGTATTGCCTTGACAGCACTCTATTCAAAAAATGGCTGGGTTGGGCAATACTTTGAAAAAATTGGAATTGAAATTGCCTATACACCGATCGGGATTACTTTAGCCTTGATTTTTATTGGTATTCCATTTGTGGTACGGACTGTGCAACCGGTTCTTGCAGATATTGAAACTGAACTTGAAGAAGCAGCAAGCGCACTCGGTGCAAATCGTTTTCAAACCGTGACCAAAGTGATTCTGCCAATCCTGTTACCTTCCCTGCTCACTGGTTTTGCCCTTGCTTTTGCCCGTGGTGTTGGTGAATATGGTTCTGTGATCTTTATTGCCGGTAACCAGCCATTTAAAACAGAAATTGCACCGCTTTTGATTATTTCCCGACTGGAAGAATATGATTATGCCGGTGCAACAACCATTGCTGTAGTGATGCTGGTCATTTCCTTCCTGTTCTTACTCATCATCAACTTATTACAAACCTGGGCAAGCCGTCGTACTGGGAGAACAGCACAATGAGTTCAGTTAACAGTTCTTTAGCCAATAAATTACAGTCCCGCGATGCAACCCGTGAACCGACAATTGTCCGTTATATTCTTCTGGCAATTGCACTGATTTTCTTTGCCAGTTGCCTGTTGTTACCACTAGTTCTGGTATTTGTTGAAGCATTTCGACAAGGTATCGAGGTATTTTTTAGAGCGTTGGTTGAACCTGATACGCTATCTGCGGTGAAATTGACATTATTGACCGCAGCAATTGCAGTACCTTTAAATGTGGTGTTTGGTATTGCAGCGGCATGGTCTGTGGCCAAATTCAAATTTAAAGGGAAATCGTTACTGACCACATTAATCGATATCCCGTTCTCTGTATCACCAGTAATCGCAGGTTTAATGCTGGTGTTAATGTTCGGTACACAAGGCTGGTGGGGCGTGTGGTTACAGGATCACGATATCAAAATTCTGTATGCTGTTCCTGCCATTGTATTGGCCACAGTCTTTATTACCGTTCCATTTGTCGCACGTGAATTGATCCCGCTAATGGAAGCACAGGGTACCGAAGAAGAAGAAGCAGCGATTGTACTTGGTGCTTCAGGCTGGCAAACCTTCTGGAATGTGACATTACCGAATATCAAATGGGGTTTGCTATATGGCGTAATTCTATGTAATGCACGGGCAATGGGTGAATTTGGCGCGGTATCTGTGGTATCTGGCCATATTCGTGGAGAAACCAATACTTTGCCACTACATGTCGAGATTCTCTATAACGAATATAGTTTTAGTGCCGCTTTTGCAGTAGCAACCCTGTTGGCATTATTAGCAATCGTCACCTTAATTGTGAAATCTTGGATCGAATATCGTCAAGAGCAGTCATTACAACATGATGATCAAGCTTCGCAATAAAGATTAGGACTAAAAATCAACCTTGGTTTAACAGTTTAGGATAAAAAAATGAGTATTCAAGTTAAAGGTATTAACAAACATTTTGGCGCATTCCATGCGTTAAAAGACATTACACTAGACTTCCCGGAAGGTGAACTGGTTGCATTACTTGGTCCGTCAGGTTGCGGGAAAACCTCCCTGCTGCGTATTATTGCAGGTTTGGAATCAGCCGATGAAGGTCAAGTGTTGTTAGAAGGTCAGGATGCCACAACCCTACATGTCCGTCATCGTCAGGTTGGTTTTGTATTCCAGCACTATGCACTGTTTCGCCATATGACCGTATTTGATAATGTCGCTTTTGGTTTACGTGTACGCCCGCGTGCCACTCGTCCGAATGAAGCCGAAATCAAAAAACGTGTGACACGCTTGCTGGATTTGGTACAACTGGGCTTTCTAGCTGATCGCTACCCAGCCCAACTTTCTGGTGGACAACGTCAGCGTATTGCTCTGGCACGTGCACTGGCCGTTGAACCTCGGGTACTGTTACTGGATGAACCATTCGGTGCGCTGGATGCCAAAGTTCGTAAGGAACTGCGTCGCTGGTTGCGTACCTTGCATGATGAGCTACACATTACCTCGATTTTTGTGACCCACGATCAGGAAGAAGCACTTGAAGTTGCCGATCAGATTGTGGTCATGAATAAAGGTCAGGTGGAGCAAATTGGTACACCACGTGAAGTCTATGACCATCCTGCAAGTCCTTTTGTATTCGATTTCCTCGGACAAGCCAACCGTTTTGAGGGTACCTTACAACAAGACACCTTACAACTTGGTCAAAGCCAGATTATTCTGCCACAGCATACGCAAGCACAAGATGGCAATATCATTGCATTTGCTCGCCCGAATGAATTGCATATTCATACGGCACCACACAACAATGCAATTGAAGCCAATTTTTTGCGTGAAGTCTGGATTGCTGGTGATATTCGTGCCGAATTACAGGATCAGGATGGTCGTTTAATTGAAATTTCCTTAACGCCTGAACAATCAGACCAGTTAAAATTGCGCAGTCAACAAACTGTCTGGATCACTGCTTCAAATTTCCATTTATTTGATGCAACACAATATGCTTAACCACATACTTAAATGGTGTGAAGCTCATCATTTGGGAGAGAGATTAAAGTGAATTTCCAACAACTCCGTATTATTCGGGAAACTGTACGTCAAAATTATAATTTGACCGAAGCCTCCGCAGCGCTCTACACCTCTCAATCAGGTGTGAGTAAACATATTAAAGACCTTGAAGATGAATTGGGCGTGCAGCTCTTTATCCGTAAAGGCAAACGCTTATTAGGTTTAACCGAACCAGGACAAGCCTTATTAAATATTGTTGAACGCATGCTCGTGGATGCCGATAATATCAAACGTCTGGCAGATGACTTTAATCGTGTGGATGAAGGAACTTTAACCATTGCAACCACGCATACACAAGCCAGATATGTATTACCACCGATTGTTAGCCAGTTTAAAAAACTATTTCCCAAGGTACATTTAATTCTGCAACAGGCAAGTCCGACTGAAATTACCGAGATGTTATTACAAGGTGAAGCAGATATCGGAATTGCGACTGAATCGTTAACTGCTGAAGAAATGCTGGCAAGTACACCCTATTATCAATGGGAACATTCTGTCATCACCCCTAAAGATCATCCACTTGCCCAGCAGGATCAAATTTCTCTGGCAGATTTGTCTGGTTATCCACTCATCACCTATCATGGTGGTTTTACCGGACGATCAAAAATTGACAAAGCCTTTGATGATGCAGGTATAGAAGCGGATATTGTGATGGCAGCACTCGATGCCGACGTCATTAAAACTTATGTCGAACTGGGCATGGGTGTCGGAATCGTCAACAGTCTGGCTTATGATGCAGAACGCGACCACCGCTTAAAACAGATCAATACCGATATCTTTGGTGTCAATACCACATGGATTGCAGTCAGAAAAGGTCATTTATTGCGTGGTTACGGTTATGACTTCATTTCCCTATGCTCACCAACCACAGACATCAAAGCATTGAAAAAAGCCGCTTATCCAGAAGAATAAACGGCGATCTAACTTGATTGATATAAATACAATCAAGTCAATAAACCCTCTCCCATAAAAAAACCACTGAATTATTCAGTGGTTTTTTGCTGCTTACGCCATTGATTTCCTCGACTAAAACGTCCGACAGGATGTTGTGCTGCGCGCTTTCGTCTTACATCTTTAGGATTCATCTTTAATGGACGATAAATCTCCAAGCGATCCCCTGCATTTAATAGATAATGTTCCGGATCTTTAATTTTTAAACCGAAAACACCCAGTTGCAGAGGTTCGGGCAAGGCAACTTTTTGCGCCAACTGACTTTGTGCCAGGGCCTGTGCAGCCGTCATGCCTTGTTGAAAAGGAAGATGAATTGCATATTGCTGATCTTCGGCACAATAGACAACCCATACTTTTGCCAGAGTCAACCTTATACTCCTGTCAACGCCATAATCCAGCCAATCACTGCCAGAATAATGGAAAGTGGGACAATGATACGAATCAACACACGCCAGATATTGTAGCTTGCCTCACTGGAAAAATTAATCGATTTACGCAAATGGCTAATTTTCATTAACCAACCGGCAAACACAGCATGAGCAAAACACAGCAATAAGCCAAAAATAATCACAATACTATAAAATGTCGATGTCGCTTGAGGAATTGCCCAAACCAAAATCGGTAGTAACAGTATGATTGCCTGAATCACAATAGATGTCTGACGCTCTAAAAACTGCTCACGTATATATTGTAAAAAAATCCCGGCAAGGATCAGGGCAGCAATCAATAAAACCACAGCATGAAGATCAGAATGAACGTTGCTGACAAATATAAATGCGCCGAGTCCCAATACTTGAGCAAGCCAAATGGGTAAAACTACAGGCAGCGCTTTCTGCTCAGTCTTAACCGCATTGACTGCATTTTGCCAATAAAGCCCCAGTCCCAAGCCCCCTGTTACCAGAGTAAGGGTCACCACTTTTGCCCATTCTTTTAATTCGAATGGAGTCCATTGCCAAGTATGTACAGTATTGGACAGCACACCGATAATTAATACAGCCAATGTCGCAACAAACAAGGCAATGAATAGAATCATGCGGGGTAATAACGATAAAGCTACTGCAATCACCGCACAAATCAACAGCAAAATACTATGGGAAAATGGCAGTGCAAATTGGGTATCAACGTGTTGTGCTGCAAATTCTAAAATTCCACCCGCCAGAAAAGGGACAAAAACCACTGAAGCCCAACCGATTAAACGCCATCTGGTACTGCGATCCGCTTCTCGGGTTAATTTAACAAAGGCTTGTAGTGGTGTGGATTGTGCACGTTTTGCCAGGGCAATTTCCAGAATTGTAAATGGCAAAGCCAAAATCAACATGGAAAATACCCAAAATAGCCAAAAATCATATTGTTGATAGTCTACTAGCCCCAAAGCAGGCGCCAAAGTTACACTTAACAACAAAGATAAGCAAAAGGCTAAAATAGGAGTTGTCCAGAAAGAAATTCGCTGGTCTTGCATGGTGCCTCTTTTGCAATTGCAATAAAAAACTTAAGCGTATTTTGCCTTTCAAACCTTATAAAAGCAAAAGTTTCAGACATAAAAAAAGCAAATCATTTAAATGATTTGCTGCGCGAAGCCAAAGTCCTTTTCTTTATTTTCGGTTTAGCTAAAAAAACGAGCAAACCAGCTTTTCCCTTTTTTCTTTTCGTGTTGTTTGATAATACCAATCATATTTTCTTTCACTGCACCGACATAATCCCGGTCATCATGCTTAATATGATTGATTAACCAACTACATAATAATTGATGCAATTCCTGTTCAATTGACTCACCGGCATTAAACCGTTCAAGATAACTTTCAATCTTACGAATAAATAAATCATGAACACGTTTATGTGGCACACGATATTTATAATTTGCTTCTTCCTGCAAACTTTCTTCAAAGGTAAAATGTGACTGGGTATAATCCACAATATTATTCAGGACTTCCTGAATCTGAAAGCGTTGATAATTACCCATTGACAATACATCTTCGAGATCATTGATATAATCAACAATCCGTTTGTGTTGCTCATCAATTACTTCAATACCTGTATCGTATTCACTTAACCATTTCATTGCCATGGGGATCAGACCTATGTTGCCTAACTAAACACCATGTTACTGTTAAATAAATTTAAATAAAAACAAGTAAATTACTAAGAATTACTAAAATAGGTCATGTTTCACAAAATTCCTTAATAAAATTATGGAATTAACAATATATCCCGAGTAAAAGGCTAAAGTATTTTTTAACCAATTCAATAAGTTAGTAAGGAGGATATATTGACAATGAAGCAATAAACTTGCCAATACACCCTACTTTCTATTAATAAATATCCGCTTTGGTTTTACGAATCAGACTCGGATCTTCTCGTTCACGTTTTAAACGGTTAACCGTGGTTAATTTTTGCTTTTCTATTTTGCCATCTTTAAACAGAATCATCTCACCAGGTTGATATGCCTGCCATGTTTCATTATTGGTCAATGGTTCTGTGGTAATCACAGCAACCCGATCATCAGGCGTCGTGACTGTACTAAAATCAATATCCATGTCGACATCTATCAGATGTGCATTTTGAAATGGATACTCACGAATAATCCAGTGTAACTTGGTGGTGGCATAGCTAAATAATGCCTGACCATTAGACAAAAAGAAATTAAAGGTCCCATACTCTGCAATCTGAGGAGCAATCTCTGCCAAACATGCAAAAATATCATCCAGCGTTGGCTGAACACCACCAAAACGGGAAGAAAGCTGCTCTAAAATATAGCAAAAGGCCAATTCACTGTCGGTATCCCCCACTGGCTGATAACGCCCGCTTAATGCAGGATTAAAACCCATAAGATCACCATTATGAGCAAAAATCCATTGACGCCCCCACAACTCCCGCATAAATGGATGCGAATTTTCAAGATTGATTTTACCTTGAGTTGCCTTGCGGATATGCGCAATCACATTACGGGATTTAATCGGATAATTACGGATTAATTCAGCCAAAGGAGAATCGACAGCCGATTGATTATCTACAAACAATCGACATGCCTTATCCTCAAAGAAGGCAATACCAAAACCATCAGAGTGATCTGACGTAATACCTGCACGTTGAGAAAACCCACGAAACGAAAAATTAATATCCGTAGGTGTTGCACAATTCATTCCCAATAACTGACACATAGATTTCATTTAACCCTTATTTCTGCTTATATTGTGCATGAGCAAAAATAGGGATGCAAATTTCAATCCATATATACTTATCTATAAAAGATATATAAAAACTATTTTTTAATCATTTTATTCATAACAAATGACTTGGCAACCTGATTCACTTCTAAAAATACAAAATAATCCAAGCAATTGAAATCTTTATCATAATAGGCTTGCTTGGAGAGTTTTGCCTGCATACTCAGATAAGCATCGAATAGCTTTGGAATGCGTTCATCCTGCGCAAAACTATGACTTGGCACACTTGGTTCGAAGCGTTGTTTTGACTGAATATTGATACTTTGTGAAGCATCTAACTGCTGTAAATAACGATGGGTATGATATGCACGGGCCAGATTATCCTCCAAACGGATACTGACACAGCCCATCAGATATTTGGCGCGCATACCCCATAAAACTTTTGGTGCAAGATTTAACCATAACATCGATAATGCTTTACCCGAACGAAATTCCGGATGCACACAGGTACGACCAACTTCGACAATATTGGGTAAATGTGACAATCGGGCGACCACATCAAATTCCTGTTCACTATAACTTTGTGCTAGTTCATGTCCTTTAAATTGTTTTAACCGGGTATATGCGACAATCTCTCCAGACCATTTTTCCCGTAATACAGCATGTTCACAGCCAAAATCATAAACATCCTGATCCATTCCCTGATCAAAGGAAATTCCGAATTGATCGGCAAATTGTTTGGCTCTGAATTGCTGAACCTGACGTAATTGTTTAAGGTCATCGACCCATTCAAAACGGAATTGATTAGCGTTATTTTTATTTCTAAGTAAAGGTGAAGTAAGCGTTTGACGGTACTGATTGAATTTTTCCAACATAATTTGTACTCCTCATTTTTATCCAACACTAGATAAAAGCGATGACAAATCAATGACGATTAGATGAGCAATTGATGACAACGTTACATAGGAATGAAAATTAATACCAATACAAAATATGTTTTGCTTAAATAAGAGAATCGTTTGTTTGAGGTTACAGTATCGAGAGGTTTGTTGTACAAAATATAATTATGATTTTATTATGGTGCGGATGGGGAGACTCGAACTCCCACGATTTTACTCGCTAATACCTGAAACTAGTGCGTCTACCAATTCCGCCACATCCGCTTTCCGTGTGGCGAATATTATGAATATTTGCTCCTATCGTCAAGGGAAAAATCATTTTTTTACTTTAAGATTCATTGGTCTGTTGTTTTTTTACGCTAATTATTCCTTCGTGCTTAAATAAGTTACACGCTAATCTCAACTTAATTTAAGAATATCATTTTTCACTAATACACTAATGATCTTATGTTTTTGTAATTTTGGTTGCCTACGGCAACCAAAATTGCAGATACTTGCGAAGCTTTAATCGCTTATCAGAGCTTCCCCAGCGATGCAGTGCCTCTCATCCACTCGCCGAGCCGCCAAAGGCGGTAATGCGAGCAATATTTGTGTAAATTAAAGATTATATATTATTTATCAATTACTTAATAATAAATTACAGTTGAGATTGACGTAATCTAGATAAACAATAATACTCATCCATCAAACCTGTCCATAGTCGCCATACCATCAACTGGCGAAAACCTTGCTTCATGTTTGCCTCATGAATAAAAACGTGTTTTAATGTACACACATTGATGTACATACTTAATGGTGATAAAAATGCAAAATTTTAATTCCCGAGTATTTATGAATGGCAATAGCCAAGCGATACGTATCCCACAAGAACTACGCTTAGACACCAAACGAGTTAGCATTCGTAAAAATGAACATGGTGATTTAGTGATCCATCCATTGCCGGATATTGAAAAAAGTCGTGGTGATGCATTACTGAAAGTGGTGCAAGGTTTCGATGATGATTTTGTCGAAATTCTTGAAAAAAATCGTTTGGAAGATAATCCGATACAGGAACGTGAAGCATTATGAGATATATGCTTGATACTAATATTCTGATTTATTTCATGAAGAATAAACCTGTAAGCGTTGTCGAACAAATTAACCTGTTGCCCATCACAGATATTTTGTGCATGTCATTTGTGAGTTATGCTGAACTGTTGAAAGGTGCATACGATAGTCAGCGACAAGAAAAAGTCCTGCGACAACTGGCAAAATTGATCAATATTATTCCTGTCGAATATAGTGATCAATCGCTAATCTGTGATTATTATGCTAAACATGCTATAAGATTAAAACGTCAGGGAACACCCATTGGCAGTAATGACTTGTGGATTGCCAGTCATGCTCTGGCACTGGGCTGTGCTTTGGTGACAAACAATACGAAAGAATTTGAACGTATTCCCGATTTACAATTGCAAAACTGGGTGTAGCCATGCCATTACTTGGAAAAAACCTTGTTTCTTTTGTCTACCTGTACACTTAATCTATAAAACGATATGATTATTAATCGTTTAAACTCGGCTATTATTTAAGTATAATTTTAAATCTCCCCCCTCTCTTTAAAAACCAACTTTTACCTAGATCTTTTTTAATCATTGTAGATTGTAAAGAATAGGGATTTAATCATATATTTAAATCCTCCCCAACCCTCCTTTGCAAAGGAGGGAGCGTTAAAAATAACATAAATTATTAATTAATCATTAATTTTGCAATAGGAAATTTAGATACCATTCTGACTGTAAATTAAAACTGGGTTTTAACTGAAAAAGCAACAGTTCTTGGAATACCCAAAGAATAAGTCGTTGCCCAATAATCTTTATTGGTTAAATTTGAAATATTAAAATTAAAAGTTGTGGGAATAGCATGAATTTCTGTTTTATAACGTGCACCTAAATCAAAAATTGTATAACCAGCAATTTCTTGTAAATTTTCACTATCTTTATATTTACTGCCCGAATGATATGCGCCCGCTGTCAAACTTAAGCCTTCTAATTCGGGAACTTGATATTCTGCATAAATTTTTGCGAGAACCTTAGATACACCAGCAGGCACCTTACCTTCCAAGTTTTCATCCGTCGCTTTTTCAACATTTAAATCCATCAATGTACCACCCATGATGAGTGTTAAGGCATCGGTGATTTTTCCTGTAAGCGAAAGTTCTAAACCTTGATGGACCTGTAAACCATCCTGACTGACTGTAATCTTGCCGTTTGCCGTCCTTTCATTTAAGGTATTTGCTTTTTCAATTCTAAATAATGCAGAACTTAATAAGAAACTCTCATTAAATCCATATTTTGCCCCAATTTCGTATTGTTTACTAATATAAGGATCTAGAACTTTGCCAGGATCATTATATTCTATGGCATCATCTGGTACGGTTGAACCCTTTGATAAACCTTCCATATAGGTGGTATACGTTGTAAGTTGCTCAAAAGGTTTAAATAAAATAGAAACCGTTGGTGTTAATTTGGATTTATCATAGCCGGGAGTCTTTACGCCTAAAACATTATAATTATCAGTGGTTACAGTTGTATAATTTAGCCCCAGTAATGCACTCCATTGATCATTAAATTTAACGTCATCACCAATAATAACATTTGAATTGGTTGATTTACTCGATTTATATTTTGCCCCATAATCCCAAGCTTGACTTAAAATCTCTGGTTTAGACCAGTTCATCATTTCATTCACATTTGTATATGCTGGTGAATTTCCAGCACTCTTGGAATTATTTTCATATCGTTTAGTTTCCAAAATATCACCCGAAGCACCAACGATAAGTTTATGTTGAATCTTTCCTGTGTTGAATGTACTGTCTAAATATGCATAAGCGCCATGTGCAATATTCCAGCTCGGTGCACTTTTGGATGTCCATCCATTTACCCAACCAGAATCGGCGAAATAGGCAGGATACAGATTAATAGATTCTTGTTCATCTTCTTTGTATATATAAGCTGCTCTAAATTTAAATATTTCATTAATGTCATAATTAATATTAAGCCCCATACGATCTGTTTTAATATCAAGATATGTCCAGTCAGGTGTATAGGTTTTATCATTTGCCAAAGGTTGTATCCAATAATCCAATGCCCCATAACTACTATTGGCATAAGCATAAAATCGTGAATCTATTCCATCTAAATGATATTTGGTATGCGCTGCTTCTGCCTGTAAACGTAATTTATCTGTAATGTTCCAATCCAAAGCCCCACTAAATAATGCTCGTTCTATATTTTGGTCAGATTTACCTGTTTCACCATTTTGATATGCCATATTAAAGCGATATGCAAATTGCCCATCCTCATCAATTTTATTACCGAGGTCAATATGTCCAAACCATTGTTCATTCCCATAATTACCAAATGTAAAATTAGTCAAACGATCATAGGTTGGTCTTTTTAAAACATAATTCGTTGTACCACCAATTCCTTCACTACCACTCACCCCATACATAAATCCTGTTAGACCATTAATTATTTCAACTCGGTCAAGCTCTTCCATGGCAATACCAGTAGATGTCGATGACAAGCGCAGACCATCCATAATCCCAACTTGGCTATGAAAACCACGAAATGCAGCATATGGTGTGCCATATACTGTAGAGGGTGCAGAATTTTGAATGACAGGATTCATTTTATAAATCTGATCCATATCTCCGGCAATTGCATTTTCAATCAGCTCACTAGACATTACACTCATCGAATAAGGTGTATCCTGTAACGATTTTTCGCCCCAGGGTCCGACTTGTTTTAATTTTTTGGCAATATAGCCTTGATCAGCCGAACCATCGGTAATTTCTGCATTTACAGTAATTACAGGCAATTGGGTGATGTTTCCATTTGCTGTTCCTCTGGCAGTCACATCAATCGGATTTAATTGCCCCATATCACGGGCTTGTACACTGTCGTTGCCATTTTTTCCAATCAAGATATAACCAACTTGGGTCGGTTGGGCTGTAAAAGGCGTACCTTGCAATAAAATATTTAAGCCCTGCTCAACCCGATAATTTCCATATAGCCCCTTGGTGGTCAAACCTGTTAAAGCCTTACCCTCAGTCGAGATTGCCACACCAGACTGTACTGCAAACTGATTTAATGCCTGCGATAAATCCCCTGCTGCAATCGCATATGGCTGGATATTTTCGGTACTGCTGGCGGTTGCACTCGACGTGGCAAATGCAAAGCTACTGGCAAAAGCAAGATGGATAGAAAGTACAACAGGTTTTAAAATAAAATTGGTACAAGGACTTGGCTTTTTCATCATGGTTGCCCCATTTAAATGGTATAAATTTGATCAAAATAAAACGATAAGCATTTATCTTTTTCATTGGATAGGACGCATGAAAATCGAAATTGATTGGTCAAAAATTAAAATAATATTCATTTTCCATATAATCATTTGTTATTTATAATTTTTATTTTTAAAAATTTTTTAATATAAATCTTTAAACATTAATGGAAACTGGTCATCTTTTTATTTTTTCTCAGTAATTTGTAGACTGCCCCACATATTTTGTTGTACCTGAATTGGTAGGCTGTCTTGTAGTAATTGCAGTGCGCCACCATCTAATGGCAGAGCCGCATTCACCATAATATGTTGTAATTGTCTGGCATCGTAACTTAAGCGTTGATGCTGATAACTTTGTAATATACCCAAGACCTGATCCAGTGGCATTTGATGAATCACCAGCATGTGTTTTTGCCATGCGTTTTCTAGTAATTCAGGCGAGATTTGGCGGCTTGGGTGTATCCCCTGTGCATCAATGATGACTTGCTGCCCTGCGGCTATTTCAACATTTACGGGGGAATGAATTGCTGTACCAGAATACTCAACTTTGGTTTTCGACTCCAGCATCATCAATATTGTGGCATGATCATAATGCTGCACGATAAACCGCGTGCCCAAAGCAGTGATACGGGCATATTGAGTTTCAATCACAAATGGACGCTGTGCATCTTTTGCCACATCAACCAGAATATTACCCTTAAACAATTTAATCAGACGTTGTGCTTGGTCAAAGTCAATATCATATGCAGTTTTGCCACTAATGTTAATTTGACTCTGATCGGATAAGGATTGTACGGTCCATTGATTGTATCCGTTACGACGATCAGCCAACCAGTCATTCATTGGCAGCATTTGCCATGCCATCAGGGCGATGATGAGTCCACTGCATAAAAATATCATCACTGAACGCAACAATCCCGACGAATAAACATGAGGATTCAAGCTATCATCATTCAAGGTCTCTTCTATAACTTGTGTTGCAAATGGTTGCGACGTGCTGTCTTGTATCTGGGTAAATTGTTGTAATGTTGCCTGTACCTGCTCAACCAGTTTTTGTCGTTGAGCATCCTGATTCTGCCATGCCTGAAAAGCCTGCCGATCTGCTTCCGAGCAATCCTCATCACTCATTTTCACCAACCACTCGGCGACTTGCTGCAAAAGTTCATCTTCAGCATTGCTGTCTGCCATATTTAGCGGGGATTGATCAGGTTTTATCATATGTGTTGATGATTTAATCCTGCTGCATCAGACGATGACAAGACATCACAGCCTTGATTAAATCAGTTTGTACTGTGGTTCTGGAAATACCCAGTTTTTCAGCAATAGACATTTGTGACATCCCATGCAGATAATGCAACATCATCACTTCACGCGGACGTGGTTCCAGACCACTTAATGCGCTGACAATACGGTATAAGGTTTCTGTCACAATCACCAAGTCTTCAGGGGAACAATCAACATCTAGTTGCTGCTGCTCTGCAAGATGTTTTAAATAGTCATTTTCGATTTTCTTGCGCCGAGCCTGACTGATAATAATACTTTTGGCTGTCACGGTTAAATAAGAGCGAGGTTCCCGAATCTTTTCTAGGCGCTCAGGCGTAATAAATATTTTTAAAAAAGTATCCTGTAAAATATCTTCTACATGATTATGAGAGCGTAAATTTTTACATAACCAGCCATATAGCCATTGATAATTCTCGGCATAAAATTGGCTAATTTTCAGGTTATGATCAGTTTTACTGGTTGTTAAGGATTTCACCATTTCATCTGCATCAAAAAGGATGTGATTAGAAAAAAACGACAACACAAGGGTACAATGTAAATAAGTCTAACAACAAACGATAATGATTACCACTTCAATCATTATTTTTTTTGATTTTTATATTGCGTTATTTTACTGCCAATAAGATCAGTATAGGGCAAATCGTGACAATACAATTTGCCCTAGAAAAATATTATGCTTTATGATGCAAGCGATTAGAAATTAATGTTCCCACACCATGATCGGTAAAGATTTCCAGCAAAGTTGCATGGGGCACACGACCATCGACAATCACCGAACTACCAACCCCACCTTTTACTGCATCAAGTGCACAGGTCACTTTGGGGATCATACCGCCGTGAATGGTACCATCTGCAATCAAGGCATCCACATCATGGGTATTTAATCCAGTCAATAATTCTTTATTGGCACCCAATACACCGCGAATATTGGTGAGTAAAATCAACTTTTCTGCGCCCAGTGCTTCAGCCACTTTGCCTGCCACCAGATCGGCATTGATATTATAGCTATTGCCCTCTTCATCAACACCCAACGGTGCAATGACCGGAATAAAGTCACTATTGACGAACATATTGATCACATCAATTTTGACCCCAACCACTTCACCGACCATACCCAGATCAATCTTCTGTACAGAACCATCTTCATTCTGTTTTTCCATCAGCAGCTTACGGGCACGAATCAGATTACCATCTTTACCGGTTAAACCAATCGCGCGACCACCGTGCTGGTTAATCAGATTAACAATCGATTTATTGACACTACCACCTAGCACCATTTCCACCACTTCCATAGTGGCTTCATCGGTTACCCGCATGCCGTCAATTCGGTCAGACTCGCGCCCAAGTTGTTTGAGAAAATGATCAACCTGAGGGCCACCACCATGAACCACCACAGGGTTTAAGCCGACGGTTTTCAACAACACGATATCACGGGCAAAAGACCGTTCAAGTTCCGGATCTGTCATGGCATTACCACCGTATTTCACCACAATGGTTTTACCTGCAAAGCGTTGAATATAAGGTAAAGCTTCAGTAAGAACCGTCGCTTTGTCAATTGCAGGTTGATTTGCTGACATGAAGATCTCCTCAATAAGTTATCTGGGTAATTGCCTGTGCAATGGATGAAAATTTGTGTCCCAAAGCTGTCACAAAAATTTGACGAATTTCATCAAAATGTGCCGGACTATCGGCATCAAATCGCACAGTAAAATATTCACCCGTATTCGATGGACGGATAATGCCAAAACCAAATGGAAAATCAAGTCTTATTCCATCCACTTTGCATAAATGTACTGTATTTAGATCAATAGATTGTTCAATTTGTGCCAGAATTTGCTGACAATCGACACCGTCACAAGCAATATAAATGTCCTTACTTGCCACTCGTTCCGGGAATTCGGCCAACACCTGACTCAAACGTTGTTTGGTTGAGCTTAAATATTCCAGTAACCGTAAGGCTGCATACAAGCCATCATCAAAACCTTTGCCACGTCCATCATTAAATACATAATGCCCAGCAAACTCGCCACCGAAAATCGCTTGATGACGATATAAATAATTACGTAAAAAACTACTGCCGGTACGAATCATGGTTAATCGTCCTGCATATTGCTGAACTGTTTGCCCAACCTTACTAGAACATTTTACATCACAGACGATTTCTGCATTGGCATGTTGCAATAGACAAATTTTGGCAAATAAACACAATAATCGATCAGGACTGACATAATCACCCTGCTCATCAACCACCACCAACCGATCACCATCACCATCTAATGCAATACCCATAAGCGATTGATGAGTAATCACCGATTGAGCCAATGCCTGTAAGCGTTCAGGATGACTCGGATCCGGTGCACCTAAAGGGAAATGACCATCTGCATGGCAATGTAAAGCATCGACCTTACATCCAAATTGTTGTAAAACTGCCAATGCAATAGCACCTGCCGAACCATTCAATCCTTCCAGACTAATGGCTAAATTTTTTGACAAGCAAATATCATGGCGTAGAAAGTCGATATAGTGTGGTAATGCTGAGCCGTGTGTCAGGCAACCATTCCCCTGAATAAAATCCTGTTGTTCAATCCGGTCGGCAACCTGCTGTATTTGTTCTGGAGATGGCGGTAAACCTTTGATTAACCATTTAATGCCATTGTCATGTGCAGGATTATGACTTGCAGTAATCATGATGCCATTACCACCATGTTGCAATGCAGTAAAATACAATAATGGCGAGCTAACACAGCCAATTTCAATGACATCAAGGCCAGAAGCGGTCAAAGCCTGTGCCATCATTTCGGCATTTTTGGGGCTGCTTAAGCGTGCGTCATAGCCCAAAACCACCTGTTTTTGTTGTTGTTCCCGATACTCGGTCGCCAAAGCCAAAGCAATGGCATAAACCAATTCTGCGGTTAAAAGATCGACATGCCCACGAATATCATAAGCACGGAAAATTTTTCGAGATACAGCCCACTGGGGCGATATGTTTGTTGTAATAGCAAGTTGATTCACAATAAAATCTTCAATCATAAGGACAGACAAGCAATCTCGTGCTTCGTCTGAATATCATTCTAAACCGTTATCCTTGTGATCATACTGAAAAATTTATCAAATCAATACCCGATTTTAGTATTGATTTGATTTCAGAATTACTGTGCTTTTTTAAAATAATCAATGCTTACCAGTATGGCCAAAACCGCCAGCACCACGTTCTGAGGCTGCAAATTCATTGACAAGATCAAACTGAACCTGTTGTACTGGCACGACCACATATTGTGCCAAACGCTCGCCCGGTTCCAATACAAAGGTATTTTGCCCACGATTCCATACCGATACCATTAATTCCCCCTGATAATCAGAGTCAATTAAACCCACTAGATTACCGAGAACAATACCATGTTTATGTCCCAAACCAGAACGAGGCAAAACCAGACCGGCAAAATTCGGATCCTGAATATAAATCGCCAGACCTGTTTTGACCAATACAGTTTGTCCCGGTTCGATACTCACTGCCTCATCCAGACAAGCGCGTAAATCCAGACCGGCAGAACCCGTGGTGGCATAGTTGGGCATATCCCATAGTTTACCTAAACGCTCATCCAAAACTTTGACTTGTACTTTCATCTTTTGTTCCATTCATTTAAATTCTAAATATTACGCAATATGCTGTAATACATTTAATAACCGACCAATCAGATCTTGGATATAAAATCGGCGAACACCCCAGGGTTCAATCTGTGGGCCATAAACGATGTCCAATTTTCTATCCATTACCTTTTGTAATACTTCATCCAGATTATCAACTTCGATAGATAAATCTGGAACACGGGTATTTGAACCGCCTTCGATTGCAACACTCAGTTGTACCTGCATCTTTTCTGGTGAAACATAAGTCTGAATCCAGCCATGATTCATCACCAGCTCCAACTCAAATAGGTCACAATAAAATGCTCTCATCACGTCAAGATGCTCTGAGGCAAGGTTTGCAACAATTCTTTTAACGGTCATCGTCGTTTATCTTTTTCGCAAAGCTTTAAGATTTTCCAATGCACGTCGTGCCTGTTCCATTGGATCAACCTGTGTCGCATTTGCCGGTTTTTTACGTCCTAGCCACTCGATTTCATCTGCGGGTAATTCATCGAGAAAACGACTTGGATTCATTTGTTTCATTTGCCCGCCATTCTTACGCTGCTCAGCTAAGGTCAAGGTTAAACCTTGCTTGGCGCGGGTAATGCCTACGTACATCAAACGACGTTCTTCTTCAATGGTATCGGCTGCAATCGAGTTACGATGTGGCAATAACTCTTCTTCCAGACCCATCATATATACATAAGGAAATTCCAGACCTTTTGCTGCATGTAGGGTTAACAAATTAACCTTATCAATATCTTCGGCTTCCTGTTGTTGCTCCAACATATCAATCAACACCAGTTTACGAATCGCACTTTCAATATTGCGATCATCGACATCATCGGCCTTGTTAATCAGACTTTGGATACTGTTGTACAGACTTTCGATATTGTCCAGTTTGGTTTTTTCCTGTGCAGGGGTCGCTGCCTGCTCACGCACATAATCAATATAACCCGCTTCATTCATCATCTGACGCACCAATGGTACAGGGTCATCATGATCATGCAGCTCACGGGTAAAATTCTGGATAAACTCGGCAAACTCATGCAATTGTGTCATGGCTTTTTTAGGCAGAACCATGGCTAAACGCTGATCGGAAGCTGCGCCCAATAAAGACAAATGATTGTCCTGTGCAAATAATCCCAGCTTTTCCAGCGTTACAGGACCAATCGCACGTTTTGGCGTGTTAATAATCCGCAGGAAAGCACTATCATCTTCCGGATTGATGATCAAACGCAGATAGCTCATCACGTCCTTAATTTCTGCCCGAGCAAAGAATGATTGTCCACCAGACAATTTATAAGGAATCTGCATTTGACGTAATTGCGTTTCAATTACACGTGACTGGAAGTTACCACGATACAGCACAGCATAATCTTTCCAGTTTTTACCATTCATTAATTTATGTGTAATCAAATCCTTAACCACACGTTCTGCTTCGTCATCATCATTACGACAGGTAATTACCCGGATCGCATCACCACGACCTTTATCACTCCAAAGCTCTTTTTCAAAAATATGTGGGTTGTTTGTAATGACAGCATTGGCAGCTTTTAAAATAATACTGGTCGATCGATAATTCTGTTCCAGTTTGACCACTTTTAAATTTGGAAAATCCTGTGCCAGCAATGCCATATTTTCCGGCTTGGCACCACGCCATGCATAAATCGACTGGTCATCATCCCCCACCGCAGTAAACTGCCCCATGACACCTACCAACAGTTTTACCATCATGTATTGGGCGGTATTGGTGTCCTGATATTCGTCCACCAATAGATAGCGCACACGATTTTGCCATTTGTCCCTAACTTCGGCATTGTCCTGTAACAGTCGGGTTGGCATCACGATTAGATCATCAAAATCAACCGCATTATAAGCACGGAGATTACGCTCATACAGTTGATATAAATGTGCAAGCTGGACATCTTCCGGTGTTTCGCAAGTGACATGTGCCTGTTCCGGTGGAATCAGATCATTTTTCCAGTCGGAGATTTTTTTCATCGCCTTGGCAATCAGCTCTTTACTTTCGGCGCCTGCCAAATTATCGCGATGCATTAAATCCATCAAAATTCGTTTACAGTCATCGGCATCGAGAATAGAAAAATTATTTTTGAGCGGTGTATGCTTGAGTTCCAGACGTAAAAGATTTAAACCAAAGGTATGGAACGTCGAAACATTCAAGCCTTTGGACTGTTCCTTACTCAACAATTTCAGCACACGTTCCTTCATTTCCCGTGCCGCTTTATTGGTAAAAGTCACTGCGGTAATCCGGTGTGCCGGAATATTACATTGTTCAATCAGATAGGCAATTTTTTGGGTGATGACCGAGGTTTTACCTGAACCTGCCCCAGCAAGTACCAGCAATGGCCCTTTGGTATAGCGCATTGCCTCTTGTTGTTTATCATTCAGATGTGAACCTGCCGACATGATGATCGTTCCACTATGCAAAAACGAACTGTGATTATAATCGTTCACCTTGCACATGCAATCATTGTTATTTTAATACAACAGAAAATGACCAGCTTGTGCCAATCAGCTATTCAATCATTTTATAGCCAAAATAATGTACCAGCATTGTTGCTGCCGAATGCTTAAATAGCACCAAACATTGCAGTTATAGATGCAAAATACTAGGCCTCTATATGCAGAATAAAAAACATTTTATAAAACAAAGCTGTTTTAATTGTTCATGATTATAATAATGTCATCTATATCCCTCACACTCGGTCCAATGACCTAAATACAATAGAGGACATCATGTTCGGTTTTAAGCCTATTCCTACTGCCATTGCGCTGGCTATTGCCCTAATTATCTGGTTTGTTATTCCTGTACCTCAAGGCGTAGAACCTCAAGCCTGGCACTTACTGGCCATGTTTGTGGGTGTAATTGCGGCCATTATTGGTAAAGCCATGCCAATCGGTGCCATCGCTATCATTGCCATCATGCTGGTCGCCATTACGGGGGTGACCAATCCCAACCCAAGTGATGCGATGAAAGATGCATTAAGTAGTTTTGCCAATCCCCTCATCTGGTTAATTGGTATTTCTATCATGATTTCTAAAGGATTACAGAAAACCGGCTTGGGTGCACGGCTCGGTTATATGTTTATAGCTGTCTGGGGTAAACGTACCATTGGGATCGGTTATAGCATGGTATTGTCAGAGCTATTACTTGCACCAGTGACACCAAGTAATACCGCACGTGGCGGTGGGATCATTCATCCAATTGTACGGGCAATTGCCGACAGTTACGATTCAGATCCAGAAAAAGGCACAGAAAATCGCATGGGCAAATATTTATCCCTAGTGAATTATCATGCCAATCCCATTACCTCTGCCATGTTTATTACTGCAACTGCACCTAATCCTCTTGTGGTTGATCTGGTCGCAAAAGCCACCAATAGTCAGATTTCCCTAAGCTGGACCACATGGGCAGTTGCCATGTTATTACCCGGCTTGATTTGTCTAATTCTCATGCCCTTGGTGTTGTACTGGATGTATCCCCCTGAAGTTAAACAAACGCCAAATGCCACTCAGTTTGCCAAGGAAAAACTCAGGGAAATGGGCACTATCACGCACCATGAACTGATCATGCTCGGTGTATTTGGGATTTTATTACTGTTATGGGCCGGTATTCCTGCCATGATTTTTGGCGAAGCATGGACTGTTGATGCAACCACCACCGCATTTTTAGGCTTATGCTTATTATTAATCACTGGCGTTCTGACTTGGGATGACATTCTGACGCAAAAAAGCGCATGGGATACCATTACCTGGTTTGCGGCATTGGTGATGATGGCAACATATCTCAACAAACTTGGATTAATCGGCTGGTTTTCCGGGATTCTGGAGTCAAACATTGCACAACTCGGATGGAGTTGGATCCCTGCCTGTTTATTATTAATGCTGGCCTATTTATATGCACATTATATGTTTGCCAGTACCACTGCACATATCACGGCAATGTTTGCAGCATTTTATACTGCTGGTCTGGCATTAGGCGCACCACCAATGTTTTTTGCATTGATTATGGCTGCCGCCTCCAGCATCATGATGACGCTCACCCATTATGCGACAGGCACTTCACCGGTTATTTTTGGCTCAAACTACATTACGCTAGGCGAATGGTGGAAAGCCGGATTTGTCATGAGTGTGGTTGAAATTATCATTTTTATCTTTATTGGCGGACTTTGGTGGAAAATCTTGGGTTACTGGTGATACAACCTAATATTGTTATTATTCTGATAAAAAAACCACGCTATTTAAGCGTGGTTTTTTAACATTGATTTAAACATTAAGACACTGCATAAATGCTCAACTCAACACGACGGTTTTGTTGTTTACCTTCGGCAGTCGCATTACTTGCAATCGGGTTGCTTGCGCCATAACCTTGTGCATTGATACGGTTAGATGGTACGCCTTGTTGAATCAAATAGTTTTGTACTGATTGCGCACGGCGTTGAGATAATGGGATGTTGATCGAATCATTACCTGTGCTATCTGTATAACCTGATACCACAACAGCAACTTTACCATCGTTCAATTGTTGTGCAACTTTATTCAGAGTTGCATAGAATTGCGGATTAATAGTTGCATCATTGGTCGCAAAAGTAATGTTACCCGGCATAACCAGACCGATAGAACCATCTTCGTTACGATCTACACTTACACCAGAACCTGCCAATTGCTCTTTTAATTTTTTCTCACGTTGATCCAGAATATAACCACCTGCACCACCAATCACTGCACCAATCAAAGCACCACGATTGTTTTGTGAACTGGAATTGGCATTCGATTTAGAAAGGCCGTAACCAGCAGCAGCACCAATAACACTACCAATTGCAGTTTTGTTATAGTCTCTTTGACCAGTTGTAGGATCAGTTGTACAACCAGTTAATGCAACTGCCCCAATTAACGCTGAAATAGCGAATGCACGCATTGTATATCTCCATCTGTTATGTTTGCTATATGACTATTATCAATCAATAAACATCTTGTTCCATGGCTGTATTGTAAAAAAAGTGATTTATTTTTACATTTTGCAATATTTATAAGCACAGCACTCATAAAACTATTCCATTTTACTTCATAATGATGGGAATGACAGATTTATAAATCTTTGCTAAGGTTCCAACTTAACAATTTCATTATGTAAGCTCTATTGATATTTGGTAAAAAAACGATCAATAAGCCCTTATAATCGTGAGTAGAACATGTCCAAATCCAACACCTTGTTAAAAAAAATCAGCCGTGGTGTCTCTGTTGCCTCTACCATTACCGCAAGTACATTTGTGCATGGTCCACCAGTTTTGGCATTGGGCTTAACCAAACTCATCGCCAACTCAAAAAAGGTGGACGAAACCAATATTAAAATTACCAATAGCTGGCTAGGTATCAACAACTGGCTGATTGATCATGTCTTGCCTAATACCAAATGGACCATTACAGTCGATGAAAAACTAGACCTAAGTATGCAGGGACGATATTTGATGATCTGTAATCATCAAAGCTGGGTGGATACAACGGTTAATCAGTATTTTGGTGTATCACGTATGCCACTCACCCGTTTCTTTACCAAATGGGAACTTATTTTTATTCCATTTGTCGGGCAGGCATTTAAGATTTTGGGCTTTCCCATGATGAAACGGCACAGTAAAGCCGAGATTGCCAAAAATCCACAATTAAAAACTAGAGACATGGAAGAAGCTCGTAAAGCGTGCCAGCAACTTTTAAGCCAGCCCTTTACTTTACTAAATTACTTGGAAGGCACGCGTTTTACCGCAGAAAAACATGCTGCGCAACATTCACCCTACAAAAACCTGCTTAAACCTAAAGCTGGTGGTCTGGCGTTGGCTTTAAATATTTTGGGTGATCAAATTGATGCTTTTGTCGATATGACCATTGTTTATCCGGATGGTGTACCGGGTTATGGCGAGTTCTGGCTTGGTGATGTACCACGAATTGCCGTTGACTTAAGAAGAATTGATCTGCCAGACTGGATCAATAGCGGAAATTACGAAGACGATCCAGCCTATCGGGAAAAATTTCAGCAATGGGTCGATCAAATCTGGCAAGAAAAAGATCTGCGTATCGAACAAATGAAAGCAAATTTACAATAATCCAATTCGCTAAAGAGATTGAGTATGGCCGCCCCAAATCAGGCTAAAAACAGTTTTCGTCCAATTGATCACACCACATGGCAATGGAAACTATTCCTTGCCTATGACGTGTTAATGATGGCATTGATCGTCATTAACCTTGTCACTTTGGGTCTACAGGCATTTATTCTAAGTGACTTTGGCGCATGGATTGCTCAATCTCTGCATATTACTGGCGAAAGACTCTTTTATATCGAACACCTCAGTCCGCTTGTTCGCCGCATTGACTTTTATTTTATCTGCTTTTTGATTTCCGAACTGGTGATTCGCTGGTTGATTGCCATTATTGGTAAACATCATCGACGCTGGTGGTTCTTCCCGTTTATTCACTGGTATGAAGTACTTGCCATCATCCCGATGTTGCGTTTTTTAAGATTGTTGCGTGCCGGCGTGATTGCCTATCGCTTACATGAGCTGGGTTATAAAGTTGTACCGCACTGGATTCTGGTCCGGGTTAAATTTTATTACGAAGTGGTCATGGAAGAACTCACGGATCGTATTGTGCTGACTGCACTCAATCAAATTGAAAAAGAACTCGATACCAATAATATACACAATAAAATCATCCATAATATTATTGATCATCACCGTGACCTTTTTGCAGACACACTGGCTGAAACCCTGCAAAAATCATTGGCTCAGGCACTGGCCGAACAACAGGACAATATCAGTAAAAATATTGGTCAGATCGTTAATCAAGCCATAGAAGATACACCGGAACTGACACAATTATTAAGACTGATTCCAATCGTCGGTGGTCGCATCGAACAGCAAATTCAGTCAATTGGACAACGTCTGGGGGAAAATATCACGCAAGGTATTATTGCGCCGTTTAGCCAACAAACGCAGCTTAGCAGGCAAAATGCCAATCCATTGTTAAGTGAAATTTCGACTCAGATCAGTCAAGTGCCCTTAAAGTCTGAAAAAATCGATGCACTGGTTGAATCAGTCGTCCGTGAAAGCCTAAACGGTATTCGTGAACAGGTTAAAATCAAACACTGGCAACAACTTCTGGATGAAAATAATTTAAATGAAAAATCATTCACATAAAAAGTCGCTGAATTCATCAACAGTCTGATGAAATTGGCGATTTGGGGTAGAACATTTTGGCAATTTCCACTAGGATTACAGCATTTACATACATTATCTCGCAACTGGCATTTTAGACTATTTGCACATAAGGAACACATATGGCTGATATTCGTATCACAGGACGCATGGTCAATTTCTCAAGATTGACTTTTGAAACCAATGACCTCGATCGTATCCGCCAGCAACTTTCAGCAATTCTTGCCGATGATGATTACAGTGGTACACTGGTGATCATTGACAGTACTGTCAAGCAAGAATTGATCGAACTGATTCAATTACTGATTGAATACAAGCTCCAACCTATGGCTGCTGTCGATGGTGTTCTGGGTGATGATGCCCGTGCCATCCAGTTTCCAGTGATCTCCCCTGACCAGCCGGTACAACGCATTACCGCGACCTCTCAAACGATCCAGACAGAAGAAGCAGTGCTGGAAAAAGTGGCTGTGATCAAACCTGTTGCCCAGCCTACGGTTTACCATGACGAAATTTTACGTACAGGTCAAAGTTTGGTTGAGGAAAATGGTGATATTGTACTGACTGCCAGCATGAATAGCGGTTCTGAAATTATTGCCTCCGGTAATATTTATATCTATGGTACTGCCCGTGGCCGCGTGATTGCTGGCGCCAGTGGTGATATGAATGCCCGTATTTTTTGTAATAGCCTAGAAGCCGAATTGATCTCGATTGCAGGGACCTATTATGTGGCAGAAGATATTCCAAGCGAATATTTTAAAAAAGCGGTGCAAATTTACTTAAATCACAATCAAGAACTTGAATTTGAGCCTTTATCCATTTAAGGTAGGCTAAAATATAGATAAAGCCCTTTTCCGGGGCAGGAATACCTAACAGGAGTATATTCGGTGGCCAAAATTGTTGTCGTAACTTCCGGCAAAGGCGGAGTAGGTAAAACCACTACCAGTGCTTCATTTGCGACTGGCCTTGCGCTTAGAGGCCATAAAACCGTTGTCATCGATTTTGATGTTGGACTACGTAATCTGGACTTGATCATGGGCTGTGAACGCCGAGTTGTTTATGACTTTGTCAATGTCATCAATAATGAAGCACGATTACAGCAAGCCTTAATCCGTGATAAAGATATTGATAACTTATATATCCTTCCCGCTTCACAAACCCGTGATAAAGATGCATTGAGTGATGAAGGCGTACAACGGGTGATGGATGAGCTATCAGAAGAATTTGACTATATCATTTGTGACTCTCCAGCTGGTATTGAACGTGGTGCTATTCTTGCCATGTATCATGCCGATGAAGCTATTATCGTAACCAATCCGGAAATTTCTTCCGTTCGAGATTCAGACCGTATCATCGGTATGCTCGATAGCAAAACCAAAAAAGTAGAACAAAAAGAAGGGCGTATTCGTAAACATCTGTGTATCACACGCTTTAATCCAGAACGTGCTGATAAACAAGAAATGTTGACCATTGAAGACATTTCCGAAGATATCTTACGTGTACCTACACTTGGCGTGATTCCAGAATGTCCAAGCGTTTTACAGGCATCCAATGAAGGTAAACCTGTGATTCTGTTTACAGAGTCCAAAGCAGGTCAGGCCTATGATGATCTTGTGGCTCGCTTCCTCGGTGAAGATCGTCCTTATCGTCATATTAAAGCGCAACCTAAAGGTTGGTTAGCTCGATTGTTTGGAGCATAGACATGGCAGGATTTTGGAGTAAATTATTTAGCGGAGACGAAAAACCAAGTAGTGCACAAACTGCAAAAGACCGTTTGAAAGTGATTGTTGCTTCCGAACAAGGTCTGGGTCGTCGTTTAAGTCAGGATAAAATTGACCAAATGAAAAAAGAAATTTTACAGGTGGTCAATCGTTATGTACGTGGTGTTGATGAAACCAATATCAACATGCAGGTTCGTTCCGAAGCAAATATCGAAATGCTTGAAATGAATATCAATTTACCAGAAGATAAATAACCTCTTTTTTATTGACGATGTAGATTGAATAAAGGCAAAATTCAGCATATATAAGTGTCTGTTTTTTGCCTTTTTACTGGATTAAAATTTTAGGAGAACCTCATGGCAGTATCACAGCCAGCAACCTTTAATGAAGAATGGTCTGATGATCGCGTATTTGCCTATTTAAATCAATTACCACCACAAGGCGTAAATGCAGATTATCATGTGCTTTATAATGCCTTTAAACATATGCGTTCATTCGATTTTGAACGTCTATTAACAAAATTTGTTGCAGATGGCCGTGATGTCAATGCCAAAAATCCTCAAGGACAAACCATTGCTGATGTGATTGCACAATATCCAAGTCAAAGCACAGCGTTCTTAGAGGTCTTGGCAAAGTTTGCTTAATCAATAAACTTTGCATTATTAATCCAGAAGCCTGCATGTTCAGGCTTCTGTTATTTTCGTTATTTATGTCCGATTAAATACAGTCCAAATGACGTAAAAATCCCCCCTGAAATTCCATCAATCCATCGCGCAGCATTTTCATAGGCTGCTTTAAAACTTGGCATGGAAAATACCAGCATCACTAGACTAAACCAGATCACTGTTTCAATGGTGACGATGAATAACAATAAGGCATGTAAACCCTCAAGTTTAGGATTGACCAAAAACAATGAAAATACACTACCAAAATAAATCACTGCTTTGGGATTGGATAGGTTGGTTAGAAACCCTTTTAAGAAAAACAGTACACCTGATTGCGGTAAAATCAACGCAGCTGGCGTTTGATCAGACTTTTTAGCAAATGCAGCACGTAGCATTTGTAGGCCCAAATAACACAAGTAAATGCCACCTAAAATAAATAAAACTTGTCTTAACCATGCCATTTTTTCAAAAATAATATTTAGTCCCAGCAATGCCAATAATGCCCAAACCATGACACTACAGCTAATACCCATTACGACATAAAAACTGTCCTTGCGAGAATGACTGATTGCAGTTTGTGACACCAGAAAAAAATCTGGTCCCGGCGTAATCAGAGCGCACAAATGAATAAATACCAATGTCATTAACGCCATGAACATAAGAAGTTCCTTGATTTATTTATCATGATCACAAACTATTTGATCGTGCCAATCAATAAAAAAGCCCCAACATTGTTGAGGCCAAATACACAATAGCAATATTATACCAGAATATCCCGTTTACCATTGGGACCCATTGGACTTACGATACCATTTTCTTCCATCTGATCGACAATACGCGCTGCACGGTTATAACCTAGGCTAAATTTACGCTGTAATGAAGAAACCGAAACTTTGCGGGTTTCCAGCACAAAAGATACACATTGATCATAGAGCGCATCCCGATTTGGATCACCATCACCGGAATCAAAACTGCCATTTGAGCCGCCCTCTTCATCAAATGGTGTCAAAATCTCATCGATATAATCCGGAGAACCACGTTCTCGCCATGCGTCACAGATCCGGTTTACCTCGTCATCAGAAATAAAGGCACCATGTACGCGTTCCGGTTCGATTTTACCCGGTCCAAGGAACAACATATCACCATGACCAAGTAAGTCTTCTGCACCACCTGCATCCAAGATGGTACGTGAGTCAATTTTAGAGTTAACCCGTAATGCCACCCGGGTTGGAATATTAGCTTTAATCAGACCAGTAATGACATCCACCGATGGCCGTTGTGTCGCAAGCAATAAATGAATCCCGGCAGCACGCGACTTTTGTGCCAGACGCGTAATCATTTCCTCGGCTTTTTTACCGACCTGCATGATCATGTCGGCAAATTCATCGGCAACAATCACAATCATCGGTAAAGGCTGCAAACGAGGTGCGCGATCCTGCGTTGCCGAGTCACTTGGCTTCCACGTCGGATCAATTAAATCCTCACCACGGGCAATCGCCTCTTCAACTTTGCGATTGTAATCGGTGATTTTACGAATTTTCAAAAACGACATCAGTTTATAACGGCGTTCCATTTCATTTACACACCAATTCAAGGCACTTACCGCATCTTTCATATCGGTAACTACAGGTGTAAGCAAATGTGGAATATCGTTATAGTTTGCCAATTCAAGCTGTTTTGGATCGATTAAAATTAAACGTAATTCTTTGGGTGGATATTTTAACAGCATGGATAAAATCATGGCATTAACTGCAACCGATTTACCCGAACCTGTGGTGCCTGCTACCAGCATATGTGGTGCTTTGGCCAAATCGGCAAGCACCGGATTGCCCGAAATATCTTTACCCATAGCCATACTGATCAAACCACTAGGATCACGATAAGCTGGGGTTTCCAATAACTCGATCAAACGCACCATCTCACGGGCACTATTGGGCACTTCAATACCGATATAAGGTTTACCCGGAATCACCTCCACCACACGAACTGATGCCATAGACATGGAGCGTGCCAGATCTCGGGAAATATTGGTCACTTTAGACGCTTTTACCCCCGGTGCAAGATCAAGTTCAAAACGTGTGACTACAGGGCCGGGATGCGCTTCGATCACGGTTGCCTTGACATTAAAATCCTGTAATTTAATTTCAAGTAATTCAGATAACCGGCTCAACTGCTCGGCGGTAAAATTCACCTTCTTATTGGGATCAACAGGATCGAGTAAATCCAGACCCGGTAAAGGCGACAAATGTTTACGTTTTTCCACCACTTGAAAAGCATGTGATACAGGACGTCCTGAAGCATCTGTTAAAGGTGCATCCAGATCATCCCAGTCAAACTCTTCTTCTTGTGGTTTACCTGCCGTTTCATGCCAGGCTTCTATAAATTCCTGTTTACTCAGCGGCTTGTTAGCCTCTGCCTCTTGTGCGATCACAGGAGAAATTAAAGAATTTATTTCTGGAGTATTTTCCTCGTTCAATACTTCGCAATGATCAAATTGAGGGGCTTTTACTGTATGATCTTTTTGAGTCGTTGTCGCAGGTGTTGGCGTTTCTATTTTTTTCTGTTGATCCTGCGGTACGGCTGCCAACAGCTCATCAAATACTTCATCATCACTCCAGTCCAAAATAGTGTCATTCAGATCGTTTGGTAAAGGTAAAGATGTTGCCTTACGTTCTGGCAGTTCCTGCAAATGACGATCTGCCTGCTCGATTAACTGGATCATTTCATCATGAGAATCGGTTTGCTGTAACGTATGTAATGCAACAGTCTCTCTACTGTTACTCTCATTTTCAGTCTGCCCTACCCTATTTGTTACTGGCAAAGCAGCGTGCTCTGAATCCGCATGAATGCTGTCTGCTGTCTCTGTTTGCCCAGCAACTGCTCGCCATACCTCACCGCTTTGTACCGTCGTCTGCTGCTTAGGCGAAGCATTTGCAACAGGCACATTATCTGCTTCAGCAATCTTGGGTTTGGTAATAATTTTATCTTCTAATTGACGGATTTCTGTATCACTCTGAAGTTGCTCTTCAACAAAATCATAGTCATCAGTTTGCGTCGCGTCCTGAGTGGCTACCGCCGAATGTTCGGCAACTTTTTGTTGACGATTTGCTGCCACTGCACCATGTTTTTTTGCTTCTTCTCGGCCCAGACTCAAATCGTAATCTTCTGCTTCAGCAGGGACGTTTTTATAAAAAATATCCTGTAAATACCCGGGAATAGAACGAATCAATTGACCTGCATTGAGCCATTCAATCTTAAATGCCAAAGTCCATAAAATAACGCAAAACACAATTAAAAAAATAATTGCGCCAATTTGACTAAAGATACCCGCTAGACTTTGTGCAACCTCATAGCCAACAATTCCGCCAGATGCATTAACTAAAGCATCGCTGGGTACTTGCCAGAGGAAATACAACAGTGCAGCCGTAGTCAGCAAAATAAAAAACTGTGCAGCATAGCGAAATGGACGTGTTAAATAACTACGTGGCCACCAGACCTGAATCGCTTCGATAAATAAAAATAATGGTAACAATAATACTGCCCAGCCAAATAAGCCATACAGCATATCGGCGACCCACGCCCCTGCTACACCACTGGCATTACTGACCTGTTGCGTATCACTTGAAACATGCATCCATCCCGGATCAAATGGGGTGTAGGTTACTGTCGCCAAAAACAAGTAAATCCCAAAAGACACCAAAAAAATGGTACTTAAAACACGTTGTGCATAGTTACCGTTCACTACACTCATCTATTTTCCTATTCTAGCTTCGGCAGCTTAAGCGATGCCTAAATCTTGAAATCATTATTTATCTTATATTATGCACTGCTTCAATTAGAAAATCTTGTCCGTTTGTATGATTGTGCTTCGCTTCGATTGGCTTTTTCAACTAAAATCGAGATTACCTATATCTTTAATCAACATTACTCTACCAAAGTACCGCCAATTTCAGGCATATTTCACGTATAATTCTCACAACCACATAAATCACATGAATAAGTTTCAGGAAAATTGATATGAGTACACGTCACTCTCAACTCATTATTTTAGGCTCTGGCCCTGCCGGCTACAGCGCGGCAGTCTATGCTGCACGTGCAAATCTTAAACCAGTTCTTATCGCTGGTTTACAACTTGGTGGCCAATTAACCACAACCACAGAAATTGACAACTGGCCAGGTGGTGAAGAAGGTTTGACAGGTCCTGCACTCATGGAACGTATGCAAGCCCATGCAGAACGCTTTGGTACAGAAATTTTATATGATCACATCAATGAAGTAGATTTAAAAACCCGTCCCTTTGTCCTCAAAGGTGATATGGAAGAATACACCTGTGATGCTTTAATTATTGCAACTGGTGCAACCGCGCAATATCTTGGTCTGGAATCTGAACAGAAATTTATGGGACAAGGCGTCAGCGCATGTGCTACCTGTGATGGTTTCTTCTATAAAAATCAGAAAGTAATGGTCGTGGGTGGTGGTAATACTGCGGTAGAAGAAGCTTTGTATTTATCCAATATCGCAGCTCATGTCACGCTGGTACATCGTCGTGACAGCTTACGTTCTGAAAAGATTTTACAAGACCATTTATTTGCCAAAGAAAAAGAAGGCAAAATTTCCATTATCTGGAATCATCAGGTTGATGAAGTGCTAGGCGATCAAACTGGTGTTACAGGTGTTCGTATCAAATCGACTCAGGATCATTCTACTCAGGATATCGAGGTTCAGGGCTTATTTGTTGCCATTGGTCACAAACCGAATACCGAAATATTCCAAGGTCAGCTTGAGCTCAAAGACGGTTATATTGTCGTAAACAGTGGCACACATGGTAATGCAACTGCAACCAGTGTAGCTGGTGTATTTGCCGCAGGTGATGTCGCTGATCACATTTATCGTCAGGCGATTACCTCCGCAGGCTCGGGCTGTATGGCGGCACTCGATGCCGATCTCTATCTGGACAATCATGTCAAATAGAGCATTTTAAAGAAAAGAGCGATACCGCTCTTTTCTTTTATCTACAACACCCTCAAAATTTATGCTTAGCATAGGATTAATTGATCACTCACAATGAATTTTAATTGCATATATGATTTTCCAGATCCTGGTGTTGCCGATCCTGATGGTCAAGGGCTGATCTGTATAGGCGGTGATCTACAACCATCGACTTTACTGGCTGCCTATCATCGTGGCTTATTTCCGTGGTTTAATCAGGATGAACCAATTTGCTGGTGGTGCCCCGAACCACGCTGCATTATCCACCCAGAAACATTTGTACCCAGTAAAACCCTGATCCGCAATATGAAAAAACTGGATTATCAAATCCGGATTGATTGTGTCTTTGAACAAGTCATTAAAAGCTGTGCTGCACCACGCAGTTATAGTCAGGAAACATGGATTAGCTCCGACATCATCAAGAGCTATATTCAGTTGCATCAACTTGGCTTTGCCCACAGCATCGAAATCTGGGATCAAGAGGAATTGATTGGTGGTCTATATGGACTCAATCTGGGCAAAGGTTTTTTCGGTGAATCCATGTTCAATACCCGAACAGATACCTCAAAAATGGCCTTTTACAGTTTGATGCTGCTTTGCCATGAACAACAGTGTCCTTGGGTTGACTGTCAGTTGCCAAATGATCATTTGATGCGCTTAGGTGCAACCACCATTACACGCTCTGATTTTTTAAGCACATTACAAAATGTGGTAAATCAGCCACAAATTGATTGGAAAGTCTACCAAAACAGTGTATTTTCTTCTTATGAGGTCGCATTGCATAAAAAACTACACGCAATACACTGAGTTAAGCTATGAAATCATACACTCCTTTGACGTCACTTGATGATTTGCAGTACTACATCACACCGCCACATGATTGTAGTTATCTGTCACGTCGTTCTGCCCGTATGGTTTTTTTGGATCCGGTGCAAAGAATTGATACTGTTACCCTCTCAGAACTTTCACGCTCCGGTTTCCGTCGTAGTGGAGATTTTATCTATCGTCCAGAATGTCATTTGTGTCGACAATGCCTGTCTGCACGTATTCCAGTCAACGACTTTGTGGCAAATAGCAGTCAAAAAAAAGCATGGAAACGTAATCAGGATTTAAACCTTAAAATTACACCAACTCATGAAGCGCAATATCATCATTATGAACTATATGAAAAATATATCCGTTTACGTCATTTTGATGGGGATATGTTCCCACCCAATCATGAACAATTTGAAAAGTTTTTAGTACATAGCTGTACCGATAGTTTCTTTCTGGAATTATGGCAAGATCAGCAATTATTAAGTGTTGCCACATGTGACCAATTGGATGATGGATTATCTGCGGTCTATACATTTTTTGAACCGGAAGAAAGTAAACGCAGTTTGGGGGTATTCTCCATTTTGCAACAAATTGAATATGTCAAAATGCTTGGGCTGGATTATCTTTATTTAGGCTACTGGGTGCCCCACTCTGCCAAAATGAATTATAAAATCCAGTACAGCGCACTAGAAGTGCTACTAGATGGACAATGGCATCGATTAACACATCACCTTTCCGAGGAAGAGGTACAGCGTCTGGGGGATTCACTGCTCACCACCCTACCCTCACATCTCAGCCGTTAGTCAAGTTTAAAATTAAAGGTGTCAGTATTAAGAAGATTGGCCATAATAATGGCATGTTCTTTCTTACCGTGTGGAGCTGGATAATAATTTTTCCGCAAATCAATTTGATGAAAACCAGCTTTTTCATATAAGGCAATTGCTGCCAGATTACTCTCACGTACTTCAAGAAAAATTTGTATACATTTCTCCCCTAATCGCGCAATGGCATCTTCTAATATGGCCAAACCATATCCCTGTCCCTGATACTGCGGATCAACTGCCATTAGCAGTAAATTCGCCTCGTCGAGCACAGGCTGCATGATACAAAATCCTATTACTTGTTTATCTTTTTCAAGCACAGTCACCTGATAGTTCAACATACTGTCGGCAAATTGTGTTTTGGTCCATGGATGAAATTGGACTTGTTGCTCAATACGTACAACCTGATCAATATCCTGAGCTTGCATCAAACGAATCATAGTGATTGAATTCTAAAAATTTTAAGCATTTTAATCCAAGCAAAAAAAAGAGCAAAGAATTTGCTCTTTTTTGATTTGAAACTTTATAGACCTAATTTTGCTTTCCATTTATCCAATAAAGCATTGGTATCCAGATCATTGGGATGAAAGCCGGGTCTAAAATAAGCCAGCATTTCTTTGGTCATACCTGTAATGATGCCTTTTGATGGACTATAAGCATATGTATAAATCATGCCCAGTTCTTTTAAATTTAACTTTTGATCCTGTTTTAACAAACGCAACACAAAATAAGATTGCGTCAGAAAAATCAGTGTCATGGCGAAAACTAAGGCACTGGTACGCAATGTATATGCTTTTATACCCTGTCCAAATACACCTTCATACACATCATAAGCCACCGCTTTATGCTCATTCTCTTCAACTGCATGCCAGTACCACATATTTGCCATGGTTTGATCAGTCATCAAATCCTGAATATGCTGGTTGGTCAATAACTGTGAAGCAATGGTTGCCGTAAAATGCTCTAAAGCTGTTGTTGCGGTAAGATCCACCATTTCCTGTGTCATACCAAATGGTTTTACTACTTTGGCAAAAACCTTACGTGCGGCTTGTATCACTGTATCGGTATTTTTTTCCAGCGTCGCCACATCATGACCATATTTTTGTGCCGAGGCATTAAAACCCACATGTTCTTGGGTATGCATGGCTTCTTGACCAATAAATGCACTGATCTCTTTTTGTAGTCTTTCATCATCTTTAATCAGCGGATGTTTGCGTACTGCACGGACAGAGTCGATAAAAAACTTCTCACCCGCAGGAAATAACGCCGATAACGCGGTCAGAAAGTGAGTAATACCCGCAGATTCATTGGCCCAATATTGCGGAACATGCTCAAAATCAAAATTCATTCGACGTACAGGGAAACTGGCACCAGCACGACTGGAAATGTTTACTTTAGCATTCATTTTATTTCATCTCCGATTTATCATTGATCACAACGATAGATAACACTTAAGCTTTGATCGTTTTATATTACTGATTTATTGAAGATGCTATAGGTGATGAATAGGACAGTTTAATATCAGATAAGGACAACTTATTATTTTGTCTAACAAAAAAAGCACCCCTAAAAGGAGTGCTTTTTGACGACTATAAAAGTGATTATGCAGTTACTTTCGCAACAACACCAGCACCTACAGTACGACCACCTTCACGAATCGCAAAACGTAGACCTGGGTCCATTGCGATTGGGTGGATTAATTCAACTGACATTTCAACGTTGTCACCTGGCATAACCATTTCAACGCCTTCTTTCAATTGGATCGCACCAGTTACGTCTGTTGTACGGAAGTAGAACTGTGGACGGTAACCATTTAAGAATGGCGTATGACGACCACCTTCTTCTTTTGACAACACATATACTTCTGCGTCAAATTTAGTATGCGGTTTGATTGTACCTGGTTTAGCCAGTACTTGACCACGTTGTACTTCTTCACGTTTTGTACCACGTAGAAGAACACCACAGTTCTCGCCTGCACGACCTTCATCAAGAAGTTTACGGAACATTTCAACGCCGGTTACAGTTGTTTTAACTGTATCTTTAATACCAACGATTTCAACTTCTTCACCAACTTTTACGATACCAGATTCAACACGACCTGTTACCACTGTACCACGACCAGAGATTGAGAATACATCTTCGATTGGCATCAAGAATGCTTTGTCGATTGCACGTTCTGGTTCTGGGATATAAGAGTCAAGTGCAGCAACCAATGAAAGTACTGATTCTTCACCGTAAGGACCTGCATCACCATTTAATGCAGCCAAAGCTGAACCACGGATTACAGGGGTATCATCACCAGGGAAGTCATAAGCAGAAAGAAGTTCACGAACTTCCATTTCTACCAATTCAAGCAATTCTTCGTCGTCTACAAGATCGCATTTGTTCAAGAATACGATGATGTAAGGTACACCAACCTGACGAGACAACAGGATGTGTTCACGTGTTTGTGGCATTGGACCATCAGTCGCAGCACATACAAGGATCGCACCGTCCATTTGCGCAGCACCAGTGATCATGTTTTTCACATAGTCGGCGTGTCCTGGGCAGTCTACGTGTGCATAGTGACGTGCTGGAGAATCGTATTCTACGTGTGATGTATTAATTGTAATACCACGTGCTTTTTCTTCTGGTGCAGAGTCGATTGCTGCATAATCTTTCGCTTCACCGCCATAAGTTTTTGCACAGATGGTTGCGATCGCAGCTGTTAAAGTTGTTTTACCATGGTCAACGTGACCGATAGTGCCCACGTTTACATGTGGTTTATTACGTTCAAACTTGGCTTTAGCCATGATGATCTTCCTTTCTTAAACTGCTCATGAGGATCACTCATGAGCGCTTGGTTTTTAACTAAAATTTAGTTGGCTCATTTAAGCTGAGATGAATATAGTAATCGAAAGATTACTCGTCGTCACCTTTTTTACCGCCAGTCTGGAATTTAGCGATGATACCGTCAGCCACGTTACGTGGTGTTTCAGCATATTTAGCGAATTCCATAGAATATGTTGCACGACCCTGAGACATAGAACGCATTTGAGTCGCGTAACCAAACATCTCAGCAAGTGGAACTTCCGCACGAATCGCTTTGGTACCACCAGGCAAATCATCCATACCTTGAACCATACCACGACGACGGTTTAAGTCACCCATGATATCGCCCATGTAATCTTCAGGCGTTTCAACTTCAACTTTCATGATTGGTTCAAGAAGAACAGGATCTGCTTTCATGAAACCATCACGGAAGGCATAAGAACCTGCCATTTTAAATGATAATTCGTCAGAGTCGACATCATGGTAAGAACCATCATAAAGAACAGCTTTTACGCCTACAACAGGATAACCTGCAAGGACACCATTCTTCATACGTTCTTGAATACCTTTGTCAACCGCACCAAAGAATTCCTTCGGTACAACACCACCGACAACTTCTTCAGCGAATTCGTATTCTTTACCAGCTTCTTCAACATCAAGCGGCTCAAGACGGACATATACATGACCGAACTTACCTTTACCACCAGTTTGACGTACGAATTTACCTTCTTGCTCAACAGTTTTCTTGATCGTTTCACGATAAGCAACCATTGGTTTACCAATGTTCGCTTCAACACCGAATTCACGTTTCATACGATCAACGATGATGTCAAGGTGAAGCTCACCCATACCAGCAATAATGGTTTGACCAGATTCTTCATCGGTACGAACACGGAATGAAGGATCTTCTTTTGCCAAACGACCTAAAGCGATAGACATTTTTTCTTGGTCAGCTTTAGTTTTTGGTTCAACAGCCAAAGAAATTACTGGCTCTGGGAATTCCATACGTTCAAGTGTAATGATATTTTTTTCATCACACAGTGTATCACCTGTGGTTACGTCTTTAAGACCTACACACGCTGCGATATCACCCGCACGGATTTCGTCAAGATCCTGACGTTCGTTGGCATGCATCTGTACGATACGACCAATACGTTCACGCTTAGACTTCACTGGGTTATAAACCGGATCACCTTGTTTAAGTACACCAGAATAAACACGTACGAAAGTCAAGTTACCTACGAATTTGTCATTCATGATTTTGAATGCCAACGCAGAGAACGGTGCTTCGTCAGATGCTTCACGAGATGCTTTAGTTTCAGCTTTATCGTCAAGAATACCTTCGATCGCTTTTACTTCTGTAGGTGATGGTAAGAATTCAATCACAGCATCCAACATACGTTGTACGCCTTTGTTTTTGAACGCAGTACCACAAAGCATTGGTTGGATTTCACCAGCCAGAGTTTGTGCACGAATACCAGCAACGATTTGTTCTTTAGTCAATTCGCCATTGTTTAGATATTCATCCATCAATTCTTCAGATGCTTCAGCAGCAGCTTCAACCATGTTGGTGCGCCATTCTTCAGCACTTTCTTGAAGCTCAGCCGGAATATCACCGTATTCGAACTTCATGCCCTGAGATGCTTCATCCCAGATAATGGCTTTCATTTCGATCAGGTCAATTACACCTTGGAAGTTTTCTTCGGCACCAATTGGAATTACGATTGGTACAGGATGAGCGCCCAAACGTGTTTTCATTTGTTCAACAACACGGAAGAAGTTGGCACCAGTACGGTCCATCTTGTTCACGAATGCCAAACGAGGCACTTTATATTTGTTTGCCTGACGCCATACAGTTTCAGACTGAGGTTGTACACCACCCACTGCACAGTACACCATACATGCACCATCAAGTACACGCATAGAACGTTCAACTTCAATGGTGAAGTCAACGTGTCCCGGGGTATCAATTACATTGATACGGTGTTGTGGGAATTGGTTGCCCATACCAGACCAGAAACAAGTTGTTGCAGCAGAAGTAATGGTAATACCACGTTCTTGCTCTTGTTCCATCCAGTCCATTGTTGCTGCACCGTCATGTACTTCACCAATTTTGTGAGATACACCAGTGTAGAACAAAATACGTTCTGTGGTCGTTGTTTTACCTGCATCAATGTGAGCAGAAATACCGATATTACGGTAACGAGAAATCGGAGTTTGGCGAGCCATAATGTCTTACATTCCTAAATATTTTGTTAAAACAGGACGCACCAATAGATTGATGCGTACGAATACTTTTGCTGGGCAACTTAAATACCCGCAAATCCCCCACTTGGGTAAAGTGCGATGTTAAATCGAGCTGCGGTACGCATAAGTATTCTCCTGATGAGGGACTGTTTTATCCGCTTAGAAACGGTAATGAGAAAAGGCTTTGTTCGCTTCCGCCATACGGTGCACGTCTTCACGTTTTTTGATTGCAGCACCTTTGCCTTCAGCTGCATCAAGCAACTCGCCAGCAAGACGTAAAGCCATAGTTTTTTCAGAACGCTTTGCAGCAGCATCTACTAACCAACGCATAGCCAAGGCAGTACGACGGGATGGGCGTACTTCCATAGGTACTTGATAAGTAGCACCACCAACACGGCGTGCTTTTACTTCGACCATAGGACGAACTTTTTCAAGAGTCGTTTCGAAAAATTCTACTGGGTCTACTTTATTTTTTTCTTGAACACGGTCTAAAGCACCATAAACGATACTTTCTGCAATAGATTTTTTACCATCTTGCATTACGTGGTTCATAAATTTAGCGATTGTTTGGCTACCGAACTTAGGATCCGGAAGGATTTCACGGGCAGCGACTACGCGACGTCTTGGCATTTTTATACACCTAATATTATGACACTTCAGGATAATCCAGCAGTTTGTGCAAGTGTCATGCACGCTACGCTGGCCTTACTATACGTCGCTTGAATTTCAAATTTGTTACACATATTCAAACAAGCGAAACGCTAAAGGACGACTGGTACGTTGTCCCTAAAAATTATTTTTTAGGACGTTTGGTACCATATTTAGAACGTGATTGGTTACGATCTTTCACACCAGCACAGTCTAAAGAACCACGAACGGTATGGTAACGTACACCTGGTAAGTCTTTAACACGACCACCACGGATAAGCACAACACTATGCTCTTGCAGGTTGTGACCTTCACCACCGATGTAGCTAGATACTTCAAAACCAGAAGTCAAGCGAACACGACAAACTTTACGCATTGCTGAGTTAGGTTTTTTAGGTGTAGTCGTATAAACACGTGTACATACACCACGGCGTTGTGGACAAGCCTTCAACGCAGGAACTTTTGATTTTTCAATCAAAGTTGTACGACCCTTGCGGATCAACTGATTTGTTGTTGCCATATGGCAATTCTCCCGTTATTAATCAACCTCAAAAAACGAATTTGAATATACGCTTTTTAAGGGCATGAAATTGTAGTGCATCTAGATGTCAGGGTCAATACACAGCAAATGCTGTAAACGATTTATCTTACATAAAAAAGGCTACAATTTTATGTAGCCTTCCTGCCTAGCTGCGATTTTGTAGCAATAAAAAATCACTTGGCCTCATCGCCTTTGTTTTGTGCTGGCACTGACGCAGCATTTTCAGCTTTGACATTACTGGTCTTGCCAGAGGTTTTTGTCGCTGTATTTCGATTATTTGAAGGTTTAGGGGTTTTTCTTGCAGTGCGTTTTGGTGCAGTGTTTTTTTCTGGCGTAACTTTTGTTTTTTGTTCGGATTCAGTTGCTGATACGATATTTTGCTCGGCCAACTGCTCAATTCCAGTTTCTATCGCCTGATCTTCTGCCTGCTCGGTTGTAGATTCTGCTTGCTCAGTTTTTTGTTCTGCTTTTTTATCTACAATTTCAACCTGACTTATGGTATCGCTACCTGCCAAGTCTTCAATGGCTTGCTGTTGCAACACATCTTCTTGCGCTGCTGATGGTTGGACTGGTTCTTCCAATAATGCTGTAATATCATTGTCGGCAAGTTGATTGACCTGTACAAGATGTGACTTTTCTTTTTGGTAAGCATCGAGTACCGATATATCTTCATCCTGATGGGCTAATAGATATTGCCGTGCCAATGAAAAAATTTCGTCAGCATGCTGTGCCACTTCTTCAATCAATCTGACATTATAAATTGCGCCAATTGCAGCACCCAAAACGGGTGTCGTAAATTTTAACAATTTGATTTTGCCAAGTGCAGCAAACCCGGGCCATTTATAGTTTCCTTGCTCATCAGTCAGAAAACCCTGAAACTGCTCAATGCTATAATTACTATTAAGAAAACTTTGCAACTGGCCATAATCACCAGTATCAAATACACTTTTTAATGTACGCAGACCCAAGAAAATGGTTTGTTTTTCTGCAATTAAACTGAGATCAGATTGGGATAAAGCTGTATATACTGCTTGACGATCTTCTTCATTATCCAGCTCAAAACCGTAGACATGGCCAATTTCATAAATGGTTTTTAAGGATAAAACCACTGAGATAGGTAAATCTGCGGCTGCGCCAACTAGTCCTGTTAAACCACTGACACCACCCTGTACCGCAGCAATGACTTTATTCACCTGAGTTAATGCATTGCCCGCACGATGTGATCGAGCAGGATCTTTTTGCAGTTCTTTAATCTCTTTACAACCTGTTTCTGCCAATACACGTTCTGTCGCAGCAAGACGACCTGCAAATTCACTTAATAATTCAAGTACCTCATCGGCAGCTTGATCCATACCATTAGGCAAAACAAAACGAGAAACTTTATTTAAGGTATTATAACGTCTACCAAAAATCTGACGTGTCACGGTAGGGAATTGATGGCGAAAAAGCTGGCGGATATCCTGATAATCTGAATCTGTAATATCACGCTGATAAGCTTGTCCTTCCACAACCTGTCCAGACGTTACCTGAGCTTGCGCTTTTTCTATCGGTTCCTGTGCCACTTTTTGCAATGATTTGGTGCCTAAATGACTTATTTTTTGTGCTTGCTCTCGAACTTTTTGAAATATACCTGATTTATTACGCATCTGTCTTTCTCATCATTCGTTTTCGTATTTTTCTGATTAAAAGGAATTTTCCCTCATGTTTCAAGACTGATTATGTTAATTCATCGGATATATCGCAAAATCTATACAGCAAAACTTTGCAATTTGTCGGTAAAAATTACGTTCTGATAACATGAAGCCTGTCGTCTTGCCCTATACTCACCTATAATCATTTTATATTTTGTCCAACATACTGATTTCTGATTAGATTGATCCTTAAATAAATTATTGATTAGATGAGTAACATGCCAGATACAGATCACATTTTACGGCAAAGTGCCGAACAAAAATATGCCACTGAATTAGAACAGTTAAAACAACAGGATCAATTGCTTAAACCAACAGGCTGGCAACTGTCCGCACATGCAGTACGTCAATTTATTTTAGGTGATACAGCACTCAACATTTCCAAAAAATTTTATGGTGATGATGCACTGGTGGATCGGGCACTCGTCACATTAATGGGTAAACAAGGATTAATGCTGGTGGGTGAACCGGGAACCGCCAAATCCATGCTATCCGAGCTATTAAGTGCAGCGATTGGTGGTAGCTCACAATTTACCATTCAGGGTACTGCTGGCACTACTGAAGATCATATTAAATATTCATGGAATTATGCCCTGTTACTGGCAGAAGGCCCTTCGGAAAAATCCTTAATTCCCTCACCACTTTATCATGCAATGCAACATGGTAAGATTGCCCGTTTTGAGGAAATCACTCGCTGTCCACCTGAAATTCAGGATGTGTTGGTGTCACTGATGTCAGAAAAACAGATGATGATTCCAGAAATGGGACAACAACATAGCCTGCATGCACAGCAAGGCTTTAATATTATTGCCACCGCCAACTTACGGGATCGTGGTGTGCATGAGATGTCTTCGGCACTGAAACGACGTTTTAATTTTGAAACCGTAAAACCCATCAAAGACCGCACCTTTGAAATTGAACTGGTACAACAACAACTTAAACAGGAACTCAAAGACCTCTACAAAGAGGTAAAAATCAAACCGCAAGTGATTGAACTTTTGGTGACAATCTTTAATGAATTACGCACAGGACAAAGTTTACAGGGTGCAAATCTCAAAACACCTGATGCCGTCATGTCCACTGCCGAAGCGGTGAATATTGCCCATGCTGCCAGTCTGCAAGCAATTTATCTAGGCAATGGTGAATTACAAGCGGGTCATCTTGCCCAGCAATTACTCGGTGTGGTGTTTAAGGACAATGCCGATGATGCCAAACGCTTACGTTATTATCTGGATACCGTGGTTAAAGAACGTGCTAGACAGGACAACGACTGGAAAGCCTTTTATGAGGCCAGTCGTGAGTTTTAATGATGCAAGCACTTCAACAGATCGACCTGCCACAGCGACTGGCTGATGCGTTTACAGCCAAATCACAACTTGCCGAACAGCAAATATATTTTGCCCCGATTCGTCATCATAGCCCTGCCTGTGCTTATGCCTTAAAACACTATATTGAGCAATTACAACCGACACACATTTTGATTGAGGCACCACATGGCTTTCAGGATTTAATCGAAGATTTATTATCGACACAGACTCAGCCACCTGTGGCAATTTTTGCACAGGCAAAGCATAACAATCAAAATAAAACTGATGATCAACACTTGGAAAATCTGCCACAGATTCAATCTGCCTATTTTCCATTTTGTGGCTATTCGCCTGAATGGGTGGCATTACAGCAAGGGCATAAACAGCAAGCACAACTTGCCTTTATTGATCTAGACTGGTCTGATCAATGCCATTTTAAAGCTCATTTAGATCAGATTTCAGCACAGCAAAGCAATCTGATGGCAGAACGCTATCTGGCACACAGTCAGTTTATCCAGCAACTTGCCCAAAAGCTGCATTGCCGTGATCACGATGAATTATGGGATCATCTGTTTGAGTTACAATCTTTGGAACAACTAAAAAATCCAACACAATTCTTTAATGATGTATTTAGCTGGTGTGCGTTGGCACGACTGGACTATGAGGAAGAAGTGCTTTACCGAGAAGCCTCATTACATCGTGAATATTGTATGTATCAGCATATTCAATCAATGCGAAAACCTGAACATAAGCTACTCATAGTCACAGGCGGTTTTCATACGCTAGCGCTGATTGAGCAATTAGTCAATCCTAAAGTAAAACCATATCTGATTGAACAAAAAAACAAGCATTGGCAACAACACGCATGGCTGATTCGCTATAGTTTTGATCGACTGGATGCCTTAAATGGTTATGCTTCTGGCATGCCCTCACCCGCCTATTATCAACGGCTATGGCAGGATCTAAATCAGACCCAAGCAGACAGTCAAATACAACTTTATGATTATCTGAGTTTACTCTGTCGGGAACTGGCAGAAAAACAGGCACTGGAAATCACACCCTATATTGCCTTAAAAAATACTGCGGAAATGGCACTGGGATTGGCACAATTGCGAGGACATTATCGCCCAGGGCGTTATGACTTGCTCGATGCCTTACAAAGTAGCCTAATTAAAGGTGAAATGGACGATGGACAACATTATTTATGGCAATGTATTGATGATTATTTAAGTGGTCAAATACTGGGACAAGTGGCAAAAAATCAGCGTAGTCCAGCACTATTACAGAATACCTATCAGAAAATCCAGACCTTACGCTTTAAACTTGATGATACACTACTGAAACAACGCAAACTGGATATTTATCGTAAGCCAATACATCAACAGATCAGTCAATTTCTACATTTGTTAAATTTTTTACAGGTCGGTTTTGCCCAGCGACTATCTGGCCCCGATTTTATCCATGCCACAGGCATGGATTTATTATTTGAAGAATGGCGTTATGCATGGACACCCGCTGTCGAGGCACGTTTAATTGAACTATCGGAACAAGGTGATCAACTGAGCCAACTGGCCACACAACAACTGCTAGACAGGCAGCAGGATTTACAGGCACAGGGATTAGGACAATCTGCCATGTACACTGCACAATTGCTGGCACAAGCATGCCAACTGGGTTTAAAACAACAATTAAATGACCTTCAACAACAGCTGCATCACTATCTGGAAATCGATCAAAATCTGGCATCACTGATTGCTGCGGCACAGCAATTGTTTTATCTTTGGTATGGTCGACAACTACTACAATTGCCAGCGCAAGCCCTACAAGACAGCATCGTATTTGCCATCACGCAAGCCTGTTATGTGCTAGATCAACTCTATGATACGCATGAGGATAAAATTGAACAGAATGTGCAAAACTTAAAAGCACTGCATGAATTGATCACCAATGCACAAGATAAATTCCAAGTATCTGATCTTCATTTACTCGATCAAATGTATCAGCAATTGGATGCTGGCAAACTGGATGAATTTCATTTATTAAAACTCAAAGGTGCACTGCATACCCTGTTATATCTGGATCAACGCATCACACAACAGCAATTACAGCAACATATCAAAGAAGCCTTTAGTATTGGCAGCCATGCCGAAGATGCGGTGCAATATCTGCAAGGCGTATTATATATTGCACCGGAAATTTTTGTGCAATCCGACCTTGCCATTCACACCCTGTATCAATTGGTACAACATTGGTCAGATGATACTTTTTTACAGATTTTACCTGACCTGCGTTATATTTTTAGCCAGTTAAATCCTAAACAAAGCCAGCAGATTTCCGGCAAAATTGCCGAATATACGCATTTGCAAGATGCCAGTCTGCTGGAACAGGTCTATTCGGATATTTCTGAACAGGACATGCTACATGGTGTGCAGTTAAATCGGCAATTAGAAACAATTTTTGCAGATGACCAGTTATTATCATGGTTATACAAATCAGCACCGCATACGCCACAGGAGCACGTCGATGACTGATCAAAAACAAGAACAACATCTAGAACCTGATTTAGAACATGCACGACGTTGGCGTTTAATTCTAGGACGTTATGCTGATAAAAATTTACAGCAAGCCAATCTTTCTGGTGAACAACTACAACTGGAACGCTCGCTGGACTTTTTATATCAACAGGAATACAAACGCCGTGGCATTGAACAAGGCAAAAATCGTCATGGTAGCCTCGATGCCTCACAACTGACTGCCATTAACTGGCTTAATCAAAGCCGTAAACTATTTCCCAAATCGACCTTTGAGCGTATGCAGAAACAGGCACTGGAACGCTATCAAATGACTGATTTACTTAAAACGCCCGAGCATGTACGACAACTGGATGCCAATCCTGCCATTGCCAAGGCGTTATTGAGTATGCGCGGCAAGTTAAGTGCGGAAATGCGGGATGCGATTCGGGAATTGATTGCCAAAGTGGTTGATGAGCTACTGCAAAAAATCCGCCCACAATTTTTACAGGCACTTCAAGGACGACGCAATCGTTTTCGTCACTCACATATCAAGCAGGCACAGAATTTTGACTGGCGACGTACCATTCAACACAACCTCAAACATTATCAGCCCGATTTACAGAAAATTATTATTCAGCAACCGTTTTTTAATGCACGGGTACAACAGCATTTGCCGTGGGAAATTGTGCTGTGTGTCGATCAAAGTGGTTCGATGATGGATTCGGTAATGTACGCAGCGATTTGTGCCAGTATCTTGGCAGCATTGCCAGCCGTGACCACGCATCTGGTTTTATTCGATACCCAAATTGTTGATTTAAGCCATCTGGCGCATGATCCTGTTGAAGTGTTATTAACCATTCAACTTGGTGGCGGTACCAATATCGGACACGCCCTGCAATATTGTGCACAAAAAATTAAACAACCACAGCGCAGTATTCTGGTATTGATCAGTGATTTTGAAGAAGGTGGTTCGGTGCAACAGATGTATAAAACCATCTCACAATTAAATGAGCAAGGCTGTAAATTATTGGGTCTGGCAGCACTTGATCAATTTGCCAATCCTTGCTATGACCATGCGACCGCACAGCAATTACAGCAACGTGGCATGCAGGTGGCTGCGATGACACCTGAACATCTGGCAACATGGTTTGCCGAAATTATGTCATGAAAAAAGTATAATGAGAGCGACGTAATGAGAAGAATACAATGAGTTGGCAAATATATTTAAATTATGATGAAGATAGCCTGATCACCTTTGCCAATGCAGGTCTAATCCGACGTGCCAAAAAGTCACTGGATGAGGTACAGCCACAAACTCACGATGCACAACTGCATTTTGTGGTGGAGGATTGTCATGTCGAATTACCCTCACAAGGAATTACGCAAGCCTCTTGCACCTGCCCTGCTCAAGGCTGCTGCAAACATATCTTAAGTAGTATTTTATGGTTACAACAACATCCCGAGCATTTACAACCTGAAGTCGCCAATACAGATAAAAATCTTCAAGATTATACACCTGTAACCCCCTCTACTTTAGACACGGCCTTGCAATTGGATTCAATCCAACTTCTAAAAAATTTGCGTAAAACCGAACGGCAACTGGCTTATCAGATTTTTTCCGAATGGCAACATGATCCGACTTTATGCCAGATTGAGATTCAAGCCGAAAAAATCAGTTTTCAAACCAGTTTTTCCGAATCGGCGATTGTGTATTTTCCGCAAAGTCATCTGGCAGGTATGCTTTCCGATGTTGCAGACAAACAAAAAAATGCCTGCCATCTTGCCTGTATTGCATATTTATTTGCCCAACATGCGCCGGAAAAATGGCAATGGTCAGATGATTTACAACAGCAAAATGTCAATCCAGTAGAAGCCTCAATCGGTTTAAATCATGATGATCTGACTTTTATTAAAGATATAAAAATCTTATGTCTGTCCCTGATGCGACAAGGTTTATCACATATTGCCAGAGAATCGGTTTTATCCTTACATTTATTGAATATGCAGGCACGGGCACAAAATCTTCCACGTCTGGCAAGTGAATTGCGACGCTTGCATGGTTTATTACAACGTTTGCTAACACACGATGTACAGGTCGATGAAGCACAAATTTTCGATGCTTTAGCATTTTTATATACTTATTTAACCGCATTGCAACACGATGCAGAACAACCCGAAACATTAAATCAAGACAACCTCAATCAGTTACGTGGCCAAGTACAACGTGATTATGCGCAGCAACAGATCGAACATCTAATTCCACTCGGCTGTGAATGGTGGACAACCGCCAGTGGCGCACGAGGTTTGACCGTATGTTTTTGGGACAATAGTACACAGCGTATCCGAGAAGTTACGCAGGCTCGAGCCAATCATTTGGATATTACCTTTAATCAAGACAGTGCGGCACAAACAGGCATTTGGGGCAGTTCACTGGATTTTTTATTGAAACATCAGTTGAAACTGACTGAAGCCAAAATCAGTCCAGATGGAAAGCTTAGCGCCAGTGCTGATAGCCGTTTTCAATCGCTTGGCAGCATAGATCAACTCAGTACAGACGCATTTAAACAGCAAGTCATTGGCATTGATGACTGGCAGCAGATCAAAATACTTTTGCAACCAAGTTCAAGCCTGTTTAATTCGTTGCCACGTTATCAGTTGCTACACATCCAAGCGTGTAGCCAACTGGAACTCAATGAAATTGAACAATGCTTTGAATGCTGGGTTACCGATTGCCAACAACAGCAATTACAGCTGTCATTACCTATTGATCCAAATCATCATGGCAAAATTAATAAACTGCAATATCTAATTCAAACAGGTCAAATCATTGCCATACTGGTTCGAATGGAGATACAGGCACAGACCATCCGTTTTCTGCCGTGTAGTCTCGTTTTAAATGAAACAAAAGGTCTGTGTATTTTTAGTTTGGATTATGATCACCTTCCCTATCACAAACAAAAACAGAATTTTTTACAACAATTCACCGCGCGAATCAGCAGCTTACTGACACGTAAACGTGAGCTTCATTCAACCATGACCACCAATGTTATTCACCTTACGCTACAGCACACGCAAAACCTGCTGGAGTTTTATGCCAATACAGGTCGACAAAGTTTTGACCCCGATGATCAACAACACTTGCAACAATTGGCACAGCAATTTGAAGATTTAGGCTTACAGTTACTTGCCCAACTATTGCGACAACAATCCTTGGCATTCTCCGAACAACTACTCATCTGGCGACATGTACTGGGATTGACACAAAAACTGTTAACTCAGCCGCCAATACAGTGACAGATTATGTCGCAAATAAACATTCATACTATACACAGCCTGTTAAAACTTGATTATTCTAAATCCATATCAGAATTTATATCCCTTACAAAATTGAAATATCCAGAATAATGGAGTGATAAATGTTTGAAAATTTAATGCATAAATTAGGTCAACTGATCAATCCAAAAGATCAGGTGACTTTGGATTTACTCCAGACCCTTGTTGCACCTTTGGCAGAAATAGATCAAAACCTTCCAGAACAAGCTTTAAGTTTTATCATTGATGGTCAACATGCCGAAATATTACTCACGCTACAACAACAACCCAATGATCAAGCCAGTACCTTAATGGGAAATCCGGGGACTTATTCATGGTACTGGACATCACATAATTTGAGCAAAGCACAAGAAAAACTGGTCAAAGCTGCACAAAATGCCCGTTATAAACTGTATATCGATATTTTTGAAAAATTAACTGCGGAACAAATTATTCGTTATGGCAAACTACTGGCTGCGGTAACACAGGAAAAAAACTTTAAAGTATTGTATGAACAGACACCAGTCTGGTTTACCTATCTGATTGTTGATGGGTTGGTGATGACTCTCAGTCAGAACTATGGCAAGGAACTAACCCATCGTCAGCACTGGACACTAGATAAATTACAACAGTTACTTGCAACAGATATTACAGATGCAGATCAAGTTTTGATTACGACACTCTTTGAACGTAAAGGCATTGATAGCTATCACCACAACAATTTACACTTAATTCATGAGCTGGCAGATAGCAGCACTTTTTTACAACAGCGTGGTGAAACCCTGCAAAGTGTGATCCCGAGTTTATCTGCCAGTGGACAAGTATTATTTCTGGAATTTGCCAAAAATCATCTGGATTTGGTCAAACAATTTCCACAATTAATCATCATGCTTGCTTTAAGTAGCAGTAAAACCGTACGGGAAACTGCCAATAGCTTAATCAGTCAACTGGATCGCACTCAAGCGCAACAGCATTTACAATATTATTTAACTCAGGGTGACAGTAAACAACGTGCCTTTGCAGCTGATTTACTGGCAAGAAGTAGTGAAGATAGCCGTGATATTTTGCAACAGGCTTTGAATAACGAAACGCAAAAATCGGTTCAACAAAGTATTCAATCTGCTCTTCAGCGACTAGATAGCCTACAACAGATTGAGGAAGAAGATTTTATCATACCAGAATTGCAGCCACTCACCTCACAGGATATTCCGGACAGTTTTATTACGGTATTACAAGAAAATTATCAAGCAATTTTGGAAAAAGCCCGACTCGCTGCCGAACAGGAAATCGAGGATAATAAAGCCGCGGAGAAAAACTATAAATATGACTGGCAACAAAAAAATTATAAGGAGTTGCAAAAAATTAGTACGGAACAAATCGGAAAACCGTTATTGGCTACCATTAATGGAAAGCAAAACGCCAAAAATATTAAATATGGCAATATTATTTTATATCAGAAAAAAATCCAAAATTATAAGGAATATGGTTTATACCATGCCTTGCGTTTAATTCACCATCGTGATGACTGGATCAATTGGTCCAGTCTATTTACCGAATATTTACAACCGCATCATTTTGAACAACTGGAATTACGCCAATTGGCACATGCGATGCAAGATGTCGGCTTTAAAAATCCAACCCGCTTAATTGCCGCAGGCTTTCTAGAAAATAGTTACTACGATGGCCTGCATGATTATATTCAGCGTGATGACCAGATTGTGCCATTTTTTGTGGAAAATCTGGATTTTATTGCCGAGGCTTTAGGATTATTACCAAATCAGTCTGTAACCAGTTATCGCAGTTTTGAACCCTTAAATGCAATTAAAGTCTTAAATTATTTCCCGCATATTCCAAAGCAGTTTATTCCTCGTTTATTAGAGTTTGCACTCGGTGAAAATAAACGTCTGCGTTTTGATGCACAGGAATTATTACAAACTGTTCCGAATATTCATGAACGTGCTATTGAAGCCCTGCAAAATGGTAAACAAGAAATTCGCATTACGGCAATTGAATGGCTGGTTCGCCTGCAACATGGCACTGCTGTACCCGCCCTATATGCTTTATTGAAAAAAGAGAAAAAAGAAATTGTCATTGCTGCAATTTTGACTGCACTGGAACAATTGGGCGAAGATATCAGCAGTTATCTATCGCCATCAACTTTACAACAAGAAGCAGAAAAAGGCTTAAAAGGCAAAATTGCTGCGAGTTTTAGCTGGTTTGATTTAGACAGCTTACCAAGCGCACAGTGGCAAGATGGCTCTCCTGTCGATGCCAATATTATCAAATGGTGGGTCGTGTTAGCAGATAAACTCAAAGACCCCGTACCCAATGCTTTATTACAACGCTATCTCGGTTTATTGGATGAAAAAAGCCAACAAACGCTATCCTTACACCTGCTACAAAGCTTTATTCATCAAGATACCCGTCATCCAAGTCTAGACGAAGCCAGTGCAATTGCCATCAATGAAGCACCTGCCCGTTTACAAAATTATCGTGATGCCTATCAACGCTGGGGTAAACAATATCCGGATTACTATGGCAAATACGCCACCATTACGCTGGAAGAGGTGATCGAAGAAATCAAGCGTGAACGTATGGGTATTTATCTAGGTTCTGCCATTAAAAGTAAGGGAATGCTGGCCCTAACCTATAAAGCACAAGGCAGTCTGGCGGTTAAATTACTGCAAGATTATATGAAACAGCATTATCAGCGTCGGGCGCAGATTGAAGCCATGCTTAGTAGTTTTAGCATTAGTGATGATCCGTTAATTATTCAATTATTACTCGGCTTATCCCGTCGTTATCGCACTGCATCTGTACAAAACCTTGCCAAACAATTGGTTGAACAAATTGCCGAACGTAACCACTGGAGCAGTGACGAACTGGCTGATCGTACCATTCCAACTGCCGGCTTGGATGATACAGGCATTCTGACACTGGATTATGGCACTCGAACCTTAACCGCCTATGTCGATGACAAAGATAAATTTGTCCTTAAAAATGAAGATAGCAAAGTGATTAAAAGCTTGCCGGCTGCTCGGCAAGGTGATGATGAAGCTCTCATCAAGGAAGCCAAGTCATTATTTAGCAACAGTAAAAAAGAATTTAAACAGGTGCTCGATCTACAAACCCAACGTTTATATGAAGCGATGTGTAGCGAACGGATCTGGTCAAGTGCGGACTGGCAGGAATATTTGTTTGCCCACCCAATTATGAAACGGCTCATTCAACGTCTAGTCTGGTTGGAAGTTGATAGCGATGGTAAGATTTTGCATCAATTCCGCCCTAGTGATGATGGAAGTTTGCTTGATCTTGAAGATGATGAAATTGAATTACAGACCGATAGCCAGATTAAACTGGCACATGCCGTATTAATTTCTCAGGAACAGGCAACTGCATGGCAAGAACATTTTAAAGACTACAAAGTCAAACCGTTATTTGATCAAATGAGCCATCAACTCCCCGAATTTGATGACAAAGCACAATTGATCGATGATCATAAAGGCTGGCTCACAGATACCTTTAGCTTACGGGGTGTCATTACCAAACTGGGCTATCAACGGGCCAGCATTGAAGATGGGGGTTCTTTTGATAGTTATTACAAACCGTTTAGCCAGATTGGTATTTCTGCGGTAATTAATTTTAGTGGTAGTTACGTGCCGGAAGAAAATATACCTGCGGTTTTGTATGAACTCGGATTTGATAACAAAACTGTACGTTCATGGCGAGAACAACAGCTGCAACTGGCACAGGTTCCGAAAGTCCTACTGGCAGAATGTTATGCCGATTATCTGAAAGTTGCAGCAGCATGCTCAGGTTTTGATCCAGAATGGCAGAAAAAAACACCATGGTAAATCTAGGCGATAAGTGCTAAATCTAGTATCTTTCGCCATTGCAGGCATTTAGGAAAACCGCTTAAATGTCTGCAATTGTTTAGTAATGAAAATAAGGGACCTGACATGAACCGTCGTGTTGTGATCACTGGCATGGGCATTAACTCGTGCATCGGTAATACTTTAGAAGCTGTTACACACTCCTTAAAAAATGGTATTTCAGGCACACGTTTTAACCAGTCCTATGCGGATCTTAATTTTAAAAGCCATGTCAGTGCAGCTGCCGAGCAGGATTTTGACGGCATTGATCGTAAATTAAAACGCTTTATGGGCGTTTGTGCCATGTATGCCTACAATGCAGCCGTGGATGCCGTAGAAAATGCAGGTTTAAAAATAGAAGATTTAGCCAATCATCCACGTTATGGCATTGCCGGCGGAAGTGGTGGTAATTCGACACATTCTGTTGTCGAAATGACCGAACTCCTCAAAGAAAAAGGCGCACGTAAAATTGGGCCATTCTTTGTGCCACGCAACATGAGTAACACCATTACTGCTAACATTGGTGTGGCATTTAAATTACAGGGTGTTTCCCACTCCATTACCAGTGCCTGTGCAACCTCTGCCGATGCTATTGGTTATGCCTATAATCTAATTCAACTGGGTAAACAAGATTTAATGCTGGCAGGTGGCGGTGAAGAAGACCATTGGTCACAAAGTCTGTTATTTGATGCCATGGGTGCCCTAAGCTCTAAATATAATGATACGCCGGAAACTGCATCGCGCCCTTATTCCAAAGACCGTGATGGTTTTGTCATCGCTGGTGGTGGTGGCTTTGTGGTACTGGAATCACTGGAACATGCTCAAGCCCGAGGTGCAAATATTTTGGCTGAAGTTGTGGGTTATGCTGCGAATAGCGATGGTCATGACATGGTCGCGCCAAGTGGTGAAGGTGCAACCCGTTGTATCTTAATGGCACTGGATGAAGCCAAACAACATGGTGTAGAGCAGATTGATTATATCAATACGCATGGTACATCTACGCCTGCAGGAGATATTACCGAATTAAAAGCCATGGAACGTGCATTTGGTGAAGGAAAAGTTCCAGCATTTAGTTCAACCAAATCTATGACAGGTCATAGTCTGGGTGCGGCTGGCGTACAAGAAGCAATTTATTGCTTATTAATGATGCAAAATGACTTTATTGCACCCAATATTAATGTCACCGAATTAGATGAAGGTGCACAAGGATTTGATCTGGTACTTGAAAAACGCGACACAAAACTGAATACTATTATGAGTAATAGTTTTGGGTTCGGTGGTGTAAACGCCTGCCTAGTTTTCAAGAAATGGGCAGATGCCTAAATAGGATCATCAATGGATGTGCCATCTGAAGCGTTTTTATGGGTAAAAGCCTTACATATTATTGCCGTTGTATGTTGGTTTGCTGCCCTGTTCTACTTGCCACGATTATTTGTTTACCATGCCATGAGCGACGATGACATTAGTCATCAACGCTTTCAGGTGATGGAACGTAAATTATACCGTGGCATCATGTGGCCATCCTTGATTGCAACCTTAATCACTGCACATTTTCTGGTGGATTGGGGTGATGCTTTCTATCACTACCATACCGCAATCTGGTTCTACCTCAAAGTCAGTCTGGTCGGGATATTAATTATTTACCACTTGTTCTGTGGTTATTACCGTAAAAAACTGATTGAAAATGCCCATTATAAATCGCATAAATTCTGGCGTTTTTTTAATGAATTACCGACGCTGATTCTATTTGCCTGCGTTATTCTCGTCGTGGTTAAGCCTCAATTTTAATAGAGGCTTGACACTTGAGATTCAATAGGTAAAAGGCTTAAACCCCAATGTGGTTGCTTTAGACAAATCTTTAACATCAATGCTAAATACACCCAACCGTCCATCAGGTGCACCACACATCTGGATATAGGCTTTGCCAGTATCGCCTTCGCGTTCAGCCAAAACCTGTATCTTGGCGGTTTGCAATTCCTGTTTCAGCTGACTGAGGCTTAATCCACTGTTCTCACATTGCCGGCTTTGCAATGATTTATACACTTCAATGCTTTGTTGCGCATGATTGGACTGTTTTGAGTGTACAGGCAAATGACTACACCCAACACATAAGAGGCTAAACATCAATGCCATGCTGGTTTTCATGAAAATCTACTCGGTATTAAATCTTGAATCTATTTAGCCTTAATGCAAATGATTTAATAAATGACTAAATTGTTCAATTTGTGCAAAAGGTTGTGCTGCACTAATTTCCTCAAGCGTGCCATAACCATAAGTTACCGCAATTGCTTCAATGCCATTCCGCCTTGCCCCTAAAATATCATGTTCCCGATCTCCAACCATAATGCACTGCTCAGGGATTAACTGTTCTTGTTGCACCAGATAAGTAATCAAGTCACCTTTATTGGTACGTTCACCTGTCAGTTCGCTGCCATAAATATGTTGGAAATATTGTGCCAGATCAAAATATTCAAGAATACGTTTGGCAAAGATGGTTGGTTTTGCCGTCGCCACAAATAGACGATAGCCACGTTGCTTGAGTAATAATAATGTATTTGCGACATCAGGATAAACTTCATTCTCAAATAATCCTGTTTTGCTAAATCGCTCACGATACATAGCCAAAGCACGCTCTGCCAGTTCATCATCTTCACTATTTAGCAACTTCGCCAAGGATTGTTTTAAAGGTGGACCAATACACCATTCCAGTGCTGTTTCTTCCGGTAAGGGATAACCCACGCGTTCCAGGCCATATCGAATAGACGTCGTAATACCAACTTTTGGATCGGTTAATGTACCATCCAGATCAATTAAAATGTTTTGAGTTGCCATGTCTTCAAGAAAATCATTTATATCGCTGTTAAGTGTGCCACAACCCTTGTTAAAATAGAAAATAATATTTCAGCAACAATTAAGGAAGATTCACTATGCGCCCGACGGTCTTATGTTTTTCAGGTCTGGATCCTTCCGGTGGAGCCGGTATTCAGGCAGATATTGAGGCCATTGGACAAAGTGGTGCACATGCTGCAATTGCATGCACAGCACTCACCATTCAAAACTCTCAACACGTATTTGGTTTTGAAGCGACCTCAAAAAAGCTCTTATTGGCACAGGCCAATGCAGTAATTGATGATCTACCGATTAATACCGTGAAATCCGGCATGTTAGGAACAACTGATAACATTTTCGCACTCTCTGAGTTTCTCAGTGAGCATGCCGATTTAAACTATGTACTAGACCCTGTTTTGGTGGCAAATAGTGGCGGCTCTCTTGGCGATCTGCCAACACTGGTCGAAGCCTTTAAAATCCTGATTCCACGTGCAACATTGATTACCCCAAATACTGTTGAATTAAGAGCTTTAACAGGTTGTGAGAATCTTCATGATGCCACGCAAAAAATCTTTGAACTAGGGGCACAAGCAGTTTTAGTAAAAGGTGGTCATGAAAAGTTACCGGCTGATCTGTTAATTAATCGTTTATATATTCAGGGACAATTGGTGCATGAAAGTGAACAACCGCGACTCGATGGTGAATTTCATGGTTCAGGCTGTTCATTGGCCAGTTTTATTGCAGGTCGTCTGGCACTGCATGATTCACTGGAAAAAGCGGTTGATATTGCAGAAAAATGGCTATTCCGTGCGCTACAACGAGCCGATGTGCCTCATGCGGATGGACAACGGATGCCACGGCGCTTTACTTAATGGTGATTTCTTATTTTTATAATTTAAGCGTAGTTCAAATAAAGAAATGAAGTGATTTTTTGAAACAGTCTTCACAATAAATGAGTGATGTGGACTGGCATTACATCATCGTTAAATCAAATTTTTGCTATAAAAAAAGTTGTTGAGGTCGATTTCTTCCTCAACAACTTTTGTAATTACATATCACTATTGATTCATAATGAGCAGTTATTAAAACTTATACTGGAAACCTAAACCACCTACAGTATTTTTATCATCTACAAGCTTGTTTTGTGCCAAGAAAGCATAAGCTTTGGCATTGCTGTTATATTGATAATCTACACCTGCTGCGATTTGCTGTGCTTTTACATCTGATGCAGATGTTTTATAGCTGGTTGTACCCTGTTGATACTGACCCTTAACAGACCATGCCGTATCCGCAATCTTATAAACCGCACCCAGTGCAAAACCAAGCTCATCATCAATCGCTGAAACTGTAGCAACATTACTACTGGCTGTACTTGCTTCATCAATTTCAGCACGTTGGACCAAAGCACGTAAAGACAAATTGGCAATATTATAAGTACCTGTCGCACGAATGGTATTGGTTTCTGCCCATGCATTGGAAGCACCAATCCAACGACTCGGCACAGCACTGTCATAGGCCAAACCAAGATTGAAACCAGCATCCTTATTGTCATAAGTCACAGAAGCGGAAATTGCATCACCAAAACTATTGCCTACCGCATTACCACTACTGACAATTTTAGCATCTTCACCTTGGAATAATTGTACACCCACATTGATTTTACCAGCTGCTGCATTAAATGTAGGTGATTGATATTGCACCGCATTATTGACACGATTTTCACCGGTAAAGGTATTCTGGATATCCAGTTGGTTGCCTGCATAGTTATCAAATAAATCGACACCACCCAGACGTTTTAAAAAGGTATTTACTTTACCAAAGGACAATGTACCCAATTGCTCATGTTTCAAGCCAAGATAACGATCACGCTGCCCCAAATCAGTACCATCACCGTCAGTATTTACAGTCCACTGTGCATCATAAACAACACTCAGTGTATCCGTTAATTTTTCAGATCCCTTGATACCGATATAAGAGTTATTAGAAGAAACTGATGCACCATCATTAATCGTTGTTAAAGTATGTCCTGCATCTTTATCGGCAAAATTCGCAGATAAATCCAATACACCATATAAAGTCGGTGCAGCAAATGTAGTACCAGAAATAAACGCTAATGCAATCGCCAAACTAATTTTTTGAGTTTTCATGTGTTCCCCACTTAAATATTTCAGACTGTTTGAACTCCAGCACATTGTTACGAAATATTTTGTAAAGAAAAAATAATTAAAAGTGCAATACTTTTCATAATTTTGTCATAAAGAAATATTTTTATACGGATTTTTTCATATAAAACCAATATAATTTGGGCAGAATACAAAGCATAGAAAGGACAAAAATCAAACTTAGAAATGTGGTGTAGCCCATGCTATCAGCCAGTTTCCCACCAACCACATATAATCCCCCACTCACTAAGGTCATGATTGAAACCTGTACAGTAAAATCTGTTCCTGCAAATTTTTCTCTGGCATAGAGCATGATCAAACTCAACATTGCAACCAAGCTCATGGCAGCAAAAAACTCTTCAACTGCATTTGCAGCATAGACATGGAATAATGAAAACCCGATCTGCTGCTCAAATAAATACGCCAAAATCAGATAATATAAAATTGCCATACTCTGCAAAATCGAAAACCAGATCAACATCACTGCCAAAGAAAAACGTTTAATCAACCATGCAGCCAACCATGCGCCGAATAATGCACAAACTGCTCCGAACATGGTGACATACAATCCAATTTGTGCCAGAGATAATCCCATATCGATCATCAGGGGTTTGATGATCGGGCCAGACAAACCATCTGCAATTTTATAAGTGACTAATACCAATAACCATAGCTTGAGTTCATTGCTATGCCACAGATGTCCATATATATTTTTAATTTTCAGTAAAATATTATTTTTCTTAACAAAAGTAGCCTGCGGTACAATTTTAAATTGAGGTTCACGATAAAATAAAATGGGTAAGCTATTAAGCGTCACACCGATTGCCAGTGCAATAAATGTTGTTTTCCAAGAAAGTATATCTATTGAATACAATACTGCACCGCCACCCAGTAGAAATCCTAATCGAGATCCCATCACCTGAAACGTATTGCCCCAATGTACCTGACCTTTTTTTAAAATATTAACTGCAAGACCATCTGTTGCAATGTCCTGTGTCGCACACAAGGTATTCATCAGCAATAACACTATACATAAATACCAAAGTGCAGAAAGCTGGTGCAACTGCTCAACCGGTAAATATGCCAGTATGAACAAACAGACGATGGTTAACGCTTGGGTCAATATAATCCAAAACCGATAATGCCCCATTTTTTGATAACCGAACCGATCAATCGCCGGCGCCCATAAAAATTTAATCGCCCACGGCAACATTAACAGGCCAGAAAATCCAATTTGCGTCAGTGAAACACCATAATGTCTGAGTAAAGCAGGCAATGCCTGTGTCATAAAACCTACTGGTAGACCCTGAGCAAGATAGAGCGCTAACAACATCATCAAAGCATATGAATTTGCCTTTTCGCTCATTGGGGTATTTTGTTTTGGCATAATTGATCATTGTCACGTGAATACAATGCAGACAATATAAAAATACAAGGTAAATTACTAGCGCTGGTTTGGCCTAATTTCTAATGATTCGCCCTTGCATCCAATAGGCAAAAAATGGAATTTATTGTCTTATGTCAAATTTAGATTTTCCAGTTCTCTGCAAAAATATCCCGCAACGTGGAACGAAATGGTTTAAATACTTTTTTGCCCATCTTCTTCGGGCGCAAGGCTGGCACATTGAAGGAAAAATTCCCAATATTCCCAAAGCGGTGATTATCGTGGCACCACATACCTCAAATATTGATGCATGGTTTAGTTTTTTAGCCGTGCTAGCACTTGATCTAAAAATTACTATTTTGGCAAAGCATACTTTATTTGTTACACCGTTTGACAAGTTAATGCACTGGTTTGGCATGATGCCGGTCAATCGTGATCATCCTCAAGGCTTAACTGAACATTTAATAAAGGAAATTGCAACACAGGAACGCATCTGGATTGCCATGTCCCCTGAAGGAACACGTAAACAGGCAAAACAATGGAAAAGTGGTTTCTACCGTATTGCCAAAGCCGCACATATTCCAATTATTATGATTGCCTTGGATTACCGCCATAAAACCATTCGGGTCTTGGGTCAAAAGACATGTACTGATGATTATCAGCAAGATATGCAGGAGATTTTAATGGCTTATCAGGGAAATTTTTCTGCAAAAAATCCCCTACAACTTTCTGATCCACTGCGTTTAATTGATGTTAAATAACAATACATCTATAGGGATTTTGTCAGAAAACAGTTACTATGAGACTCCACTTAACTTTGACTAAATTTCAGACAAAATGATGTACAGTGCTGTAAAACTTTCTGCCGCATCCCTCCTCGTCCTTGCATTGACTGGTTGTGATTTTGCCAATAAAAAACCCGCCACTGTGCATACAGTAAAAGCACGTCAACCTGTTGTTGCCATTGCATTAGGCGGCGGCGGTGCAAAAGGTTTTGCACATATTGGTGTAATTAAAGTACTGGAATCACATGGCATCAAACCACAAATTGTCACAGGCACCAGTGCAGGCAGTTTTGTCGGTAGTATTTATGCATCGGGTAAAACGCCATTTCAGTTACAGGAAATTGCCCTCAAACTCGAAGAATCCGACTTACGAGATTTGACCCTGAATAGTCAGGGTATTGTGCTCGGTCAAAAGTTACAGGATTTTGTCAATCGTCAGGTTGGTAATGTACCTATCGAAAAATTTCCAAAACGTTTTGCAGCCATTGCAACAGATTTAAATACCGGCAAGAAAGTTGAATTTATACGAGGCAATGCCGGACAAGCTGTACGTGCCTCTTGCAGTATTCCCAATGTATTTGTACCTGCTACCATTGCAGGAAAAAAATACGTCGATGGTGGTCTGGTTAGTCCTATTCCTGTTGAAACAGCAAAAAATATGGGCGCAGATATTGTCATTGCGGTGGATATTTCTGCGCGTCCACAAAGCGGCAAGTCCATGAATATGTGGGGTTTACTTGACCAAACCATCAATATTATGGGCCAATCCAGTATTAATTACGAACTCAATCAGGCAGATATCGTGATTAAACCTACCGTTGGTCATCTTGGTGTGTTAGATTTAAAAGCACGTAATGAATCCATCTTGGCCGGTGAACAGGCTGCACAAGGTCAAATACCAAAAATCAAAAAAATTCTGGCTGATTTTGCCAGATCACCCCAAGCATTATTGCCACCACCCAAGGCAAAATTTTAATCAAATAATACCATAGGGCGATATCACCATGAATTTCAACATTGAACCTTGGCACTGGTTCCTACTGGGGATTGCACTTATCGTGCTGGAAATTTTTGCACCGAGTTTTACCATTTTCTGGTTTGGTTTGGCTGCGGTTATGGTCAGTGTTCTACTCTGGTTATTTCCCATGATGCCGGTTCCCCTGCAAATCATGACTTGGATCATTTTATCGATCCTGATTACTTTCCTTTGGTTTAAATTTATTAAGCCTTTATCCAAAGACCATACCAAAGCAGGACTTCCCCGTGAAGCCACGATTGGGCAAGTGGGTATGGTGATTCACATTATTCCCGAACACAATGAAGTCATTGTTCGTTTTCCGATGCCAATTTTAGGCACTGATGAATGGACCTGTCGCTGTCTGGAACCTATCAATGTTGGTGATCGTGTATCAGTAACAGACATTCTGGGTAATCAGCTCGTTGTTGTTCCACAACAATCACACAATAAAAACTGAGGATTTAATCATGACTTTTGCCATTATTCTTGCTGTTCTGGTCGCTATTGCGATATACAGTACAGTCACTTTGGTGCCACAAGGCTATAAATTTATCGTGCAGCGATTAGGGAAATATCATGCCACCCTGACGCCCGGGATTAATTTTATTATTCCATTTATGGATAAAGTTGCTTATAAAGTCACCACAAAAGACATTGTACTTGATATTCCATCACAGGAAGTCATCACCCGTGACAATGCAGTACTTCTGATGAATGCTGTGGCCTATATCAACATCACTGCGCCGGAAAAAGCAGTTTACGGGATTGAAGATTACACTTGGGCAATCCAGAATCTAGTACAAACAACACTACGTTCTATTGCAGGTGAAATGAATCTCGATGATGCCCTTTCTTCCCGGGATCATATCAAGGCAAAATTAAAGATTGCGATTTCTGATGATATTGCAGACTGGGGCATCACCCTTAAAACAGTAGAAATTCAAGATATTAAACCTTCATCCACCATGCAGGCAGCGATGGAAGCACAGGCAGCAGCAGAACGCCAACGCCGTGCAACTGTTACAAAAGCCGATGGTGAAAAACAGGCTGCTATTTTAGAAGCAGAAGGACGTTTGGAAGCATCGCGTCGTGATGCCGAAGCACAGGTTGTTCTGGCAGAAGCCTCACAAAAAGCCATTGAAATGGTAACATCTGCGGTAGGAGAAAAAGAAATTCCTGTCGCTTATTTACTGGGTGAGCAGTATGTCAAAGCCATGCAGGACATGGCCAAGTCCAATAATGCCAAAACTGTGGTCTTACCTTCAGATATTCTCAATACCATTCGTGGTGTCATGGGACGTCATAACGCACCATAATCGAAAAGAGCGCATTTCATATGCGCTCTTTTTTATTGTTCACTTGATCAACACATCATAATTTCATCAAGCGATGTATCAATATAACCCTGAATATAAATTCTACAATCACTATTCAAATCATGGTTTTACTTGTCCACGCGCATAACAACTGGCTAAACTAACACTTACTGTACCGGTTAAACGTGCGATCTGATCTTTTTCCTTATCAGTTAAAACAGGATTTTCAGCGGCTTGAGCATAAATCGCCTTATAATTATTATAAATATTGACCCATTGTGCGACCCCATTACTATAGTTAGTCAGATTAATATTGCCATTCTCATTCGTTAACAAGCTATATAAATTAATCTTGGCCCCACCACTGTTTACTGTGATTACGCCAGAGTTTCCAAGTACGGTGCCTGATAGGCCCAATAAAACACCATCTAATGTATTAAACTGTGTACCTGATAAAATCATCCGTATCGCAATTGCATAGTCATTTTGATTAGGTTGGTAATTGGTAGCACTTACTGTACCAATACGATATTGCGTCACACCGTAGTTATCAACCAGATTAACCTGTGAGTTATCCACTGTTCCACATTGTCCGGACATATCAGTATCAGTTGCGCCAGCTTTGATATCTGTACGAATATCACCAAACTCATCAATGACGATACCCAAATCTACATCTTTAAAAGTTTGTTCACTGGTGACTTTAAAACGTAAAGTCGCGTATAATGGGAAATAATATTTTTCACCTGGATTGATATTTTTAATCGATCTAAACACATGACGATCCAGATAAGAAATCGGATAAGCCTTTACAAAATCAACAACGCCTGCATAATTTTCACTGCCTGTACTCATGGTCCACTTTGCAAGATCATTGGCAGGTGCAGAATCTTCACCAGTAATATATTTATACAGCGTTTCCGAACCGGCAGCCATATAGTCATTAATTAACCGCCCCTGATTAATAAATAAATTTTCATTATTTGAAGTGACAAATTTAAATTTATCCACCGTACCTATGCGGTCATTAATTGGGTTAATCCAGTTTTGCTGACTACTGGCATACATAAAAATTGGATTTGCAGTTTTAATTAAATCAATGGCACTGGCAATCGTTTCAGACGTGACCGTTGGTTTACCACGCCATTGAAGACCATATCCTTGAGTATAACCTTGTCGATCAGACAATAAAAAGAAAGAACCAAGCAAAGTATTTTTATTGTCACCAGTGCCTGAATATCCAATCATCCCATCTGTCACTGTAATTAAAATGGGTGGATCTGCTTGATATACTGCACCCAGCGTAATATTAATCGCTTGCTTTAATACCGCCATAGCTTCCGTATCGGAAATTTGGGTGACATCAATCCAAGGCTTAAGAATTGCAGCATATTGCCCGTTCTGATACGCAGTGAGATCAACTTTCTGAGTAATATTAGACAAGCCTTCCAAACTGGTAGAACTTAGGCTAATCGGCTGGACATCTCCGATCACATTACTATCAGTTTTCTGGTGACCAATTGCCTGAAAAATCTTAATTAGATCCAGAGCAACTTTAACTGTTGCATCACTTTGCTCAAGTGATGTTGCAGCTTGGCCAGTTAAACCTTCTGCCATATCCAATGTAGTCAAATGTACTGGACTGTCATCAGTACTTACTTGACCTAGCTTGGAAAGTTTGACACTTCCCAATTCTACCCGAGAAGTATCATTGGCATTTAAGAAAAATGTGATTGTATCGCCCTTATCACATCCACCTGTCACACTGTTGCCATTCACCTGCGTTTTAAAGGTATTTATCGTATCACTACTACAGGTATATTGAATTCCGGCAATCGGATACTCAAGCATAAATGGGAAACATGAATCACTTGAGCTGGCGATTGTACAGCCGACAGCTGTTGTATCTTCAGGTTTTACTCTTGGATCCTCATCAATATTATTACTACCACCACCACATGCTGTCAGCATTAAACATAATGTAGAGATGGAAAACGGTAACATAAATTTATTCATTCTTATAACTCGTCCTTAAATACTCATAAAAGCTTACTTTAAAACAGTGAGTTTGATTTGTCCCTGATTACTCAACGTCAATGTCGGCACATCCACTGCTTGCTCAAGTGCAGTCAACAACACAAATTTGCTCTCATTCGGTACATGTATAATACCTTCGATAGATTCATTTTGTAACATTGTTGATGGATAAGCTGTGGAGAAAAAGGCACTGGCACCTTCGATTAAACAACCATTACGATCCAAGAAAATTGCCATAGGCCAATAATAAGAAGGATGATCAACATGGCTACCATAGGAGGTGATTTTAAAATTCTGGATCCCTTCCTCCAATGCAACCAATTGATAATCAAATTGATCATGAAAAGGTGCACGTGGCCATAATGACAATGGTCGATTAATCAATAATTTTTTAGATTTTGTTTGAGCTTTTTGATCCACACATTGAATCGGTAAAGCCTGAGAGAGTTCATCCTTGGATAAAACCTTATAATTGACGCCCAAAGCGACAGGGATATTCGCTATTTTCTGCGTCTTTACATCGGATTGAAACAAGGACATATCTGCACCTTTCTCCCGCTCCAGTACATCCCAGCTTGCCCCACCAGCAACATTCGGAATTTGATAGAATCTTTTTTTGTTATCTAAATTGAATTCTTTAGACTCCAGATATTCAGATTCATAATATTTTTCACCATCGATAATATGGTACGGTAGATCACTTGCTTCTTGTTTGCTGGGCGGTACAGTATTAACGACATGAGATTCATCTGGATTAGATATTATCTTGACCTGCTGTGATGTATTAGAATCTGACTGCATCTTCTGAGCAGGTGCTGGATCAGGCATTTGAACTTTTACTGCTTTTGATTCCACAAGCGGTTTCTCAATTACTGTTGTAACTAGTGTGGTAGAAATATTGCTTTCTGGAAGGAGAACTTTTTCATTGTTTGGAATAACCTTTACTTCGGTTTTCTCTTTTTTAGACTTAAAGAAAGAAAAAAAACCTTCTTTAGATGCGTCCTGATCAACTTTATCTTCTTTAGCTTTTTTCTCTTCTTTAGCCTTTGGCATTGCCTCGATCGGACGTGGCACAATCATTGGACGACCATCAGGACCAATAATTGTTACCATATCAGGTTGTTGGGCAATACCCGACTGCACCAGCAATAAACTGATAAATAAACAACAGAATGGAAACTTATTACGCATCATACTGTTTACCATCTTGTCCGATAAGTAAGCCCTAAAAGATGTACTTTCAGGTTGGTTTTAATGTCCAGTCCAGCATAAGGATTGTAAATTACATTATTAACGCCCGTCTGATTGGCAAGCGTACTGGTATTAGCTGGAATACTGTCTTTACTTCGCAATTGTGCAATGGTTAGATCAATATCTGTATCCTCATCAAAACGATAAGTCAAACCCAACCCAAATAACTGTGCATTATTCAGTGGAATCATTGGATTACGCTTATTGTCTGGAATGGCGGAAGATCGTGGCTCGTAACCTGCCCGAAGTTGCAGGCGATCTGTTGCATCATATTGTAAGCCAATCCCCCATGCCCATGCAGACTGAAATCCCACGGGTAAGGTCAGAGAATTATCAGTAATATTATTGGTTAATAATTTTGCAATTTTCAGGACACTAACGGAGCGGTCAAACTCCATTTTGAATTGATTCCATTTTTTATAATCTGTCCAACTTACATCAAAATTCACTTGCAAATCAGGCATAATTTTATATTTAATCCCAGCCTGAAAATGCTGAGGATACTCCAGATCCATGGCAACCAGTCCACTTTCTTTTCCCGGAATATAACTCGGAAAGCCTAAGATTGCCGATAAAATTTGTCCTGTCACAGAAGAGTTCAACGCCGAAACCAGATCACGGGCACCATCTCCCGGTTGAATGCTATATTTACCCTTGAGCCGCATTTTACTATTGCTTTGATAGACCATACCAAAGCCAAACTCATCAGTAGGTTCCCACAATATACCTAAGTTATAGGTAGGTGAAATACTCTGCTCCATGGAAACATTTATTTTTGCCAATTGATCAAATGGTCCCAACGAATTCTCTGCATTACACATACCAAATAACAAAAGATCCGTTACGATATTGCCATTTTCCAGAAATGGTGCACAAACATCTTCATGAATTAAACGTAAAACACCGACCAATTCATTCGGTGCACGCATATTTGTATTCAGTGCAAGTGCCTGATAGGAAAGCCCAACAGAAGCACCAATAGAAAGGTTATCATTAATTTTATATGCAGCAGATGGCGACAAATAAGTAACGCGTTCAATCGCAATTTGTTGTCCCATATAATTTCCAGCATTACCATCTTCTGCACCAAATCCTGCAATCAATGGTGCATATACCGCATTGGCATAAGTAATTTTGGAACCTGGTGGGCGATATGCGGCACCCACTGTCGGTGCAATAACTGGCATTCCCTCACCAAGATCAACCATTTTTTTCAATATCGGTACATAAAGGGAAGGATATTCAACATCTCCTCTGACTGTGCCCTTAAAATCCGTACAAAGGCTGGACGGATTGGTCGGTTCATCATTACAAACCAATGGATCATCAGAATAACCAAAAACATTATAACCCGCAGGTGCAGACCACTCTCTTTGCACATCAAAATGAGCCACAATACCTTGTAAATCCACCTGCAAGCCATCAATTTTGGTCAAACCTGCCGGATTAAAATGTACCGCAGAGACACCGGGCGGATCAGCTGTAACAGCATTCCCTAACGATAAGGATTTCAAATCAACAGATAAATTCTGCCCCAGACGTGCAAAGCTGCTGGTAGATAAGCCTGTTAATATTAAAGCGACAATAAGCGGTCGTAATTGGAGTGCGTTCATGATTCACTCCTTAGCGTGTATTACGCCCAAAGCCTAGGAAATCCAGAGGGAACGATAGACCTAAGCTAACATCCGGTGCGTCCTCTGTTAAACCAATTCCGACCGAACCATTAACAATCGTTTTTGGCGAAACCCTCACCCCCAATGAAATGCCTAGAGTGGCACTACTTTGATCTGCTGGTTTTGATGTCTCACCACTGGTAAAACGAAACTCTGAAGCCGTATTAAAACTTTGTTGATACGACATGGTCATCGATACATCATAATTAAAAGAATAGGCAAAACCAAAAGCAAAACCGCCACTAACACCTGGATCAAATGAATCAAGAACACGAGAACCACGTAACTGATTTAAACCAGTTTCTTCAAATCCATAATTTGCTGAAACAGAAGCAAATAAGACAACAGGGTCAATATATTTGCGGGTACTTGCACCGGCACCAACAGAATAATAGCCCTTACCTGTCGATAAATCTGTCATCGCATTTACTTCATAAGGACTATCACCTGTTTTTGTTGAAACATTACCAAATAAAATCAGAGGTAATCGTCCCTGTTTTAAAGGAAATGGTTCCCAGCGTGCACCAAAGGAAATATCTCCCAATCCCGCAGTTGACGTATCTTTAATATTATCAGTTTTGGCAACCAACGGTACGGAGGCAGTAAGTGTCAGATTATCCAATACCCCATATTGTACTGTAAAGGTATTGGTTAGATTATGATTGGCATTGTCCTCAATACGTAATCGTGTAAGGGTTGAACTACTACTGTCTAGGGCTAAATCCAGTTGAGTATCGCGATAATATGTATAATCCAAATCATAAGTGCCCGAATACGAACCCTTTTTCAATAGGGAATATTGACGTTCCGATGCAGTAAAGACCTCTTCCAGATTATCCTTTTGTGTTGCATCACCTTCTTGCTGTTGTAAAGCTTCAGATGCACTTGAAGCAACATTCATTGATGGTGTTTCTTCAGCGACCTGCTTATTTTCAGGATCTTGATAGCTGGAACTTAGCGTACTTTCTTCTGGACTCACTACTGAAGGGGCTACATCTACAGCCACACGATCAGCTTCAGAAATTTCACTTTCTGTTACTCGATCCTCTGCATAGACCTGTCCTGCAAATGCTAATCCTATACTCAATCCTAAAGCTGTTCGATTCATCCATTTAATCTCGATCATCTGCGATACCTTTTCAATAATTTTTATTTACTACAATCACTTACGCTTATAATACATACGCATATATGTATCTATTGGCTTACCATAGTTAGTGGAATTGGGATCTGCATCTAGTACCCTACGCATTGTTGCAGCATTATCTGCCAATTTTTCAAATTTATGCTCCGGATATTGCAAATCGACAAAAGCAAACTTATTGACTGTTGCATCATCGACATGACGCATATCATTTTCACTTAATACCAGTACATTATTAGGCTTTTGATACTCTGCCAACTCAACCATGAATAACGTATTATTGTCCCAAATTTCGGCAAAGCGATCAGCATTAAAGCTGATATTACCCAACGCAGGATCTGCGACATAGATCCGGCCTTCGGCGTAACCTTTATACACTACAAAATGTTTAAAACCGGCATATGCAATAGGCACAATAACTGGTTTATCCAATGCAATAAGATCTTTAAGTTCAGCCCGATAACCACCACTTGAGTAACCAAGCGCTGTGACAAAACGTTTCATATCAAGCAGTGAAAAACTACGTCGTTCGATAATTCGTGCATACTCGCCATAACGTAACAAGCCATCCATGGTTTGTTTTTCTGTCAGATTAGTGCCTGCATAACCATTTAATAGCGTAGTTAATGCTGCCGAACCACAACTATAGTCATAGGCTTGCTTGACAATACCTCGAAATTGATCGACAGCTGCGGGGGTAATTTGCACTGATTCACGATGATTGCGGGTATAACTATTTTGCCGGCCATCCAGAACTTCTGTGTAATACACAGTACCAGCAGGTTGATCTGCAACCTCAAATGCATCGGTTGCAAAATGGTAAATCAATGCAGAACCTAACGTAATAAGCAACATAGAAACTCTTTTTTTGTTTTAGGCAACTCTAAACGCGTCACCAAGTCCTGTGTTTATGCGACCATTCACTGGTGCACTGTCCCTTAAATTAATTACAAGATACCTTTTTTCTAGAATAAAAACACTAATTTTTTTACTATTTGCATGCAATTTACAAATTGAATCACACAATAAGTATTAAAAAATTACATTCCACGTATTGTTGCTTTAAAGTCGCTCACTGCAACACCATTAAGACCAAAATTACCCATTGATCCATTATTCAGATTATTAAATTGAGAAATCGTAGCACTTCCCTTATTTCCCATAATGACATTACTGATATTCAGATCAAATTTATCCATCGTACCATCAGCCCCGATTAAAAAACCCTGATCATCAATATCACCATAAAAACCGCTAAACCCACCAGCGCCATCATGATCATAGAGACGCAAACCTGTAGTTTGATTCGCTGCTGATAATTTAAAGCCAAATTTTAAACTTGATCCATCAACGCTATGAACCTGAATTGGATTACTTCCATCATCATTATTCCCAGTAACACACATTGCATTATTTGCCACACACAACAGGGTACCGCTACTAAATTTTAATAAATGTCCCTGATCCTCATGACCAAACTGTACATTAAATCCAACGATCTCACCTGATTTAAATACAACATCCACTCCCTGCTCACCAATCTGTAAAATCTCCCTAATATTGGTACGAACACTATTCGTTGTGCTCGCATCAACCTTTCTGGCAGTAAAAATCTCACCTCTCCCTGGAGCGAGATAAACAGAGAACGGGTTAATTCGAATCCTGCTTAAATCTGATGGTAAAGATATATTAATATTGGCTGTGGCCTGATCTGCCGTATTTGCACCTGCATCAATATTAATAGAAATTGGTTGTTGCGTAACAGTACCGGATGCAGTAAAGAAACGTACACCTTGAGTCGAAGTATTTGTGGTAGGTGCAATAACCAATGAGGCCGCCTGATTTCTATCAGTTGTACCATCGGTATCAACTAAGTTGACCTGATTAAAGCTTAAAGTTGAGTCCGGAAGCTGAATATCTATCGAAACACCATCCTGCGCAGTGACTTGTGTCATTGCAGCATCATCCATTGCCTGCATTGCCCATCCTGTCGAGGAGGATAATATAAAAAACAATATCGCTATTTTTTTCATCTTCGAGCATCCTAACTCTATTTTCTCATTCAATGATATCTTGACCATCCCGGCGAATCATTGACCTAGCTGTCTCTGAATATAATTAATTTTGCATACAATTAAAATAGTTTTGCGACGTATTGCACAATATATTTGTAATTTAAATTACTCTTATACGTAATATTTTCATATAAAGCATATCTATATCGGCTTGATCGATGAAAAATATTATTTCTCAAGATGCTTTTGATGGATGGTGAGCCATATATGGCGCAAAGCGTTCGCGAATATGACCATTAACATAGAATTTTGAACACGTTCATATTTGCGAACATCATCGCCTCATACAAATAAAAACTGCCCCAAGTATGGAGCAGTTTTTATTAAGATCAAATTACTTACCAGAAACGCGAATACCCATACCTGTAGTACTTAAACCCAATACTTCAACATCACCAATTTTAGGCCCAGCTACATCACCTAAGCCAAGACGTGTAATGATAATATCTTTTTTGGTCGTAGAGTTATCTTTGATGATTAGACCAGTCGCATCAATATCAATATCAGAATTAAGGCCTAAACTTGTTACACCACTATCAGTAATTTTAAGTGTACCAATATTTAAACTTCCTGCTGTCTCAGTACCACCATTCGCTATTGGGGCCCCATTATCATCATTAAGAGCTAAATTGGAAATTGTAATACCATTTGCAATTGTTCCAGTTAACTTAATCATTGCACCTTGTTCTTCATGCCCCAATTGAACATTGAGAGTTGTACCACCAAGCGCAATATTCATTGTATCCAAAATTTTGGTATTTGTTCCTACTAAAGAATCTGCTGTACCATAATCAGCGGCACTACCTGAAGAACCTTGGACACCAATATCACCAGTATCAATACTGAAAGAAGACGGCAAAGTGATTGCAACATTTAAAGTTGCTGCGTTACTTCCATTCTTACCTGCATCAATATCCACCCCAATAGTTGTACCTGCACCTAAGTTAACTTTAACTTGATTAGCACTATCAAAGTGATTACCTAAAGTAATTGCACCAGCCGTTGCAGTACCAAAACCATCGGTATCATGGACGTTGACTTTATCAATGGTAATAGAACCAGAAGTTGGAGCAGAAATTTGGATTGAAATACCATCCTGACCCGTAGTTGCACTTAATGTTTCATCATCCAATGCTTGCAATTGAGATGCCATAGCATTGGCACTGATCGCCATCGCAGAAACCAAAGCAATTTTTGTAAATAATTTCATTACATACTCTCCTAGAGTGTTTTTTTACTTCCCAAAAACTCGAATTCTATAAATATCCATGTTTGTTGTTTTAGATAATTATAGATAACGAATTATCATTCCTGTGACGCTAAAGTTACAATAGGCACACAATTTAATCAAGCTTTTACAAAGCTGTTTTGGCATAACCCGATAAACGGTATTTTTTGCAAATTACCGAAACAAAGGTAAACTATCTATCTCCTTTTAAGTTGATACTGTTTGTCGTGATTATTGATATTTTTCAGTTAGATAAATCCATATCTTTTACTCAGTTAAAGCCCCTTCTATTACAAAAATTTGGCTTTGTCTTTTTACAAGATCAGAATCAGCCTTTTTTTGCAATTTATCCAAAATACTTGCACATTCTAGATCAAGACAAAATCTTCTATCGACAGGCAGATTTTGATTATGTAGAACAAACACAGACACAATTGCTCCAAATGAACTTTTATGATAATCAGATAAATTCAGCAGATTTATCCTTTCAAGGTGGATATATTGCGTTTATCTCTTATGATTATGCCGCGCAACAACACATTGAACAACAACATCCCATTCAGCAACCTACTGCAATTGTTGGAGAATATGATATTTTTATCAAATGGGTTGATCATCAATGGGTACTGTTTGCAGAAAAGAATTTAATCGATCATCCAGCAATTCAAAATTTAATTCATGAACTGCAACATTGTCAGGAAATCAAACCAGCTATTCCTTTCAAACTTAAAAAAAATATGCAGCCACGCTGGTCCAAAACCGAATATGATCAGGCTTTTCAACATGTGCAGGACTATTTATATGCTGGAGACTGTTATCAAATTAATTTAACCCAAGAGTTTTGCGGCGAGGTTATATCAGGAGGTTTATCTGCTTTAGTCTCCGACCTAATGCACTTGAGTCAAGCTCCTTTTGCCGGTTATATTCAATTTGAAAACTTTGAATTACTCAGCTGCTCACCAGAGTTATTTATTGAATTCCAGCCCAATCGTATCTTAAAAACTCGCCCAATTAAGGGAACCTTGCCCCGACATCAAGATCCAGAGCAGGATCAGCAATTAAAACAGCAATTGGCAAATTCAGAAAAAGATCAGGCAGAAAATTTAATGATTGTCGATTTATTGCGTAACGATTTAAGTGTTTATGCACAGACTGGGTCAGTAAAGGTTCCCTGCCTGTTTGAAATTGAAAGTTTTGCACAAGTCCATCATATGGTGAGCGAGATTCAGGCAAAGTTAAAAGATGATGTCAATGTTTTGGAGGTTTTGTTGTCTGCCCTGCCCGGCGGTTCGATTACCGGCGCACCGAAAATACGTGCCATGCAAATTATTGATGAAATTGAAGGCAATGCACGAGGTGCATATTGTGGTAGCTTGGGTTATTTTAATTATGATGGAACCGGACGCTTTAATATCCTAATTCGTAGCATTCAACGCTATGGAGATCAATTAAGTGTCTGGGCTGGTGGTGGAATCACTGTTGCATCACAAGTCGATGCCGAATATCAAGAATGTATGGACAAGGTTTCAGCTTTACTGGATTTTTTAAATCAATATAGCGAATAAAATAAAGCATAGTTCCCATGATTCAAAAACTATGCTTTGTCATATGTATTACAGAATCTGTTTTAAACTGTCAATCAAACGCTGATTTTGTTCAAGCGTGCCAATGGTAATCCGTAAAAACTGATCAATACGTGGACGATTAAAATGTCGCACAATCACACCCTGTTCGCGTAAACCTTTGGCAAGATCAATCGCTTGATGTTGCGGATGTGTGGCAAAAACAAAGTTAGCTTTGGACGGTAAAATCTCAAAACCTAATTGCTGCATCTTGGCAACCAGTTGCTTACGATTGGCAATCACTTTTTCACATTGCTGTTCAAAATAAGATTGATCATCAAAAGAAGCTACTGCGGCAGCAATGGCAAAGCGATCTATCGGATAGGAATTAAAACTATTTTTTACTGCTTCAAGTGCAGCAATCAAATGCGCTTGAGCAATCGCATAACCGACACGCAAACCGGCCAGTGAACGCGATTTTGAGGTGGTTTGACAGACCACCAGATTGTCATATTGATTGACAAGACTTACCGCAGATTCTGCACCAAAATCGACATAAGCCTCATCGATCACCACAACGGAATCAGCATTTTGTTCTAGCAATTGTTTAATTTGATCTAAAGTAATTGCCCGTCCTGTAGGCGCATTCGGATTTGCCAAAATAACACCGCCATTTGGCTGATGATAATCGGCAATATTAATCTCAAACGTTTTGGTCAATGGCACTTCAATCGTAGTTAAAGCAAAAAACTGGCTATAAACAGGATAAAAACTATAACTAATGTCAGGATACAATAAAGGTTTATCTTGCACAAAAAATGCTTTAAAAATATGTGCCAGAACTTCATCGGAACCATTACCGACAAATACCTGTGAAAGCTCCACATGTTGTTGTCTGGCAATCGCCTGTTTTAACAGCGTGGCATCAGGATCAGGATAAAGTTTTAATACATCTGCCTGATCGGCTAAAACTGATTGGACAGCTTCCACAACTTTTGCCGAAGGTGGATAAGGATTTTCATTGGTATTGAGTTTCAGTAAATTCTGAATTTTTGGTTGTTCACCTGGCACATAGGGCTCAAGCTCACGCACCTGCGGACTCCAGAAACGCTTTTGCTGTTCGGTAAAGGTAGTCATTTTTAGATTCTCTTATGCCAACATTAAGCCCTCTCCGAACGGAGAGGAAATGTCTGAAATGATTTTGAATTATTGATAACGATAACGTGCTGAACGGGCATGGGCATCCAGGTTTTCCTGTTGTGCCAGAATATCCGCTGTTTTTGCCAGAGATTTTACACCTTGCTCGGAACACATGATCAAACTGGTTCGTTTTTGAAAATCATACACTCCTAATGGTGATGAAAAACGCGCAGTTCCCGATGTCGGTAAAACATGGTTCGGTCCAGCACAATAATCCCCAATCGCTTCTGGCGTATAACGTCCCATAAAAATCGCACCGGCATGACGGATTTCCTGACTCATCTGCTCTGCATCATCAAGACATAGCTCAAGATGTTCGGGTGCAACCTGATTAATTAAGGCAATCGCTTCATCACGATCTTTCACCAGAACCAAAGCACCACGATTGGCAATTGATGTACGGGCAATCTCTGCTTTAGGTAAATTGGCCAGATGTTCTTCTACGGCTTCTGCTACAGCGTTCAATAATTGCTCATCAGGCGTAATAAAAATCGCTTGTGCTACCGTATCATGCTCAGCTTGTGATAACACATCCATCGCCAGCCATTTGGCATTATTTTCGCCTTCGGCATAGACTAGAATTTCTGACGGACCGGCAATCATGTCAATCCCGACCTGACCAAACACAGCGCGTTTTGCCGCAGCAACAAAACGATTCCCTGGTCCAGTGATTTTATCAACCTGAGGAATCGTTTCCGTACCATAGGCCAATGCCGCCACAGCTTGTGCACCACCAATGGTAAAAACACGATGTACACCCGCTAGATAAGCAGCCGCCAAAACCAGTGGATTTAATTCACCATTCGGTGCAGGTACCACCATGATAATTTCCTGTACACCTGCAACGTGGGCAGGCACAGCATTCATCAATACAGAAGAAGGATAAGATGCCAAACCACCTGGTACATAAATCCCAACCCGATCCAGCGGCGTAATTTTTTGTCCGAGTGTATTGCCTAAAGCATCAACATAGGTCCAGCCGTCCTGTTTTTGTGCCTCATGGAAGGACCGAATACGATTGGCAGCCATTTCCAATGCTTGTCGCACTTCATCATCTAAGCCATCAAAAGCAGCTTTTAACTGGGTCTGGGTTAATTCCAGATCGGAAAAATGTTGGGCTGGATGTCGATCAAACTTTTGGGTTAACGCCAAAACATGTTTATCACCATCGGCACGAACATCAGCAATTATTTGATCAACTGTTTTTAACAGTTCCGGATCATTGACAGTTTCGAAGGCTAACAGGTCGGCAAATTGCTGTTTAAAGTTTTGATCTTGAGTTGACAAACGGCGCATCAATCTTTCCACACGTTGACATAAAAAATATATTTTACATTTTTTCTATGCACTTGTGGTGATTGATACACTGTTTCTTGATGGATTTTTACTTTTGTCTTGATTGGACAGCCTGTTCTAGATCCGACAAAATAGGTTGTAATAAATGTTGCTTACGTTTATAACTGGCTTTATTAACAATTAAACGCGAAGAAACTTTACAGATTTCTTCCAGTGGTTCCAGACCGTTAGCACGTAAAGTATTACCCGTATCAACCACATCGACAATATAATGTCCCAAGCCGACCAGCGGTGCGAGTTCCATTGAACCGTACAGTTTAATCACATCAACTTGCTCACCACGACTGGCATAGTATTGACGAGTTAAATTGACATATTTGGTGGCAATCCGCAGACGGCCTTGAGGTTTAACCATACCGACCTTGCCGGCAGTCATTAATTTACAGTTGGCAATTTTCAGATCGAGTGGTTCATAAACATTTTCAGATCCATATTCCATCAATACATCTTTACCCGCCACACCGAAATCGGCTGCACCATTTTCTACATAAGTAGGCACATCACTGGCCCGTAAAATCAAAATGCGTACATTCGGATTTGTGGTCAGAAAGATCAGCTTGCGCGATTTGTCTGGATCTTCCAGTAATTCAATGCCTGCTTCTGCCAACAATGGTAAAGTTTCTTTTAAAATCCGACCTTTACTTAATGCCAAAGTTAAACCGTGATCAAAGTTACCCATGATCGAATCATCTTGTTGCATGATCTATTCGCCTTTGATTCTTTGAATATCGGCACCTAATGCCTGTAATTTTGCTTCTATATTTTCATAACCACGGTCAATATGATAAATACGATCAACCATAGTTTCCCCTTCGGCAGCCAATGCGGCAATCACCAAAGAAAATGAAGCACGTAAATCAGTTGCCATGACCGGAGCACCCTGTAATTTTTCGACACCCGTCACAACTGCATCATTACCTTCAACCTGAATATTGGCACCTAAACGACACAATTCAGGGACATGCATAAAACGGTTTTCAAAAATGGTTTCCGATACTGTCGCAAAGCCACGACCTATCGAATTAACTGCCATAAGTTGCGCCTGCATATCCGTTGGAAAATCCGGATGAGGTAAGGTCCGAAAACTAACTGCTTTGGGACGTTTGCCCTGCATATCCAGTTCGATCCAGTCTTCACCTCGGGTTACTTCGGCACCCATTTCCTCGAATTTTTCCAGTACAGATTCCATCAGGTTAGGATCGGTATGTGTGGTTTTGATTTTACCACCGGTAATTGCCGCCGCTGCCAAATAAGAACCTGTTTCAATACGATCTGCAACCACACGATATTTACAGCCATGTAACTGCTCAACACCTGTCACAGTTAAGGTATGTGTTTCTAATCCTTCAATTTTGGCACCCATTTTAATTAATAAGTTGGCCAAATCAGTAATTTCAGGTTCACATGCTGCATTGCGAATAATCGTGGTGCCTTCAGCCAAAACAGCCGCCATCAGGATATTTTCGGTGCCACCTACAGTGACCATGTCAAACACTACTTCGCCACCTTTGAGACGACCATCTACTGTCGCATTGACATAGCCTGCTTCGACTTCAATGTTTGCACCCAATGCTTCCAATGCTTTTAAATGCTGATCGACAGGACGGGAACCAATCGCACAACCACCTGGTAACGATACTTTGGCCTGACCATAACGTGCCAATAAAGGACCGAGAACCAAAATAGAAGCTCGCATGGTTTTAACCAGATCGTATGGCGCAAATTGATTATCTAAAGTGCTACTATCAACCTTAACTGTATCACCTTCATAGGAGATTGTGATACCTAGACCCGCAATCAGCTTGATTAGGGTATTCACATCCTTAAGATTAGGCACATTGGTAATAGTGATCGGTTCATCAGTTAAAATTGTCGCAGCCAGTAACGGTAATACCGCATTCTTTGCCCCAGAAATTTTAACTTCGCCATTTAAAACATTACCACCACGAATTAAAAATTTATCCATGCAATCTTATGCTCCAAACATACTAGCTTTGCGCCATTCTTCCGGAGTCATTGCACGTATGCTCACTGCATGGACTGCACCAGAGGCTATATATTCATTCAAGGGTGCATATACGGCTTGTTGACGAGCCACAGTTCTTTTACCTTCAAACTCAGAATTTACAATACGAAGATCAAATTTTCCTGCCTCACCTGTAACATGTATTTCGGCTTGCGGAAAGGCTTGCTGTAATATTTGTGAAAGCTGTTCACTATTCATTGCTGTGGTCTCTAAATCATTTAAGTCTGCGACTAAAGCCGATTAGTTTACTATAACTTTGATTCAGACTACAAAAACTCTATGAAAATAAATAAGGGCGACACTGTCACCCTTATTTATCCCACAAAAACTATGCTGCAACTTTAAGCGATTTATATCTGGCCAATTGACGGCGTAATTTTTCTGATAATAGAGTAATGGCCTGATACATATCATCGGCAGATGCCTGAGCAAAAAGCTCTTTACCTGGCAATCTTAAAATTACCTCGGCATTATGATTGTCCTGACCTTTATGGCTACGTGATGTTAAGCGATGATCTTTTTGTAATTTGACCTGCATACTACACACTTGATCGATATGCTTGGTTAGTTTTTCAAATTGTGCTTTTATCTTATCTTCAATTGCAGGTGTGATTGCTAAATGATGTCCACGGATTGTTATATGCATAATACCACCTCCCATGATGTATTCATCAAACATGATCAAATGGCAAAAGATACAATGATCCCAGCAAATTCATTTAACCATGTTTAACTCCTATTGATTGAATGTACCAAAAGTACTCTTCTAAATAATCACAGTTAAAACTTTAAATCAAGACTTTTCGATCAGAAGATGCAGGAATATTTAAAGACTCACGATATTTCGCCACAGTACGACGCGCCACATCAATTCCTTCTTCTTGTAAAAGTTTTGCAATTGCATTGTCAGATAAAGGTTTTTTAGGGTTTTCTACTGCAATCAATTTTTTAATCATAGCGCGAATCGCCGTTGAGGAACACTCTCCTCCACTAGAAGTACCGACATGACTAGAAAAGAAATATTTCAATTCAAATAAACCACGCGGTGTCAGAATATATTTGTTGGTCGTAACACGAGAAACTGTTGATTCATGCAACTCAACCTCATCAGCAACATCACGTAAAACCAAAGGTTTCATGCCCTCAGCACCAATCTCAAAGAAATTACGCTGATGTTCTACGATACAAGTCGCCACTTTTAATAAGGTCTTATGCCGCTCATCAATGCTTTTAATAAAGTTTTTCGCTTCCAGCATTTGATTTTTTAAATATTGATTGTCCGCACTTTGATCAGCACGTTTGATCATACCCGCATAATAAGGATTAATACGTAATTTTGGTAAAACATCCGGATTTAAAAACACTTGCCAACGTTCATTCTTCTTTTGCAATATCACATCCGGTGTTTGATATTCCTGTTCTTTTTCCTGATATTTTGCACCAGGCGCTGGATCAAATGACTTCAATAAAGCCATTGCCTGCTTTAATTGCTCCAGACTTAACTGAGTTTGTTTCATCAAACGATTCACATCATTGGTTAATAACAAACTCGCATGTTCCAGTAATTTTTTTGTATTTTCTTTTAAAGTTAAATTTTGGTCATAACTTTCAAGTTGTATGGATAAACATTCAACCAGATTTCGCGTAGCCACACCGACAGGATCAAGACGTTGAATATATTTTAGCACCACCATGACTTCGTCTAATTCAACTTCTTCCTGAATATCAGCCTGTTCAAGTAGATGTTGGGCTGCAAATAAAATTTCCTCGATTTCACAATCCAGATAACCACTTTCATCAAGCGAATCAACAATACAATATGCAATAATTTGCTCAACTTCGGACAAATGCAATAAATTAATTTGCCATAGTAAATGATCTGATAAACTTACTGATGATGAACGATTATCTTCTCTTTCTTCGTATTCAGGCGTTGCCAACGCAGTAGACTGATTGGTATAAATTTCATCCCAATTGGTATCTACAGGTAAATCATCAGGAAGATTATCATTCTTAAATTCATCTTGGGTGGACTGATCGATTTGTTCTTCCTTCTCAACCGAAGAAAAATCATCGTCAACTTTTTCTAATAATGGATTACTATCCAATTGAATTTGAACTTCTTGCTCCAACTCGAGAGAAGAAAGCTGTAAAAGTTTAATGGCTTGCTGTAACTGAGGCGTAAGCGACAAAGTATTGGCTACTTTTAAACCTACAGATAACTTCATAAATTTACTCTACACAAGAAAAAACTAATAGCAAATATCATGCCTACTTCAATAATATCTACAATAATATATAAATGCAACGTGCTAGAAAAGAATTTTAATTGTTATGTTAATACATTAATCTACTATAGCATCTATAACCATATAATACTTATCAGTTATTTATAATACTTTCTTTAAAAAACCAAATCCTCACGAAGAAACTAATACGAAATTTTACTTCTTAAGCTACACAAGGTAAAACTTTTTTATCCGATTTATTAGCACAGCCTTATTATCACCCGACGTTGGAAGAAGGCCTAAGAACTGCATTTAAGCATGCACGCCGGCAACTCTCTTAATAAAACGCGAATTTAAGCGCAGACTAAAAAAAACCCCCAAGCATCAGCTTGGGGGTTTTGAATAATGAGCTGGCGATGACTTACTCTCACATGGGTAACCCCACACTACCATCAGCGCGAAGAGGTTTCACTTCTGAGTTCGGGAAGGGATCAGGTGGTTCACTCTTGCTATTGTCGCCAGCACAACTGTTATGGTGTTTTTTCGGTCTTAACTGTATTAAACATGCCGATCTTTCACCAAATCTTAAACAGATTGGGCTGTATTGGGTCTGAAATTGTATTGTTTAGCGTTAACTAAATCAAGTATTGATTATATGAAATCAGATTGATAATACAACTGTTTGGGTGTTGTATAGTCAAGCCTCACGAGCAATTAGTATTGGTCAGCTTCATGTATCACTACACTTCCACATCCAACCTATCAACGTCCTAGTCTTGAACGGCTCTTTAGTGTGCTAAGCACAAGGGAAATCTTATCTTGAGGTAGGCTTCCCGCTTAGATGCTTTCAGCGGTTATCCCTTCCGAACATAGCTACCCGGCGATGCCACTGGCGTGACAACCGGTACACCAGAGGTTCGTCCACTCTGGTCCTCTCGTACTAGGAGCAGATCCTCTCAAATTTCCAACGCCCACGGTAGATAGGGACCGAACTGTCTCACGACGTTCTAAACCCAGCTCGCGTACCTCTTTAAATGGCGAACAGCCATACCCTTGGGACCTGCTTCAGCCCCAGGATGAGATGAGCCGACATCGAGGTGCCAAACACCGCCGTCGATATGAACTCTTGGGCGGTATCAGCCTGTTATCCCCAGAGTACCTTTTATCCGTTGAGCGATGGCCCTTCCATACAGAACCACCGGATCACTAAGACCTACTTTCGTACCTGCTCGACTTGTGGGTCTCGCAGTTAAGCGCGCTTTTGCCTTTATACTCTACGCGTGATTTCCGACCACGCTGAGCGCACCTTCGTACTCCTCCGTTACTCTTTAGGAGGAGACCGCCCCAGTCAAACTACCCACCAGACACGGTCCTCGTCCCCGATCAGGGGACAGAGTTAGAACCTCAACATTACCAGGGTGGTATTTCAAGATTGGCTCCATGCAAACTAGCGTTCGCACTTCAAAGCCTCCCACCTATCCTACACAAGTAAGGTCAAAGTTCAGTGTCAAGCTGCAGTAAAGGTTCACGGGGTCTTTCCGTCTAGCCGCGGGTACACTGCATCTTCACAGCGATTTCGATTTCACTGAGCCTCTGCTGGAGACAGCGCCGCCATCATTATGCCATTCGTGCAGGTCGGAACTTACCCGACAAGGAATTTCGCTACCTTAGGACCGTTATAGTTACGGCCGCCGTTTACTGGGGCTTCGATCAAGAGCTTCGCTTACGCTAACCCCATCAATTAACCTTCCAGCACCGGGCAGGCATCACACCCTATACGTCCACTTTCGTGTTTGCAGAGTGCTATGTTTTTAATAAACAGTTGCAGCGGCCTGGTTTCTGCGACTGCCAACAGCTCGGGGAGCAAGTCCCGTCACCATCAGCAGCGTACCTTCTCCCGAAGTTACGGTACCATTTTGCCTAGTTCCTTCAGCAGAGTTCTCTCAAGCGCCTTGGTCTACTCGACCTGACCACCTGTGTCGGTTTAGGGTACGATTCCTGTGTAACTGTAGCTTAGAGACTTTTCCTGGAAGCTTGGTATCAGCCACTTCACTGTACAAGTACAGCTTGCTATCGACTCTCAGCATAGAGCACCCCGGATTTGCCTAAGATGCATGCCTACTGTCTTCCACCTGGACAACCAACGCCAGGCTGACTTAACCTTCTCCGTCCTCTCATCGCATTACACAGAAGTATTGGAATATTAACCAATTTCCCATCGATTACGCCTTTCGGCCTCACCTTAGGGGTCGACTCACCCAGCCCCGATTAACGTTGGACTGGAACCCTTGGTCTTTCGGCGAACGGGTTTTTCACCCGTTTTGTCGTTACTCACGTCAGCATTCGCACTTCTGATACCTCCAGCATACTTCTCAATACACCTTCATCGGCTTACAGAACGCTCCCCTACCACGCATAATAAATTATGCATCCGCAGCTTCGGTACTATATTTTAGCCCCGTTACATCTTCCGCGCAGGCCGACTCGACTAGTGAGCTATTACGCTTTCTTTAAAGGGTGGCTGCTTCTAAGCCAACCTCCTAGCTGTCTATGCCTTCCCACATCGTTTCCCACTTAATATAGATTTTGGGACCTTAGCTGGCGGTCTGGATTGTTTTCCTCTTGACTACGGACGTTAGCACCCGCAGTCTGTCTCCCGGATAGTACTCATAGGTATTCGGAGTTTGCATCGGTTTGGTAAGTCGGGATGACCCCCTAGCCGAAACAGTGCTCTACCCCCTATGGTATTCGTCCGAGGCGCTACCTAAATAGCTTTCGGGGAGAACCAGCTATCACCAGGCTTGATTAGCCTTTCACCCCTATCCACAAGTCATCCCCTGGCTTTTCAACGACAGTGGGTTCGGTCCTCCAGTTAGTGTTACCCAACCTTCAACCTGCTCATGGATAGATCGCCTGGTTTCGGGTCTATACCCAGCAACTATACGCCCTATTAAGACTCGGTTTCCCTACGGCTCCCCTATGCGGTTAACCTCGCTACTGAATATAAGTCGCTGACCCATTATACAAAAGGTACGCAGTCACACCAAAAAGGTGCTCCCACTGCTTGTATGCATGCGGTTTCAGGATCTATTTCACTCCCCTCACAGGGGTTCTTTTCGCCTTTCCCTCACGGTACTGGTTCACTATCGGTCAGTCAGGAGTATTTAGCCTTGGAGGATGGTCCCCCCATATTCAGACAAGGTTTCACGTGCCTCGCCCTACTCGTCATCATCAAGTGTGCACTTTCGTGTACGGGACTATCACCCTCTACGGTAGCACTTCCCAGAGCTTTCCGCTAATACACACTCAACTTAATGGGCTCTTCCCAGGTCGCTCGCCGCTACTGTGGGAATCTCAATTGATTTCTTTTCCTAAGGGTACTGAGATGTTTCACTTCCCCTCGTTCGCCTCAATAACCTATGTATTCAGTTATTGATACCTACCTTACAGTAGGTGGGTTCCCCCATTCAGACATCTCCGGATCACAGGATATTTGCCGCCTCCCCGAAGCTTTTCGCAGGCTATCACGTCTTTCTTCGCCTCTGACTGCCAAGGCATCCACCACATGCACTTAATTACTTGACTATACAACCCCAAACAGTCGCTTGTCCCTACAAGTAGAACAATCAACTTTACAGTTTGAAGTACTGTGAATTTAATCACCATACAGCTTCAATCTAAATTCATATACCAAAACGCTTGATTCAGTTAATTTGCTAGTTCTCAATTCATTTAATTTAAACAATTGCTTGTTTAAATAAATAATTGAGTGAACAATTTATTTCAGACTCAATTTTGCCAATCTGTTAATGAATAACTTAATATCTCGTCGATACCAAGCTAATACCGTGATACTTAAATCACAGAAGTTAATAAACAAGACCTATAATCTCTATTTACTAATTTCTGCAATCCGAACTCATCTTAAGTTCTGGTGGAGACTAGGAGAGTCGAACTCCTGACCTCCTGCGTGCAAAGCAGGCGCTCTACCAACTAAGCTAAGTCCCCAGCTTATATCATTATGTATCGCTTAACCTGTCCACTTCATCAGTTAACTTGGTGGGTCTGACAAGACTTGAACTTGTGACCCCACGCTTATCAAGCGTGTGCTCTAACCAACTGAGCTACAGACCCTTGCGATACATCTTCTAGAAGAACAACTTGTTGTGGATTCTTACCGATCAGTCAACTTTTCGTTAAGGAGGTGATCCAGCCGCAGGTTCCCCTACGGCTACCTTGTTACGACTTCACCCCAGTCATCGGCCACACCGTGGTAACCGCCCTCTTTGCAGTTAGGCTAGCTACTTCTGGTGCAACAAACTCCCATGGTGTGACGGGCGGTGTGTACAAGGCCCGGGAACGTATTCACCGCGGCATTCTGATCCGCGATTACTAGCGATTCCGACTTCATGGAGTCGAGTTGCAGACTCCAATCCGGACTACGATCGGCTTTTTGAGATTAGCATCACATCGCTGTGTAGCAACCCTTTGTACCGACCATTGTAGCACGTGTGTAGCCCTGGCCGTAAGGGCCATGATGACTTGACGTCGTCCCCGCCTTCCTCCAGTTTGTCACTGGCAGTATCCTTAAAGTTCCCATCCGAAATGCTGGCAAGTAAGGAAAAGGGTTGCGCTCGTTGCGGGACTTAACCCAACATCTCACGACACGAGCTGACGACAGCCATGCAGCACCTGTATCTAAGTTCCCGAAGGCACTAAAGCATCTCTGCTATATTCTTAGTATGTCAAGGCCAGGTAAGGTTCTTCGCGTTGCATCGAATTAAACCACATGCTCCACCGCTTGTGCGGGCCCCCGTCAATTCATTTGAGTTTTAGTCTTGCGACCGTACTCCCCAGGCGGTCTACTTATCGCGTTAGCTGCGCCACTAAAGCCTCAAAGGCCCCAACGGCTAGTAGACATCGTTTACGGCATGGACTACCAGGGTATCTAATCCTGTTTGCTCCCCATGCTTTCGTACCTCAGCGTCAGTATTAGGCCAGATGGCTGCCTTCGCCATCGGTATTCCTCCAGATCTCTACGCATTTCACCGCTACACCTGGAATTCTACCATCCTCTCCCATACTCTAGCCAACCAGTATCGAATGCAATTCCCAAGTTAAGCTCGGGGATTTCACATTTGACTTAATTGGCCGCCTACGCACGCTTTACGCCCAGTAAATCCGATTAACGCTCGCACCCTCTGTATTACCGCGGCTGCTGGCACAGAGTTAGCCGGTGCTTATTCTGCGAGTAACGTCCACTCATTCAGGGTATTAACCTAAAGAGCCTCCTCCTCGCTTAAAGTGCTTTACAACAAAAATGCCTTCTTCACACACGCGGCATGGCTGGATCAGGGTTCCCCCCATTGTCCAATATTCCCCACTGCTGCCTCCCGTAGGAGTCTGGGCCGTGTCTCAGTCCCAGTGTGGCGGATCATCCTCTCAGACCCGCTACAGATCGTCGCCTTGGTAGGCCTTTACCCCACCAACTAGCTAATCCGACTTAGGCTCATCTATTAGCGCAAGGTCATAAAGAGCCCCTGCTTTCTCCCGTAGGACGTATGCGGTATTAGCGTCCCTTTCGAAACGTTGTCCCCCACTAATAGGCAGATTCCTAAGTATTACTCACCCGTCCGCCGCTAGGTCCGGTAGCAAGCTACCTTCCCCCGCTCGACTTGCATGTGTTAAGCCTGCCGCCAGCGTTCAATCTGAGCCATGATCAAACTCTTCAGTTAAAATCATTTTGTACCTTATTTATAGAAAAGGTACCAATTCTTGCTCATCAATCGTACTGACTTAAATATTCTCAAATAAACTTCGAGTAATTTAAACCAATTAATTAATGAAATATATTCATCAACCAACCAGTAAAAATCCACACAAGTTGTTCTTCTATGCTCTTAATGATCTTCCTACTGATTCGTCACCAGCAAGCTAGGTCGGCTATTCTACTCTAAATCTCTTTAAAGTCAACTAGTAATTTCGATTGTTTCTAAACTTATTCCTTCAAACCAAATATTAATAAAAACCCTTAAGTTCCAACTAACACCCTGTTTTTCAACAAGTTTTAATCTGCATCACCGCCGATGGATGTGCATTCTACAGCATTCCAGAACGGTTGCAAGCGGTTATCAGATATTTTTTTATCGTGTGCTTGATTAACATACCAATATTTTTTAAGTTATTGTTTTTTATTAATATTATAAAGATCATTAAATCAGCAGTTATTTGTCAATTCCCAGATAAGCCATGATCATAACTGATAACTCGTGTTTTAACCGCTCTTCTTCAATTAAAAAATTACTTTGGCTTGCATATCTCATCATGGTGAATAAGGTACTGTTAATGATGACAAATGATTTATGCTTTAAGGTTTCAAAGTTCCAGTGTTGATAATAGCGATTAAACACATACATACCCACTTCAAAGAAATGCCGCTCAAGTACTTCCGAAGCTTCAGAATCATTATAGGTATGCCAGTTCTTTAGAATTTCAATAAAAAAGCCATGATCAGCTTTTAGTGTGGCAAAGCCAAACGCAATACTTAATGTGATGATGTCCCGAATATCAACGTCGGACTGCGTCATCACCAGTTGTTTTAAGCCTTGCCCCAAATGCTCACTTTTTTGTAGTAGTAACTCGGAAATGATCTGCTCTTTATTTTCAAAGTATTGATAGATCGAACCAACACTCACCCCAGATTTTTCAGCTATTTTTGGCGTAGTAACATGAATGATGCCATATTCAGCAATGCATTTTTGCGCACCTTCCAAAATACTTTCTACCACCACTTTGGCACGGCGTTGCTGCGGTCTTTTTCTCATACAGCGCTCCTCTAGAAATGCGAATTGAATGCGAATAATTATTCATATTAAGCTGTGATTAAATAACAAGCTGAGTCATATTGCAATGTATACATCATCCCCGTCCCGTCTTGTCCCCTTTGAAGCAACTCAAAAAAGTGACTGGATTGCCCAAGTCCTCAATAAGCTTTGTGATCAACCTGTACAGCCAACCGCCCAAGACTATTCTGCTTTGCAACAAGCATTGTCCAAAGGTGATGGGCCAATGGAGGCAGTCATTGAATGGGTGATGCAGAATCCCAAACAGCATCGTCAGTATTTTGAAACTGCCCTATTCAAAGGACTGGATGCACTTCCTGAGAATATTCCAGAACTAGACAGTTTTTTTCGCCATGTGGAAACCAAGCCAAGTTGGGTTGATGACGACAAGATTAATCGAGCAATTGATTTTACTTATCGACTAGGCATCAATAATGGTTTGGTGCTTAGAGATGTATCACTCATGGCTGGATATATGTTTCCCGGCTTTAATCAGCCTTTGATACTGACTGGGGCTTTAAAACAGCAAGTAGGTACACGTCTGGCAGAAACCACAAAATGGTGGATTGACATTACCGAACGTAATGGCCTAGAGCGCTATAATCATGGTTTTAGCTCAACCATTTATGTTCGTTTTATTCATGCTTTAGTTCGCCATCAACTCAAAAAGTCCGAACGTTGGGATGCCGACACATGGGGCGTCCCAATTAATCAATTTGATCTCGCGATGACTAATATAGCATTTAGCAGTGTCGTATTACTTGGGATACGAGGTTTAGGTATTTTCCCCAATAAAGCTGAAGTGGATGACTATCTACATTTTTGGCGTTATGTCGGGTGGTTGATGGGCGTAGAAGAACAGTGGCAAGTCAAAAAGGAATCAGAAGGCTGGCGCTTTATGTATTGGTTGCAGTTCAGCCATCCAAAATCTGATGCCAGCAGTGCTGCATTAGGCGCAAGTTTGTCTAAAGAGCCGTTTGAACGCGAATATCGTTATTTACGATCATTGCAGCAAAAATTAGCCTATCGTCAACATTTGGAAATCACCCAATTCTTTATTGGCAAGAAACGCATGCAAAGTCTTGGGCTGCCTAACCGTCCTGCTGCATGGTTTGCTTACTATCTGATCGCACGTAATGTGGTACTGTACACAGGTGCCAAACGCATTCCAAAATTAAAACATTTTTTAGAGAATAATGGTCGTCAAATGCAGAAGATGGGACTGGCTTTGTATAAAAACCAATCCAAGAAACTTGCCAGTATGCATAAATGAAGTAGCTCGGAATGTATCTGCAAGTACACCTGAAAATACATAAAGATAGATGGAACTAACATCCAAAGATCATCTTGGATGATAACGGCGGTTATTAGACTGCTGATTATTGACTAATTGACTCTAATGTTCTGCCTTTAGTTTCTTCACCCAAGATCAGAACCACCAATGCGACTGCCATTAACACGGCGGTAAACATCAGAAATACGTTATGGAAACTATTCGGCAAGTCCATCATGGCCGTCACCACAATCGGAGCGCATATACCACCGATACGACCAATTGCCGAAGCCCAACCCGAACCGAAGGCACGGATATTTGTCGGATATTGTTCTGGTGTATAGGTATAAACCACACCCCATGCGCCTAGATTAAAGAAAGATAATAGACAGCCCCAAACTACAATCATGGTCACTGACCCAGTATTCCCAAAAAAATAAGCACAAACAGCACATGCTGCAATAAATCCTGCTAATGTAAATTTACGCCCAAATTTTTCCACACACCAGGCGGCAGCAAGATACCCCGGCAATTGTGCCAGAATCATGACCAGAACATATTCAAAGGATTTGACAATGGTATAGCCTTCTTGCACCAAAAGGCTGGGTAACCAAGTAAATATACCGTAATAGGAATAAACCACACCAAACCAGATCAGCCAAAGCATTAAGGATCGTTTCCATAATGGTTTGGACCAGAGCTGACGAAAGGAAACATTATTCTGTGTGGCAACTGGAATGGCTTTAATTTGCTGGAAAACGGGTAATCCTGCCTGTTTTTCCATTTTACAGACAATCTGGTGAGCTTCTTGCAAACGACCACGATTAATGAGATAAGGAATGGATTCCGGAACTTTTTTCCAGATCACGAATACATAAAGTGCAGGTAAACCGCCAATTAAAAAAGCGGCATGCCAGCCAAATTTTGGAATAAAAAAGTAAGAGACCAGTGCGGCAACCAGCCAGCCCAAACCCCAGAAACTTTCAAGTAATACAATAAAACGACCACGGACCTGTGCCGGAATATATTCACTGACCAGAGATACCGCAACTGGTAACTGTCCACCCAGTCCCAGACCAACGATAAATCTGCATAGCAAGAGCCAGGTCAGATCTGGTGCAAAAGCACAGAGTGCCGTTGCAATACTATAGATAAACAAGGTCGCTGCAAAAACAGTTTTTCGGCCAATTTTATCCGCGATTGCGCCTGCCACCACCGCACCAATAGCCATACCAACAAAAGTAAGGCTCACAATAGATGCTTTTTGCTTGGCATCAAGAGACCAATCCGAAGCAAGTTCGGTCATGATAAAGGAAATCATGCCCGTATCCATAGCGTCGAACATCCAGCCCAGTCCAATCATCCACAATAAGGTGTAATGGAATTTACCGACTGGGATACGCTGTACCCGACTGATCAAATCCATAGAACTTCCCCCATCAAATATAGATTGGATTGCTTAAGCAAAAATCTTGCTCAAAAGATAAAATATCTGGTGACTTAATGCTCATCCGTTGAAGATGCGGAACTTTCATCATCTTCCTGATAGATAAATTTGGGCATTTCCAGACCAAAATAGATGGCAACCACACGTAAAGTGAAGCCAAAAATCAGGGTAAAAATAACTGTCGCTTCAAGATTCAAGCGTGCATAGTGGAAACAAATCCAGTAAAATACTACCGCAGCAAAGGAAATACTGGCATAAAGTTCACGACGGAAGACCAACGGTACATCGTTACACAAAATATCACGCAAAATACCACCTGACACCCCGGTTAATACACCTGCAACCGCAGCAACCACAAAGCCATGTCCCATCTGGATGGCAATCTGGCATCCAATAATTGTAAAACCAATTAAACCCAAGGCATCGAGTAATAGGAAAATATTACGTAAATGCTTCATCCATTTGGCAATAATAATAGTGAATAATGCTGCAAAAGTCGTCAGCACCAAATACTCAGGATGCTTTACCCAAGTGAGAGGATAATGTCCCAACAACACATCACGAACTGAACCGCCACCAAGAGCAGTCACACTGGCAATCAAAATAACACCAAACCAGTCCATACTACGACGACCTGCGGAAAGTGCCCCGGTCATTGCCTCAGCAGTAATGGCAATAATATAAATAATGGTCAGCAACATGCGTTACATCATCAGGCTTTTTAAAATTACGCTATTGTAGCCGAGTTTAGCTAAAAAGTAGTTAGAGATAGGGTGCACAGCATTGCTTAAATTTTTTACCTGATCCACACAAACAGGGTTGCTTCATGGTCAAAGCGATCTCTACGGTTGGATCCAGAAAATACCACCGTCCATCAATACATGTAAAGGTGGATAATTCATGATGAAACTGCCGTCCTTCACTTGTTAGATAATAAGCTTTAAATTCAACCTGTGCATGATTTTTATCGACTTTTGGACGATGCTGAATAATGTCTAACCCATCCCATTGGGTTTCTTCACTCCATTGCAGCATTGCTTCTTTATCAAGTGATTTTTGCTGAGCCGGAACAGTTGTTGTCACAATATAGTCAATATTTTTCTGCACATAAGCTGCATACCGTGACCGCATCAATTGTTCCGCATTTTCCGGGTATCGCTCCCCAAGATGAAAAGGTTGGCAACAGTTTTCATCATCTTGCCCTGATTGACAGATGCATTGTTCAGACATTTTGCTATCAATTGATAAAAAAGAGACCACATTATAAAGAATATAGGTGATCTCAGGAGAAAATAAGAACTTATAAAATCATTAAAATTAGTCTAATGGATTGCCAATAATATTACTGATAATCCCTTTCATGATACGCTCACCGTCTTCATGACGTAGCTCTTCATACCATGCTGTGGTTTCTGCCTCATCTTTCATATGAGTCACATCGCAGCGTTTACGTGCACGTAAGACCAATTCATTGGCACGAGGACTACGCATATCTTGATACCGTTGTAAGGCATCGGCAAGACTATTGGTATTGATCTGTAAAGAACGGGTTAAGTAAATAGCATCTTCCAGCGCCTGACATCCACCTTGTCCAATATCCGGTGTAGTGCTGTGTGCCGCATCACCAAGAATCACACAACGACCTTTGTACCATTCATAGAATGGTTCAATATCATGAATTTCTACACGGTTGGTTCTTTGCGGATCAATTTGATCAATCAATTTCTGTACCGGTTCACACCAGCCAGCAAAATATTCTTTTAATAAAGTTTTATATTCAGCTTTATCGTTGCCCAAGCCCACAGGTAAAGGCACATCAAAGAAGAAATAGAAACGATTGCCTGCAATTGGCATTAAGGAAACACGTTTACCTTCGCCAACAAAGGTTGTCCATTGATCTGCTGGCGCAATACTTTCATCGATTTCAACCAGACCATTCCAATTGACATAACCAGCATAGCGACGTTCAACTTTTTTACCTAAAATATATTCACGTGCATAAGAATGGGTTCCATCGGCACCAATTAATAAGTCCGCTTCCACTTTAGTACCATTAGACAATTCAGCCGTGATACTGTCACCATGATCTTCAATACCAATCAAGCGAACACCCAGATGAATGTCTTCACGCCCAAATTCATCCATCAGCATATTTTGCAATTCGGCACGGGACACCGGATAAGGGCGCTGTCCAACTTCATCAATCAGCGACTGTAGGCCAAATTGCGTCATGATCTCATTATTTAAGCCATCCACATAAGCCATACGATCCATAATACCGCCAAGTTTTTCAACTTGTGTCTGTAATCCCATGTAGTTCAGGCATTTTACCCCATTTGACCATACAGAAATGGCTGCACCCACTGGAAGAATTTTTTCAACTTGCTCATATACCGTGACGTCATGCCCATATTTTTTAAGCAAAATACCTGCTGATAACCCACCAATTCCTGCGCCAATAATCACGATACGCATATGTTTCTCCAATGCTCTATCTGCTTAATTTTTAATTTACAGTATCAATCCCTACAAAAAACATGCCATTTTAACCACTTTGACAACAATGTATAATTTAATTGTTAACAAAATACGATTTATCTGGAAAATACGGGTACTGTTAGATGTGCCGTTGACCGAAATTTGATAGCATTACCCTGTTCTTTCGGACTGACTTACTTTGGATTGATTTATGGCAACCTTACTTGCTCCAGAATTTACTATACCTGAAACCCTTCTTCCTTACACCAACCTTGCAGACGAACGTCTAGGCACTGCAATCGTTAGCTGTTCTGATCAATTCTTTGCTGAGGCAAAGCGTATGCTGCAATTTGCTGCGCCGATTTTTGTTGAAGACAAATTTGATGATCATGGTAAATGGATGGACGGCTGGGAAACACGCCGTAAACGTGAAGCAGGTTATGACTGGTGTATTATCCAACTGGGTGTTGCTGGAACAATTCAGGCTGTAGATATCGACACCACCTTTTTTACAGGTAACTATCCTGCATCTGCATCATTAGAGGGCTGTTATGCACCAAATGGTGACATCGATAATGCACAATGGCAGAGCATTTTACCCAACAGTTTGTTAGGTCCTAGCCAACATCATGTTCTTATCAGCCAAAATACTGCACAAGTATTTACCCATGTCCGTCTGAATATCTTCCCGGATGGCGGTATTGCCCGTTTAAAAATTTATGGTCAAGTCCAGATTCAAGCGCAACGTACCGACGAAACGCTGGATTTGGTGGCGTTAAGAAACGGTGGCCGAATCGTGGCATTCAGTGATGCCCACTTTGGTCATCCGCGTAACCTGATCAATCCTGGTCGTGGTATTAACATGGGTGACGGCTGGGAAACCAAACGCCGCCGTGCACCAGGTTATGACTGGTGTATTATTGCATTGGGTCAAGCAGGTAAAATCGAAAAGATTGAAATTGATACTGCACACTTTAAAGGCAATTTCCCTGCGCAAGTATCTATTCAGGCAACCTATATCGAAGATGCAACTGATGCACAATTGATTCCACAAAGTATGTTCTGGGATTACTTACTAGATGCACAGTCAATGCAAATGGATCATATCCATGAATATCTAAACGAAATTCTGGCCCATGAAAAAATCTCCCATATCCGTGTCAATATGATTCCTGATGGTGGAATCAGCCGTATTCGCTTATGGGGCAAATTGGTATAAGAGAGCAAAATGAGCAATCTAGTCGTGGACGTGCAACCGCTAACTAAAGATAACTTTGCCGAATTTGGTGAAGTAATCAGTTACGAAAATAATGATTTTTTCTATATTAATGACCAGCACACCGAACGCTATCATGCGCTGGTCAGTACAGAAATTATCGGTGAGGCCAAAGCAGGGATCAGTATTTTTCGCAATATTAAAAAAACTGAGTTACCACTGGAAATCCATATGCTGGAACGCCATCCCAATGGTTCACAGGCGTTTATACCCATGCAGGGACAAAAGTTTCTCATCGTGGTTGCACCTGCACTTGATGATCAGACACCGGATATTAATCATATTCGTGCATTTATCAGCGATGGTTATCAGGGTGTAAACTATCGGGCCGGTACATGGCATCATCCATTGCTTACCTTTGAAGCACCAAGTGATTTTGCTGTCGTTGATCGTATCGGCACAGGACATAATTGTGATGTGTATACTTTCCCTTATAGCATCATGGTTAAGGATCACTAAATCCCTGCTGCTTAATCTTATTCATCAAAAAGGCTGAGATAACTCGTTATCTCAGCCTTTTTGTGATTCTTTAAAAATGATCACAATTTATTCAGTTGTTTTGTCCAGAAATTACGTGCCACAATATCTACTACATAGGCAATCAAACAACCAACGATACAAAATACAATACGCATCAATGCACCTTCAATACTATGATGAGATACATCATAAATCGTCACAATCAGAAAACTTGCCAAGGCGATCCCGCAATATTCAGCATGATTCATTAAGATACAACATAAGGTCGTCAGCAAAATACCAAGAATTAAAAACCAGTATTCCAGATTGATATAATACCCTTTATGATGTGAAATATTGGCGATGAGCAACCAGATCGCAATCCCGACAACGGAACCGATCACATTCCCAGTCACCTGATTAAAATTGACTTTATTTTTACTGTCATACTGTACGGTAAAAAATGCAGTTAATGAGGCCCATAGAAAAAAATTGGTATTTTTATCCTTATCAAATGTAATCGCCAGCAATGCAATCAAGCCAGCACAACTTAAAATTTTGATGGTATAGAGTACTTTTTCTGACTTTAAGATATCGTCTATATTGATTAGCATTTGATATTACTCTTTCATCATATTGTTAATATTTGTTTTAACAAAGTAGAATCAAATTAAAAAATTTAATCTAACCGTTAATGAACCATCTAAGCCGAGATCGAAAGTATCCTCTGGATTATCCGTCTTTAAAAAAAATATCATATTTTGGCTAAGTATTTTTTCTAACTCTTGCCGATCTTGTTCATTGACTTTTTCATCAAAAACATAGGTGGTAAAACCAAGTTGCCCTTGATGATTCGATTTTTTCAAATGACTGACGTGATCTATTATTTTATTTGCAATATTAATAATTTTTGCTTTACCTTCGGTTTCATTTAATTCAAAAGCCTTATCTTTTAATACCTGTTCCAGTTTTGCAGGAACGATAAACCATGAAGGATTGCCCATTGCTGTAGGAAAACCTTTTGGTGATTGCTTTGTACCATTCCACCGTAAACCCAATTTATCTTCTATTAAATTAGTTTCTTCACTTTTCCATTTTAATTTGGCCAAAGAGAATGAATTTTCTCCACCATCATATATCACATGAATAGCTGTAATATTTTTTCTTGGTGTTACAACATCATATGGATTAACGCAATTTTCCAATTTCACACCCTTTAACACACATCTAATAATATGTAGTATTTTATATGTAAAGTAAAATGAAAATAGGTATTTTTTGGTTTTATAAAAAAGTGTTTTAGGAATATCTCATTCTTTCGCAGCTGAACATGCTGACTCACTAGGACTTATAGATTCCATATACACATGTGGAACTATGGAGTAATATTCAGGCTAATACGCCTGAACTTATTCACTTTGATTATGAAGAAATTCCCAGATGACGAGCAATCTATGATGTGAATAAGAAAAAACTAATTATTTATCTAGATCAAAAACTTCTCTTCAAAGATAAAGTACAAAAAATATATGATTTTTTTAATACCGCAAGTCACGAAGTTATTTTAAAAAAAGATCCTCATTATCAAACCAAATGTTAAACCACTGGAAAATCAATGAAAATTTTAATGGTAAGAAGCCCACTTGTTGCAATAAATAAAGGATATATTGGATATGGTCGGGCTAGAGTCAATTTTTCAACTTATCAGTCTGTCACTGATATTGTACAGGCGATCAATGAAAAATATGAAAATGGTATCGGACGTAATACCAACAATATTTCTAGATTTTTTAATCTACAAAAAGGTGATGTTGTGGTTGTCCCTTTATCCAAGGCAATAACTATCGGTATCGTAGAAGGAGAAAAATCCTTTGATCTTAATTTAGCAAAAGATAAGGCATGTAATTTAATTGCTGTAAATTTTTTTAGAACAGTCGATGGACATATTTTGAGAATCCCAAGAAAGGATCTATCTCAGGGATTAGAAAGTCGTTTAAAATCTAGGACGACTATCTCAAATTTAAACATATATAAAGATGAAATTCATAGAATCATAGATTCTATCGAATCTCAGGGTGCCTATAAACAAGATACTTATCTCTTAGAACAAATAGCTGAATCAGAAATAAATTTTAAAAACAATCTCCTTAGCGCTATCACTTCTGGCAAAACTTGGCTTTCAGCAGGAGGTAATGGTTTGGAACATTTAGTCAAAGAACTACTGGAAGCCGAAGGCTATAATGCCAAAATACAGGCTAAAAACCAATCCTCAGACATTGCCGATGTAGATATTGTCGCACAAAAAATAGACCGTTTTTCAGAATCGTATCTTGAAGTTCAAGTTAAGCATCATCATCATATTTCTGGGAAGCATGGTTTAGAGCAATTAATTGCTTATGAAACGCATGATTCAGAAAATGAACACCTAAAATTATTTATCACTACAGCTAATCTGTCTGAAAGCAATAAAGAATATGCAACTGCCAATAATATAAGATATATGACAGGCGATGAATTGGTAGATTGGATTTATGATCAATTACCTAAACTATCCTTTAAAACCAAACAATTGCTAGGCATTATTGAAATACCAACTGTTGTAAAGTCATAAAATTTAAAGGACATATTAACTTAATAAAAAAACCGCCTAGATTACTCTAAGCGGTCTTTTTGATTAAAATGACAAATTATTTTTTGTCATCTTTCACTTCAGTAAATTCTGCATCAACTACGCCATCATCAGCTTTTTGCTGTTGTTGACCAGCATCTTGATTAAATGCATTCGGATCAAAATCCTGTGCACCACCTGCTGCACCCTGTGCTTGCTCATACGCACGTTGGGTAATCGGCATCAAAATGTTCTGCAAGCTTTCGGTTTTTGCTTTGATCGCATCAACGTCATTTTCTTTGGTTGCTGCTTCAAGTTCTGAAACCGCAGTTTCAACCGCAGTTTTTTCATCAGCAGTGACTTTATCGCCCAAGTCTTTAACTGCTTTGGTTGCACTGGATACTAAGGCATCTGCTTCGTTACGTGCTTTAGCCAGTTCTTCAAACTTACGATCTTCTTCTGCATTCGCTTCTGCATCTTTAATCATTGCATCGATCTCAGCATCAGACAAACCAGAGTTTGCTTTGATCTGGATAGATTGCTCTTTACCAGTGCTTTTATCTTTTGCAGATACTTTCAAGATACCATCGGCATTGATATCAAATGATACTTCAATTTGTGGTACGCCACGTGGTGCTGGTGGAATATCACCTAATTGGAAGTTGCCCAACAATTTGTTTTGTTGTGCCATTTTACGTTCACCCTGATAAACAGAAATGTCTACCGCAGGTTGGTTGTCAGCTGCTGTCGAGAAGACCTGTGATTTTTTCGCAGGAATTGTAGTATTTTTCTCGATGATTGGTGTTAATACACCACCCATGGTTTCGATACCCAAAGTTAATGGGGTAACGTCCAGCAACAATACGTCGTTTTTATCACCTGACAATACTGCACCTTGGATCGCAGCACCAATCGCTACAGCTTCATCTGGGTTTACGTCTTTACGTGGTTCTTTACCGAAAAATTCTTGTACTTTTTGTTGTACAAGTGGCATACGAGATTGACCACCCACCAAAATCACGTCAGAGATGTCAGAAGTTGAAAGACCAGCATCTTTTAATGCAATTTTACATGGCTCAATGGTACGGGCAACCAAGTCTGCAACCAAACCTTCCAGTTTTGCACGAGTTACATTGATGACCAAGTGTTTTGGACCAGTTGCATCGGCAGTGATATATGGCAGGTTAATTTCAGTTGCATTAGAAGAAGACAATTCAATTTTGGCTTTTTCCGCTGCTTCTTTTAGACGTTGTAATGCCAATGGATCATTTTTCAGGTTAACACTTTGTTCTTTTTTGAACTCTTCAACCAGATATTCAATCAATGCATTATCAAAATCTTCACCACCTAGGAAGGTATCACCGTTAGTCGATAACACTTCGATTTGTTGGTCGCCATCAAGGTCTGCAATTTCAATGATAGATACGTCAAATGTACCACCACCCAAGTCGTAAACTGCAACTTTACGGTCGCCTTCTTTTTTGTCCATACCAAACGCAAGTGCCGCAGCAGTTGGTTCGTTAATGATACGTTTTACATCAAGTCCTGCAATTTTACCTGCATCTTTGGTTGCTTGACGCTGTGCATCGTTAAAGTACGCCGGTACAGTGATCACAGCTTCGGTCACTGTTTCACCCAGATAATCTTCTGCTGTTTTTTTCATTTTTTTCAAAATTTCAGCGGAGATCTGTTGTGGTGCCAGTTTTTTATCGTTTACTTCAACCCACGCATCACCATTGTCGGCTTTGATGATTTTATAAGGTACCAGACCAATGTCTTTTTGTACCGCAGCATCATCATAGCGACGACCAATTAAACGCTTGATTGCGAATAATGTATTTTTTGGGTTAGTCACTGCCTGACGTTTTGCAGATTGACCAACCAGAATTTCGCCATCTTTATAGGCAATAATTGATGGTGTGGTACGTGCACCTTCTGCATTTTCAATTACTTTTACTTTATCGCCTTCAAGTACAGCAACACATGAGTTTGTTGTACCTAAATCAATACCAATAATTTTAGCCATTATATATTTTCCTCAAAAATCTTTTTTGCAATGTTTTGCTTGTTATCCGATATGAGAGCAGTTCAGTTTTTTTCAAGTCATCTATCAAAAAAAATCTAAATACCCTCGCAATTCTTTTGACCTATTGCCCAACGGTGACCATGGCAGGACGTAATAAGCGACCTGATAAGGTATAGCCTTTTTGCAATACGTTACCGATTTCACCAGTTTTGGCATTTGGGTCAATGCCCACAGCCTGATGTAAATCTGCATTAAAACCGTTTACGGTATCTACCGCGACCACTTCATGTTTTTCCAAAGTGGTGATCAATGATTTCAGGGTCAACTCCACACCTTCAAGCAAAGGTGATTTTTCCTCACCCGCTGCCTGAATGGCACGCTCAAGATTATCAACAGAATCCAGTAGACCTTTGGCAAACTTTTCCAGTGCAAATTTTTTCGCAGCTTCGGCTTCACGTTCCAGCCGTTCTTTTACTTTGCCTGCTTCATAAATTGCATTGGCAGCTCTTGCCTTTTCAAGTTTTAAGCTTTCTTCAAGTTTTACAATCTGGGCCTTTAAATCTTCGACACTCTCTTCTGTAGTAATATTGTCCGTACTTTCATTTTGAGCTTGCTCAACATTCTCTGCCTGCTCTTGTGCAAGCTCCTGAGCGTTTTCATTTTGCTCGTTTGCCATTGATGATCTCCGTTTATTAAAAAAGTCAAACATGTGCAGTACCTTTTTTATGGGCATTAGACAAATTCATGATGCCGAACTGCCATGATGAATAATGTTGATCGATTGTTATTGGAAATAAGGGCAGCAATCTAAGAATTCAAGGTGCTTTTCCATGTTTTCTCTATTTAAAATAATTTTTTAGCACAATTTCCCATTTTTGCTTGTAAATGTTAACTATTTCCTCAATGATTTATCATCAATATTCGCGATGTTGTATGGTTTAGGAATTTCATCATGTCTGGTACTTCAAGTTCTTTGCGTTCTCGATTTAAATGGTTTTTTCTCATTATTATCATCGGCCTACTCTCGGCTTTTGCGGCAGTTAAATGGTATCAAAAGCAGCAACCTGATATTCAGGTCTTGACCAGTGACGGTGTATTACAACACATTCAACATCTCAATAATCTGGAAACAGTCGCATTTCATATTGATACCGTGGTCACCAGTACCCGTGAAGGTTCATGGAACCGGTTATGGCAGGATCAACAAAAAGGGCTTTTTGTTGCCAGTGGTCGGGTGGTGGCCGGCTTGAATCTGTCTAAACTCACCCCCGAAAATGTAAGCGTTTCCAAAGATGGCAAGGCCATACATATCAAACTTCCACCTGTTGAAATCCTATCCAGTAGTCTTGATAAAACTGAAATTTATGACATCCAGACCGGTCTATTTGGTTTGATGGATATTGATCCCCAACTATTAAGTCTTGCCCAAACCGCAGCACGTCGCAAAATTATTCAAACAGCCTGTCAATCCGGAATTTTAGAGCTTGCCAATGGCAATGCACAAAAACAAATTGAGTCGCTATTCACATTGACTCAAGCACAAATCACTGTAGAAAGTGCGCCTGTACCGAAATGTGCCTAATTTGTGCAATCTTTTGACTCAAGTGATAACTCAACTGAAAATGATTAGTCGTCTTGCCGAAAAGTTTGTTTAACAAAAGCAATGAATAACTGGGTAATTTTAGGCAAATGCAGGCGTGATGGATAAAGCAAACAAAGTTCAAAATCCTGCGCCTGATATGTGGTTAATATCTGAATCAACCTGCCATGTTGTAGATCCTGACTAACCAAATCACTAGGCAACATGGCAACTCCTTGTCCCGACAAGCAGAGTTGATAAAGGGTCATGACCTCATTACTGCTATAGGCAGTTTGCAGCGTATAATTTTGTGGTTGTTGTTCAGCGCTTAAAACCCACGTGTTATGACGTCCAATTGCTTGATGTACCAAACACGGTACATCGATTAATTGCTGCGGATGCTGTAGCGAATGGTGATGTAAAAATTGCGGTGAAGCACATAATACCGAGACAATATCCTTTAAAGGAAAGGCAATTAAACCCTCTGCAAATTTTTGACTAATACGAAAAGCCAAATCAATACGCTGGTCATATAGATCGACAATTTCTTCTGTGATCAATAGATCTATACGTATTTGTGGATATTGTTGCCGAAACTGAATCAGTATCTGTTTAAAATAAAGATCAAATAAAAATTGTCCCATGGTCAGACGAATCGTACCCTGCAACTGCTGCTCACTCGACAAAGCATATAATTCCTGCTGCTGGCGCAACATTGCACGACAATGAACCAAAGCCTGCTCTCCCGCAAGGGTAAGTGTCACCTTACGGGTATTACGCTGTAACAAGCGCACGGCGAAACGCTGTTCCAGATATTCGACGTATCTGGACACCATTGCCCGTGATAAATTCAAATGGTCAGCAGCCTGAGTAAAACTTTCACGTTCTGCAACTTCGATAAAAACCTGTATTGCTTTAATCGTATCCATTTCTATTGCCATTATTTCATTTTATGCAATAGTTTATCGCACATTTCAGGCTATATCAGAGCAGAAAACTAAGATAAATTTAAAAAATTGAAGTTTTTCTATTTATTTGAGAACCATGTCATGAAACGCTTATTTTCCAAAGTTGTACTCATTACTGCGCTTGCAGGACTTTCAACTTTTGCTACAGCACAACCCTTATTATTAAAAACACATCTGGCCGAACCACAAAATTTTGGTGTTAGCTCGACCCTCATTGAAGGGGAAAAAGATGTCATTCTGGTCAATGCACAATTTAGTCGTTCAGAAGCGTTACGTGTTGCTGCTGATATTCTGGATAGTGGAAAGAACCTTAAGACAATCTTTATCAGTTATGGCGATCCCGATTATTATTTTGGTCTACAAACACTTAAAACCTACTTTCCACAGGTTGAAGTGATTGCAACACCACAAACTGTAAAACACATTGCAGCAACCCATGAATTAAAACTCAAATATTGGGCACCCAAATTCGGACCTAATGCACCAACAGAAACCTATCTCCCCACTGCTTATACTGCAAAACATCTGACACTTGATGGTCAGGATATCGAAATCAAAGGTCAGGATGAACGTACTTTTCTCTGGATTCCCAGCATTAAAGCCGTAGTAGGTGGCAACTTGGTCAGCTCTGGCATTCATGTCTGGACCGCAGATACGCCACAACCAAAAGACCGTCAACATGTTATTGCCAGTTTAAATGAAATTAAAGCACTGCATCCAGAACAGGTGATTCCTGCACATATGCAAGAGAATGCACCAACCGGAATTGCCGCTGTGGATTTTACCATCAGCTATCTCAAACAATATGAGAAAGCTGTCAATGCCAGCAAAAATGCAGAGCAATTAATTGATACGATGAAAAAACAGTATCCACAATTTAAAGACACCAGTAGCCTTGAGCTGGGTGCAAAAGTGGTCAAGTCAGAAATAAACTGGCCTTAACATACGATTAAAAATAGATAGGATATCTTACTATTTTGTGGGATATCTAGTTGTAGAGTAGCTTGGCTTCTGATGATGAGAAGTTATCTTGGCTAAAGAGAGTGAACGCAACTATTTTTTTACTTTGAGCGAAGGGAAATATTCGGAAAAATGAGATTTAAACAAAATTGCCGCAACAACACAAAGAATAGCAATGATCAAAAATAAAATATCTTGTGACATAAATGAAATAATAAGACAAACAAAAGCAATAATAAAAAATATTATAAATATAGAAAGCAAAATAATTTCAATAAAGGACATATCAAATCCTCGCGACATCTTCGAAAGATTATCCTGTATAGCTTATATTTCAATCAATAGAGGAATGAGCGGTTTTGTATCACTTATGTAATTAATAATTATTCTCTTTTATGGATAAGCTTATCGATTTTTTCCCATTCTTTTAACTCCATCATAAAAAAAGAGCTACTCATGCTTGGGTAGCTCTTTTCTGAATCTAGCGCAATCCATTTATGCAATGTCGACGGACTTTAATTTGTGACCCGATTTGATTACCAGCCTAGTGCTTGTTGTTGCGCTGTGATTAATTGTTTAATGCCATCTTCTGCCAATACCAGCATTTGGTTGGCTTGATCACGCGTAAACGGTTTTTCTTCGGCAGTGCCCTGAATCTCAATAAACTCACCAGATTGTGTCATCACCACATTTAGATCGGTTTCACAATTTGAATCTTCCTCATAGCATAAATCAAGCAATGCTTCCCCTTCATAGACACCGACAGACACAGCGGCCACCAAGCCTTTTAAAGGATCATGTTTAATTTTCTTTTGTTCAAGCAATACATTCATTGCATCGATCAATGCCACTGCTGCACCTGTGATTGATGCAGTACGCGTACCGCCATCTGCCTGAATTACATCACAGTCAATGGTAATGGTATTTTCGCCAAGTTTCTTTAAATCAACCATGGCACGTAAGCTACGACCAATCAGACGTTGAATCTCCTGCGTACGACCACTTTGTTTGCCACGAGCAGCTTCACGGTCAGAGCGCGTATGGGTTGAACGTGGCAACATGCCATATTCAGCAGTCACCCAGCCCTGTCCCTTGCCTTTCAAAAAGCGCGGTACGCTATTATCAATACTGGCTGTACACAATACTTTGGTATGACCAAATTCGACTAACACCGAGCCTTCTGCATAACGTGTATAGTTACGAGTAATTTTGACTGGACGTAATTGGTTTAAAGCTCTTTGGTCGATACGCATAAAAATCCTGCTGAAGAATAAGTCTAAGGCGGCTAGTATAGCAAATGCTGCTGTAATGGGAAAAAGCATTTATGGACGTTGATGCCACTGTTGAAGTAGCGATGCATAAGGCTGTAAATCGGCAAAACGATGATCTGCTTTTTCATCAAGCAGGATATTGGCACCCTGTAATAATTGCGCTGCAATACGATAATCCAGTACCTCATCACGGGTAGCCAATAGTACCAATACACTGGATTTGTCCAGTTTTTGTAGGTTTTCTAGCAGTATGTTTTGCAACAGTATGCTTAATTCCGCAATCTGCTGTTCACTCCATTCAAAGGTTTGGCCATCCGAGCGTTGTACTGTGCCAATATATTTCTGTAAGGTGACGGGTGACTGTAATGCCGGATTAATCAGAATAAGATTGATCGGATATTTTAATGCCAAAAGTAGTGCATAAAAGCCACCGAGAGAACTGCCAATCACTGTTTTAATCTGATGTTGCGCTACCAATTGACTTAAGGTCTGTACATCCTGTAAAGGCCGATGCACAAGATCTGGAGCAAGCACTTGTCCATCAAACATTTGTTGTAGTTGTAATGATTTAAGTCCTTGACCAACCGATGCAAAACCATGAATAAACAATATATTTTTTGACATAGCTCAAGTTAAACAGATACAGGATTTGCTGTAGTGTAGAACTAGAATAAAAAAAGGGCTAGTCGTTTGACTCGCCCTGCGCAAGAGAAAAAAGAAAAGTGATCAAAATCGACAAAATAAATTAGGCAAAAAATCCTGTGATTTTCTGTTTTAGCTTATCAACAATATGTTTACGCTCATGTTGCTGTGGTAACGACAATTTCGCCAGTCGTTGCCAAACCGTGAAAAACTGTTTACCAAAACTGGCTGTGTTGTAATTCACGCCATATTCTTCACATAATGCTTTTACTTTTGGTGCAACTTCCTGATAACGATTGGCAGGCATATCCGGAAACAAATGATGTTCAATCTGATGGCTTAAATTGCCGCTCAGGAAATGCAGCACTTTACTGCCCTCAAAATTACTAGATCCCCGAATCTGGCGTAAATACCACTGTGCGCGAGTTTCGGTTGCCGTGGTATCCGGCTGAAAATTTTCTGCATCTTCGGTAAAATGACCATTAAAAATCACGGCTGATGACCAGAGGTTACGAATAATATTGGCTGTCGCATTACCTGCCAGTACAGGTAAAAAGTTAATACCAGAAATCACTGGGAAAAATATATAATCCTTGATGACCTGTCGGGTTGCTTTTTTACGAAAATTGGCAGCATCTTGCCACACCTGTTGCCATGACTTGGTTTTATAAACCAAGGCATCTTCTAAATGCAGATTTTGAATGCCGACATACCACTCAAAAAACACCATTAACTGTATCGCTGCCGGAACATTGAAGATAAAGCGTGGTTCCCAGGGCTGGTCTTCACTAACCCGCAAAATTCCATAGCCCACATCATGGTCCTGTCCAACAATATTGGTGTAGGTATGGTGAATATAGTTATGTGTATAACGCCAGTCTTCACCGGTACAGACATTATCCCAGTCAAAATGATTACCACGTAAACTATCATCATTGAGCCAGTCATATTGACCATGCATGACGTTATGGCCCAATTCCATATTTTCTACAATTTTGGATACACCTAACATGCCTGTTGCCAATAACCAGATCGGTGGAATCCAGCCAGCAAACATTAACATGCCTCGTGAAGCAATTTCGCTATAACGGACAAAATCACGTACCTGATAGATATACTTTGCATCACGTTCACCAATATCTGCCATCACTTGCTGACGTAGTACCTCAATTTTTGCACCAAATTCTTCAATCTGTGCAGGCGTTAAATATTTAGATTTACTATTTAACGGGAATTTTACGGCTGTATTCATGGTCATTTCCTCTATTTATTTTTATGACGACTTAAAGATCAATCACGACAGGGCTTAAAGCCTGACTAATACATAATTTGATCGGACGATTGTCTTCCGATTCAATTTCACCTGTAACCAGATTTTTGGTCACGCCACTAATTTTGGTACAGGTACAGGTATTACAAATCCCCATACGACAACCATGTGAGGGTTTTAAACCAGCTTGCTCCGCACTGATCAGTAAATTTTGCGTTGCGATAAAATCATGTTGTGAGCGACGAAAAGTAATGGGTTGTTCCGTTGCATCCTCATCAATGATCGACTGAAAGTGCTCACGATTCAATCTATCTAGTTGCTGATGTGCGGCATAGACATTTTGGACGGACTGCATTAATGCTGGTGCGCCGCAGAGATACGTCTGTATATTTTGCCAATCTGAGCAAAATGCATTCAGCAATGATTCATCAAAATGTTGTTTTTGCTGCGTGGTATTGATAAAACGGTAATGGAACTGTGGATATTGTGCTGCAAGTGCCTGTAATTCTGCATGATATACCGGATGACGATTAAAATAGAGTAGATAGACACTGTTTAAATCTTGCTGTAAAGCCTGCTGTACCAATGCATAAATTGCTGTAATCCCGCTGCCAGAAGCAAGCATTAATGCCGGTGCAGTGCCTTGATGCAGGACAAAATCGCCTTGCGCCTGAGATAACTCAACAATCAAATTTTGATGTGGTTGTGTCAAAAAGTTGGAAACCTGACCTTGGGCTTTGATTCCGAGAATCACCTGACCTTGGGCTGTAATATCTACAATAGAATAACTACGCTGATGAAATACACCGGCAATTTGCACTGTCACCAGAACCGATTGCCCTGCCTGCCAAACCTTGTTAAATTTGGTATTAGGTTGTAGATGCACTTGATACATATCTTCGCTAAGCTGCTTATAGCCAACAACTTCTGCTTTAATTTTATGGATACTCAGTAATGGATTGAATTTTTCCAAAAGGAAGTCGATAAAATCTGATTTAATCCACTGTGGCTGATACGCGGCTACAGAATAAGTGGTCATGATAGGTTCCTCGATTTAATGCTGATTTTTCTTTGAGTGAACAATCGTTCTTTTAGTGAACATATGTACACTATATTTGAGTTTTATTTTTGAGTCAACAACTGTTCACTCAATTTCAAGTTTTTTTTTATCATGCTGATCACAAATTTTTGTTAGACTTACTTTTCTTCATTTTTAGGTATTGCCATGTCCATACGTGATGAACGTAAACAACAAAGTCGACAAGCTTTATTAGATGCTGCGCTTAAACTCAGTACATCTGGACGTTCATTCAGCACCATTAGTTTGCGTGAAATTGCACGGGAAGTTGGCTTGGTACCTACAGCGTTCTATCGCCATTTCGAAGATATGGAAAAACTGGGTGAAGCCTTGGTTGAACAGGTTTCCGGACGGTTACATGAAGTGATTCTACAATTACGTCAAGGCTATCTCAGCCATGAGAATGCCAAGACACAAACCAGTATTAAATTATTTTTTCGTGCAGTAGATCAAAGTCCACAGGACTGGATTTTTCTGATTGCCGAGCGTTGGGGCGGCTCTGTCACCATTCGTGATGAAATCACCAAAGAAATTGATATTCTGATTAACGACCTATCAAAAGATTTAAATGAAAATAATCGTTTCAAACATGTACAAAGTGCCGATGACCTCTATGTCATGTCATCAATTTTGATTAATTTATCTTTTACCTGGGCAATGACTTGGCTCAATCTCAATACCCGCTATTCCGGCGGTGAGTTAATTGATATGCAACAGCAGTATATCGAGCAAGTATCAACGCAAGTACGGTTATTATTCAGAGGCATTGCCAATTGGCAAGGTTAAAATCTTAAGTTAAAAAACCTGATCCATATGGATCAGGTTTTTTATATTTATGGTCAAGAAGCTTTTTTCAGCGTTTGTCGTTCTTTTTCAATCAGATAATTCACCACATCGACAACATGCTGGTCTTCACCCTGCACTACATATTTGCCATTTACCACAACTGCCGGTACACCAGTCAACTGATACTGAATTGCCAGATTTTTAGCCTGATTAATTTTGCCGGAAATCGCAAATGAATTAAATAACTGATTAAACTGACCTTCACTGGCACCATATTTGGTATAGAACTGAGCCAAAGATTTTTGATCAAAAAGTTGTTGCCCATTCTTATTAATCGCATCAAACAATGGAATATGTGCTTTCTTGCGTATTCCCAATGCTTCAGACACATAATAACCACGGGCATTTTGTTCCCAAACCGGATTCATCGCTGCTGGGGTACGAATAAAATTGACATCTTTGGGTAACTGGCGCAACCATGCTTGCATATACGGTTCTAATTTGAAACAGTGCGGACAGCCATACCAGAAAAATTCACGTACTTCGATTTTGCCCGGCACATCAACTTTTCCCGGCTTGGCAACAACCTGATAATCTTTGCCCTGCACAAATTGATCTGCAGCCAGAGCCATTCCAGACGCTGTCATCATGGCAAATGACAAAATACCTAAAGCTAACTTTTTCATTCCCGAGTGAGTCCTCTTTCTGTTCTTCTTACACGTTTTGCACTATAGTGCAAATTAAAATAAATAAATATAGATGAAAGTAGCATGAAGCGTTTTATTCTGTGAAGATTTTTTGTCGCTTTCTCGCTTTTTTTCATTTTAACGCTAAACTAAGCGGATAAGTTTTTGATGATGTATGACTTTTCTAATTACTTTTTTGATTAATAGGTACGCTGCCATGACTACGCTCAATGTCGATCCGCAGGAAATTGCAAAATTTGAAGCTCTCGCAGACAAATGGTGGGATCAAACATCCGAGTTTCGTCCATTGCATCAAATCAATCCTTTACGCTTAAACTGGATTGATGAAAAATCCGGCGGATTAGCGGGCAAAAAAGTATTAGATGTCGGCTGTGGTGGCGGTATCTTGGCAGAAAGCATGGCCTATCGGGCACAAAGTGTACTGGGTATTGATATGGGTGAAGCACCACTTGCCGTCGCACGTATTCATGCAGCTCAAGCCGATGTAAAAAATATTGAATATCGTCAGATTCCAGTCGAACAATTGGCACAGGAACAGGCCGGACAATATGACGTAGTGACCTGTATGGAAATGCTGGAACATGTGCCGGATCCCGCTTCCATTGTCAAAGCTTGTTATGATCTGGTCAAACCGGGTGGTGATGTATTTTTCTCTACCATTAACCGCAATCCAAAATCCTACCTATTTGCCATTATCGGTGCCGAATATCTGTTACGCCTTTTACCTAAAGGGACACATGATTATCACAAATTTATTCGTCCTTCCGAACTGGCAGCGGCCATTCGACAATCAGGTTTGCAATTAAAAGCCATGACTGGCTTACATTATAATCCGCTGACCAAGCATTACTGGCTCGCCCCCAATGTTGATGTCAACTATATGGTGCACACCGTAAAGGCGAATAACACATGATCAAAGCGGTTTTATTTGATCTGGATGGCACATTAATTGATACAGCAGCCGATTTTATTCGTATCATTCAATTGATGTGTACAGAAAAAGGCTGCGATATTGTCGATGCCCAGACCATTCGGACGCAGGTTTCCGAAGGTGCGCGCGCCATGGTCAAACTAGTTTATCCAGAACTGGCAACAGATGACCCCGTTTTCCTTGAACATCGGCAAAAATTTCTTGATCGCTATGGCGATGAGATTGTAGTCGACACAGCACTTTTTGCGGGCATGGATGGGCTGCTAAAAGATCTGGAATCACGTCAGATTCCATGGGGAATTGTGACCAATAAACCACGCTGGCTGAGCGAAGCATTGCTAGAAGCACTGCATCTTAACCAACGCTGTGCCGTGCTGGTCTGTCCTGAAGATGTCAAACAGACCAAACCCGACCCGGAACCGATGTTACTGGCGGCCTCGCAACTGGATATAGCCCCAGAGCAAATCATCTATGTCGGTGATCATCCAAGGGATATACTGGCAGGCAAACATGCCAATATGCCAACTGTGCTGGCTGCTTATGGTTATTTACCGCCTGAATCGTCACAAGACCTTGCGGCATGGGGTGCAGATGATATTGTCGAAAATGTGGAGCAGTTACATCAGTTGATTACAAAGTTGGTGTAATGATTGACAAAATATTTTTGACTTTGACCTTCAGACAAGCATAATCTATTGCAAAATAACAGCAACAATACTGGAGGTAACAGCATGAATTTTAAAGAATATCACCCTGCACCCGATTTACTCAAAGGCCGTGTCATTTTAGTTACAGGAAGTGGTGATGGTATTGGTCGTGCTGCTGCCATTAACTTTGCCTTACACGGTGCAACTGTGGTCTTACACGGCCGTACCCTGACCAAACTAGAAGTCATTTATGACGAAATCGAATCACTCGGCGCACCGCAACCTGCAATTTTACCTTTGCAATTGTCCAGTGCCTCTGCCCGTGACTATGAATTATTAGTAGATACGCTAGAACAGCAATTTGGTCGTCTGGACGGGATTTTACACAATGCCGGTATTCTGGGTGAACGCGTTGCCCTTGCCAATTATCCAGTGGAAGTGTGGGATGAGGTCATGGATGTGAATTTACGAGCGCCTTTTGCCCTGACTCAAGCCTTATTACCGTTGCTACAACGCTCCGAAAATGCTTCGGTGGTATTTGCCAGTAGCGGGGTCGGTCGTGATGCCCGTGCGCTATGGGGTGCTTACTCTATTTCCAAGTTTGGTGTGGAAGCATTAAGTAAAATTTTTGCAGCAGAAATGGCCGAATACCAAAATATCCGCTTTAACTGCATTAATCCGGGTGCAACCCGTACTGCCATGCGTGCTAAAGCTTATCCACAGGAAGATCCCAAAACCCTGCCAACACCAGAAGATATCATGCCGGCCTATTTATATTTGATGGGTGACGATAGTACGGGTATTTCAGGACAAACATTTGATGCGCAAAGCTAAATCTACACTTTAAAATGATGATTTAAAGTTTATCTCGCTACGTAGGTCATGTGCCTACGTTTTTTATGACAATTGACCAGAGCATTTAAATTTTTATCCGACTTACATTTTAAGACTTTTAGCGCATATCCAAACCCTATCTTTCTTTCAAAAATCTGTTAATCTTTAAACATCGCTTGACGGAGCGCAGTTAACGAACTGCTGAGATCGCATAAGTTGTCTTTTGATCAACTTGAATGTGAGTACCGTTGAACCTGATCAGGTTAAGACCTGCGTAGGAATCAAGCCATCTAAAAACTTATGCTTTTTTATCCCTCTTAGGATAAAACCTTCACCATTGTTTTTGGTCGTGCTTGATTCGTTAATGTCCAGTCATAAGGAATATGAGCATGAACCAATTGACGAATCTTCATTCTTCACAACCCACCTCACAAAATCCAGCCGATGTTGCTGCACAACACGAGCAAGATGCAAAAGATCTAACCCGTATTCTGCCTGCCTCCAGTAAAATCTATGTCCAAGGCTCTCAGCCCGATATTCAGGTACCTTTTCGGGAAATCAACCTGACCGATACACCTACAGGTCTAGGCGGCGAGAAAAATTTACCCTTACGTGTCTATGACACATCAGGAGTTTATACCGACCCGAATGTCAGTATTGACCTCAACAAAGGTCTGCCTTCTATTCGCAGTGGATGGATCGAACAACGCCAAGATACCGAGAAACTGGACAGCTTAAGTTCAAGCTTCGGACAGGAACGACTGAAAGATATTCGCACCGCAGACATTCGTTTTGCCCATATCCAGAATCCACGCCGGGCCAAAGCGGGCAAAAATGTCACACAAATGCATTATGCCAAGCAAGGCATCATCACACCTGAAATGGAATACATCGCCATTCGTGAGAATCAGCGCCAGCGTGAAAGTGTCGATATGCGCCAGCATGCCGGACAGAATTTTGGTGCCCAGAATTTAAGGGAGATTACGCCAGAATTTGTACGTCAGGAAGTGGCCGCAGGACGTGCCATTATTCCGGCCAACATCAATCACCCTGAAATAGAACCGATGATCATCGGACGTAATTTCTTGGTCAAGATCAATGCCAATATCGGTAATTCTGCCCTTGGTTCATCGATTGATGAAGAAGTGGCAAAAATGACCTGGGCAACCCGCTGGGGCGCCGACACCATCATGGATTTATCTACTGGTAAAAATATCCACGAAACCCGTGAATGGATTATCCGTAATTCCCCTGTGCCGATTGGTACGGTTCCAATTTATCAGGCACTGGAAAAAGTGAATGGGGTCGCCGAAGATTTAAACTGGGAAATTTTCAAGGACACTCTGATTGAACAGGCCGAACAGGGTGTGGATTATTTTACCATTCATGCCGGCGTATTATTACGTTATGTGCCTTTAACGGCTGGACGTTTAACCGGCATTGTTTCCCGTGGTGGTTCGATCATGGCACAATGGTGTCTGGCACATCATCAGGAAAATTTCCTGTACACGCATTTTGATGAAATTTGTGAAATCATGAAAGCCTATGATGTGTCCTTTAGTCTAGGTGATGGTTTACGCCCCGGCTGTATTCAGGATGCCAATGATGAAGCACAGTTCAGCGAACTTAAAACTCTGGGTGAACTTACCCACAAAGCTTGGCAACATGATGTGCAAGTGATGATTGAAGGACCAGGGCATGTACCCATGCATATGATCAAGGAAAATATGGATTTGCAACTTGAAGTCTGCAAAGAAGCGCCATTTTATACGCTAGGTCCGTTAACCACCGATATTGCACCGGGTTATGATCATATTACCTCGGCAATCGGTGCAGCCATGATTGGTTGGTATGGCACAGCCATGTTGTGTTATGTCACCCCCAAAGAACATCTGGGCTTACCCAATAAAAAGGATGTCAAAGACGGGATCATCACCTATAAGATTGCTGCCCATGCTGCCGATCTTGCCAAAGGCCATCCCGGTGCACAAGCGCGGGATAATGCCTTATCCAAAGCCCGTTTTGAATTCCGCTGGGAAGATCAGTTCAATCTGGCACTGGATCCAGATACTGCTAGGAGTATGCATGATGAAACCATGCCGAAAGAAGCGCATAAATCTGCACATTTTTGCTCGATGTGTGGTCCGAAATTTTGTTCGATGAAAATCACGCAAAATGTTCGTGACTATGCCGCAGCGCAAAAAAATCAGCCAACGCCGGAAGATGGTATGAAACACATGCAGGAAGAATATCGCCGCCAAGGCAATTCTTTATATCAAAAAGTTTGAGTTTTCTATCAAATCAGCGCAAAATATGGCAGATTAGGGGAAATAAACAGCAACTTTTGATAGTATAAAATAATGTGTGATGATTTGATTTATAAACCACAATTTTCCAGTCAGGATGTAGAAATCCTACAACAACAAACATTGTATCGGGGATTTGTACAAGTCGAATCTGTCACACTTCGTCATCGTCTTTTTGCCACAAGACAGTTTAGTGCCAACATTCATCGTGAAATCGTCCGCCGCCGGGAAGCTGCGGGCGTTTTTGTACATGATCCTCATTTAAAAAAATTCTTACTGATTGAACAGTTCCGTGCTGGTGCCATGAATCTGGCTGATACCCCATGGCAACTGGAAATTATTGCCGGTCTCATTGATGCTGGTGAAGATGCCGAGACCTGCCTAAAACGTGAGGCTTTGGAGGAAGCGGGCTGTCATATTGAACAATTACAATTTGTTTCGCGTTATCATCCATCAACGGGTGCCAGCGATGAAATTTTTAATTTCTATGTGGCCACTGCGGATTTAAGCCATTGTGGCGGTATTCATGGTGAAGTTTCAGAAAATGAAGACATCAAAGTACATCTGTTCGATTATGAACAACTCGAAGCTTTATGTCAGCAGGGTTATTTTCGTAATGCACCACTGATCATTGCCATGCAATGGTTTCAATTATTTCTTATTCAACACGAAAAGACTTAAGGGGGATTTTATAGATGCCTTTACATCTCGATATTATTCCCCAGCCTTCTCACGATGAACACCCCATTCGATTATTGCAATTAAGTGATCCACACTTATTAGAGAATAAGCAGGATTTTTTTGCAGGGATTCAACCTTTTAAATCATTACAAATGGTGATTGAACATAGCAAACGTCATCTGCCTTTTGACTGCATCCTATCGACCGGGGATATTGCACAGCAACCGTCACAACAAACGTATCTGGATTATCTGGAAGAAGTTGCTGTATTCAATTTACCGCATTACTGGATACGCGGCAATCATGATGATAATGGTAATTTCCCGGATCAATCGCCATCTGAAGAACCTGAAATCATTCTGATCGGACAATGGTGCCTCATCATGCTAAATAGCCAGAAACAAGGCTGCGTGCATGGTGAAATTTCCCCCATGCAACTGGAATATCTGGCTCAGGCACTGCATAAATATCACAATTATTTTACCGTGATTGCTTTGCATCACAATACCTTTCCCGTTGGCTGTAAATGGCTGGATCAGCATAGTCTACAGAATCAACAAGCTTTTCTGGACTGTATTCAAGATCAAGAACAGGTAAAAATGGTATTATCTGGTCACGTTCATCAGGAATTTAGCCATCGGCATCGACATATCGACTTTTTATCCTGTCCTTCCACCTGCATCCAGTTTAAACCGCAAAGTGAAGAGTTTTGTCTAGATAGCCAACCGCCGGGTTATCGAATTATTGAGCTTTATGCAAATGGCAACTACAGCACAAAAATCTTGCGATTATCTGAAAATATTGGTGAAATCGATTATAAATTGTGTGAATATTAGGGCGTGTTAAACTTTCATCTCTGTTTATGAAAATTTAACCCTCCCGAAGGTTTAAAATCTTGCAACGATTGTTCACGATTTAATACTATCATCTTGGCATAAAAGCCTATATGATGTGCCACCCTAGGGGAAACTACGCAAGTTTTTTATTTTAAATCACATGCTTTAACACCCCAACTTTTGCGTATAGATAACTTGTACGATGAGGAATGCCCTATATGGCGAATCAAAACGAAACACCTATAGATGATGTGAAAGACGTGGCAACGACAGAAAAGCCAGCTGTAAAACGTACTCGCAAACCCAAAACAAAAACTGAAATGGGTACCACTGCAAGCTTGTTTGGATTTGCGCCATATCAAGAAAAGAAAAATGAAGAATATATGTCCGAAGGACAGCTTGAGCATTTTCGCAAAATTCTTGAAGCGTGGAAAGCCGAACTCATGTCTGAAGTTGATCGTACATTAACTTCCATGCAGGATGAATCTTCTGCCTTACCGGATGTCAATGACCGCGCGACACAGGAAGAAGAATTTGCCATCGAATTACGTACCCGTGATCGTGAACGTAAACTGATTCGTAAAATTGAGCAGTCTTTACAAGCCATTAAAGATGAAGATTATGGCTATTGTGAAACCTGTGGTATCGAAATTGGTTTACGTCGTCTAGAAGCTCGCCCGACTGCCACCTTATGTATCGATTGCAAGACACTTGCAGAGATCAAAGAGAAACAAAATAACGGCTAAACACCATGCCTAAAAAGCATCATCCAACAGCGGGGCAAGACTCCGCTGTTTTTCTTGATCATCTTCCAGAAAAGCCTCGTAGCTCTCTTTTACCACAGCAAAATGATGTTTCGCTTAACCGTTCTTGCGCAACTATTGAAACAGTGTTTCCTCGTTGCTCATACATTGGAAGATTTGCACCATCACCTACCGGTCCTTTACATTTTGGCTCATTGATTACTGCGTTTGCCAGTTATTGCGAGGCAAAATCACATGGTGGCAAATGGCTGGTACGGATTGAAGATACCGATATTCCACGTATTTATCCGCACAGTGAAAGCCATATTCTGGCTTGTCTTGAAGCATTTCATTTTGAATCTGACGCACCAATTTTATTTCAAAAAGATCGTCTCGAAATCTATGAAGATGTATTGTTACAACTGCAACAAAATGATTTGATTTATGCCTGCCAATGTACCCGCAAAATTTTGGGCAGTAATGCCATTTATAGCGGCACATGTCGTAACTTAAAACTACCTTTTGCACATCAAGCTATTCGTCTTAAAGTAGCTGATCAAGACATCTGTTTTGAAGATCCGTTACAAGGACGACATTGTAGTAATTTACAACAGGATTTAGGCGATTTTATTTTAAAACGGCGTGATGGCATTATCAGTTATCAATTGGCTGTCGTGGTTGATGATTATTTACAGGGCGTTACCCATGTGGTGCGTGGTGCAGATCTGCTGGATAATACCGCACGCCAAATCTGGCTTGGGCAATGTCTACATTATCCTCCTTTGCACTATATGCACTTGCCACTCGCTATGAATCGCCAAGGGCAAAAACTGTCAAAACAAAACCTTGCTCATGCCTTAGACATCAAACAAGCCCCTTTTCTACTCGCTCAGGCTGCTCAGGCATTACAGCAACCCGCACTGGATCTTGACCATCCGGAGATCATGTTAAAACAGGCTGTACAACAATGGAATCGTGATTTAATTCCCAAGCAACAACAGCTGACTGGCAACTATTTATAACAAGACAATAAAAAGCAGACCGAAGCCTGCTTAATGTTGATCATGACTAAACTTAAGTCAGTCGTTCTTCGGTTTTTTCTGAAGTATCTCGATCAATACGGAACATGACGCCAATCATAAAGGCACACATTAACAATGAAGACCCGCCATAACTAATAAAGGGCAAAGTTAAGCCTTTGGTTGGAATCAGTCCCATATTCATACCGGCATTTACACAAATTTGTAGCAGGAAAATCACAGCAATACCATAAGCCAGATAACCACTGCGTAAATGCTGATTGACCAGCGCACGATGTGCAATACGCATGCAGCAAGCCACCATCAGAAAAGACAAGCTAAAAATCAGGGTAATACCCACAAAACCTAATTCTTCTGCGGTCACTGCCAACATAAAATCGGTATGGGCTTCGGGCAAATAAGCCAGCTTTTGTACGCTATGTCCCAAACCGGTTCCAAACCACTCGCCGCGACCAAAAGCCATTAAACTTTGCGACAACTGATAGCCAGCACCGAGTGGATCATCCCAAGGATTGGAAAATGACAACATACGACGTAAACGATAAGGCTCAATGAGAATAAAGGTCGCAAGAAACGCAATCAAGACGCCAAACACACTCGCCAGCGCTTTACCGGGAGCACCAGCCAGAAAGAAAATCATCGCCACAGTGACCACGACCACAGCGGATGCACCCAAGTCCGGTTCAAGCATAATCAAGCCTACCGTTGTCCCCACCGGAATACTCAAACGCATGACGCTTAACAGACTCTCCCGCACTTCTCCGCCACGACGTACCACATAATCTGCGGTAAAAACGGCCATGGCAAATTTGGCAATTTCCGACGGTTGAATACTAAAGCCAGCCAGACTTAACCAGCGAGTCGAACCATTCACATCTCGTCCAACCACCAGAACTGCAATCAATAAAGTGATGGTGCCCAACCACAGCATAATCGGTGCCTTACCAAACCAATAACGCAGCTGCACATTATAGGCCGCAATCACCGCAACAATTGCCAATACCACATACAGCAAATGCCGGGAAATATAATGCATCGAATTTTCATGCAGTCGTTCGGCATACGGCATGGAAGCCGAAGCCACCATGATTGTTCCGATACACAATAAGGCCAATACACAAAATAATAATGTATTCCTTGCCGAGACTTCCTCAGGCAGTCGTATCATCAGCCAATTAAAAAAATGGTCGATCCGATCCTGTACCTGCTGAATTTTGGAAATTTTTATCTGTTTCATAATCGTGATCGTTCTAAACGAGGTCGTTTACACACTGGACAAATTGCTGTCCACGGTCATTATAGCTCTTAAACATATCAAAACTTGCACAGGCTGGCGACAACAAAACCGCATCACCTGCTACAGCATGTTGCTGGCATTGCAGCACAGCATCTTGCAAAGTACTGGCATAACTCCGTGTAATCTCATCAGATAAAGCAGCTTCAATCACTGCTGCATCTTCACCAATCAATACCACATGACGGGCATAGTTTGCCAATGCAGGGGATAAGGGTGCAAAATCCTGACCTTTACCCTGTCCACCCAAAATCACCAATACCTTAGCTTGTTTGGGTGCAAGTGCTTGTCCCAACCCATTAATTGCAGCCAGTGTTGCACCGACATTGGTTCCTTTGGAATCATCATAATAACGGACACCATGTTTTTCATCTACAAATTGACAGCGATGTTCAAGCCCCTTAAAACTTGTTAATGTCTCCAGCATAATCTCTAAAGGCAAACCAATAGACTCACCCAGCGCCAGACAAGCCAGAGCATTGGCAATATTATGACTGCCCTGAATATACATCTTTGAACTATCCAGTAAACGCTTGGTGCCTTTGGCTAGATACATATGTCCTTGTGAATCACGTAATACACCATATTGTTTTAAATCTGGTGCATTTAAACCAAAGCTGATATGCGTAATATTATCGGCAACCAATGGTCTAGTCAGGCCATCATCACGGTTGTAGACATACTTTTCACAGCCCTGAAAAATCCGGTGTTTGGCCGTGTGATACCCTGCCATATCACCATGACGATCAAGATGATCTTCACTCATATTAAGAACCACAGCGACGGCGGCGTTTAAATTACTGGTGGTTTCCAATTGAAAACTGGACAATTCCAATACGATTAATTCTGGTTCATCTTGTAAAAGGTCGAGTGCAGGACGCCCAAGATTACCGCCAACAGCAACTTTTTTACCGGCATTTTTAGCCATCTCGCCCACCAACGTGGTAACCGTACTTTTGGCATTGGACCCGGTAATCGCCACAATCGGAACATCGGTTGCCCGGCGCAGCAATTGAATATCACTCACCACCGGAATCCCCTTGGCTAATGCGGCTTGAATTTCAGGCAATTGCGGCGCAAGACCTGGGCTTAAAATAATTTCTTCTGCTTGTAATAGGAGATCCTGATCCAGTTTGCCAAAACTGGTTTTAACATCCTGAGGAATTTTATCCATACCCGGTGGTGTTGTACGGGAATCGGTCACAACAACCTGATAGCCTTGTTGATACAAATAATTGACTGTGGAAACACCCGAAATTCCGAGTCCTGCCACAACTTTTAATCCACCACGTTGAATCAGCATAATCGACCTATCGCCATCATTTTTGAAATTGTCAAAATGTTAGCACTTTGTCAGATTGATTACTTTGGGAATTACAGTTTTTCACTGTTTTTCTAGCAGGAAAAATGAAAAGCCAGATGATCTAAGCATGCTGATCAGATCATAATTTTGAATTTTTTTTAACCCAGCATTTTTAGGGCTTGATCTAATTTTTGTGCAGTTAATTGACTAAATTCATAAATGGTCTGATAGGCATCGGTTGCATAAAACAAAATCAATAAAATACTGCCATCATTTAATCGATTTACCGTCATGAGTTTATCATTGGTCCAGATCAGCATAGTTTTTGCTGGAGATTCAGAGATATAAGCTAAGCTATTGCTTGATTCGATAAATAAGCTTGATGCACATGCTGCTGCCTCATCACTAGGGAGCTGACCATGCGAAGCCAGAATCAAACCATCTGGACTCGATAATGCTGCACCGAAAAAACTTGGATGCTTTTCGCAATTAACCAATGTTTTTTGTATAAACAACATGGTTGTTTGTGTGAGCTGACTAAACATTGGAACTCCTACTTTCGCAATAAAAGACAATTTAAATGATTATTTTATACTCATAATTTTTTTACACTGGACGTCAAAAAATCTAGATAAATACGTTATATTCCTAGACCACTACCTCTTCGGAATATAACGTAAATAACCATTACAATCACAAACCCATTATAAATAAAAAGCTTGCTCAATGGCTGGCAATCCAATACGCGCCTTGGTAAGCACCATTCCCAGGTTTGCACCTTTACGACAAACGAAGCAAACCACTTGTTGCTGTTTTTTAGTTCGGATAAAAACATGGATCAGATTTTCACTATTCACAATAATTTCCTGAAAATAATGATGTTCTTCCTCTTCTGGCAACCCTCTGGCTTTTTTGAAAATATTTTCAATCGAAACGACATTTGGCCCCTGAAACAAATCAGCTGTTGCCGCAGCCAAAAAATCAAATACGTCGGATGGATGTGAATCCACGGTTTTGATACTTAAAATCATCCCCGAATTAAGATCAACAAATCCAGCTGCCAAACAGTCTGGAATCCCCGACATTGCACGTTGTAATGCATCATCTAACATTGACATAAAACTTTTCCTCAACTTTAAAAAATAACTTTCTTAACTCAATACCAAACAGATCTAAAAATTCAGTTTGAACATCCGACTGAATCATTAGTCCATTCAAAGATCGGACATTCGCGATTGCTTCTGTTGCCGTTCTTTTCCCCTTTCCCAACCACAAATCGTATATGGCTAGCATCGTGCCGGTTCTGCCTAGACCAGCTTTACAATGCATTGCGATAACCCGCCCCGCACTAATTTTTTCATCCAACACCCTACACAGCCGATAGGCATCCTGAATTGAAGGTACCTGCATATCCACAATCGGAAAATGTGACACCTGAATTGCAAATGGCTGTGCCAGCGCTACATCAAAGGTATCTTCCGTTAATGAAATCAGGTCGGTAATACCTACATCCTGAAGGAGTGCCAGATCACGCTGCATATCACCTGAGATACCAGGATAAGGTGTCCCGGCTAATCTGCCACGAATCAGCCAGACAAATCCGCGAGGCCCCAGCACATGGCTTTTTGCATTAAAATCATGATGAAAAATATTGTTCTGTATAAGCTGTGCACCTGTATCATGCGATGCCATAGCAGATGAAGCAGTAGACTGTATAGGCGGTATAGTGTGAATCTCTTGCGCTGATGATTGTAGTGATCCATCTAGAGCCGATGATATAGTTATCGATTGCGTATCGCTTTGCTCTATCAAATCAAGCTGTTCCGATGAGAGTTCCGGACAGGATCCAGTTCTTAAATAATGTTTGGTGATCTCGGCCTGAGGCGAATTAAAAAATGCCTCTACAGCATTGCATTCCTGTACAGTACCATTCGCAATCAGCACAACGGTATCCGCCACGGTTTTAGTTTGTGCAATATGATGAGAAATCATCAGAATTGGCGTCTGTTCGGCAATTTTTTTGATTAATTTGATGAGGTCTAGCGCCTCTTCACTTTCCAGCCCCACTGTAGGTTCGTCCAACATCAATAAGGCAGGTTGAGATAATACTGCACGTATAATGGATAATATACGCTGCTGATAACGGGATAAATATATAACTGGTTTATCTAAATAATCCATAATCCAGTTTTGGTGATACTGATCACAAATCGTTTTAATAACATTTTTCTGATCACACAACATAATGGAAGAGCGATTTTTGAGACTAGATAATATATTTTCCCGCACGGTATTAGACATATGCTCAAGCTTTTGTGTCACTAAAGCAGGCTTTTCCGGCTGATTTAAAATAGCTTGACCTTTATAATAAATATGTCCTGATATTTTTATATCAGAATTATTCTCATTTAGACCAGCAAGTGTTCTTAATAATGTCGATTTTCCTGTGCCAGATGGCCCGAGTATTACTGTAATCCCTTGATTAGGCACATGTAAATTTATAGAGCGCAGTATCTTTTTATGATGAATCTCTACATTTAAGCGATCTATTTCCACAACATCTTTATAGGTAAACAATTTTGTATATTTCTCAATTTTTTCTATAAAAATAAATATAAACAAAAAATAACATTTAGCAATAGCTTTAAATTAATGATTTAAATCAAACATATGTGACTCACATAGATTTAATAAAATAAAAATGTTAAGTAAATCACAGTTCATTTAAGACATTAATAATTTATTACAGAAAAAATAGCCTTATTTAAAATTTAAGACAGCGTAAAAATGTTAAGCCAAGAAAAAATATTAGCAATTTATAAACAATATTCTCATTCTCAATAATCATTTTTTATAATAAGAAAAGTCGTTCGATATAAATCTATAAGAAACAAAAATACGTCATCATCAATAAATATGAACTGTGTTGCAAAGCAATGTGACTTTGCAACACCATATTTTTATTAACCTCAAGCAGATTAATCAGGATTTGCCCTGTACCGTAACAATCAATTGCTCAACCACTTGCGGTTCTGCCAGCGTTGACGTATCTCCTAAACTATCTAGTTCATTGGCAACGATTTTACGTAAAATACGTCGCATGATTTTGCCTGAGCGGGTCTTTGGCAATGCCGGTGCCCAATGCAACGCATCGGGGCTGGCAACCGGTCCAAGTACTTTACGTACCCATTGAATCAGTTCCTGACGTAATTCTTCACTTTCTTCAACACCAGCCTGTAAGGTCACAAATGTACAAATGCCCTGTCCTTTAATCTCGTGTGGCATGCCGACCACAGCAGCTTCGGCAACTTTTTCATGCAGTACCAGCGCACTTTCAATTTCGGCTGTTCCCAACCGATGCCCTGAGACATTTAAGACATCATCAACACGTCCGGTAATCCAGTAATATCCGTCTTCGTCCCGACGTGCACCATCTCCAGTAAAATAATTACCGGGGAAGGTCGAAAAATAAGCCTCGATAAAACGAGCATGATCCCCCCAAATATCACGCATCTGACCCGGCCATGAATCCTGAATGACCAGATTACCTTCGGTTGCACCTTCAAGTACTTGACCTTCACCATCAACCAGTGCTGGCTGAATCCCAAATAAAGGTTTGGTGGCAGAACCCGGTTTTAGATCGGTTGCACCGGGCAAAGGAGAAATTAAGATGCCGCCAGTTTCAGTTTGCCACCAAGTATCCACAATTGGACAACGTCCTTCACCAACAACTTCATAATACCAATTCCATGCTTCAGGATTAATCGGTTCACCAACAGTACCCAGCAAACGTAAACTACTTCGATCACTTTCCCGAACGTAGGCATCACCTTCACGCATCATGGCACGAATTGCTGTCGGTGCAGTATAAAGAATCGACACTTTATGTTTATCCACGACATGTCCCAAACGTGCCCAAGTTGGATATTGCGGAATACCTTCAAACATTAATGTGGTGGTACCATTGGCTAGCGGTCCATAGATCAAATAGGAATGTCCGGTAATCCAGCCAATGTCGGCTGTACACCAGTACACATCATCTTGTTTGATATCGAATACTTCCTTAAATGTACTGGCAGCATAGACCAGATAACCGCCAGTGGTATGCAATACACCTTTGGGCTTACCTGTGGAGCCTGAAGTATAGAGAATAAATAAGGGATCTTCGGCATTCATCGGCTCTGGCGGACAAATCCCATTGACTTCCATAATCACCAGGTGATACCACAGATCACGCCCCAGCTGCATATTAACTGTATTGGCATTGCGATAAACCACAATGACATTTTCCACACTTTCTGTACCGGGCAGGGATAGAGCCTGATCAACATTTTCTTTTAACGGTAAAAGCTTACCACCGCGCATGCTGGAGTCGGCAGTAATCACCAGTTTTGCTTGTGAATCTTCAATACGACTGGCCAGAGAATCTGGTGAAAAACCACCAAAGACAACGCAATGCACAGCACCAATCCGAGTACAGGCCAACATTGCCACTGCTGCCTCAGTCACCATTGGCATATATAGAACGACACGATCACCTTTTTGAATCCCATATTTCTTTAATACATTGGCAAAACGACAGACTTCATCATGTAATTCCTTAAACGAAACTATCTTGTGTCGTGATGGATGGTCACCTTCCCAGATAATTGCTGGTTTATGCGGATGTTCTTTTAGATGACGGTCCAGACAATTGGCCGAAACATTCAATTGGCCATCGGCAAACCATTCAATTTTAAAATTTTCCCGATCAAAACTGGTATTTTTGACTTGGCTAAAAGGTGTGATCCAATCGACTATTCGTGCTTGTTCAGTCCAAAATGCGTCTGGGTTCTCGATGGATTCACGATAACGCGCTTCATATTCGGGGCGTGTTGTACGTGCAGTTTCGGCAAATTTTTCAGGTACTGGATAAATGTCTTTCATAATGCTTATTCCTTAGCTTGACTTGGTATTTATCTCATCACGAGAACTCTCTCATTTTTTGCATGTCCATATCTTTCTTCTCTAGTAATACCGAGCTTTGAAAAGACAGACAATCATGCTTTGGTCTTATTATGATCAAACCATTTCGGCCATTTTTATGCAAGGAACGATAGCAAAATCAAACATTTTTTTCAGATCCACCCTTGAGACTGCAAATGCAACAATCTTCATAAAGTTTACATTTTATATCATCAAGTTAATGTATTTTCTGGTTATTATCGCTACAATTATTCAGATCATTGCTGATTTGCAATCGTTGTAATGATTGAATTGATCTGCTACACCAATAACAATTTTGTACTGATTAACTATAAATAGACAGGGTGATTTCATGCAAACAACCACACAAGTAACACCGCCGTTTCAAGACCTTATCGACAAACCGTTATCTCCCAATGGACGTTTTAACCGTTTGAGTTATCTTGGCTGGACTTTTCTTTACTCCATCGTAGTTACAGCCGTTATGGTCGCTTTCTCACTGATTACTGGTGGTGGAATGGCCATTTTCCTCAGCGCAACCAGTAATGCCAATGCATTGGAAAGTGCAGGTTTTGCTTCCTTCGGTATTTTTTATATCGGTTTAATCATTATCGGGATTCTTTCTCTTTATTTTGCATTTGTATTTGCGATCCGTCGCTTACATGATGTCAATGTCACAGGTTGGGTCAGTCTTTTACTCTTGATTCCGGTGGTCAATGTCATCTTATATCTGTTCCTGATTTTTGTACCGGGCACCAAAGGTCCCAACCGCTTTGGTCCGATACGTCCGTCCAAAAGCTGGGAAGTTGCACTAGGCTGGATTTATGTGGCCTTTATTATTCTGGGTATCCTGTTTTATGGTGCCATCTTTGGTGTGTTGATGAATCAATTTGATCCTGCAACGATTCCTGGCCCAGATTCACTCAATACCGTCTAATAAAACACGCTTCGTTCTCATTATAAATATCTCGTCAGACCAGCTTTTGTTTGAAGCTGGTTTGTATGATCGCTTTTGATACAAAATTATGACGAGGCAATGAAAATTTACAGCAAATAAACAACTTATCTTTTAAAAAAAATTCGGGCACAATATCCCTTTATCGTTGACTGAATTAGGCAAATTGATAGTGAGTAACCAGACAACTGAACATTTAAAAGATGTCACAACTCAAACCACACAGTTTTTGCAGGAAGCTGGACAAAAAACCACTGCATCGGTGATCGAACAATCACAAAAATACAGTGATGCCTATATGACCATGAATAAAATCATTGAAGGATTCTGGGAGCGTGTCCCTTATCTCATTATTGGTTTTGTGGTTTTTCTGATTTTTTGGTTACTGGCAAAAGTTTTTAAAATCTTTATTGGCAAAGCCTTGCTCAATCGTTCCTATACCAGACAAAATTTGGTGCTAGTACTTAATCGTGTCGGCAGTACCTTTATTCTATTTTTTGGTTTTTTAATTGCTCTAGTCATCATCATTCCCGGTTTTTCACCTGGACAACTGATCAGCGCATTGGGGATTGGTTCGGTTGCAATTGGTTTTGCCTTTAAAGATATTTTTCAAAATTTATTATCCGGTGTATTAATCCTGCTGGGAGAGCCATTCCGTATCGGTGATACCATTGTGGTGAATAGCATGGAAGGTACCGTTGAAGATATCCAAATCCGGGCAACTTTTTTACGTTCCGCTGATGGCCGCCGGATTGTGATTCCCAATGCGACCGTTTATACCAGTGCCATTATTGTCAATACCGCGTACCAGCGCCGCCGCTGTGAATTTGTGGTCGGTATCGGCTATGAAGATAACATCGAAAAAGCTACAGATGTGATCAGGAAAGTGCTTGACCACAATCGTAACGTATTATCAGAACCTGCCTTTACCATACAAGTAACCACACTAGCGGATTTCTCGGTGAATATTACAGTACAGTGGTGGATTGATATTGGCTGTACCAGCACAGGTAATTCCATCAGTGAAATTCAAACTGCGGTGAAAAATACGTTTGATCAGGAAGGTATTTCAATTCCCTATCCCATTCAGGATGTCAATATTGTCAAAGTTCCTACAAAAGTAGAAGATCATCCATCAACTGAAAAGTCTGGCTAAAATTGTAGCGACGGCTGTTTCTGTTCTTAAAATCCGGTTGCCTAAACTCATGCTTTGGCAACCATTTTTTTGCATTAAATCAATTTCATAAGGAATAAAACCACCTTCGGGTCCGATCACCACCTGACAAGGCTGATTAAATGCCATCGGCATGCGCTGTTCGGAATAAGGATGACCGACAAATGTTGGCCGATCTTTACTCCAGATCGCCAACCGATCTTCAACAAAAGGTTTAAAGCGCTTTTCCAGCACAATCTCTGGAGTAAACACATCACCTGCTTGCTCTAGTCCCAATTGTACATATTCATCAAGTTTTGTCAGGAAAGGCGTTTGCCAATAACTCTTATCCACACGATAACTGTGGATAAGTACTAACTTGTCCACACCCAAGCTCACACTGTCCATCACCAAACGGCGTAATACTTTGGGTCGGGGTAAGGCAACAATCAAAGTCACTGGGAATTTGGCAGGTACAGGCTGCTGAACAAGAGGTTTTATTCTGACTTCTTTTTCTGTTATTTCAACAACTTCAGTTAAATATCTCGCCTGATTTAATAGCCCAACTTTGAGCTGATCGCCAACCTGTACATTTAAATATTGCTTTAAATGTGCCAATTGACGGGGATCATGAATCTGCCAGTATTCATCATTGTGCTGGGCTGGAAGCAAGATAATATTCATTGTGCTAAAAATCGGTCAATGAGAGAAATATGCCGAGCTACGGCACCTTGATTGGCAGTTAAAATCTGTTGGGCCTGTTGATTCATCTCTTGTCGTTGTGCCTGATTATCCAGTAAATCCAGTAAAGTCTGTGCAGCATCATTCGCATTCTGAACGATTTCAACTGCTCCATGTTGTACAAACTCATCGACAATATTCTGAAAATTAAAATAGTTTTTCCCCAGAACTGTGACAACATTTAAAGCGATGGGTTCCAGAATATTATGCCCCCCACCCGGTTCATTCAATGAACCGCCGACATAAGCCACCTGTGCCAAAGCATACCATAACCATAATTCTCCCATCGAATCGGCAAGATAGACCTGTGTATCCACTGTAATTGCCTGTCCCAAACTACGTCGTTGCCCGATTAAAGCAAGTTTCTGAATTGACTGAAAAACCTCATCAAATCGTTCCGGATGACGCGGCACGACAATACATAAAAGATTTTTATCCTTTGATAATGTAGGTGCCAACGCCGCTAGAATTTGTTGTTCTTCTGGCGCATGTGTACTGGCCAGCACCATAATTTTTCGTTGTTGTAATTGCCAGTCTTGTCGCAACTGGCTGGCTTGCTGAACAAAATGTTCAGGTGCAGTAATATCAAATTTCACATTACCCACCACACTCATTTCTTTTTGGGATTTCCCCAGATGATGAAATCGATCAAAAGTTGCCTGATCCTGTGCCGCAATCCAATTCAGTTGCTGCAACATCGGAACAGTTAAACGCCGAAATCTGGCGTACCCTTTGGCAGATTTTTCCGATAACCTGGCATTCAATAACAATTGTGGAATGCCCTGTTGATGTACACATTCGAGTAAATTTGGCCAAAGTTCGGTTTCCATCAGCAGTAAAATACGCGGTTGATTGAGTTGAATAAACACTTCAATCAATGCTTTCTGATCAATGGGTAAGAATACTGCCTGAAATAAATCTGGATATTTTTTTGCAAATAGAGATTTCGCTCGTGCCTGTCCTGTCCTTGTGGTATTCGTGACCAGAACAGCTTGGCCTTGTTTTAAATAATGCTCAATCAAGGGCTGTGCCGCATTGGTTTCACCCACAGAAACCGCATGAAACCAGAGGGTATTTTTATTTTTAACGGGCTGGAAATGCCCAAACCGCTCATCAATTTCCTGTTGATAATCAGGCAAATGACCAAAGCGTTGTTTTACACGCAAACGATATAAAGGTTTGATCAGGGTCAATAAAAAATTGTACCAAAGCGGAGAAGACAAGGCAGATACCTGTTTATTTTTACTATAAAAAAGTATAACACATGGTCAGTTTAGGCAAATATCTTCAGAGATAGAATAAAGCCACACCAATTAATTTTAAATAAATCACATTTATATAAATAATTTGCATATTTTGTCACAAAAATATAAGATTCCTCCACAATAAAATCTTATTTAAGGAAAATAGATTATGATCAACAAAACGGCTTTAAAAACTTTATCATTTTCAATCATTACAGCTTTAATGCTAAGTGCATGTGGGGGAAGTGGTTCCAACAACAGTAATGACTCTACATCTACCAATACGGAAAATACTGACAATAGTAATAATTCATCAGGTAATAATAACTCTAATACTAATACTGGTGGTTCTACCGATTCAGAAATAACAAATGCATTGAGCTTTCCTTTTTCAGAGTTTGATATTCAACCAGCTTATGTTGGTAAAAAATACATTTATTCTATTTTAGAAAATCAATGGTTTTTAGCAAATAGTCTTCTATCAAGTAAAGCTGACACTATTTTTCAACAAATAGGAGCTCTCCCTGTTACATGGTGGGGAGAATACGAATATATTTTAACAAAAGATAAATTATATCAAGCGAAAGATGGCCTTCATTCATATTCTGTGATTAAAAATAGCAATCCAACCCTTACGCTTAGTTATGGTAATAGTGATCAGGATTTAACACAAACAATTACCTATAAAACAATTGATTTATCAAATAAAAAAGTCGTAACTCCCGAAGTCATCAACGAATTGTTTTATACTTTTGACGATTCTACGCTTAATGATTCAGGTTTTATAAAACTTAAACAGGATTTCTCTCAGCTTGGTAATACTTTTGCAGATAAAGCAATTTGCTATCAATATCTTACGCATAAATTTAGTCAAGATACCTTAAGTTTTGACGGTGACTCAACGGTCGGCCAAACCTATAATCAATGGATAGAAAAACAAAAAAATGCGGATTCAAACATCGTTGAAGAAAAATGGGCTACATATAATGTCGCATATCTTGCAGATGCCAAGGGCAATTATCAATATGGATATCAAGATATTGTTGTAGAGATCAATGGTACTTTATATTATGCAGAATTAGATACTCCTGAACTATATGAATATGAAGAAGATTATGATGCCCAGGAATTCAAAGCAGGTATTTGCTCAAGTTATAATGAATCAGCAGCTCAAACGCTAAAAACAGCTATCCAATCTTTACCTAAAAACTAATTTTAACAAGAAACAAAAAGGTCAATATTGACCTTTTTTAAATAGCATCGATAAATAACTTTCTTGATAAAAATAAAAAACCGATTCCTGCAATACAGAAATCGGTTTTTAAAAGCGGCTTAATCGAACTCTATTGAAGTCAGATCAAGAAAATGCTTTTTATTAGTAACACATTAAAGTGCAACAATATTTACTGCATTTGGGCCTTTTTGACCTTGAGCAATACTAAATGACACTTGTTGACCTTCAAACAGGGTTTTAAAACCAGAGTTTGAAATTTCGCTAAAATGGGCAAACACATCTGGACCAGATTCTTGTTGAATAAAACCGAAACCTTTCGCTTCGTTAAACCATTTTACTGTACCGTTAATTGTATTAGACATACTATATCCTATTGGGTTTTTAATAATGTTTAGCCATTTTTTTGATGGCTAGATATAACTTTGAAAATAATAAAGAATTGTGCTTAAGATCTAAAAAACGAAGGATTATGACTAAAACTGCGATACTAATAGAAGATTTACTAAACAAGTCTTTTTTTCTAGTTAAGTTCATCGTACATGAAATAAATAAATATTCAAGTTATTTATATATATTATTTATTTTTCTTATAAAAAGCATGAGACTAAGATTGATTATTAAATTACACTCACACTGAGAAATGGTGACTTAGTTTGCTTTCATCGATAGAAAGTACATACTATCTTTCTTTATAGTACGGGACCCAAGTTTATAAAAATTATTTTGCATAATATGCTGATTCATATTTTTATCGCATCAAATTACAAAAGTATTTAGACTAATCTTAGTCAATTAGGCGATATGCATTTAGACAGAGGGAATATGAGTTTATTCACTGTAAATACAGATAAAAAAATATTAATGCCACTTGGAGGAACAAAACTAAGTGAACAACAATTAACCGAACGTTATGATTTGCAAGAATGGTTAGTCAGTCATCCTCAAGCGTTGGGAGAAGAGCTTTTGATTATTCAAAAAGAATTTTCTGGATTTGACGGTACAGGAGAACGATTAGATTTATTAGCATTAGATACACAAGGCAGATTAGTTCTTATTGAAAATAAAAGAGATGAGAGTGGTCGTGATGCTGTTTGGCAGGCTATAAAATATGCTTCTTATGTTGCCCCTTTTACTGTTGATGATATTGAAGATGTTTTTGCAAAATACTTACTTAAATATAAGCCTAAATATATAGAGCTTGATGATAATGCATATGATTTAGATCAGGTAAAGCATACAGCAAAGTTAATTATTAAAAAATTTCTTGAGGAAAATCAAGAAATAGGTACAGAAATAACAACTCTTAATTTAGGGAAAAGCCAACGTATAATTTTAGTAGCAGGTGAGTTTAGAAGAGAAGTTACAAGCACTGCGTTGTGGTTAATTGAGCGTGGTATTGATGTTAAATGTGTCAAAGTCTCACCATATATACTCCATGAACAGCTATTAGTTCAAATTCAGCAAATTATTCCTGTTCCAGAAGCTTCTGAATATATGGTTCGCTTAAACCGTAAAGATGCTGAGGAAGTATCAGTCAAAATCAAACGAGCAGATAAAACTGATATTAGATATCAATACTGGGAACTATTATTAAAGTATTTTTCTAAATTTAATAATAGCTTATATAACAACATTAGCCCTAAAAGTGATCATTGGCTCAATACTGGTTCAGGTATTTCTGGATGCGTATATACATTACTCTTTTTACAAAAAGAGCTGAGAGTTGAATTTGCTATGGGGCGTTCAAATGCAGAAGAAAATAAACTGCTATTCGACTTTTTTAACCATCATAAGCAGCAAATTGAAACATCATTTGGACAACCTCTAGAGTGGTTACGTTTAGATGATAAAAAGTCTTCACGTATTCAATTATCAATAGCTGTAGATGGATATGATCATAAATCTTGGGAACAATATATAAAATGGCATTTACAATATATAGAAAATTTAGAAAAGGCACTTAAGCCATTAATTGGCGAAGCTTATAAGGCATTAAACAGAGCCTATTAATATAAAATATTTATAAAAATTATTAAATTAGAACAGTGAAAAACCAATCCTATACTAGAATTGGTTTTCTATCAGCAATTATTATAGCGTTGGATAATCGGTATAACCTTCTACACCATCTGCATACAATGTTTCAGGGTTAAGCTCATTGAGTGGCGCATTTTTTACCAAGCGATCTAGTAGATCCGGATTGGCAATATATACTTTACCAAACGATACAGCATCGGCTTTACCTTCTGCCAGAATTTTCTTGGCAGTTTCAGGTGTCAGATTTTCATTGGCAATCCAGACACCAGAGAATTTCGGACGTAAATATGGACTTAAACTGTCATCTGCCTGATATTCACGTGCAAAAATAAAAGCAATATGACGCTGGCTTAATTGTTCTACCACATAACCAAATGTTCCACGTGGATCATCATCGCCCATATCATGTGCATCTCTACGCGGTGCTAAATGCACACCGACACGCTCTGCGCCCCAAACCTCAATAAATGCATCCACGACTTGTAGCAATAATCTGGCACGATTTTCAACCGGACCACCATATTCATCTTCACGATGATTGGTTTTTGTTTGTAAAAATTGATCGATTAAATAACCATTGGCTGCATGTAACTCTACACCATCAAACCCGGCTTCTTTGGCCAATACTGCGGCATGCTTATAGTCTGCAACGATTGCCTGAATCTCATCAATGCTTAATGCACGTGGCGTAACATATTCACGTTTTGGTCGCAACAAACTAACATAACCAGCAGCTTTGATTGCACTGGCAGAAACAGGTGTTGCGCCATCCAGAAGCTCAGGATCAGAGATACGTCCGACATGCCAAAGCTGGACAAAAATTTTGGCATCTTGTTGATGTACAGCATCTACCACTTTTTTCCAGCCTTCTACTTGCTGCTGATTATATAATCCAGGGGTTTTGGCATAACCCACGGCAGATGGACTAATCACGGTAGCCTCGGTCAGGATTAATCCTGCATTGGCACGTTGCTGATAATATTCAACATTTAAATCATTTGGCACACGAATATCACCCGATCTGGAACGAGTCAAAGGCGCCAGCACCAAACGATTTTTAAGGATAAGATCACCCAGTTTTAATGAATCCAATAATTCAGCCATCACAACCTCTTTACCCTATTTAAAGAGTATCTTTTAACACATCCAAGTATTGCTGAATCAAGGCTTCATTACGGGAGAAATACGACCACTGCCCATGTTTTTGTACAGTAATCAAACCAGCTTGTTGTAATACCGAAAGATGATTAGACATGGTTGATTGGGACAGTTGCCCCAGTTTTTCAATCTGTCCGGCACAGACACCTTTTGCAAATCCATCACATTCATCGGCAGATAAAAACTGCTCTGGTGATTTTAACCATTGCAGAATTTGCCGCCGCATAGGATTGGCTAAAGCCTTAAAAATCGCATCTGTATCCATAAGTTTCTGGCACACATTTAAATAAAGAAGCCTTATTCAACGTTCATCATCAATATATCGTATTTTTTCGATATTTAAATCTATTTTTTACGATATACAAACAATCAAATTGAATAAGCCTTCGATTAAATTACAAACCCTGTTTTAAACTGGCTTCGATAAATTTATCAAGATCGCCATCCAAAACAGCTTTGGTATTGGAGGTTTCTACATTGGTACGTAAATCTTTAATACGCGAATCGTCCAGTACATAAGAACGAATCTGGCTGCCCCAGCCAATATCCGACTTGGAATCTTCCAGTGCCTGTGCTGCCTCATTCCGTTTTTGCATTTCCAATTCATACAATTTTGCACGCAACTGTTTCCATGCTGTATCACGGTTGGCATGTTGTGAGCGCTGGTTCTGGCAAGCCACCACAATACCTGTCGGCATATGGGTTAAACGTACCGCAGAATCGGTTTTGTTAATATGCTGACCACCTGCACCCGAAGCACGATAGGTATCAGTACGGACATCAGACGGATTGATGTCAATTTCAATATTGTCATCGATTTCAGGTGAAACGAACACCGCAGCAAATGAAGTATGGCGGTTGTTATTACTATCAAAGGGTGATTTTCGTACCAGACGATGTACCCCTGATTCGGTACGTAACCAGCCAAAGGCAAACTCACCATCAACCCGAATCGTCGCAGATTTAATACCGGCCACGTCCCCATCCGAGACTTCCATCAATTCGCCTTTAAAACCATGGCGTTCAATCCAGCGTAAATACATACGCAATAGCATAGATGCCCAGTCTTGTGCCTCTGTCCCACCCGATCCGGACTGAATCTCCAAAAAGCATGGATTAGGGTCCATCGGATTATTAAACATACGATGGAATTCGAGTTTGGCCAATGCTTCTTCAGCAGTGTCCAGTTCCGACGTCACATCTTCAAGCAGACTTTCCTCGTCTGCCTCAACTGCCAGATCCAGCATCGCCTGTGCATCTATCAATTGCTCGGCAAGCTGATCCAGCACACCTATACTGTTTTCCAATGCACCCTTTTCTTTAGCAATGGCTTGCGCACGTGCTTGATCATTCCAGATGGCTGGATCTTCCAGTTCTCTTAAAACTTCTTCAAGACGTTCTTTTTTAAGATCGTAGTCAAAGATACCCCCGAAGTGTTTCACCCCGATCAGATAAATCTTTTAGACGTAATACAAAAGGATTAATTTCCATAATTCACACAATAACATTTTAAAAGTTGCCTAGTTTAACATAGCTTTTAAATGTAAATTTTCAATGTCAAGAAATAATTTTAAATTACACTTTTGCCTGTTTTTTGTGCTAAATTTATTCCCCGTACACTTGCACACATAACGTAAATAAAAATTACACTAATATTTCAATATACTTTTCATATGGTTAATTGTCCAATCTTCACAAGAACCACACAGTTTAACAGTGCAGTTACCAACTGCATTTGACGTAGAGAATTTTTCAACTAGACTGAAATTGTAACAAAAAATTTGATATCTCTTCTTTGGAGGAATGATGATGAAAAAATTAACACTTGCTACAGCACTTATTGCGACGACAGCATCTTTTGTGGCTCTCAATGCCAATGCGTATCAAGCGGAAGTTGGGGGTAATTATAGCTATCTGGATCCAGATCGTGGAGACAGTATCAGCCAATTTGGTGTCAATGGTAAATATTACTTTGAACCAGTACAAACCAAGGATTCTCCACTTGCCGAAGCCGCATTTCTAAATCGTTCTAGTAACGTAAATGCTGCGATTGATTACGGTGATAATGACGGCACTAAAAACTCTCAATATGGCGTAGGTGCAGAGTATTTTGTTCCAAACTCTGACTTCTATATTGGCGGTAATATCTCACGTAGTGAATATAAAATAGATCGTGCCAATATTGATACAAAAACCACGCATTACAATGCAGAAGTAGGTTATTTACCAGCACCGGGACTTCTAGTTGCTGTAGGTGCACAAGGCTATGACACCAAACATGGCGGCGATGGCGTTGATCCAACCTTACGGGCTAAATATGTTACCAACATAGGTGGTAATGATATTAATGTTGAAGCACGTGGTGTCTTTGGTGATGATGAAAACAAACAGTACTATATCGGTGGCGACTATTACTTTGACAAAACTTTAAGTTTTGGTGCCGACTATAGTAAAGACAAATCTGTTGATCAGGATCAATGGGGCATTAAAGCCAAGAAATTCATCAATACTAATTTAAGTGTTGATGGCCGTCTAGGCTTTGGTGATGACTACAATACCTACACTGTAGGTGCAAACTACCGCTTCTAGTCCTCGTAACAGATCAGTACTGATCCAAAAAATGCCCTCATATAGGGCATTTTTTCATATCTATATAAGATAAAATGCTATTGACGGGTGCATTTTTTTCATTAAACTGTCACATGTAACAAAATATTTACATTTTTTAAATTACGTGGGGACATTTCCATGAAAAAATTGAGTCTAGCTACAGCGATTTTCGCATCTGTTGTTGCAATGGGTGCTAATGCTTATCAAGCAGAAGTTGGCGGCACAATCAACTATATCGATCCAGATCATGCTGATTCTGCAACTGGTTTTGCAATTGATGGTACTTACTACTTTAATCCAGTACAAGTAAAAAATGCGCCGTTAAATGAAGCAGCATTTTTAAATCGTGCTAGCAATGTAAATGGCGCAGTAAGCTATGCAGATAATGATGGTTATAAAGTAACTACTTACGGTATAGGCGCTGAATATTTCGTACCAAATACTGATTTCTATGTTGCTGGCAACATTGCCCGTACCACAGAGAAAGAAGATGGTTTCAAAGACTGGGATACAACAACATATAAAGCAGAAGTAGGTTATTTACCTGTTGCCAATTTATTAATTGCGGTTGGTGTTGTGGGTTATGATGATGATTATAGCGATGATGTGGACCCAACTTTACGCGCTAAATATGTGACTCAGTTGAGTGGCTATGATGTGAATTTTGAAGCGGCAACAAGTTTTGGTGACACAGATTATTATAATCTAGGTGCAGACTTATACCTTGATAAAACTTTAAGTGTTGGTGTTGCTTATAGCGGTAGCAACGACGATTTAATCGATGAAGATGTATTCACTTTACGTGCTAAGAAATTCTTTACCCAAGAATTTAGTGTAGAAGCGAATGCAGGCTTTGGTGACGACTACAATATTTACGGTATTCGTGCTGCTTATCGCTTCTAATTTGATGCAATATCAAATTTAAATAAATCGCTCTTTTTAGGGCGATTTTTTTATATCAAAATTCAAGATTTTTCAAATAAAGTATTCGCATTTGTAAATGAGTTTGTCCCCGAAATTCGTTTTTTTCCAGACTAAACGCTAGATATACCTTTTCACCGATTGGTGTTTGAACTTTCTCTCGAAAATTAAAACCAATCGCATCCAATAAACGACCATCATCGAGCTTTAACTTGAGTTTTAAATGCTGTTCCTTGAGCCATTGAAACTCATTGACATTAAAAACACCTTCAAAAACTGGTGCTTCAAAGCCTTGTCCCCAGGGACCGAGCTGTTCTAACTGTGCAAGAAAATCCAGGCTAAAATCCTTAACGTGTAAAGCACCATCTGTCCAGAGTCTAGCGGTAAAAACATCAGGATGATGCTGTGCAATGAAAGCAGTAAAATGGCTTTTAAACTCATCAAAATATTGCTGTTGGATGGTTAAGCCTGCGGCTGCGGCATGTCCACCAAAAAACTTGACCAAATGTGGATGCTGCTGTGCCACTGCCTCAATGCTATCGCGAATATGAATACCTTCAATGGAACGGGCAGATCCTTTTAAATGCTGTCCATCTTCATCGAGTGCAAAGACAATACTGGGTCGATGATAATGTTCTTTTAAACGACCCGCGACAATACCAATCACACCCTGATGCCATTCTGGTTCGAATAAAACCAGTGCTTCTGGAATCTGAGCTTGTTCAAGCTGTAGTTCGGTCAAATATTCAAATGCCTGCTCACGCATGCTTTGCTCAACCTGTCGCCGTTCAACATTCAATCGATCCAGTTGATAGGCAATCGGATAAGCCGTTGTTAAATCGGGTGCCAATAAACATTCAATGCCGATTTGCATACTGTCCATACGCCCTGCGGCATTGATGCGTGGTCCGAGTACAAAGCCAAAATCCTGAGCCTGCAATTGTGCCGGATTTTTTCCTGCAATCTCAAGCAATGCCAAAATACCCGCACGGCATTGTCCACGGCGAATTCTTTCCAGCCCTGCCTGTACCAGAATGCGATTATTAAAATCCAGTTTTGCAACATCTGCCACTGTACCCAGCGCAACCAAGTCCAAATATTGACTTAGTTTGGTCGTGGTTTTGCCCTGTTGCTGCCGTATGGTGGCTAGACGAGCTAGAACATAAAAGGCTACACCGACACCCGCCAGTGATTTGCTGGCAAAATTACACCCCAATTGATTGGGATTGACCACGGCTTCTGCTGGTGGAGTGGCTTTGGTGGTTAAATGGTGATCGGTGATAATGACCTGCATACCCAAGGCATGGCATGTTTCTACACCGGCATGACTGGAAATGCCATTATCCACCGTGATCAGTAAATCGGGTTGATAACGCTGATAGGCAAGTTCTGCAATTGCTGGCGTTAAGCCATAACCATATTTAAAACGATCCGGCACAATATAGTCGACTTGTGCGCCCATATCCCGCAATGCCAGTATCATCAGTGCAGTACTGGTTGCACCATCAGCATCGTAATCGCCAACAATTAAAATCTGTTTACGTTCATCAATCGCCTGATCAATGCGAGCTACTGCCTTTTGTAGCCCCAATAAATCAGGGCTTAACAAGGATTTTAGCTGCAATGCCAATTGATCGGCGGCGACATTACGTGCCGATAAAATCCTTGCCAGCGTATCCGATTGTAAATAGGCAAATTGTTCGAGCGGCTGTTGTAATGGTCGCTGCTGTAAAAGCATAGAAGTCATCAAAATATTAGATCAAGGCATCAAACGTTGAATGATCCACTGACCATTTTGTTGTGTATAGCTAATGCGGTCATGTAAACGATTCGGACGACCTTGCCAGAATTCATAATAGTCCGGGATCAAACGATAGCCACCCCAAAAATCCGGTTTGGGTAAAGGATGGGTATGTTGAAGTTGTGCAAAGATTGCATCAAAACGTTGCTGTAATGCTTCACGGTTTTCAATCACACCACTTTGCGGGGTACTGACATGCGCTGCGATCTGACTGTCATGCGGTCGTTTATGATAATAATCAGTCGATTCTTCCAGCGAAATTTTTTCAACCCGTCCAGAAATACGCACCTGTTGTTCCAGACCTGCCCAGTAAAACAATAATTGTGCCTGTGGATTCTGTGCCAAGTCATGACCTTTTAAACTGTCGTAATTGGTATAAAAGTCATAACCCTGTTCGGTGGCACCACGCAGTAATAAGGTACGCACATGCGGCACCCCTGCTGCACTGGCAGTCGCGACCGACATGGCATAGGGTTCTGGTAAATTGGTGGTTAATGCCACATTAAACCAGTTTAAAAACTGTGTATGAGGATGTGTCGCAATCTGATCTTCATGCAGTTCGGCACGTTGATAATTTAATCGTAATTCACTTAAATCTTTGATGACATCACTCATGGTTTTATCCTTTTATTCTTCAGAAATTACAGCACTTTGGCGGATCACACTGGCAAGATGTTTTGCCAGCTTCTGTACTTCTTCAAACTGGTCACCTTCTACCATCACCCGGATCACAGGCTCTGTACCGGATTTACGAATCAGCAAACGTCCACGACCTTTCAACTGCTGTTCTGCTTTGGCAAATTCGTCAACCAGTAAGGCATCTGCATAGGGGTCGATCATATGTTCCAGTCGAACATTTTCAAGCACTTGGGGAAATAGTTTAAAATCTGCCACCAGTTCATCCAGCGCCAGTTGTTTTTCCACCATTACCCGTAGCACCTGTAACGCAGAAATGATGGCATCCCCTGTGGTACTTTTATCCAGTGTCAAAATATGCCCAGAAGGTTCGCCACCAATCAACCAACCATTCTCTTCCAGAGCTTGTAATACATAACGATCACCGACTTTGGCACGAACAAAAGGTACATCTGCTTGCGCCAGCGCAAGCTCTAATGCCATATTGGTCATTAAAGTCCCTGCAATGCCGGCAGGTTTCTTTCGAGCTTTGGTGGCAAGGATATACAAGATATGGTCGCCATCAATCAATTTGCCATGTTTATCGACTAACACCACGCGATCTGCATCACCATCAAAGGCAATACCAAGATCGGCTTGATGTCTGATCACGGCTTTTTGTAAATTTTCAGGATGGGTTGAGCCACATCCGTCATTAATATTAAGACCATTTGGCGTATCAAAAATCGTAATGACTTTTGCCCCCAATTCACGAAAAACCGCAGGACCAACGTTATAAGCTGCGCCATTGGCACAATCCACAACAATGGTATAGTCCTGTAAATTTAAATGATAGGGAAAAGTGGATTTACAAAATTCAATATAACGTCCCTGTGCATCATCAACCCTAAAACTTTTACCGAGTTGGTCAGGTTCATGAATAACAATATCTTTTTCTAATTCGGCATTAATCGCTTCTTGTAATTCATCAGGTAATTTTTTCCCTTCATTGGAGAAAAACTTGATGCCATTATCGAAATACGGATTGTGTGAAGCGGAAATCACAATCCCGGCATTGGCATGTAAGGCACGGGTTAAGTGTGCGATTGCAGGTGTTGGCAACGGCCCAAGTAAATGCACATAGACACCGGCAGAATTCAAACCTGCCTGTAAAGCCGATTCCAGAATATAACCAGATAGACGGGTATCTTTACCTAAAACCACAATTGGCTTTTTCTTGGGATAGACACGTTTTAATACACTACCCGCAGCAAATCCCAGTTTGAGGGCAAATTCTGGCGTGATGGGTTTCTGTCCAAATTTTCCGCGAATACCATCGGTACCAAAATAACTCATATCATGCTCTCTATCAGATTAATTTTATTATCCACAAACTTTAATTCTACAATAAAAAACAGCCATCCATCATGGACAGCTGTTGATTTATTTTATGCTTTAGTTGCCATTAGCCTACACGATAATTTGGTGCTTCTTTGGTAATGGTCACATCATGTACATGAGACTCTTTCATACCCGCAGCAGTAATTTTAACAAACTGGGTATTTTTACGCATGGCTTCGATATCAGCAGAACCGGTATAGCCCATGGAAGAACGCAAGCCACCAATCATTTGATGCACGATATTACCCATTGGTCCTTTATACGGTACACGACCTTCAATTCCTTCCGGTACCAGTTTTTCCACGCCAGCTTTGGCATCTTGGAAATAACGGTCAGATGAACCTGTAGTCCCCGACATCGCACCTAATGAACCCATACCACGATACGCTTTATAATAACGACCTTGGAAAAATTCTACTTCGCCCGGTGCTTCTTCAGTACCCGCCATTAAGGAACCAACCATAATGGTACTTGCACCGGCAGCAATGGCTTTTGCCATATCACCAGAATAACGAATACCACCATCTGCGATTAAAGGAATCTGCTCTTTTAAGGCATTGGCAACATTATCAATTGCAGAAATTTGTGGAACACCAATCCCTGCAACAATACGTGTGGTACAGATCGAACCCGGGCCAATACCGACTTTAACAGCATCGGCACCGGCATCAAGCAATGCCAACGCAGCATCACCTGTTGCAATATTTCCACCAATGACCTGAACTTGTGGGAAGTTTTGTTTAACCCAGCGTACACGTTCAATCACACCGGCAGAATGTCCATGTGCAGTATCCACCACGACCACATCGGCACCTGCTTCAACAAGCGCTTCAACACGTGCAGGGGTTTCTGTCCCGGTACCAACTGCGGCGCCAACACGTAAACGACCTAATTCGTCTTTACAGGAATTTGGATAAAGCTCGGCTTTACGAAAGTCTGTGACAGTGATCAAACCTTTTAAATTTTGCTGATCATCCACCACCAGTACTTTCTCAATACGGTGTTTTTGCAATAAGGCCTGAATATTTTCTTTCGATTCGCCTTCTTTCACTGTCACCAAACGCTCTTGTGGTGTCATCACGTTGCGAACTGGTTGTTCCAGATTGGTCACAAAGCGTGTATCACGACCTGTCACAATCCCGACCACTTTGCCATGTTCAACCACTGGCACACCACTAATATTATTGGCCTTGGTGATTTCAATCAGTTCACGCACCGATGTTTGCGGTGAAACCGTAATTGGATCTTTGACCATTCCGGCTTCAAATTTTTTCACGCGGCGCACTTCGGCAGCCTGTGCAGCAATATCCATATTTTTATGTAAAATACCGATACCGCCATTTTGCGCCATGGCAATCGCCATACGTGATTCAGTCACGGTGTCCATGGCTGCTGAAACTAAAGGAATATTAAGTTGAATGCCACGAGTCAGGCGTGTCTTTAAGGAGACATCTTTTGGAAGAACTGTAGAATAGGCAGGGAGTAACAAGACATCATCGAAGGTCAACGCTTCTTGAACGATGGTCAGCATAACAATCTCACTGGTAATTTCCGTGCGCTATTATAAACAAATTTCACACTAAATTTCATTTTTTCTTGCGGTTATTTTCAGAAATATCAAAAAAACGGAAAAGCTAACCGACTCGATCAAAATCATAGTACTCCTCATTGTCAGGTTCTGTGATTTGTATCACAGGTATCAGACCATAAGCTGATCTCGCTTTGGCACATTGTTGATCTCCAATCTGGACTTCACGACAACTGGAACTACGAACACTATAAATCGAACATTGCACTTGCTGTCCAATTTCTCCCTGTAAGGCGATACATCTAGGCTGTTTTTGATTGGTGCCTTTCATACAGGAATAAACAGGCGTTAGTTGCTCCTGAAAATCTTCAGGAATGGCTTCGCCTTCCACCCAGTAAAAGGACACTCTAAAAAATGCACAGCAGGCACCACAATACAGACAATGGTCTGCATCTGCTTTTTGGGTCAACATGAGGAATACCGTTTTTTCTTGTTTTGGCGGCAGAATTTTAGAAAAACGCCTTCCGACTTGCAATATTGTTCTATATGATTTTTCTGATATCAGAACAGTAAATTGATGAGATTTTTTGATCAATTGACACAAGAATATTAACCATGACTGACCGATGTATCTACCCGGATCAGTCATCTTGTTTTCATGCCATGAAAGATAGAAAGGTCTATAGCAATTTCATGCAAAAATAGAATTCAAAATTCTTTATTTTTAGCTTAAGTTTGATCAGTTTATAATCACCAATCCTTATACTTGCTAATTTGGACAACGATAGGAATTCTGATTAAACAGATCAATGCCGCATTCCAGTCGCTCAATCCAGTTTAGAAACTCATTGATCATGTCTTTGCCAATAAAAGGTGTGCCATGCTGCGGCACAATCATTTCAATATCCATTTCCCGTACCATATTAACCCAGAATCGGATCACCCGATTTGAACACATGTAGCGTTGATGAAAGGCACGCATTTTGTGCGTATGCGCTTCAAAATCGGTAATCGGTGCATTGGCATCCGATACAATTGATGCGCCCATATCACCGGAAAATAGAATCTTGGCAATTGGATCATAAAACTGGAAATTACCCACCGAATGTAAAAAATGAGCAGGCACAGCCTTAATCACACTATCACCCAAGTGAATAATGCCACCTTCATCCGGTAATTCAATCAGACGCTCCAACCAGCCGCCCTGAATACGATCACTGGTGAATGCTGAGTTTAAATGCGGTAAAAATCGTGCCCATAATTTGGAAGAAACAACTTTTGCCTGCGTATAAACCAGCCATCTTGGCATAGAAGTAATAATGTCCGGATCCTGATGTGAGGCAATCACATAATCCAGCTCACTAAGCCGTACATATTTACTTAATTCCAGTGTCAACGGGGTGTAAGTTAAATCGCCACCTGGATCAAGCACTGCTGCATGTTTATCATGAATAATCAGAAACTGATTCGCCTGTACGCCCTCACCTTTAACCAAACTGGTAAAAGCAATACATTTATGTTGCCCATCATCATATAAGATTTGAGAGGTCGTACGATCCAAAGCCATAAGAATGCAGATAAGTTATTGATAATGAAATTAACATAAGGTGATTTACAAACAGATACAATGCTTGTTTTCTGGATATGTTAATTGTATCACAAATTAAAAAAATCCTAGTATTTCAGTAAGATATTGGCATTTTTTATTTATATTTAGGAATCAATCATCTACCCGATTCGATTAGTCAGTAAAACGATTAATCTAAAAAAGTGATTTAAAAAACCAATCACCTCTCCACTGTATAAAAGTGTGAAAATTCATCTACCTGCACAAAAAGAAATGCGTCGACTTCTACTCAGGAAATCGACGCATTAAAAAATTTTAAAGCAGGGCTGTTAAAGCAAAATATTACGAATATCTTTTAATAACAGGGTGAGTTTGCGGGTAAAACGTGCCGCATCTGCACCATTAATCACACGATGGTCATAGGATAAAGACAATGGCAAAATCAACCGTGGTTCAAAATCCTTACCATTCCATACAGGTTGCATGGTTGCAGGTGATAAACCCAAAATCGCAACTTGTGGCCAGTTTACCAGTGGTGTAAAGGCTGTGCCACCAATACTACCCAGACTGGTAATGGTAAAGTTTGCACCTTGTAAATCTTTCGGTGAAAGTTTTTTATCACGCGCTTTCTGGCTGAGTTCACCCAGCTCCTGTGCAATTTGCTTAATCGATTTCTGATCAGGATTGCGCAGTACTGGTACAGTTAAACCATCGGGTGTGGCCACTGCAATACCCATATGAATTTCATTACGTAGCAACACGGATTTTTGATCATCAGCAAGATGCCCAGCAAAGTAAGGTTCTTCTTTTAACAGATAAGCGGTTGCCTTGGCGATAAATGCCAGAATGGTTAAACCAATCCCCTGTTTTTTAAAGCCTTCTTTTAGCTCACCACGCCATGCCTCAAGTGCAGTAATATCTGCCAGATCAAACTGGGTCACTTGTGGAATAAAGTTATTTAAGGAAAGCTGTGGCACAGATACTTGCTGTAAGCGTGTCATGGCTTTGACTTCGCCACCACCATAGCTAGAAAAATCCGGTAATGGTGGTAAGCCAGAAGCAACAGGCGCAGCCGCCTGTTTTGCAGCCGGTTGGCTTAAACGTGTCTTCACGTAAGCAAAGACATCATCTTTTAGGATTCGACCATGTTCACCAGATGCCTTGACTTCTGCGAGTAGTACACCGAGTTCCCGTGCCAACTGACGTACCGCAGGGCCGGCATAAACTTTGGCATTGGCAGCCTGTTGTTCATCGGTTAGTTTCGCAGTATCCGTAGAACTTGGCGTCGCAGGCTTTTCAGTGCTTGTCACCGGATCAGCTTTAACCGCCACTGGTTTTTCTGCGGCTGGCGCTGTCGGTTTTTCGGCAACAGTTGACTTTTCGACAACAGCAGGCTTGGCAGGCGCAGCACCTGCTGTTTTAACGGTTAACAGCAATGTGCCTTCTTTAACCATATCACCTGCTTTTACAGCAATAGACGTCACTTCACCAGCAACAGTGCTTGGAATTTCCACTGTCGCTTTATCGGATTCCGCCACAACAACACTATCATCAACTGCAATCTGATCGCCGACCTGTACCAAAATTTCAGCAATTGCTGCTTTTTCCACACCGATATCAGGAACTTTTAATTCGACTTCCTGCGTTTCACCCGTGGTTTGTGGCTGTTCTGCCGATTCGGTTTTTTTCTGTGCTGCATCAGCTTCCGCTGCTGATTCAACAGGTTCCGAGCTTTGCTCGGCTGATGAATCTGTCGCTTTCTCTTGCTCGGCATTTGATGCTTCTGAGTCAAGCTCAATCAATACCGTACCTTCAGTCACATCATCGCCCTGTTTAACCAGAATGGCTTTCACCACCCCAGCCGCAGTACTTGGTACTTCTACCGAAGCCTTATCCGATTCAAGTAGGACAATGCTGTCATTTTCCTGAATCGTATCGCCCACACTCACCAAAATTTCTGCAACGACTGCCTTATCTACACCAATATCAGGAGTTGTAATTTGCATGATTATTTCTCCTCCGAAGCATTCGGTTCGATATATTCTGCAACAGCCTGAACTTCGGCATGTGCTTGCGGTTTCCATGGTGATGGACGGTCAATATCAATTTCAAGACTAGAAATCGCATCTTTAACCAGACGGTTTTCTACCTCACCCTCATCAGCAAGTTTTTTCAACGTCGCCACCACAATATGCGCAGCATCTACTTCAAAATAACTTCTTAAATTTTCCCGAGTATCGGAACGGCCATAACCATCTGTCCCGAGTGCCACAAAAGGACGTCCTTCAGGTAAATAAGCACGAATCTGTTCACTGTACAAACGGATATGATCGGTTGCAGATACTACAATCCCCTCATAAGGACGAAGCTGTTGTGATACCCAGCTTTCTCTGGTTTCTTCACTCACTGGATGCTTGCGGTTATATTCTTCACATGCCATACCATCACGTGCCAGTTCGTTAAAGCTGGTCACGCTCCAGACATTGGCATGAATTTGATATTCATCACGCAGAATCTGTGCGGCCTTGATCACTTCACGCAAAATTACGCCAGAGCCCAACAGTTGAACCGTAGCTTTATCATCCTTCTCAAGCAAATACATGCCTTTACGGATACCTTCTTCCACACCTTGCGGCATTTCCGGATGGGCATAATTTTCATTCATCAGGGTCAAATAATAGAACACACGTTCCTGCTCGACATACATGCGTTTTAAACCATCATGTACGATCACTGCAAGCTCATAACCAAAACATGGATCATAAGCCACACAGTTTGGAATAGTACTTGCCAGAATATGCGAATGACCATCCTGATGTTGTAACCCTTCACCGTTAAGTGTGGTACGTCCCGCTGTGGCACCGAGTAAGAACCCTTGAGCCTGTGCATCACCTGCTGCCCAGGCAATATCACCGATCCGCTGGAAACCAAACATCGAGTAATACATATACATCGGAATCATCGGCAGGTTATTGGTCGAATAACTGCTACCCAATGCCGCCCAAGCACTCATTGCTCCGGCTTCATTGATCCCTTCTTGCAACATATGACCATCTTTGGCTTCACGATAATTCATGAGCTGTTCATTGTCTTCCGGAGTGTATTTTTGCCCGTGTGCTGCATAGATCCCCAATTGACGGAACATGCCTTCCAGACCAAAAGTACGTGCTTCATCAGGTACAATCGGTACCACATGATTTTTTAACTCTTTTTCTTTTAATAAGGCAGAAATCAAACGTACCATCACCATGGTGGTAGATTGTTCTTTACCATTGCTACCACTTAATACCGCGTCAAATACTGAAAGTTCCGGAATCGGTAAAGAAACGCTTTCTTTACGACGTGCTGGCAAATACCCTCCCAAAGACTCGCGACGACCTTTGAGATATTTCATTTCAGGTGAATTTTCGCTTGGGCGATAGAATGGTAATTCTTCCAGTTGTTCATCAGAAAACGGTAAATTAAAACGGTTACGCACATACTTAAGTGAGTCAATATGCATTTTCTTGATTTGATGCGTTTTATTGACTGCTTCGATCTCATCAGACAAACCATAGCCTTTTACTGTTTTTGCCAGAATCACAGTGGGTTGACCATTACTCTTGGTTGCTTCGGCATAAGCAGCATAGACCTTATACGGGTCATGACCACCACGATTTAAGGCATCAATGTCATCATCACTTAGATGCTTGACCAATTCTGCTGATTCCGGATATTTACCAAAGAAATGCTCTCTGGCATAACCGCCACCTTTTACCTGATAGCGTTGATAATCCCCATCTACCGCTTCTTCCATACGGGCTTTTAATGCACCCGATTTATCTTGGGCCAAAAGTGGATCCCAATGACGGCCCCAGACCACTTTAATCACACGCCAGCCAGCACCACGGAACAATGACTCAAGTTCCTGAATAATCTTACCGTTACCCCGTACAGGTCCATCCAGACGCTGTAAGTTACAGTTTACCACCCAGATCAGATTATCCAGTTTTTCACGACCCGCCAGCGAAATTGCACCCAGACTTTCAGGTTCATCCATTTCGCCATCACCCAGATACGCCCAGATTTTACGGTCTTCTTCTTTAATCAACCCACGGTTCATTAAATATTTTTGAATATGTGCCTGATAGATCGACATGATCGGTCCAAGCCCCATCGACACCGTTGGGAATTGCCAGTAATCAGGCATTAAATACGGATGCGGATAACTCGGTAAGCCATTACCATTCACTTCACGGCGAAAATTAGCCAGTTGTTCATCTGTCAAACGGCCTTCCAGATAGGAACGTGCATAAATCCCCGGTGCACAGTGACCTTGATAATAAATCATGTCGCCGCCAAAATTCTCATTGGCAGCACGGAAGAAGTGATTAAAACCAACATCATACAATGTGGCTGAGGAAGCAAAACTTGCCAAATGACCACCTAGATCATCACCGGTTTTGTTGGCACGCAATACCATGGCCAATGCATTCCAGCGAATCAAGGCACGAATACGGCGCTCCATATCCTGATCGCCCGGCATTGCAGGTTCTTCATCAACCGAAATGGTATTGAGATAGGGGGTATTTAATCGTTGAATCGGTAAATGTTTTGCAATCGCACGTTGATAAAGCACTTGCAATAAGAACGCTGCCCGTTCCGATCCCATATGTTCGATCACAGAATCGAAAGCTTCTTGCCATTCTTGAGTTTCTAACGCATCTGTGTCGCCATAAAAAGCCATATTTTCACCTATCTCTTATCCAGTCCCTGAATTTTACATATCTAAATCAAAAAGTGTTAGATATGAAAATGAATACAGAATAAAGCCTATATTTATTAAAAAAATGGCAAAAGCCTATATTTTACAAAACACAACAAAAAAAGTGCTTATTTGCTTATTTATTATACATAATCCATCATTGGAATTTATATTAATTCCCTATATCTACTAAGACTTATAATAATCAATCTCATTTGATGATTTTTTGAAATATAAAAAAATCGCCAACAGGCGATTTTTATGAGAAATAGGATTCAACGCAAACTTATGGTAGCAAAGCTAAATAAGTGGATGGATTTTGACGTTGACCGGATTTGACCACTTCAAAATGTAAATGTGGACCTGTACAACGACCTGTACAACCTACATTGGCAATATGCTCACCAGCTGTAACACGATCACCCACACTCACATTTAAGCGTGAAGCATGCGCATAACGTGTCATATAGCCATTGCCATGATCAATCTCGACATAGTTGCCATAACCTGTACCCCAACCTGACTTGGTCACAATGCCTGGGCCAGTGGCATAAATCGGTGTGCCGGATGGGGCTGAAAAATCAATACCGGAGTGTTGACGCGTTGAACCGAGAAGCGTACGCATTCCATATTCGGAACTCACACGAGCATTTTTGATCGGATGGGTCACCATCCATGAACTCAATCCACTATTGGACGCACCATATTTACTGCTTAAAGTTGCATTATTTAATTCGAGCAGTGCAGCATCTTCCTGATTGTTACCGCTACGATATGAAACTGTGGTGTAAGTCCCTGAACTTAAAGTACGTGATAATTGTTCAAGACGATCATTATCGACCACATTATTATTTAAAGACTGGTAATCTGCGAATGCCACAGACATTGCTAAACTCGCAAACGATAACGCAAGTAAAAAACGACGAATCTGCATAAATAAACCTCTATTTCCCATCAAGTCTAAGATGTAGCCCTACTTGCACAAGTAGATAAATCGTGCCTAACTATATTCACCTTTTATCAAGATCGATTCAGGCAAATCATGCATCAGTCAAAACCATTATTTACTGCTTTGTCTCAAGCATCATCACAACCTGTAGGAAACTTTTCGTTTCTTCAAACACAAGTTGCACAGTGGCAAAAACTTACACTAATAATTCAACCATACTTTCCACCACAAGGGCGTTGGCTGGTTGTCTGTTATCAACATGGTACGCTTACTATCGCAGGCGATAATCAGGCATTGATTAGTCAGGTGCGATATCTGCAAAGCCAATATATACGGAATTTAAAAGCAATCCCTGCACTAACCGAGCTAGAACGAATACAAGTCGTCTTGCATTCCACCCCTAAACCAGCTAGCAAAAAGTATACACGAAAAAAACTTTTGTCCAACGAAACTCAACAAGAGTTACGAGAAGCAGCCCATCTCGTGAAAGACGCTAAGCTTAGCCAAGCTTTACAGCGTTTGGCAAGTGTTGAACAGACAGAAAGTGAAGAAAAATAGATCAATATTAAGCAAAGCCTTGTAACTCAAGGCCTAGATACAATGTAACAATATAACATTGTTATTTAAAACACAATAACTTAGCTCAGCGAAACATATTTAATCGGACAAGAATCATCATCATAAAAAGTTACAATTTCATAACTTTCCGGATCGTCTTTAACTGCTCTTAATAATTGATTGTTCAGTGCATGGCCGGATTTAAATGCAGTGAATTTGGCAATAATCTGATGTCCCAGCAAATATAGATCGCCAATCGCATCAAGCACTTTATGACGCACAAACTCATCAGCAAAGCGTAATCCTTCCTGATTCACCACGCCCTGTTCGTCCAGACCAATAGCATTGTCCAGATTGGCACCTAGTGCCAGATTATGAGATTGCAGATATTCCAGATCTTTGACAAAGCCAAATGTACGTGCTTCGCTTACCTGTTCCACAAAGTTTGCAGTCGAGAATAAAATCGAGGTCGATTGATATTTTTTGTCAAAAGCAGGATGGTCAAAATCAATAGTGAAATTCAGTTCAAAACCATCAAAGGGTTCAAATGTTGCTGTTTTATCATCAATACTGGCATGGATAGGCTTTTTAATTCTTATAAATTTTTTGGGTTCGGATTGTTCGATTAACTCGCCCTGTAACAACAAATAGATAAATGGACCAGCACTGCCATCCATAATCGGCAACTCTGGTGCATCAACTTCTACAATTAAATTATCAATTCCCAAACCAGCAATCGCACTCATCAAATGCTCAATTGTGCCAACTTTGATGTCATCTTTAATCAGGTTAGAGCACATAAAGGCTTCCTGAATCAGCATGGCCTCGGCAGGGATATCAACATTGGGCTGTAAATCAATACGTCTAAAAACAATACCGCCATCACAGTGATGTGGCAAAAAGTTAATCTGAACTTTTGCTCCACTATGTAGGCCGATACCACTGGCTCGAACGATTTGTTTGATAGTCCGTTGCTTTAACATATTTACTTACAACTTTATTGCGAGTTGCTAAATTAGCATAAATTCTCATTCAACAAAACAAAAAAGGACAATAAGTGTACTTACTGTCCTTTTTCCAGCCGATTTCGGTGCAGAATAAACTACTTACGTTGTTGATTCTTTAAATAATCCTGAATACTCATCGGTGTAGGACGAGTATTTGGCGTAGATGCTGTTGATCTGGCTTGTTCATTGACAACTGGAGATTGTTGCTGACGCAGCTTGTTAATCGCAGGCACATCATCAGCATCGATTGATCCATCTGCCACCTGCTGAGTTGTTACCGCAGCTGATGGATGGGATTTCACAGGCACAGGATCTGCATTGCGGGTTAAACCAGTCGCAATTACAGTAACCCGAATTTCATCACGCACATCTGGATCAAATACCGTACCATAGAAGAATTGCGCTTCATCTTCGTCAACAATTGAACTGACGATATTGGCAATGGTTTTGGCTTCTTTTAAGGTTAAGTCTTCGCCACCGGTAATATTTAACAAAACACCCTTGGCATTTTTGATATTGACATTATCAAGCAACGGACTACGAATCGCCATTTCGGCGGCTTGTTCGGCACGTTTTTCACCACGACCAATACCAGCCCCCATCATGGCATAACCACGTGTACTCATCGCTGTTTTCAAATCGGCGAAATCGAGGTTGATATGACCATGATTAACAACCAGATCAAAAATACTGCGTACTGCATTTAACAATACATCATCTGCCTTTTTATAGGCATCTTTCATCGAAATATCGCCATAAACCTCAAGCAGACGCTCATTTGGAATAATAATCAAAGAGTCGACATTTTTTTCAAGGTTTTCAATACCCTGTTCTGCGGCTTTTAAACGACGGCGACCTTCAAATTCAAAAGGTGTAGTCACCACACCTACGGTCAACACGCCCATTTCCTTGGCAACTTCGGCCACAACAGGTGCTGCACCTGTACCGGTACCACCACCCATGCCCGCTGTTACAAACACCATATCGGTGCCTTCAAGATGCTGACGGATGGTATCGCGAGTTTCTTCTGCTGCTTCACGCCCCACTTCAGGATTAGCGCCTGCACCCAAACCACGTGTACATTGCTCACCAAGCTGGATTTTATTCGGAGAAGCCATACGATCTAATGCTTGTTTATCTGTGTTGGCACAAACAAATTTTACACCGTTAATCTGCTGTTCGACCATGTTTTGAACAGCATTGCCGCCACCGCCGCCAACCCCAAAAACTGTAAAACGAGCCTGACCGTTATTATCTGATACTTCGTCTTCTAACAATGTAAATGTCATGACCTTCCGACTTCCAAAATGTTCTAGCAGCCACCGATGCCCGTATACTGCCGTATGCGATAAAGATTAAATATTAGCATGCTGACCCAAGTTTGTGACAGCAACTTGTCAATTTATTACAAACAAAAAACATTGTTTGCCTAAAACAAGTTCTTCAACTTGTTAAAAGCAACATTACAATGCTCAACCAAACGCTGCCATGAAGATTCAACCTGATCTTCAGGTTGGGTAACGCTCTGTTCCAGTTCACTTTGGCTAAACATCAACAGACCACTTGCAGTCGTATAAAGTGAACGACGCAAAGCGGGTAATAATTCGTCTTTACTATAGACTTGTAATGGCGGATTACCCAAATGTGCAGATACGCCCAGTTTACGACGAGCCAGACTGACTGCACCTTCAATCTGTGCCGCATCACCGGTCAGTACGACACCATGATGTAATCCGTCAAGCACACCGTTACGCTCAAGATTTTCTAAAATACGATCAAAGATATCTTCATAACGTGCCACAATGATATCTGCCAACTCTATACGGCTAATGGTTTGTGGACCATCAATACCTTGAACCTGAATCATATGGTCAGGTTTAATGACATTATGATCAACACAGCCATGCAGATTTTTTAAGCGTTCGGCTTCATCTGTGGTGGTTTGCAACACTGCGGCAATATCACGCGTGACATGTTCACCACCAAGTTGCAAAGTACAGGCAAAGGCCAGATGCCCACCAAAATAAACCGCAATATTGGTTGTTCCCGCACCAATATCAATTAGACAAACGCCATATTCCTTCTCGTCTTTGAGCAAGCTGGCTTCTGACGTAGCAAGGGTTGAAATCACCATTTTTTCCACACCAATGCCGGCATTTTTTAATGCCTTGTCCAGATTTTGCATGGTACTGATCGGTAACATCATCAATTGATAATGTCCGGTGACACTATGAGCCGACAATCCAATCGGATTTTGTACCCATTCATCACTGTCATCGACGGCAAAGCCTAAAGGTACGGCACTGGCAAGGTAATAATCTGCGGTCACATGGCTTGCTTTGGCCAGTTCAAGTGCACGGACCAGTTCACTGGTGGTAATGGTCTGATCCTGATTAAGAATAGGCGTTCGACCAGAGGCATAAAAACTTCGTAATTCGGTACTCGGAATGGCAATCCACGCACTGTGTACACGGCACTCTGCCATGTCTTCTGCTTCCTGTACGGCATTTTTAATGGCAGATACAACTTTTTCCAGACTAATGATTTTGCCTTTGTTCATACCACGATTACGTGCGTATGCCATACCGACAACTTCTATTTTGTCCTGGGCGTGTACCTTGCCGATCAATACCGACACTTTATGTGTTCCAATATCAATTGCCACAACCGATGGAACAGCTTCACTCATTACTCATTACCATATTTGTTGTTGAAACTGCAAAATACAGTCTTTGGTTAAATTTAAATGCCCTATTATGGGGTTTGTGGTCCCTGTGCCGCAACATCAATTACAGGTTCTGCAACAATAAAGTGCCCATTTACAATCTGTGGTGGCTGGGAATTTTTCCATTGGATCGCCAAACCATTGCGATAACGCAAATCAATCGCGGCAATTTTATCCCAGACCTGTTGTAAATCTGCTTTTGACAGTTCACTTAGACGTTGTAATTTACTCATGGTCTGATCCTGATCGACGATAACCCGCAAACCGTTATCAAATTGCATAAACCAAGTCATACGTTCGGTTAAATATAATTCTTTTAGATGTAAATTCATTGGCTCAAACATCTGACTGATATCGCGATATTTGGTCATCATCACACGGGATTGACTTATAGGTCCATGTAATAAAGGTAAGTTGGCCGTATCTACCTGTTGAATCGGTTTAAATACCACACCATCATCACTGAGCAAACGGCCAGTCCCCCAACGTGCAATGGCATGTCGTGGCGTTACACGAATCACGAGGGAATCGGGCCATGCTCTAGATACCACCACTCGATCAACCCATGATAGGGCCAGTGTATGATCACGAATTTGTTCTAGATCTGCGGTAAAATAGCTGCCTTGAATATCCTTGTCCAGAAATGTAGTCAAATACTGTTGTTCGGCAGGGGTTACCCCAATAATCTGGATATGAGCAATTTTTGCCTGTTGCATGCGTTGCCACAACACATACCCACCGAATAATAATACGGCACAGGCCAGCACCAGCAACAACCAGCTCCCCCACTCAAAAGCCTTGTCTTTAAGCTCTGGTGGCTTGTCATGGATTGAGGTCGTTGCAGGTTTGCGTCGACGTAATGAAACCGGAAGCTGTGCCATATAATCGTATTCTTAGTTTAATGTCTGCTCAAGTATGGTCAAACACAATTGATCGAAACTATAACCGACTGCCTGCGCAGCTTTTGGCACCAAAGAATGATCTGTCATGCCGGGTACGGTGTTGACTTCAAGTAACCAGAAATTACCTTCTTCATCCTGCATGGCATCAATACGCCCCCAACCAGATGCACCAACGGCTTGAAAAGCTCTTAGTGCAAGTTGTTGTAGGTTCTTTTCTTCCTGCTCGGACAAACCGCTTGGAATCCCATAGGTGGTGTCATTACGATTATATTTTGATTCATAATCATAAAATGCCACATCCTTTGGTGGTTCCAGACGAATCACCGGTAAAGCCTGACCATTTAGAATGATCACAGTAAATTCACGACCTGAAATCCATTTTTCTGCCATGACAATTGAATCATGTACCGTGGCTTTGGACAATGCTGCGGCAAAATCTTCGACTTTTTCAACCTTGCTCATACCAATACTTGAACCTTCATGTACTGGTTTGATAATGACAGGTAAAGCCAGATCCTGTGCCACTTTTTCAAAATCACTTTGGGGTGAAATCAGACGATAAGGTGCCGTCGGTAAATCACTGCCTTGCCAGATTTGCTTGGTCTTTACTTTGTCCATCCCAATGGCAGAGCCCTGTACACCAGTTCCGGTATAAGGCACATTCAACCATTCCAACACGCCTTGAATCTGACCATCTTCACCGCCACGACCATGCAAGACGATAAAAGCACGATCATAATTTTTCAATTCTGTGACATCTGTGGTCAGCGGATCAAATGCTTCGGCATCGACACCAGAACGTAACAGTGCATCAAGCACTGCCTGTCCGCTATTTAAAGAGACCTGACGTTCCGCAGATTTTCCACCCAGTAAAACAGCAACTTTTCCGAATTTTTCTTGCACCTGTGTCACGGTGAATTCCTTAACAATCAAAGTAAATAAAAATTAAAACGATAAATAAAGCTGATGCTGTGCCAATTCTACTGAAACTGCACCGACATTACCTGCACCTTGTGTAAGCAAAAGATCATTTGGTTGTAACAAATTCTTTAAAATTTCTGGCAACTGCGTATCGACAGGATCAACCACAATCGGATCAACCTGTCCCCGCAAGCGTAAACTACGGGCAAGTGTACGGCTATCTGCCCCCACAATCGGTTTTTCACCCGCAGGATAAACTTCCATTAATAACAATACATCGACTTTGGACAACACTTCAACAAAATCATCAAAGCAATCTCGGGTGCGGCTAAAACGATGCGGCTGAAACAACATCACCAGACGACGATCGGGATGGCTTTGGCGGGCAGCTTTAATGGTAGCTTCCACTTCTTTGGGATGATGACCATAATCATCTACCAGTTTTACGTTTCCATCGCCCAATGCGAACTCGCCTTGCACCTGAAAACGACGACCAACGCCACTAAAGCTTTCCAGCGCACGGGCAATTGCCGCATCAGAAACCCCTTCATCCGTCGCCACACCAATCGCAGCCAGCGCATTTAAAATATTATGTAATCCTGGCTGATTAATGGTTAAACGCAGTGGTTCATGTGCTTTGCGTAATACGGTAAAGTGCGACTGCATACCATCTTGTTCGACATCAATTGCACGAATATCGTTATCTTCACCAAAACCATAAGTCAGAATAGGACGACCAACACGGGGAATAATTTCCTGAATATTGGCATCATCACCGCAGACCACAGCCAAACCATAAAATGGCAATTTTTGCAGGAATTGTACAAAGGTATTTTTTAGATTATCAAAACTACCACCATACGTATCCATATGATCGGCATCAATATTGGTCACAATGGCTGCCATCGGCTCCAGATATAAAAAGGAGGCATCGGACTCATCCGCTTCGGCCACAATATAACGACTCGCACCAAGGGCAGCATTGACACCGGTACGGTTAAGCAAACCACCGATCACATAGGTCGGATCGAGATTTTCTTCTGCCAGCATACAGGTTAGCAAACTGGTGGTCGTGGTTTTACCATGCGTCCCGGCAACGGCAATACCATGACGATAACGCATCAATTCACCCAGCATTTCCGCGCGACGCACCACAGGAATACGTTTTTCTAGAGCACTTTTAATTTCCGGATTCTCTGGATCGATAGCGGTTGAAACCACCAATACATTGGCACCTTCGATATTTTTGGCATCATGACCAATAAAGACCTTAATGCCATTTTCTTCAAGCTGAGCAGTCGTTTTGGAAGCTTTAATGTCTGAACCCGAGACGCAATAGCCTTGATTCTTTAGAACTTCGGCAATCCCACACATCCCTGCCCCACCGATCCCGACAAAATGGATGTGTTTAATCCGGCGCATTTCTGGAATTTTAATTAATTGTGCAGTGTTTTTCTTCACGGTTGAATTTTCAGGCATGGAATGACTCATTATGATAAAGCTTCAATTAAATTTGCAACTTCAGATGTTGCTTGGGTCTGGGCTTGTTGTCTGGCTTTGACCGCCATCTCTGCAAGCACTTGGCGGTTCATTAATGGCTGCAATAATATTGCCAGACTTTCCGAAGTCATGCTGGCCTGCTGACAAATTTTTGCAGCACCAACATCAGCCAGATAATGTGCATTTGCAGTTTGATGATCATCCACTGCAATCGGCAACGGCACAAAAATAGCAGCCACACCAGCGGTTGCAATTTCGGTGACTGTTAATGCACCAGCACGGCAAATAATTAAATCTGCATCTGAATAGGCCTGTGCCATATCTTCAATAAATGGCACAACATCTGCCTGAAAACCATCAACCTTATCCAAGGTCTGATAACGTTGCTGAGTGGCATCAAGTTGTTGCTGCCCACATTGATGATACACTGATAAAGGCAATTGTAAGGCCGTTAATGCAGCCGGAATACGCTCATTTAAGGCTTGTGCACCCAAAGAACCGCCGACAATTAATACCCGTAAAGGTTGTTGCTGACTGGTCCGCTGATCATAACGCCATTGTGGCGACAAAATTTCACAAATTTCCTTACGTACCGGATTGCCCGTGGTGACAATATTGGCTTTGGCCGGAAAAGTATTTGGAAATGCCTGACATATGGTTTTGGCAATGCGTGCCAATTGTGTATTAGTAAAACCGGCAACTGCATTTTGCTCATGAATAAGAATAGGAATACCGAGCAAACGGGCAGCCAATCCTCCTGGACCTGCGACATAACCGCCAAATCCTGCTACGGCATCAATATTATGCGTTTTCATGATACGCATTGCCGATAAAGTGGCTTTTAGAATTTTAAAAGGTGCAGCCAATTTACGAATTAAACCATTGCCACGTACACCCTGAATATCAATCTGATAAATGGCAATATCATCATGCTGCTTTAACAGACGATTTTCCATACCGGCAGGTGTCGCCAGCCAGCAGACTTGATGACCACGTTGTTGTAATTCCTTGGCAACTGCCAAAGCAGGAAAGACATGACCACCAGTTCCAGCGGCCATCATCATAATATTTCGGGGTTTTGTTTGATTTTCTGTCACGAGCTTTTAACAAGAATAAAGACAATATTGCCGATTTCATTGTAATGCCAAAGTCATATAACGCAAATAGGTTTTTGTCACAGAATCATTTCCATAGCGGATTAACGGCATACCGAGTATTCATCTCGGATTACATCAGCTAAAGATCAAGTCTCAATACGCCCTCCCTTGTATCTTGTCTTTATTTTGACTAGGGTTTATAACTGTGCAGCAAACCATTCCCCTATTCATTTAGAAAACTTTATGATTATTCGTAATAAAAGTAACAGTTTTGCTTTGTTATTTTCATGGCAAGGTACAATTTTACCCAAGGTTTTACCTGCACTGATTATCCTGATGCTATGTTCAGCAGCGATTGGGGCATTAACCATCCACCAAATCGTACATGTGCCCGAAGTCCCCAGCATTGGATTTACCATTTTCGGGGTGATCCTATCGATTTTTTTGGGCTTTCGAAATACGGCTTGTTATGACCGCTGGTGGGAAGGTCGAAAACTTTGGGGTGCACTGATTGCCAATACACGTCATATGGTGCGAGATAGCCATGTTTTAAGTGATGTACGACGTGAACGTATTTTGCATCAAATGCTGATTTTTACCAATTTATTACGGGATCGCTTGCGCCATCAAACTGCCCATCCAACACGGTTTTTGGAATATGGGCGGATCAATGAACATACTGTGCATAAGCTTAACCAACATATCAATGCGCCACAATTTACCCTAGAGAAAATTCAGAAAGAGCTCATCAATGCCTTAAAGGTCGGTGAAATCAGCGATATTGTCTATAGTACGTTGAATCATCATGTGGTCGAGATGGGAAATATTCAGGCAGGCTGTGACCGTATTGCCAGTACACCATTGCCATTTGCCTATTCGGTTTTACTGCATCGTGCAGTCTATTGTTTTTGCATTATGCTGCCTTTTAGTCTGGAATCTGTTCTAGGGATCTGGACGCCTTTTCTGGTCGGCTTACTGGCATATATGTTTTTGGGACTCGATGCCTTAAGTGCACAACTGGAAGAACCTTTTGGCGTACAGGAAAATGATTTGCCACTGGATTCCATTGTACGCCTCATCGAGCGTGAAACCTTAAGTTCACTGGGAGAACATTTACCGCCAGCTATACAGGCCGAACGGCATAACTTGTTATAATGATCCATCTGCTAAACGAGAGAAAAATCACATGTTAAAAATTTATGGCATTAAAAATTGCAGTACCATGAAAAAGGCATTTACTGCACTTGATGAGCAAGGTTTAAGTTATGAATTTCATGATTATAAAAAACAGGGTATTGATGCAGATACCTTGAATACCTGGCTAAAACACGTTAATCAGGACCTATTACTCAATAAAAAAGGTACAACATGGAAAAAACTGACGCCAGAACAGCAGGCCTTTGCACTGGAAAACCAGAGTCAACTGGTAGAAAGTTTAATTGCACATCCGAGTATGATTAAACGCCCTGTGCTGGAAACCGACCAAGGTATTTTAGTTGGTTTTGATCCAGCACAATATGCACAGTTAAACGGGTAAATATTTATATTCTTTTTTTCGGGAATAAACCTGATTTGAACTAAAGACTCTAATCAGGTTTATTTCTTAAATAAAAACAACGTTAAGATTTCTGGATTCCTGTAATTTGTACAGTCACACGACGATCCGGCTGCAAACATGCCTGTAAAGCTTGTCGTTGTTGAACTTCGTAACAACCATTGCTTACCGGTTGACTCTCACCTACACTTGCAAAACTAATAATTTCGGCGGATATTCCCTTTTGTACCAAATAATTACGAACGGTTTGGGCACGACTCAACCCAAGTTGATAATTATAACTATCTGCACCTAATCGATCAGTATGGCCAATGAGATGAATATGATTGACACTCACATATTTTGAAGCAATCGTGTCCACAAGTTGATCCAATTCACGATGTCCCTGTGCTAACAAGTCATTTAAACGAGAACCGTTAAATTCAAATAATGCATCCGCACTTAAATTTAAGGTTTCAACCTGTGGTTGTACTTCCTGTGGCAATGTCATCGGAATAATGGCTTCGGGTTGCGCTACCTGAAAATTCTGACAATCCTGTCCTTTCCAGTTCAGATTCTGGGCAATCCCTTTTTGGTCAAAATCAATGCGTAACTGACAACGTTTATAATCCTGTGTATTGGGAATTCGAATGTCGAGTACATAATTCCAAACACGATTGACAAATACACCTTCATTAAATTGGGGATTACCCAATAAATGACGGAATTGATCTTTGTTTAATCCTGTCTCCAGACGGGCAACATCATCATATTCATAACGCTTCACTTGTTTAAGATAACTATCCTCAACTTTTGGGAAATGAATTTCTTTAGATGTTGTTTGCTGTAATGTTACAGCATCTTCAGCATGGCTCATGGCGATCATTAACCCACTCAATACACTGAACATTAAGGCTTGATTTAATGCTTTCATCTCTATTCTCTCAATTTAATATTTAAAGATGGGAGGCTCTCATTACAAGAACCTCCGCGTGTCTTGTGGAATTAATCAATTACACCGCTGATACCGATACGGAAGCTTGGATCACCTTCGGTTGCTGTTGCAACACCACCAGTAATCGACCAACGTCCATTATCAGCGGTTTTACGTAAAGTCGCACCAACTGCCTGCTCACCACCATGATGGGCTGCACCAACTGCATAGGTCAATTTACCTGCAACAAATGGTGCTGCTTCCATTGCCATGGCTGATGCAATACCAGCTTTGGCTTCTTTATCTACCTGATCAATACGCTTGTTGGTTTGATAGAACACATTATCAATACGATTACCTAAATTGGTTACGCTGTCATTCACTGCACCAATGGCATCATTGATATTGTCTTTACCTGTACCACCAATATTGGTGTTGGTGTATTGACCGGTTTCTGCATTATAAGTTGTCGTACCACCAATAATGTTTTTCACACCTTCGGCATAACCATATAACTGGCTACCATTCACAACATCTGTGGACGTAGAAGACACTGTTCCTGCTGCCACATTGGTAACTTTTTGATCACCGGCATTAATACCTGACTGATCAATCACCACATTACCAACAGTCACGGTATCAGCAGTTACAGTACTAGAGGTGACTGAATCAAACGTCACATCCTTAGCAGTTGCAACTTCATAAACCGTCTGACCATCTGCACCTGTAGTCGATGTTACAGTCATATTATCGCCAGCTTTAACCTCGGTTTTTGCAGCACCAATCGCATCATTGATATTGTCTTTACCTGTACCACCAATATTGGTATTGGTGTATTGGCCAGTTTCTGCATTATAAGTTGTCGTACCACCAATAATATTTTTCACACCTTCGGCATAATCATATAACTGACTACCATTCACTGCATCTTTAGAATCTGCACTTACTGTACCATTCTCAACATTGGTAACTTTTTGATCTGCTGCATCAATACCCGTTGTAGATAAGCTTGGACCATTAACGATACCAATCTGGTCATTGGCAAGTACATTATCTGCATTGACGGTTTCTGCTGTTACAGTTTGAGCATCAACACTATTGACCTTAATATCATCTGCTAGTACAACTTTTACGGTATTGTCATCAGCAACCGAAGTCTCAATATTCTGACCATCACCTACAATGTTTAGATGATTATTACTGTCATCAACTGTGATTTCTTTACTGGCCTCATCTGTCGCAACAATAAATTCGCCTGATGTACCTGAACCTTGGGAACCTGTCGCGCCTGTGGCACCGGTTTCACCTTGAGAACCTGTCGCGCCTGTAGCACCAGTTTCACCTTGAGAACCTGTTGCGCCTGTGGCACCGGTTTCACCTTGGGAACCTGTTGCGCCTGTGGCACCGGTTTCACCTTGGGAACCTGTTGCGCCTGTGGCACCAGTTTCACCTTGAGAACCTGTTGCTCCTGTCGCACCGGTTTCACCTTGGGAGCCTGTCGCGCCTGTGGCACCAGTTTCACCTTGTGAACCTGTCGCGCCTGTAACACCGGTTTCGCCTTGGGAACCTGTCGCGCCTGTGGCACCAGTTTCACCTTGGGAACCTGTCGCACCTGTCACACCGGTTTCACCTTGGGAGCCTGTCGCGCCTGTAGCACCAGTTTCACCTTGTGGACCTGTCGCACCTGTCRCACCGGTTTCACCTTGGGAGCCTGTTGCGCCTGTAGCACCAGTTTCGCCTTGGGAGCCTGTCGCGCCTGTAGCACCAGTTTCACCTTGAGAGCCTGTTGCGCCTGTGGCACCAGTTTCACCTTGAGAACCTGTTGCGCCTGTGGCACCGGTTTCACCTTGGGAACCTGTCGCGCCTGTAGCACCGGTTTCGCCTTGGGAACCTGTTGCTCCTGTCGCACCGGTTTCACCTTTTAAGTTTTGATAAAGATCACTGTCCTCATCTACCGAGAAAGTGAATGTTGAACCATTAACTTCAAGTTTTAAACCATCACCTGCTTCAAATGAAATCGAATTACTGGCACCATCTGCCCACGGTGTAAATGTATAATTACCAGCTGAAACACCACTATTAAGGCCAATAAAATTCATGGATAAGGCTTTAATTTGTGATAAATTCACTGCATCATAATCATTTGTTGCATTAGCAACATTGCTAATCTGTAGAAGCCCTGCATCAATACCTTCTGTGGTCACACTTGGACCATTATTAATGGTCAGACCAGTACTATTTAGCTCTACATCACTACCTATTGTTACGCCAGCATTATCCAATACAGTTTGACCAGTCGTTACACTACCATCAGCAGTCAAATCCAAATCATTGCTCAGGGTAATTTCAATCTCACCTTCATCATTGGCACCAGTCTGTTCCACTGTCAAATTACTATTACCCGATACAAATGCAACTTCACCATCCGGACCGATATTTGCGGTATTACCATTAGCATCCGTTACATTCCATCCTGCATTAGCACTTTCTGATACCGCTTTTAACTGCGATACATTGACTGCATCATCATCTTCCGTACCTGCGGCGACTCCAGTGATTTGACGACTACCCACATCTACCGCTGCATTCATAGCCATAGTTGCCAGAATTGCTTCTCTTTGTTCAGCTGTTGCACTCTCTGGCACATATCCATCAACACCCGCTGCTGTATTGGCAACTGAACCACTACCTAAAGCAACGCCTCCAGATTCAGTAACGCTGGCGTCTTTACCAATCAGCACCACACCGTCCAGATCACCAACCACGGTACCGCCATCGCTTAGAATCACGCTGGACGTCGCATTGTTTATACCAAGACCCATGCCCTGAATGATATTATTACTGCCACCTTCAACCGCAATCTCATAACCTGTGACCAATGTGGCTTTAGCACCGCTCACATCGACTTGGCTACCGGTAACCGCAACCAGAGTCGAATCTGTCACTGTATTGGTGTCACCAATCACACTGACATCGGTGGTATTTTCAAGGGTATTTCCACTACCAATTACGCTGGTCAGACTGTTTTCATTGCCATTAACCGTGTTCTCATTACCAACCACACTCACCAGGTTATTGCTATCGCCTTCAATGGTATTGGCATTACCCAGCAGGCTGATCATGCTGTTGTCATCACCGTCGATGGTATTGTTACGGCCAATCAGGCTTAAACTGTCATTCTCATTGCCTGCAACGGTATTCTCATAACCAATTTCTTCAATGAATTGATTATTTTCACCATTGATTTCATTTAAACCACCTGAAACTATTGCGCCATAGTTGCCTGAACCGCTTACGTCATTTTGCTCACCGCTAACAAACAGGTATTTACCAGTCTCATCTGACAACTCATTCCCATTACCAATCGCATGTGAACTATTCGAGGCAATCGTATTGTTATTGCCATAAGCAGCACTCCGGCTCCCTGAAATGCTATTGCTATTGCCAACAGCTACACCATAACCTGCAATGTAATTACCACTACCAAGAATAGAACCTTCTGCATTTTCAACTACAGTATTACTCTGTCCAAGCACATTAGAATAACTACCGTCAATTATATTATTTTGTCCAATTGCACTACTCTCGCTGCCACTGACAGTATTGGCACCAATGCTGATGGCATTATCACCACTCGCAACTGCGCCCACACCGGCAGCCAATGCATTAACACCTGTAGCGCCATCATTATCGTAGTTGCCGCCAGTCACGCCGTCATCATTAACGCTGTAGTAATGTGTAGTCGCTGCTTCAATCGCCTGATTGGTGGCATACAGTTGACTGCCATTCACCGCATCGGTGCTATCTGCACTGACTTCACCCGCTGCCACGTTGACAATCTGGCGTTCTGCACCCTCTGCACCCACGCTCACCACACCGTAGCTCGGATCACCTGCACCGGCATAATCGTAGGTCACGCCATTAATGGTGCCACTGTCAACGGTAGTTGCCTCACGATCCGTCGAAGCATTGCCCAAAACAACCGAATTGTCTTGCGTTGTTGTTACATTGCTACCCAATACATAAGTATTGGTATTGTCAATTGTATTGTCATTGCCCACACTGAAGCTGTTTTCGCCAGAAATGGTTGTGTCATTACCAATAATGCGACTGCCATCTGCATCGGCAGTTAATGTACCATCATTACCCAAAATACCCGCTTCATCGGCCTCTACCGTATTGTCATTACCATAGCTATAACTACCAGATCCACTCACAGTGGATGGATCACCAATCGCGCCACTATTGTCGCCGATAACGATATTGCCTGTACCAATACTGATGCTGCTTGTGCCCGTTGCCTGCGCGCCTGTACCAATGGCAATGGCATTGGTTTTGCTGGCCAGCGCACCGGCTGTCGTGCCCGTAGTTGAACTACCGCCAATCGCAATGGCACCGTTGGCACTTGCACTTGCGCCCTTACCTGTATAAGCCGATCCACCTAATGCCACAGCACCTGCACCGCTGGCATTCGTGTTATTACCAACAGCGGTTGCTCCAACAGCAGAAGAAGTAGAATACGAACCCAATGCCAATGCACTCCCCAAAGTGCTGGAAGCATTTGCCTTGTAACCCAAAGCTGTGTTGTATCCCAATTCATTGCCAAACAGTGTCGACCCAGAGGCTGTTGCACCATAGCCGATCGCTGTACCACCTATATTGGCGTTGGTACCAAAGCCAATGGCTGTGGATGCCTTGCCAGCCGTATTGGTCATACTGGCACCGGCACCATTATCAGTACCATTGCCACCACCACCAATAGCCACACCGTTTTCTCCGGTTACGGTGGACTTACCGCCAATGGCAACACCATTTCGCGAATCAATCGTTGCGCTTACACTTGCCTGATTACCAATGGCAATGGCACTTTCTGTTCCGGCTGTGGCTTGTGAACCAATAGCAATGGCATTTTGAGCCACAATAGTATTGTCACTTGACGTCGCAACACTTGCCGAGTTACCGATGGCCACGCTGCTATTTGTGGTTGCACTTGCCCCTACACCGGCAGCCAATGCATTGGTACCTGTAGCACCATCGTTGTTGTAGTTGCCTGCGGTTTCGTCGGTGCTGCCCACGCTGTAGAAATGGGTGGTGGCCGCTTCCTGTGCGGCTTTTAACTGCGCCACATTCACTGCATCGTCATCATCGGTGCCTGCTGCAACGCCAGTGATTTGACGGAATTCACCATTGTCTGCATCACCTATGCTTAAGGCAGCCAAAGTACTCTTGGTTGAATTAATAGCATCGCTTTGTGCTGCTGTTGCATTCTCTGGCACATATCCATCAATACCCGCTGCGGTATTGGCAATCGAACCACTGCCCAATGCAATACCTTTTTCGACAGAAACCTGTGAATCTGCACCAATTGCTACTGCTTCTTCTGCATTTGCATTGGATGAAACACCTAAGCTTAATGTTTTATTGGCTCTAATACTGGAACCAGCATTTGATCCCATGGCAATATTGTCATCACCGGTGACATACATACCTGTTGTTATCCCGCCTAAAGCTACATTATTATTTCCACTAACCATATGACCACTAAAATACCCCCCTATCACGACATTGCCATCACCTGTAACAGAATCACCTGTACCAGCGGTACCCAATGCAATATTACTATTCCCTGTAACATAATTTCCCGTACTACCAATAGAAATATTGGCATCTCCAGTAACATTCGTACCAGAAGATGAACCCAAAGCAGTATTACTTATTCCTGTACTATTAATACCAGTTTTATCACCTATTGAAACAGAGCTGACACCTAAAGCCTGTGCACTATTACCAATCGCAACCGTTTGATCGGCACCGACAATAGCTTTATTACCAATCGCCACGGTGTCATTCAATTCCACTGATGGCGTACCAGTGACAACATTACCATTTTTGTCAATAAGTTGACCTACATCATTCACCCAATAGCCTGTGCCAGCAGAAGTGCCCAATGCAACGTTATTGCTTCCTTCAATGAAGGTGCCCGCAAATGTACCTGATACGAGGTTATTATCGCCTTCTGTAAAAGCACCTGAACCCAAGCCAGTAGCGATATTGCCACTGCCCACAATGCCTGAACCAGCGGATAACCCAATACCTACATTATTATCACCCTGTATACCCTCCAATGCTCCCGAGCCACTGGCGACGTTATCATTACCCTCCGCGAACTGTAGTGCACCCAGACCATTGGCTACATTAAAATCGCCAACCAGACCGTAGCCAGCAGAATTGCCCAGCATCAGGTTCATCTCCCCATCGACATCTGTCCCGGAAAAATTACCAATGGCAGTGTTGCCATCACCTGTTGTACCTACCCCGGCTTCTATGCCAATGGACAGCCCATTCAGACCATTGGCCTCAGCACTATTACCAATCGCAATTGCATGATCTCCGGCTGCACTGGCACCAGCGCCAATCGCAGTTGAATACTGTCCACTGGCTACTGTATTCGTATCGCCCAGAGCAATGGCACCAGTGTTAAGATTGCTTGCCGCCCAAGTCGATGCAGCAGTCACAGCATCACTACCAGTCGTGGCAGTGATGCCGCTGATGGTGGCGAAGCCGCCATTGCCATTGGGGATCTGGCATGTCCACGTACCACCAGTTGGACGTGCACAGGTAAGCCCACTATTGCCACCTACAATTTCCATATTACCGCCTACCACGAAGTCGGCACTGGTTGCCATCGTAGGTACAGCCAGCCCCATCAACACACCTGCTACACTGGCGATACGAACGCCAGAACTGCGTTTTCCTCTACTTTTACTAATCTCAGATACTGCGACCCAGGTGCGAGTGACCTCGTTCCAGATAATTTTATAAATCTTGTTCATCGTAACTCTACCAATACAATAGTGATTGGTATAAAAATAAATCATTTAAAATGTGATATATGTCGCATAATATTTTAATAAATGTGATCAAAATAGCGTTTTTTTCGTATAAAAATCTATATTCTTCTTGTTTTTAACCATTTTGAGCTGTTTTTATGACAAATTTTGTCATTCTCAAAGAATTTTTCTGTTTTTACAAAATATCTTCCGTCAAAATTTGACACATACTTTGTCCTTAAATATGTAAACAATATTTTTATTCCGTTAATCTTAATTTCATATTGTGTAGTATTTGTTATCATTCTAAAATATTGTACTTGATATCTACATAATTAGAATAAAGTTATAGGTGGTTCAATATGAGATGACAACCTGTTTGCTATTTTCAGTAAATTAACTTTAACGAATTGATATAGGTTTTTTAAATATAGAAGCACTCAAAACATTAGCTGCATTATTTTTTCTTTATACTACTGGATGTTACGAATAAAGCAACACATATCTACTCTCTCTGGAAAAATTCACAATATGAATGGATACTCTGAGTATGGCATTTATTTAGGTGTTGGTTTACATATTCATGCCATGGCTGAAGAATACCTGATATTCTTCAGCATGACACATTTAACAGAGTGTGTTAATTGGCACGCAACCAAGTCTGGTTGCGTCCTAGTGCAGAAATACCGATATAACCTCGTACTTGCAGTTTTTTACCGTCTGGTGATACCTCGGCTTTCATTTTATAGGTCTTACCCGATTTTGGATCTAAAATTGTGCCGCCATCATATTTACCAGCTGACACAGCTTTTAAATTACGCACGATGGTGACACCTTCAAGCGGTTTACCTTTTAAGGCACCAGCGCAGGTATTACAGCCTTTTTCAACATTTGGATCTAAAGATTTACTGATGGTGGCGGTAAACGTACCATTGGCTTGTTGTTTAAAACTTACCAAAGCCTTCGGTTTACCAGTTTCATCATCAATGGTTTTCCATTCGCTATTATTTAATACATCGGCAGCAAAAACGCTTGTGGTTGTGAATGCAGTTGTAAGCAGCAATAATGATAGTTTTTTCATGAAACAGTCCTTATTTATCGTTTCCTGTGGTCAACTATAAAATAATAACAAATTTATGACATGGATTTTGGGTTTATAAATGTAATGATATGGGGTATTTTTATGAATAATTAGTCACTTTTATGGATTGATTTATGCCAAAAACCTCACAATTCCGAACTTTTGCAATCGAAAAAATATTAAAAGCAACCCTGAAATTTCCTAGTGAACAAGGGCTCTCTGCCATTACCTTACGTAAGCTACTTGTCCCTGCAAGTAAATTACTGCCTGTCAATCGTTCCTTGCATTTCAAAAAACTTCATCTAGCCGGTATGTCATGTGAAGAAATCAAGATTCGTAATGAAGCACCGACACAAATGATTTTCCATATCCATGGCGGTGCTTTTTTTCTCGGTGGTCTGGACAGTCATCGTGGGCTGATGTCTGATCTGGTCACGTATACCAAAGCACAGGTGTTACATCTGGACTATCCACTGGCCCCCGAACACCCATTCCCTTATGCGCTTGATTTGCTGTTTGCTGCATATCTGGAAATTTTACAACAGGGGATTGAGCCCAAAGACATTACCTTATCGGGGGATTCCTGTGGCGGGAATCTGGCACTGGCACTGTGTTTAAAATTACGGGATGAAAAATTACCGTTGCCAAGTGGTTTAATCCTGATGTCGCCTTGGCTGGATTTATCTTTAAGTGGTGAGTCTTTGAAGTTTAATGCCAAACAGGATGCCTTACTTTCAGAACAGTTATTAAAACAGGGCATCGAGTATTATATTACCGACGATAGCAGTATCGATGAACCCTATGTGTCTCCTCTCTTTGCCAATTTAAGCGGTTTACCTGAAATCCTGATTCAGGTCGGAAGTAAAGAAATTTTACTCGATGATGCCAAACGATTAAAAGAATATGTTGATCAGGCTGGTGGTAAGGCAACTTTATCGATTTATCCTGGTATGTGGCATAATTTTCATATGTTTAACCATTGGGTAGAGCAAGCAAAACAGGCATTAGTAGACATCGCCAGATTTGTAGATCATGTTGACCGATAATTAACCCTCCTGATTCTGTACATCCAGTAAAATTAAAAAGACAAGACATCTATTTACTCTTGTCTTTTTTATGATCGTCCCCATTTTATACATCATACCCTATGACATAATTGCTGAAGAAAAGTTATACTTATCGGATAATTCTTCTTCATATTGAGACACTGGCACAAAGACAGCACACATGGCAAAACAATTCTTACAGTCTTGGCTCCCTTCTGCCGATCGTGTGTCCAATTTAAAATTTATGCGTCTTTTTGGCAAACATGCAACGAATCCACTGATTTGGTATGTCAATCGTAAATCCATTGCCAAAGCAGTGTTTATCGGCACTTTTTTTGGTTTGTTGCCAATTCCTTTTCATAGTGTCTTTATTGCGGTTGCTGCAATTTTTTTGGAAGTTAATTTACCAATTGGACTTGCGCTGGCTTGGCTCAGTAATCCATTGACCATCATTCCGATTTTATATCTGGGTTTTTGGCTGGGAAGTAAGATTTATCATGTCCATATGATTAATAAGGAAATGATTTTAGGTGTATTACATCAAATCGAACATTGGATCACAAATTTGGGGCATGGTCATGTTGATTGTAGCCTAGCCAAAATTTTACTCTCTGGCTTGATGATTGAAGCCTTAATCTTCGCTGTATTATTTTATGTACTTACACATATTTTCTGGCGCTGGAGTGTGCTACGAAAATGGAAAAAACGGCATCAGATCAAACCTTAATTCTGCTTTGTGATCAACGGTCTATGCCATTTATAAAAACTCTACCCCCGAACAGATTCAATTTGAGAAAGGGGCAGGTATTTTACAAATCCTATGACTCTGCTTAAAAGAGAAACGTTAAATCTCCATTCATCCCATACAATACAAACTCATAATTTAATATTTAAAAATCAAAATATTATGTAATTTAATAGGTGACTATCCTTTATTTCCCTGCATTTTAAAGAGAGGGTTTTCTCTCTTCTCAATAAACCGTCATGTTGATAAGTATGAATTTAAAGCGACGCCCTCTCTAAATTCATACCTTAAAATGTCAGGTCATAAATAATTAACAATAGTGTATTTCTCATTCTATATCTATATATTGAATAAGTAATGCAAAAATCGCACTGTTATGGTGTGTTTATTGCTTACAAAGCGGATACAACTTGCCATACAGAGATCATCAATGTTATCGATACTTAAAAAAAGCCTATTTGCACAGGTGGTCCTTGCGCTCATTTTGGGGGTCATTCTGGGAATTGTCGCACATGATTTCGCACTCGCATTAAAACCATTGGGGGATGGTTTTATATCTCTTATCAAAATGCTAATCGCACCTATCGTATTCTGTGTTGTTGTTTTGGGTATTTTTGGTGCAGATGACGTTAAGAAAATGGGTCGTGTTGGTGCAAAAACCATTCTTTATTTTGAGGTTGTTACTACAATTGCATTATTTTTAGGCATTGCAGTCGCCTATATATTCAAACCCGGTGTCGGTATGAATATCGATATTTCCACACTCGATGGAAAAGATCTCGCTACCTATACCGAGCGAGCACAGGAATTGGCTTCCGCATCAGACTTTTTATTGCATTTGATTCCAAAAACTGTATTTGATGCGTTCACCAAAGGCGATATTTTACAAGTGCTGGTGATTGCTATTTTATTCGGTGTCAGCATGTTACTGGTTCCCAAGCATGTCGCAGAGCCAGCCAAAACATTTATCGAATCAGTTTCTGAAATTTTATTTAAAGCCATGGGACTGATCATTAAACTAGCACCTTTGGGGGTTTTAGGTTCGGTTGCTTATACCACTGCAAAATTTGGTGTAAGTTCATTGGTGCAATTGGGCGCATTGGTCTTTTTATTCTATGCGACCTGTTTATTCTTTATCGTTGTGGTTTTAGGCAGTATCTTAAAACTAGCTGGCTTTAATATCTTTAAATTTATCAAATATTTTAAAGAAGAGCTTACCATCGTTTTGGGAACAGCATCTTCCGATTCTGTCCTCCCACAGATTATGAATAAACTTCGTGCTTTGGGAATCAAAAACTCTACAGTCGGTCTGGTGATCCCTACAGGTTATTCTTTTAATCTAGACGGATTTTCCATCTATCTGACCCTGGGTGTCATCTTTATTGCACAGGCTTGTAATATCGATTTAAGTTTTAGCCATTTGGCTGCCATTTTACTGGTATCGTTGATCACATCAAAAGGTGCACACGGCATTCCGGGGTCTGCACTGGTGATTCTGGCTGCGACCTTATCGGTGATTCCAAGCTTACCTGCAATTGGTCTGGTGTTACTGCTTTCTGTCGACTGGTTTATCGGAATTGTCCGTGCCTGCACCAACCTGATTGGTAACTGTGTCGCCACTGTTGTGATTGCTTCATGGGAAAAAGATATTGATAAAGCACAGGCCAAACAGGTGTTGGATCAAGCTTAATCGTATAACAGAATATAAAAAACTCGGGCAATGATCCCGAGTTTTTGTTTTTAATACCGAATGAACGACATAATTAAAACGATCTACTTAAAATTCTCTGTTTAAAATCATCGTCCCGAAGTTTTGGCAGGACGTTTACGCTGTCCACTTTCTCTAGGTGGCAATCCGGTATGCTGGGTTAAAACCTTACCTTTTTTCGGTTGTTTGGTTTGGTAGCGAACGGCATTTTCACTGGTGCGCTTGACCGAATCGCCAGCCTTGCTGGAATTTTTCTTACGTGCAGATTGATAATCCCCTGTACCTTGCGGTTGATAGGTCGGAATCAAATGCTGTTTTGAATTTCCAATCAAGTCTTCCCGCCCCATCTCTTTTAAGGCTTCACGCAATAATGGCCAGTTATTTGGATCGTGATAACGCAAGAAAGCCTTATGTAAACGACGACGCTTTTCACCTTTTACAATATCCACATCTTCACTGTATCTTGTAACACGCGCCAATGGATTTTTATGGGTGTAATACATGGTCGAAGCGGTTGCCATTGGGGAAGGATAGAAGGTTTGCACCTGATCGGCGCGGAAACCATTTTTCTTTAACCAAATGGCCAGATTCATCATGTCATAATCGGTAGTGCCCGGATGAGCAGCAATAAAGTAAGGAATCAAATATTGCTCTTTACCCACCTCTTTACTAAAGCGATCAAACATCTGTTTAAAACGGTCATAAGTACCAATTCCGGGTTTCATCATCTTAGACAATGGCCCCTGCTCGGTATGTTCCGGTGCAATTTTTAAATAACCGCCCACATGATGCTGCACCAACTCCTTGACATATTCTGGATTTAAGACGGCCAGATCGTAACGCAGACCGGAACCAATCAAAATCTTTTTAATGCCTTTAAGCGCACGGGCTTTTTGATAAAGCTGGGTTAAAGGTGCATGATCGGTATGTAAGTTTTGACAAACACCCGGATAAACACAGGATGGCTTACGACAATTCTTTTCAATCTCTGAATCTTTGCAATGCAGGCGGTACATGTTTGCAGTCGGGCCACCCAGATCGGAAATAATCCCGGTAAACTGCGGTGCGGTATCACGAATTTTTTCCACTTCACGCAAAATCGATTCTTCTGAACGATTCTGGATAATCCGGCCTTCATGTTCGGTAATCGAACAAAAAGTACAACCGCCAAAGCAGCCACGCATGATATTGACAGAAAACTTGATCATATCAAACGCAGGGAATCTGGCATCGCCATAGGATGGATGTGGCAGACGTGCATAAGGCAGGTCAAACACATAATCCATTTCTTCTGTGGTTAGTGGAATTGGCGGTGGATTCAGCCAGACATCACGATCCCCATGTCGTTGTACCAGCGCCCGTGCATTGCCGGGATTGGTTTCCAGATGCAAAATGCGGTTGGCATGTGCATACAATATCCGATCATTTGCGACCTGTTCAAACGCAGGCAGTCGGATCACGGCAAGTTCCCGTGGTGGTAATTTATGCTTGATGGCTTTTGACGGTGCAGCTTTAAGTTGCACAATCTGGGTATCTTCTGCCAGTTCATCGCCGGCCTTGACAATTGGATTACTCACCAATTCTTTTTGAAAATCCTGATATTGCGCCAGATTATTGCCTTTATCTTTTTCAATCTCGCAACCATCCAGATCTTCTGTCATGACATAGGGATTAATGATCGGATCAACCCGACCCACAACATCCACATCATTACTGTCGATCTCGATAAATCCAGCTTTTAATTCACGACTGGATTTATTCAAAATAAATGCCGTACCACGGACATCAACAATATTTTTGACCGCTTCGCCCTTGGACAGACGATGTATGATTTCAATAATGGCACGTTCGCCATTGCCATATACCAGCAAATCAGGTTTGGCATCCATCAAAATAGAACGACGCACTTTATCCGACCAATAATCGTAATGTGCAATGCGGCGTAAACTGCCTTCGATACCACCAAGAATAATCGGCACATCCGGATATGCCTCACGGCAACGCTGACAATACACGGTTGCTGCACGATCCGGACGACGGTTGGCCTCATTATTGGGAGAATAGGCATCATCGGAACGGATTTTACGATCTGCGGTATAGCGGTTGATCATCGAATCCATATTGCCGGCTGTCACACCATAGGCAATGGTCGGTTTACCCAGCGCCTTAAACGCATCTGCCGAAGTCCAGTCCGGCTGAGCGATAATACCAACCCGAAAACCCTGTGCTTCAATGGCACGCCCAATCACCCCGGAACAGAAAGATGGATGGTCAATATAAGCATCGCCACAGACCAGAATAAAATCACAGGCATCCCAGCCCAGCATATCCATTTCTTCCCGTGACATTGGTAAGAATGGGGCTGGCTCAAAACATGATGCCCAATACTTGTCATAATCAAACAAGGCTTTGGGCGCAGTTTGCGGCTTATAGGCAGTGGACATAGCTGGCTAATCTCGGCTGGCATTGGAATCGTTGAAAGTTGCTCATTTTAGCATGAATTAAATTCATCTATTCAAAAACAATGTTACGCCGCTTTTTCTACGTGAATCCCGTCAGGAGTTATGAAATATAAGCAAAATGAGATCAATCCCTACCCTTGCCTCTCCTATTTAACCCCACCAATATCTTAAAATATGGAAATACACTGGTGCAGCAAAACAAATAGAATCAATACGATCCAACATACCGCCATGTCCCTGAATCAAATGTCCCCAGTCTTTTACGCCACGATCCCGCTTAATGGCAGACATCACCAGACCGCCAAAGAAGCCAAAAATACAGACGATAAAACCAATTAATCCCGCTTGCCAGAGATTAAAAGGTGTCAACCAATGCAATGCCATCCCCAGTAAAGTCGCCAGAAATATCCCACCCAACAAACCTTCTATGGTTTTTGATGGACTAAGTACAGGTGCAACTTTGTGTTTGCCGAACAATTTGCCACAGACATACTGCAACACATCAGACACCTGTACCACCATGATCAGCCAGATCGCAAGCCAAATTTTATCGCCAGTAAAACCATACACCTTTAAATTTAATAATGCCGGCACATGGGAAATACAGAATACTGAAACCATTAGCCCCCACTGGATTTTGGCACTGCGCTCCAGAAAACGGGTGGTGTCTTCCTGTTTCAAGGTGGCAATCGGAATCAGCAAAAAGACATAGAGCGGAATAAAAATCGAGTATAAGCCGTACCAGTCAATGTAGATCAAATAATATTGATACGGAATGACAAAATAAAAGGCGATCAATAAAGCCAGATAATCGCCTCGTCGCGTCGGTAATAAGGTAATAAATTCCCGTAAGGCAAACAGTGAAATTAAGGCAAATAAAACAATTAAAGCGGTTTTGCCGAGTAAAATTGCTGCGCCCAAAATAACAAGCATGGCCCACCATGCATTAATGCGGGCATTGAGATTATCAATCACAGCATGCGGTTGCTGCTTGACCCGTTGTTTAAGCAGATGACCAATGGTCGAAGCAATCACTAGAATAATCGTGACCGAAATAAATAATAAAGAGGTCAATTGTCCATGACTATAATTCATTGATTCTCAACCTCTTGTAAGGCCAGTAATTGTTGCTCGGCACGATGTAAAAATGCAGTCTTATCTGGCAAATGCTGCGTATCCAGTGGCGTACCAAAAGCGACCGTTGACAATAACGGCAATGGAATAAATGCGCCTTTTGGCATGACACGATTGAGGTTGGTAATCCACACTGGCACCAGTTCGACCTCGGGAAATCGTTGACTTAAATGGAATAAGCCACTTTTAAAGGGCAACAGAATCTGATCTTCATCCAGATTACGTGTGCCTTCCGGGAAAAAAATCACCGAATCACCATCATTTAGTGCGTCAATAACCGGCTGTAAAGGGTCCTGACCAGATTCCCGATGTCTGGCAATGGTAATGCCGTGAAACACATCCTGAATCAGAAACTGCCTTAACGCATTACTTTGCCAATAATCAGAGGCCGCCACAGGACGGGTTTGCCGACGAATCGACGTCGGTAGAGATGACCATAACAAAACAAAATCAATATGACTGTTATGATTGGCATAATAAATCCGCTGTTTCAATTCCGGTTTGCAACCCAGCCATAAACTTCTTGCGCCAGTCAGCAAACGTACCGAACGACGCATTAAAAATGCCACGCCACGCGCAAGATAGTTGATTATTTTGGACGGGTTGTGCTTCATGACCGTTTTGCCTCTTTTGTATTTGCGCTTGAATCTGCGTATTTTTGTGTACTGCGTTTATCGTGCCCCAAGGCAAATCATGCCAACCAATAATATCAACTGGATTGCCAACACCACACATTGCAGTTTAAACAGTCTTAATATTCCGGTTAAGCGTACTGTCCAAATTCGCCCGCTTTTTTTCGATGAAATCAGCTTTAAATCCAGTAATGCCTGATCCAGTTGTTCAGTCTGGGCATGGAGCGCATCTGCTGATTGAATCACCTGTTGTAATAACTGTCGATCAAACTGGACACGAATATACAGATAATGCTGGATGCTTGCCGCAAAGATGATAAGTAGTGCCAAAATATTCAAATTGGTCAATAACATGATCAAAAAAGCAAGTACCAGCAGAACATAACTTGCCCATAATATTGATGTACTACTTGCGGTTAATGCCAACACCACCTTAAATGGAGAAAGTGTTTGGTTCATGTTGTTTCTGCCATTGTTCCAGTTCTGATAAATGTGCAGGTTTTAATACCACCCACGGACGTTGTTGCTGAACCAAGGCTAAACCCTGTTGTGGCGAAGCAACAATGCCCTGATCAATTAACCATGCAATTAAAATACTACAGCTACGGGAATAACCCAAAGCACAATAAATCAATACTTTCTGAGTTTGCTGCTGTTGAGTCTGACTGTTTTTGGTCTGTTGCGTCATGTGCCGCATAATATGATTGAATCTCGCCACCGCTTCGGGAAACTGTTGATGCTGAATTGGAATTAAATCCAGACTATAAAATGCCTCATAACATTGATGTTCAACTTTGTGATGCGGCAATTCTGCACAACAATCGAATAGTGCCTGATATTGTCTGGCATGTTGCTGGGTCGGGATTCTGCCCAGATAAATTTCAATATTATTATGTTTTAAGATAAAGGAATCTTCGGCATGTTTTCTGGTCCACAATCGGCTATTCATCCACGCAAAAAGCAAATAGGGAGACAATAACAGATAACTTGCCACAGTTAAGCGGCCATCAGGTTGTTTCTGAAACACCGTAGGTTGTCGTAATAGATAAGCCTGCGCCACCAACAACAAGGACATCGCCGGATAAAATAACCATAGCGCCCAAGACTGAATACTATAGGCTAATGCAGCCAAACCCAGTGCAGCGCACAGGTAAAATATGCCCAGCTTTAAATGTTTGGTCGTAAAAGATTGTCGTCCGATACGTAATGGTGAAAAACCCTGCAAGGGAAATAACCATAAACATAATGCACCCACCAAGAGCCCGGTCGGAATATCAATAAAATGATGTTGCCATGTGGTTAATACCGATAAGCCGATTAGCACTGACCAGCCATGTACCAGCCAACGCCACTTTGCCGTGACATGCCGACGATAAAAATCCCATATAATGACCAGCAAAATAATATGCAGTGAAGGTGCCTGATTAAATGGCTTGTCAAAGCCCATCAACACATCAAACCAGAGCCCAAAAAATCCATCTAACTCCGGGCGTTCAAAACTAAAGCGCAAGGGAAATAATAAAAAACATGTAATGGCAATGATTTGTGCCGATAGCAGCCGCAATACCTGTTGCCGTAATTCGTGTTTACTCAGGCAAAGAATCAGCGATAAGCCATAAAACAAATCAATCGACCAATAAGGCACAATAGTCCATGCCCAAAGTGGAATATACTGCTCCCATGCAAATACAATGACCGGCACATCCTTGAGCCCGCTGGCATATTGATTGGCAAAACCATAACTGAGGAAGAAAAATGGTGCCAAAAAACAGAGCCAGAGTACACCATACAGCCAGACACCACGTTGTGGCTTATTGATCAGCATAAAACCGCTACCTTAAAAAATGTTGTCTTTATAGACGCTGTGCAACAGAAACGGTAAAAATACCAAATTCGTCAATACATTGGTCAATTTTTTTAAAGCCAGCATGTTCAACCAGCGCATCGATCTCGGCCTGAGACCGTAAACGCATCACCCATGCCTGTCCCTGACGGTGTGAAGTTAAAGCTCGGGCAATAAATTCCTGCTGTGGATGCCAGATTTGTCCGGTATAAATCAAATAGCCACCTTTAGGAATTGCCTGTGCCAGTCCAGTTAACGATTGATTTAATAAGGTATTATCGGCAAATAGCTCATATAAACCGGACACGACTGCCAGATTGGGTCGAGGTTCAATGGCAGCCAGTGAAGCAGTATCAAAGGCATCGCCCTGCTGAAATTGCGCCAGATGCTCAAGCTGTCGCTGTCGGATTAACTGCTGTCCGGCCTCAACATTGAGCGCACTATAATCCCGCAGCAAAATCGACGCAGGTGGTTGTTGCAGATTTGCTACAGCATCGAGAATGTAGCGGCCATGTCCGGCGGCAATATCCAGTATGCGTAAATCCTTGCCTTGGGCCTGAATATTCACAGCATATTTTTTCAACAATACTTCAAGGTTTTGTTTACGCACCCGAATACCACGCCAGCCGATAGCCTGCAAATATTGCCAGTCAATCAGCTTGCCAATCGGATTGGGACTTTCCAGTTGATCCCGATAGACAAAATCTAGTGTCGAACCGGAGTCATATCCGGTTTGCTCACCGATTTTCAACCCTTTGGAAAACTTGCTGCCCAGTTTTAAATTGGCTTTGGTCAATTGCCAGAATGCATGTTTAATCGAATTTTTTGGCAAGGGTGTAGAAATTTCCTCAGCAATTGCACAACTTGCACCAATTTTATCGGCATCGAGAAGCTGCGGTGGCTGAAAACTTTCAGCAAAATTTGCCAGAATAAAACGACGAATTTTTTCAAGCGCCAAATGGCGGTCTTTTTCGCCTAAAGTATCGTGATAAAAGCCTTCTAGTACATGCCATTCTTTTTTGGGATGCGGTAATTTCTCATAAAATTGTTGTTGAGGTTTTCGCTCTACCACAAAATCCGATCCCGAACAAAGCACCTGTGTCGGCACAAAAATGTTCTGTGCATCTGCCACCACTCGATCTGCCGCAGCATATAAACCCAAGAGCATACGCACCGATATGGCTTTGGCAATCTGTGGATCATTATCATATTGCTGTGCCCGTTCGACATCATGGGTCAGCATCGCGGCTTTGACATAGCTGGTAATGAAAAAATTACCACGCAATTTGTTTAATGCAGTCAAACCCGCACGGGCAAAGGGCACATAAAGCTTGATATCAAATGCTGGTGAAGCCAAACATAAGGCACGAATTTGCGGTGCATAATCATGTACCCAAGTCGCCGCCAACACTGCCCCAACACTTTGTCCGATCACTGCAATATTTTCAGCTTTAATCTGATATTTATCCTGAATATGTTGCACAAAATACTGGATATCTTTCACACAAGCAGAAAAGCTCGGCGCATTGCCTCTTTCACCGGGCGATTGTCCATGTCCTCTGGCATCCCATGCAAAAAAATCAAATTCGGCTAATTGTAATTCTTCGACCAAATGGGCCATTCGACCAGAATGCTCATGACCACGATGCAACATGACAATCGCCTTTTTATCCGTATCGGATGCCCGATCCCTTTGCCAATGTTGATAAAATAAAGCAATGCCATCATGGCTATTAAACGTATGCTGTGTGTTTTGATACATAAATGATTCCTTTAAAACGCAATATTTTTTCTAGTGATCAATCTTTCTACTATTTTGAATACCGTACCTGATACGGTTAAAAATTGTCACCAGCAAAAGTAATAAAATAAATAGCAACAGACCATTAATCACATTATCGAGTCTATCGATGTTCAATGCCGGATATTTCTGCATTACACTCGGGATAAAGGCGATCACAATAGCCAGCAGACTAAATATAAATGCACGATCACTTTTCCCCATCGGCCCGTCATAACGGCGTGTTGCCCCAATCAAAGGTGCCATAACACCGGCATATTCACTGAGAATGGACAATAGGATCACCAGTGCCAGTAATTTTTGATCAATCAGAGTAAAGGCAAAAAAACAGGCATAGAGTGCAGTATCACTGATCACATCACATAATTCGTTGAGATAAGCACCCAAGGTACTTTTCTGGGCAAATTCTCGTGCCAGCATGCCATCTATGGCATTCATCGCCATACGCAGCAGCATCCAGACCGGCAATAACAAAAAATAAAAAATCGAACCATCAGGGCTTTGCACATGCTGATAAATCCAGAACGCTAGACCCACCGAAATCAACATGGCCGTCACGGTTACCATATTTGCCGTAATGCCGCAGCGATACAGTCCCCGAACCAAGGGTCGGAGTAAATTTTGAAATGCAGGTTTTAATTGATAAATAGATGGCATTGTTATGTATTATTAAATCGTAGAATCTTGATCATAAAGGAAAAGTCCCAATCTGAACATTGCTGTTTTTGTAAGCAAAAAGGACGCTGTAAAAACCTCAAGCCTTATGCTAAAAATTTATATCTTAATCTCTTTATCATCATCAATCAGGACAAAAATTATGCTAGCTTAATCAGGCTTTTGCTACATATATGGAAAAAACAACATGGCATATAAAGATGAAACCCTGGCAATTCATGCAGGCTATAGCCCAGAACCAACCACAAAGGCAGTGGCTGTACCAATCTATCAAACTACGTCCTACGCATTTGATAATACACAGCACGGTGCCGATTTATTCGACCTGAAAGTACCGGGTAATATTTATACTCGCATTACCAATCCGACCACCGCAGTACTCGAACAACGTCTTGCGGCACTAGAAGGCGGAATCGGGGCGTTGGCACTGGCGTCTGGTATGGCAGCAATTACCTATGCCATCCAAACCATTACCGAAGCCGGCGATAATATTGCATCAGTATCGACATTGTACGGTGGCACCTATAATTTATTTGCCCATACTTTGCCTAAACAGGGCATTGAAGTACGCTTTTTTGATTATCAAAAACCAGAAAGCCTACGTCAATTGATCGATGATAAAACCAAACTGGTTTTTGTCGAATCTATTGGCAATCCACTTGGTAATATTATCGATCTGGAAGCCATTGCCAGCATTGCGCATGAATATGGTGTCCCGGTCGTGGTCGACAATACCGTTGCCACACCGGCCTTACAAAAATCATTTGAGTATGGTGCCGATATTGTGGTGCATTCACTGACCAAATATATTGGTGGACATGGTAATAGTATTGGCGGTGCCATTGTGGATAGTGGCAAATTCCCTTGGGGTAAATATCCAGAACGCTTCAAGGTTTTGAATACACCTGATCCAAGCTATCATGGGGTCAATTATGTTGAGGCACTGGGTGAGGCAGCCTATATTGGTCGTGCCCGTGTGGTTCCATTACGTAATACCGGCGCAGCAATCAGCCCCTTGAGTGTATTTCTGATTTTACAGGGTCTGGAAACCTTATCCTTGCGTATAGAACGCCATACCGAAAATGCCTTGAAAGTTGCCCAGTATTTAAAACAACATGCCAAAGTCAATTGGGTCAACTATGCTGGACTACCTGATCATCCCGAACATGCACTGGCACAAAAATACGTCAAGGGTAAACCGTCTGCAATTCTTTCTTTTGGGGTAAAAGATGGCAAAGCCGGCGGCACCCGTTTTATTGATGCACTGCAACTGTTTACGCGATTGGTAAATATTGGTGATGCCAAAAGTCTGGCATGTCACCCTGCCACCACCACACACCGCCAGTTAAACGAAACAGAACTAAAAGCTGCGGGCGTCAGTGAAGATATGGTGCGTTTGTCTGTAGGCATTGAACATATTGATGATTTAATTGCAGATCTGGAACAGGCGCTAGCGCAGGTTTAAGCTTGATAACGTTTAATTCTTCTAGCTAAAACAGGGAGGACAAGCTCCCTGTTTTTTAACTTTAATATTTAAAAATGTACCACTGAACGAATGGATTTCCCTTCGTGCATCAAATCAAAAGCCTCATTAATCTGGTCAAGTGGCATGGTATGCGTGACAAAAGGTTCAAGCTGAATTTCACCTTTCATGGCATCTTCTACCATTCCCGGCAACTGGGAACGTCCTTTGACACCACCAAATGCCGTACCTAACCATTTACGCCCTGTCACCAACTGGAATGGACGTGTGGAAATTTCCTGCCCTGCACCGGCTACCCCAATAATTACCGATTGTCCCCAGCCACGATGCGCACATTCCAGTGCCGAACGCATGACATTAACATTGCCAATACATTCGAAAGAATGATCAACACCCCAGCCAGTCATCTCAACAATCACCTGCTGAATCGGCTGATCATAATCTTTTGGATTTAAAGTATCTGTCGCACCGAACTGTTTGGCCAGTTCAAATTTATCAGGATTGGTATCAACCACAATAATGCGACCAGCCTTGGCCTGACGTGCACCCTGTACCACCGCCAGACCAATACCTCCAAGGCCAAATACTGCAACCGAATCGCCTTCCTGCACTTTTGCCGTATTATGGACTGCACCGATCCCAGTTGTTACCCCACAACCCAACAAGCACACCTGCTCCGGATTGGCATCAGGATTGATCTTTGCCAGCGAAACTTCTGCAACCACAGTATATTCACTAAATGTCGAACAACCCATGTAGTGATAAATTGGCTCACCATTATAAGAGAATCGAGTCGTGCCATCCGGCATGACACCTTTACCCTGTGTCGTACGTACAGCCACACAAAGATTGGTCTTGCCCGATTTACAGAATAAACACTCACCACATTCGGCAGTGTACAGTGGAATCACATGATCACCGGGTTTAACACTCGTCACGCCTTCACCCACTTCGACCACAACCCCTGCACCTTCATGTCCCAGAATCGCAGGAAATACTCCTTCAGGATCATCACCGGAAAGTGTAAATGCATCGGTATGGCAAACACCGGTGTGCGTAATTTTAATCAATACTTCACCTTTTTGAGGTGGAGCAACATCGACTTCTACAATCTGTAAAGGTTGTCCTGGGCCAAAAGCCACGGCAGCACGGGATTTCATTGGAATTTCTCCTTTTCTGGTTACTTCAAATAGGATTTAAGAATTTTACTGATGTCAGACAGTTCATCATGGCGTTGTTGCTCGGTGGACTCACCTGCAACTAGTGTATCTTTGAGATGGACTTCTAATAACTCGGTCATTAGGCCATTCATCGCACCACGGATTGCACAAATTTGTTGCAGGATTGCAGCACAGGGTGTATCCCCTTCCAGCGCACGTTCAATGGCGTGTACCTGTCCCTGTATTTTTTTTACACGGACAAGAATTTTCTTTTTGTCTTCAATTTGCTTGGGCATGGCTTACTCATGACAAGGTTTTATATACTATACACCAGTATAGTTATCTATTTAAATGCTAAAGACACTTTTTAATGGCACAAATCCCCAAGTTATATACACAAGTTATGCCAATTGATCACCGCCTAGAAAATGATCATGACATCTAAAATAAGCCTCTAGAAGACCGCGTAGCCTAAAACAATCGTTTTATTTTGGCTTATACTGCTACCAGCTTTGGAGCCCTTCATGTCTAATCCCCCTTTACAGTTAAGCCGTGGTACAGCCGCTTATCGAGCGGTCATCCTTGCACTATTTCTGGCAGGTTTTGCCTCATTTTCCCTGCTCTATTGTGTCCAGCCAATGTTGCCAGAACTGGCTCACTCTTTTCTGCTTCGCCCTTCGGAAAGCAGCTTTGCGCTGTCGTTTTCTACACTGGCACTGGCATTTGGGTTACTGATTACTGGGTTTATTTCTGATGCACTTGGTCGTAAACCGATCATGGTGTGCTCCCTGTTGGGTGCTTCAATTTTAACGATTTTAAGTAGTTTCATCCCCTCATGGTGGTTTTTTCTATTGAGCAGGATTGCCATTGGTTTATCTGTGAGTGGCGTTGCAGCCGTTGCCATGACCTATGTCGCAGAAGAAGTGCGTCCAGTTGATATCGGCTTTAGCATGGGCTTATATATTTCCGGGACAGCCATTGGCGGGATGAGTGGACGCTTGATGTCCGGCGTGCTGCTGGAATATATTTCATGGCATCATGTGATCTTGTTTCTGGGCATACTGAATCTGGCCATGTCCATTTTATTTTATTATTTATTACCCGATTCCAGATTTTTTCAGGCCACGGCTTTTTCTTTAAAGAAATTAGGTAAAGGCTTTCAACTCCATCTAAAAAATCCACAACTCTGCATTTTATTTGCACAGGCATTTATCCTGATGGGCTGTTTCGTTACGGTATATAACTATTTAAATTACTATTTATTACAGCCCCCCTTTAATGTGGCACAAAGTACTTTGGGTTTATTGGCCGCAGCCTATCTGGCTGGAATTTACAGTTCCCCACGTGCCGCGGCCTGGGCGCAACGCTTTGGGCGTAAACACCTGTTAATTTTTATGCTGTGCAGCATGCTCATCGCTTTGTGGTTCATGGCAAGCGTACATCAGTTCTGGATACTGTGTATCGGGCTGGTTATGTTTACTTTTGCTTTTTTCGCCGCACACTCCACAGCCAGTAGTTGGGTATCACAGACAGCCAAGTCTCAGCGTGCCGTCGCTGCTTCGCTTTATTTATTTAGTTATTATTTTGGTTCAAGTTTTCTCGGCAGTAGTGGTGGTCTGGTGTGGGAAAACTATGGATGGTTTGGCTTAAGCCTAGCCCTGAGCCTTGTATTATGTCTTGGTATAGTGTTAGCGACTCGCTTACAGGACATTCGAGATTAAACACATGTTCTACATAATTAATCCATAACTTTAGCTCATATTTATATACGTCCTCAAGAACAACCCCCGAGGATATTTAGCAGTAAATATCCTCTTTTTATGCCTAGATTTTTCCCCAAGAATCTAGGCTTTTTTTTACCTGAAATAATATAATCATTGCATAAATTTTCAATATTTATCAATATTCTTAATTTATTCATAATATTAAAAACAAATTACAACAAATACAATTTTTCTACTTTGCAATTTGCTGTAATGTCCTTAATGTCAATGACACTTAATTAAATGCAAAGGTGAAAATATGAAACATTTCTCTAAAATCATGGCTGCTTCAGTATTATCAGTTTTCATGGCAAGTACAGCGTTTGCTGCGCCTGCACCACAACATGAACAACATGGCCAACAACCTTCTCAACAACAGCAAAAACCACAACAGCAGCAAAAGCCTCAGCAACAACAAAAACCTCAACAACAGGTGAAAAAAGTAACGCCTTCAAAAGACTGGAAAGTGGGTGGTAAAGTACCTACTGCTTATCACTCAAACAATTATAAGGTTGGATATTCAGCGCATAAATTACCAAAACCGGGTAAAAATCAACGCTGGATCAAAGTCAATAATGACTACGTTCTTGAAAATATCTTAACTCATGCAATTGTTAAAATCGTTACTGGTCGCTAATCAGGATTTATTCGGATAACACCTGCTTTAATGCTGATTTTTATCACACATTAAAGCAGGTGATTTAAAATAAAAAATATATATTCACTTTATTACACAATGATCAATTTATTTTTTACTCTCAACACTATTGATTAATTACCGCATCAATTGCCTGTAATTCCTGTGCAGAAAAACTAAGATTATCCAGCGCTTTTACATTTTCAATCACCTGTTGTGATGTACTTGCCCCGATAATTGCAGAGCTGACATGCGGATCACGTAATACCCATGCCAAAGCCAATTGCGCCAGACTTTGTCCACGATTTTGGGCAATCTCATTGAGTTGTTTGATCTTATCCAGTAATCCGCTATCCAGCTGTTCCTGTTTTAGATAACGACTGCCCCGACCAATCCGCGAGTCGGCAGGAATACCATTTAAATAACGCCCACCCAAAAGCCCCTGAGCCAAGGGAGAAAAAACAATAATGCCAAAACCGAGCTGGTCTGCACTGTCAAACAAGCCTTGCTCAATCTCGCGATGGAATAGATTATACAATGGCTGATGCAATCTTAAAGGCACTTTATATTCGGCCAATTGTGCAGCAAGCTGTCTGGTCAGTTCCGGCGTATATCCCGAAGAAATACCAATATATAAAGCTTTTCCCTGTCTGATAATATCCGCCAGTGTTTCGGCAGTTTCCTCAAGCGGTGTCTCCGGGTCATAACGATGGGAATAAAAAATATCGACATAATCCACACCCAGCCGTTTTAAACTCTGATCCAGACTGGCAGTTAAATATTTTCGCGAACTTCCGCCTTGTCCATAAGGTCCCGGCCACATATCCCAGCCTGCTTTGGTAGAAATGATCAATTCATCCCGGTAGGCTTTAAAATCCCGTTTTAAGAAATGTCCGATATTACGTTCTGCGCTGCCAAATGGTGTGCCGTAGTTATTGGCCAGATCAAAGTGATTAATACCCAGATCAAATGCAGTATGCAAAATCTCCTGCTGTCGGCTTAGCGGTGTATCATCACCAAAGTTATGCCAGCAACCGAGAGACAATGGCGGCAAAACCAGACCACTTTTCCCGGCCTTTCGATAATTTAATTGTTGATAACGGTTTTCTGCTGCAAAGTACATAAGATGGCTCTCGTTAATTTTAGCTTATGAGGTTTTCGGTTATCTGGCACATCATGCTTTATACAGATGGTGTTTTATGCAATCTGTGTAGGTTGATAATGCGCCCTGAGGGTTGTTGCCGAATATTCCGTCCTAAAGATTTTTTTCTGTTGTAAAATCGGTACCACCTGTTCGATAAAATCTTGCGCGCCACTAGGCAATAAGGCAGGCATGATATTAAAACCATCGGCAGCTTGATGCTTTAACCAGTATTCCATCTGGTCGGCAATCATATCTGCTGTACCAACCAGACTAAAATGTCCGCGCCCTGCGGCAACACGCTGATAAAGCTGTTTGACTGTCAATCCCTGTTCCTGACTAAGACGGGTAAATAATGCCTGCCGGCTTTGTTGTCCAGTTTGGGTTAATTCCAGCTCAGGCAAAGGGGCATCGACATCTAGCGTTGATAGATCAAAATTACCCAGCATACGACCCAATAAACCCAGTCCAACCCGTTCTTCGATCAGATCATCGAGAATTTTTTGCTTGTACAAAGCTTCCTGTTCGGTCTTTGCCACCACCACATACAAGCCCGGTAAGATACTTAACTCATGCGCCTGCCTGCCATAACGGGATAAACGGCTTTTTACGTCTGCATAAAATGCCCGCGCAGTTTGAAAATCGGCTTGTGCGGTAAAAATCACATCTGCTGTTCTGGCTGCTAGTTCCCTACCACGTTCAGAACTGCCTGCCTGCACAATGATGGGATGACCCTGTGCACTCGGGCCTACATTTAAAGGGCCGGCCACTTTAAAATGTTTTCCCCGATGATTTAATGGATGCAATTTTTCCGGGTCAAAAAATTGTCCTTGTGCTTTATCCTTGAGCAATGCATCTTGTTCCCAGCTTTGCCATAAACCCTGCACCACATCATAAAACTCCTCGGCCCGTTCATAACGATCCTGATGCGGTACATGTACTTCACTATTAAAATTCAATGCTTCGGCTGCCAGATCGGTAGTCACCAGATTCCAGCCTGCCCGCCCTTCTGAAATCAAATCCAGTGAGGCAAATTTTCTTGCGATATGATAAGGCTCATTATAAGTCGTGGTTGCTGTACCAATTAAACCAATATGCGAGGTTTGTGCAGCAATTGCCGACAATAGCGTTAATGGTTCAATTTCGTGTCCACGTACTTTGCCTGAATGCGTTACATTGGGGTCCATTGCCAGACTATCGGCAAAGAAAACTGCATCGAATTTTCCTTGTTCGGCAATTTTTGCAGCCTCAAGATATCTTGCAAATGCCGAGCGATTTAACTGACTTTCGGGGTGACGCCAACTGGCAACATGATGTCCAAAACCATCTAAAAATAAATTTAAATGTAGCTGTGGCGTTGCACCCTCTGTTGCCGCATTCGTGACAGAGGGCGAAATAATCTGATTCATGGCTTTACCTTATATTCATGTTTGTCACCCACTTTTTTAGCTGTGGGTGATCTTCATCAATCGCACAAATTGTTTTTAAAAGTCTTTTCTAAACGACAAACCAAAATAACGTTCGTCATCTCTTGGCACTTGACGGGTAATGCGATCGCCGTTGGTGCCCAGTAAAGTCGCATAGGATTTATCCAGAATATTGCGCACATTCAATGCGACACGCCAATCCGACCCGGTATCATTTAGTGCTATACCGGCATTCCAGATGCCGTAGGACGGCTGAATGGTATTTGCATTTTGATCCAGACTATATTGCACCTCACTTTGCCATGAGTATTGGGTCGATAATTCAATCCGTTTGTTATTGGCTAGCTGGATAAATTTATCTACTTGAGCATTGATCTTCCAGTCAGGTGAAAACGGCAATGGTTTACCATTTACATTCGGGCAGGCACTGTCTGTTGGCGGGCATTTAAAGTCCTCAATACGGGCAATAATATTGGCAGCCGAAAGACTCAAGCTTAAATCGGAACTGACTTTATAAACACTATCAAGCTCTATCCCTTTGGTCGAAACATCCCCAGCATTAACCAGTCGGGTAATTGGAAATCCGCTTGGATCCAAGGTACGGAAGTTGGCCTGATAATTTTGATAGTCGGTATAAAAGCCTGCAATATTCAGACGTAAGCGATTATCCAGCCATTGTGATTTAAAGCCCAGCTCATATGAATCTGCGGTTTCTGGATCCAGCACAGGCGTATCAATTTGCTGCATATTAAAATAAACATTATACGCAGGACCTTTATAACCTCGGGAATAGGTCAAATAGGTATTGATATTGGGTGAAAAATCAAATTGTGGACCAATACGTCCAGAAATTCCGGTTTCCGAAGTCGATCCTGAACTGGCATAAGGCGAGCGAATGGCATTACGCACACCAACACTCACAGGAATGGTCGAGCTACGCTGATGATCATAGGACAATTCATCACGTGTCACACGTAAGCCTGCGACCAATCGCAACCGATCATTAAAATTCACTGTACCTTCACCAAAAACTGCGTAGTTGGTGCTATCGGTGTTATAGACTGCCCGGCCAAAATCGGTCACATAATTCGAAGCCGTGCTGTCATACCACTGCGACTGACGCTGATAGGTTTCATCATTTTTATTTTTGGAAAAATACAGTCCGGCAACATAGTTAAAGAAACCATTTTCCAGCGGTTTGATACGCAGTTCCTGCGAAAACTGTTTGGTATTGACATCCCCCCGATCAGCAATGCCTGCAAAACTTGGTGTTGCCGCAGAGAGTTGGTCCCCATCACCAATTTGTGTATTTTTCCATTGCCGGAATGCCGTAATTGATGAAAGCTGATGATTCTGCAAGGTCCAATCTGCGGTCAATGCCAGTCCCTGATTGGTATCATCGGTCGATGCACTGGTATTTTCAATCACCTGACGATTTTCAGCATGAGGGACAATTGGTTGTAATGCACTGGCATAGGCGGCATTACTATTTTTCACCACAACAGCAGTCGGATTGGTACCATCTTTATGGATATAATCCGCAGTAAGACCCAGAACCAGCGTATCTGATGGCGTATATTCAAATTTGGTTCTAAAACCATAATTTTTATAGCCGTTGACATCTTTGTTGTAATAAAGATTTTTGACATTGCCGTCAAAATTACCCAGTAAAGCGGTGACATTGGCTTTTAAGGTATCGGGTATCAATGTGCCTGATACACCCAGCCGAATGCGTTGTTCCTTATCGCTGGTAGCATAGACATCGACATAACCCGAAGGATAACTGGTGGGATTTTTAGTGACAATATTAACCACACCTGCCGAGGCATTTTTACCGAATAAAGTCCCCTGAGGGCCACGTAATACTTCAATTCGGTCAATATCAAGTAAATCCAGCGTTGCCTGTCCCGGTCGGCTAAATACCACACCATCGACCACTGTAGACACCGAAGGTTCTACCCCAGGAGAAGTAGTAATGGTGCCCACACCACGCACAAATAAAGACGTATCCTTATTTGATGCACCAGCCCGGAAGTTCACCGAAGGCACATCTGAAACAATGGCTTCAAGCGAGTTTTTCTGTTGTTGTTCCAGCGTCTTGCCACTGAGCACCGATACTGCTACGGGTACTTTTTGTAATGATTGCTCACGACGTGTCGCTGTCACCACCACCATTTCCAATTGTGCCACATCTTGCACATTTTTTTCGGCATCAGATAACTCGCTTGTCTCCAGAATCGGCTCTTCTGCATAAACTTGTTGTAGGCAAAGAACAAGACTACTGGCCAATACGCTATAGCACAGTCCGTTGACAATTCGATTTTTTGTCTGCCCCGATATATGATGATCCAATACAGCCATTGTTTATTTCTCCTCAATTCAATTATTTTTTCAAATAGTCGTAGTTCGCTGTAGGCGTCCAATACTGTTGTAATTTCAAATTCTGTAATGCCTGATTGACAAAACTGGCATTGACCCAGCTTTTCTGATCAATGGGTTTTCGGATCAAACCTTGTGATTGGGCGAGATTAATTTTTTGTTGCAGTTGATTTAGGTAATATTGATCAAATAAGGGCGAATACAGGAATTTTAGATTCACCCCATGCAGTTCCTGTGCATAGACCGAGGCAGGATAAGAAGACTGGGTGAAGAACAAGGCAATTTGTGCAATACGATTTTCTTCCTGTGACAGCCAGTGCAAACCATTGACCACCTGATTCACCACACGCTGGGTTTCTTTTGGATATTTCTGGATAAACTGCTGACTACCCAAAAATACGCCCTGAGATGATCCGGCACCTTTTAACTGACGGCTACTGACCGGTAATTTGACAATTCCCTTATCACGTAGAGCAAAAAATCGGGCCGGTCCCCATGAAGCATCGATCTTTTTTGCCACCAGTGCCGCATTGACTGCATTAAAATCCAGATTCACCACACGCACATCTTTGCTACTTAAACCCTGACTATTCAGCGCAGCAACAAAAGATAATTCATCGGCAGTACCACGTAACAATCCAACTCGTTTGCCTTTAATATCGGACAGTGTTTTGACATTTAATTCCGGACGAACTGCCAGATAATTGCTGATGCCACGAGATATCGGTGCCAATAATTGCGTATCTAGCCCACCAGCTTTACCAATAATGGGCGGTAAATCGCCGAGAAAAGCAAAATCCAGTTGTTGATTGGCAAAGGCTTCATTAATGGCAGGACCTGCACCCTTAAAGAAATACCATTCAACTTTGATATTTTCCTTGGAAAATTCTTTTTCAATCCAGCGTTTGCTATATAAAACATCAACCACACCACCACCGGCATGTTTACTGCCAGCAGTCAAATCTGGTGAAGCAATACGAATTACTGCTGGTGTCTGGGCAAATGACCACTGTCCCCAAAATAACAACGACAGCACAGCCAGTTTTTTTAATTTATTCATTTGCATTGTGATCTCAACCGATGCGATTCATTAATTTGAATTTAAAACTGCATTGACTTTCTGCTGTTGTAATTCATCTGTGGATAAACCCTCTGGAATCAGGGTGATGCTGGTTTGTCCATCAATCCCTTTCGGCACATCGCCAGCCAGCGTAACCCGTCGCATTAGCCGGTAAGCATCGCCATAATCATTGACCGCAAGATGTTGTGTTGCTCGGTTATCCCAAATGGCAATATCACCTGCCTGCCATTTCCAGCGCACAGTATTTTCCGGTTTGGTAATTCTTTCCTGAAAAATATCAAAAATCCGACTGGATTCTCTGGCACTTAATCCGACAAAGCGTTTAAAAAACTGTCCTAATACCAGACTTGGCTTACCTGTTTCCGGGTGAATACGAACCACCGAATGCTCTGTTTCATAGTGTGTAGAAACAAAAATTTCCTTGTGCTTTTGCAAAGTCTTTTGATCAGCATTGGGTTTATAACCACCATAATCAAAATCATTGGTATGGATCGCCCGCAGTTGATTGGCCAGATCCTTAAGAGAAGACGGTAACTCTTCATAAGCGGTTTCGGTATTTGCCCAAGTGGTATCACCTCCAACTTCCGGCACCACAACAGCTCTGAGAATACTGAGTTTGGGATAGGCATCGATAAAAGTGACATCGGTATGCCAAACATCTGCTCGACCACCAGAACGTGAATCTAGCTCAAAAATATAATTACTTTCTGCGGCTACCGGCACTGTTGGATGGCGGACAGGTTCTCCCAGTAAAGTTGCAAAGCGCTCCTGTTCCTGATCATCCAGTTGCGTCTGATTTCTAAAGAAAATCACCTTATATTGCAATAAAGCCTGATAAATCTGATCGCTAATTGCAGATTCCAAGTCTCCGGATAAAGATACGCCCTCTATTACAGCGCCTATACGTGGTGTAATCGGAGAAATTTTTAATTTATGCTCAATTTGTTCTAATATCTCTGCCATGACCTACTCATATAAATACAAACTTGTCGGTATTATAAGGAGAGATTGATTATTAATTCTGCATACAAATATACATTGTATTGATGATTTTTAGATTAATATAGAACAAACAAATCCATACATTGTACAAAAATATATAATCTTTTCTACGATCAATCAGCTAGCAATAGCAACATAAAAAAGGTTGCAAAAATCGCAACCTAATCATCTCTTAAAATGCTATAAAAAATAAAATTTAAAATATCAAAACACTCAACATCATATAATTTTTCAACTATTCAATATTTACTCATACTTAAGCTCTAAAGAGTTTTCCAATAAATCTATTTTTCTTAGCCTATCCGGATCCAGAATGTAGATTTGATTATACTTGGTGTCGATAATCCCTTCACTCACAAACCACAGAATCTCCTTTCGGATACTTTGTCGTGATACTTTTAATAATTCGGCAAAATTTTCCTGTGACAATTTAATACTTAATTTGATCACATCATTATACTGCGAAGAAAAATACTCCATTAAATACACAAACTGGCGTGCAAGCTGTATTCTTAAAGGCTGGGTACTTTGATGGTAAATATCGTTATCCAGTAAACGTGTTCTTTTGCAGATCATTTCAAAGGTTTGATAAAGTACCTGAGGATTTTGTTGCAGAATCTTTTTAAATACATTACCGGGAATAATAGCCACCACGGTGGCTTCATGTGCAATATAATCATGCTCCAGCAAAGTCTGCGAAATAAAATAAATAATATTTAAAATCGAGCCGGAAGGAATAAAACGATGAATCGTATGTTTTCCTCCCTCAGAATTCCAGCCCATCCGGACTGTGCCATTTAAAATAAAAAATATTTCATCACAGCTTTCATGTCTGGAATAAATTTTCTGACCCTGATAATAATATCTAATTTTGATATGATCAAAAATATATTGAATCTCACTAGCAGTGCAATCATTCATAAATCTGCATTTTAAAAATTGTTCTTCTGCCAGTTTTTTATAATCCAGACATTTTTCTTCTTTTAAAAATACACTGCTCTCCATAGGCTGCTCAAGAATATGTTTAAGCTGCCGGTAATAATCTTCATTTGGTTGTATCCCATCAAATTCAGATTGCATATTTTTCACCCAGATATTGCACTTCTGGTTACTATAGATGATTTTTGAGTTTTACAATATTCCTTTTTTTAATATATAAATCATATTTAAATGATCGAAATAAAGTAACGTCCTTATCATAATAAAACAGCGGCAAATTTTATGTTTTACCGCTGGATATGCTTTATCACTGGAAATATTTTACTGACCCGGTACAGTAATCACAGACAATTTATCTACACCAACCCGTTCAATACCGGCCAGCAATTTTGCAATGGTGCCATAAGGAACAGTTTCATCAGCATTCAGATTAAGTGCCAATTTATCATTGGCATTTTTCCGGTTTTGAATTTCCTGTTCAAAATTCTCTAATGCAACTTTGTCCTTATCCAGAAAGATTTCCCCTTCTGGATTAACACTGATCACCACAGCCTTATTTTGATCGGTACTTTGTGTCGGCGCAGCCTTGGGTAAGTTGACTTTGACAGTATTGGTCAAAAGAGGTGCTGTCACAATAAAGACAATCAACAAAACCAGCATCACATCCACCAAAGGTGTAATGTTGATTTCACTTACCACATCATCATCTTGCGAGGTTGAAATTGCCATTATGCAAGTACCTCCTTCTCTTTACCAAGTTCAGACTTTACACTGGATAGCGTAGCTTTATCGTTTGCTGTGTGAATACCAGCAGTCGCAGAAGGCAACTGAAAACCAGCTTTCTGATTAAGACTAACAAAATCTGTTGCAAAATCATCAAGATCCGCACCGATAGATTTAACTTTTCGTACAAAGTAGTTATAGGCCAAAACTGCCGGTACAGCCACTGCAATACCAATACCTGTCGCAATTAAGGCTTCACCAATTGGTCCTGCGACCACATCCATACTGGCATTGCCGGATTGTGCAATCGCCTGCAAGGCATGAATAATCCCGAATACTGTCCCGAACAAACCAATAAATGGGGCATTATTCCCAATCGACGCCAGTAATGCCGAACCTTTTTCCAGTTGGCGACGTTCAGTTAAAATTTGCTTACGCAGATGACGTTCCAGCAAATCCTGACGACTCCAGGTTTGTTGCAAATCCTGATGAGTTTTTTCATTGGCATCAATCAGGGTTTTAAAACCCACCTGTGCAATGCGCGCTGTTGGCCCCTGCTCCGCATTGGCCTTTTGAATAGCATCATTGAGATTTTTGGCTTGCCAGAAATCTTCGACAAATTGCTTGCTTTGCTTGCTGGCTTTTTGGGTTTGTATGGCTTTGAGTACAATAAAAACCCAAGTAATGATGGAAAAAGCGATCAGCAACCAGATTGTTGCATCGTGAATCAGGGTATTGATATCTGTCATGGTAAAATTCCTCTAAAATTCAATTCAATTTCGTTATCTTGGTAATTGATAATTAATTGGTACATCGACCCAGCCCTCAATCGGCGTTGAACCACGCTTTGCAGGCGAAAATTTCCAGCGCTTCACTGTTCTTACTGCGGCATCATCCAGCACTTTTTTGCCACTGCCCTGTTTTACCGATACTTCCAACGGGCTACCACTCGGGGAAACTTTGACCCTCAACATCACCGAACCTTCCCAGCCACGATCCAGTGCTACGTCAGGGTATTCTGGTCTAGGGTTACTGAGGTATCCGGCATACCCCTTGGCTTCCGTCACGGGAAGATTTTCTGCGGCTGGCTGTGGTGTCGGCTCAGGGGCTGGCGTAGGAGTGGGTGCTGGTGTTGGCACAGGACGTACATTTTCCGTCAGTGTCGGTTGTGTGATCGGTTGAGCCACAGGCTGCGGTGTGGGTTGGGGTGCCGCTTTTTGTACCAGTTGCGGTTTGGGTTGCTCAACCGGTTTCGGTTGTTCTACCTGTTTTTTAACCGGCTGAGGTTTTTCAACAACCGGTGGAATTTTGGGTTGCTCCACCACAGGTGGAATTTCCGGTTCAATCACTTTAGGTGGTTCAGGTTTGATAATTTCGATCACCACCGGCTCAGGTTTATGTTCCGGTAGGGCAGGCGTTGGTAACTGCTTGGCCACATACCAAACAGTGAAATGCAGCACTGCCACCACGCCCGTTGCAAGCAATAGCTTTTTGCCCCATTGTGAATGAGGTGGCTGATGATTTACATGCTGACCAACAAAAGGGTCGACCACCAGCGCAGAACCATGACTGCTACCTTGAGCTAACTGCTCAAACAGCAATGCCCGTTTATAGGGACTTTGTCCAAGTTCGCTCATCATATGCTCCAAATCAGATAATCTTGTCTTCAGTCAAAATGTTAAATACCTGTTCCTTGAGCTGATGCAATTCAAAACTAGAACGGTTACGTGGACGGGGTAAATCCACATGAATCACTTGCTCAATGCGTCCCGGTTTGGGTTTTAAAATCACCACACGGTCTGCCAATGTCACCGCTTCCTCGACATCATGGGTAATAAACAAAGTGGTAATTTTCGCCTGTGATTGAATCCGCAATAGTTCATTTTGCATCTGGTGTCGCGTCAATGCGTCCAGTGCACCAAAAGGTTCGTCCAGTAAGAAAATACGTGGCTGTGCCACCAGACTACGAGCAATCGCAACCCGTTGTGACATACCTCCGGAAAGCTGATGCGGATAGGCTTTTTCAAAACCATTCAGGCCAATCAATGCAATCGCGTCGGCAATCTGTTGATGCTTGTCCTGCGTATTTAATTTTTCGTTAATCAGACCCAGTTCGATATTCTGTTCTACGGTAAGCCATGGGAATAAACGATGCTCCTGAAACACCACAGCCCGATCATTACCAATTCCTTGAATCGGCTGACCATCAATGGTGATCTGCCCTTCAAAGTCGGCATCTAATCCGGCCAACAAACGCAACAGGGTAGATTTACCGCAACCGCTACTGCCAACAATGGCAACAAATTCACCTTCATGGATATCGAGATTAAAGTTCTCGATAATTTTGACCGGGCTTTGATTCACCACAAAATATTTCTGAATATTCTGGAATGCCACCAAAGTCTTGCGTGGTATCAAATGTTCGACAGCTAAGGCTTCATCTGATTGAATTTTGACAGTTGAATTCATCTCTTTATCCTTCATTTTTGCGCCATGCCGTCGCACGGTTCTCAGTAATTTTTCCAAGCCAGGCCAGAATGGCCCCAAGTACTGCCACCAAAATTGTGGCTGCGATGACACGATCCATTTCAAAATGCTGTTGTGCTGCCATCATGTAGCTTCCGATACCAATACCTGATCCCATGAGATATTCGGCACCAAATGACGCCATCCACGAATACAGCAAGGCCAGACGAAAACCGGCAAAAACCGATGGTGCAATGCTTGGCAGGATTAAAATTTCCAGACGTTGTGGCAAACTCAGACGTAAAATATCTGATGCTTCATCCAGCTGTTTCGGAACATTCGACATCCCTTTCCACGATGCAATAAACATGGGGAAAAAGGTCGCAATCGAAATAAATACAGTTTTGGATAAATCACCTAATCCAAACCATGCAGTGATCAATGGAATCCACGCAAAGATGGCAATCAGTCTTAAGGTATTTAAGGTCGGTGCAAACAAATCTTCCAATGGCTTAAATAAACCCAGCAAGATTCCAGTCACCACACCAATGCTGCCCCCAATCACCAGTCCCAACAACGCACGGTATAAACTGTGATGCATGGCTGTCACCAGAGAGCCATCAGCGATACCTACTGATAGGGCTTGCCATACTGCAACAGGAGTTGGCAACACATCGGCAGAAATCCAGTGAAAAGCAGTGGATACAAACCAAAGTAATAGTAATGATGCAGGAATAATCCACGGCTTAAAGGCATGACTTCTGGATTTTTTCTCGACAGCATGAGCAGAAAGGGCAGCATGCGGCCAGAATACAAATTTTCGTTCCAGCCATTGCAATAACAGATCAAAAAAGATCCCAACCAGACCAATTAAAATAATGGTGACAAAAACAATATCCAGTTGGAATAACTGACGTCCGACCACCATCAGATAACCAATACCTTCTGATGAAGCTAGCAACTCGACAGCGATCAGCGTGGTCCAGCCAGCTGCCATTGCCAGTCTTAATCCGGTAAAGAAATAAGGTAAGGTTGCCGGCAACAACAACTTTAAAATCAGATCTTTTTTTGAAAATTGTAAAATGGCCGCCATTTCTTTGAGTTTTGGCTGTATATCCCGTACACCAGCCTGCGTATGAATCGCAATCGGCACCATCGTTGCTTTAAAAATAATAAAGATTTTTAGGGCATTTTCGATACCCAGCCAGATCATTAATAAAGGCAACCATGCCAGTGTAGGAATAATCACTAGGGCATAAAAAGTGCCTGAAATATATTGTTCTGCTGTACGGCTATATCCCAGTAAAATCCCAAGTGATACACCGCCGAGAACCCCAAGCAATAAGCCAAAAGCAAAACGCTCCAAGCTAATCCCCAACTGCCACCACAAATCGTTAGCCGACAAATCCAGAAAAGTCTGCCAAGTCGCTTGAGGTGTCGGTAAAATTTGTGCAGGCATCCACTGCTGGTTTGATGCAAACCACCATAAAACAAAAAGCAAGACTGGTACTAACCAGCGCACTGCGATTTGATTGGCATGATCTAAAATCTGACTAAACTTTGAAGGTTTAGCGTCATTTAACCATATCGTTTTTCTCTCTGTAGATGCTTGTGACATATCTTGCAGTGACCTAAAAATTGCCTGATTAAACTCGGTAATACAGCTTGTTGGTGGAAAGTTTAAGGAAAGGAATATTCAAAATATTGAATATAGAAATTCTTAAATTGAAAATAAGAATTTGCTTTTCCTATTACTTAACCCATAATATTTTTCAGGATTAACCTGCTATATTATTCAAACTGGTTTTATGAGCTTATATTAAAAGAAATCACACACAAAAACTGTCACCTTATATACAAATATTCCAACTTATTATGATTTCTATATACATAACGAATATAAAGTATTGCAAGGTCAAAAATAATTTAATAACTATATTTAAATAAAATATATAAATATCACAATAAATGATTTGATAACTTCAACTTTAATAAATTTTATTTTAAATGACATACGATTTAATCAAAAAACAGGCAATATATCCAAATGACATATTACCTGAACATACTTTGAAATTAGACTATTGCACAGCTGCAATCTTAAATTCAGTTAGTTTCGGTGGAATCACAGCAACTTCACTGCGGGATGTCCCTTGAGGAGCCCACTCATATGGCACAGGTGTGGCACGGTATAAATTATTGTTAGCAGGACGTTCATTGGTCGCTTCAGAGAAATAAGGGCTGATATATTCCCATACAATTTCTCCTTTCGGAGTAATCTGGAATACCCGACCACTTTGTCCTTCGGTAATTTGTGTATTGCCATTGGGTAGACGTCTTGCCAAACTGGTAAATGCGCTAAAGAAAGTACTACCAGGTCGATATTCCCATACAATTTCCTTTTTAATCGGGTCAATCTCAACCACGCGAGAAGAACCTGTCGAAATTTCAAAAGAAACTGCCGGATAACCCGATCCACCTTGGTTATCAAAGACCAAAATATTGCCTGCGCCAGGTAAGCCCTTTGCAATGATTTTGGCATCATGTAAACCGCTTAACTGATCGACAGGCTTATTCTTTTGTTCCTCTTGTATAAAAGGATTGGCTTTTTCTGCCGATGCATAATTAGGCCCCAGATTCCAGACCACCTTACCGGTTTTTTTATCAATAATGGCAATGAAATTTGCCTGTCTTGAATCGATAATAATATTATCTGGGTGAAAACGTGCATCGCCGGCATCAAACCATTTATTTGCACCCAATGTACGCGCATTATTCAAATGCAGATAATCGACATGCTTCGTGTTACGAACCAATTCCAACTGTTCAGGGCTAAAGCCAAATTCGTTTAAATGTTCAGAAGCAATCCAGCGCCAGACCACTTTACCTTTTGCATCGACTTCATAAATGGCATCATCAATCAATTCTTGCAGTTTAAATCCGGGAATGGCATGAATTTTATTGGCAAGAATCAAGGTATTACCATTGCTTAGACGTGATATTTCATGATGTTGAAACGCATGCCCTGTATCTTTTTCTCCCGACCATTGCCAGATCACTTTGCCATTCCAGTCCAATTCGGCAACCGAATGATTGTTAACACCATTCCCAAATGCTCGTTTATCTTTGTCTTTACGTTCTTCGAGTTGTACAAAAACATGACCCTTCTGCCCTTTATTGACTGCCGGATCAATCACTTCTGTCGGAAAACCACGATAAGGCCAACTTTGCACGACCTGCCCATTCATATCAATCAGATAACTTTTCTGATCAGATCCACTAAAAACTGTATATTGATTCCATGCCTTTTGCGGGTCATAAATGGTGACCCCGGTTGGATAAACTGTAGGCACAGCCATAATTTGTGCGCTGACCAATAAGCTGGCAGCAAGTGTTACTGCTTTTTTAAGCATGTTGATATCCTCTTAAAAATCATAACGAATGTTTAAACTCAAGGTTCTAGGTGCACCTACCGCAAGGGCATTACTTGATGCAATCCAGTATTTTTTATCGAATAAATTATTGATTTCCGCGCGATAAGTCAGTTGTCGTTCGCCCAAGGGCACACGATAACTGGCCCCGAGATTAACTGTTTCAAATGATGGGGTCTGAATGGTATTGGCATTATTGAGATATTGCTTTCCAACATGATTAATATTGCCGTGGACACGTAATCCAGATACAGCAAAGACTTCTTTTTCTACCCCTAGACTGCCCTGAAAACCGGCAACAGCCGTTGGTTTCTTGCCGACCACTTCACTTGCTGCTTTGGTATATTCGGCATAATAATTTTGTGCATTGGCATAACCCGTACCCTTTTCTATACGGAATAAAGCGGAAGCCAGTGACCAATTTTGATGCTCACTTTTTACACCCAGCTCATATTGTTTACTTTCAATCGGATCAAGCTGTGTATCACGATTTTCATAGGTTGTTCCTACCGTACCGCCATCTTCTAATGCCTCGACATAACTGGCATAGAATGTGGTATCCGGACGTGGTGTAAATAATAATGCTGCACTTGGTGAAATTGGGCTTTGATCATAGGAAGATAGTTTTGCCCCTGAAACATAATAATTGTCATTTTTATAATCAAATTTTCGTATACCCAATAGCAATGACCATTGATCATTGACACTTAAAGTATCGCTAATATATGCAGATTTGGTGGTCCAGTCTGAAATCCTGAAATATTGTCGTGGTGAATAACCATCGTAAGCCAGATCCAGCGATGAACCATAAAGATTACCAGCAGGATAAATCCCATTTCCAGGATAAGCATGATTTTGCCCACCAGTATTAGTAGCTGGATCAAGCTCCGGATTACCAATATTCAGATCACGACTTTGTTCCTGATAATCTAACCCCGCCACAATTTTATGTTTTAACCAACCGGTTTCAAAATCACCTTCCAGACGTAACTGCACAGAATCATATTGCAAGGTTGGACGATAAAACTGGCGTAAAGACACATTATAATCACCCTGTGCATTGCGTAAATACAGGGTTTCATCGCGTGAATTAATACGTTTAAGGGTATGTGAATAACTACTATCAAGTTTCCAGTGATCATTGATTTGCCAGGTCAACCCAGTCGATGCGGCCCACGCAAGCGAATTATAATAAGAGGAATCGTATGCTGTTAAGTCCTTACGTCCACTGATGGCTTTAGGCAATTGAGTTCCCGAAAAAGCATAATTACCCGCATTCGCTATACTTATACTGGTAATTCCACCTTCCAGGTTACGCTGTTGATATAAACCTTTGGCATACCAATATAAAGAGGGTGTCAGCTTGGCATCCAGATATAATGAAACTGCCTTACGATCAATGTCCGTACCATTATAGGCCTCACCTTTTTCATTAACGGCATTAAAGCGATAACCAAAACGTTCATCTTCGCCAAAATGTCCACCGGCATCGACATGCTGACTAAAAATACTGTCCGATGAATAGCCAGCAGCGATAGATAAGGTTTGTGAATCTGTTGGTTTCTTGGAGATATAATTCAGTGTACCGCCTGGTGAACCCATACCATATAAGAAACCGGTAGCACCTTTTAACAACTGTACCTGTTCAAATAACTCCAGTGGTAACTCCACACTTGCCATTTGAAACGGATGGCCATCAATCTTATAACCATTGACAAAATCCAGTGCCAGACCACGTACAGACAATAAATCCGGACGTAATCCATAGGTACTGCCTTTGGCTTGTACACCTGCTTCTTCTTCAAACAATTTGCCTAGACTTTTTGCCTGTTTCTCTTCGATTTGTTTGCTGTCTACTGTATTGGTAGAAAATGGTGTTTCCAGATCACTGCGCGCACCTAAAGTCCCCCCAGCGATAACCGTTTTCTTTGTTGTACTGGCGGTGACGGTAATCGCTTCAAGCTGTTGCACATCTTCTTCTTGCCCCGCATCTGCATAGGCAGAATGCCCAACAACACCTAAAATAGAAATTAAAATACTCTGTGATAATAGACTGATCTTGCGTCTATTTAATTTATGCCGATCAGGATTAATTCCCGCATTAAAAAAAGACATTTCAAAAACTCCAAAACCTAAAATCTGTTTAATTCTTGTTAGTTTAAATTAATATTTTTTTAATACTGTCACAAAAAATACAAAGTTAATGTCATATTTATATTTCTTTATCAGATTTATTAATATCACAAAAAATAAAAGGCTGCTATTCGCAACCTTTGTAATATAAGGATCAATATAAATAGATTTCAACTATCATTTCAACTTAATATCTTTTATTTCTTCATACCATTTATTTTTTATCCCAGTAATGCTCATATTTTAATTGTTGGATGGCTGTATTGACAAAATAAGGATTGGCCCATTGTTTGACGTCAAAACCTTGCCGGATTAATTGTGCTTTTAATGCAGAGTCCACACCAGATTGGAAGTGGCTGAGATAAAAATCATCCAGCAAAGGCGAATAGATCTCTTTTAAATCCTGATTTTCCAGATTTAATTTATAAAGGTGTATCGGATAACCCGCATTCTTTGTGACCAATTCAATCGCTTGCTCCCGATGTTCCGGTGCAGAAACCCAGTGTGCCGATTTCACCACTGCGGTCACCAGTTTTTGCACAATCTCTGGATGTTGCTTGATAAATTCGGTCCGACCAATTAATCCAGACTGTATGGTGCCCTGTCCATCACTGCGACTTAATGTGCTGAGCGGAATATCAACCAACCCCTGCTGCTTTAATGCCAGAATCGGAATCAAGCCCCAGCCTGCATCGATTTGCTTGGCAGCCAATGCTGCATTGGTTGCCGCAGGGTCAAGATTCACAATACGGAAATCTTTTTCACTGTATCCATAGCTATGGATAAACTGGGTAAAAGCCAATTGATGCGCGGTACCCTGCCATACTGCAATACGTTTGCCTTTTAATTTTTCCAGACTGCTATAATCATGATTTGGCAATACACCCAAATAGCTATTTACTTTACGTCCAGTCGCGACCAATAATGTGGTATCGATATTATTTGCCTTACCAATAATTGCGGCCAAATCTCCCAGAAAAGCAAAATCCAGCTGTTTATTGGCCAATGCTTCATTAATAACAGGCCCAGCACCCTTAAAAAATTGCCATTCTACTTGAATATTGTCCGCAGCAAATTCCTGTTGCAATAATTGATTTAAATACAGATTATCAATCAAAGGTGTACCACTACTTGATTTGTCACTAGAACTTAAATCGGGCACAGCAATTCTAATCTTTTGTATTTGATTATTCGCAATAGGCTGAATATTTTCCCGTACGGTATCTGAAGAAGAAGGTTTAAACAATATAAACAGGATTATAATAATCACTAAAATGGGGAGTGCCCAAATATATTTTTTATTAGATAAATGCGCCATATTTCCCTCTAAAAAATTTTATCAATATTCAGTCTAAATAGTGCTTCATAAAAACAGATAATATCTCTCAAGCAAACTGGACATATCATTACTGTAGCCTAATTTACCTTTTGTGCAAAAAAAATCTATCAGAAAAAAGACAATTTTATGCATCTCTATAGATATCCTTATCTGTTTAAGTGAAATAACTGATGATCAGATTTTTTTATCTTTTTTTATGATTTATTAGCGCAGGATTTGCGCTGTATACTGATTAATAATACTTTAACTTAGGTATTAAGTATGGAGATCTTAGATCATAACAACCCCATTTTTAAATATAAAAATGCAGCGTCAACCCTAGAGGCACAGCAATCAGCTCGGCTTAATTCATACTATTTGGCGCAGGCAAAACAAATTTTAGAAAATTATCAATTTATCCAGCATCTTTCCGAGCAGGAAAAACAGCGTTTACTGGTCAATATAAAAATTAAAAAATATTATCATAATCAAATAATATACGCACAAAATGCTCAATGTGACGACATTAACATTATTGTTGATGGTACGCTTAAACTTGGCTGGACCATGCCCAATGGCAAGTATCATATTCAGACCTTTATGCCCTCGGGTACTTTGATTAATATTGTACCAATTATGGCGGAACAACAGCATATCTACGATCATATCTCACAAGGGGATACCATTCTTGCCAATATTTCTGGTCGTGTATTTCTTGATGTTTTAAAAACCAATGCGCAAGCCTTGTATATGGTGCTAAAACTCATCTGCATAAGAACACAACTCAATCGCGAACAGATGTTTTTTGCTTCAACTGAATCTTTAAGAGTACGTTTGGCACAGGAACTAATTTTTCTGGTCGATTATCATTCCTATCAGTCACATGACAAGATTCTCCTCAGCTTAAAAATCAATCAGGAGAACTTTGCCGAGTTACTACAAACCACCCGGCAAAGTATTAACAGAGAACTGTCTTGGTTCGCCGAACAAGGCATTCTTGAAGTGAAATACAATCAAATTTCCATTCTGGATTATCATCAGCTCAATGAGATTTCCAAAGGGAATAACTTGAGTACAACCACAAAATTTATCTAATGCAAGGATCAGCCAGAGTCAAACACGATAGATTCCGGCTGATCATTTATAATTAAAAACTCAACTTCAATGTTGCGCCAACAGTTCTCGGTTGTCCAAGCGTGGCATTCAAAATGCCGCTTGAACCATTATTTACATTGGTCACATAGATTTTATCGGTCAGATTTTTTGCCCATAAGGACACATCCAGTTGATTCTCCCCGATATTATAACGTGTCCCAACACTGGCATTAAAAAGACCGTAAGCATCAATAATACTTTCCTTGGCATTATCCAGATTGCCATATGACCAATCCCGCCATGAATAACTACCCGCAACATAAGGCTGCCATTTGTTTTTACTTTTTAAATCATAGCGGAAGTTTACATTGGCTATCCATTCCGGTACACCATAGACCCGTTGTCCAGTTAAGTCCTGATAGGCTACACCAGTCGGAATAGACACCGAAGACGGTGCAGGCGCACCTTCATATTTGGTGTATTTGGCATCATTCCATGAACCATTCACATTCACTGTTAATCCCGGAATTGGACGAATGGTGGCATCTATTTCTGCACCGCGGCTTCTGACTTTACCCGCATTATCTAACACGCTGACATAATTGGTTCCGATCTGCTGTGTGCCTGTGGTCTGGTAATCTTTAACATCGACCCAGAATAGATTGCTATTTAGTTGTAAGCGGTTATTCCACAAGGTTTGTTTTAAACCTATTTCATAGTTATCCGCTATTTCTGGATCAACTTTCAGTGAATCTGCGCCTGCACTCGGTGCTGTGCCTACGGCTAAATTAAAACCACCAGATTTTTCACCATGCGAATAGGTTGCATAGAATAAATTGTTGGGATTAATTTTATAACTCGCGGTCAATAATCCTGAATAACTGGTATCACTCAGGTTCAGTTTGCCTGAATCATAGGCCCCAATCTGATTATTAAGCAACGTCTGATAATCCGTATTCACACCCCCTATCGGTGCAAGACGATTGACCCGGGCTTCTTTCTCTTCATAAGTCACCCGACCACCTGCGGTAATATCCAGTTTTGGCGTAGTATGCCATGTGCCTTGACCAAATGCCGCATAGCTTTTGGTATCGGCATAGCCATAGGTATGGGTTTCCCGATTATTCAAAATATTGGCTGTACCACTCGCAATATCAGATCGTGCAGCAGCATTTTGATATAAGATAAACGCATCAGCCTGATTACCATAAATACTATAATTATGGTTTTCTAAATTTTGTTGAAAATAATATAAACCTGTGACCCAATCAAAGCGATCACTTTTCGCCGATGATAAACGTAACTCCTGCGAATATTGTTCATCTTCTACTGACACACCATTATTTCTTATCGCATCAGCGCTGATATTGTCATTATTTGTCGGGGTAAAGTTCCAGAAACGATAAGCAGTAATCGAAGTTAACTTTTTACCACTATCCAATGTCCAGTTGGCCTCCACGGAGGTTCCACCTTGATCCACCTGCATACGTTTTGGGGAATCAGAAGAAATTTTTAAATCTTTATACGATAAATTTGCATCTTGTGCACCAGCTTGCGTTGCGTTATCTAAATAACGATTATAATTTTCGCCATATACAGCATGATTAAAAGTAGGCCCGATGCTATATAATAATGTCGTGCCCTGTTGATCATCTTCTTCATGATAATCGGCAATCCAGCGCAAGTTAAAGTGATCACTGGGTTGCCATAGAATCTGGCCACGTACCCCTTGACGATCAATATCGTTTAATTTATCCGCATTGGGTTGCGCGACATTTTCAATAAACCCATCCTGTACGGTTTTATAAAAAGAAAAACGTCCGGCAACGGTTTCTGTTAAAGCATCCGATAAACTGCCTTTGGCCTGAAAATAGTTTCTTTCTCCGGCAGAAATTTCCAGCGTGTTGTCCGGATAAAACGTCGGTGCTTTAGAGGTGATATTGAGTAAACCCGCAGTGGTATTTTTACCAAATAACGTGCCTTGTGGTCCACGTAACAACTCCAGTTGCGCGACATCCAGAATATCAAATACCACCATACCGGGACGGCCCAAATACACATTATCCAGATACACCCCAACACTGGCTTCCAATCCATCACTGGCCGGATTGTTCCCCAGTCCTCGGATGGCAACACTGGATTGGCGTGGATTCTGAAAAGCCACATTCAAGCTGGGCAGCGCCTGTTGTAAATCCTCTACCCGACTCAGACGTTGCGATTCTAATGTCTGACCACTTAAAATACTGATCGGTGTAGGTACATCCTGCGCCTTTTCTTCACGACGACGTGTTGTCACTACAATCGTATCCAACTGTTTGACATCGTAGACATCTGCATTTAATTGCTGCACTTCTGTACCAGCAGGTTGTGGTTCATCAGATGCTTTAGTATTTATCGATAAAGAGAGGGATAAACCCGTCATTATCACGGTAATTGAACGAGCCAACACACTCGATCTTAAAAAAAAATTCCCCAAATTGATTTTATCTTTCATAAGTATCTCCTAAATATATAAGATCAAAATATATAAAGATAATGAATAAAAATTATCTCTATATTTTGAATACATCATAAAAAGGATAAAATACTTAATCTGTCTCTAAAATTGCAGATTTATTCAACAATACGAAATAACATATAATAAATTATGATATTCATCATATAAAATAAAACCAATATCACTTTATATAAAAACTATTTATTTTGTGCCACCCATATATTTTGATAGCCTAATTGTTCAAGACCTTTATTTAAAAAATGGTCATCCACCCATTGATCCACATCAAAACCTGATTTTATTAACTGTACCTGTAATGCTGATTTAATGCCGATTTTAAAATGATTCACATAATAATCATCTAGCAAAGGTGAATATACCTCATTTAACGTCATATTTCTAAGACCCAACCGATAAAGTTGTTCAGGGTAATTGGCATTATTTGCTACCAATCGAATAACTTCATCTTTATTTTCGGGTAAAGACACATGATAAGATGCTTTAAGAATAGTATTGATGATCCGTTGTACAACTTCGGGATGATGTTGTATAAATTCGCTACGCCCAATAAATGCTCCCTGTGTTGTTCCCAGTGAACTTTTTGTGTCAGCAGAACTGATCGGGACATCGACCAGACCTTTTTGTTGTAAAGCCAGCATCGGCAGTGCCCCCCATGCTGCATCTATTTGCTTAGCCACCATTGCAGCATTCATCGCAGCAAAATCGAGATTAAGAACCCTGAAATCTTTTTCTGTATATCCATAATAATCTAGTACTTGATTAAATGAGAGTTGTGCTGCTGTACCATGCCATACGGCTATACGCTTGCCTCGTAGAGAAGCCAAATCCTTATAGCCTTGATTTGGCTGAACAGCCAAATAGCCATGTCCTTTACGACCAGTTGCCAGCAATAGACGTGTATCTATCTGATTCGCTTTCCCAATAATTGCAGCAAAATCACCTAGAAAAGCAAAATCTAATTGCCGATTAACCAATGCTTCATTAATAGCTGGCCCGGCACCTTTAAAAAAATTCCATTCAATTTTAATATTGTCTTTTTCAAACTCTTTTTCTAATAATTTATTGACATATATATAATCAACTAAAACCGAGCCACTACTTGAATTTTGACCGGAACTCATATCAGGTGTAGCAATTCTTATCGTTTTAACTTGTTCATTTGTAGATTTTAAAGTTTTAATATTTTCATTATTACTACCTGGCTTAAATAAGAAAAATAATAAGATAATTAAAACAGGTAGTGCCCAAATATATTTTTTATTTAACAAATTTGACATAAAGACCTCAACTACATTTAGTACTATATTTAACCTATTAAATAAATACAACTTAATTTAAATTTAAAATATATTTTATAGAATATATTTTTACCTCATACTATAAATATCACAGCATGTATTCTGTCTCAGAACATACACAAAATTTCATAATTTGATATATAGTTATCATTTTTTATTATATTTATAAGTTTATTTCCCTTATACACTAGCTCAATATGTGTATGTATTGATCAATGATGTAGGTTTGATTAGTCACGTTGAATGAACCAAGTATCTTATAGGGAACCTTATTTGCTCAAAATGAATGATCCAAGTTTTATTTTATCATTTTCCAAGCCACTGGATGTTTCTTCTGAAACAGAACCTCTTTTTTCTAATTCTGCAAAAAATTATACTTCGACCGACTATAAGCAAATCGCCAAACAAATATTATCTCATCATAAATTCATGGAATTCTGCACAGAAGATCAAAAAAAGCAGATACTTAAAAATATAAAAATTCAGCAATATTATCCCAATCAAACCATTTCTGGCCAATATGAACAATGTGATTATATTCAACTTGTACTTGAAGGAACCATCAAGACATGTACCTATTCTCTTGAAGGTAAACAATTGATTAATCGTTTTATTCCCGTAGGTTTACTGACCAATATTGTACCGTTGGTTACTCATCAAAAATTCCAGCGACATCAGATCGCGCATGAATTCACAACTATTGCCAAAATTTCTGGACAAGTTTTTTTATCTATACTGAAAGAAAATGTGCAGCTGCTATATTATATTTTTGAACATGTCTGTAATCGCAGCTTGACACTTTATGATGATCATCTGTATCAAAATACGCAATCTTTACGTGTCCAACTTGCCCGACAACTCGTTGAGCTGGCATATTTTTTCTCTTTACAGCTTGATGATGGGATTAAACTTCAGATTCGTTTATCTCAGGAAAATTTTGCGGATCTGCTACAAACAACTCGCCAGCGAATCAATAAAGAATTTTTATGGTTAGAACAAGAAAAGATTGCAGTGGCAAAATATAATCAGATTCATATTCTGGATTTAGACAGACTAAAAATGTTGATCAATATCAAAGCTTGATTCTTTATAAAAACTCCTATCTCTAGGAATAAATATTTATTACGCTAATCTCAACTTTAATTTATCATTTTCTGTACGAAAAATATGCTTAAGTAGATATAAGTCTTTGTATAAGAGAGATTAGATAACATAATAATTCATATATTTTATTTGAATTATTATTTAGTAAAGATACAGGCAGGGCTGATGTTTAAAATTCTGTCATACTTGTGAACGTAAATATCCAAAGCAAAGTTCAGGCATTTTCATTTTATTTTTTAATAATAATTCTATTTCAGTGATGTTTGCTCTGGATGCTTGATCAAAACGAGCATGACCATAGCTTATTAAAAGTTGAGATTGAGCTATTTATGACTTTTTTCAGATCGTATCCTGCTTTTAGGCATATATCGATATGACATAAGTATATAAATTTTCCTCAGATAATCTGTCTAGGTTCATACAGAATTAAAAATGTTTTCTCCTGAAAATAATCTTTTTTAGGAACTTAAATGTATGTCTAATTCACTCAATTCAAAACGCCCCAATATACTGTTAATTGTCGCAGATGATTTAGGTTTTTCAGATATTGGTGCATTTGGAGGAGAAATACAAACGCCTCATCTTGATAAACTCGCTTATGCTGGCTTGCGTTTTACCAATTTTCATACGGCTTCAACCTGCTCACCAACACGTGCCATGCTATTGTCGGGAACAGACCACCATCTTGCCGGATTAGGCACCATGGCAGAAGCACTTACACCGGAATTACAAGGCAAAGCTGGCTACGAAGGTTTTTTAAATGATCGTGTTGCTGCTTTGCCAGAATTACTACATGATGCAGGTTATTATACTGTGCTTTCGGGGAAATGGCATTTGGGACTCAAACCTGAAAATTTTCCTTACCAACGTGGTTTTGAACGCTCATTTTCTTTATTACCTGGTGCCGCAAATCATTACCTTTTTGAAGCAGATATTCCTGAAGATCAGGAACCAGAAATTTTCCAAGCCACACGAGCAACCTTTAAAAAAGCCAATCTTCCTCTTTCAAAAATCCCTCGTTTTCTAAAATTTACCCGTGGTATCTATGCAGAAGATGATCAGTTTATCGAGCAATTACCTGCTGATTTTTATTCATCAGATTACTTCACTGACCGCTTATTAGATTACTTACAAGATGAATCAGCCCGTCAAGACCGTCCATTTTTTGCGTACTTGCCATTTTCAGCTCCACATTGGCCATTACAAGCACCTTCAGAAGATATCGAGCGTTATCGAGGAAAATATGATCTTGGACCAGATCAGTTACGCAAACAAAGACTTGAAAGATTAAAACAACTCAAGCTAGTAGAACAAAATACCACTGTCCATCCTATTTTTAGCAACAATCTATCATGGGAACAACTTACAGACGAAAAACGCGCATATTCTGCAAGAGCCATGGAAATATATGCTGCGATGGTAGACCGTATGGATCAAAATATTGGTCGAGTCATTACCTATTTAGAACAGCAAAATGAGCTGGATAATACCATTGTCATTTTTTTATCAGACAATGGTGCCGAAGGTGCACAACTTGAAGCCCTGCCCGTTTTTGGTCCAGATTTGACGCGGGTGATCTCACATTACTATGACAATAGCTTAAACAATCTAGGGCGTGCAAACTCATATGTCTGGTACGGCGAACAATGGGCACAAGCAGCCACTGCACCCTCACGCTTATATAAAGCACATACCAGTGAAGGTGGTATCCGTACAGTTTCTTTTATTCGTTTTCCGCAATTTAAGCGTCAGCAGCAAATTAGCCATGAGTTCCTTACAGTGATGGATCTTTTACCTACTCTTCTAGATTATTTGAACATTCAGCATCCGGTTAACCATTATAAAGGGCGAGAATTAGTACCATTACGAGGTAAATCATTTTTATCTTATTTACAGCAGCAACAAGATCATATTCACACCCAAGACCATATTACGGGCTGGGAATTATTTGGACAAAAAGCATTACGTAAAGGGGACTGGAAAGCACTTTTTATTCCAGCTCCGAATGGTCCAAACCGTTGGCAACTCTATCATTTAAAGAATGATCAAGGTGAAATACATGATCTGGCAGAACAATACCCTGAAAAGCTAAAGGAATTACTTGATGATTGGAAAATTTATGTAAAAGACAATGGTGTAATTGAAGATATTCCCAATTTACGTACTTTAGTGAAAAATGCACTATAAAAAATTTAAGAACCCGACGAACAAAAATTTCAGTAAATAATGTTCGTCAGGGTTTTAGTTATAGAATTATTCTATTTATGAATTTTAAAAACTCAACTTTAATGTCGCGCCAATCGTTCTTGGCTGTCCTAAAATTGCTCCAGAAGAACCATTCATCCAGTTAAATACATTGGTCACATAAGTTTTATCGGTCAGATTTTTTGCCCATAAGGACACATCCAGTTGATTCTCCCCAATATTATAACGCGTCCCAACACTGGCATTAAAAAGACCGTAAGCATCAATAATACTTTCCTTGGCATTATCCAGATTGCCATATGACCAGTCCCGCCATGAATAACTGCCCGCCACATAAGGCTGCCATTTGTTTTTGCTCTTTAAATCATAACGGAAGTTTACATTG